>CACJMX010000001.1:0-662762 GCA_902594635.1 uncultured Pelagibacteraceae bacterium
CTAAATCATTCATAAACTGATTACAGGGTAAACTTAAAATCGTATTTGACTGCATCTCAGATTTAAATAAATTTTTTTTATATGAATACTGAGAAAAACATTTATATTTATGCAATGGTATTGGGTAATGAATTTTAGTTTCAATATTATTTAAACTTAAGAAATTTTTCTAATTTTTCTAATATCATTTTTTAGATATTTAATTTTATGCAATATTAACTCTGCTTGAATACTATCCAATCTACTATTTCTTCCTGCCATTATCGATTGACCTTTATCGTTCATTCCATGATTTGAAATTAATTTAATTTTATTATAAATCCTTTTATTATTTGTAATAATAAAACCTCCATCACCGGCGACTCCTAGGTTTTTTGTTGGATGCATAGAAAAACAACCAATATCACCAATAGTGCCTGTGTATTTATTTCCAATTTTAGATAAAATAGATTGCGCACTATCTTCTATAACTTTTATTTTGTATTTTTTCGAAATTCTAATTATTTCTGGCATATTTGCTGGAAGTCCGTTTAAGTGAATTGGCATAACTGCTTTGGTTTTTCTATTGATTGCTTTTTTCAACATTTCACAATCAATATTAAAGTCATCATCAACATCTACAAGAACAGGTTTTGCGCCAATATTAATTATTGAAGTTAATGAAGAAACCCAAGAATTTGAGGCCGTAATTACTTCATCATTTTTTTTAATTCCTAAAGCCAACATTCCAACTTCCAAAGCATCAGAACCATTAGCTACACCAATACAATATTTAGATTTCAATAAATTTTTTATTTTGTTCTCAAATTCTAAATTTGAATAAGAATTTACGAAATCACCTCTTGTAAAAATTTCTTTTAATTTTTTAAAATACTTTATTTTTACTCGATTAAATTCGTTGCCGATTCTGTAATATTGAACTTTCATTAATTTAAATTTTCTAAAATAATTTTAGCCATAAATCTTAAATTCTTTTTTGTTATAAATTCATGGACTGGCAAAGAAATTGAGGTGTCAGAAAGCTTTTCACTTATTGGAAAATCACCTTTTTTGTAACCGTATATTTTAGCAGCTGGCTGTAAATGCATTGAGGTAGGATAATGTATTTTTGCATCAACACCTTTTTTTCTTAATTTATTTAAAATATTATCTCTAATTTTCCGATTTTTAAAACTTATATGATATAAATGATAAACTTCTTTTAATTTTTTGCTTCTTTTTGGTATTAGTATATTTTTACTTTTTGAGAAAGCATTGTCTAAAAAATTTGAGTTATTTATTCTTGAATTTGTAATATGTTTAATTTTTTTTAAAAGGTTTATTGCAACAACAGCTTGAACTGTATCGAGTCTAGAATTATATCCAAAAATCAAATTTTTATTTCTATTAATTAAACCATGATTTCTTAATAATTTTATTTTATTATATAATTTTTTATTTGCACATAAAACAAAGCCGCCGTCACCCCAAACATTTAAATTTTTCAATGGGTGAAGACTGAAGCATCCAAATGATCCAAACGTACCAGCTAATTTATTTTTATTTTTTGCTAGAATTGCGTGGCATGCGTCCTCTACAATTGGTATTTTAAACTTCTTTGAAATTTTAATTATCTTATCCATATTACAAACTCTTCCAGCCCAGTGAACTGGAACGATAGCTTTGGTTTTACTTGTAATTGCAAATTGAATTTTTTCAGGGTCTATATTGTAATCATCTTTTACATCTACAAAAACTGGTTTAGCTCCAGCTGAAACAATTGCACCAATTGTAGCATAGAAGGTGTAAGGAGTAGTAATAACCTCATCGTTTTCTTTAATACCTAAAGCTTTTAAACTGAGCATTAATGCGTCGGTTCCGCTACCTAAAGAAACTACATATTTAGACTTTAAAAGTGAGGCTATTCTTTTTTCAAATTCATCAACTTTTTTTCCTAAAGTAAAATCCGTATTTTTAATTACAATTTCAATGTCTTTAAGTATTTTTTTGTAATTTGAAAACTGAGAAGATAGGTAATTATGCTTAATGGATAATTTGTTATCTTTTGAGTACTGAGTAGGATAAAAATTTTTCATTTATTATGTAAATAATAATCTTTTAGTTTATTTATACCCTGAACTAAAGTTACATTTGATTTCCAGTTAAGTTCTTTTTCAGTTCTTGAACAATTCAGCCTATACATTTGATCTTTTCCAACTCTATCTTTAGTTTTTTTAACCAAATCAGAAAAACTAACTTTAGAAAATTTACAAGCTAATTTTACAATTTTAATTATTGAAAACATTTCATTTGATGAAAAATGGTAGTTTTTACCTATTTTTCCTTTTTTCATTGTTTGAAAAATTCCTTTACAAAAATCAGTGTCATAAATAAAATTTCTTTTAGATAATCCATTTCCTTGTAGGAAAAAATTTTTTTTATATAAAATACTTTTAAAAAGTTTGGGCAATAATCTATGTTGCTCTTGAGTTTCTCCATAAAAATTTGAAAACCTTGTGATTATGTATTTACCTTGAAAATTTTTATTTAGAATTTTCATATATAATTCAGTTGCAAGTTTAGAAATTGCATAAGGAGTGCTAGGGTTATATAATATACTATTTTCTACTTGAGCTTTTAAAGATGACCCAAATACCTCAGGTGTTGAAATATAAATATATTTTTTAAGGTAATTTTCTTTAGAAATTTTTTTTAAAAAATCAAATTTATTTGTGACATTTGTAAGCATATAAAGCTCAGGGTCTTCCCAGCTTTCATTTACAAGACATAAAGAGGCAAAATCTACAATAAATTTAGGTTTATATTTTTGGACAATTTTAAATAAATTTTTTTTTTTTAAATTAATATCAAACTGAATAGATGTTAAATTTTTAAGGTTTTTATTATTTTTATATTTTAAAAATTTTTTATTTTTTTTGGTTTTATATAGACCAATAACTCTAAATTTATTTTTTAATAAATAATCTACAAGACAAGAGCCTGAAAAACTATTTGATCCCAAAACTAAACATACATTTCTATTTGTCATTGACTGAATGCTTTAAAGTTTGTCCTTTTCTTTAAAATAAACTTTATCAATTTTTTTTGAGTTTAAACATTGGCCAATTGACCAAGAAACTAAGAGTTTGCCTTTAAAATTTATAATATGTTTATCTTTAATTGATTTTGATTCAGATCTTGCTGGTATTATTGCTATAATTTTTTTGTCTTCGTATATCATTAAAGTATCTTCAACTTTCTTTTACTTCGTAAAGATAAATTTTCCAAACTGATTTATCGTCACTAAAGATCTTTAACATTTGCAAATTATTTTCAACATAATTTTTAATTTTATAAGATGAAAATATGTATCTTCCACCCATCTCATATAATTTGGATGTATTTAAATTGATATTAATGGGGTATACATCATTTTTTTTTCGTAAATAATTTTGACCAATTTCATCAGAGAAAATGTAAGCTCTACTGCCCCATTCATCAAAGTATCTTCTTAATATCTCACTTTTTTCAAGTTCTTGAGCTATAATTTCTCTAAATTCATTTTTATATTTCAAATCATATAAAACTGAATAACCATCTAAACTATAAAACCCATTATATACTGCAATGCTAGGATGTATTCCGACACTAACTACTTTGTAATTTTTTTGATCTTTATCAATAAACTTTTCTATATTTTCAAACAAATTTTCAGAATAAAACTGACTGTAAGTAATATTGTTCTTTCTATATTCATTAATAAAATCACTTTTGAAGAACATCAATAATATAGATAGAATTATAGTTACCCAAATTATTATTTTTGAATTTTTAAAATCATAATTTAAAATTACATATCGAACAGATAAAGCAAATAAGATAAACCAAATAAGTGGTGTTAAAAAATGAAATCTTGTTATTTGTATAGGTAGAAGTAATTTAATAGTATTTGTTAAAGGTTTTAAAATTTCATAGCCTGCAAATCCATACCACAAAGAAATAAAACCATTTAAAATTAACAATAAAATAAATAAATTATCTTTTTTTTTTGAAAACAAATTGACCAAAAAAATTATACCTATAAAGGGCATTAAAAACATGTGATGACTGTAAGCATGATACTGCCCGAATAAAAAATGATTTATTGAAATAGTAATTGATTTTTTTATTCCAATTGGGTTTGATACAAATTCAGATCTATGAGTTTTAAAATCTTCACCCATACCAAAAACAAAAACATCTACTAATCTATAATTTACTAGTAAATAAATTATTATAAAAATAAATAATCCTATAGTAAATTTTTTTGTTACTTTTTTATTAAACACATCAAACAGCCAAACAAAACCTGCAAAAATAATAAAGAACAACATAGAAAAAACAAAGGAGCTATAAAAAGGAAAAAAGAATAATATAAACCAATCTTTTCTACTTTCTTTTCCATGCCTCAAATTTAAAAAAACATAAGTAATTAATGGTAGTCCTGCAACGCTTAGACCTGCTACAGAATAAAAGGGTAACAAAGCGTATAAGAGTGAAATTGCATATGAATAATTTTTTTCTTTTGATTGAAAAACATACCTATTGATCAATAAGTACATTCCTATAAAAGCAATTAACCTTATTAATGTTTGATTAATGGAATATGCTGTAAATGGCTCAAATAAATAAAATAGCAATAGAATAAAATCCCATTCACTTCCTAGTGAAGCTCTTGGGACGTTCATATATTTCTCAATAATAGTTGATGAAGATGTAAATATCATCTCACTTTCAGATAGAATTTTTAATATTACAAATTTAATATCAAGATTGTCATGTATTAAAATAAAAGCATCCTCCCCAAATAAAAAAAAAGGAGAGATGTAAAGAAATAAAATAAAAATAAAAAAATAATAATTCTCAATTTTTAAAAAAAAGAATTTCATTGGGTAATTTTATCAATTTTAGAAATAATTTTTCTTGCAAGATTTATATTGAATACTAAACTGTTAGATCTTAAGTCTAAATTTGTTTTTTTATTTTTTTTTATGTATTTTATTAATAAAGATGAGAAAGTATCAGGATTTTTTCCAATTATATTTCTTAATAAGCTTATGATTTTTCTTAATATTGAATTATTTTGAATTCCAAAATTTGATCTAATAATCCCTGGATTTACACATAAAATATTTGCTTTAATAAATTTCTTTTTTAAATAAAAGCTTGTCAGATTTAATAAAAACTTACTTAATGCGTATACTTTATAGTAACTCTTGTTTTGTTGTATTAGATCAAGATCATATAGATCACGCTTTTTTATACTAAGTTGTAAAAATGATGAGATATTTATTATTTGTAAGTATTTATTTTTTTTTAATAGTGTCTTTGAAATTAAATATGGAGCAAATGTGTTTAATATTAACATTCGATTTATAGATGATCGACCATTTTTTTTTTGTTCAATAAATCCTCCTGCATTATTTATCAAAATATCAAATTTAGTACCTATTAATATTTTGAGAACTTTTTTAATATTTTTAATTGAAGTTAAGTCAGTTTTAATAAAAACAATTTTACTCAATTGATTTTTTGTGAAACCATTGGAGATGTAGGTTTTTTTTCCATATCTTGTGATTAAAAATACTTTGGGATATTTAAATTCTTTTAAGATTTTTTTAAGTAATGATAAGCCTATTCCACTAGATCCACCTGTAAGCAAAATTTTCATTTATCTAAATACAGATAATGCGTACTTAAAAATTAAGGGAATTCTTTTTAAACTCAGATAAAAATTTTTATAAGACCTAGTTTTAAAATCTCTTATTTTTTGATCAGTTAAATTTTTATGATTATAAACTAAATTATATTGATTAAATTTTTCAAATTTTTGTTCAATAATTTTATTTTTAAAAGTTGAGAAAATAGGTGTCCCTGGATATGGAGTAAAAACACTAAATTGAACTAATTCGTTTGGAAGTTTTTTTGCATATTCGATTGTATCATTTAGACTTTTAACATCATCGCTAGGATTTCCCAACATAAACATTGATTTAGTTATAATTCCATTGTCCTTAAGTTTTTTTATTATTTCAAACTGTTTATCATTTTTTACTGTAAACCTATTAATATCTTTTAACACATTTGCGTTAGATGACTCTATTCCAACGTATACCATTTTTAAACCAGCTTTTTTTAAAATATTAATTAATTCATCGTCTAAATTATTTAAATGTGTTTCTATCAAAAAATTTATTTTTATTTTTCTCTTTATAATGCTTTCACATAATTTAATTGTAAAATTTCTATTGATTGAAAAAACTGGATCTCTAAAAATAAATTTATTAGTTTTTAACTTGATGATCCAATATTCAATTTCATCAACAATTTTTTTTATATCTCTAAATCTTACTTTCCTGCCTTGTTGCAAGGGATATGTGCAATAATTAAAACAAGAATAAGGGCACCCTCTTGTGGCTAAAATAGGAACTGCTATTTTAGAATTACAAGATAAAAAATTATTTTTTAGTGGATATATTTTAGAATATTCATCCCACGCAGGATATGGAAGCTCATCAAGATCATCAACTAAAGGGTTGGAAAAATCTAAATTATTTTTTTTTTTAATATCTAAAAAATTAAGATCATTTAAATTTTTTTCTAAAAAAAATTTTTCTGGTTCACCCTTAATAATTATTGAATTTTCAGTTGTATAATTACTAGGCGTTACATTTGCAAAAATTCCTGTCACAAATATTTTTATACTTTTCTCTCTAAAATTTCTTATAAATTTAATCTCACTTTCATGAGCAATTATTGAGCTTGGCACAATTATAAAATCATATTTTTCAATGTCAGGATACCTGTTATTTGTTATTCTGGAATAATCTACATTATGTAATTTTTTTTTTAATATTGACCAAATATATATACTGCTCATTGGAGGCATGGAAATCATTGAGCCTACAAATTTATTTAAAATTTTAGAAAAAATAGTATCACCAAAATTATTTCCTGTGCCATAACCTCCGGCAGTATCTTTAACTAAACGCCAGTTATCTGTAGGATAAATATCAGCAATTAAAATATTCATAAGTAAATAGGGAGATACTAAAATAATTAACAGAATAACTTAAATCATTTTTTGAAAAAAATTTTTTTCAGTGCATAAATCAAGCCAATTGAGCTATTAGTACTGGTCAGCTGCACGCATTACTGCGCTTCCACATCCAGCCTATCAACGTGGTAGTCTACCACGGCTCTATAGGAAGAACTAGTTTTGAGGTGAGTTTCCCGCTTAGATGCTTTCAGCAGTTATCTCTTCCATACTTAGCTACCCGGCACTGCAGCTGGCGCTACAACCGGTCCACCAGTGGTATGTTCAACCCGGTCCTCTCGTACTAGGGTCAACTCCTCTCAATTCTTCTACACGCATAGCAGATAGGGACCGAACTGTCTCACGACGTTCTGAACCCAGCTCACGTACCACTTTAATTGGCGAACAGCCAAACCCTTGGGACCTGCTCCAGCCCCAGGATGTGATGAGCCGACATCGAGGTGCCAAACACTGCCGTCGATATGAGCTCTTGGGCAGTATCAGCCTGTTATCCCCGGCGTACCTTTTATCCGTTGAGCGATGGCCCTTCCACTCAGAACCACCGGATCACTATGACCGACTTTCGTCTCTGCTCGACTTGTCAGTCTCACAGTCAGGCAGGCTTATGCCATTGCACTCTACGAACGATTTCTGACCGTTCTGAGCCTACCTTCGCACGCCTCCGTTACTATTTGGGAGGCGACCGCCCCAGTCAAACTACCCACCATACAATGTCTTGATGCCGGATGACGGCAATCAGTTAGATACCAAGAAAAACAAAAGAGGTATTTCACTGGTGACTCCACAAAAGCTGACGCCTTTGCTTCAATGTCTCCCTCCTATACTAAATATGTTTTTCCTAATACCAATGTAAAGTTGCAGTAAAGGTGCACGGGGTCTTTCCGTCTAACTACGCGAACTCCGCATCTTCACGGAGAATTCAATTTCACTGAGTTGATGTTGGAGACAGCGGAGAAATCGTTACGCCATTCATGCAGGTCGGAACTTACCCGACAAGGAATTTCGCTACCTTAGGACCGTTATAGTTACGGCCGCCGTTTACTGGGGCTTCAGAAGTTAGCTTGCACCAACCGCATTAACCTTCCAGCACCGGGCAGGCGTCAGACCCTATACATCCACTTACGTGTTAGCAGAGCCCTGTGTTTTTGATAAACAGTCGCTTCTCCCTGGCTTGTGCCACCCATCTCTAGTTGCCTAAAAACAGGTCTTCCTTATCCCGAAGTTACGGAAGCATTTTGCCGAGTTCCTTCAACATCATTCTCTCAAGCGCCTAAATATACTCTATTAATCCACCTGTGTCGGTTTAGGGTACGGTCTAATGATGGAGCTATTTCTTGGAACCTTTTCGCGGCAAGTTCAATCCATTAAGAACTCACAACTTACAAGATCCGTCACTACCATCTGGTTAAGGAATATTAACCTTATTTCCATCGACTACGGCTTTCGCCCTCGCCTTAGGTGCCGACTAACTCTGCGCGGATTAACCTTGCGCAGAAACCCTTGGATTTTCGGCGAAGAAGTTTTTCACTTCTTTTATCGTTACTTATGTCAGCATTCGCACTTCTGATACCTCCAGGATCCCTCACGGGTATCCCTTCGCAGGCTTACAGAACGTTCCGCTACCGCTTATAAAATTCGAAAATTTTATAAACCCACAGATTCGGTATATGATTTTAGCCCCGTTACATCTTCGGCGCAGAAACTCTATTAGACCGGTGAGCTGTTACGCTATCTTTAAAGGATGGCTGCTTCTAAGCCAACCTCCCGGCTGTTAAGGAATTTCCACATCCTTTCACACTTAATCATAATTTGGGGACCTTATCTGGTGGTCTGGGCTCTTTCCCTCTCGACCATGGACCTTAGCACCCACAGTCTGTCTGATGAAGAACAATACTTAGCATTCGGAGTTTTATTAGGTTTGGTAAGAATCTCTTCCCCCTAGCCCATTTAGTGCTCTACCTCTAAGCATCTATTTATTCATCGCACTACCTAAATAGTTTTCGCGGAAAACCAGCTATCTACGAATTTGGTTGGCCTTTCACCCCTTACCACAAGTCATCCAAAGACTTTTCAACGTCAACTGGTTCGGTCCTCCGGTTGGTGTTACCCAACTTTCAACCTGCTCATGGTAAGCTCATTCGTTTTCGGGTCTAATTCATAAAACTAATCGCCCTATTAAGACTTGCTTTCGCTACGCCTACACCTAGATGGCTTAAGCTTGCTTTATAAATTAAGTCACTGACCCATTATACAAAAGGTACGCCGTCACTCTAAAAAGAGCTTCGACTGATTGTAGGCATGCAGTTTCAGGTTCTATTTCACTCCCCTAATAGGGGTTCTTTTCACCTTTCCCTCACGGTACTAGTTCACTATCGGTCACTGAAGAGTATTTAGGCTTAGAGGGTGGTCCCCCTATATTCGAGCAGGATTTCACGTGTCCCGCTTTACTCAAGAATTTTGTTAAACATTACTCATACGGGACTATCACCCTCTATGGTTAGCATTTCCAAACTATTCAAATTTTTTTAACAAAACTACTGGCCTAGTCCGCGTTCGCTCGCCACTACTAACGGAATCTCAATTGATTTCTTTTCCTCTGGTTACTTAGATGTTTCAGTTCTCCAGGTTGTCTCTTTAAACCTATGTATTCAGTTTAAAGTACCACATAAAGTGGTGGGTTTCCCCATTCGGAAATTTTCGGATCAAAACTTACATACAGCTCCCCGAAACTTATCGCAGTATATCACGTCCTTCATCGGCTTTCAGTGCCAAGGCATCCACTACACGCCCTTAAACGCTTGATTTATGCACAGAAAAAAATTCTGTGTTGAATCAAATTTTTATTTTGAACATTAGCTAATAACATTACTAATGTTCGGATATAGATATTGATATTAATTATTATTTTTTATTTACAATTTTTTATAACTAAGTGTTTTGGTGGAGGATAGCGGGATCGAACCGCTGACCTCCTGAATGCAAATCAGGCGCTCTCCCAGCTGAGCTAATCCCCCATGATCTTAAATTGGTGGGCCGAGAAAGACTCGAACTTTCGACCCCACCCTTATCAAGGGTGTGCTCTAACCAACTGAGCTACCGGCCCCCATGCAAGAGAAACACTACTTTAAGAAGAGAAATGAGGACGGTCAACATTACCTGTATATTATTTAGAATGAAATTTTACTTTCATTCATCCTTAGAAAGGAGGTAATCCAGCCGCAGGTTCCCCTACGGCTACCTTGTTACGACTTCACCCCAGTCGCTGACTATACCGTGGTCAAGGGTATTAAACCTTGCCTTAAGGTAGAACCAACTCCCATGGTGTGACGGGCGGTGTGTACAAGACCCGGGAACGCATTCACCGTGGCACGCTGATCCACGATTACTAGTAATTCCAGCTTCATGCACTCGAGTTGCAGAGTGCAATCCGAACTGAGGTATCTTTTAGGGATTTGCTTGACCTCGCAGTCTTGCTTCCTGTTGTAGATACCATTGTAGCACGTGTGTAGCCCAACACGTAAGGGCCATGAGGACTTGACGTCATCCCCACCTTCCTCCAGCTTATCACTGGCAGTTCTTTCAGAGTGCCCAACTTAATGATGGCAACTAAAAGTGAGGGTTGCGCTCGTTGCGGGACTTAACCCAACATCTCACGACACGAGCTGACGACAGCCATGCAGCACCTGTGTTTCGTCCGGCCGAACCGAAAACTCTAATCTCTTAGAGTCGCGACGAACATGTCAAGTGTTGGTAAGGTTCTGCGCGTATCTTCGAATTAAACCACATGCTCCACTACTTGTGCGGGTCCCCGTCAATTCATTTGAGTTTTAACCTTGCGGTCGTACTCCCCAGGCGGTGTGTTTATCGCTTTCGCTGCGACACTGAAAATAAATTTCCAACGTCTAACACACATCGTTTACGGCATGGACTACGAGGGTATCTAATCCTCTTCGCTACCCATGCTTTCGTTCCTCAGTGTCAGTAATGATCCAGAAAGCTGCCTTCGCAATTGGTATTCTTTCTAATATCTACGAATTTCACCTCTACACTAGAAATTCTGCTTTCCTCTATCATACTCTAGCTGAAAAGTTTTAATGGCAGTTCCAGAGTTAAGCTCTGGGATTTCACCACTAACTTTTTCAACCACCTACGAACTCTTTAAGCCCAGTAATTCCGAACTACGCTAGGTCCCTTCGTATTACCGCGGCTGCTGGCACGAAGTTAGCCGGACCTTCTTATTCGGGTACAGTCATTTTCTTCCCCGACGAAAGAGCTTTACAACCCAAGGGCCTTCTTCACTCACGCGGCATCGCTGCATCAGAGTTTCCTCCATTGTGCAAGATTCCCCACTGCTGCCTCCCGTAGGAGTTTGGGCCGTGTCTCAGTCCCAATGTGGCTGATCATCCTCTCAAATCAGCTATTGATCACAGTCTTGGTAGGCCATTACCCCACCAACAAACTAATCAAGTGCAGGCTCATCCAATGGTGCATAAAGCTTTCTCCGTAAAGACTTATCCGGTATTAGCACAAGTTTCCTCGTGTTATTCCAGGCCAAAGGGCAGATACCTACATGTTACTCACCCGTCTGCCACTAAGTATTGCTACTTCGTTCGACTTGCATGTGTTAGGCGTGCCGCCAGCGTACGTTCTGAGCCATGATCAAACTCTCAAGTTTAAAAACGGCGCACACTAGCTTCCATATAAATTCTAAGAATAAAATTTATATGATGTTGAAGTGTGTACGACAAATTTTTGGTAACCTTAACCGTCCACACTTCTCTTCTTAAATTTTTACGTTTTAAATAGCTAATTGAGCAAAAAAAGCTCAATAATCCTCACTTGTTTATTGTGTTAACAATAATTTTACTGAGAAAGTTCAGTGCTTATAGGCTAAAATAATAGGAAATCAAGCGTTTAACATTAAAAAATTGGATTAAAATGTCCAATTTTAAGGGTTTTTTTTGATTTTTCAGTTTCACTAAACTAATAATTGTAACCTGTTCATTTTCAGATGCTAAAAAATTTAAAAAATAAAATCAGAAAAAATATTCAAATTTTTGGTCTTATTTTTTTAATTGTAATCACAATTGTTTTAACCAGTTACTTTAATTTCAAAAAAAATAATAACATCCAAGCTTATAATAATTTTATTGATAATGTTTATTTTAAAAAAACTTTAAGTCATTTAGTTGATAACCTTGAGCCTAAATACAAAAAAATTAAACATAAAATTAAATCTGGTGAAACTTTTGACAAAATTTTAGAAAGCTATTCAATTGAAAAAAGTGAAATCCTTAAAATAAAAAACTCTCTTAAAGACAAGGCTAATCTCAACAAATTAAATACAAAACAAATAATTCAATTTAATTTAGACAAAACAAATAATAAAATTAGTGAATTTGTGTATCAAAATTCAAATACTCAAAAAATATTTTTAAAAAGAAATATTGAGAGTGATAAATTTAAAGAAGAAATTATATCTATAAAACTGGATAAAAAAATAGTTTATAACGAAAACATAATCTTACAAAGTCTTTACAAAGCTGCAACAGATGAAAATATTCCAGCTAATACAATAATTGAGTTTGCAAGAATTTATGGATTTCAAGTAGATTTTCAAAGAGACATAAGAAAACAAGATAAATTTCAAATTATGTATGAAATATTCTTAAACGAAAAAAATGAGATTGTTGAAACTGGAGAGATTCTTTTTGCTAATCTAAAACTTAGCGGTCAAGATAATAGTTTGTATTATTTTGATAAAGATGGCAGTGAAGGTCATTATGATAAAAATGGAAAAAGTGTTAAAAAAGCATTAATGAAGACTCCAATAAATGGTGCAAGACTTTCATCTCCTTTTGGAATGAGAAAACATCCTATAGATGGTTTTAATAAAATGCATAGAGGAACTGATTTTGCTGCACCAATGGGGACTCCTATTATGGCATCAGGAGATGGTGTAGTAAAAAAAGCAGGATGGTGTGGAGGTGGAGGAAATTGTGTAAAAATAAAACATAATTCTACCTATCAAACTATTTATGCACACATGTCAAAATTTGCTCGTGGTATTAAAACAGGTGTAAGAGTTAAGCAAGGTCAAACTATAGGTTATGTAGGATCAACAGGTAAATCAACTGGTCCTCATTTACACTACGAAGTTATAGTTAATGGAAAAAAAGTTAATTCTCAAAAATTAAAACTGCCATCTGGAAAGATATTAAAAGGTAAAGAAAGAAAAATTTTTGAGACTAAGAAAATCAAATTAGATGTTTTAAAATCTGAAAAAATTATAGGGATAAACTAAGGACTTAAACTTGAGTTTCTGGAACTTTTTCTTCGTCATTCTCTTTTTTTGCTTCATTAGCTAAATTACTTTTTAAAGTTTCTTCATTTTGTATCTTAGTTTCCTCTGAAAGATTAGCTTGATCCTCACTTTTATTTTCAGAAAATCGATCCCTTCTAATACTTTCTCTTTCATTCAAAACTCTTGTAAAATGATCTGCGTGTTGAAGATAATTTTCAGATAAAATTTTGTCACCATTTGAAGAAGCTTCTCTCGCTAAATCGTTATATTTTTCAATTAATTTTGGTGCATTATGATTGTTTCTCCCAGGGACTTTTCTCTTGAAATTCTCATTGTTTGAGAAATTTGATCCAAATTTTGGTCTGTCCCCGTTAGATTTAAAGCTTCTGTCGCTTCTTCTAAAGTTATTTCTTCTATTGTTATTATTATTATTTCTAAATGTTACCATGATTTCTAAAAACTATATTTTTGTACAAACTATACATCGATCGTTATTGGCAAGATCTTTGTTAATACTATTAATATAAAATCCCTCTTTTTTTAATAAACTAATTACTTTATTTTTTTGATCAAAACCTATCTCTAAAACAAACCTACCGTTCTTCTTAATCAGTTCAGATGATTTCTTAATTACTTTTCTGATTGCTGATAAGCCATCTAATCCGCCATCTAAAGCTAGTTTTGGTTCAAACTTAGCAACATCTTTTTCCAAATATTTTAACTTAAAGTTTTTAATATATGGAGGATTAGATATAACAATGTCATATTTGCCAAAATTGAATTTGTCAACATTTGATTTAAATAATTTGAGTTTGGAGGTTAATTTAAGCCTAATTGCGTTTAATTTACTTATTTTTAAACAACTTTTGCTAATATCGATTCCTGTTCCATAAAAACTTTTTCTCTCTTTTAAAATTGATAAGAGTATACATCCTGATCCAACGCCGATCTCTAATATATTCAATTTTTTTTTATTTGCTGTTAAATCTAAAATTTTCTCGATAACCAATTCTGTATCTGGTCGAGGTATCAAGATATCATCTGATACAGCAAATTCTGAGTTCCAAAAGAATTTTTTATTTGTTAAATAAGCAATTGGCTTTCCAATTGATCTTTTCTTTATCAATTTTTGAAAAGTATTCAAATCCTCTTTATCAAGGTTTCTTTTAGAATTAAGCAAAATATATTTTCTATCTTTTTCGATTGCCTTCGTCATTAGTATTTCGGAGTCTAAATATGGATTTTTTATTAAATTATCTTTTAACACTTTTGCACCATGAATAATTGCTGAATTAATATTCATTATTTTAAATTATTTAAGCTTTCTTCTTGAGCTTGTAAAGTTAACGACTCGATCATTTCATCAAAGGCTTCGCCTTCTAAAAATTCTTCTAATCTATGTAGTGTTAAATTTATTCTGTGATCTGTCACTCTTCCTTGAGGAAAATTATAAGTTCTAATACGTTCTGACCTATCTCCAGTCCCAATTTTAGTTTTACGGTCTTTTGATCTTTCTTGATCAATTCTAGATCTCTCTAACTCATATAAACGTGCTCTTAGTATTTTCATTCCTTTTGCTTTATTTTTATGTTGTGATTTTTCGTCCTGTTGGGAGACAGATAATCCAGTAGGAATATGAGTTATTCTCACAGCACTGTCTGTTGTATTTACTGATTGCCCCCCAGGTCCACCAGCTCTAAAAACATCTATTCTTAAATCGGAGTCGTTTATTTTTAAATCAACTTCTTCTGCTTCAGGTAATACAGCAACTGTTGCTGCTGATGTATGAACTCTTCCTTGAGTTTCAGTATCAGGAACTCTTTGCACTCTATGAACCCCACTTTCATATTTAAGTGTTGAATAAATATTGTTACCTTTGATTGAGGCTATAACTTCCTTTAAGCCACCAGCATCACTTCTTGAAATTGAAATAAGTTCTAAGGACCATTTTTTTTTATGACTTACTTTTTCATACATTTTAAAAAGATCAGATGCAAATAAGCTAGCTTCTAATCCACCAGTTCCTGCTCTTATTTCAATAATAGCATTTTTTTTATCTGCTTCATCTTTTGGTAATAAAAATAATTTTAATTTTTTTTCGTTTGTTTCATATTCTATTTGTAAGTCACTTAATTCAGCTTCAGCCATATTTTTTAACTCTTCATCTGATGAATTATCGTTTAGTATTTTCTCTAATTCTTTTTTATCATTATTAAATGAAATATATTTTTTTGCATTTTCAATAATTTCATTTACATCTGAATACTCTTTTGATTTTTCTGCAAATAACTTTTTATCTATAGTTCCAGAAGATAAATCTTTTTCTAATGTCGAATGCCTTGATATAAGTTCTTCAATTGTTTTATTGGGTATCATTTTTAGTTTTCCAGCTCAGAAACTTTTTTTTCAACTTCTGTAATAACTTTTTCAATAATATCTTTGGTCAAAACCTTTTCACTCTGAACTCCAGATAAATAAAGCATATTATTACCCTTTCCGCCTCCAGTAATACCTATGTCTGTCATGGCTGCTTCTCCAGGTCCATTTACAACACACCCTATTATTGACAAAGTTATTGGTGTTTTTATGTGAGAAAGTTTTTCTTCTAATATTTTAACAGTATCAATTACTTGGAAAGCTTGTCTTGCACAAGAGGGGCATGATATAATTTTAACACCTCTATTTCTTAGATTTAATGATTTTAAAATTTCATTTCCAATTGTTACTTCTTTTGTAGGATTATCTGATAAAGAAATTCTTATTGTATCTCCAATTCCATCCATTAATAGACTTCCAAGTCCTATAGAAGACTTTATACTTCCAGATACAAAACTCCCAGCCTCAGTGATGCCTAAATGAAGAGGATAATCACAGACTTTGGATAATTGTCTATAAGCACCAATTGATAAGAAAACATCTGAAGACTTAACACTTATTTTAAAATTAAAAAAATCTTTATCTTCTAATATTTTTATATTTCTTAAAGCACTTTCGACTAGGGCTTCTGGACAAGGCTCTTTAAACTTATCTAATATATCTTTTTCTAATGATCCAGCATTTACTCCAATTCTAACTGAACAACCATTATTCTTTGCGGCGCTAAGAACATCATGAATTTTTGACTCCTCACCAATATTACCAGGATTTATTCTTAAACATTTAGCTCCGTTTTCAGCTGCTTCGATCGCTCTTTTATAATGAAAATGAATATCTGCCACTACTGGGATAGATATATGTTTAACTATTTCTTTAAGAGCTTTGGTCGACTCTGCATCTGGACACGAAACTCTAACAATATCCGCTCCTTCCTCAGCAATATCATTAATTTGATTTATTGTTGCTTTAACATCAGTTGTTAAAGTGTTGGTCATGGATTGAACAGAAATTGGATTATCACCACCAATTTTGACATCTCCAACATTTATTACTTTTGTTTTTCTTCTAATGATATCTCTAAATGGTCTAACACTCATTTAATTAATCTAATTTAAATTCTTTATGTAAAGATGCAATTGCCTTTTTAACATGCTTTGCTAATACTAAAACTGAAATTTTGATTTCAGATGTTGAAATAACTAAAATATTTATTTTTTTTGAAGCTAAAGCTTGGAACATTCTATAAGTTATTCCTGGCGTTGTAATCATTCCAACACCAATTATTGAGACTTTAGATACATTTTTGTCAAAAGATAATTTTTTATATGAAATACTTTTATTTTGTTTTATCAGATTTTCAGTTTTTTTAAGGTCCTCTGATTTGATTGTAAAAGTCAAATCAGTATTTTTTCCATTTTGTGAGATGTTTTGAACAACCATATCAACATTAATCAAATTTTTAGATAATGGTTTAAAAATTGATGCAGCAACACCAGGTCTGTCTTTAACACCAACTATTGTAATCTTAGCATCATTTTTTGTTGATGAGATTCCAGTTATTATTTGATCACTAAATGATTTTTTTGAATTTGTAATTAAAGTTCCTGATTTAGATGCAAAAGAGGATTGAACTTTGATATCAATTTCATTAAGCTTAGCATCCTGAATTGAAGTTGGTTGCATAATTTTTGAACCCAATGATGCCATTTCGAGCATCTCATCATAAAAAATTTTTTTTATTTTTTTTGCTTTTTTATGCTGTCGTGGATCAGTTGTATAAACCCCTTCTACGTCAGTGAATATTATGCATTCGTCAGCTTTAAAATATTTAGCTAACATTATTGCTGTTGCATCAGATCCACTTCTGCCAATAGTAGTTACTCTATAATTTTTATTAATGCCTTGAAAACCAGTTACAATTGGAACTCCACCATTTTTAATATATTTATTTAATTCATTTATATTTATTTTATTTATTCGAGCACCTGAGTGATTTCCTTCAGTTACAATTGGTAGCTGCCAGGACAACCATGATCTAGATTTTATTCCAATATGATTCAATCTTCCTGCTATAAGTGCACAAGAAACTTGCTCACCAGTAGATAATAGTGCGTCATATTCTGCCAAATCAAAATTATTACTTAATGACTTAGATTTATTAACTAGTTCATTAGTAACACCACTCATAGCAGAGGAAATTACGACTACATTATATTTTTTCTTTTTATAAGTTGCTATAATTTTACATACTTTTTTTATTCTATCGATATTACCTACAGAAGTTCCACCAAATTTTAATACTACAGTTTTCATGATCAGCTGATTAATTATAATTTAATTAATATTTGATAAAATACATCTTAATTGCTATGTCAACTAATTATCTTCAATGAATAGTGTAAATAAAATAGAAATAGAAAAATTTTCAAATATGGCGGATGAATGGTGGGATCCCCATGGAAAATTTAAACCTTTACATAAATTCAATCCAATACGTATTAAATATATTAAAGAAAATATAATTAGACAATTTAAAACAAAAAATAAGAATAAGCCTCTTTCTGGAATTAATATTTTGGATATCGGTTGTGGTGGTGGTTTGCTTTCTGAACCAATGTGTAGATTGGGTGCTAATGTAACTGGAATTGATGCATCAATAAAGAATGTTAAGATTTCAAAACTCCATGCAAAAAAAGATAATCTTAAAATTAATTATATTTGTTCATCCCCTGAAAAATTAAAAATTAGTAAAAAATTTGATGTAATACTCAATATGGAAATAGTTGAGCATGTAGAGGATATTTCTTTTTTTTTAAAATCATGCTGTAAGCTTTTAAATAAAAATGGATTAATGTTCGTTGCAACAATTAATAAAACTTTGAAGTCTTATGTATTCGCTATAGTTGGAGCAGAATACATTTTAAGGTGGTTACCTATAGGAACTCATGACTGGGAAAAATTTGTTAAACCAGAAGAACTTAAAGAAATTTTATCTAAAAATAATATGTCCTTAAAAAAATTAGATGGAATGCATTTTAATATACTTAAAGATGAGTGGAGTGTTACAAATGATCTTTCAGTTAATTATATTGCAAAATTTTTAAAAAATTAATTTTTTTTATCTTGTATCCAAGGAATCATCTGCGCATCTATTCCTTCTTCTTTAAGTTCTCTAAGATCTTGTTTTGAGGCGTTTCCATAAATGCCTTTTGATTTTTTTTTATTGTTATAATGAATTGATCTTGCTTCATAAGCAAAATTATCCCCCACGTATTGAAAATTATCTTTAATGAACTTTTGATAAGTTTTAATAGTTTTTTTTATTTTTTGATGTTTTAAAGAATCTAATTTAGTTTCAGATTTAGACTTGCTCTTTATTAATTGTGGAGCCATCAAAGTTTTTTCTACTTTTAATGAGTTGCAGCTTTGACAAGTTAAAAATTTTCTTTTTTTTAATTTTTCATATTCGTTAGATGATGCAAACCAACTATCAAATCTTATATTACAGTCTTTGCATATAAGCTTATATTTAATCATGATATATAAGTAATAATTAGATAAAAATTTTCAATATTGCTTAACTTCTATAGTCTGCATTAATATCTATATATTTCTTAGTTAAGTCCATAGTGTACGCAGAAAACTCTTTTGATCCTGTGTAAACTTCAACGCTAATTTCTATATTTTCTTTTTTCATATATTTAGATGCCACCTCTTCACTATAGTTTTGGTAGAGTTTTCCCTCTTGTACTATCTTTAAGTTTCCTAACTTTATACAAAGTTTTTTTAAATTAATTTTTGGTCCAGCCTTACCAATTGCCATAATAATTCTTCCCCAGTTTGGATCTTCACCTGCAATTGCTGTTTTTACTAAAGGTGAATTTCCTATTGAAAAAGCTATTTTTTTTGCATCTATTTCATTTTTACATTTAGAAACATTTATAGAGATAAATTTAGATGCTCCCTCACCATCTGAAACAACTCTTTTAGCTAAATTTAATAAAACATTATTTAAAGCGCTGTCAAAATTTTTAATTTTATTTTCGTTAATGCTTTTAACTTTTGAATTATTGACTTTATTTGTTGCAAAAATAGATACCATATCGTTCGTACTAGTATCTCCATCACAAGAGATAGCATTAAAAGTGTTAAAAATATTTTTTTTTAATAATTTACTTAAAATATTATTAGACAAACTTGCATCTGTAAAAATATAAGCCAAGGTTGTAGCCATATTAGGATGTATCATGCCAGAACCTTTAGCAATTCCATAAATTTTAACTTTCTCACTTCCTATCTTACATTCTTCCATGGCAATTTTAGGCTTAGTGTCGGTAGTCATTATTCCAAGTGCTGCTTTCATCCAAATAAATTTATTTTGTGTATAACGAATTTTATTAATTAAATTTGGTATTTGATGTGATATTTTTTCAAATGGAAACTCTTCTCCAATAGTGCCTGTACAGCCAAATAGAATTTCTTTTGGATTTATTTTTTTAGGTATTTCCTCGTCTTGTTTTTGTTTTTCTGTTAAATTTTTTGAAACTAGATCTGCTAATTTTTTTAAACTTTCATATCCTTGTTTTCCGGTAAATGCATTTGCATTTCTGGTATTAACAATTAAGGAAAATACTTTTTTAGTTTTTTGATTTAAGTTCCATTTTATATTTTCAGAAATAATTTTAGACTGCGTATAAAGTGAGGCATGATTTGCACCATCTCTGAAATAAAACATTGATAAATCATCTCTGTCATTTTTATATAAATTTGCACTCAGTACTGAAATTGATAGACCATCTATATGATCTAAGTCTTGAAAATCAATCATTTTGGTATTTTTTGATTGTGAAGATAGAAAATTGGTTAAATTAATTCCCATATTGTTTAAATTTTTTATTTAATACATATATTAAACATAATACTTAAAGAATAAATCAAATAGTCATGTTTAATCCATTAAATCTAATCTCTAAATTTATTAAATCTAGCAACCAAAAAGAGCTTGATAGGATTAATAAGATTGTTGAGAAAATAAACTCACTAGAGGAAAAGTATAAAAATTTAGATGAAGCAGATTTTCCAAAAAAAACTTTAGAGTTTAAAGAACAAATTAAAAATGGAAAATCATTGGATGAGATAATGCCTGATGCATTCGCGCTTGTAAGGGAAGCTTCGAAAAGAACTCGAAAAGAAAGACACTTCGATGTTCAACTTATTGGAGGTGTAGTACTGCATGAAGGAAAGATAGCAGAGATGCGAACAGGTGAAGGAAAAACTTTAACAATCACATTAGCAGCTTATTTAAATGCACTTAGTGAAAAGGGAGTTCATATAGTAACTGTTAATGATTATTTGGCGAAAAGAGATTCCATTGAAATGGGTCAGATATATAATTTTGTTGGTCTCACTTCGGGATATATTAAAAGTGATCAAAATGATGAGGAGCGAAAAAAAAACTATAATTGTGACATAACTTACGCAACTAATAGTGAATTAGGATTTGATTATTTAAGAGATAACATGAAGTTGTCAGAAAATGAGATTGTGCAAAGGGAGCATTTATTTGCAATTGTTGATGAAATCGACTCTTGTTTAATTGATGAAGCAAGAACTCCTTTAGTAATATCTGGATCAACTGAAGACAGAACAACACAATATCTAATTATAGACAAATTGATAAAAATGTTAAGTCCAAAAGATTTTGAAATTGATGAGAAAGAAAAAAGCATTCTTTTAACTAATGAAGGTATAAATAATGTTGAAATGCTTTTTACAAAAGCTGGAATTTTAAAAAATAATAATTTTTATGATCCAGAAAATTTACATTTAGTTCATCATGTTAATCAAGGTTTGAGAGCAAATCATTTATTTGAGAAAGGGAAAGACTATATTGTTAAAGATGGAAGTCTAAAAATTATCGATGAATTGACTGGAAGAATTCTGGAAGGAAGAAGATTTGGAGATGGGCTTCATCAGGCGCTTGAAGCCAAAGAAAAAATAGATATAAAGGCCGAAAATCAAACTTTAGCTTCAATCACCTATCAAAATTATTTTAAACTTTATAGAAAATTAGCAGGTTGTACTGGTACGGCTGTGACGGAGTCTGAGGAATTCTTTGAAATATATAATTTATCGGTTGTGGTTATTCCTACAAATAAAGAAATGATTAGAAATGATTTTAATGATTTAATATTTAGAACTGAGGAAGAGAAAAATCTTGCCATTATAAATAAGATTATAGAACAGAATCAACTTGGACAGCCAATACTAGTTTTTACATCAAGTATTAATAAATCTGAGATTTATTCAAATCTATTAAATGAAAAAAATATTAAACATGTGGTTCTTAATGCCAAAAATCATGAAAACGAGGCAGAAATTATTGCCAATGCGGGTAAAGAAAGGTCATTAATTATTACAACTAGTATTTCTGGACGAGGGGTCGATATTCAACTTGGAGGAAAAAAAGGATCTATACCTGACGACCAGCTCAAAATTAAGAAAGATAAAATTAAATCTTTAGGGGGCTTATTAGTGATTGGGACTGAAAGAATGGAGTCTAGAAGAGTTGATAATCAAGCAAGAGGTAGATCAGGAAGACAAGGGGACGAAGGTAGTTCAGTATTCTATGTAAGTTTAGAGGATGACTTGATGAGAATTTTTGGGTCTGAATCCATGAATAATATGCTTGAGAAGTTAGGACTTAAAGATGGTGAGAGTATTGATCATCCTTGGATAAATAAAGCATTAGAAAGAGCGCAGCAAAAAGTGGAAGCAAGAAATTTTGATATTAGAAAAACTCTTATTAAATTTGATAATGTGTTAAATGATCAAAGACATGTCGTTTTCTCTCAAAGAAAAAAACGCAATAAATAGCAGTGATATTTTTAGTTATTCTGATGAATTTTTAAAAGAAATAATAGGGGACTTAATTAAACTAAAAATTCAAAAACTTTCAAATCCAAAGAGTACAGAATTTAGTAACAGAATTAAGCAAATACTAGGAAAAAGTTTCACAGATAAAGAGTTTGAGGAATTAATCTCGTCTAATGATGAAAAACTTAAAGAAAAAATACTTTCAAAATTTAATGAAACAAGAAATGAAAGAATTAAGATTCTTGGAGAAGATTATGCAAAAGATATTGAAAAAAGAATTTTTTTACAATCCATTGATTTAAATTGGAAATCTCACATTCAATACTTAGAACAATTAAGACAAGTTGTTGGTTTAAGGTCTTATGGTCAAAGAGATCCTCTAGTTGAATATAAAAAAGAAGCTTTTGATTTATTTTCAAATCTCTTAGAAAAACTAAAATTAGACTATGTTACAATTTTGATGAATCTAAAAGTTGTTACAGAGCAAACTAAAAAAGAGAATAATAATACTGAGATTTTACCTCAAAAAAATCAAAACAAAAAAATGGGAAGAAATGAACCATGTTTTTGTGGTTCAGGTAAAAAATTTAAACACTGTCACGGTGCTTTATAATTTTAAATTAATAAAATAATTAAACCTAACAAAATAACACTTATACCAATACCAATTTGTATTTTTTTTGATTTTAAAATATTTTCAAATTTATTTTTTTTGACAGTTAATGAACTTAAATCTTCAGTTGTACTTATAAATCCATCATTCCTTCCAATCTTTAAAAACTTATTTTTTCTTTCATTTGCTACCTCTTCTGTAGATAAGTCTTTGAAATAATCTAAATTTTGTGTGATAGAAGTTTTCAAGTTTTCAAGCATTGTATCTCTATCCCGATGAGCACCACCCAAAGGCTCAGGAATAATTTCATCGATAACTTTTAATTTCAATAAGTCTTTTGCTGAAAGTTTCATTGCTTTTGCAGCGTCGAGCATTTTTTTTGGGTCTCTCCAAAGAATAGTTGCACATCCCTCGGGAGATATAACTGAATAGATTGCGTTCTCAAACATTATAACTTTATTTGAAGATGCAAGAGCGATTGCTCCCCCAGAACCACCCTCACCAATTATTATTGCAATAGTTGGGACCTTAAGTTCCATGCAACATTCTATTGATTTTGCAATTGCTTCTGCTTGACCTCTTTCCTCTGCACCAACACCTGGGTATGCACCTGGGGTATCTATAAAGGAAATAATTGGAATATTAAATTTGTTTGCTAAATTCATTAATCGAATTGTTTTCCTATATCCCTCAGGTCTCATCATTCCAAAGTTTCTTTCAATTCTGCTCTCTAAATCCTCTCCTTTTTCCTGTCCAATAACTAAAACTGAATTTCCTTTAAATTTTGCAAAACCTGTTAAGACTGATTTATCTTCACCATAATGACGATCTCCGGATAACGAAATAAAATCTTCAAATAAATTGTCTATAAAAAATTTTGATTTTGGCCTGTCTTCATGTCTTGCAACCATAGTTGTTTGCCATGGATCTAAATTTGAGTAAATATCTTTCAGTTTTTCATCCAACTCTGCTTGGGTACTAGAAATTTTTTGAGTATCAACTTCTGATAATCCTTCTTGATTATAAGGATCCTTTAATTTTTCTATCTCATTTTCAAGATTTTTAATTTCATTTTCAAAATTAAGGTAATTTTTCATTATTTAGTTATATCGGATAGTTAAATTATAAAAAAGGCCATAAAATGATGACTTATTTAAATGGTAATTGTTATTAATTGACTAAATAATTTTAAAAGATAGAAATCTATGATCGGGAGAGACTAAATACTTTTTAGCGCCGAAGGAGCAACTACCCCGGAAACTCTCAGGCAAATGGACCGATACAGGCATAACACTCTGGAAAGAGATTAAATTCCGCCGAAGGAGCAAAACTCTCAGGCAAAAATACAGATGGGGTCATGAAAGTGCTATGCAAGAAAAATACATAAATATTAAAAGTTTGAAAGTATCAAGTGACCTTGTTCAATTTGTTAAGGATGAGTTGCTAAAAGAAACAGAAATATCACCAGAAAATTTTTGGGCAGGTTTCGAAAAAACAGTGAATGAATTAGCACCTAAAAATAGAAAATTAATAAGCATCAGAAAAGATTTACAAAATAAAATTGATGATTGGCATATCAAAAACAAGGGATCGGAATTCAATTTTGAAGAATATAAAAAATTTTTAATTGAAATAGGGTATTTAAAAAATGAAGGACCTGATTTTCAAATTGAAACAAAAGATGTTGATGAAGAGATAGCAAAAATTGCAGGACCTCAATTAGTAGTACCAGTTATGAACGCAAGATATGCACTAAATGCTGCAAATGCTAGATGGATGAGTTTGTATGATAGTCTTTACGGAACAGATATTATTGAGCAATCAGAAGATAGCGTTTCAGAAAGATATGATCCACTAAGAGGTGAAATGGTTATTAAGTATAGTAGAGATTTTTTAGACAAATATTTTCCATTGAAAGATTTGAGTTGGAAAAAAATAACAAGCTTTGCTGTAAAGGACGGAAAGCTAAAAATTCTTAAAGGTGCTGATTTAGTCAGCTTGATAGATGAAGATAAATTTATTGGTCACAGAGGTGAAAGTGATAATCCTTCTGCAATTATTTTAAAAAATAATAATTTGCATATTGAAATTTTAAAAGATTCCAGAGCATTTGCTGCTCAACAAGATCATGCAGGTATAAGTGACATAATAGTAGAGTCTGCAGTATCAACTATTTGTGACAACGAAGATAGTGTAGCAGCAGTTGACTCAGAAGATAAAATTATTTGTTACAGAAATTGGCTAGGTTTAATGCGTGGAGACCTGAAGTCAAAATTTGAAAAAGATGGAAAATTATATGAGAGAAAGCTAAATCCAAATAGAAGTTATATTTCTAAGGATGGTAAAGGTTTGAAATTACATGGCAGAAGTCTTCTACTTGTAAGAAATGTTGGGCATTTAATGACTAACCCATCCATTATTTTAGATGATGGAAATGAAGTGCCAGAAGGTATTTTAGATGCATTTATAACGACAGCTGCAGCACTTCATGATTTAAAGAAAAAAAATAATTCACGAACTGGATCTGTATATATTGTTAAACCCAAAATGCATGGACCAGATGAAACAGCGTTTACAGATTTAATTTTTTCAAAAGTGGAAGAAGTTTTGGGATTAAAAAAATATACATGCAAAATAGGAATTATGGATGAAGAAAGAAGAACATCATCTAATTTGAAAGAATGTATTAGGTCCTTAAAAAATAGAGTATTTTTTATAAATACGGGATTTTTAGATAGAACTGGTGACGAAATGCACACATCAATGATGGCTGGACCTATGATTAAAAAAGGAGAAATGAAGTCATCAAAATGGATTACAGCTTACGAAAATAGAAATGTGGATATTGGATTAAAATGTGGTTTTTCTGGTAAAGCTCAAATTGGTAAAGGTATGTGGGCTATGCCTGATAAAATGAAAGACATGATGGAACAAAAAATAGGTCATTTAAAAGCTGGTGCAAATTGTGCTTGGGTACCATCCCCAACTGCTGCTGCTTTACATGCACTACATTATCATGAAATAAATATTTTCGATGAACAGAAAAAAATTCTAAATAGAAATCAAGCAAAACTTGACGATCTTCTAACAATACCAGTAGCAGATAGAACTAATTGGTCAGTTGAAGAAATAAATAATGAAATAAGTAATTCAGCTCAAACATTACTTGGATATGTTGTAAGATGGGTTGACCAAGGAATAGGTTGTTCCAAAGTTCCAGATATTAACAATGTAGGTCTAATGGAGGATAGAGCAACTTTAAGAATTTCCTCGCAACATATTGCAAACTGGATACATCACGGAATAACTACAGAAATTCAAGTAACAGAAATTATGAAAGAAATGGCAAAAATTGTTGATGGTCAAAATAAAAATGACTCTAAATATATCAAAATGAGTGATGACTTTGAAAACTCAATAGCTTTCAAAACTGCATGTGATTTAGTATTTAAAGGTAAACAGCAGCCCTCTGGATATACTGAACCATTATTACATATTAATAGATTAGAAAAGAAATCTAATCTGAATTAGAAATTAAATTTGAACGGTTTTTAAAAGCTGAAAATAAAGTTCCATCATCCAAACTTTCTATTTCACCACCAACAGGTAAGCCTTGGGCCAATTTTGTTACTTTAACCTCAATACCTTTTAGGCTGTCCTGAATATAATATGCAGTTGTCTGACCCTCCACTGTTGCGCTTGTAGCTAAAATTACTTCATCAATATTATCTTTTTTTACTCTTTCTACTAAAGAATTAATTAGCAAGTCCTCTTTTTTTTGACCAACTGACGAAATTGTACCTCCTAAAATATGAAAATATCCACTGAATATATTAGAACTTTCTATGCTCCATTGATCAGAGATATTCTCAACAACACATATCTTATTATATTTTTTTTCAACAATCTTACAGTCATCAAAATTACACTCGATTGAATTTGATTTTAAAGTTCCACAAATCTTACAACGAGCAATATTTTTGTATACATCGGCTAATGACTTTGCCAAAGGCTTAACAAGCTCATCACGATTATTGATTAATTTTAATACAATACGCTTTGCTGATTTAGGGCCTAAGCCTGGTAGTTTTGATATTAGTTTAACCAGCTCATCTATTTCGTTAATGTTTTGCATGAATTATAAAGGCCATTTAAAACCGGGTATACCAAAACCACCTGTGGCTTTTGAAATTTCTTCAGAAGTTTTTGATTTCAACTGCGCTTTAGCGTTATTGTGAGCAGCAACAATTAAATCTTCAATAATAGCTTTGTCCTCTTTCATAATTTCATCAGATAGTTTTATTGTTTGCATTTCACCTTCACCATCAAGGGTTATTGATACAGAATTAGAGCCGGAAACTCCCTCGACTCTTATTTCCTTAATTTTCTGTTGGCTTTCTTTCATTTTTGCTTCAAGCTCTTTAGCTTTATCTAAAATCTTACTGAAATCAGTCATTTTGACCCTCATCCTTCTTCAACTTCACATCTATTAATTCTGCATCAGGAAAGTTTTCTATTATATTTTTATAAGCCCTAGAAGTTTTTACTCTATCCATTAAAAGTTTCTTATTATTTAGTTGTTTTTCTTTTACAGACATTTCCCCTTTAGATTTACTAAAAGTAATAATCCATCGCTCAGCAGTCCATTCAAAAAGTTTCGATGATAAATCTTTAACAAAATCTTTATCCAAACTATCATTAAAAGATATCTCTATTCTGTTTTTTTCAAATTTTACTAAATTGACATTTTTTTCTAATTCATATTTCAATTTGATTTCTTTTTTTTCAGTGCAGACTAATAATAGATCATCAAAAGAATTTATAAGTATTTTATTTTCTGCCTTAATTTCAGTTTGTACTTGTGGTTTATTCTTTTCTTCTTGGGAAATATTTTTTATTTGATCTATTATTTTATTTGAGCTTGTATTTTTCTCAATTTCATTGGTTACGCTTTTTTCAGCTTCAGGCTCAATTTTTTTTTGTGGTTTCACAGACTGTAAATGCATTAATCTGATTAGAAACATCTCAATCGACAAATGTTGATTTGAAACTATATCTAACTCTTCAAGAGAACTGATTGCAAATTGCCAGAACAGTACTAACACATCAGACTCTACTTTATTTGAAATACTTTTTATTTTCGAAAATTCCTCATCATTTAAAGAAAAATTTGTGCTTTCTAGCGTTAAAGAATTAATATTTTTAAAGTAATACAACAATTCTAAGAAATCGTTTATGAATACTTTTGGTTCAACTCCTTGATCATAAATTTTTCTATAAATATTTATAACTTTTGTTTCTTCACCTTTTAAAATAAGTTCAAATAAATCTATTAGTTGAGATTTATCAAAGTAACCAAATATTTTTTGTGCTGCATTCAAATCTAATTCAGTATTTTCATCTAAGCTTAATAAGGCCCTATCTAATAAAGATAATGCATCTCTAACTGATCCTTCAGAAATTTTTACTATTAATTTTAAAGCATCGTCGGTAACTTTACCATTTTCTTTATCTTTAATTTTTTTAATAAACTCAAATAATTCTGATGATTTTATTCTAGATAAATCAAATCTTTGACACCTAGATACAACAGTAATCGGAATTTTTTTAATTTCAGTAGTTGCAAAAATAAACTTGAGATATTCTGGTGGTTCTTCTAATGTTTTCAAAAGAGCATTAAAAGCCTGTTTGCTTAACATATGCACTTCATCAATTATAAAAATTTTATATTTAGCTGAAGTTGGTCCATATCGAGAAAATTCTATGAGATCTCTTACATCATCTACGCCAGTTTTGCTGGCTGCATCCATTTCTAAAACATCAATATGATTAGAACTAGCTATAGAGTCACAATTATCACATTTAACTTTGCATTTATTTTCAATCCCATTTGAACAATTAAGAGTCTTTGCAACAATCCTCGCTATTGTAGTTTTTCCAATGCCTCTAATACCTGTAAATAAGTACGCATTTGGAATTTTGTCTGCTTTAATTGAATTTGTTATTGTTTCTGAGACCACTTCTTGACCGATTAGATCGTCAAAAGTTTGTGGTCTATATTTTAATGCCAGTACTTTCGAATTATTGTTCATATATATAAGGAGACTAGAACCTGAATAACTGTCTCTACGACTGCTTCCGTTAAGATCTGGTCGGGTTCAAGCAGCATCCACCTCTAGCCTCCAAGAGTATTATAGCAGTTATATTTTCCAATCTACAAGAAAAGATTATTACTTATTTTCTCTTAACTTATCTGCTTCAAAAACACCTAAGACGTGAAAATCTTCACAATGAAGACCCAGTTCTTCTAAAGATTTTTGAACTTTTTTATCCTCAATGTGTCCATCTAGGTCACATAAGAAAAAGTAAGAGTCGAATGTATTTTTTTCTGGATAGCTCTGCAGTTTAGTTAAATTTACTCCATTAATTGCAAAACCACCAAGTGATTGATAAAGCGCAGCAGGTTTACTTTTAAGTTTAAATAAAAAAGATGTAATATAATTTTTTTCTTTAAACTCTGGTTGAGAAATATTTTTACCCATAACCAAAAATCTTGTTAAATTTCCACTTTCATTTTCAATATTTTTTTTTATTACCTCAAGTCCATAAATTTTAGCACTTAGGGATGAGGCAATCGCAGCTTGCTTAATGTCTTTAGTTTTTGAAATCATTTCAGCAGAACCTGCGGTATCTGCTCTAATATGTTCTGTTAAATTATTTTCTTTTATAAATTTTGAGCATTGAGATAATCCCTGCGCATGAGAGTATACTTCTTTTATATCTTTTAATTTTGACCCTGGTTTACCTAACAAATTATGTTCAATTTTTTGGAAATGCTCCAAATAAATATTTAATCTATGTTTAAATATCAAATACTCAATTCCTATGTTTCCTGTTATTCTATTAGACTCGGGAATAATTATTTTACTTTCTGGTTCAAGTGTTGCTTTATTAAAACACTCATCAAAAGTTTTACATGGAAGTATATCGGCATTTGGATCAACTGATAAAGCTGCTAAATGGGAATATGCACCAAATGTACCTTGGAAATAAATTTTACTCATCAATCTTTATATTCCATAATTTTTTTTAAGGCCATATAATCTTCTTCAGTATCTACTCCTATTGGAGGAGATTTAGCTAACGCAACATTTATCTTAATACTATTATCTAGTGCTCTTAGCTGTTCTAATCTTTGCTTGATTTCGTTTTTAGTCTGATTTAATTCAACAAATTTTTCAAGAGTTTCGGCAGAATAGCAATATATACCAATGTGATGATAAACTTTGTCTAATTTTTTAGTTATCCGTAAAAATGTTTCTGCTTCAGAAAAAGAGTCTTCTTGAAGATTAGATTTTGTTTGAACTTTGACGATATTTTCATTTTGAAAGTCTTTTTTATTTTCTATTTTTGCAGCAAGTGTCCCCATTTTTGATTGATAGTTAATCATTTTATCTTTTAAACTTACTATATCTTTTATGTTAATCGCCGGCTCGTCTCCCTGTAAGTTCATTATTAAGTCCACATCATTAAATTTCATTTTTTTAAAAGCTTCATATATTCTGTCCGTGCCAGTTTTATGTTCTTTGCTGGTTAAAATGGCTCTACCTCCATTCATAGTCACATCTTCAACAATTTCCGTATTTTCCGTAGCTACTACTACATCTCCAATATCAGCATCTTGAGCTCTTTTAAAAACATGCGAAATTATGGATTTATTATTAATTTTTAATAAAGGTTTTCCAGGTAATCTAGTAGCCCCTAGTCTGGATGGTATAATGATCAACGTTTTCATAAATGCTGAATTAATTATACCTATTAAATACCAATAGAGGCAAATTTATACAGATAATTTTGATAAATTTTTAATTTAACGTGATATATGTTCAAAATTATTTAATAAAAAAATGGATTCTTTCGAAATTAATAAAATAGTTGCTGCAGTTCTAATGGTTGCACTTTTGGTTATTGGTATTGGAAAATTATCAGATGTTATTTTTCATGTTGAAAAACCAGAAAAGCCAGGTTACGCGGTTGACGTTGAAGAGGTAACGACAGTTTCAACTTCAACAAATGCTACTGTGGAAGAGAAAGTTGATATTGCTGCATTGATGGCTATGGGTGATGTGACCATAGGTGAAAAAGTTTTTAAAAAATGCGCAGCATGTCATTCTATTGTGAAAGGCGGAAAAAATAATATTGGTCCAGCTTTATATAATGTTGTTGGTAGAAAAACTGGTGTAGTTTCTGATTATAAATATTCTAAAGCATTAGCGTCTTATGACAAAGAATGGACTTTTGAGGAGCTAAATGGTTATTTAATCAAACCTGCAAAATGGGTCAAAGGAACAAAGATGGCATTTGCTGGATTAAGAAAAGAAAAAGATAGAGCATCTGTAATTAAATATCTAAACCAAAACTCAGATAGTCCTTTACCCTTACCTTAATTTTCCAAAACAGTATAATAAAATACTCTTTTGAACATGAACTCTATTTAGAGCTTGTTGCCATACATGAGATTTTTTTCCTAAAAAAATATCATCAGTTACTTCATTTCCTCTTGGAAGACAATGTAGGAAAATACAATTCTTTTTTGCATGCCCCATAAGTTTTTTATCAATTTTAAATTTTTTAAATTGAGCTAATTTTTTCTTCTTATTAACTTTATCATTCAGAGAAATAACTTTGTCTGAAAAAATTACATCTGCATTTGAAACTGCTTTTTTTGGTTCATTGTAAATAAAAATTTTCTTTTTATTTTTTTTAATCCAGTTTCTTACTTTTGTGCCAGGTTCAAATTTTTTTGGACAGCCTATACTCAATTTAAATGAAAATTTAACTGATGCTGCAATCAAACTGTCTAAAACATTGTTTGAGTCTCCAATCCAGCAAATATTCAGTTTTGAGATGGGTTTTTTCTTTATTTCCTCAACTGTAAATACATCAGATAAAACCTGTGTCGGGTGAGATGATGGACTAAGACCGTTTATAACTGGAATTGAAAGATATTTTCTAAAATTTTCAACTTTTTTATCACTATCGGTTCTCAATATAAATCCATCCCCATATGTTGAAAGAATTTTTGCAGTATCTGCAATACTTTCGCCACCCTGCCCAAGATGAAGCTCGTTTGATCTAAGAGTTAAAGTGCCTCCTCCAAGTTGTTTAATTGCTAGATAAAAACTTAATCTAGTTCTTAAACTCGACTTTTCAAACATTTGGATAAGCAACTTTCCCTTCAAAGGAGCTCCTTTATCAACTTCAAGAGTACTTAGTTTTTTTCTCAATTTTTTTCTTCCCTTTGCATCTATTATTATTTTTTTAAGATCTTTAGATGGAATATCTTTTAAATTGATAAAGTGTTTCATTTTAATTTAATTCTTTACAAACTTTATTTATTATTTTCAAAGCTTGATCAACTTCGTTTTTTTTAACATTTAGTGGGGGTAAAATTCTAACGACATTTTCTGCTGCACGTATGGTTAATAATTTATTGTCCATAAGTTTTTTTATAAATTTTGTTTGATCTACATGTAGCTGAATACCAATTAAAAGTCCTTTGCCTCTTATATTCTTAATTATATTTGGATAAACATTCTTTAAATTATTTAATTTTATTAAAAAATATTTAGAAATACTTTTAACATTTTTTAGAAATCTTTTATTTGAAACTATATCCATCACAGTATTTCCAACAGCCATTGCTAATGGATTACCACCAAAAGTTGAACCATGTGTTCCTGGTGTCATCCCAGCAGCAACTTTCTTGTTCATTAAAACTGCTCCGATAGGAAATCCACCTCCAATCCCTTTTGCAATTGGCACAATATCTGGCTTTACTTTAGATTTTTCAAATGCGAAAAAGTCACCAGATCTTGCTATACCACACTGAACCTCATCTAAAATTAGTAATATTTTTTTTTTATTACATAGCTTTCTCAATTCCACTAAACACCAATCAGGTATTACTTTAATTCCACCCTCACCCATAATCGTTTCCACCATAATAGCAGCTGTATTTTTGGTAATTTTTTTCTTTAAGGACTTGTGATCTCCAAAGTCAAAATGATCAAATCCACTTACTTTTGGACCAAATCCCTCAGTCATTTTCTTTGATCCACTTGCATAGATTGCTGCCAAAGTTCTTCCGTGAAAGGAATTTCTAACACATAGTATTTTGTTTTTATTAGTTTTGCCAATTGAATAGAAATATCTTCTAGCAACTTTTATTGCAGCCTCAGTAGCTTCTGCGCCACTATTTTGAAACATCACATAATCGGCAAAAGTTTTTTTACACAATTTTCTAGCTAACTTTTCTCCTTCTGGAATTTGAAAGGCATTTGAAACATGCCATAATTTTTTTGCTTGGGCACTAATCGTTTTTGTAAGCTTAGGATGTGCATGACCCAATGAATTTACAGCAATACCTTGAACAAAATCTAAATATTTCTTGTTATCAGTAGAAAATAAGTAACTTCCTTTACCATACTTAAAGGAAATTTTTTTTCGATTATAGTTTTTTGCTAAATACGTCATAAATTTAATTTGTTTTTATAAATTTTAATTATTAGATACAAGCTATGATTGAAAATACATATTTAATAAATTGAACCAATATGTGTTGATAACTAAGATTTTTTGATTGTTTAATTAAATTTAATATCAGTATATTGTCTATGTATAAAAGTTTAACACAAGATATTGATATATGAGTTGGACAGACGAAAAAGTAGCAAAATTAAAAGAACTTTGGGGAAAAGGAAGTACCGCAAGTCAGATCGCTGAGATTATTGGTGGGATCAGTAGAAATGCTGTTATAGGGAAAGCTCACAGGCTAAATTTATCTGCAAAAATTAAAACGAGAGCAGCAACTTCAAATCAAAATTTTGAAAATTCCTTTGAAGAAAAAAATATAACAAATAAAAGAGGTCGTAAAAGTAAATTTAAGTCTTTAATAATTGAAAAAGACTTTGAGCCAGAAAATCCTAAGCAACTAGAGGAGTTAGATGAAAGCTCATGCAAATGGCCTATTGGCCATCCAGATGAAAAATCTTTTTACTTTTGTGGCAGATCATCTCTAAAAGACTTTTCATATTGTAAATTGCATCTTCTTTATGCTTATCAACCTAAAGGTAAAAAAGAAGATACGACTGATAAAGAAGAAGTCCCTGAATTTATAGAAAAGAAAATCCAGACAGCTTAGATTTCATCTTAAGTTAACATCTGAGTTTTTTTCAGAATTATATTTTTCTGTGGAAAATTGTCCACCGTCTCTCCACATATAGCAATATTTTTTAACTTCCTCATCAAATTGTCTTACGCTCGGCACACCGATATCTGAGTTAGTTTTATACTTTCCAGATACAATATTGTCATATTTTAAAAGTTTTAATTGATCCCTTGTAAGCAATGGTTTTGGCATTATTTCAAATATTCTTGCTGTCATTTCGGCCACAGGTAAAGGCATCGGTAATAATATTCTTTTTTTACCAATCAAATTTAGTAATTTCATTATTATTTCTTTGAAAGTAAAAACCTCTGGGCCCACACATTCAATAATTTTCGAATAAATATTATTTGAAATCACGTGATAAATAGTATCTGTCAAATCGGAACAATGAATTGGGGAAAACTTAGTTGTTCCACTGTAATATAAGGGAAAAAATGGTAATCTATTTAAAAGAGTCATAAAATTTGTAGTAAAATTATCGTCTACAGAATAAACTACAGATGGTCTCAATATTGTTGCAAGAGGAAAGTTTTTTAAAATATTATTTTCCCCTTCAACTTTACTATTTGCATAAGCTGAATCTTTAGCTTCATTTATACCTAGAGCTGATAAATGAATAAAATGCTTTAGGTTATATTCTTTGGAGAGTTTTGCTAACAATGAAGGAAAAACTGTATGAATATTCTTAAATGTGTTTCCTCTTTTTTTTTCAAATAGTATACCAATCAAGTTTACGCAAATATCAGATTTTTTAAAAAGCTCTCTGATTTTTTTTTCATCAAATATATTGGCTTCAACAATGTCTATGTAGCCAACATTTGCCTGGGTTTTGATTATGTAACTTTTTTGATGAATATTTCTAGTTACTACCGTAACCCTAAAGTTATTCTTAGTTAGTTTTCTAATGAGGTTTCGACCAATTTGACCACTACCACCAAAAATTAGACAATTTTTTGCTTTCATATATATATGTTTAAAAATGAGTAATAATATTCATCTTCACAAAAATGATCTACCAGAGGATTTGAAATTAGGCAATACAATAGCAGTTGACGGCGAATTCATGGGTCTTAATGTCCGAAGGGATCCTCTTTGCTTAATACAAATATCTTCAGGAAATTCAGATGCTCACATTGTGCAATTCGACAGAGATAATTACAATGCTCCAAACTTAGTAAAGCTATTAAAAGATGAAAATGTTACTAAAATCTTTCATTATGGTCGAGCAGATATGTCTCACATCAAATATTATTTAAAAACAGATACTAATAATATTCTTGATACAAAAATAGCTTCGAAACTTGCAAGATCCTACTCTGATAATCACTCATTAAAAACATTAATAAAAGAGTTTGCAAATGTAGATATTAGCAAACAATTTCAAAGTTCAGATTTTGGTGGAGAGTTAACACCCGCACAACTTAAATATTGTGCAAATGATGTAATTTATTTACATCAAATACACAAAGAACTAAAAAAAATATTAGAAAGAGAAAATAGAATTCAGTTATATGAGGACTGCATGAAATTTTTAAAAACAAGAGTTGATTTAGATTTAGCACTTTTTAAAGATGATATCTGGTCACATTAATGATTAAAAAAAAATTTATAAACATAGCCAAAAGTGTCATAAGTCTAGAAATTAAAGCTCTTCAAAATTTAAGAAAAAATATTAATAATTCATTTAATGATGCTGTAATTGAAATTAGTAAATGTCAATCAAAGGTAATATTGTGTGGAGTAGGAAAAAGTGGTTTAATTGCATCTAAGATAGCAGCGACACTTTCATCTGTTGGAACTCCATCATTTAATCTCTCTGCAAGTGAAGCTTCACATGGAGATCTTGGAATGATTTCTAAAAAGGATATCTTAATTTTAATAAGCAATTCAGGTGAAACAAGTGAACTTAAGAATATTATTCGATTTGCGAAAAGAAACAGAATTAAATTAATCGGGATAGTTACCAAAAAAGATTCAATACTTTATAAGGAGGCTGATATTAAACTTTTAACTCCTAGAGTTACAGAGGCAGGTGGAATTGTTCCAACAGCCAGTACTACAAGTCAATTAGCTTTGGGAGATGCATTGGCAATTGCTAGCATGAACTATAAAAAATTTGGTAAAATGGATTTTAAAAAATTACATCCAGCAGGTAGTTTGGGTGCTCAATTAAAAACTGTTGAAGATATAATGCTTACTGGAGACAAAATTCCTTTTGTTCATGAAAATATTAAAATGAACGAGGCTTTAAAGATATTAAGTAAAAAAAATTTAGGAATATTGGTGGCAAGAAATAAGAGAAAAATAACTACAGGTATAGTCACAGATGGTCAGATAAGAAGATACAGTCAAAAAAAACTAAACTTACAATCAATTACTGTTGATAAAATTATGACAAAAAAACCTATAAGCATCAATAAAGATGCATTGGCTGTCAAAGCTCTATCTTTAATGAATAGCAAAAAAATTACTTCACTGTGTGTTTTTGAACAAAAAAACAAGTTTAAAACTATAGGAGTAATTCATATACACAATATCTTAGAGTCAAACATTTCATAAATGAAAAACAAGACACTTATTGGGCTTTTTTCTCTAATTATAATTGTAATTCTTAGTTACTTTATATTCGAAAATTTTTTAAAAAAAAAAGACACCAATAAGAAAAATTCCAATTCTTTAGAGGAAAAATCTTTCACTTCGAATACTATTAAGGATGTAAGCTATTTGTCTAAAGATACTAAAGGCAATGAATATATTATCAATGCATCAACAGGAGAAATAGATATTAACAATTCTGATGTAATTTACTTAACAAATGTAAAAGCTGAAATAAACCTGGAAAACTCAAATAAAGTTGTGATTACTTCTGAATATGGAAAATACAATACAAAAAATTTCGATACAATCTTTTCAAAAAATGTAATAATCAATTATTTAGCTAACAAGATAACTGGCGAATATTTAGATTTTTCACTTGAAAGAAATTTAATGGTTATATCTAGAGATATTGTTTATACAAATCCTGAGAATATTTTATTAGCAGACGTACTAGAAATGAATATTCAAACAAAAGATACAAAAATATTTATGTATGAAGACAGCAAGAAAGTAAAAATTAAAAGTAAAAACTAATATGGGAATTATAAAAAAATTCAGAATTAAGTCTTTCAAAAATCAAAATTCAATAATAGAGTTTAAAAATATAACTCTTTCTTATGGTAAAAGAATAATTTTAGATAATATTAACTTTAAAATTAACCAAGGCCAAATTTTTGGAATGCTTGGACCAAACGGTGTTGGAAAATCTACAATATTCAATCTTATAACTGGACTCATAAATCCAGATAGTGGCCATATAAAAATAAATCAAGAGGATGTAACAAATTATCCTATATATTTACGTACTAAAAAATTTAAAGTTGGGTACGTTCCACAATATGGAGGATACTTTAATGAACTAACACTTCATGATAATTTAAAAGCTATTAGTGAAATTGTAATTGATAATAAAAATTTAAGATCTGAAAAAATAAATTATTTACTCTCTAAGTTTGAGTTAGAAAATGTTAAAGAAATTAAAGCAAAGTTTTTATCAGGAGGACAAAAAAAGAAATTGGTTATTGCTCTTTCTCTTTTGAGTGATCCTAAAGTCTTATTATTAGATGAATGTTTTGCTGCACTTGATGTACTAACTATCAAAATGTTACAAGAAATTATTGTTAATTTGCAACAAGAAACTCAAATTACTATTTGTATTTGTGATCATCAGGCAAGAGATCTTCTTGCTTGTGTAGATGTTGCAATGATATTAAGTAATTGTAAAATAATTGCTCAAGATACACCTAATAATTTAGTTAATGATATAAATGCCAAAAATGCCTACTTTGGTGAAAGTTTCAAATTTAACTAATATTCATGACTGAAACGATAGTAATTAAGAAGAAAATTAAAGATTTTAATAAAAGAATAAATATAAGCGGAGATAAAAGCCTAAGTATAAGATGGGTCTTATTTGCTTCTTTGGCAAGTGGAGTTTCAAAGTCAAAACACCTACTTATGTCTGAGGATGTTTTGGCAGCAATCAATGCAATTAAGAAATTGGGTATTAAGGTAAAATTTAACAATGATGTTTGTGAAATTTCTGGAATGGGTATTGATGGCTATAAATATAGGAAAAATCTTACAATAAATGCTGAAAATTCTGGCACACTTGGACGACTTATCCTCGGACTATTAATAAATACTCCCTACCCTATCAGACTAATTGGTGACAAAAGTTTATCAAAAAGAGATTTTAAAAGAGTTTCTGATCCACTAAGCATATTTGGAGCAAATTTTAAACTTACAAATAATAAAAATCTTCCATTAAAAATATATGGATCTTCAAAATTAAAACCAATAAAATATATTGAAACAAGAGGATCGGCTCAATGTAAAAGTTCTATTATTTTCGCAGGTATGAGAACAGATGGAACAACTTTTATTAAAGCAAAAAAAAGTAGAAATCATACTGAGTTATTATGCAAATATTTAAAGCTTCCTATTAAAATAAAGGAAAAGAAAAAATATGATTTGATCGAAATAAAAAAAATAAATAAATTAAATCCTTTAAACTATGACATTCCTTCAGATTTAAGCTCTAGCTCTTTTTTTATAGTCTTGACCGCATTAGCAAAAAATTCAAACCTCCTTATCAAGAATGTAAATATTAATCCATCAAGAACTGGGGTTATAAATATTTTAAAAAAAATGGGTGTTAAGATAAATTTAAGAAATCAAAAAAATTATAAAGGTGAAAAAAATGCTGATATTTTTGTCAGAAGCTCAAAAAAATTAAAATCGATTAATTGCCCAATAAAATTTAACAGTGGTGCTATCGATGAATTTTTATTAATTTTTCTAGTTGCTGCAAAAGCTAACGGAATTTCTTACTTTAAAAATTTGGCAGAATTAAATCAAAAAGAAAGTCCAAGACTTATTTGGGGTTCAAAAATTTTAAAACATCTAGGTGTAAAAAATATTATAACAAAAAGTTCAATTAAAATATTTGGAAACCCAAATTTAAGCATATCACACAAAATAACTATTAAAAATTATTTTAAAGATCACAGAGTATTTATGACAAGTGTAATCGCAGCTTTATCGTTTGGAGGTGATTGGACAATACATAATAAAGACTCAATAAACACCTCTTTTCCAAACTTTATGAATATAATAAATGAATTACAAAAATAAAAATATAACTAAAAGAAATAATATTTTAAAAGTTGCAATAGACTCCCCTGCTGCTGCGGGTGCAGGCACTCAAGCAAAATTAATATCCAAACACTATAATTTACTACAATTAGATACAGGTAGGGTTTACAGATATGTTGCAAACATTAAAATTAATGAACCTCGTAAATTTGATTATGGCTATTTAAAAAAGAAAATTAATAAATTGAAAATAAAAGATTTAAAAAACAAAAAACTACTTTCTGATAAAGTTGCAACAGTTGCATCAATAATTGCTAAAGATAAAAAAATAAGAAAATTAGTTCATGCTTTTCAATTAAAATGTGCTTACAACCCTCCAAAAAAATACGCTGGATCGTGTTTGGATGGAAGGGACATCTGTTCAGTTATTGTGCCAGATGCAGATATAAAACTATTTATAACTGCCAATTTAAAGACTAGAGCGCTTAGAAGATATAAGGAACTAAAAACCAAAAATAAGAATATTTCTTATAAAGAAGTGCTAAAAAGTGTGAAAAAACGTGACAAAAGTGACACAAATCGAAAGATTTCTCCCCTTAAAAAAACAAAGGATAGCATCTTGCTAAACACAACCAACCTAAGTATAAGACGTTGTTTTTTAAATATAAAAAAAATAATAGACAGGAAAATAATTACTTAATGGAAATTTATAAAGATTTATCAAATCCAGCCTCTCAAGAATTCGAAAAATTACTTAATAGCCAACTTTCAAAAATTCAAATAGAAGAAGGAAAAATTATAGAAGGTAAAATAAACAAAATTACTGAAAAATTCGTTTTTCTTTTTGTTGAAGGTTTAAAATCCGAACCAGTACTTGATATAAACGAATTAAAAAGCATGGGCTTATCCGAGAAGATTAAAATTGGAGAGACTATATCTGTTTTATTAGAGAAAATTGAGGATAAAAATGGAGAAGTATTAGTTTCAGCTTCTAAAGCACAAAAAATAAAAGGTTGGGATAAATTAGTAGAGGCATATGAAAAAAACGAACCTATTATGGGTAAAATTACCTCTAAATGTAAAGGTGGATGTATAGTTGAGCATATTGATACAGGTTCTCTCATGTTCCTACCAGGTAGCCAGATATCAGACAAACCTCTAAAAGATATTAGTCACCTAATGAACGAGCCACAAAAATTTGCACTAATAAAACTTGATAAAATTCGAGGGAACGCTTGCGTTTCAAGAAGAGAAATTATTTCATCATTTAAAAAAGAGGATAAAGCTAAAATTATTGAGAAATTTAAAGTAGGTGACATCATTAAAGGAGCTGAAGTAAAAGGTTATAGTTCTTTTGGTTGCTTTTTTAATGTTAATGGAGAATTAGATGTACTAGTTCACCTTCAGGAAATATCTTACTCAAGAGTGAACCATCCCGATGAAGTATTCAATATTGGTGAAAAGCATGATCTAAAAGTTATAAGCGTTGATAAAGAAAAATTGCAAGTTGGCTGTTCAGTAAAACAATTATCACCAGATCCTTTTGAACATATAGAGAATTATGAACTTAATAAAATCTATAAAGTTAAAGTTGTCAAACTGATGGACTTTGGAGCTTTTTGTGAGTTAGAGCCAGGCCTGACTACTCTCTTACATTCAAGTGAACTAAGCTGGACAAAGAAAAATATTTCTGCAAAAAAAATGTTTAAAATTGGTGATGAAATAGATTGTGTGATTACTGAAATTGATAAAGATAAAAGAAGAGTTGCTATTTCACATAGATTAACTCAGGAAAATCCTTTTGAGACTTTTGAGAAAAAATTTCCTATCAATACGATTGTTGAAGGTGAAATTGTTAACAAAAATGAATACTCATTATTTGTTAAAATTGAGAATTTAGATGTAGATGCTTTTTTGCACTGCAATGACTTAACTTACTTGAATAATGGAGAAGAGGAATTAGCCAAATACAAGAAAGGTGATAAAATTAAGGTAATGGTCCTAGAAATAAAATCTTCAGAACAAAAAATTAGAGTTGGCTTAAGACAAACTCAAGCAGATCCTTTTGATTTCTTTAAAAATAAAACTAAAAATCAAACAATTACTGTAAAAGTTATATCAACTGACAACAAAGGTTTGATGGTAAGACCTGAGGGTTGTGAAATGGACTTTCAAATTAAAAAAAATGCAATTGCTATCAATGCAGCGGATGCAAGACCTTCAAGATGGACAGGTGGTGAAAAATTAGATGTCGCAATAGCTGATCTAGATATTAATAAAAGAAAAGTTGTGTTGAGCATTAAATTACTTGAGGAAATAGAAAAAAAAGAAGCTTTAGAAAAATATGGATCAGAAGGATCAGGTAAAAACCTACCATTTTCATCTTTATCTGAGGATCTAAAGAAAAAAGAAGAAGATAATTAAAATTAAGAAGATCTAAATTGGCTATTGTAAAATCAAAGCTTTTAAAACAACTTTCAAACAACTACCCTAATTTCTTAAAAAAAGACTTAGAAAAGTTTACTAACATAATTTTAAACGAAATAAAGAGAGCGCTAAGAAGAGGAGACCGAGTAGAGCTAAGAGGATTTGGAGTATTTTCCACCAATATTCAAAAAGCCAGAATATCACGAAATCCTAAAACAGGAGAAAAAGTCAATACTCCTGAAAAAAAAACTATTCACTTTAAAATGTCCAAAGACTTGTTTAAAAAATTAAATCATGAAGAATAAAATTATATTTGTTGCGTGTGATGCATCAAAGATAATTAAAATTAAAGATATTATTGTTCAAACAAAAAATAATAAATTAAAGATCATACCAAAATTTGGATTGCAACTTTTTTACTCAAAAAATGGAAGAAAGTTCCTTGAAAAATTTAAAAGAGATTTTTGGTTAGATTTAAAAATAAATGATATTCCACAAACCGCTCTCTCAGCAATAGATAGTTTAAAAGATTTAAAAAAATGCAAATATATTACAGTCCATGCAAATGGTGGTCTCGATATGCTCAAAGCTGTAAAAAAACACGCAAAAAAAATAAATAAAAACTTAAAAGTTTTAGGAGTTACAATTTTAACAAGCTTGAATAACAAATCTTTGAAAGAGATTGGTCATACCAAAAATGTTCAACAATTAGTTTTAAAACAAGCTGAACTTATAAAAAAATCAGGTTGTGATGGGATTGTATGCTCACCACAAGAGTCCAAAATGATTAGAAAAAAATTTAAAAATTTATTGGTGATAACACCTGGCATAAGACTACCAGGAGATAGTTCAAACGATCAAGCAAGAGTAATGACTCCTAAAGATGCTTTTAAGAATAAAGTTTCGGGGGTTGTAATGGGCAGATCGCTTACAAAAGGTAATATTAAACAAAATGTAAAAAAATTGATTGATCATTTAAATCAATGATCAAAGGCTGTAAAATCTGTGGAGTTTCTGATCCAGATACATTAAGCTTTATCGTTAATCATCCTTTCCCACCTAAATTTATTGGTTTTATTTGTAACTATCAAAAAAGTCCAAGATATGTTGAGTTTAACAAATTAGAAAGGTTGTTAAGTATAAATAAAAATAAATCTCATTATGTTGCTGTATTAGTTAAACCCAATAAACAAATATTAGAACAAATTAAAAATCTTCCTTTTGACTACTACCAATTGTATGATTGCACGCCTGAACAAATAAACTCAATCAAAATAAAATATAATAAAAAAATAATTACCGCATTTACTGTTAAAGACAAATCAGACTTAGAAAAATATCAAGATTTTAATGAGGTAACTGATATTTATTTATTTGATAGTAAAGGTTATGAAAAAAGTGAAGCATTTGATCACAATCTAATTATGGATATCAAAATTAATAAAAAATTGATGCTTGCTGGTAACATTAAGTACAATGACGACTTAGAAAATTATGGAAAAATAGCAGATTTTATAGATTTATCTGGAGGGTTAGAAACTTCTGGATTAAAAGATCTATCCAAAATAGAAATTTTTTTAAAAAAAGTAAAACAAATTAAAAATGAAACTTAAAAAAGGTGTTCCATTAATTGATCAACATGACCAATTTGGTTTTTGGGGAGAAAAATTTGGAGGTAGCTTCATTCCTGAAACTCTAAAAAAACCTGTAGAGGACTTAACAGAAGAATTTAAGAAATTACGAAAAAATAAAAAATTTATTAAAAAGAGGGACTATTATTTTAAAAATTACATTGGCGCTCCAACCTCTTTTGTAAAATTAGAGAATTTATCTAGTCATCTGGGTGGTGCTCAAATATGGGCAAAAGTTGTCTCTGAAGCTAACGGGGGGGCTCATAAAATATATAATGCGACTGTGCATGCACTTCTTTGTAAAGCGATGGGTAAAAAATATATCGTTGGTGACACAGGAGCTGGTTATGCAGGAAAAATGTTAAGTATGGCTGCAAAAAAGTTTGGCTTGAAATGTAAAATATTTATGGGTGCTAAAGATATTAAAAGACAAAAACCAAACTGTGATGCAATGAAAAAAAATGGGGCTGAGATTGTCCCTGTTTATTCTGGCAGTCAGACCTTGGTAGATGCAGTAAGTGAATGCATGAGATACTGGGTATCAAACTGCGATAATACTCATATGTGTGTTGGTAGTACAGTAGGACCAAATATATTTGTTAAAATATGTGGGTGGAGTACTGCCCAAATATCCAGAGAATTAAAATAAATGATGTTTTTGCAATTGCTAAAGAATTTAAGTTATCAAAAAAAACAACTCCTATTATTTTAATGGGCTATTACAATATGATTTATCAATATGATGAAAACAAATTTCTTAAAAAATGTAAGAGTTCAAAAATAGATGGTTTGATTGTTGTTGACCTTCCCTACCCAGAAAATAAGAGTTTTTCTAAAAAATGTAAAAGAAAAGGTGTTAATTTTGTACAATTAGTGTCTCCAACAACATCAAATATAAGATTAAAAAGAATTATCAAAGACTCTCATGATATGATTTACTACATAAGTATGTTGTCAACTACGGGAGGAAAATTAAAAGTTTCCGCTAAAAAAATTTTAGAAAATTATTTCAAAATTAAAAATCAAAACAAATCAAAAAATGTTGTAATTGGATTTGGAATCACTGAGAAAACTATTAAATCACTCAAAAAAGCTGATGGTTTAGTAGTAGGAAGCGCAATTTGTAAGGAAATTTCTAAATCCATTAAAAACAGACAAAATGCTGTCACAAATGTTACTAATGTAGTTAGAAGATTAAAAAATAAAATTAAATGAACTGGATTACAAAAATAATTAAAGCTGGTGAAAAAATCAAAACAGCTATCAAAGAAAGAGCATCTAAAGAAGATATCGCAAATAGTGATTGGACTTCATGTTGCATAGGTCCAATACTTAAAAAGGATTTAGAAAATAACTTATGGGTTTGTCCTGAATGTAACAAGCACCACCGAATTAAGCCTAAACAGAGATTTGATATTTTATTTGGTAAAAACAATTATGAAATATTTAAAACTCCTATTCCAAAAGATGATCCATTAAATTGGACTGATTCCAAGACATATAAAGACAGATTAAAAAGTGCACGAAAAAAAACTGGTTTAGAGTGTGGAATGATGGTTGCATCTGGCACTATTGACAATATTAAAATTACTGCAGTTGCATCTGATTTTGATTTTTTAGGTGCCTCAATGGCTGCTGCTGAAGGTGAAGCTTTTTTGTATGGAATTCAACATGCAATAGAAAATAAAACTCCTTTTTTATGTGTTAGTGCTGGTGGCGGAATGAGAATGATGGAAAGTTTAATTTCATTATCTCAGATGACAAGAACTACTCTAGCAATTAATGAATTAAAAAAAAATGGTTTACCTTACTTGGTTTGCATTACGGACCCAACTGCCGGAGGAATAACTGCCTCTTATGCAATGCTAGGTGATATCAATATTGCAGAACCTGGCGCATTGATTGCATTTGCAGGAGCTAGAGTAATTCAAGGTACTGTTAAAGAAGAGTTGCCCGAAGGTTTTCAAAAGAGTGAGTATGTTGAAAAAACTGGATTTGTTGACCTAATAGTTGAACGAAAAGAACTAGCCTCTAAGATTGGAACTCTATTATCAATATTGTTAAAGCGAAATTCTGTTATAACTTCTGAACAAAATGAAACTGCAGAAGATAGTCAATCGCTTACAAAAGTTGCATCCTAAAGAGATAGACCTAAGTTTAAATAGAATAAAAAAACTCTGTAAAACCCTTGGAAATCCACAAGACAAATTAAAAGCTATTTCGGTAGTTGGAACTAATGGCAAATATTCAACGATACAGGCTTTATTTGCAATCTTAAGAGAGGCAAATATTAAGTGTAATATTTATACCAGTCCCCATATCAAAAGAATAAATGAAAGATTTGTATTTAATAATGAAGAATTAAATGATGATGATCTTGGAATTCTTTTTGAGGAAGTTGAAGAAGCAAATAACAATGAGCCAATAACTTTTTTTGAAATACTAACTGCAGCATATTTTTATAAAGCCTCAAAATACCCTGAAAATATTAACCTAATTGAAACAGGGCTATTTCACCGCTTTGATGCAACAAATATACTAAAAGATAATTTAGCAAGCATTGTAACTTCTATTGGTTTGGATCATTTAGATTGGTTACCTGAAAATGAACAAACAACTAAAAAAATAATATTTGAAAAAACCTCAACTTTAGTAAATTCTAATATTATTATTGCAAAGCAAAGTTCATCTGAAATTGTTAATGATATAAAAAGTTCAATTTTAAAAAATTCCTCAAAAAAATATTTTTTTAATGAAGACTATAATTATTCATCGAATGAAAATGGCTTTATTTTTTATGAAGATAAAAATGGTGGTATTAAGCTTCCAACCCCAAACGTAAAAGGTCAATTTCAGCTTGAAAATATTTCAACAGCAATAGCAACCTTAAGATCAATCAACCATTTAAAAGTTAGTGAAAAACATATTAAAGATGGAATTACTAAAATTAAAAGTATCGCACGACTTCAAGAAATAGACTCTGGTAATCTTAAAGAATTGGTAAAAAATAATAAATTACTTGTTGATGGATCTCATAACCCTTTAGGAGCAAAAGTTTTGAATGAATATTTGGAAAGTTTAAATTGCAATAAACATATTATTCTAGGTATGATGAGTAACAAAGATCATAACGATTATATGAGTTACTTTAAAAATATTTCTTCCTTGACCACTATAGATATCCCCAATCAGCCAAACTCAATCAAAGGAAAAGTGTTAAAAAGTAAGCTTAATAGCTTCGAAAACGTTCAATATAAAGAGAGTATTATAGATGCTATCAAGTCAATTCCGGTCAAGGAAAACGATATAATATTAATTACAGGATCTTTGTATCTTGCTGGTGAGGTGTTAAATTTAAATTAAATATTTTCGTCTAGGAATTCTTTCATATGACTTTCTGGAACTCCTCCAACTTTACGGCTAACTTCTTGTCCTTTTTTATATATGATTACTGTTGGCACTCCACGGATCCCAGCTGCAGAACCTGTATTAATTCCGGCATCTTCAATATCGGTTATATAAAAGTTTGCTTTGTCTTTGTACTCATCTGATAATTTATCCATCACTGGCTTGAGAGCTTTACATGGACCACACCAGGATGCTGAGAATTGAATTACTGACACATCTTCATTTTTAATTTTATTTTCAAAATCTTCGTCTTTAAAATCTATAAGCATAAATCCTTTCTATAAATTGGAGCCTTAAAGTCAACTAGGCAATTTCATATTTTTTTTCAATGGACATTATAAATTCATTAATTTCGTCTAATTTTTTTAACTCTATCTGATCATCTCGGTTAGATGCTTGATCTCTCAATGTATCAATTTCTGTATAAGCCATACCTATAGTTTGCCACTTTTCCTTATTTTTGCTCAATATTCTCCTAGCAATTTCACTCTTAATATTTTTGTATAAATCGGGAGGTAAAATATGAGGTGCCTCTTGGTAGATTATTTTTTGTCCAAACCAACTACATCGTTTGTCTTGAAACTTATCCAATAATCTTAGTTTATCTTCCCAAGATGAACTGTGCCATGTTTTAAACAATGCAGTATCTTTATTGGGAATAAATTTATCATACAATGTTTCCTCAGGTAGTTTATCTTCCTGTGACTTAGATTGTTCATTTTGCTCTTCTTTTTCTCTGTAAATTGTTTGGATATTTTGACTAAATTTTTCACTATCTCTAACCATTTTTGCTCTTTTTTGTAATGTTTCCAGCCCAAGTTTAGTATAAGGGTTTCCTTTAGGGTATTTATATTCCAGCGCACATTGTTTATCTAAAAATACAGGCGCTTTATTTATCTTCATTACTCTAATAATTTTTGGTTTTGTTTTATCTAAAATAGATTTTAATTCATCAATTGATAAATTCAATAAAGGTTCTGGGTCATTTCTTAAATCAAATACAAACCTATCATTTGATTTTTTATAAAAAAGATGAGAATTATGATTTGGATGCATATTACAAACAAGATAAGGATAATCTCTTCCAGTTATAATTTCATTTATCGAAAATATTTCCTCACTTTTTAAAAGAGTTTCACAACCAGATTTAGTTGAAGATATTAAAAATTTTTCCCAATTTTCTTTATGCTTATTTTTTACAATTCTAAGAATTAGCAAGCTTGTAAATGCATCATGAAAACCTGTATGTTGTTGTGATGTATCAAATCCTTGTGCTGTTGCAAGAGACTCCAGGGCAAATGAGGGATTACCTTTGTCTGTTAAACCTGTTTTTAAAGTTTCAGGATTTATAATTTGAGAAGCTCTTGCTATATGTATTCCATCATGTTCACTATTTGGTGAAGAATGAGTAATATAAGGATAACGATTTCCTTTAAAAAAATTATAATGAGTCATGAAACGATCAAAATTTGTATTGTTCCATCCTAAAAACATGCATGGTCCAGCCTTTGAAAAAAAATTTTCAAGAGCTCCTAAAAAATCATAATGAGAATAATTACCCTTGGTTAATAAATCAATGCTGGTCGAATTAACAAGTAATGCTTTTGCACTCGGCACCTCGCCTTCTGGCATTCTGCCTCTAATATTTAACTTTCCAATCTCTTTGAGGTTTTTATCAACTACTACTGCTCCAACTTCAATTATAGATCCCCAAATAGTGCTATTTGTTGTTTCATAATCATAAATTACTATTTTATCCATTATATCTCATATAATTACTTAAATTAAATTTGAAAGCTCGTTAAATTTTTTTAATCTTCCTAGAAATAAATTTTGATAAATCACTAAATCGTGGTTTTGAATTTTAAATTCTTGGAATAATTTATCTACAGTGCAAACCAAAATTACACAAGAAGTGATATTAGAGTTATACACAATATTATGCGCTAATGAATATGCGCTTGTTTGAAGAAACCATGAATCAATATATTCAGATTTTTTTGGTTTATTGCTTTGCTTAAAGTCAATTATTGTCTCTTTTCCCTCATAAACTCCTACCAAATCTGCGGTGCCAGCAAATTTTTCAGGATAATAAAGAGTGCATTCAGTTCCCCATATTTCCTCTAATCTATTTGTTAATCCTTTATCAATTATTTCTTTTGCCATTAATTTATATTGCTCATTATCCTCGAAAAAGCTTAAATTCTCTCTTCCTAAAAGGAAAGATTCTAAATAATTGTGCATTTGAGATCCTCTGCTACTAGCAGCTTTAGTAATTGCTTCAGCCTCTTTCAAGCCAGTTCTTTCACGCCAATTTGCAAGTGCTGCTTTATCTTCTTCAGATTTTGTTGCATCAAGTATTGAGGTAACACTGGGTAATTTGTTTTCTCCTAACAGATATCTTCTAATTCCATCTACGGTTGCTCTTGAAGATTTAGGATAATCGTATTTTTTATTCCATTTCATTGTGAATCAAGTGATACCTTGTACTATTAAGTTTAATAATTATCTACTAGTTATGGAAGAAAAAAAAAATATTAAAAAAATTGATTCATATGAGCAACTGATTGAAAAATTAAAATTATGGGAAGTGAGCCCTCAAGAAACTTGGGATCTAGTTGAAAAAATAAAGTTTAACACAAAAGATAAAACAATCTGGAAGATGTCAAAATTTCATATGTACATCGAGCAGCGTATATTAGATATGGGAAAAGAAAACAGAATGGATAAAGTGGTTGAAATTGCAGAAAAAAGTGAACTTATGGGTAGAGCTCATATGATAGAATTTTATTCAAACGTAAAAAAAATTTTGCCAAAAAGAGTTGACTCTATAAGAAGTCTGGTAAAATCAGCTAGATACAAATCTAAATTTGAGTACTTCAACAAAAACAAAAAATTTGATGAAAGAGCTGAAATTAAAAATTTGGAAAAATTAATTATCGATAAAAGACAAAATGTTTACTGGGATCCTAAACTTTTTGCAGATATGGAAAAAGTTATAAGTGAAACAAGAGGTGCGAGAAAACCTTTTGATTTTGAAGCCTTACCTGGTAGAGAACTGCTAAAAGTTCTTCGTTAGAAGTCTAACGAATTAAATATTTATTCGTCAGACTATTAACGTGTCAATAAAAGTTAGAAAAAAAAAAATTTATCATTAAGTTTATTTCTATGACCAAGGAAATAAAGCTTTTATCTTTCTGCAGAAAAGAGGGTAAAAAATCCTACTTTTCTGAATATTTCCTATCATCAATAAATTTTAATGGCATGACTGAGAAGCTAATTAAGGAACGCCCTGACATGCCATTAAGAGTTGCTAAAGCCATCACCCTAGCAAATATATATGCATTACATGCTGATCTTGTAATTGAAGAGTGTAAAAAAGAAGAACAATTCGAGGATATTATAGATCAAGATGATTTGCACGAAGAGACTCAATAAATTATGACAAAAATAGTTAAATTTCCAAAAGGTAAAATTGAATACTCGGATAGGTTCTTTAGAAAAGTTGATCCGAAGGCAGTTACTCATTTTATTAGAATGTCTAACTCTAAATTATCAGCTAAAGTTGCCCACGCTATTGCTTTAGCATTAGTCTATACTACTTATGTAGAATTAGTCCTTGATGAGGAAAAAATTCCTCAAGATATAGTTGATAAAGTAAGAAATAACGATTTTAAGTCGTTTATTGATAATTCTAGTGATAAAAGGTTAAATTAGTAATTTTATGGATGCAATATTAGGAACAATATTAGGTTTTTTAGCTTTTGGTCTCATTTGGTTTTTTCTACTTAAACCAAAAAGTAATGATGAGATTAATAATGAATTAAAACTTAAAGATGATGAACTTAAATCTAAAGAAGAAGAATTAAAAATTTCACAGATAGATTTGGCTACAAGAGATGCTGAATTTAAAGCAGCTATCGATGCTAAACAAGATTTGACAAACCAACTTGAAGAAAAAAAGGAAGAAGTAAAAGCCCTTTATACCAAGGTTGATGAAATAACGAAAGGAGTTAGTGAATATAAATCAATCTCAGAGCAAGCAATAAATAAACATGATGCATTTGGTACAAGAATAAAGAATTGGTTTGAAAAACTTACAACTAATGTAACCTATCAAGGAAATTTTAATCAACAAATATTAGAAAATCTTTTATTAGATGCAAATCTTGTAAAAGGTAGAGACTTTTTTGCTCAAAAAAGACAAACAACATATAATGTAGATAATGATGAAGATAAAAACGTAATACCAGATATTCTTTTAAAATTTCCTGAAAGAAATTATATAATTGATGCAAAAGTATCTTTGGCTGATTGGACTAAATATGTACACGCAGTGAAATCAAATACCGACGAAGATAAAAAATTAGCTGACAAATATCTTAAGGATCATATTGACTCTGTGAGAAAACATCTTTTTGGCCCAAAGGGTTTGGATAAAAAAAATTACAACAAGCTGTATGGAATAAATTCTTTAAAACATGTAATTGTTTTTTTTCCTGCAGATGAACTTTATACGATCACATTAAAAGGAGATATTACTTTACAGAATGATGCTTTTAAAAAAGGTTTTATATTTTCATCTCCAAATAATCTTAATAATTTAATTGCTGTTTTTGAACAAATAAAAAGTGAAAAAAAACAAATAGAAAATATTGGTAAAATCATTTTATCTGCAAGTAAGATTTTTGATAAATATTCAGATGTGAAATCAGCAATTAAAGGAGCATTGGAGTCCTACAGAACGCATGGAAATAAGTTACAAAATATAGTTACAAAATCATGGGGCTCACAAGGATTAGAAAAGCAAATAAAAAAACTTGAAAATGAACACGGGGTAATAGCAGGCAAACAAATACCTGAATTACCACCAGAACAGTCAACGATTGTTAATGTGACTGATCCAGAGGAAGAAGAGAAGATTATAACAATTGGAAAAGAAAATAAATCCTAACAATGTCTGATACTCACGATCAAGGTGCTATAAATGCTTCTTCAGTAATACTAAATAAAATTAGATCAGAGGACGAGAAATTCAAACAAATTTTTACAACCAGATTCCACAGAAGTGGGTTTACAGGTTGGCCCAAGGCTGATGCTATTTTCAAAGATTACTTTAAAGAAGATGAAGTTACAATTGGATTAGAATATAAGCCTCCACTTCAAGAAAAAAGAGAGTATATGACTGGAGTTGGGCAAGCAATTTCTTATTTACATCATAATGATTATGCAGGGCTAATTCTTCCAAAGTTGTCAAAAGATAATTATCCAATCTCAGATTTTATTGTAGAACTTTTTAATTCTAGGGACGAATTAAAAAATTTACCTATATGTATATTTGATTACGATACCAAAACTCAAATTACTCAAGATAATTTATTTCTAAGAAAAAAAATTGAAAAGAAAAATGAATATAATATTGAAAAAAAAGAAGACAAAGGAAAAGTTAAAGTATTTTGGGCGTGGTGGAGAGACTTAAGTAATTATGAGATGTACGATATTTTATCATTATGTAGAGAATATAATGAAAAGGAAACAGACATTTATTCTGATTTTGTTTGGCCAAAATTTAAAAATAAATTAGAAAATGGTGAAGCGCTCACGTGGGAAGGTGAGCCGAGAAGGAGACCATCCATTCCACCTGGTGAGAAACAAAATTATAAAATTCCTTTTTTTCAGCTAGGTTTAATTAATCAAGATACTGGTCATCTTACTCAATTTGGATTTAGATTGCTAAATCTATGTGACCAAGTAGGTGCTGAAAGCAAAGTTTTCATGCAAGCTCTGGGGAACCACATATTAAAAGTAGGTAAACATATGCAACTAATAGATCTCTTATATTTTTTCCAAGAAGAAAAAATTAAGAAAGGAGAAAAATTTAATTCTAAAAACCATAAAGAATTATTTGATAATCATTTAGTTGATATTGGTCAAGTTCCACCTTGGGAAGATAGAAAGCCAGGAAGAAAAACTAGTGGTGGCAAACAAAACTATATAAGAGACGAATTTAAGTTATGGAATAAACTAGGTTTTATTTTAGGAAATGAGAGAACTTATTTTAGAGAAAATTATGGATTGCAATTTAATTGGCCAAAGATAAGAGAAATTTATAATTTTGATATAAATGAATTTACTTAATACTTAATTTATTAATTTTATTTAAACTAAAATCTAAACTTTCTTTAATACTCTTTCCTATAACCTTAGCTAACTGGACTGGAACAGCATTACCAACCAAAATGCATTGCTCCTGTCTTGTTCCTTCAAATATAATTTTGTCTGGAAATGTTTGCAATCTTGCAGCCTCTCTCACTGTTAAAGCTCTATCAAGAGTTGGATGCAGTGGGAAAGCATTATGGCCAGGAACCATTGTTCCTGAAGGTAATTTTCGGTGAAGACGCTTATATACGTGACTAAAATTTTTTAGCTTATTTTTTCTATAATCACTTCTGCTACCCTGTAAAAATTTTTTTGGAATATTTTTTGTTATCCCACCGCCTTCATTTATAAAAGAAATTCTTTTTCTAACAATATCATTGTGTTTCATAGGCACATGGTTTTGTATATTTTTTTTATTTACTAAATCCATAATAGTTTCGCCAACTGTTCTATAATTTTCTTTTAGAAAAATTGGTTTTGGAAAATTGTATTCAAACGGACTCTTGTGGCCTATTAAAAATACCCTTTTTCTTAATTGTGGCACACCATATTCTGCAGCGTTTAAAAGTCTGTAGTTAATTTTATAACCATTTGAAATAAAAAAATTTTTTAATCTATTAAAATAAAAAACATTTTTATCGTGTATTAATCCACTCACATTTTCCATAATAAAAAAGCTTGGTTTTATTGACTTAATTATTCTTCCAAATTCAAAAATTAAATCATTTCTTTGGTCATTAATATTTTGTTTACCAATTGATGAAAAACCTTGGCAAGGAGGTCCACCTATAATCACGTCAACATTTTTGTTATTAAATATCTCCTTAATTTCTAAATTTGAGTAATCATTAATTGATTTTGTATAAATCTTTGTATCTTTAAAATTTTTTTTATGTGTTTTTATAGCTGGGTCCCAGTTATCGAAAGCTCCTAAGCAGTTAAAACCTGCAGCTTTAAATCCTAAAGAAAAACCTCCTGCCCCACAAAATAAATCAATAAAATTAAGCTGCCTTTTCATTTTTATTTATATTTTTTTTTAATAAAATTTTTTTTAAATGTTTAGCCCAACTTTGAGCTAATTTTACAGGAACAGAATTTCCAACTTGTATGCATTGCTCATGTCTAGGACCAACAAAAATAAAATTATCTGGATAAGTCTGAATTCTTGCAGCTTCTCTTACAGTTAGAGATCTATCTAGCCAAGGGTGAATTGGAAATGCATTATGTCCAGGTACCATTGTTAATGAGGGTTTATTTCTATGTAATCTTTTAAAAGTGTTTCCAAAATTTTTTCTAAATAATTCTTTTGAAAGTTTATTTTCTGGTAATCTACCACCTTCAGGTATCAAACTATATCTTTTTAAGTTTTTAGGTTTATGTTTTAAGGGAACGTGATTCATACTCTCATCAATTTTTATTTTCGCCAAATCTCCAATTACAGAATTTATAGTATTTTCTTTTTCTAAAAATAAACTATCTCCATGCGTTATATTTGGTTTAGAAATCTTATATTTGTTTAGTTTTGTTCCAATAACAAAAACTCTTTTTCTATATTGTGGAACGCCATAATTTACTGCGTCTAAATTAAAAACCTCAAATCTGTATCCAAAAGATTTTATTTTTTTTTTTAATTCACTAAATATATTTCCATTTTCTCTTGTTAAAATACCATTCACATTCTCCATTAAAAATATCTTCGGATTTAAATAATTTACATGCTCCATAAATGAAAATATAAGATTGTTTCTTATATCTTTTTTTTTTCTTTTTCGCTCTGTAGAGGAAATTCTAGATCCAATAGTTGAAAATCCTTGGCATGGTGGACCACCTACTACTATATCAGGATTTAGACCATCAAATATTTTTTTATTTAATTTTGAAAGATCACTTAAAATAAATTTAACATTTGGTAAATTTTTTTCATAAACTTTTTGACAGTATGGATCAATATCAGCTGCTAACTCTACATCGTATTTTTCACTTAAAAAACCCAACGTAAATCCACCAGATCCACAAAATAAGTCTATTATTTTTAATTTATTCATATGATTCAATATTTATTTATATCATATAGTTAAGCAAAAATTTATATTGAGTGTTGATAAGTCACTAAATTAAATTAATAATTAAATATGGAAATTGATTTTATTATAAAATCTATAATTTTTTCCTTAGTAATTTTAACTTTGTACCTAGTTGTTAGAAACAAAGATATTATTAAGATTATTTTAATATATTGGAAAGATTTAATACTTCGTAGAAAGTAGTTTCCCTAATTTTTTTACTCCTTGATTTTTAAAAGAAGTTTTACCCATGAACATGCAAAGCTCAGATTTTAAAATATAGCCATCATTTATTATACGTAAATTATTTGCAGCTAGAGTCGACCCAGTACTAGTGATATCGGTTATCAATTCACAACCTCCAGTAAAAGGCTCTATTTCGGTTGATCCAATTGATTTTACAATTGAAAATTGAGTAACACCCTTATTATAAAAAAATTCACGTGTAAGATTTGGATATTTAGTAGAAACTCTTATTCTTCTATTTTTCTTTTCCTTAAATTCAAATGCTACTTCCTCTAAATCGGACATGGAGTAAATATCAATAAAATCATCTGGTATTGCAACTACAAGAGTGGCTTGTCCATATGGATATTTTTTAAATATTTTAATATTTCTCTGAATATTGATTTCACTTTCTTTTAGTAAATCTAGACCTGAAAAACCAATATCAAGTGACTTATCTGATAATCTTTCAATTATTTGACGAGCGTGTAAATAAATTATTTGGATATTTGGTTTTCCTTTTACTGATCCAAACAAATCTCTTTTACCTCTCTCCGAGATAAGTTTAAGATTATTTTTGTTAAAAATTTTAAGAACATCTTTACGAAGCCGTCCTTTACTAGGAACACCAATTTTAATTATATCCATCATAATTATAAATTAAAAGCAGCTCCAACTGCAGGTACTTGCTTTTTAGAACCAAGATCAGATATTAATCGATCATAACGACCACCAGCACACTTGATTGTTGTAGATTTTGATTTCACATCTATTTTGAAAACCATTCCAGAATAATATTCTAAATGTCTTCCAAATGAGGTCGAAAATTTAACGTTTAGTTTTGATAATTTGTTTGATGAGATTGGAAAATATCTTTGATCAACTACAAGATTAATCTTATTTTTTTTAAAGAATTTATTAAGCTCCATAGCTGCTTTGTTAATTGGACAACTAATTTTTAAAAAAGATTTAATTATTTTTGATACTTTATTGCCTCTCTTTGCTTGTCTGGGATCTTTAATTTTTGTATCAAATCTTTTTAAAATTTCTCCAACTGATCTACCCGCAATTATAGTTTCAGGATTTTTATTGAGCAAATCTAAATAGCGTTTTTTATCAATTTCTACAATTGTGGGGTCAATATCAGCATTTGTTTCTAGACGTTTTAACAAATCATTAAAATATTTCTCTCTCCAAAAATGTCTTGACAATCTAAGTTTCCACCTTTTTGGAATATCTAATTTCGAAATAAGTAAATTAAAAATCTCAATGTTTCCAATGGTCAACGTACCTGATGAAAAATTAAAATCTTGAAGTATTTTTATTGATGTATTTATAATTTCTTTATCATCATTTTTTTCATCTTTAGATCCTAGAATTTCAAATCCAACCTGATTTCTTATAATTTTGTCTCTTTTGGTTTCAACTTTTCGATAGGCCTGGCCACTATAAAAAATTTTCTCTTTACCTTTAAAATTTCCCTCTAAGTATCTTAGACAAGAAGCAATTGTTAAGTCGGGTCTTAAACATAATTCCTTGCCGTTTATATCTGTGAAGGAAAACATAAATTTCCTAAAGTTCTCTCCTGATCTTTGAACAATATGATTTGCCTCTATTACAGATGGTAGCTCAATATACTTAAAACCCTTAGATTTTACTGACCTAAGGATTTTTTCAGATAAGTTTTTTGACTTCATTGATTAAATCTTCTTTTGGAATTGTTTTGTTATTTTCGCCCTTGATACCTTTTAGATTTTTTATGGTGACAGTCTTTTCTTTAAATTCATTTTCACCACAAATAATTGCAACTGATAAATCTCTTTTATTTGCAAAAGTTAATTGTTTACCTAGATTTTTTTTACTGTCTAAAAAAATTTCAGCATTAATATTGTTATCTCTTAATTGATCAACTAATTCATAATAATTTTTTAAATATTTTTTATCCATTACACATACTAAAACAGGTTTTTGGTCCTCTAACTTAATTTGATCTAATTGCATTAGAGCAAATAACAGTCTATCAACTCCAAAACTTATTCCAGTGCCTGGAATATCAACTCCTCTAAATCTTGATATCAATTTTGCATAAGCTCCACCTGAACATATGCTGCCGATATCAACTTCCTTACCTTTGTTATTTGTGACTTTGAAATTCAAGTTTGTTTCAACAATAAAGTCCGAATAGTAAGCTAATCCTCTTACAATCGTAAAGTTTGTTTTAACTTGATTTAAATTTGATCCATATCCAAGTATCTCAAATACATTTTCTAATTCACTTATTCCTTCTTGAGATAATTGATTTTTTAAGGTTTGTTTTAATTCTTTTAAATCTTTTATTTTTAAGAAATTTAATATTTGTGCTGCTTGTTGATCAGTTAAATCAGCCCCTTTAGTAATTGCTCCACTTTGATCTTTCCTCTCTTTCTTTAATAAGTCTTCAACTCCTTTTAGACCAAATCCTGGTTTATCCAATTTATCTATAGCTCTAATAACTTTGATCTGTTTTTCTTCAGATATTTTTAATTCATTAATTAAACCTTGCACAATTTTTCTATTGCTTACATTAATTGTAAATTGATCTTTGTTCAAACCACAGTCTGATAATGTGTTTGATATTAGATTACAAAGTTCTGCATTTGCCTGAGCTGGATCAACATTCCCAACAATATCAAAGTCTGCTTGCATAAATTCTCTATACCTTCCGTTTCCAGCTTTTTCGTTACGAAAAACATTTTGAATTTGATATCGTTTGAAAATTGATGGAAGTTCTTGATTATTTTGAGCTACAAATCTCGCTAGTGGGCTTGATAAATCATATCGAAGCGTAATACTTTTTTCACCATCTTGGAATGAGAATACATCAGACATAGGATTGGCCTCATCTTCTGCCAAAAAAGATCCTATACTTTCACTAATTTCGAACGAAGGTGTTTCTAGAGCCTCAGCTCCAAACTTGATAAAATTTTTCTCAATAGCTTTTATTAGCTTTTTTTTAAGAAGAAGTTTATTACTCCAACGATCTTCAAAACCTGGAGGTAATCCAGGTACTAATTTATTTTCTTTATCCATTTTTTGGTACCCGGGCTGAGAATCGAACTCAAACTTAAAGTTCCACAAACTTTCGTGCTAACCGTTACACCACCCAGGCATCCCTTGTTTTTATATTATTTTCTGTGGATTTAAAATTATATTATAAATAAATAGCCTAAAGGCTATGTAGGCTATTTCTATGAGTACTTCTTGAAGTCTCTCTAAATGTAATATTTATAATCATGAGCAGTCTTTTAGACAAAAACTACTATAACACAAGAGCTAATTTAGTAAGGACGTGTATCTAGTATAATTAGATAAAACGTCCTTAAAATATTAAAAAAAAATTAGTCTACTTTCTTTAAATTAACTGCGGAAGGACCTTTGGGTCCGTCTTCTAATGTAAATTCAAGTTTATCACCCTCATTAAGATATCTCATTCCAGCATCTTTTACAGCAGAGGCATGAACAAAGGCGTCTTTTTCTTTATCGTCTCTTTCAATAAAGCCATATCCTTTTTTTCCATTATACCATTTAATTTTACCAGTAAGTGTACTCATCTTATTACTTAGTCCTTTTGTTATTTATTATAGTAAATAGGTTAATTTTTTTTTTAATTATTTCAAGACGAAAAGTAAATGGTGGTGCCTCGGGAAGGATTCGCACCTCCGACACAAGCCTTTTCAGGGCTCTGCTCTACTCCTGAGCTACCGAGGCAGGATTTTAACCTCTAAAGATTATTCTGCCTTTTGTTAGGTCATAAGGTGTCATTTCTACAGTCACGTTATCACCTTGAAGAACTCTAATTCTGTTTTTCCTTAACTTACCCGCTGTATGAGCTGTAACCGTATGTCCATTTTCTAACTTAACTCTAAACATAGCATTTGGAAGTAGATCAATCACTTTACCTTTAAATTCCAGTAAGTCTTGTTTTGACAAATTTATTTTCTCCTAATTCTTTTTATTACTGATTGAGCATGTCCAACAAGCCCTTCGTAATTTGCAAGTGTTATAACTGATGGTCCAAGACTTTCAATACCCTTTTTTGATAGGTTTATGTAAGAAATTCTTTTATAAAATTCATTCACACTAATTCCGCTCGAGTATTTTGCAGATCCATTTGTTGGCAGAACGTGATTAGAACCAACATTATAATCTGTCATTGCCATTACAGCATATTTTCCTAAACATATAGATCCTGCATTTCTAATTTTAGAAACATAAGATTTATAATTTTGAATATTTAACTCTAAATGTTCTGGCGCAATTTTATTTACAATCTCAATAATTTTTTTGTCCGAATTTACATACATCAAAATTCCATTACTATTTAAACTCTTTCTAGCTACAGATACTCTTGGAATTTTTTTTAATTGTTTAATTAATTCAATTTTTACTTTTTCTAATAATTTTTTATCTTTTGAAATTAAAATACATTGAGCAAGATTATCGTGTTCTGCTTGACCAATTAGATCACTTGCAACCCATTCAGGATTTGAATATTTATCACAAACAATAGTTACCTCCGAGGGACCAGCTGTCATACCTTCAATGCCCACATCTCCAAAAACCTCTTTTTTTGCTGCAGCCACGTAAGCGTTTCCAGGACCAACAATTTTATCAACCTTTTTAATTTTTTTTGTTCCGTAGGCAGCAGCAGCAACTGCAGATGGACCACCAATAGAATAAATTTCTTTTATTTTACATTTTCTTGCTGCATACAAAACTGCTGGATTTTGCTTTCCTTTAAAACCAGGGTTAATCATTATTAATCTTTTAACACCAGCAACAATTGCCGGTACAGCATTCATTAAAACACTTGATGGATAAGATGCAGAAGAACCAGGGACATATATTGCAACTGAGTCTATCGGTAAATATTTATATTCAAGTTTATTTTTAAACTTATCTATAAAAGAAATATTTTTGAATTTTTGAAGAGAATGAAATTTGTAAATTCTATCATAAGCAATATCAATTGCTTTTTTTACTTTTTGATCTAAAGATTTTATTGAATTATTAATTTGATTTGACGTAGGAACAATAGTTGTGTTTTGATTAAATCTTTTTTCATATTTCAATAAAGCTTTATCACCATTTTTTTTCACATCTCTAACAATACTGGTCACTGAGATAGAACTAGATTGAACTTTTTTTTTTCGCAGTGAAAGTAATTTATTTAAAGAATTACTAAAATTCTTATTAGTGCTATTTAGTATTTTCATTAATCTTTAATTTCATTTTGATCTTCTAGTCTTACTTCAATTGTTTCTGTAGTCAAAGCAATGTGCGCATTGTTACTGAAAATTAAGCTTATTTCATAATCAGTATTATTTTTCAAATAATCAATTCCAATTAATTCTAAAACTAATTCCTGATTTGACTGATCTATATTTTTAGATTTTACTTTATCAACGAAATCAAACCTACAAATACTATTGATTTTTTTATTATCTTGGCCAGTTTCAACTTTTGTTCTCTCTATTGAGAGCAAAAATACTTTGTTTGATGCAAGATATTTTATATCAAGAACCTTTACCTTTGCCCCGGCACTACATGCAGAAATCATTTGTAAACCCTCCTGATCGTTTGCAATAATTTTTGCTAGATATTTTTTTTCCATTAGTTCACTCGGCGTATTTTTGCCCCAACCTTTTTTAATTTTTTTTCTAAATTTTCATAACCTCTGTCTAAATGATAAATTCTATTGATAACTGATTTTCCCTTAGCTGTTAAAGCAGCAAGGACCAATGAAACTGATGCTCGTAAATCTGTGGCCATTAATTCAGCAGGTACAAAATTTATATTTCCTTGAACTACAGCTTTGTTTCCTTTAGTTAAAATTTGTGCACCCATACGGTTTAGTTCAGCAACATGCATAAATCGATTTTCAAAAATATCCTCTTTAATTATTGATTTTTTGTTTGCTTTACATAACAAAACCATAATTTGGGCTTGTAAATCGGTAGGAAAACCTGGATACGGAGCTGTTTTAATTTCTAAATTTTTTATCTTTTTATTGCCTACAATGTTTATCTTATCGTGGTTAACTTTTATTTTAGCCCCAATTTTTTTTAAAATATCAATTTCTGTTTTAATTATTTTAGGTATCACATTTTTTATTTGTAACTTTCCCTCTGTCAATGCTGCTGCAATCAAATATGTTCCAGCTTCAATTCTGTCAAACATAACTGAATAACTAATTTCTTTAATTTCTTTTACTCCAGAGATTTTTATTGTACGTTTACCAATCCATTTAATTTTACAACCCGTTTTTAATAAAAAATTAACTAAATCTTTTATTTCAGGTTCAATTGCACAATTTTTTAAAATAGTTTTTCCTTTTGCAAAGCAAGCAGCAATAATTAAATTCTCTGTAGCACCAACAGATATTTTTGAGAAACTTATGTTTGTCCCTATTAGTCCTTTTGGAGCATTAGCATGAACATATCCATTTAAAATTTTAAATTTAACCCCAAGTTTTGATAAGGCTTTAAGATGAATATCAACAGGTCTGGTACCAATTGCACAACCACCTGGTAGTGAAACTTTTGCATTGCCAAATTTAGCAAGTAATGGTCCAAGCACTAGTATTCCAGCTCTCATAGTTTTTACTAAATTATAAGATGCAAAAACTTTTTTTTGTTTAGAATTATCTATAACAAGACTGTGTTTTGTAAATTTAGTAATTGATCCCAATGATTGCAGTAAATTGATCATTGTCTCTATATCTTTAACTTTTGGTAAATTTTTTAAAGTTATTTTATTTTTTGAAAGCAATGTTGCTGCCAAAATTGGTAATGATGCGTTTTTCGATCCTGAAATATTTATTTGTCCCTTGAGCTTATTCGCTCCAAGAACCTCTAGTCTTTGCATATTTAAACTTTAGGTAATGTTACCCCAGTTTGACCCATATACTTTCCATCTCGATCTGCATAAGTCACTTCTGGTTTTTCGTTTCCTTTTAAGAAAATAAATTGTGCAACACCTTCATTTGCATAAATTTTTGCAGGTAAAGGTGTGGTGTTCGAAAATTCAAGCGTAACATATCCTTCCCACCCAGGCTCTAGTGGGGTTACATTTACAATGATCCCACATCTTGCATATGTTGATTTACCTAGACAAATAACCAATACATCATTTGGAATTTTAAACTTTTCTACAGTTCTAGCTAAAACAAATGAATTTGGTGGAATAACACATTCAGATACATTTTTAGTTACAAAATTTGTTGGTTTGAAATTTTTAGGGTCAACAATCTCAGAATTAACATTTGTAAAAATTTTAAACTCGTCTGATACTCTTGCATCATAGCCAAAAGAGGAAAGTCCATAAGAAATACTCTTGCCTCTTACTTGTTTTTCCTCAAAAGGCGAAATCATGTTGTATTCTTTGGACATTTTTCTAATCCATTTATCGGAGAGAACTGACATTATTTATTTTTTTTCTTATTTTTTTTTTGGAAAATCTTTCTTTTTTTCAAATTTTTTCTGAGAGCAAGACTTAAACGCTCATTTTTATCTTTAGAACTCATTCTTTATTTGGATTTGTCAAAAAATCTAAAGATATTGGCTTGTTGGGATCTAAAGCTTTTATTTTAGGTTCTTCTTGTTTTGGGCCTTCTTTAGCTAAACGTTTAGCTTTTTTTTCCGCAAGCTTCTTTTCTCTTTTAGCTTGCTTTTCCATAAGCTTATTGCCTTTGGTTGACTTATAATCGTAGTGAATTCCCATAACATTTCCTTAAATAGATATAAATCATATTGATCAAAAAATTAAGGCAATAATTTGAAAAAAATGCGTTATTATCCACAAAATATAAATTGTTTCTTTGCTCCTGTAGTTAAATGGCATAACAAGTCATTGGTAATGACTAGTTCCCTGGTCAGTACAGGGTGGGAGCACCACTAATTTTTATAAAATATCTTCCTCAAAAAGATAGTCACTAAGATTAAACTAAAAAAAGCTACAAGCGGAATATAAATATCTGGTGAAAAAATAATTTCAGTAATACCAGGAACTTCAGAATTTTGATCAATAATTTTTTCAAACCCACTTCCAATCGATACAGCTAAAAATATTTGTGGAACGATCCCTATTAGTGTTGCAAAGAAAAAATTTCTTACTCGAACATTAAAAAGTGTTGGAAGCAAACAACTAATCTGCCACGGTATTCCTCCTATAAAACGATATATAAGTAAGTAAATAAACTCAGATTTTTTAAATTTGTTTTCTAGTTTATGATATTTATTTAAAAGCTTTTCTTTAATAAATTCTTTTAAAAAATAATTTCCAAAAATATATAAAAAAGTTGCACCAACGCTCAACCCAAGTACAACAACAATGGTACCTATCCATTTTCCAAAAATAAATCCACCCATTAAAGCGACGGGTGATCCAAAACCTAAAAGAGGAAATACCCATAAAATTGTTAAACCCAAAAAAATAAAAAATATCAGAATTAGATTAGATTTTTTTAATTCAAAAAAATATAATCTATTTTCTCTTATAAAGTCATATGAGGTAAGTTCCTGAATGCTAAATTTAGAGAAGAAAAAAAATAAAAATAAACTAATTAGTATTAAATAAACTAAACCTATAAATAATTTAAATTTGTTTGATTTTTCCATTAATAACAAAGCTATTTATAAAATGTTCTATTTGCTATTTATATATTTAATTACTATAAAGGGCGAAATTTAATAAAAAATTAACCACTTATTATGAAAAGAACATACCAGCCCTCGAATGTCAAAAGAGCCAGAAAACACGGCTTTAGATCCAAGATGAAAACAAAAGGTGGTAAAAAACTTTTAGCCAGAAGAAGAGCTAGAGGAAGAAAGTCACTAACAGTTTCTGTTTAAATAAATGAAAAGCAAAATCCTTGCTCTTTCAAAGAATGAAGAATTTAAAAGTCTTTTAAAAAAAAAGAAAATTTCTAATAAGTATGTGACTATTTTTTTTGGAAAATTGCCACATAAAGACAATAAAAAACTCAATATAAGTTTTTCAGTTAAAAAAAAAATTGGAAATGCAGTTAAAAGAAATAAAATTAAAAGAAGGTTAAGAAGTATTGTTAACGATGCAGTTAAAATAATATCAATAAACTTTGATTTTTCTATCCTTGTTCTTGCAAAGGAGAGTATGTTAAACAATGAATACAAAAATATAAAAGAAACCTTATTTCAAGACTTAGAAAAAATTAAATAATGAATATATTTACTAAATTATTAATTAAACTTATTAAAGGTTACAAATATCTAATTAGTCCTTTATTTGGACACTCTTGCCGATACTTGCCTACATGTTCCGAATATAGCATTGATGCATTAAAGGAATTTGGTTTGGTTAAAGGTCTTTTCAAGAGTATTAAAAGAATTTTGTCGTGTCATCCAATTAAATTTTTAGGCGGAGGAGAGGGATTTGATCCTGTAAAAAAAGAAGCAAAGGATAATAAATAATGGAGACCCGAAATATTATAGCTGCCATAAGTTTATCCGCAGCCGTTATTCTACTTTACACCCTTTTTTTTGCGCCTCCTCCAGTAACTCAGGAAAGCATAGCTGAAAAAAATAAAACTGAACAAAGTTCAGATGCTCCTAGTTTAGATCAAAAAGAAAACATTACAGAAATTTCAAGAGAACAGGCATTAAGTGAAAGTGAAAGAATTCAATTTGAGAATCAAAGTATAATTGGTTCAATATCTTTGAAAGGAGCTGCGATAGATGACCTAACTTTTAAAGAATATAATGTAGTTTTAAACGGAGATGAAAAGGTAAACTTATTAGCACCAAGAAATGCTAAAGAAGGGTACTTAATAGAGAGTGGATTTATAACAACTGATAAAAATGTTAAAATCCCAAATTCGAATTCAATTTGGTCTGTATCGGGAAATAAAAAATTAACTGCGGAATCCCCAATTAAATTAACATGGACGAATGATCAGGGTATTACTTTTGAAAAAGAAATATCAATTGATGATAAGTTCTTATTTACAGTTAAACAACGAGTAATTAATTCTACAAATAACAAATATGATTTTTATTCATATGGACAAATTATTCGAAATGAAGCTCCTGAAATAACAAATTTTTATATACTTCATGAAGGTTTAGTTGCAACACTTGATGATGAGCTTATTGAGGAAGATTATGATGATATTGAAGAAAAAAAATTTTCAAGGACTGCTCAAAAAGGATGGCTTGGTATTGGAGATAAGTACTGGATAACTTCATTAATTCCTCCAAAAGGAAAAGAGTTCAAAACTACTTTTGATTACAAAAATAAATTTAGAGCAAATTTTGTAGCAACTGAGCCTCTCGAGTTAAATAGCAATTCATCTATTGAGGATAAAATGCAGATCATCGTAGCTGCTAAAAGAGTAGATGTTATTGATGGTTACGCAGAATCTTTAAAAATAGATAAATTTGACTTAACAATTGATTGGGGATTTTTGTATTTTATAACTAAACCATTATTTTTTGGAATAGATTATTTCTTCAAACTTCTTGGAAATTATGGTTTAGCAATCATAGCAATTACTATTTGCATAAGACTAGCATTTTTCCCTTTAGCAAATTTCTCATTTAGAAGTATGGCTAAAATGAAAGCATTAACTCCAGAAATGACAAGACTTAAAGAACTTCATAAAGACGATAAGATGAAATTACAGCAAGCAATGATGGCACTATATAAGAAAGAAAAAGTTAACCCCATGTCAGGATGTTTGCCAATTCTGGTCCAAATCCCAGTTTTTTTTGCTTTATATAAAGTATTATTTGTGACTATCGAAATGAGACACATGCCGTTTTATGGTTGGATACAAGATTTATCTGAAAGAGATCCAACTTCATTATTTAATCTATTTGGTTTGCTACCGTATGATGTTCCATCATTTTTAATGATTGGAGCTTGGCCAATAGCAATGGGTATCAGTATGTTCGTGCAGATGAAACTTAACCCAGCGCCTACAGATCCAATGCAAGCAAAAATATTCATGTTCTTTCCACTTTTCTTAACAATAATATTAGCTCCTTTCCCTGCAGGATTAGTAATTTATTGGACAGTTAATAATATTTTAACTATGGCGCAACAAGTCTTCATCATGAAGCGTACAACAGTCAAAACTGTAACCTAATAATTGTAAATAGTTAAAAACGCATGGATCTTAAAAATATATTACCCGAAGATGGGCCACCTTTAAGTGAAGTTAATAAATATATTGAAAAATATAAAAATGACTTAATTGTAATTAAATATGGTGGAAATGTTTTAATTGACAGAAGCGTATTTAACAATTTTATAACAGATCTATATGTTTTAAATAAATTAGGTCTTTCAATAATAGTTGTGCATGGTGGCGGGCCAAGAATAAAAAGAGAATTAGAAAAATCTAATATTCAATCAAAATTTATAAGAGGTTTAAGAGTTACTGATAAAAATATAATCAATATTGTAGAATCTGTTTTAATTGACTTTAATGATGATATTGTCGAGAATTTGAACAAAAAAGGCTCTAAAGGTTTTTCAATACACACAAAAAATAACAATATTATAGAGGTAATACCTGAAGCAGAAGAGTTAGGCTTTGTAGGGATACCAATATCGGTTAATAATGAAATAATATTTAATATCCTCAAGCAAAATAAAGTTCCAATTGTATCTCCATTAGGTTTAGATAAAAATAGTCAAACCTATAATATTAATGGTGATACAGCTGCTATGGCTATAGCTAAATCTTTAAAAGCTAGAAGATTATTACTAATGACAAATGTTGATGGCGTTCTTAACAAAGAAAAAAAATTAATAGAAGAAATATCGTCCACAGAAATTTTAGAAATGATTAAAAATGAAACCATAACAGAAGGCATGATCCCTAAAATTAATGCGTGTTTAGATGCTGTAAATAATGGAGTAACTGGAGTTGGAATAATTAATGGCACAAAAAAGCATTCTTGTTTATGGGAAATATTTTCTGACAAGGGTGCAGGTACATTGATTAGAAAATGATAAAATTAAAGAATATTAAAAATATACTGTTTGATTGTGATGGAGTTTTATATCAAGATCTAGAAGCTGTTTTTGGTCAAGTAAGTAAAAAAATGACAGAATATATATCTAAAAAGTTAAATTTAGATTTAAAAGTGGCCAAAGAATTGCAGAGGAGTTATTTTCATAAATACGACACCAGTCTTAATGGTTTAATGATTCATCATAATATCCCTCCAAGAGAATTCTTAGATTATGTCCATGATATTGATTTATCTTTCTTGGAAAAAGATCAAACTTTAAGAAAAGAGCTTGAGAGTACAAATTTAAGAAAATTTGTTTTTACTAATGGAAGCAAAGAACACGTGAAAAACATAACCACATCACTTGGTATTGATGATCAATTTGAGAATGTTTTCGACATAGTAGATGCCAAATATAATCCCAAACCTGCAGCAAAAGCTTTTGATCTAATGATAGAAAAATTCAAAATAGATCCAAAAGAAACACTTTATATTGAAGATATTGCAAAAAATTTATCTATTGGAAAAAAAAGAGGAACAATAACTGCATGGTTAATCAATGACGAATACTGGGGTAAAAAAGAGTCAGATAAAGAATACATTGACTATAAGATAGAAAATCTTTCTTTATTTTTAAAAGAAATAAGGTTATTAAAAAACACATAAACGTTATGAGTATAGAAAATATTATTAGCGAAGCTTGGGAAAAAAGAGACCAGATAACCCCAAGTTCAGATGAAAATTTAAAGAATACTGTAAATCAAATTATTGACGATTTAGATAGCGGTAAAGTCAGAGTTGCTGAGAAAATAGATGGTGAGTGGAAAACTCATCAATATCTTAAAAAAGCAATCATGTTAAGTTTTAGAATGTACCCAATGGAAAATTTAAATGGTCCATACAGTAGTTGGTATGATAAAGCTCATCTTTTAAAAGGTAAAACAGCAGGATGGACTAAAGAAAATCATGAAAAGGCTGGTTTTAGAATGGTACCCAATTCACCTGTGAGAAAAGGATCTTACGTTGGCAAAAATGCAGTATTAATGCCGTGCTATGTTAATATTGGTGCGTACATAGATGAAGGCACTATGATTGATACTTTTGCAAGAGCTGGGAGTTGCTGTCAAATTGGGAAAAATTGTCATATTTCAGCTGGCTCTGGTGTCGGGGGTGTATTGGAGCCTGCTCAAGCATTACCCACGATAATTGAAGACAATGTTTTCCTTGGTGCTATGTCTGAAGTTGTTGAAGGTGTAATAGTTGGAGAAGGATCTGTATTAAGTATGGGAATGTATATTGGTCAATCCACAAAAATAGTTGATAGAAAAACTGGTGAAATTACTTATGGAAAAATACCACCTTATTCAGTTGTTGTACCTGGTTCTTTACCAGATAAAAATAATCCTGCAGCGCCATCCCTTTATTGTGCGGTAATTATTAAACAGGTAGATGAAAAAACTAGATCAAAAACATCAGTAAACGATCTTTTGAGAGAATAAAAATGCAAAAAATTAATGAACTTCAATTAGCTAAAGAGCTAATTAGGTTTCCTTCGGTAACTCCTGTTGATGCAGGTGTAATGAGTTTTTTAGAAAAAAAGCTAAAACAGCTTGGTTTTAAAACTAAAGTACTTGAATTTAGAGAAAAGAACAGCAAACCAGTAAAAAACCTTTACGCAAGACTTGGTAATAAAAGTCCTAACTTTTGTTATGCAGGTCATTTAGATGTGGTGCCTGCTGGAAACCTTAAGGACTGGACAGTCAATCCATTTAAACCCTCAATTAAAAAAGGACATTTAATTGGAAGAGGTGCAAATGATATGAAAAGCTCTATAGCAGCGTTTGTTGCAGCAGTCAGCAATTTTATTGAAAATTACTCTGATTTTAAAGGCTCAATTAGTCTTTTAGTTACCGGGGACGAAGAAGGTGTCGCTATTAATGGGACAAAAAAAGTTGTGGAGTATTTAAAAAAAAGAAATGAGAAAATCGATTTTTGTTTAGTAGGTGAGCCAACTAACCCAAGTAAATTGGGTGAAATGATTAAAATTGGAAGAAGAGGAAGTATGAATGGTAGATTAACTATTACTGGAGTGCAAGGGCACGTAGCTTATCCTCATCGAGCAAATAATCCTTCAACAGCACTTGTGCAAATTCTTAAAGAAATAAAAGATATCAAATTTGATCAAGGAACAAAGGATTTTCAAGCAACTAACTTGGAAATAACAAAAATAAATATTAATAACATAGCTGATAATGTAATTCCAGGTTTTGCTACAGCTACATTTAATATAAGATTTAATAATAAACACTCCTCTGCTTCCCTGAAGAGTAAGGTAAATAAAGTTATTAAAAAAATATCAGCTAAAAATAAATCTAAATATAAAATTGAATATAGTGTATCTGGAGAAGCTTTTTTAACAAATCCTAATAAAACAACCTTTATGATACAAGATATAATTAAGAAAATTACAAAAATTAAACCTAAACTTTCAACAACAGGAGGAACTTCAGATGCAAGGTTTATTAGGAAAATTGCACCTTGTTTAGAATTTGGGTTAGTTGGTAAAACAATGCACAAAGTAGATGAAGCAGTTTCACTGTCAGATTTAAAAAAATTGACCTTAATTTATTCAAATATATTGAAAAATTATTTTAAGTGAAAACAGGGTTAATTACATCAGATACATATCAAAATCATAATACTGGGGATGGACATCCTGAAAAAATTGATAGAGTTACTGTTGTAATAGATAATTTTAAAAAATTAAATAATAAAAAATTAATTTGGAAGAAATCAAATAAATTTGAGAATTCTTTTTTAATTAAAACTCACACCTCAAATTATATAGATCAAGTAAATAAATCTTTCCCAAAAAAAGGATATAATTTTCTTGATGGCGACACCATAGTTTCTCCTGGTAGTAAAGATGCTTCTAAGGATGCTGTGGGTTCAATTATTACTGCAATTGATGGAGTGCAGAATAAAGAGTTTAAAAATGCATTTTGTGCGGTAAGACCGCCCGGCCACCACGCAGAAAAAGAAAAAGCAATGGGTTTTTGTATCTTCAATAATGTTGCTGTTGGAGCAAATTACTTAATCGAAAAATATAAATATAATAAAATAGCAATTATTGATTTTGATGTTCACCATGGAAACGGTACTCAAGACATTTTTTATGATAACGAAAAAGTTTTATTTATTTCTACTCATCAATACCCTTACTATCCAGGTTCTGGCTCTGAAAAAGAAAAAGGTAATTTTAATAACGTATTAAATATCCCTCTTGAAGCTGGAACATCTGCAGAAGAGTATCTAAACGCTTACGAAAATGTTTTAAATAAAGTGAGAGAGTTTAAGCCTGAATTCTTGTTGTTTTCTGCAGGTTTTGATGCACACATTGATGATCCTTTGGCCCAACTGCAGCTTAGTTCTGAGGATTTTTATAAAATTACTAAAAGAACATTGGAGATCTCAAAACCATTTTGTAATGGAAATGTTGTATCAATACTTGAAGGTGGATATGATCTTAAAGCTTTACAAGAAAGTACCCAGAGACATGTTGATGCTCTCATAGAATTTAATTGATAATTAAATATAACTAACTAAACACGCTCTAAATGAAACTGTACAGAATTAAAAAGTCAGCTATAGATAAAAAAGGAAGAGGACTTTACGCAACAAAAGATATTAAAGCTGGAACTAAAGTAATTGATTACATCGGTAAATTAATTACGAAAAAACAAACTGAAGAATCAGATAAATACGACAATGATAAACCCATTTATTTATTTACTATAAATAAAAGATACGATCTTGATGGAGATTTTCCATGGAATACTGCAGGTTTAATCAATCATTCATGTGACAACAACTGTGACTATGATGGTAAGGGATTAAAAATTTGGGTTAAAGCAATAAGAGATATTAAAAAGGGTGAGGAATTTACTTGTGATTATGGATTTGGTTATGATGAAAATTACAAACAATTTCCATGTAAATGCAAATCTAAAAACTGTTGTGGCTATATAGTAAGAGCTGAGTCTAGATGGAGAATTAATAAAAAGTTTGCAATGAGCAACAAAAAAATTAATAAATAACTCTATATAAAAAGAGCCCTTCGGGTGGCGCTGGTGGTGCACACAGTGCTCTTTTTTTAGATTTAAATACTTTGTCAAAAGTTTTTAGATCCCATTTCTTTTCACCCAAATATTTTAGACAACCTACCATCGATCTTACTTGCTGTTGTAAAAATGATTGTGACTTAAATTCTATTTCAATTTTATTTTTTAATGTTCTTATTTTGATTGATTTAATTGTTCTGATTGGACTTTTAGCGTGACAACTTGATGATCTATACGTTGAGTAGTCATTCGTTCCCAATAATTTTTTTGCTCCTTTTTTCATTAAATCAACATCTAGTATTTTCCTCACATGCCACCCTCTTCCATTTTCAATTACAGGAGCACTTATTTGATTAAAAATTATATATCTATAAATTCTTTGTTTAGCAGAAAATCGTGAATGAAATTTTTCACTTCTTTTTTTAATTTGAGTAATTGCTATACCTTTATTATTAAGAAAATGATTAATTGATTTTAAAAATTTTGTTAAATCTAAAATTTTTTTTTGACAATCAAAGTGAGCTGACTGAGCATGAGCATGTACACCTGCATCTGTTCTGCCAGATCCATTTAGAATTATTTTTTCTTTTAAAAGTTTTGATAAATGTTGTTGAATTAATCCTTGAATAGTAGAGCCTTTTTTTTGAATCTGCCAACCTCTAAAACTCGTTCCAACATATTCAATAAGAACTTGATACCTCGCCATTTAAATCTGATGGCCTTTTCTAATTCTTGAACCAAGCATAAATTCACCAATATTTTGAGGCCTTTTTCCTTGCCTTTGTATCTCCGTGACTTTAATTGACTTCTTATCTCCACAAGCAATTTCTAAATAATCGTTAAGAACCTCTCCCGGATTTCCAATCCCATTGCTTATTTCTCCTTTTAAAATTTTATATCTCTCACCACTTGATATAAAAAAAGCACCTGGGACCGGATATAAACCATTTATTTTCCCTATAATATTTTCTGCATTACTAGTCCAATCAATTAAACCCTCTAACTTTTGAATTTTTGGAGCATAAGTTGCTTTTGAATGATCTTGATCCACGAAAGTTGCTTTGTCTTCAAGTATGTCATCAATATTATCTAAAATTTTTTCTGCGGCAATAAAAGATAACTTTTCAGCAATCTCAGAAGAATTAAAATTATTCTCCATATTGATTTTATAGGTATTGCAAACTGGACCTGTGTCTAATTTTTCTTCTATTTTCATAATACTGACCCCAGTTACTTTATCTAAATTCATTATAGCTCTTTGTATAGGTGCCGCTCCTCTCCACTTGGGTAAAATAGATGCATGTATGTTTATAAATCCTTTTTTTGTTAAACTTAAAAATTCTTTAGGTATAATTTGTCCATAGGCTACAACAATTGCTAGATCTGCATCTACTGATTTAAAAAATTCGTATTCTTCTTTATTTTCTTTTAATGTTGATGGTGCCCTGTACTCTAAATTTAAAGTTTCAGAAATTCCTTGAATAGGAGATTTATTAATTTTTTGTCCACGATGTGATTTTTGTGGAGGTTGAGTATAAACGCATGTCACAGGATATCCATTTTGATAAAGAGATTTCAAAATTGGTACAGCAAACATGGGTGTACCCATAAAAATAATTTTCTTAGCCATGAATTAAACTTCGGCTGTGCTTGATTTTAATTTTGATAATTTTTTAATTATCATCGATTTTTTTAATTTTGAAAGATAATCGATAAATAATATACCCTCTAGGTGATCCATTTCATGTTGAATGCATGTAGCAAGTAAACCTTCAGCCTTTAATAATTGTTTTTGTCCATTATAATCTAAATACTCTACTTCACATTTACTTGGTCTATCTATATCTGCAAATTGGTTTGGAACCGAAAGGCATCCTTCTTCATAAGTTACTTTTAAAGGGTCTTTATTTTTAATTATAGGATTTACAAAATATCTTGGCTCTTTTTTATTTTCTTCTTTGCAAATATCCATGACTATAATCCTTTGTGGTATTCCAACTTGTATTGCAGCAAGACCAATTCCGTTGGCAGCATACATGGTCTCCAACATATCTTTCATTAGTTTCTGCTCTTCTTTTCCAACTTGATTTACTGGTTTTGAAACTTGTCTGAGTAATTTATTGGGTTCTGTAATAATAGTTCTTATAGCCATGTTTATATTTATTTTATTATAAATTTTATACTTTTAAAGGTAGAACTTTTAACAAGAGTTTATTTCTAATCAAATCAACATTTAGCTGATTAAGTGTATTGATAATAAAATAAACTGTATCTTCATCTAAATTTTCTATTTTTTCTGAACCAATAACTTCAATTACCCTTAGCAATGCAGCACCAATTTCTTTGTTTTCAATCATGAACTGAATGTCTGCTGGCATTTCTGACTGTTTAATCTCATACAAACTGTCATATTTTTTTGAGATTTGAACCCCATCGGATTTCAATGCCTCTAAGAAAATAATATCTTTTTTGGATAAAAAATATTTTTTGTCTTTTTTGATCTTCTTTAAAAATTTTTCAATATCTTGTTCTATCTGAGATTTCGCATAGTCTCCGTTAAAATAATTTACTAATTTGGATTGATGCAAAACTTTATTGTTAAATTTAATTTTTTTATCACTTACTTGCTCTGTTTTAGAATAACTATTATAAAATGTTGTATAATTTGAAGGTACGTCATCTTCTGAAATTTGATTTAAAAAACGTTTTAATTCTTCATCAAAAGCATTACCAATTTCGTCCTTGTTAAATGCTTCTTTTAAAGTTTTTATCAACTCTAACTTTGAATTTGGCTCCTCCATTAAAAGTGTTCGCTGGTATAATAGTGCTCTGCCTTCTATTGGTGATAAGGACTTATAGACTTCTTGAGCATTTAACAGTTGACTAATATTAAATTGAAACTTTTTATAAAATTCAAATAAATCTTGTTCTGAATAATTTTTATCATGAACTGCTTTTTCAATCGTAGAAATTTTATCTATATCAGTAATTTCTAGATCTTTAATGTCTAAAAGAAGATTAGATGCAGATAAATATTGCCAAATAAATTTTGGCGTATTTACATTTGGCTCAAATGAAAATTCAGGATCAGTTCGATGTGCTAAATGAAAATCTAAAATAGAGTTTTCAGAAATTGTTTTATCTGCTTCCTCTACATATCCAAATAAGTAACTTATTTTATTTTCATAGTAATCATCTTGAAAACCAAGTTCTTTTTTCAAATCTAAAATTAATTGAGCCTCTTCGTTTTTACCATAATTGATTAAACAATATAAATTGAACTTGGACAAATATTCATCCTCAATTGGTTTGGTAATATTGGAAAAAATTTCACATGATTTTTTTATGTTTGAGCCAGATAAATAAGTATCTACTAAAAACCTAGTTAGCTCAGGGTGCAAGTTAATAGTCTGATTTTTTATCAAATATTCTTCAATTAGGTCTAGATTAGAGTTTTTAATTAACCAATCAGATTTAAATTTCAAAAACTCTTGCTCACTTATATTTTGATTTGGGTAGTAAGCATTGGTTAACATGGATATATTCATTATTTCTGAAGCATCTTGTGAAAGATTATATTTATTAATGTTTTCAAATAGACTTTTTAATTTAGAACCGTCAGAATTTGACCACATATCGATACTTAGTCCATATTCAGCTGGATCATATAATCCTACAATTTTAATTTCTTTCGACGCAACATCTTGGTCTAGTTTGATTGGATCAATTTTCTTGTTTGATTGCATGTCATAAATACTGCTTCCAGCACTATTGTTTTGATTTTGATCAGAAATATTGGTTTCTACAACAATATCTGTTTCTTTTTTTTCTAAATTCCAGATATCAACTGGTTTATTTTCTGCGAACGTATTTGTAGCTGATAATAAATAAAATATTAAGATTGAAAAATATTTTTTATTTAACAATTTTAAAATTTTCATTTGGAATTATTTTTTCTATTTCTTTTTTAGGTGCAGGAAAATCTAATGAGTTTATAAAAAATACAATTCCTATAACAACAATCAATCCAAGTGTTGATTTAATTACAATTCCTGTAATACTAGCTTTGCCTGAACTTGTGTTTTTAGTAAATTGCATATAACTTTAGATAATTTCAAATTAAGACATATTTGTGTTTTTTCAATAAAGAAACTTATGAAATCAAAAGAAAATCTTGTGTTTTTAGGAATGATGGGATCTGGAAAGAGTTCTATAGGCATGCTGGTCGCAAAAAAACTAAAATTTAAATTTATAGATATAGATAATGAGATTGAAAATAAAGTAGGGACAACCATAAGCAAAATGTTTGAGGATAAGGGTGAAGATTTTTTTAGAAAAGTTGAAGAGAAAGTAACACTAAAAAATTTAAAACTACACTCCTCTGTGATTTCTCTTGGTGGTGGAGCTTTCATGAATGAAAATATTAGAAAAGAAGTTTTAAAAAGTCATGTATCGTTTTGGCTAAACTGGAATAATAATATTTTATTGGGGAGGATAAAAAATAGTAAAAAAAGACCTCTTGCAATAAACTCATCAGATGATCAAATAATTGACTTAATTCAAGAACGCTCTAAAGTTTATGCAAAAGCTTTGTTTGAAATTAAATGTGATAACTTAACTAAAAATGAAGTAGTTAATAAAATAATTAAAATTTATGAGTCAAATTAAATTAAATATAGAAACAAAAACGCAAAAATATCCTATCTATATTGGAAAAAAATTATCTGCGAATATTTCTAAAATTACGAAATCCAACTCAATTAATTTTAACAAATCTCTTTTAGTTGTGGATAGTAATGTTCCTAAAAAATTTGTTTCAATTATTAAAAAATCTTTAAAAAATAAAATGAGTTATATCCATTATTTTAAAGCCAATGAATTAAACAAGAATATGAATAGTATAAACAAGATTTTAGAAATTTTGTTAAATAAAAATTTTTCCAGGGATGACTGTTTGATATCTGTTGGAGGAGGAATTACAGGAGATATAAGCGGTTTTGCTGCAAGTCTTTTTAAAAGGGGACTTAAGTTTATAAACATACCAACTACTCTTTTGTCTCAAGTTGACTCATCAATTGGTGGTAAAACTGGGGTAAATACTAAGTATGGTAAAAATCTAGTTGGAAGTTTTTACCAGCCCAATCTTGTTATTTCTGATACTGAATTTTTAAAAACATTACCTAATAGAGAGATAGTTTGTGGATATGGAGAAATTTTAAAACATTCAATTATTGGGAATAAAAAATTTTATAATTTTTTAAACAACCATAAAAACAAAATTTTAAATCTTACTTCTCCGTTTCTTGAGAAGGCTATTTATGAGAGTTGTAAGATTAAAAAGGCTGTAGTTGAAAAAGATGAGAAAGAAAAGGGTTTAAGAAAAATTTTGAATTTTGGTCATTCGTTTGCCCATGCTTATGAAGCCACATTAGGATTTAGCAAAAAGTTAAATCATGGAGAAGCTGTAATACTAGGAATGAAAACTGCACTAAATTTTAGTCTTAAGACAAAATTTATGAATAAAAGAGAGTATTATTCCATCATAGATCATATCGATAATTCGGATTTACCATCTTCGGTAAGTAAATTTTTTAGTCCAAAAGATGTAAACAAAATTTTAAATTATATGGCAAAAGATAAAAAAAATAGATCAAATAATATTAATTTGGTCTTACTCAAAAAAATTGGAGCACCAATGATTAATAAAGAATATTCTAAAAAAAAAATAGGTTTATTTTTAAAAATTTTTTTACAAAATTAAGATTTGTATTGAGTGAATAGATTCTTTTATCTCCTTATCTAAAATTTTATAAATCTTCTTATTACTTTCAATCTTATTCATGATCTTGAGTTCATTTGAAATTAAACTTATTTTCAAATGAAATTTACCTTCTTGATTACCAGTGTGATTTTTATGAAGAAAAGATTTGTCCTCAATTTTAATATTTTCAATATTTATCTGATTTTGTAATTTTTTTTTTACAATTGCAATTAAGTCATTTATATCCATAAGTATAATTTATTATATAGCATGAAAAATATTTGTGACTGGAATAATTGCAATGAAATTGGTGAATATAAAGCACCAGTTGAAAAAGATAATAGTAAAAAATTTAGAATGCTTTGTCTTGAGCATGTCAAAGAATTCAATAAGAATTGGAATTACTTTTCAGGTATGAATGATGATCAAGTAATGGAATTTTTAAAGTCTGACATGATATGGCATAAGCCTACTCAAAGTTTTAGCTCTTCAGATAATTTTTTTAAAGTTCTTTGGAATACAACTTTAAAAGATGAATTAGACAAAGATAAAATAAATGGTGATTATGATCATATGCGTCAATTTAAATTTGATCATAAAGATATCAAAGCGTTTGGTATTCTTGGTATTTCCGTGGGCCTAAAGTGGAAGAAAATACAGGACAAATTCAAAGTGCTTGTGAAAAAATTCCACCCTGATATGAATTCTGGAAATAAAAAATTCGAGGAAAAACTAAAATTAATAACTTTAGCTTATACTCAGCTTAAAAATACATATAGAGATAAAATTGACACCAAATCTTGACATAAAACCAGATATCAAAGTTTCTTTGAAACAAACGTTTGGAATAGATTCAGAGATGGAAGTTGATGCTTTTTCAAAAAAAAATGATTACGTACCTGAAATTGATAAAAGTTATAAATTTGATAGAGATACTACACTAGCAATCATTTCTGGATTTTCATTTAATAAAAGGGTTTTAGTTCAAGGATATCACGGCACTGGTAAATCTACTCATATTGAACAGATAGCTGCTAGACTAAATTGGCCATGTATTCGTGTAAACCTAGATAGCCACGTTAGCCGAATAGATCTAATTGGAAAAGATGCAATTGTCTTAAAAGAGGGTAAACAAGTCACTCAATTTAATGAAGGTATCTTGCCATGGTCTATTCAAAATCCAGTTGCTCTTGTGTTTGATGAATACGATGCAGGTAGGCCTGATGTTATGTTTGTGATTCAGAGAGTTTTAGAAGCTGAAGGTAATTTTACGCTACTAGATAAAAATAAAGTAATAAGGCAAAATAAGTTTTTTAGACTATTTGCAACATCAAATACTGTAGGCTTAGGAGATACTAGTGGTCTTTATCATGGTACTCAACAAATAAACCAAGGTCAAATGGACAGATGGAATATAGTAACTACGCTTAATTATCTTAGTCTTGATAAGGAAATGGATATTGTGTTAGCAAAAAACAAAAACTTAAATAATTCAAAAGGAAAAGAAGTTGTTTCCAACATGATTAAAGTAGCCTCTTTAACACGTAAAGGATTTATTGCAGGTGATATTTCGACAGTAATGAGTCCAAGAACTGTTATGCACTGGGCCGAAAATTCAGAGATCTTTAAAGATATTGGTTACGCCTTCAGAGTAACTTTTCTAAATAAATGTGACGATATAGAGAAAAATACTATTGCTGAGTATTATCAAAGATGTTTTGGTGAAGAATTACCTGAGTCATTGATAAATATTCAAATTTAAATGAGTAGCAGAGAAAGCACTTTAAAAGAAAAATTCAGAATTGCATTAACATCTACAGCAAAAGTTATTTCTGATGACTTTGATTTAAATAAAAAAGTTTCTGATAAAAATAAGTCAAAGAATAATAATCCTATAGAAATTGATAGTATAAATAGTCCAAGTGATTTTATAAAATTAAGAGCAGAGACAGACTCCTCAGCTCTAAAGAAAAAATTTTCTAATGACGCTATTTATCAAAAAAATTTACCAAGAAATAATTCTTCAAGATCACTTTACAATATCGCAGAAAAAATAAGGTATGAGGCTTTGGGTGGCCAAATGTTAAAAGGAATTGAAAAAAATTTTCATGAAAATTATTCTCAGATAATTAATCAAAAGCGGAGAGATCAATTAAAAACTAAAGAAGATGTTAGTGTTACTGAAGCATTTGAACTCTACATGCTTAAAAATTTTCATAAAGTAAAACTAAATCCATTAACCTCAAAAATGCTTGATTTTTGGGAAAAAGATTTTGAAAAATCTATAGAGAAACACAAAGATTTTTTAATGGATAATCTTGAAGATCAAAATACTTATAGCTTTCGTTTTTCACAAATTTTAAAAGAGATGGATATTTTTCAAAGTGAAGAAGACCAAACTAATGAAGAAAATAAAGATAAAGGGCAAGACAATCCATCAAATGATGACCAAAACAACGACAATGAAGATAGTAAAGATGAAAATAAAGATCAGGAAGCACAAGCTACTTTGGATTCAGATTATGAGGTTGATGAGTTTAATTTAGATGAACAACTATCAGAATTAGAGTCTGAAGAACAAAGTACAGAACAAATTTTAAAAAAGAATATCGATAATCTTGATCTTGATTATAAAATTTTTACTCCACAATTTGATGAAATTGTTAAGGCAGAAAACTTAGAAAATGCAGATGAGGCAACTAAATTAAGAAAGAGCTTGGACCAACAACTAATAGGCTTTCAAGATGTAATTACGAAACTAGCCAATAAATTACAAAGACAGTTGCTAGCAAAACAAAACAGGGCGTGGGAATTTGATTTAGAGGAAGGATTGCTCGATAGTTCAAAACTACCAAGAATAATAATGGATCCTTACAATTCTTTATCATTTAAAAAAGAAAAAGATTTGGATTTTAAAGATACCGTTGTCACTTTGTTAATAGATAACTCAGGTTCAATGAGAGGAAGACCTATTACAATAGCTGCTATATGTGCAGATATTTTATCAAGAACCCTTGAAAGATGTTCTGTTAAAGTCGAAATTTTAGGCTTTACCACTAAAAACTGGAAAGGTGGTCAGTCAAGAGAACTATGGGCTAAAAATTCAAAACCAAAAACTCCTGGAAGATTAAATGATTTAAGACATATAATTTACAAAGGTGCAGATACTCACTGGAGACAGGCAAAAAATAACTTGGGGCTGATGCTTAAAGAGGGTCTGTTAAAAGAAAATATTGATGGAGAAGCAATAACTTGGGCATACAGTAGAATTAAAAAGAGAAAAGAAGAAAGAAAAATTTTAATGGTTATTTCAGATGGAGCTCCAGTAGATGACTCAACTCTTTCTGTTAACTCAGGTGATTTCCTGGAAAAACATCTAAAAAAAATAGTTAAATATATTGAAAATAAATCTGATATTGAAGTTTTAGCAATTGGAATAGGTCACGATGTATCTAGATATTATGATAAAGCGATAAAGATTACCGATGTTAATGAGTTAGGAGATGTTATGATTTCACAATTAAGTTCTCTTTTTGATAGCAAAAAAAAATATCACTAGATTTTAAATAAATCTGAATTTCGCCAACTAATTATAACTTCTGCTCCACTTCTCGTTTTGGAGTTTCTAAAATTTAATGAGGCAAAATTTTTTTCTAATAAAGTTTTACCAATAAATAATCCAAGTCCCAAACCTGTTTTAGATTTTTCTTCTGAATTACTTGTTTTTAAATAAGGCTCCCCAATTTTAGGCAGAATATCTTTAGGATATCCATCTCCATCATCTTCAATTATTATTTCAGTCGTTTCACTATCACTTTTCAAATTTATAAAAATTTTATCTCTTGAAAATTTATTTGCATTCCCAATAAAATTTCTTAATCCATAAACAATCTCAATGGATTTGGTTATTTTTTTTGGATTAGAATCTTGATCAAAGTTAAACACAAAATTTTTATTACTTATTTCCCTAAAAGATGAAATAATTTCTGACAAATATTCTCTTACCGTTAGATCTTTATCTATAAAATCATCTTCCTCAACTGGGTTTAAGCTCAAACGCTTTAAAATTTCATTGCATCTCTCTACCTGGCTATTTAGTAATTCTATGTCTTTTTTAAATTCTTCATTGTTTTCTAATTGTTTAGCTAAGTCTTGAGAAATTATTTTGATGGTAGAAAGTGGAGTGCCTAAAGAGTGTGCAGCTGCAGCAGCTTGACCACCTAATGACAATAATTCATGTTCTTTTGCCATTACTTCTTCCATTTTTGATAAAGCATCTTTTCTTAAACGAGATTGTGATCCAAATGTCATTGCAAAATAGTTTAGAAAAACTAAAGCAACAATTAAGGCAATAGGTATAGAAAAATAATAATAGGGGGACACATGATAATGCTCACTTAAAGGTGAGGGCAAATCTTTAGAATAAAAAGTAAGAATTATAATGGCAATACCAGTTAAACCTACTAGTAATGAGTTAGTTTTGAAACTTAAGTTTGATGAAGAAAATACACTCGGTATTAATAAAAATATAACAAAAGGATTAACAATACCCCCAGTCAAATAAAGTAAAGTGGTTAATTGAATTATATCAAGAAATAAAAAAACAAAGGCAGACCTATCTGATAGTTGGGTTTTTTTATAAATATAAATTAAATAAAAATTACTAACAACACCAAAAATAATTATTAGATTTGATAATAAAAAATTAAATTTAAAATTTAAAATTAAATATACAAAATTTACAGCTATGAGCTGGCCAACAATTCCAATCCATCTTAAATTTATATAGGTAGATTTTTTAAAAGAGTATTGTTTTGAAGTTTCAAAAAACTCCATTTTTATATATCAAGATTCTGAACATTAATTGCATTAGAAACAATAAAATCCTTTCTTAATGCTACGTCATTACCCATAAGTGTATGTATTAAACTTTGGTCTTTTTTAAGGTCTTTTGAATATTGTACTTGAAGTAAATTTCTGGTTTCTGGATCAAGTGTAGTGCTCCACAATTCTTCAGGATTCATTTCTCCTAAACCTTTAAATCTTTGGATATTCATTTTAGACTTTTCTAAGTCTAAAGCTTTTGTAAATTCTTTTGTTCCTTTTTTTATTTTCTTAATTTCTTTATTGTTATTTAAAATGTAATCTTCTAATTCTTTTTCATCTTTTATATAAATGCCTTTAGTTCCTTTATTTATTTTAAATAATGGAGGTTGAGCTAAATATATATGACCATTTTCAATTAATTTATTAAATGGTTCATTATTAAAAAAAGTTAATAATAAAGCCCTGATATGTGAGCCATCAACATCCGCATCTGTCATAATTATTATTTTTCCATATCTTAAATCTTTTAAATCTATCTCTTCTACTTTGGGATCTAAGCCTAGTGCATTGATTAATGTCACTATCTCGTTTGAAGATATCATTTTTGACAAAGCCTTAGTCTTTTTATCTGATCCATTTCCATTGCCATTCTTTTTAACTGTCAAATCCTCAACATAAGTATTCAAAATCTTTCCTCTAAGTGGCAAAACAGCTTGATTTGATCTATTTCTTCCTTGTTTTGCAGAGCCTCCTGCTGAATCACCCTCAACGATAAATAATTCTGTGCCTTCTTGTTTTCCTATTTGGCAATCTGCTAATTTTCCAGGAAGACCACTCAATTCAAGAGCTCCTTTTCTTCTAACGTTTTCTCTTGCTTTTCTGGCTACATCTCGTGCCATAGCTGCTTGAATTATTTTAGCTAGAATTATTTTTGTAACAGTTGGATTTTGATCAAACCATGTTGATAATTTTTCATTTACTACTGTTTCTACAATCATTCTAACTTCAGAGGACACTAATTTGTCTTTAGTTTGAGATGAAAATTTGGGATCAGGAATTTTAGTTGATAAAACACATGTTAAACCCTCTTTTATGTCATCTCCAGAAATAGCTAATTTGTTCTTTTTTAACAAATTATGCTCATTGGCATATTTATTAACAACTCTAGTCAATGCGCTCCTAAATCCTAATAGATGGGTTCCACCATCTTTCTGATAAATATTATTTGTATATGGAAAAATTTCTTCACCATAACCAGCATTCCATTTTAGGGAACACTCTATTTCGATATTATTCTTTTTTCCTTCTATATAAATAGGTTTTCTAAATAAATCATTTCCATTTTTATTTTGCAACTTTTCTCTTTTTTCATCTAAAAAGTCTACAAACTCTATTACACCTCCATCAAACTTAAATTCAGATATTTTTTCTTTTTTTAAGCTGGCATCAACAAAAATAATTTTAATCCCTTTATTTAAGAATGCCAACTCTCTCATTCTTTTAATTAAAATATTGGCACTAAATTTAATTGTAGAAAAAATTTCTGTAGAAGGTAAAAAAGTAATTTTGGTACCAGATTGCTTTGATTTACCAATTACTTTCAACGGTGCTGTTGCATCACCATTTTCAAACTCTATAAAATACTTTTTACTATCTCTATTAATCTCTAGTTGCAATTTTTTAGAAAGTGCATTTACAACCGAAACACCAACACCATGTAATCCTCCTGAAACTTTATAAGAGTCGTGATCAAACTTACCCCCTGCATGAAGCTGAGTCATAATAACTTCTGCTGCAGATTTTTTTTCACTTTTGTGAATATCTACAGGTATTCCCCTGCCATCGTCACTAACTGTTACTGTTCCATCTGAATTAATTCTAACATTTATATTTTTACAATGACCAGCTAAAGCTTCATCAATAGAGTTGTCTACAACCTCATAAACCATATGATGCAGACCAGTTCCATCGTCTGTATCACCTATATACATTCCTGGTCTTTTTCTGACAGCTTCAAGTCCTTTTAAAACTTTGATAGAATCTGCCTGATAATTGTTGTTTAGTTTGGACATATTTTGATTTTTTATAAATATTTTTAAGTTTATTTTATCATATATTTTTAGCAATTGTATTAAAAACCTTTGAAACGCTTATAGTTTTTACCTCCGTATCATCTTGAACAAAATTATCTCCACATCGCTTTATCCCAACTTCTCTTTTTTTATCATAAATTTCACTTTTAATTTTAATCATTGAATTAAATCTTGGTAAAGTGGCATCAGTAGGTCCGATTATACAAAATGTTTTTTTTTGAAGAGCTCCAGCTACACACGAGGGACCAGAGTCAATACCAACAAAAAATTTACAAATATCTATTAACTTAATAATTTCAGATCTATTTAAGTGTTTACAATTTATGAATTGACTTTGAAATTTGGAATTTTTAATTACTTCTTCAAAATATTTTTTGTGATTTTCATAATTAATTATAAAAATTGTTTTTGCAAAATTTTTTTCAATCAACTTGTCAGCTAGTTGTGCAAAATTTCTTTGAGGCCAGACCCTATTTACTTCTGTTGAGTCTACTGCAAAACATACCCACGGCTTAGGTAAACCTTCATATTCTTTTAATAAATTTTTGTTTTCTTCTTGATCTAAAACTAAAAAACTTTCATTAAAATCACAAAAAATATTAAGTTTATGTAAAAATTTAATTGATTGTTTAGTATAGTTATATCTTAAATCATTTCTATTTAATGTTGGAAATTTTTCTACAAAATACTTTTGAGAACCAATTCCAAATCCGTATATTTTTTTTACTCTCGCTAAATTGCATGCAATAGCTGGGCCTTTTGTTTTATCTAGTATAAAAGCACAATCAATATTCTTTTCATTTAATTTTTTACTTAAATTAAAAACATCAGAGAGAAAAAATCTTCCTTTTCTAAAAGGATTTTCAATAATAGAATTGATATAACTTTGTTTTTGTAAAATTTTTCCAATATTAATATTTTTATTAATACATAGTGTGACATTAACATTATAGTGTTTGGCTATTGCTTTCACGAAAGGTAGTTGTAGAATTATATCTCCTAGTTTTGGAGATGTATAAAAAACACAAATTTCCATGTAAAATATATATATAATAATAAAAAAAAATTATACTTTTATATAATTAACATATTAAATGGTGGAGAGAATGGGATTCGAACCCATGAAAGGATTACTCCTTTACACGCTTTCCAAGCGTGCGCCTTAAACCACTCGGCCATCTCTCCATATTGTATTTTAAAAAGAAAATTTTAATTTATTTAAGAATATTGATTAAAATACCTGAAAGTTTATTACTATCTCTCTCTAAATTAATTGCTATGGAGCTAGGAAAGGGATTTGTCTCAGAAAAATCATTTATTAATGCCCTTTTTGCATGTAATAAATCAGTCAATATATACTTAGGTTTAATATTAAATTTATTTAAAATATTTTGTATATTTTTTTTCTGTTCTTTAGGTCTTGATGTTGTAATAATTATTTCTGCAAACCCAGTTTTTAATATTTCTGAAATAGTTTTTAAATTTTCATTTATACCATTAGTGTTATAGCCATTTATTCCAAACTTAGATCCATTAACAACTAAACATCCATCAAAATCACAAAAAAGAGTAATGTATTTTCTTTGAAAGTTTCTAAATTCTCTTACAGTTCCCCAATCAATATAATTAGTTACTTCTTTAGATTTGAAAATTTGTTGATTTAAAATCATTTCATAAATTACGTGTGAAATATATACGTCATTTGATTTTGATAATAATTTTTTTGAGAACTTTAAAAAATCTAAAGATGATTGAAACGAATAGGCGCCACAACAAAAGAAATCACTTATAACTTTTTTTTCAACAATGTTTTGAATTTTATCTAATTTATCAAATGTTACATATGATTTAGATTTTGCTTCAATCAAATCAGTATTATTTAGATTTAAAACCATAACTTCATTTGATGGTTTTTTATTAAAATTATTTTTGAAAGTATTATCACAATCTTTAATTACAATACCACCTTGAATATTTCCTATCTGTATTGCTTTGTATACGGTTTCAGCTTGGCACGAGGTAGGTTTTTTTAGTTCAATTAATACAATCTTTTTTGAAACATTTTTTTTTAAAATCCTTATAAGACTCTTTTTTTCAACATATTTATTTAAATGTTCTTTAAGAGCCACAACATATACTTTATTAAAGATTTTAAGATTGAAATTTTCGACAGATTTTTCTATCATCAGCTTCCCGTCAGGCAACGTAATCAACCATTTAGGTCTCATTTTTGGATATCGTGATGATTGACCTGCAACTGGTAATATTAAATTTATCATTTAGTTAAAAATTTTTTTGCATAGTTTATACATTCTTTTAAACCTACTACTATATTAGTTTTAGGAGACCATTTAAAAAATTTTTTTGCTTTGTTACTGTTCAAGAATACTTTTTTTTCTACTTCTTCTTTTATCAGTTTTTTATTAAATTTTATTTTAGAAAAATAAAGATATTTATACTTTTTCCAATAATTACTTTTATTTCCCCAAGAAACTTTTGGCTTTATTCCTGTTATGTTTTTAATTATCTTTAAAAAATCTAATACTGAGTAAGCATTTCCACTACCAACATTAAATACGTAATGTTTATAATTAAGTTTTTTATATGTTAATATTTTTAAAATTAAATTAACAAGATCATCAATGAATAGATAATCTCTTTTATAATCTCCCTTTGCATATAAAGTCATTTTTTTTCCAGCCAAGGTATTTTTAATTAAATAGCCTAAAAACGGCATTTGTTTTCTAAAGTAATCTTGATTTCTTCCATAAATATTTGCCAACCTTAAAGAAACAATATTTATTTTGTAACTTGTTGCAACACTATCAAAATATTTCTCTGCTAAATATTTACTAGTAGGGTACATTAATATTGGTTGCTTAGTGATATTTTCACTAAAAGGTTTCTTTACTTCCTTTTCATAAATTGCAGATGAACTAAAGAAAATTAAATTTTTTGTTCCAGATTTAATACAAAAATCAATGACAGATCCACATTGAGCCACATTAGAAGTAATTGAATTATAATGATTACATTGATTGTCTGGTAACGGGGCTATTGCAGAACTATGAATAATCCAATCAAATTTAAGCAGTCTTAAATTATTTAATTTACAAACATCAGATTTTATAAAATTAATTTTTTTAATATTTTTATTTAATCTTTGACGATAACCTCTGCTTAAATCATCAATAACTGTTAATTTTACATTTTTAATATTTGAAATTTTATTAACTATCTCAGATCCTAAAAAACCAGCTCCTCCTGTAATCAATATTCTCATATATTTTTATAGAAATTATAACTTAATTTATCATGAGAATTTTCTAGCCATTCAATAGTCTTATAATCATTTTCAGGCACATATGGTAAAATTCTTAAAAGAGTCATCGACATTTCTACATCTAGAATTTTATATAATGGTAGTTTTTTTATTAATGTGAAAGGCTTTAAGTTATCACAAAAAATTTTTGCTCTCAGCATGTTAGTATTATTAAATCTACGAGAACTCCAATATAATCTTAAATCCTGTATAAGCTTGCATATATCTTGAAGTGGAGATTCATTAAAAGTTTCTAAAAAATCAATTAATATTATTTTCTTTAAATTATTATTAATTATAATGTTGCTTAAAGTTAAATCTCCATGACATTTTCCTTTTATATTAATTTCAACTTTATCTAATTTCATACAAATATTTTTAAATATTTTTTTATATAAGTTTATATATTTTGGTATAGTTTTTTTTTTTATTTCTTCGCATTTGGTTAAGTACGGCTTTTCATCAAATATTTCAAATTCAGCGGTTTCAATTAAATTATTAACATATTGCTCAAGAAAAAAATTTAGAATTTTATAAACATGAAGATCGCTATTCAAAATTAATTCAGATCCTGACAGTCCAGGATAATAATTTAGTGTAACTAATTTTTTTTTCTTATCAATTGCCTTAATATTTGCACTCTGAACTTTGTAATTTTTTATAAAAAAACTTTTAAAAGATCTCTGTTTTTTTAAAGATTTGAGATCTCTTTTATTTAATTTTTTATAAAATTTTTTTATATAAATTAATTTATCTTTCTCTAATAGTTGAAATTTTGATCCTGAAAATGAATCTTTATAGTTCATATAAATTTATATATTCAAAGTTATATCTTAATCAATTTTAATATCTTGATATTTATTTCTCTTGTTTTTTAAAATAAAAACATCGTTAAAATTTCTTATTTTGTATTTAATTCTATTTAGTTTAATTTCTAGGTGATCTCTTAAAGGAATTTTAGACTTTAAAGTTTCATCTAATATATCTTTATTAAAAAATTTTTCCCTCATCAAATTGTAATTAAAATCGTTAAAAACAGGAATTAAATTTACTTTTTTTAAAAATTTATAAAAAATATATTCACCAGAAAAAAATCTGTTTTGTCTGATATGACTATCAACATAATTAAAAAAAAATTCAAAATGTTTGATTGTTTTAAAAGTTATCAAAAATATTTGATCATTAATTCCATTCCAGTGGTATCTATCTGGAATTATTATTTGATTATAATTTAATTTTTTTTCTATACTAAAGACAGAATTTTTTTGTGGTAGGATATCTGATCTATATCTAAGAATATAATCTGGACGAAAATTATTTTCATTACAATAATTATCAATTTCTCTAAAACCTTTACAAACACCCTCCCAATTATAAAAAAAACCTTCTATGCTACCAGAATAATCAGGAAATTTAATTTTTTTTATTTGGTCATCGTGTTTTGTTTGTGAAATTCTTTTAAGAAATAGTGGATTATATTTTTCCTCAAATTTTTTAATAATTGTTTCATTCTCTGTTATCCATGGTGTTAATATAAAGTTAATATCATAATTATTAAAACAATCTTTTATTCTCAAAAAATTTTCGTCTGATAAATGTTTTAATCTTCCTGAAATTAAAATTAACAATTTTTTCAAAAAAAATTCCTTTTACCTATCTAGTCATTTTTATTTATTTTTAAAACACCTATGAATGCTTCTTGAGGAATTTCAACTCTTCCAAACTGTTTTGATCTTGCTTTTCCTTTCTTTTGTTTTTCTAAGAGTTTTCTTTTCCTGTCTGTAGCCCCACCACCATGAATTTTTGTCAAAACATCTTTTTTAAAACCCTTAATAGTTTCTCTTGCAATAATTTTTCCACCAATTGCAGCTTGGACAGGAATCATAAAGTTATGTCTTGGTATAAGATCTTTTAGTTTTTCGCAAACTTCCCTACCAGTTCTTTGCGCAAAATCTTTATGTATCATCATTGCTAAAGCATCAACAGGCTCAGCATTTACTAAGATACCTAATTTAACTAAATCACCTTCTCGATGCTCTATTATTTCATAATCAAAACTGGCATAACCACTAGTCATTGATTTAAGACGATCATTAAAATCAAAAACTACCTCATTTAAAGGAAGCTCATAATTTACAACAGCTCTATTTCCTGAATAACTTAAATTTGTTTGTATTCCTCTTTTATCCTGACACATTTTGATTATAGATCCTAAATACTGATCTGGAGTTATAATTGTAGCCTTAATCCAAGGCTCTTCGATTATTTTTATTAATGTTGGATCTGGCAAACTCGACGGATTTTGCAAATCTACTATAGTTCCATTATTAAGATACACTTTGTAGACAACCCCAGGCGTAGTAGTTAATAAGTTTACATCAAATTCCCTCTCTAATCTTTCAGTCACTATTTCAAGATGTAGCAAGCCCAAAAAACCACACCTGAAACCTAAACCTAGAGCTGAAGATGACTCAGGCTCAAATGAAAAACTTGCGTCATTTAATTGAAGTTTAGCCAATCCATCTTTTAGTTTTTGATATTCTGAACTATCAACAGGAAACAATCCACAAAATACGACTGGTTTGCTAGGTTTAAATCCTGGCAGAGCATCCTTTAAAGGTTTTGTTGCATCACAAATCGTATCACCCACTTTTGTCTCTGAGAGGACTTTAATCCCTGTTGTTATAAAGCCTATTTCACCTGTATTTAATTCGTTTATGTCTGTTGGTTTAGGTGTAAAAACCCCAACTTTTTCTACAATATATTCTTGGTTGGTTGACATCATTTTAATTTTCATATTTTTCGATAATTTTCCATCAATCACTCTAACTAAAATTACTACACCTAAGTAGGTGTCATACCAACTATCAACAAGTAAACATTTTAAATCTGATGTGGTTTCTCCCTTAGGTGAAGGCAAGGTGGTTATTATTTGCTCTAAAATGTCTTCAATACCCTCTCCAGTTTTACCAGAACATGGAATAGCATTTTTAGTATCGATACCAATTACATCTTCTATTTGTTTTTTTGTTTTTTCTAAATCGGATGCGGGTAAATCAACCTTATTTAATACTGGAACAATTTCATGGTTCGTATCTAAAGCCTGATAAACGTTTGCTAAGGTCTGCGCTTCAACACCTTGGGTACTATCGACAATAAGAATAGAGCCCTCACATGCGTAAAGCGATCTACTTACCTCATAGCTAAAATCTACGTGACCAGGTGTGTCTATGATATTTAAAGTATATTCTTTACCATCTTTTGCTTTATAATTTAATTTAACAGTTTGAGCCTTAATTGTAATCCCTCTTTCTCTTTCAATATCCATTGAGTCAAGAACTTGGGCTTTCATTTCTCTTTCTGTTAATCCTCCACAACTATGAATTATTCGATCAGCAATAGTAGATTTTCCGTGATCAATATGTGCAATTATTGCAAAATTTCTTATATTATCAATTTTACTGGACATTTAGGACCTAATTTTTGCGCCTGATTTAGTCTCAACAGTTGAAATTATAAGTTTGTTAATTTTTTCAAGATCACTTTCTTCTAATGTTTTTTCTGAAGATTGAATAGTTACATTGAGAGCTATAGACTTTTTGTCTTTGGGAATATTTTCACCTTTATAGACATCAAAAATTTTAACTGACTTAATTAAACTTTCATCAATGGAAGATATTATATCTATTAAATCTTGAGCTTTAAAATGTTTATCAACTACAAAAGCAAAGTCTCTGTCTGATTTTTGATAATCTGAGAACTTATAATGAGATTTTAAGTCTTTAAGTTTAAGTTTTTTATCTTTTAGGTAATCCAGATAAATCTCAAAACCAACAAGTGCTTCTGTTTTTATATCAATTTTTTTTATTATATTTGGATGAATTTCTCCAAAATAAGCCACCGGATCAATATCGTCTTTATCAAGATATACAGAGCCAGATTTTCCAGGATGATAATAAGAAGGTGATTTTTCTCTTACAAATAAATTTTGCCTATCATATCCAGCCTCTACTAAAGTCTGAATTACATCTTTTTTTGCATCAAATAAGTCAACCGATCTATTTTCTTCATTCCAGTTTAATCTTGATATCTTTCCTGATTTTATAGCTCCTATCACCGTTAATTGCTCGCCAGGTTTGTTATCCTTAAAAATCGGTCCTATTTCAAAAAGAGAAACGTCTTTAAAACCTCTATCTAAATTTTTCTTAAGATAGGATGTCAAATTAGAAAATATTGAATTTCTTAAAACATCTAAGTCTGAGCTTATTGGATTTACTATTTTAATTTCTTTATAATTTTCTTTAAAAAAACTATTTAATTTTGAGTCTGTGAAAGACCAAGTTACAGTTTCTAAGTATCCTTTAGATGCCACAGAGCGCTGCAAAAAATGAAAAAGTTTTTGTTGTTTATTTAGTGTAGCTTTAAACCTTGTTTTATCTGGTTCCAAAGTTATTATATTATTAAAACCCTTTATTCTTACTATCTCTTCAACTATATCTATAGGTTGAGTTATGTCTGGTCTCCAAGAAGGAATTTTTAATTCTAATTCCAATTTTTTCTTAGAAACTTCAAATCCTAAATCTATTAAGATTTTAATAATTTCTTTATCTTTTACCTTAAATCCTGCAATTCTCTCAAATAAAGAAATCTTAAATTTAATTTTATTTTTTTTATCTTTTTTAATTTTTTGAACATCAAACTTACTTATTTTACCTCCACAAATTTCAGTTATTAATTTGGATGCCTTTTTTAGACCCAGTTCAATCGATTGAGGATCAATGCCCCTTTCAAATCTAAATTTAGCATCCGTATCTATGTTCAATAGTTTTGAAGTTTTCCTAATAGATCTAGGCAAAAAATATGCTGATTCTAACAAAATATTTTTAGTATTAAATTCAGTGCTTGACCGTGTGCCTCCTATTATTCCACCTAAACCTAATACGCCAGACTTATCAGAGATAACGCACATATCGTTATCTAATTTATATTCTTTATTATCAAGAGCTTCAAAAGTTTCACCCTTCACCGAATTTCTTACAATAATTTCCTTATCGATTTTGTCTGCATCGTATGCGTGGAGTGGTCTATTTAAATCTAGCATTACATAATTAGTTATATCTACAATGGCTGAAATAGGTTTTTGACCTAATGACTCAATTTTATCTTTTAGCCATTTTGGACTTTCTTTGTTTGCCACATCTTTAATTAAGCAACTACCAAAAATAGTGCAACCTTGATTTTTATCTTTTGTAATAGAAACTTTTATTTTTTGAGCCCCGTTATTTTTAATTTTTATATTTGAAGTATGTTTTAATTTCCCAACTCCTGCTGCTGCAAGATCTCTAGCTACTCCTCTTACCCCTAAACAATCAGGTCGGTTAGGAGTAATTGATAAATCAATAACTTTTTCAGTATTATTTTTAAAAAAATTTTTTCCTACTTTGTCTGAATATTTATTTGACTTTAGTTCTGTTATTCCGTCACTTTCATCAGATAAATTTAGCTCAGATTCTGAACATAACATCCCATATGAAGTTACACCCCTTATTTTACTAGCTGTTAGTTTCATGTTGTTTTTTGGAATTACTGATCCAGGACCAGCATAAACAGTCAAAAGGTCTTTCTTTGCATTGGCTGCTCCACAAACAACTTTTACAGTATCTTTTTCACCAATATCAACATCACATACTTTAAGCTTGTCTGCATTTGGATGTTGCTCGGCGTTTATAATTTTTGCCACTTTAAAATTATCTAAGTCGGAACTAACCTTTTCAAAACTCTCAACTTCAAGCCCAACATCAGTCAATTTCTTAATTATTTCGCTATCCTTGAACTTTGTATCAAGGTGATCCTTAAGCCAGCCTATTGTAAATTTCATCTACTAAGACCTCTATAATTTGAAGGTACATCTAATGGATCAAAACCAAAATGATTTAGCCACCTATAGTCAGTCTCAAAAAAAGCTCTTAGATCGTTTATTCCATACTTAAGCATTGCCAACCTATCTATACCAATCCCAAATGCATAGCCTTGATACTTATCTGGATTTATTTTTACATTTTTAAGTACATTTGGGTGCACCATCCCACAACCCAAAATTTCTAACCATTTGTCTCCTTCTCCAATAACTATTTTACCGTCCTTTAATTCATAACCAATATCAACCTCTGCTGACGGCTCTGTAAAAGGAAAGTGACTTGGTCTAAATCTCATTTTAATTTTATCTACTTCAAAAAAAGATTTTATAAAATAATCTAAGCAGCCTTTTAAATGTCCCATGTTTATATTTTTATCAATATGAAGTCCTTCCACTTGATGAAACATTGGGGCGTGAGTTTGATCACTATCAGACCTGTATGTTCTACCAGGAGCAATGATTTTAAATGGAGGTTTACCTTTTAACATTGTTCGTACTTGAACTGGAGATGTGTGAGTTCTTAAAAGTAATTCCTTTTTATCGTCTAAATAAAAAGTGTCATGCATGTCTCTTGCTGGATGGTTATCTGGTGTATTTAATGCTGTAAAATTATAATACTCATTCTCTACATCTGGTCCTTCTTCAACGCTAAAACCAATTTCAGAAAAGATTGAGGATAATTCGTCTATAACTTGAGAAACAGGATGTATCTTACCTTGTACAATATTTCTTTCAGGCAGTGTTACGTCTACCTTCTCATTCTCTAGCTTAGAATTTATTTCCTTAATCTCTATTTGTTGGATTTTTTTGTTAATTTTTTCTTGTAACTCATCTTTTACAAAATTTAAATCTGATGCAAATTTTTTCCGTTCTTCGGCTGGTAAAGATCCAAGATTTTTAAAAGAAGTTGAAATTTTACCATTTTTACCAAATAATTCAGATTTGATTTCATTAACTCTTTCAATGTTTAAATCCTCATTTAATCTCTTTAAAAATTCATCTTTAATTTTTTTAATATCAGACATATCGGTAGAATATTTGTTAACTTTAGAAAAACAACAATGAAAATTAATTCAATGCTGATTGGGCTTTTTGTACAATTGTTTTGAACGCCTCTGGGCTATCATAGGCAATTTCAGCAAGAATTTTTCTGTCTATTGCTATACCACATTTACTTAATCCGTTTACGAATTTAGAATATGTCATGCCTTCAGCTCTAACACCGGCATTGATTCTTTGTATCCATAATGATTTGAAGTCTCTTTTTTTGTTTCTTCTGTCTCTATAAGCATATTGCATTGATTTTTCCATCGCCTGCTTTGCAACTCTTATAGTATTTTTTCTTCTGCCCCATTGACCTTTGACAGCTTTTAAAACTTTTTTATGCTTAGCTTTACTTGTTACACCTCTTTTAACTCTTGCCATTATTAACCTCTTAAGCTGTAAGGCATATAAGATTTAACAATTTTTCCATCTTGCTTGGACATTGTAGTTGTGCCTCTTAATTTTCTAATTTGAGAATTTGTTCTTTTAATCATACCATGCCTTTTACCAGCTTGGGCAGTCATTACTTTACCTTTAGCTGATATTTTAAATCTTTTTTTTGCTGAGCTTTTTGTTTTTAATTTTGGCATAATTCTGCGGTCTTATACAAAGAATGATATAATTTTACAACCTCTATTAAACCCTATAAAGGTTGGATAACCATAATCATTTGCTTGCCATCAAATTTTGGATGGAGCTCCACCTTGCCAATATCTTTCATGTCTTCTTTAATTTTTCCCATCAATTCATTTCCCAGATGGGAATGCTGTAATTCTCGACCCTTAAACCTTATAGTAAATTTTACTTTATCCCCTTTGGCAATAAATTTTTTTGCATTTTTAACTTTGAAATCATAATCATGAGTTTCTGTTACAGGTCTCATTTTAATTTCTTTTAATAAAACAATTTTTTGTTTTTTTTTCGCAAGATTTGCTTTTTTTTGAGCATCATATTTGTACTTACCCATATCCATGATTTTACAAACTGGTGGGTTTGCGTTGGGTGCTATTTCAATTAAATCAAGTCCTTGATTTTTTGCCATTGAGATAGCTTCATTAGTATTCAGTACACCAAGATTTTCACCATCACTTGCTATCACTTGAACATCAGGAGAGGAAATTCTATTATTAGATCTTGGTCCTCTGTCCTTAGTCCTTCGTTGAAAATAATTTTGTTTAAAATCTGCCACTTAGTTTGAAGATGCTTTGTTTAAAGCAGAGAAAGTTTTTAAGAATGTGTCTATGTCCATATTTTCTTGTTTATTAGAATCTAATCTTCTAATCGTTACAGAATTGGAGTCAACTTCTTTTTTACCACAAATTAACAAAAGAGGTATTTTAGCTAACGAATGATCTCTTATTTTATAATTTAAATTTTGATTTTTTAAATCAACAGAAGAACTTATACCTACATTTTTAATTTTCTTAGATATCTCAATAGCATAGTCATTAAATTCTTCTGAAATAGGAATTACCATTGTTTGCAAAGGTGATATCCAGAATGGAAATTTACCAGCATAATTTTCTATTAAGATTCCAATAAATCTTTCTAAAGATCCAAATAGTGCTCTGTGCAACATTACAGGAATTTTCTTAGTTCCATCTTTATCAACATAAGAGGCTCCTAATCTTTCAGGTAAATTTAAGTCAACTTGCAAAGTTCCACACTGCCAATCTCTACCAATTGCATCCCTTAGAACAAACTCAATTTTAGGACCATAGAATGCTCCTTCTCCCTTGTTAATACTATATTCTAACTTTGATGCTTTCACTGCTTCAAGTAAGGATGCTTCTGCTTTGTCCCAAACTTCATCGTCACCAACTCTCACTTCGGGTCTATCTGCATATTTAAGAATTACATTTTCAAACCCAAGGTCTTTATAAATATCTAAAATTAAATTAGTGACAATTAAACACTCACTTGTAATTTGATCCTCAGAACAAAAAATATGTGCATCATCTTGTGTAAAAGCTCTAACTCTAAGTAAACCATGTAATGCTCCTGAAGGTTCATATCGATGAACTTTTCCAAATTCTGCATATCGTAAAGGAAGATCTCGATAGCTTTTTAGTCCTTGATTAAATACCTGAACATGCCCAGGACAATTCATAGGTTTTATTGCAAACACCTTTTCATCTGGAGTTTCCGATGTATACATGTTGTCACCATATTTACCCCAATGACCTGATTTTTCCCATAATTGTCTATCCAATACCTCTGGTGTATTAATTTCTTTGTAACCAGCTGTATCCTGCCTCTGTCTCATATAGTTAATTAGATTTTGAAATAACGACCAGCCTCTTTCGTGCCAGAAAACAGATCCCGGACTTTCTTCTCTAAAATGAAATAAATCCATTTCTCTTCCTAATTTTCTATGATCTCTTTTTTCTGCTTCTTCTATTCTTTTAAGATGTTCATCTAAATCTTTTTGGGTTGCCCAACTAGTGCCATATATTCTCTGAAGCATTTCATTTTTTGAGTCACCCCTCCAATAAGCACCCGAAACTTTTGTTAGTTTAAAATATTTTCCTATTTTACCTGTTGAGGATAGGTGGGGACCTCTACAAAGATCATGCCAATCTCCATGAAAATAAATTGAGACATCCTCATTCTCTGGGATAGCTTTAATTAATTCAGATTTATAAATTTCACCTTTTTTTTTGAAATGATCAATAGCTTTATTTCTCTCCCAAACTTCCCTTTTGGTAATTTCATCTCTATCAACAATTTCCTTCATTTTATTTTCAATTTTTAATAAATCATCTTCAGTGAATGGTTCTTTTCTAGCAAAGTCATAATAAAATCCATTTTCAATAACTGGACCAATTGTAACCTGAGTGCCTGGAAATAATTCTTGAACAGCCATTGCCAAAATATGAGCTGTGTCATGTCTAATCGTTTCCAACCCTTCTGGGTTTTTAGAAGTAAAAATTTTTACTGAACAATCCTTATCTATTAAATAATCTAAATCTTTAAGTTCGCCATCAACGCTTATAACCATTGCTTGTTTAGCTAATGACTTACTTATTTTCTCAGCTAGCTCAGCTCCGGTAACTTTTTTTGAAAAATTTATATTGTTTCCGTCTGGTAATGTTATTGTAGGCATTTAATTTAATAGTCTTTTATACTCTGAATAAGTAGAAAAACACATTTTTTCAACATTAAATCTTTGAGTAGCATTTTTTCTTGCTTCAATTCCAATCATTTTTAAAGATGTCTCATCCATATTAAGGACTCTCAAAATCTGTTTACTTAAAGATTTTGCGTTATTTGACTCAAATAAAAAACCTGTTTTTTCATTAATGATCGTTTCATTAGAACCACCGATATTGCTTGCTATTATTGGTTTTCCCATTGATTGTGCCTCTACTGACACTCTTCCAAAAGCCTCTGGTTCATTGGATGCTGAAACTATTATGTCTGAAACTTTGTAAGCCAAAGCCATATTTTTGCAATGATCTATAAATCGTATTTGTTTTGACATTCTATATTGTTCAGAGAGTCTAATTAATTTTTTCTTATAAAGTTCACGACCCTGATCGCTTCCAAGAATAACTGCATAAAACGCTTCATATCCAATTTCTATATTAATCAAATTAATCGCTTCTATAAATACTTCCTGGCCTTTCCATGAAGATAATCTTCCCGGCAAAAGTATTATTTTTTTATCTTTCTCAATATCCCATTGTTTTAATAATTTTTTTTCATGACTTTCAAGAGTTGTAGATGAATCAAAATAATCAACATTAATACCTCTGAAGATTACTAAAAATTTTTTTTTATTATTTAAATATCTAGAATAATTTTCTTTGATATGAGAAAAAATAAAATTCGATCCTGCAATAATCAAATCAGATCTTACCATTACAGAATTATAAAGTTTTTTAAGATTGCTTTTAAAATTATAAGTACCATGGAAGGTGGTCACAAATTTTCTTCCAGTTAATTTAGATGCAAACAAACATGACCACGCAGGTGCTCTACTTCGCGCATGAACTATTGAGATATTATTTAATAAAATAATTCCAATTAAAATGATTGAGTTAATAAAAATCAATAATGGATTTTTGCTTTGCACAGGGAGTTTAAAAATTTTTACTTTCTTTCTATCAACAAATTTCAGTAATTCACCACCACTGGTCACAATAAAAGACTTACAGTTGTTCTCCGGCAAATAATGTGCAATATCAAAGCAACCAGTCTCAGCACCCCCATAACCTAGTTTAGGGATTACCTGTAAAACTTTTAAATTAGTTGCCATCTGATAAGTTTATATATTAATAGACAAAATATATAAACGAAATGGCAAATTTCAGATATTATAAAATCACAAAAACAAAGAAAATTAGATATATTTCTAACATTTATAAAAATAGTTTGTGTATAGTTTTTCTCCATGGTTTTATGTCTGATCTTGAGGGAGAAAAACCTAGAGCATTATTAAATTTTGCAAAAAAAAATAAAGTAAGTTTCTTGGCACTGGAATATTCTGGACATGGTAAATCTTCAGAAAAATTTATAGAAGGAAATATCTCTAAATGGAGTGAACAAACTTCAAAATTAATTAGAAAAAAAACTAAAGGTAGCAATCTTATATTGGTAGGCTCAAGTATGGGGGCATGGATTTCTTTAAAACAATTTAAAATATTTAAAAATCGAATAATCGGTCTATTAGGAATCGGCGCAGCTCCTGAATTTTTAGAACATATTATGTGGAAAAAATTTTCAAATAAAATGAAAAAAGAAACAATTAAAAAAGGAATTTATAATTTGAAACATGGAGATTATGAATACCCAATAACTTACCAATTAATAAAGGATGGAAGAAAAAATAAAGTTTTGAATAAAAAAATTAATTTAAAAATTAAAGTAACAATGGTTCATGGAGAAAAAGATGAAGCTGTTCCTGTCTCTTATTCTAGAAAAGTTTTAAGACTTTTCCCAAACGCTCACAAAAAAATAAATGTCATAAAGAATGGCAATCACAGTTTATCTAATAAAAGAGGGTTAAAAATTATTTTAAAAGAGCTAAAATTATTAATCTAACTTACTTTTTTTATGCCTTTTAAAGTAATTGGGTTTTCTAGTTTGTCTAACATTTCTTTGGGACAAACTTGAATAAAATGATTTAATTCTTCATTGAAATTTTCAATTATTTTTTTTGAAAAATCTGACTCAGTTTGTTTAAAATGATCTGATACTAAATTTCTTAAATTTTCTTTCCAATAGTCTGTTTCAACGGTTTGCCAAACGACTGACTCTGCATTCACTTTTTTTTCAAATTGCTGTGATTTATCATAAACAAAAGCCATTCCACCAGTCATGCCTGCTGCAAAATTATCTCCTACCTCTCCTAAAATTACTACCATACCACCAGTCATGTATTCACAACCATTTGAGTCACATCCCTCAATTACCGTTGTGGCTCCAGAATTTCTTACCGCAAATCTTTCTCCTGCTTGACCTGCTGCAAAAAGTTTGCCTGAGGTTGCTCCATACAAAACTGTATTTCCCAAAATAGTATTTTCGTTAGAAACTAAGTTGCTTTCCTCTGGTAACTTAATTGATATTGTAGCGCCTGACAGACCTTTCCCCACATAATCGTTAGCATCTCCTTTTAGAACCAATTTTAAACCTTTAGAAGAAAATGCCCCAAAAGATTGTCCTGCAGAGCCTTTAAAATTTAAAGTTAAAAAGTCATCATTAAGTTTTTCATATCCATATTTTTTATATAGATGATGAGAGATTCTTGTTCCAACCGCTCTATGCGTGTTTTGTATTGGATAAACCTTTTCAATTTTTTCTGAGTTATCTAAAGCCTTTTCTATTTCTGGCCAAATGTCTTGATCTAAAGTATCTGGCACACTATTTATCTCGGGGCTATCACAATATCTTTTATGATTACCAGAGTCTGCTTGAACAAAAAGTGGATTTAAATCTAAATCATCCAGATTTGGAGAACCTTTACTAACTTGTCTCAAAAGATCAGTTCTTCCAATAATATCATTTAAAGACTTAAATCCTAATTTAGCTAATATCTCTCTTACTTCAGTTGCAATAAATGTGAATAAATTTACAACCTTTTCAGGTGTTCCAGTAAATTTTTCTCTCAATTTTTCATCCTGTGTGCAAACACCAACTGGACAGGTATTAGAATGACATTGTCTTACCATGATACAACCCATAGCAACTAAGGCTGTGGTTGCAACTCCATATTCTTCAGCACCCATCATTGCTGCAATGACAACGTCTCTTCCAGTTTTAATTCCACCATCAGTCCTTAAAGTAACTTTATGTCTAAGATTATTTAGAGTTAGAACTTGATTAGCCTCAGTTAAACCCATTTCCCAAGGAATTCCAACATATTTCACACTTGTTTGTGGAGTAGCACCTGTTCCACCATTATGTCCTGATATTAAAATTATATCTGCTTTAGCTTTAGCAACACCAGCTGCAATTGTTCCAACCCCAGAGGATGCAACTAGCTTAACTCCTATCCTCGCTTTAGGGTTAATTTGTTTCAAGTCATAAATCAATTGTGCAAGATCTTCAATAGAATAGATATCATGATGCGGTGGTGGAGAGATTAATGTTACTCCAGGTGTTGAATGTCTAAGTCTTGCAATTTCTTCTGTAATTTTAAATCCTGGTAGCTGACCTCCTTCTCCGGGTTTAGCTCCTTGTGCAATTTTAATTTCAATTTCATTACAATTGTTCAAGTAGTTTACTGTTACTCCAAACCTTGCAGAGGCTATTTGTTTTACTCTTGAATTAGCACTGTCACCATTTTCTAAAACTTTAAATCTTTTTTCATCTTCTCCTCCTTCTCCACTGCAAGAAGCACCTTTTATTCTATTCATTCCAGTAGCAAGTGTTTCATGAGCTTCTTTTGACAAAGCACCATGAGACATACTTCCACTTCCAAATCTTTTTAAAATATTTTCTATAGGTTCAACTTCAGAAATTTCTAAAGACTTATTTAATTTCTTTGTTCTGAAATCAATTAAATCTCTCAGATTAATAGGTGGTAAATTATAAATTCCCTCTGCATACCTTTTATAAGCTTCATAAGAATTGGAACCTACAGCACTTTGGAGTAGGTGAATTAGCTTTCCTTGGTACTGATGAGTTTCTCCATTTTTTCTGTACCTATAAATTCCACCTATTGGGAGAATTGTATCACTACTTTCAAAAGCTTCTTTGTGTATCTGTCTGATTTTTTTTTCAATTCCTGTTAAACCAATACCTGATATTTTTGATACAACTCCAGGGAAATAATCTGCAACAATTGTTCTACTTAAACCAACTGTTTCAAAATTACACCCACCTCTATAAGAACTTAAAACCGAAATACCCATTTTCGACATTATCTTTAAAAGTCCCGCATTTACAGACTTGATGTATCTTTCAACACATTCATCAAAGCTGAATTTACCAAATAATTTTTTTTCATGCCTTTGATATAAACTATCAAACGCTAGGTATGGATTTACAGTAGTTGCACCTACTCCAATTAATGTTGCAAAAGAATGCGTATCCATTGCTTCACCTGATTGAACATTAATAGAAACATAACCTCTTAATTTTTTTTCAATTAAAAACGAGTTAATTGCGCCAACTGCAAGCAGCATTGGAATTGGAAGTTTTAGGCTTGATAGCTCTTTATCACTCAAAATTAATTGGGTAACACCTTGTCTAACAGCGATTTCTGCGTCTTTTTGAATTCTTTTTATCGATTCATGCAAATTTTCACTATCTGAAAAAGTGCAATCAATTACTGAGGAATTATTACCAAAAAAATTAATAAATTTCTCAAATTGAGAATTTGATAAGACTGGACTGTTTAAAACATAAATATTTTGTTTAGTTAGATTGTCAAAATCTAAGATATTTCCAAGATTTCCAAACCTAGTTTTTAAACTCATTACTTTATTTTCTCTTAAAGAATCTATTGGTGGATTTGTTACTTGACTAAAGTTCTGTCTAAAAAAGTGATATAAAGGTCTGTATTTATCTGACAATACTGCAAGAGGAGTATCATCGCCCATTGATCCAATGGCCTCTTTAGCGTCCTCCGCCATAGGGTGTAATATAAGTTCTAAATCCTCTAAACTAATTCCAAAGGCATATTGTCGTCTTCTTAACTCATCTCCAGAGTAAGAATTCTTCTCATCTGTAACTGTCAATTTTTCATCTAAATCAATAATTTGAGAATTAAAATGTTTATACTCTTTCGATAAGTAGTCCTTAATTTGCTTATTTTTAAAAACTTTTCCTTTTTCAATTCTAACTCCAATAATTTCACCTGGACCTAATCTTCCTTTATATAATATTCTTTTTTCATTAAGTTCTATCATTCCCGTTTCAGAGCCTGCAAATAATAAATTATCTTTAGTGATTGCATATCTTAAAGGTCTTAATCCATTTCTATCATTAGCAGCGATAACCCATTCATTATCTGTTCCTGCAATAGCTGCAGGACCATCCCAAGGTTCCATGGTACTATTTAAAAAATTGAATAATTGTTGATGATCTTTAGGTAATGTTTCGTTTTTCTTAGACCATGCGTCTGGAACCAACATAAGTTTAGCTAAGGGTGCTGGTTGACCAGATATATTTAATAATTCAAACACATTATCTAATGCAGCAGAATCAGAAGTGCCTTGTTGAATTACTGGTTTTAAGTTTTCTATATTTTCAAAAAGACTACTATTCATTTCTTGCTCATGAACTTTCATCCAATTTTTATTTCCTCTAAATGTATTTATTTCTCCGTTGTGAGCTATTGCTCTAAATGGTTGTGCCAAATTCCAACTTGGAGCAGTATTTGTAGAGAATCTTTGATGGAAAATTGCAAATCGTGAAATAAATCTCTCGTCCTTTAAATCTAAATAAAAATCTGAAATTGCTTCTGCTAAGAACATTCCCTTATAAATAATTGATTTTGAGCTTAAAGAACAAATATAGAAATGATTTAAAGATTTTTTAAAAGCTTCATTTTCTATTTTTCTTCTGGTTTCGTATATTTTTCTTTCTAAATCTTTGTTTGTAAGTTCAGGATTGTGTGATTTGAATAAGACTTGGATGATTTCAGGCATTGTTTGTAATGCCTTTTCTCCTAAAACATTTGGATTAATTGGAACTTGTCTCCATCCGTAAATACTAAAATCATTTTTTGTTAGTTCGCTCTCTACTATTGTCTTACAACTCTCTTGTGCTTCATAATCATTTCTAGGTAAGAAAATCATTCCAACACCTATCTCTGAATTGTCATGTGTATGGCCAGTAACCTCAATTTTTTCTACAAAAAAATCCTTAGGTATTTCAACATGTATTCCTGCACCATCTCCAGTTTTTCCATCAGCATCTACCGCACCTCGATGCCAAACTGCTTTTAAAGCTTCTATCCCATACTCAACAACCTTGCGGGATTTTTTACCTTCTGTTGAAGCAATGATTCCAACTCCACATGCATCGTGTTCCATATCTTCTGAATAAACATGATTTTTTTTCAATAGCTGTTTATTCTTAAGGTATTTATTCACTATGCTACTTTTCTCTCTTTTAAAGATTTATTTTCTAAATAATTTTTAATTGATATAGCTGCATCTCTTCCATCTTTAATTGCCCACACTACTAAAGATGCGCCTCTAATTATGTCTCCTGCCGCAAATACCCCTCCTATGTTAGTCTCCATGGTATCAAAGTTAGCTTTAATGGTTCCCCATTTTGTTACTTGTAACTCATTGGCATCAAACATTTTTGGTAAATCTTCAGGATCAAAACCTAAAGCCTTAATCACCATATCTGCGTTAATTTCATAACTTGAGCCTTCTTGAACTTGAGGTTTTCTTCTGCCACTTTCATCAGGTTCACCTAATTTAATCTGATCAACAACTAGCTTTTCAATTTTATTTGTACCTTTAAATTCTTTTGGACTTGATAGCCAAACAAATTGTACACCTTCCTCTTCAGCATTGGCAACTTCTCTTGCTGATCCAGGCATATTTTCTTTGTCTCTTCTATATAAACATTTTACTGATTTTGCTTTTTGCCTTATTGAAGTTCTCACACAATCCATTGCTGTATCACCACCACCAATCACAACAACATCTTTGCCTTCTGCATTTAAAATTCCTTTATCAAATAATTCTACTTCATCGCCTAAACCTTTTTTATTTGATGCAGTTAAAAAATCCATTGCTGGAAAAATGTTATCTAAGTCATTTCCTTTTAGTTCAACTTCTCTTGCTTTATAAACGCCTGTTGCAATTAGCATTGCATCATGCTTTTTACGTAATTGATCTAAAGTTGCATCCTTTCCAACCTCAAAGTTTTGAATAAATTCTATACCACCGTCTTTTAAAAGTTTTGTTCTTCTTTCAACAATCTCTTTCTCTAATTTAAAATTTGGAATACCATAAATTAACAAGCCACCAGCTCGATCGTATCGATCATAAACTGTGATTTTGTATCCATTTTTTCTTAATTGTTCAGCTGCAGCTAAACCTGCTGGACCCGCACCTATAATGCCAACACTTTGATTTTTTTCTTGATTAACTTTAATAGGTTTGACCCAACCTTGTTCCCAGGCATTATCAGTAATATATTTTTCTACTGAACCAATGGTTACAGTTCCATGTCCAGATTGTTCAATTACACAATTTCCTTCACACAATCTATCTTGAGGGCATATTCTTCCACAAACCTCTGGCATATTATTTGTACTTTGGGATAATTCGTAGGCCTCCTTAAGTCTTCCCTCAGCAGTGAGTTTTAGCCAATCAGGGATATTATTACTTAGTGGGCAGTGTACTTGACAAAAAGGAACTCCGCATTGAGAGCATCTGCTAGACTGTTCCTTAGCCTTTTCGTTAATATACTCGTCATAAATCTCATTAAAGTCCTGCTTTCTTGAACCCACCTCCCTTTTAGGTGGTGTTTGCTGACCTATTTTTACGAATTTAAGCATTTTATCAGACATAATAATTTTTTTTTTTAGCAAGTTATACTCTGAAAATATTAAATAAAGGATAAAATAGGTCATACATCATGACCTTGTTTTGTTGACTCCTAGCTAATCTAAACAACTTTCTAAGAAATGCATAACTAATATGATCAAATCGAATTGTTTTAAATAAATATTTTATAAGCTACGAAGAAGCAATGTTTCAAAATATTATAGAAATTATAATCCTTTCAGCTATTCAAGGAATATCAGAATTTCTACCAATTAGCTCCTCCGCACACTTAATTTTGGTTTCGAGTTTATATGAGTTTAAATCCAATTCTTTATTGATAGATATAAGTCTACATCTTGGGTCCTTATTAGCAATAATTTATTTTTTTAAAAATGAATTACTGGACACAAAAAATAATAAAAGATTATTAGGTCTAATTATTCTTGGTTCTATCCCATTAATAATTGTTGGATATATTTTGTATTCAACGAATTTTATATATGCTTTGAGAGATGTAAAAGTTATAGCATGGACAACTCTTATATTTGGAATAGTTTTATATATCGCAGATAAAAATAGATTTGATAAAAAAATTTCTACTAATTTAAACTTTCAATCAATTTTATTTATTGGACTTTTTCAAATATTATCTTTAGTTCCAGGTGTAAGTAGGGCTGGAATCACGATCACTGCTGCAAGAATTTTAAAATTTAATAGATTAGACTCAAGTAAAATATCATTTTTACTATCTATTCCTGCACTAAGTGGTGCGAGCTTTTTAGGTTTAAAAGATGTTTTAAATCAACCTCTAGATCTAAACTACTTAGTTTTAATTGCTATAATCTCATCATTTATATTTTCTTTTTTGACAGTGAAGTTTTTTTTAATTTATATTAATAAATTTTCTATGAATGTATTTGTGATTTATCGGGTTGTAATAGCTTTAATTTTATTTAGCTTAATTTATTAAATATATCTTCTTTTTACTAAAGGAAGTAATTGAGACAACAAAACTCCACACAAAATAAAAATACATCCAAGTATATTATTAATATCTAAAATCTGACTCAAAAGAAACCAAGCTGCTATTGTTGCAAACACACCCTCGAGTGAAAAGATGATAGCTGCTGGTGCAGGAGAAATATTTTTCTGCGCATAAATCTGCAGGACAAATGCTAGACCTCCAGACAAAATTCCTGCATACAAAATAGAGTCTAATTCTTTTATTATATTTATTAAAACAAATTCCTCATAGAGTAATCCTACCAAAAATGAAAATACAGAAACTATTAATGTCTGCACAGCTCCTATGGTTAATGGAAGATTATATTTTTTTACTATAATTCCAACAAAGATAATATGAGTACTCCAAAATAATGCTCCTAGAATAACTAATCCATCCCCCAGTCGAATCGTAGCATCATAAAAGTTTGTTAGTAAGTATCCTCCAACTAAACACAGAAGAACAGATGGCCATATGCTCCAATGTATTGAAATTTTTCCAAATAAAAAAATTATAATTGGCACCATAGGAACATAAAAAATTGTGAAAAAAGCAGCATTAGCTACGTCTGTATAGAGTAATGCAACTTGTTGCAAACCAGAGCCCAAAAAAAGAGAGGAGCCTATTAAAAAAGAAAAAATTGCGAAAGTTTTAAAATCAAACTCAAATTCAGACTTCATTTTTTTCACTTCAAATACAAATACAAAAGGAATAATAGCTAAAAAACCAATAAAAAACCTCGCAGCATTAAATGTAAAAGGGCCTATATTATCCATTCCAGTATCTTGTGCGATAAAAGTTGTTCCCCAAATAAAAGTACACAGCAAAGCGCTGAGTAATGAAATTGATTTTGTCATAAAAAATTATACAGCTAACTTGTAAGCAAAATTTTTTCCTAGATTTTCTTTTAAATCGTTATTAAACCTAGCAGCTTCAGCTCCATCGATAATTCTATGATCATATGATAGTGAAAGTGGCAACATTGTTCTGACTTGAAACTTACCATTTAAGAAAACTTGTTTTTTTTCTGATCTTCCAATACCTAAAATAGCTACTTCAGGGTAGTTTATTATTGGCGTAAAAAAAGAACCACCTATTCCACCTAGGCTTGTAATTGTCATTGATCCACCAAATAATTCCTTCTTATCTATTTTTAAATTTCTACAAAGTTCGCTAACTTCTCTTAGTTCTTTGCTAATTAACGAAATTTTTTTATTATTTGCATTTCTGATTTTTGGAACCATTAATCCATTGGGTGTGTCAACAGCAATTCCTATATGATAATATTTTTTTACAGTCATTTTTCCAGTTTCAATTTCATCTATTGATGAGTTAAAGCTTGGAAATTTTTTTAAAGAAGCTACAAGGGCTTTTATAATAAAAGCTAAGGGTGTAATTTTAATTTTTTCTCCAGTATAAATATCGGTTAAAGAGCTTCTAAAGCCCTCCATTTCAGTTATATCTGCTTCATCATGATTGGTCACATGTGGAATGCTTGTCCAAGAGTTGGTTAAATATGTTGAGGCTAGTTTCTTTACTCGTGGTATATCTTTAATCTCTATTTTTCCAAATTCTGCATGTTCATATTCATTCTTGATTTTGCTAGGTTTAATTTCTTTAATTTCGTTATTATTTAATGACTTTAAAGAAACAAATTTTTTAATATCATCCTCGACAACTCTACCATCTTTTTCACTACCTAATACTTCATTAATATTTACACCTAACTCCCTTGCAAATTTTCTAGCTTTTGGACTTGCAGAGGAGAAACCTGTAACTTGTTTTTGGTACACAGGTACTTGTTCTAACTCTGATTTTGTTTCTATAATTGGTTCAGATTGTTTTTCAATTTTTGGCTCTTCTTTAATCTCATTTTTATTTGATGAACTTTCTAAAATTAAAATTAAATCACCTTCTGAAACTTTGTCTCCAACTTTTAATTTTAAAGATTTAATTTTTCCCTCGAAATTTGATGGTATTTCAACGCTTGATTTATCACTCTCAATTGTTATTAATGGATCATTTTTTGCAATCACTTGCCCTTGATTGACTAACACTTCAATCACCTCAACGTCTGTAAAATCACCGATATTTGGAACTTTAATCTCTATTTCTTTCATTTTACAATTTAGTAGGTATTGGCTTATTGCTATCGATATTGTACTTTTTCATTGCCTCTTTTGCATGTTTTGAAGCAATAAGTTGCTCTTTTGCCAAAATACTTAGTCCATAAGCTACCAAATGTTCTTTATCTACTTCAAAAAATTTTCTAAGATTTTTTCTTGTATCACTTCTCCCAAAACCATCGGCTCCTAGTGAATAAAAACTTTTATTTGTATATGGTCTAATCTGATCTGAATTCATTCTCATGTAATCTGATGCTGCCATGATTGGACCTTCGGTTTTACCTAAACATTGTTCCACAAAAGATATTTTCGCCTCTTTATCTGGATTTAATAAATTATATCTTTCTACTTCCATTCCATCTTTTCTAAGCTCGTTAAAACTAGTGACACTCCAAACTTCACTATCAACTTGATGCTCTTTTTGTAAAATTTCAGCAGCTGAGATCATTTCTCTTAGTATTGTGCCTGATCCAAGAAGTTGAATTTTAGTTTTTTTATGTTTGTTAAAATCCTTAATTTTGTACATTCCTTTAAGAATTCCCTCTTCTATATTTTTATCTTTAGGTATTTCTGGATGAGAATAATTTTCATTCATTGTTGTAATATAATAAAAAACATTTTCTTTCTTCTCGTGCATTCGTCTCAAACCTTCTCTAAAAATTACTGCTAGTTCGTAATGGAATGTTGGATCATAAGTTACACAATTTGGAATTGTAGACGCAATTAAGTGGCTATGACCATCTTGATGTTGTAAACCTTCTCCAGCCAAAGTTGTCCTACCTGCCGTAGCACCAATTAAAAATCCTCTAGCTTGACTATCCCCAGCAGCCCAAGCCAGATCTCCTATTCTTTGAAAACCAAACATAGAATAAAAAGTATAAATAGGGATCATTTCGATATCATGATTAGTATATGCTGTTGCAGCAGCAATCCATGAAGACATTGCACCTGCCTCATTAATTCCTTCCTCTAAAACTTGTCCACTTTTTTCTTCCCTATATGAGCTTAATTGAGCAGAGTCTTCTGGTTCATATTTTTGACCTTCATGTGCGTAAATTCCAATTTTTTGAAAAAAACCTTCCATACCAAATGTTCTTGCTTCATCTGGAATGATGGGCACTAATCTTGGAGAGATATTTTTATCTCTCATTAAACTAGTCAGCATTCTAACAAGAGCCATTGTTGTAGACATTTCTTTTTCACCAGTTGATACTTTCATAAAGTCAAAAATATCCTTTGAGGGTGCTTTAATAGGTTTCGCAAAGGTTGATCTTTCTGGTAAAAATCCACCTAATTTTATTCTTCTCTCTTTTAAATATTTAATCTCCTGAGATTTTTCATCTGGTCTAAAGTATTCAATGTTTCTTACCTGCTCGTCAGTCAACGGCACATCAAATCGATCTCTGTAATACATTAAGTCATCAACATCTAATTTTTTTGTTTGATGAGTTGTATTTACACTTTCTCCAGATTTTCCCATACCATACCCTTTAATAGTTTTGGCAATGATGACTGTGGGACTTCCTTGGTTCTTAGTTGCTTGATCATATGCAGCATAAACTTTATGAGGATCATGGCCTCCTCTGTTCAATCTCCAAATGTCTTTATCAGAAAGACTGGACACTAATTCTGAAGTTTCAGCATATTTTCCAAAAAATTTTTCTCTTACATAGGCGCCGTCTCTTGCTTTAGCTGCCTGATACTCTCCATCAACTGTCTCATTCATAAGTTTTACTAAATGGCCTGATTTATCATTAGCAAGTAGCGAGTCCCAATAAGAGCCCCAAATGACTTTTATCACATTCCAACCAGACCCTCTAAAACTTCCTTCCAGTTCTTGAATTATTTTTCCATTACCCCTTACAGGTCCATCTAGCCTTTGAAGATTACAATTAATAACGAAAATTAAATTATCTAAATTTTCTCTAGCGGCTAAACCAATTGCCCCCATTGACTCAGGTTCATCCATTTCTCCATCACCTAAGAAAGCCCATACTTTTCTTCCTTCATCTTTAATTAATCCTCGATTTATTAAGTATTTCATGTACCTGGCTTGATAAATTGCTAGCATAGGACCAAGACCCATAGACACAGTTGGAAATTGCCAAAACTTTGGCATTAACCACGGGTGCGGATAAGAAGAAAGTCCTCCAGGTTTGACCTCTTGTCTAAAACTATCTAATTGTTTCTCATTTAATCTTCCCTCTAAATATGCTCTTGCATACATTCCTGGGGCACTGTGGCCTTGAAAATAAATCAAATCTCCACCAAATTTATTATTTTTTGCTCTCCAAAAGTGATTCATTCCTACGTCATACAAAGTTGCTGCTGATGCAAATGTACCTATATGACCTCCTAGCTCAGGAAATTTTTTGTTAGCCCTTACCACCATGGCTGCTGAATTCCACCGAATTAGCGACCTTATCCTTCTCTCTATGTTTTGGTCGCCATTTGATTTTACCTCTGCTTCCGGAGGGATTGTATTAATATAAGGTGTATTTTGCGTATAAGGAATATTTGCTCCCTCTCGGTAAGCTTTGTTTATTAGCTCTTTAATTAAGAAGTGGGCTCTCTGATTTCCATCTTTTGAAATTACTGCTGATAAAGATTCTAACCAATCTTTTGTTTCAAGAGGGTCTAAATCTACACCATTACTAACTTGAATGGTAGATTGTTTTTTTTCAGGAATTATATTTTTTACCTCTTCTTCTTTTTGAGAAGTAATTGCTTCCTCTGCTTGTTTAATTATACTTTCAGTATCCTTTGGAATTTTTTCTAAATTTGCAGTTTTTGATGAAGACAAATAATTTAATATTAAATCTCCTTTTGAAACTTTATCGCCAACTTTAAGTTCAATACTTTCAATTTTTCCATCAACTGTTGAAGGAATTTCAACACTAGATTTGTCACTTTCGATTGTTATAAGAGGATCATTTTTTTTTATTTGTTCGCCAGATTTTACAAGAATTTCAATTACTTCAACGTTCTCAAATTCGCCAATATCAGGGACAAGTAATTTTTCGCTCATTATTTTAATTGCTTTATATACTTAAAAAAACTTTATTAAATTTTATTTTTATCACATTAATGAATATTTTGTTAATGTTGTGCTTATATTGAACAAAATAAATATGAAAAAGCGAAATGTTATATGTTAATTTCTCTCCACACACATAGCTATACCCATACCTCCTCCAATGCAGAGTGCCGCACAACCTTTCTTTTTTCCTTGTCTTTTAAGTTCATGAATTAGTGTGGCAACTATTCTTGATCCTGAAGCACCTATTGGATGACCTAGAGCTATTGCTCCACCATTTACGTTAACCTTTTCCTCTGGAATTTTGAGTTCTCTTATAACTGCTAAAGTTTGTGCTGCAAAAGCCTCATTAATTTCAAATAAATCTATGTCCTCTATTTGCCATTGAGCTTTAATTAGAGCTTCTTTGATGGAAGGTATTGGCCCAAGCCCCATTAAAGAAGGTTCTACTCCTGTTGATGACCAAGACACAATGCTTGCAAGAATTTCTAAAGATTTTAGCTCGGCTTTTTCTCTTGTCATTAAAACTAATGCAGCAGCACCATCATTTAATCCAGATGAATTTCCAGGAGTAACAGTTCCATTTTCTTTAAACACCGTGTTTAATTTTTCTAAATCATCTAAAGTTATGTTATTTCTTAGATATTCATCATATTCAAAAATAAATTTTTCATTATTACTTTGAATTTGCAATTTTATTAATTCGTCATTAAACTTTTTTTCCTCATAAGCCTTTTTGGCTTTTTTTTGAGAACTTATGGAAAAAGTATCCTGCTCTCGTCGGGTTATATGATATTTTTCTGCAATATTTTCTGCTGTAACACCCATATGATAATTATTAAAAGAGTCCGTAAGTCCATCTTTAATCATCGTATCTATCAAATTATCCTCAATAAATTTTTTATCGTCTCTTAAGAATATCGCATGTGTTGCTCTAGACATGCTTTCTTGACCGCCTGCAACAACAATCTCATTTTGCTCTAACTTTATTGATTGGTAGGCAGATATGATTGATCTCAAACCAGAACCACATACTTGATTTACTATATGAGCTGGTTTTGAAACAGGTACGCCTGCGTGAATCGAAGCTTGTCTTGCAGGATTTTGACCAAGACCTGCAGTGAGAACATGTCCCATAATAACCTCATCTACATCTTCTCCTTTAAGGCTTGATTTGAAAATTGCCTCTTTAATAACCAGCGCACCAAGCTTATCTGCACTGATGTTCTTGAGAGATCCTTTGTATTTACCTATTGGTGTTCTTAATGCAGAGGTAATAACAACGTCTTTAGGAATTTTACTCATTAAATTGTCAACATATTATTTTATAAGTTAAATTACATCAAAAACTTTGATATATGAAATATATAACTAATAAGGACCGCTGGCCAAATTGGATAAGGCGCTCGGCTACGAACCGGGAGATTCCAGATTCGAGTTCTGGGCGGTCCACCAAAAAGGAATTAAAATGTTTGATTGGCTTATAAAAGCTTCTTTACAAAAATCAGTTGTATATTTTTTTATTATTATTGTGATAATTTTATTAATTTTAACTTACATTTTATAAAAATGACTAAAGAATTTGAACAAATAAGTATCAAACCTGGGTTTATGAAACATAACGGTGGTGTTTTGTTTAGAACAATATCTGAAACGGAATATGAATTTAAATCTGTAATAAATAAAAATCATTTAAATGCTATAAGCATAACACACGGTGGATATTTGTCGGCTTTGATTGACTCTGGAGCTGGAACTGCTGCTCATCGAGCTGCTGGTAATGTTCCCTGTGTAACAATTTCTCTAGACATAAAGTTTATTGGGTCCTCAAAAGAAGGTGACGAAATAGTTGGGCATACTAAAATTTTAAAAAGAACTAAAACACTTGTTTTTCTCTTTTGTGAACTCAGGTGTGATAAAAAAATTATTACCTCCGCTTCAGGTATTTGGAAAATTTTAAAAAAATAAAATGAGAACTTTTTGCGCTCCGATTCGGTCATGTTTTAGTCTATTTTTGTTCTATAGCTGCAACAATATCTGGTAGGTAAAAAAAAAATTATACCAAACATAGAAATGAAAAAAAATAAAATTACTGCTGTTCTGGGGCCTACAAACACAGGAAAAACCCATCTTGCAATAGAAACTATGCTCTCATTTGAAACTGGAATGATTGGTTTTCCTCTTAGATTGTTAGCAAGAGAAGTATATGACAAAGTAATAAAAAAAATTAGCACTGACAAAGTTGCTTTGATCACTGGAGAAGAAAAAATTATTCCATCAAATGCAAAATATTTCTTATGCACAGTTGAGTCTATGCCAATAGACAAATATTTAGAATTTGTTGCAGTAGATGAAATACAAATGTGCGCAGATCATGAAAGAGGTCATATTTTTACAGATAGACTTTTAAATATGAGGGGTGAAAAACTTACAATGTTAATGGGATCTAACACTATAAAGAATATTATTACTAAGTTAGATGGCGATATAGAGTTTATAAATAGAGATAGACTGTCAAAACTTACCTATTCAGGTCATAAAAAAATTTCTAGAATAAATAGAAAAACGGCAATTATAGCATTTTCTGCAGAAGAAGTTTATGCAATAGCTGAGCTAATAAGAAGACAAAAGGGTGGGGCAGCTATAGTAATGGGTTCGCTTAGTCCTAAAACAAGAAATGCTCAAGTGGAATTATATCAGTCAGGAGATGTGGATTTTTTAGTTGCAACTGATGCTATTGGAATGGGTATTAATATGGATTTAGAGCATGTTTATTTTTCTAATCTTAAAAAATTTGATGGAAAAAAATTAAGGAGACTTAATCTTTCTGAAATAGGTCAAATAGCTGGAAGAGCTGGAAGATATTTAAATGATGGAAGTTTTGGTATAACTGGAGAATGTAAAGAAATAACAGCTGAAGATGTAGATCTCTTAGAGAGTCATAAATTTGAGGAAATAAGAACTTTATTTTGGAGGAATTCAAATTTAAATTTTAATAACTCTTCTAGTTTAATAAAAAGTTTAGATGAAAAACCTCACATGGAATGGTTGAGAAAGATACATGAATGTGAAGATGAAAAAGCTCTTAAATATTTTTTAAAAGATACTAATTTTAATAATTTAAAATTTGATGAGAAAACTCTAAGTCTACTATGGGAATGCTGTCAAATTCCTGATTTTGTAAAAAAAACTTATGGTAACCATTATGAAGTTATTGGTAGTGTATTTAAATTTTTAAGTAGTGATAAAAGAGTGATTTCCAACGATTATATGAGATTACAGCTCTTGAAACTTGACAAATTAGATGGAAATGTTGACTCTTTATCAAATAGAATTGCAAATGTTAGGACTTGGTCATATGTTTCAAATAAAAATAATTGGGTAGAAAATCAAGATTATTGGATTGAGAAAACTAAACACTTAGAAGATAGACTTTCAGATAGACTTCATGAAGAACTTACTAAAACTTTTATTGATAAAAGAGCAAGTGTTCTTGCAAGAGGATTAAAACAAGACATGGAATTTAAAACAGAAATCTTGGAAAATAACGACGTAATGATCGATGAACAATTTATTGGAAAAATCAATGGGTTAAAATTAGAATTAGATCTGAAAAAAGGTGCTCTAGAGACAGATATCAAATCCTTAAAAAAAGCAGCAAGACAGACTATTGGCCCAGAACTTGAGAGAAGAATTCAGGCAATTATTGATACGGGTTTAATTCAACTCGATCAAGATTTTAAAATTTATTGGAACAAATTTCCCATTGCAAAACTTTCTACTGGTACCGATTATTTAAATCCTAATTTTAATTTATTAATAGATGACATAATTGATCAAGATCCTAAACAAAAATTAAATGAATATATTTACGGGTGGATTCAAACAAAAATTAATGAGGTATTAAAAAGTCTTATTGACCTAAAAAATATTAAAGAAAATAACCCATCGATAAAAGCTTTGGCCTATCAGCTTTATGAAAATAATGGTGTCTTAAAGAGAGATCAGGTATCTGAATATTTAAAAAATTTAGGTCAAAATGAGAGAAAAATTCTTAGAGAATTAGGTGTAAAATTTGGACGGTATCATGTGTTTCTACATCAATTAATTAAGCCTGAAGCTGTTTCTTTAAGGACTCTATTGTGGAAAAATTTTCATCAAAAATTTTATAATTTAAAACCCCCCACATTTGGTCTTAATTTTGTAGACAATAAAGACTTAAAAAATCAAAACTTCATGCTTTTATGTGGATTTGAAAAATTTGACGCATTCTTTGTTAGAATAGATATTCTAGAAAGGCTATTTATGTTAATCATTAATTCAAATTCCAAAGAGAAAAGTGACATTAAAGTAGTTCCTGAAATGTTAAATTTATTAGGATGCAGTAAAGAAAACTTTAAAAAACTTTTAACGAAAATGAATTATAAAGTATTTGAAAAAGAAAAAGAAATATATTTTAAATACAATCCAATTAAAAAATTCAAAAAAGCTGCAATTAAAAAAGTTTCAAAAGAAAATCCATTTGAAGTTTTAAAAAATTTAAACCTTAGATAGTAATTATGTTTTTTAAAAAAGATGATAAAAAAATTGACGATAACTTTTTAATTAAAGTCGGTGCTTTGTTAATCCATACAGCAAAGATTGATGAAAATTATACTGATAATGAAGAAGAAATAATTAAAAAAACACTTTTAGAATTGGGTGTTAAAAATGAAAATCTTTCTTCCACAATTAAGGAAGCCAAAATTATTGAAGAAAATTCAAATCAAATCCTTGAATTTACAAGAGAAGTAAAAAATTTATCTGAGAATGAAAAAATAAAAATAATAGAGGCACTCTGGGCTATAATATATTCAAATAAAGATGCCGATTTATACGAGACTAATTTAATGAGAAGACTTGCTGGGCTTCTTTATATAGATAGCAAAGTAATGGGAGATATTAAAAACAAAATTAAAGATGAAAATTTGAAATGACATATCTTGTTAATGATAATTGTATTAAATGTAAATTAACTGACTGCGTTGAGGTATGTCCGGTAGATTGCTTTTATGAAGGGAAAAATATGCTTGTAATTAAACCGGATGAGTGTATAGATTGTGGCGTTTGCGAGCCAGAGTGTCCTGTTGATGCCATTAAAGCTGATACCGAACCTGGAAGTGAAAAATGGTTAGAAATTAATACCAAATACTCTGAGATCTGGCCTAACATAAGTGAAAAAAAAGATCCTCCACTGGATCATGAAAAATTTAAGGATGAGCAAAATAAGTACGAAAAATATTTTAAAGAAAATCTTTAACAGAAAAGCCGAAAAAAAAGTGAAAAAAAAAGTTACTAAAAAAAAGGTCGCTAAAAGTAAGCAAAAAAAAACAAAAAAAATAATTACAAAAAAAATTAAAAAAGTTTCAAAAAAAGCTCCTACAAAATCTATAAAAACAAAAACAAATAAAAAAACAGTTTCCACTCCAGCAGAACCAAAAGTTGACAACCTAAGAATCTCTAAAACTAACGAGGTAAAACCAGAGATAAAGAAAGTTAAAAAACAAGAAACTGAAAAAAGAGAATACAAAATCAAAGATTATGTTGTTTATCCAAAACATGGTGTTGGACAAATTACAGAGTTTAAAAAAATCAATATAGGTGGAATAGACGTTGAGACTTATGTTATAAAATTTGAAAAGGATAAAGCTAATGGAATGGTGCCAGTTAATAAGCAGTCTCATTTAAGACCTTTAGCAACTATTAATCAGGTCAATAAATGTATTTCAATTCTTAAAAGTAAGCCAAAAATAAAAAGATCAATGTGGAGTAGACGGGCGCAAGAATATGAGGCAAAAATTTCCTCTGGAAAAATTTATGAATTAGCAGAAGTAGTCAGAGATTTGAATAAAGGTGATGATCTGATGGTTGATCAATCTTATAGTGAAAGACAACTCTTTGAAAAAGCTTATGAAAGAATTTTATCTGAGTTTCAGATTATTTTGAATTTATCACTAGAAGACACTCAAAAAAAATTAGATAAAGCCTTAAAAAGAAACATGGGTAGTCAAGCACAAGCTGCACCTGTAGCAACTAAAACAGCTGCAACAGAACTACCAGTAGACGAACCAATTTCTGATACTGACGAACCTATTGAGGAATAAAAAAAACGCCTCTCACACAAATTGTAATGAGAAGCGTTTTTTGTAAAGAGTACTAAGTTACTATCTTCTTCTTTTTTTTGCTTTTTTCTTAGCTTTTTTCTTAGCTTTTTTCTTAGTTTTCTTTGCCGCTTTTTTTCTTTTCTTAGGCATCTTTAGCTCCCTGTTTTAGTTAAACGAATCAAAATGATTCGATATTACTATATTTTTATTTTTTTCTATAAGTTATGTCAAACCTTTAATTAAAACCTAAAATTTGAAAAATTATTTTTTATTTTTTTTTTTTTTAAATTTAAATCTATTAATTAAGTTAATGTTTATGCGGTTAATAAACCATATTATAAAAATAAATTAATAAAGATTTTCTAAATGATTTTTATATTTCTGAATAATTTTATATCTTTTTAATTTTAATGTTGGAGTTACCAGTCCATTTTCAATTGTAAATTGATCTTTAATAACAATAAATTTTTTGATTTTTTCTATTTTTGATAAGTTTTTATTTACTATTTCTAATTCTTTTAAAATTATCGCATCAGTTATGTCAGATTTTTCTTTATTTAAAACTAATAACGCAACCAAATAAGGTTTATTATCACCATACACTAAAGTTTGCTCAACAAAATCGATTTTTAATAAATCATTTTCAATTTTTATTGGTGAAATATTTTCTCCCCCGGGAGTAATTAGAATATCTTTTTTTCTATCTGTAATTTTTAAGTATTTGTTTTCAAAATGACCTACATCACCAGTAGATAACCATCCATCATTTAAAACTTTTTTAGTTTCTTCCTCATTATTCCAATAGCCTAACATGACATTTTCACCCTTAACCAAGATCTCACCATCATCTGCTATTTTAACCTCATTTGCAGCAAAAGCAGGTCCAACAGTATCAATTCTTATATCATCTTTTGGATTACAACTAACCACTGGAGAGGTTTCTGTTAAGCCATATCCCTGTAATGTCGGTAATCCTATTGCATTTAAAAATACCCCCACATCGTTATCTAAAGCACCACCTCCAGAAATAAATAATTTCAGAGAACCACCAAATTGTGCTTTAATTTTTTTTCTAACTAATTTTTCACAAATAAAATTTTGAACTTTTTCTAAATTAGACAATTTATTTTTAAAGAAAGCTTTTTCTCCAAGAGAAAGCATTTTGTTGATAAGATATTTTTTTAAGCCATTTGTTTTATTAAAAGATGCATTTATCTTTTGATACAAATTTTGATAAAATCTTGGGACAGCGGTCATTATATCAGGATTACATTCACCCATATTTTTTATCAGCTTTTCTATGCTTTCAGCATAAAACACCTTGGCCCCCAATGCTATCTGAACAAATTGAACAGTATGCTCATACGAGTGTGACAATGGTAACCAGGTTAAAAACCTAGCTTTTTTTGAAATAAAATCTTTGAGTAAAAATAAAGCTCCCTCACAATTACTTAATATTCCTCCATGACTTAACATTACACCTTTGGGGTTTCCTTGTGTGCCTGAGGTATAAATTATACAAGCAATATCTTTTCTAGAAATATCTAAATTAAGAAAATTTTTTTCCTGATATTTTTTTTTTTCAAAAATATTTTTGATGCAGATAACATCATTTGCATCTTTTATCTGTTCAAAAGATAAAATTTTTTTTATGAAAGGTTTAGATTTAATTATTTTTTTAATTTTATCATATTGTAAAGCATCTGAAACAATTACAACTGATGGGTTACAATCATTAATTAAATATTCGTAATCTCTTTCTACATAGGTCGTATAAGCTGGAACAGTAATACCTTTTGATAACATTATTGCTAAATCAGAGATCATCCATTCAGGTCTATTCTCTGAAATTAACAAACAACGGTCTTTATTTTCTATAAATGAACTTAACTCTTGAGACAGTTTTAAAATATTTAAATACGTTTCTTTCCATGTGAATTCATTTTCAAAATTTTTTAATGATTTCAAAAAAATTTGATCAGGCTTTTCTTTTAAGTACTGTTGATAAAAAAGTTCTAAAAGATTATTTTGTTTCTTTATTTCCATATCTTTTGGTGGGCGAAGAGAGAATCGAACTCTCACTTCTTGCGAAACACGATTTTGAGTCGTGCGCGTCTACCAGTTCCGCCATTCGCCCGCTAATTTGCATTAAATTATATTTAAATAGTATAAGAACTAAAATTATATTAAAACCAAAAAATGTTTCAAACTCTTTACAGGAAATGTTTAGATTTAGCATCACATAAGAGCTCAAACTTTTATTTGGGATTAGTTTCGTTTATTGAAAGTTCATTTTTTCCCATACCTCCAGACGTAATGATTGTACCTATGGTCATTGCAAAGAAAAAAAATTACATAAAAATATTTTTGATAGCATCTATTTTTTCAGTTTTAGGAGGGATTTTTGGGTACTTCTTGGGATCATTTTTTTATGATCTATCTTTTAGTGTGATCGAGTTTTATGGATATGAAAATAAAGTTGAAAAATTAAAATATAATCTATCTATTGGAGAGGGATTTCTAGCTTGGCTAAGTATACTCTTTTTAGCAGGTTTTACTCCTTTGCCTTATAAAGCTTTCACAATTGCTAGCGGACTAATTGGTTTTAATCTATTCATATTTATTCTTGTAAGTCTAATCTCCAGAAGCCTAAGGTTTTTTATTATTTCTTACTTGTCATATAAATTTGGACATTTATTTACTGATTTTATGAACAAGCATGGATCAAAATGGTTTACCATTTTGGGGATATTGCTTGTTATTATATTCTTAATAATATTTTTATTTTATAAATTTAATGTTTAAACTCAGCAAAAAAAATTTATTTACAGTTATATTTTTAATAAGCTTTATTGCTTTAGTATCTGCATATTTTATAGAATACATTCTTGGTCATCAGCCTTGTAATCTTTGTCTATATGAAAGGATTCCATATTTTTTGGCAATCTTAATTGTATCAATAAATTATAAATACAATAAACTAGAAAAGTATATAATTCTCTCATTGGCTATAATTTTTTTGATAGCAACAATATTGTCTTTATATCACTTAGGAATTGAACAAGGTTTTATACAAGAGTCTTTGCTTTGCGATCTTGAAAAGGGAGCAAATATTCTTGATAAGGACGAAATATTAAAGCAATTACAACAAAAAAATATAAGTTGCAAAGATGTAACATTTAAAATTTTTGGATTATCGCTTACAAGCTACAATATAATAATTTCTATATTATTAACTATTACTTTAATAAGATTTTACTTTGGATATGAAAACAGTAGATAAAAAAAGAATTGAGGAGTTTATAAGGGTTGATCACGCTGGAGAAAGAGGTGCTGTTAAAATTTACGAAGGCCAATTACTTGCTTTAAATACATTTGTTAAAAATGACAAACTAAAGAAGACTATTGAGGAAATGAAAATTCATGAAAAAGAACATCGTGATTTTTTTGAAAAAGAAATAAAAAAAAGAAATATAGCTCCAACGAAATTTTTGCCTCTATGGGATTTGTTAGGTGTAAGTTTGGGCTTTGGGTCTACTTTGTTAGGTAAAAAAGCTGCCATGCTTTGTACTGCTTCTGTTGAAGAAGTTATTGATGAACATTACTTAAGTCAAATTAAACAACTTGATAATAGTGAAAAAATCTTGAAGAAAAAAATTATAAAATTTAGAGAAGATGAGTTAAATCATAAAGATATAGCTTATGAAAAAGGTGCAACCAAAAAAGGACCATACTCGATTTTAGATAAGTTAATAAAAACTGGTTCTAAAATTGCAATAAATATATCCGAAAAAATCTAAGCCTCTAATTCAACGTCCCAATATAAATAGTCCATCCAACTTTTGTGAAGAAAGTTTGGAGGAAAATTTTTTCCGTTTTTATGTAGATCTTCTGTTGAGGGTCTATAAGGATATTGGTGCAACTTCATCCCTGAATTTTTTAATAATTTTCCACCTTTTTTTACATTACATGCTGAACAGGCGGTAACTACATTATCCCAGTTTGTTTCTCCTCCTTTTGATCTAGGTAACAAATGATCAAATGTTAGTTCATCAGCACTACCGCAATACTGGCAAGAAAATTTATCTCTTAAGAATACATTAAATCTTGTAAAGCTAGGTTTTGAAAGTGGTACAATATAATCTTTTAAGGCAATAACACTTGGTAATTGCATGTTAAAGGAAGGACTTCTAATAACTCTATCATAGTTACTTACTATGATCACTCTATCTAAAAAAACAGATTTAACTGTATCTTGCCATGACCACAATGATAAAGGGTAATAACTTAATGGTCTATAATCGGCATTTAAGACTAATGCTGGGCATTTTTCTAATGAAACATCTTGTTCAATAAAATTATTCATTAACTATTTTTAACTTAGTTAATCTACTTTATCAACATTAAGAGATATTAAAGTTTCTTTAAGATATAATTAAGTGCTGTACTAGAAGCTTGTATAGGAATGTGATGATCACAATTTTTAATTAAAAGTGTATCAACTTTTACATCGTTTCTAATTAAAAAGTCTTTTGCTTCTAGTAAATTGATTGATGGGACAATTTGATCCGTATCACCGTGGATAAGTAAAGTATCAGTTTTATTTTTGATTCTATTTTTTAAATTATCTTGATCAATAATTTTTCCAGAAAAACCAACAATACAAGAAAATCTCTCTTCTAATGTCAGACCAACATTTAAAGACATCATACAGCCTTGACTGAAACCAGATAAACATATTTGTTTATTTGATAAATTAAATTCTAATTTAATCTCCTCAATAAATTTTTTAATTATATTTTCTGCCTTAACTGATTGCTCTAAAATATAAATTGGATCATCTTTACTAAGATCAAACCATTGGTATCCAGACGGATTCATGGCACATGGTTCGTGCCCATTCGGGCAAATAAAAACTGTATTTGGCATATGTCTTTTCCAATTTAATGAGAGCATGCTAATGTCTTTTCCATCACCACCATATCCATGCAGTAAAATAATTGCATTTTTTATTTCGCTTTCATTTTCAGGTCTGATAATTATAGAGTTAAGGCAAAATGTCATAGTTAATTTATTAAGTGTTTTATTTCTAAAAACAATCTACAATATAAACATGTTATCAGGAATAATAGTTAAAGTTTTGTCCATTGCACTTTTAATTGCTGTGGGTATCGTCTTAATTTTAGGCATAGGTACTCTTTTCAAGGGTGGAGAAACAAGTAAAAAATATTCAAATAAGTTAATGCAAATGAGAGTCATTTTACAATTTATTGCTATAATTGCTTTGGTAGGTTTTGCTTATTTTTTTAAAGATTAACTAAAATTTTTTAACCAGTTAATAAAGTTTTCATCATCAAAATTTATTGAACCAATAATTCTTGCAAACTCTTCTCCTTTGGAATTTAAAAGTATAGTTGTTGGAAGTCCTCTTAAAGAAAAAGTTTTTGCTAGAGTTGAAGGATGATCAAAATAGGGTTCTAAATTATCTATACCTAATTCAGCAAAAAAACTATTAACCTTATCTAGTCTTTCTTTGCCAATGTTAATTGGGTATATTTTCAAATTCTTTAACTTTTTATTTACTTGCAGCCTATCTAGAGAAGGCATTTCCTCTCTGCAAGGTGCACACCAAGTTGCCCAAAAATTTAACATTATTAGCTGACCGTCCAAGTTTTGAATATTAATTTCTTTGTCTGCATTATCTAAAAAAATAACATTACTGTATGTTTTTGGGTTTTTATGAACTACAAGATTTTTAAGATCTGGCAATTCATTTGCAAGAGTACTAGTGATGAAAAAGGTAAATAATATTAAAATTCTCATATTAAATAGGTATAATTAAATATCATGGCAAAAAATAAAAACAACCAGGCAATATGGAACACACGCATTAAAAAAAATTCATCAAGTTTATTTCAAAAAGTTGGTAATTCCTTAGATGTCGACAAAAAACTTTATAAAGAAGATATCAAAGGATCCATTGCTCATGTTGAGATGCTTTTTAAGCAAAAAATAATCTCATTCAAAATTAAAAATAAGATTATTTATGGTCTGAATAAAGTAGAGAGAGAAATTTCTAGTAAAAAATTTGAATTTAATAAAAAATATGAGGATATTCATATGAATATTGAAAAAAGACTTTTTCAAATTATTGGTGAAGAGGCAGGGTATGTCCATACAGCAAGATCAAGAAATGACCAGGTAATCACTGATTTTAAATTATGGTTAAAATCAGCAACTAATGAAATAAACAACAATTTAGATAAGGTCATTAAAACTTCAATAAAATTAGCTGAAAAAAATATTCAAACTATCATGCCTGGTTTTACTCATTTAAAGAATGCACAAGCAATTTCTTTCGCACATTATTTAATGTCTTATGTTGAAATTTTTAATCGAGATAAAAAAAGATTTTCTAATAATCTAGAAAGTTTAGATGAAAATCCACTTGGTGTCGCTGCTTTATCTGGTACCTCATTTAATATAGACAGAAATTATACAACCAAAAAACTTGGTTTTAAAAAACCTACAAACAATTCTATTGATACAGTTTCAGATAGAGATTTTGTAATTGATTTTCTTTATAGCGTATCAGTATGCTCTATGCATATTTCAAGAATAGCAGAAGAATTGATTATATGGAATTCAGATGGATTTAATTTAATTAACTTGTCTGATAAAGTTGTAACTGGATCTTCGATAATGCCTCAAAAAAAAAATCCTGATCTTCTAGAATATTTAAGAGGTAAATCTGGAAGTACCTATGGAAATCTATTTTCTATGCTGACTATCTTAAAAGGTTTACCACTTTCTTATTTTAAAGATCTTCAAGATGACAAAGAGATTGTTTTTAATTCAAATGATACACTTGTAAATTGTCTAAAAATTTTTGATGAGGTGTTAAAAAATTGTAGTCCTAATAAAAAAAAAATGCTTGAGCTTGCAAATAGAGGATACATTACTGCAACAGACTTAGCTGACTATCTTGTAAAAAATCATTCAATGTCATTTAGAAACGCTTATCAAAAAACTTCCGCTATAGTTAATTTAGCAGAAAAAACGAAAAAAAATTTAAACGAACTTTCTTTAGACCAACTTAAAAAAATTGAGCCTAAACTTACCGCAGATGTTTTAAAAGTGTTTGATTTAAACAATTCTGTCAATTCAAAAAAATCTTTTGGGGGAACATCTTTTGATAATATTAAAAAGATGATAATGAAATATAAAAAATAAATATGATCAGAAAATTTGTCTTAGCTTTAATTTTGTGCTGCATATTAATCTCTTGTGGGAAAAAGGGTGATCCTGAATATAAAGAGTCTACAATTAAGAAAAATATGCAATTACTTTTAATTAATAAAGCTTAATGAAATATAACAATAAAAAATTAACAATAGAAAATATCAATTTTAAAAATTTAGCACAAAAATATGGCACACCTGCTTATTGTTATTCTTACTCAAAGTTAAAAGAAAATATAAATAATTTTAAACAAAATTTTAAATCCTTTTCCCCATTAATCTGCTTTTCAGTAAAATCGAATACTAATGTAAATATAATTAGAGAAATTAAGAAATTTGGTTTAGGAGCTGACGTTGTCTCAAAAGGAGAACTAATGTTAGCTTTAAAAGCAGGAGTAAGTCCAAGCAAAATAGTATTTTCAGGAGTTGGTAAAACTAATGAAGAAATCAATTTTGCTATAGAGAAAAAAATACTACTTATTAATGCTGAGTCAAAAAGTGAAATTCAAGAGATTAATAAAATTGCAAAACAAAAAAGAAAAATAGTACAAGTTGGAATAAGGCTAAACCCAAATACTGACGCAAAAACACTTAAACAAATTTCTACTGGTAAAAGTGAAAATAAATTTGGGGTAAATAGTAAAACATTTTATGAACTTGTAAACTACTGCAAAAACTCAAAAAATATCAGTCTACAGTGTTTAAGTGTTCATATAGGTAGTCAAATATTAGACCACAAGCCGTATGAAAAAATGCTTAAAGCTGTAAGTAATATAATTAATAAAACCAATCACAAATTTAAATTTGTTGATTTGGGTGGAGGAATGGGAATTTCTTACAGTAATAAAATTAAAAAGCTTAATTATAAAAAATACAACTTAGCAATTAAAAATTTTTTAGAAAAGCATGATACAAAAATTATTTTTGAACCAGGTAGGTCAATAATCGGTAATACAGGAACTTTGATATCTAAAATAATTTATATTAAAGATGGTGGAGCCAAAAAATTTATTATTTTAGATGCTGCAATGAATGATCTTATGAGACCAGCTTTATATGGAGCAGTTCATAAAATCTTACCCGTTGATAAATCTAACAGTGTCTCAAGAAATGCTTATGAATTTGTAGGTCCTATTTGTGAGAGCACAGATAAATTTGTAACTTTAAAAAAATTTCAAAAACTAAAAGAAAAAGATTTGGTAGCTATATGTGATGTTGGTGCCTACGGTATGTCTCTAAGCTCTAATTATAACCTTAGGCCAAAAGCTGTTGAATTACTGATAAAAGGAAGAAAAATTAAAATTATTAAAAATAGGCAAAAGCATACAGATTTAATTTAGCTTTTGATAAAAATGATCAGAAATGCACTATTCTCAATATTTTTTTTTGTAGGAATAATTATTATTTCAATAATATTTTTACCTGCATTACTTTTGCCAAGGAAAATTACCTTGCTTGGGGGAAAATTGATGGGTCATTGGGCTGGGTTTTGTTTAAGATTTTTTCTATCGGTAAAAATTAGTATTAAAGGTAAAGAAAACATTATAACTGACCAAAAATTTTTTATTGCTGCCTCCCACCAGTCTATGTTTGAAACATTTTACCTACAAACTGTTTTCAATTCACCAGTATTTATTTTAAAAAAAGAGTTGCTACGAATTCCAATCTTTGGATGGTACTTAAAAAAAATTGGATCTATCTCTATAAATAGAAACAAGGTAAGTAGAGACAATTTAGGATTTTTTGAGGATATTTTAAGAACAATAAATAGTAGCGATAGACCATTGATAATTTTTCCTCAAGGAACACGAGTTTTACCTGAAGAACGTCCTTCCTTTAAGAAAGGAGCAACCAGAATTTATCAGGAACTAAATATAGCCTGCCAACCCGTTGCTGTTAATTCTGGTTATGTATGGCCGAAAAAAGGTAAAAAAAATAGTCATAAAACAATAACTGTTTCTATTTTAACACCTATTGATGCTGGAATGGATAAAGAAAATTTTTTACAGATTTTAGAAAATAAAATTTATAATGAACTCAACTTATTAAGTTAGCCTTTCATTGGCATAACAACATAAATACTATCAAAATCCCCTGGATCTTTTATTAAAGCTGGAGAACCTGTATCGTTAAAAAATATCTCTACTTTTTCTCCATTTAATTGAGAAGCTACATCTATTAAGTATCTAGAGTTAAAACTAATTTCTAAGTCGTGATCAAATTTTGCGTTCAAGGTCTCTTTACCATCACCACTGTTAGCATTATTAACAGATAAATCTAATGTATCTTTAGATAAACTAAATTTTACTCCATCTTTTTTATCTAACGAAACTGATGCTACCCTATCAACGGAATTTAAAAATAATTTTAAATCTATTTCTAATTTTTTTTGATTATTTTTAGGAATTACCTGAATATAATTGGGAAATTTACCATCAATCAGTTTTGATATTAATATACTGTTATTTAATTCAAATTTAATTTTTGATTTAACATTTGAGACCTTTACGTCACCATCATAGCTATCCAAAAGAGAACATAGTTGAAATATTGTTTTTTTTGGTAATATTATCGGATCAAAATCAATTTTTTCATCTAATCTAATTTTAGAAATAGACATCCGATGACTGTCCGTTGCTACAGCTGTAAGATAATTTTTATCTTCTACTTCTGTTTGATGAAAATAAATTCCACTCAAGTAATGTCTTGTTTCATCATTAGAAACTGAAAATTTACATTTATTTAGTAATTTCAAAAGTTGTTTAGATTTAATAATAAATTCATTTTGATTAAAGTTTTCATCTGTAAGAGGGAACTCTGATGGACTGAGACAATTTAAGTTGAAAATAGATTTCTCAGACTCTAAATGAAGTTTACTTGTTTCATTTAAAGTTAAATTAATTTTTTTTCCAGAGGATAACTTTCTGACAATATCATATATGGTTGATGATACAGTTGTAGTTTTTCCCTCCTCTAATACCTCCACATTATTTATTTTGTGTATAAAAATTAAATCCAGATCTGTTGCAGTTATTATTAAGTTTGAATTGTTCGCGTCTATTAAAATATTAGATAAAATTGGTAAAGTACTTCTCTTTTCTATAACTCCCTGACAATAGTTGAGTGCTTGCTGAAGGTCTTGTTGATTAACGTTAAATTTCATTATCTTTATTATTATATAAAATTTGATTTTTTAATTTATTAATATTATCAACCATCTCAGGATCTTTTTCTTTAATTTTTTCAATAGTTTTAACAGAATGTATTATTGTTGTGTGGTCTCTATTTGAAAATTCTCTTCCAATTTCAGGTAATGATTTTGAAGTAAGAATTTTGGTTAAATATATTGCTGTTTGTCTAGGCCTAACTAGATACCTTGATCTTCTCGAAGACAACATCTCATTTTTACTTATCTTGAAAAACTTACACACCACTGTTTGAATTAAATCAATAGTAACCTTGTTTTCAGATAGATTTAATAAATCCTTCAGGACAACTTTTGTTTCGGATAAATTTGGGACTTTTTCGTAAATTCTTGAGAAAGAAACCACCCTATTTATTGCTCCAACTAGCTCTCTTATACTCCCCTTGATTTCAGTGCTTATAAAATCTTGTATGTCTTTTGAAATCTGTAATTGGTCTGAATATATACTATTTAATTCTTCTGTTTTTTTTTGAACAATTTTTTTTCTTAATTGTAAATCTGGTTTTTGAATATCAACTACTAGTCCACCTGAAAATCTAGATTTAATTCTTTCTTGAATTCTTGATAATTTATTAGGAGGTCTATCAGCAGAGACAATTACCTGTGAACCTTTATCCAATAGAGCATTAAAGGTATGAAAAAATTCTTCTTGCATGGCCTCTTTACCACTTATGAATTGAATATCATCAATTAACAATATGTCAGTGTTTCTAAAGTATTCTTTAAACTTTACCATATCATTTGATTTGATTGATTTTACAAATTGATACATAAAACGTTCTGCTGAAATAAACATAACTTTATTATTTTTTTTTAACTCATAACCAATCGAATTTAACAAGTGTGTTTTGCCCATTCCAACACCACCATAAATATAAAGTGGGTTGTAATGCGAAATATTTTCTGAAACCTTTAGTGATGCTTCGTAAGCCAGCTTATTACTTGATCCCGTGATAAAATTATCAAATCTTTTATTAGGATCAATTCGATTATATTGTAAATAAGAGTCTTTAATAAAGGAAACATTCTCTTTTAAATTAACTTCTTCTAAAGAATGATTAGTTTTGACAGAATGATCTGGTTCAACTATTCTAAATTCAATTCTCACAATATCTTTTTTATAAGTTTTTATAATTTGTAATATTTGATCTAAATATCTTGATGTTATCCAATCTCTAATAAATCTAGTTGGTACAGATAACAATATATAATTATTAAATTCTTCTATGAACGAAATTTTTTTTAACCAACTTTCATAAACTTCGGATCCTAATTTATCTTTCATATCAGCTTGAACCAGTCTCCAGTCAAAGCTGTTCGACTTAAAATTATCTATATTTTGATTGTTTGTAAGTTTATTCATAGGTTTGGAAGAGACTTAGTTAGAACTGATTTAAAATAATTTGCAACAAGTTAATAACAAATTAAAAAAAAAAATAAAATCTAGGATTGTGAATTTAGATGTCGCAGAGTTAAAGTTGAATTTTATTTTATTTCAAACAATTACAAATTAAAATTCTAAATTGAATCAAACCATGATTGAATCAAATGTAGATTGAATTTATATAAGGTAAAAATTTACTAAATCTAAATATAGTAAAACAAAATGATATTTAAATAGATAATGTACTTACTAAAAGTTGTTTAATTAAATAAGATTTTTTTTAACGCCTAGATTGTAGAAATCTTCTTTGTGATCCTAGAAACATTTCTAGAAGCGTTTTGTTTCTTGATAATTCCAGTCTTAGCAATCTTCATTAGCTCTGAATTGAGTTTGGGCAAAAATTTTAAAGCTTCTTCTCTCTTTTTTTCATCAATTAAAAGGTTCATTTTTTTTAATGCGTTACGAAATCTACTTTTTCTAGCCTTATTAACTACTGTTTGCTTAGAAATTCTTCGAATTCTCTTAATTGCTGATTTTGTGTTTGCCATCTGCGCAGGGGTATAACTTGAGAATTTATAGTGGTCAACATAATATTTTACTAAATTTGGCAGGAATCACAAAAAAAAGTTGACCTATTTGATACAATTTTTTTTTTTATAATACCTGAACATCCCGTTGCTTTGCATCTGTTTCCTTCTTGCTGATAAACCTTAAACTCTTTTTGATAACCTCCCAATGTTCCAGATATATCTTGAAAATTTCTAATACTTGATCCTCCTTTAATTATTGCTCTATTTAAAACTTTTTTAGAATTCAAAATAATTTTTTTACATTCATTCTTAGTTAATAATTTTGCCTGTTTAAATGGATCAATTTTGGATGAAAATAATATTTCACTAGCATATATGTTGCCAATTCCCGAAACAAATCTTTGATCCAATAAAAAACTTTTAATATCTTTATTTTTATCTTTAAAAAAACCTATCACATAATTTAAATTAAATTTTTTATCAAATGGTTCTGGGCCCAAATGTTTAAGTCTTTCATTTAACGCATTTTTATTTTTAAATAATTGAAAAAAACCGAAACGTCTTGGATCATTGTAGATTATATTAAAATTGTCAAATTCAAATACAATATGATTGTGTTTTTTGGGAAGTGTTGGTGAGTGATAAAAACTAGTGTTTGTAAATTTTGATATTTTAAATCTATCAACAATATGGATTGTTCCTGACATACCTAGATGAACTAAACAATAATCCCCTTCTAAAAAATGTATTATTAAATATTTTGAAAATCGATCTACTTTAATTATTTTTTTATTTTTAATATAACTTTTAAAATTATTTGGTATTAAAAATCTTAAATTTCTATTTCTTATTATTACTTTTTTCACCCTTTTTTGATTAATTTTTTTGTTTAAGGATTGTCTAACAATTTCTACTTCTGGTAATTCTGGCATTACACACTATATTCAATATATAATTTTTTATGCAACAATATCTTCAAAATAAAAAAGGACTAGTAGAGGGTGTATTCGACCAAGTCTATGACCGTTATGATTTGATGAATGACTTTATGTCACTTGGTATACATAGACTTTGGAAAAAAAGTTTGATTAACATGATGAACCCGTCTAATAACAAAAAATTAGTGGATGTTGCTTGTGGCACTGGTGATATTGGTAAACTTTTTTTAGACAAAACTCATAAAAAATCTAACGTAACATCTGTAGATCCTAACAAAAAAATGATTAGTCAAGGGAGAAGTAAACTATCTGAATATGAAAATATTGAGTGGATTACAGCTCCAGCTGAGGAATTGCCGTTAGCTGATAACTCTTTTGACTACTATACAATCAGTTTTGGTTTGAGAAATACAAAAAATTTAGATCTGGCACTTTCTGAAGCTTATAGAGTTTTAAAGCCTGGTGGCCGATATCTTTGCTTAGAATTCTCTAAAATCCAAAACACAAATCTAAATTTTATTTACAAAAATTACTCAAAGTTAATCCCTATAATTGGTCAATTTATAGTAGGAGAAAAAGATCCCTACGAATATTTAGTAAAAAGTATTGAACAATTTATTAATCAAGAAGAACTAATCGATTTGATGCAAAAACACAAATTTCAAAAATGCTCTTATAGGAATTTTTCTAACGGTATTGTTTCAATTCATAGCGGGTGGAAAGTTTAATGATAAAAAAGTTAATTACCTTGTTTAAATTAGGAAGAAAAATTGCAAAATCAGACATACTTTCAATTGCATCAAAATTTAAAAAACCTCCACTGGCTTTAATTATTTTATTCAAAATATTATCTTTTTCATTTGAAAAAAAAGAGGGGCGTGATTTGGATAAAGATGAGGGACAAAGACTCTCAAGATCCCTAGAGTCAATGGGTACTACTTTTATAAAACTAGGACAATTTCTAGCCACTAGACCTGATATTATTGGTGAAGAGCTATCACAAAAACTTGAGAATCTTCAAGATCGTTTACCACCATTTTCTATAAATGAAGCAAAAAAAATTATTAAAAGTGATCTTGGAGAAGAAACTTTTAATTCTATAATAGATTTAAGTGAGCCAGTTGCAGCAGCATCCATCGCTCAAGTACATAAAGCAAAAATTAATGACAACGGAACAATTAAAGATGTTGCCATAAAGATTTTAAGACCAGATATAAAAAAAATATTTAATGAAGAAATTGATGCAATGATGTTATTTGCATTCATTGTTGAGTCATTCGTAAAAAAAACAAAAAGATTAAAACTGATAGAAGTTGTTTTTTTATTAAAAGAAATAACAAATCTTGAGATGGATTTAAGGTTCGAGGCTGCAGCTGCTAATGAATATGCAGAGAATACAAAGAATGATGCCGGATTTAAAGTTCCTGAAATTTATTGGAATTTTACTAGTGAAAATGTAATGACTCTAGATTGGATCGATGGTGTTTCAATAAGAGAAACTGAAGAATTAAAAAGCAGAAATTTAGACACTCGTAAATTAGCAGAGGATATTATTCAGCATTTTTTAAGACATGCTGTAAGGGACGGTTTTTTTCATGCAGATATGCATCAAGGTAATATTTTCATTGATAATAGTGGTCAAATCGCACCTATCGATTTTGGTATAATGGGTAGACTAGATAAAGTAAGTAAGAGATTTCTGGCAGAAATTTTATTTGGTTTTATTCAAAGGGATTACCGTAAGGTTGCTGAAGTACACTTAACAGCTGGGTTAGTTCCAAAAGATGTACCAATAGATGACTTAGCTCAAGCTTTAAGATCAATAGGAGAACCAATTTTTGGTCAAGAAGTAAAAGACATCTCAGGTGGAAGATTATTAAAACAACTCTTTGATGTTACAGAAAAATTTAATATGCAAACCCAACCACAGTTATTAATGTTACAAAAAACAATGGTGGTTGTTGAGGGGGTTGCAAGAAAATTAAATCCAAATACAAATATATGGACCACATCTAAGCCAGTGCTAGAAGGTTGGTTAAGAGAAACAAAAGATCCGATAACCAATTTAAATGAAACTTTAAAAAGTACTTCTGAAGTAATTAAACGACTGCCAGAATTTCCTGAAATTATGGACAAAGCAAATCAAGCTTTAACTTTTTTAGCTAGTGGACAAATTCCTCAGAATTCAAACTCCTATACAGCTTTAAATGATAAAAAAGCAGAAATGAACACTTTTAAAAACCAATCTATTATTGGTTTATTACTTCTTGTAATTTTTGGACTTATAGTATTTTAATTCTGCAAATGAAAAATCTGTTAAATAAAAAAGTTTTGTTCATTATATGTGGTGGAATATCTGCATATAAAAGTCTTGAAACAATCAGACTTTTCAAAAAAAGTGGTGTCGAAATTAAAACTATACTTACTGCTAGCGCTAAGGAATTTGTAACACCTCTTTCAATTACTGCACTATCGCAAGGTAAAGTTTACAGTGAATTGTTCAGTGTTGAAAATGAAAACGAAATGGATCATATTTCACTTTCAAGATGGGCTGATGTTGTTGTTATTGCTCCTGCAACAGCAAATACTATTTCAAAGCTGGCTCAGGGCACTACAGATGATCTAGCATCAACGGTTGTTCTCGCTTCAGATAAAAGTATTTTTTTAGCTCCAGCAATGAACGTGAGGATGTGGGAACATCAAACTACCAAAGCAAATTTAAAAAAATTGAAAGATTGTGGTTATAAATTCATTGGTCCTGAAATTGGGGATATGGCTTGTGGAGAATATGGTGAGGGTAAAATGTCTGATCCAAGAAAAATTGCTGAAGAAATTGATCAATTTTTTTTAAATAAGAAAAAAAATAAAAATTTAAAAGCTTTGGTTACAGCAGGACCTACTAATGAATATATTGATCCTGTAAGATTTATAACCAATAAGTCCAGTGGCAAACAAGGTTATGAGATTGCAAAATCTCTCTCTAAAAAAGGTTTTGATACAACGCTCATTTCTGGTCCCACCAACTTAGAAATTGATGATGATATTAATCTAGTTAAGGTTGAAACTGCAGAAGAAATGTTTCTTGCAACTCAGAAAAGTTTACCAACTGATGTAGCAATTTTTGCAGCAGCAGTAGCTGATTTTAAGTTACAAAAAAAGTATACAAATAAAATTAAAAAACAAGGGACTTTAAATTTAAATCTTGAAAAAAATATCGATATTTTAAATTACGTTTCTAATCATAATTCAATGAGGCCAAATCTTGTTATTGGTTTTGCAGCTGAAACCGATAACCACGAAAAAAATGCAGAAGAAAAATTAAATAAAAAAAGTTGTGACTGGATAATTTCAAACGATGTTACAAATAAAAATATAGGATTTAATTCTGATTTTAATGAAGTAACTATTCACTATAAAAATAAAAAAATAAATAACGAAAAACTCTTTTATAAAAAAAAGTCTGAAATATCTGATGAAATAGTTGATAGAATTATTGATCAATTAAATTAATGGCAAAAGTTCTAATCAAAAAATTAACTTCATCTGTTAAATTACCTACTTATAAAACTAGTGGAGCTTCAGGAATGGATTTAATGGCATTTATTACTGAACCAATAATTCTTAAAGCTCAATCTTCTTGTTTAGTACCAACTGGTATTTCTGTTGCATTTTCAGAGGAATTTGAAATACAAATAAGACCAAGATCTGGTTTGGCAGCTAAAAATAATATTAGTGTATTAAATACTCCTGGCACAATTGATAGTGATTATAGGGGTGAAATAAAGGTTATTCTCTTTAACCATGGAAATAAAGAATTTATAATCAATAATAATGATAGAATAGCACAAATGATTTTGACACCAGTTGTTAAAATGGAATTAGAAGAAACAGAAACTTTGCCAGAAACAATTCGAGGAGAGGGTGGATTTGGCTCAACAGGAAAATGAGCACAAAATTAAATAAAAGAGAAATAGAAAAGTTTTCTCGTCAAATTATTTTAAAAAATATTGGTGCACTTGGTCAAAAAAAAATACTAGAAGCAAAAGTTCTAATTATTGGAATGGGTGGTTTGGGGTGCCCTGCTGCTGAATTTTTAACACGTTCAGGAATTGGAACGTTAGGTATTGTAGACTACGATAAGGTTAGTTTGTCAAATATCCATAGACAAACTTTGTATACTGAGAAAAATGTTAATAAATCAAAAGTTAAAATTGCAAAGAAAAAATTGAATGAAATTAATCCAAAAACCAAAATTAATATTTTTAATTATAAATTAAATAAAATCAAATTTAATAGAATTATTAAAAATTATGATTACATCATTGATGGCACAGACAACTTTGAAAGTAAATTTTTAATTAATGATATATGTTTAGATTATAAAAAATTTCTTGTAGTTGGTGCCATAAGTAAGTTTGATGGTCACATTTTTAGCTTTGATTTTAAAAATAAAAATAATCCTAGTTTAAGAGATTTTTATCAAGAAGAAGTTGCTACTGATGATATTTTAAATTGTGAGTATGATGGTATTTTAGGAACTGTGGCAGGTATTGTTGGCACAATACAAGCAAACGAAATTCTAAAAAAAATTCTTAATATCGGCGAAAATTTAAATGGATTTATTTTAATTCTAGATTTATTAAATTTAGATATAAGAAAAATAAAATTAAAAAAAAGAAAATAGTGCTCTTTAAAATAAAAATTAAAGAAATTTTTATATTGTTTTATTTATTATTTTTTTGCACAATTAGTTCTGCGAATGAAATTTTTGTATCTTTGAAAAAAAATAAAGTTAATGTTCGTTATGGTCCAAGTTTCGACTCGGATATCAAGTATGTTTATAAAAAAATAAATCTTCCAATAAAACAAATAGATAAAAAAGAGAACTTTAGACGAATAATTGATCTAAAAAATAATAGTGGATGGATACATGTTTCACAATTAAAGAAAAGTAATTCAGTAATTGCTACTGAAGATAAAGTTTTATTTAAAAAACCAACATCATTTGCACAACCTATTGCATTAATTAAAAAAGGTAGATTACTTATTGTTCAAAAATGTGAAAAACAATGGTGTGAAATAGAAACTGATAATTTAAGTGGGTGGATAAAAACTGGAAATCTTTGGGGTTCTATTAACTAAAATCTGCCGATAAGGAAGTTATATTTTCTTTACTTAGTTTTGTAGTATGTGAATACTCCTTATGATCCATTCCCAATTCAACATCAATTTCGTTTGATTTAAATTTCTGGATTTGTTCGTCCGTAAAATTAAAATGCACAAATTGAACTGAAGAAGCTTTACCCTCAGTAGATGTTCTATCAACATCTTCCTCTGGCACAGCTTTGATAGTTTCACCATTTAATTTCATAAAAACCATTTGTTCAATTCCACCAACTTTACCTAAAAATGCTGCTCTAGATACCGGATTGTCTATTTCAAACATTAAAGTAGCAGTTAATTCTTTCCCATTTGGAATTAGTGGATTGTAAGCTACAAGTTCATCTCTTAATTGTTCATCTCCGCCCTTTTCGATGTAGAGCATTTCTTGAACTTGAGCTAGCATAGTTTCGTAACTTTCAAAATAGAATGTTGCGTAAGGTCCTAGAGCAATTCTTCTATTTTTTTTAAAACTTACAATATTTTTTCTTAACTCTTTTCTATTTTTAATATAAGCCTCTAATGGCATTATATCAGATTTTTTTATCTCTCTTTTTTCTTTAGGCATGATCATAACTTATAACTTTTTGCTATTAATTCTATAGGGTGTAGTGCCTCATCATTAGAAATATTAGTATCGACTTCTAATTGTTTTAAGTGCTTACCAGCAAGTGGACAATCAGATGCCATATATTTATTATTTTTATTTTTTATTTGTCTTGCCGTCGGTCTACCAACTTTATTAGCTAAGTCATGAGTTTCCTTCATAACACCAAAGGTTCCACCATGTCCTGCACATCTTTCGACAACATCGATTTTAATGTTTGGAATGTGTTTTAACATATCTCTAGCTTTTATTCCCATGTTCTGAGCCCTTGCATGACAAGCATGGTGAACCGTTACTCCACCGTCAATTTCTTCAAGACCTTCGACTAATCCCTCGTTATTAGCTATATCAACAACATACTCATCAATATCTATAACGTTTGAAGATAATTTTTTTATATTTTCATCTGCAGGTAATAATAACGGCCATTCAAATTTTAACATCAGTCCACAACTGGCTGTTAAGGTTATAACTTTGTAACCTTTATCAATCCACTTAATCAAATCACTTGATACTTTTTTGGCTTGTTCAACTACTTTTGGAAGATCTGCTTGTTCTAAGAATGGCATACCACAACAACCTGGATAAGCCTCTTGGACTTCAACACCATTTTTTTTTAAAACTTTTAAAGCTGCTACACCTGTATTTTTTTTATTAAAGTTCACGAAGCATGTAGAATAAATAACAACTTTTCTATCTTTAGTGATTGTGTCGTATTTAATTTTGTCGTTATTATTTTTAAAAAAATTTGAAAACGTTTCCGAATTATATGTTGGTAGCTGAACTCTTTTATCTATTCCAGATATGAATTCTAAAATCTTTCTTATAAATTTATTTTTTATATTTGAAGCCCAATTTACAAATTTAGAAAACATCACACCAATTTTAGCGTTTCTATCAATCTTTGCTAATTGTGTTGGCACACCTGGTAATTTTCCTAACTTTTTTTGTGCTGTTCTATATCTTAACATCAAGTGAGGGAAATCAAGGTCAAAATCATGAGGCGGTACATACGGACATTTGGTCATAAAACACATGTCACATAGAGTACAAGCATCAACAACAGGAGCAAATTGATTACTGGATAAACTTTCAACATCCTCATTTTTAGACTCATCAATCATATCGAATAATTTTGGAAATGAGTCACAAAGATTGAAACATCTTCTGCAACCGTGACAAATATCGAATACTCTTCTCATTTCTGAGTCTAATTTTTCAGGATTTAAAAAATCAGGGTGTTCAAAATCAATTGGGTGCCTTGTTGGGGCGTCTAAACTGCCTTCTTTACTCATATAAATTTGAAATTTTATTGGATGTTTTAGTGGGCAGTTTAACGCCCACTAAAAAAATGTATTAACTGATCGACTCTAAAGTTTTTTGAAATTTACCAGCGTGAGATTTTTCAGCTTTCGCTAAAGTTTCAAACCAGTCAGCAATTTCTTCAAAACCTTCTTCTCTAGCTGTTTTGGCCATACCAGGGTACATATCAGTGTACTCATGTGTTTCACCTTGAACAGCTGATGCTAAATTTGCTTTAGTTTCACCAATCGGCATACCAGTTCCAGGATCTCCAACTTCCTCTAAATATTCTAGATGACCATGTGCGTGACCTGTCTCACCTTCGGCAGTTGATCTAAAAACTGTAGCTACATCATTGTATCCTTCGATGTCAGCCTTTTGTGCGAAGTAAAGATATCTTCTGTTTGCTTGACTTTCGCCAGCAAATGCTTCTTTTAAGTTTTCTTCTGTTTTACTTCCTTTTAATGACATTATTTTCTCCTTAATTTAATGATTGCTAACCATATAATGGTTTTAAATTGATTGTCAACAGTTTAGAATAATTATAATATATAATTTAAGTTATTGATAATATTATATTAATTTTGATTTTGATTATCACTCGCAACTCTAACCAGAACTTCTACTGAGTTAATTTTTTTTCCAGTTATATTTTTTTTAACATTGACTGTTTCTATCTCGTTTTCATCACAGTCAATTAATTGGTGAGTATCTTCATCGTAAAAATGGTGATGGACAGAAGTATTTGTATCAAAATAACTTTTATCAGAGTTGATTGATATTTCTTTCAAATATCCTTTTTTTTGTAATGCATGAACAGTGTTATAAACTGTTGCAAGAGATATTTTTTCGTTTAGCTCCTCAGATATTTTTTTTGCAAGATCATTAATTGTAAAATGAAATGTTTTTTCTCTATTAAACAAAATCTCACAGATCTTAACCCTTTGCTTTGTAGGTCTAAGCCCAGTTTCTCGCAATTTTTCAATAAAATTCATGTTTTTTAACATAGTTTTTTATAACAATTCTAAACTAAGAACAATATATACTGTTTTATTATATTATATTATCATTAAATCAAGTAATAAGGGAATTCAATTTTTATGAAAAAAAACTCCTATAGCTACGATGACCTAATTACTTGTGGAAATGGTAAACTTTTTGGACCTGGTAATGCTAAATTACCCCTTCCTCCAATGTTAATGTTTGATAGAATAACTGAGATTAACGACAATAATGGGACTTTCAATAAGGGATCCTTAAAAGCTGAATTAGATATTAAAGACAATCTTTGGTTCTTTAATTGTCACTTTAAATCAGATCCTGTGATGCCTGGTTGTTTGGGGTTAGACGCCATGTGGCAGTTGGTCGGTTTTTACCTGGGTTGGCTTGGTAACCCTGGCAAGGGTAGAGCACTAGGAGTTGGAACTGTAAAATTCACAGGTGAGGTGTTGAAAAATGTTAAGTTAGTAACGTATAAGATTGATATGAAGAAAATTATGTCCCCAGGGGGAACAACTGTAGGACTTGCAAATGGGTTCGTTTTCGCAGATGATAAAAAAATATATTCAGCGGATAGCTTAAAAGTAGGATTGTTTAAATAATGAGAAGAGTAGTTATTACAGGTTTAGGAGTTGTTTCGTGTTTAGGTAATAATCAAGAAGAAGTACACCAATCTTTAGTAAATTCGAAATCAGGCATTTCTTATGCAGAAGAATATAAAGAACATAATCTTAAATGCCATGTTCACGGAAAACCAAATATAAAACTTGAGGATCATATTGATCGAAAAACAATTAGATTTATGGGTTCAGGCTCAGCTTATAACTATATAGCAATGAAAGAGGCAATAAAAGACTCTGGATTGGAAGAAAGTGAAGTAAGTAATTTTAAAACTGGGATAGTGATGGGTTCTGGTGGACCCTCAATTGAAAACGTTATCTTAGCAGCTGATAAAACTAGAGCCAAAACTCCAAAATTAATGGGACCGTTTATTGTTCCAAGAACAATGGCCAGTACAGCTTCAGCTACTCTTGCCGTTCCGTTTAAAATTAAAGGTACTAATTACACAATGAGTTCGGCTTGTTCAACAAGTGGACACTGTATTGGAAACTCGATGGAACTAATTCAAATGGGTAAGCAAGATATTGTTTTTGCAGGTGGTAGTGAAGAGGTTCACTGGGCAATGACTGCAATGTTTGACGCAATGACTGCTTTAACATCGAAGTATAATGATACCCCAGAGACCGCATCAAGAGCTTATGACAAAACTAGAGATGGTTTTGTAATTGCAGGTGGTGGTGGGGTGTTAGTGCTTGAAGAATACGAACATGCTAAAGCAAGAGGGGCTAAAATATACGCGGAATTAACTGGTTATGGAGCAACTTCAGATGGATACGATATGGTAGCTCCATCAGGAGAAGGGGCAGTCAGATGTATGAAGATGGCTATGGCAACTTCTAAAAATAAAATTGATTATATAAATACTCATGGAACTTCTACTCCAGTTGGAGATATCACGGAGCTAAATGCAATTAAAAATACTTTTGGAGATGATATTCCAAAAATTAGTTCAACTAAATCACTATCAGGACATCCTTTAGGAGCTGCATCAGTTCATGAAGCGATCTATTGTTTGATTATGATGAAAAATAATTTTATAGCAGGTTCTGCTAACATTAGTGAAATGGATGAAGAGGCTAAAAAGTTTCCTATAGTTGCTAAAACCGAGACAGGAGCAACTTTAAATATAGTGATGTCTAATAGTTTTGGTTTCGGTGGAACTAATGCTACTCTAATTTTTGAGAAAGTATAATCATGAGTTTGATGAAAGGAAAAAAAGGATTGGTGATGGGAGTTGCCAATGAAAGATCTATTGCTTGGGGTATTTCACAAAAACTTGCAGAAGCTGGTGCTGAGCTTGCATTTACTTATTTAGGTGATGCTCTAAAAAAAAGAGTAATTCCACTAGCTGAAAAATTAAATTCAAAAGTTACATTTAGCTGTGATGTAGAAAAAAAAGAAGATGTAACAAAGTTATTTGAAGATATTAAATCGCAATGGGGGGAAATTGATTTTGTAGTTCATGCAATTGCATTTTCTGATAAATCAGAATTGTCTGGTGAATATTTAAATACGACTAGAGAAAACTTTTTAAGAAGTATGTTAATTTCATGTTTTTCATTTACGGAAGTTGCAAAAGAGGCAACTAAAGTAATGAATGAGGGTGGAAGCTTAATCACATTAAGTTATGAGGCGAATAAAGCTATTCCAAATTATAATGTAATGGGTGTTTGTAAAGCTGCACTAGAATCTAGTGTTAAATATTTAGCAAGAGATTTAGGTGCTAAAGGCATGAGAGTTAATGCAATAAGTGCAGGACCTATTAAAACTTTAGCAGCTTCAGCCATTGGAGATGCAAAATTCTTATATAAATGGAATGAAGACCATTCTTTGCTTAAAAGAAATGTAGATATTCATGATGTTGGAAATTCAGCACTATATCTACTAAGTGATCTTGCAAACGGTGTTACTGGTGAAATTCATTACGTAGATGCTGGATATAACAAGGTTGGGATGCCAGATCCTAAAAATTTTACTTAAACTTTATTACATTAATACTTCATGAATTTATTATAGTTCGCAATACCTTGATTTAACTGAGCTTTCGACCAAAATCCGGCAGCCATTGATACTTTCCCACTTAATGGATCTGAGTCTAACAACCAAAATTTAGGTTTTGGAATGTAAAAAGGATAATTTGTGAGATCTAAGAATCTAAAGCTACCAGATGGAATATCAAATGTAATACTATCAGGTAAAAAATGGTTTGTAATAAGAGCTTGCTCAATATTTGAATTACAGAAATTATCTAATGCTTTTACTACATCTGACAAACTTAAATGAAAAAGACAATGTCTGCAATGCCAAACATCAGCTTTTGGAAAAATATCTTTTATAATATCAAACTTCTTCAATTCTACCTTTGGATATTTTTTTTTAAGATTTTTTATTAAGTCACCAGAGATATCTCCTCCAATATAGTCAACATTATTAAAAAATTCTTTTATCCAATTTAGATCTCCACAAGGTGCATCAAAAAATCTTGGCTTTTTATTTTTGTAAAGACCTAAAAAACTTTTGAGTTGATTCCTGTATAAAATTGTATTTTGAATTGTGCTGCCTGAACCTGATACGCTTTCTCCTTTTGTCGATCGCTCCCAAATTCCTTTTTCAAAAATATAATCAAAACGTTTTTCATTTGATTTCTCGAGGATATCAGAAGGCAATTTATATAATCCATCAATTTTTATAATTTGTGGCATTTAAGTTTCAAAAACCGTAATGGTTAAGTCTAGTTACTAATTTGTCAAGACAAACTAATTAAGACTTTAATTTTATGCTTATTTTTAATAGTTGAAATTATACATTAATTTAGATTTTACCAATAATACTAAAATATTTTGGATTAAAATCTTTATCTATGACTTATATCTTGTCATTATTGCACTGTATCTACTAAGTGATCTTGCAAACGTTGTGACCGGCGAAATTCGCTATGTAGATGCTGGATATAATAAGGTTGGGATGCCAGATCCTAAGAATATTAGCTAAAATATAGTTAAATTTAGTTAAAAATATTAGGGGCTCTCTGTTGCCAGTTGCCCCTTAATTCTTTTTTATTAACTTTTAATTAACTCTAAAGCTTTATTCAATAATTCTTCAGATTTTGCATGATCTCCAGCTTCATGAGCCTTCATCCCCGCATCTCGCATTTTTTGAATTTCTTCGATTTTGCTATCCAAATTTTTGACCATCATTGGACATGAACCAGCGTATGCTGAGTTAGAAAAAAGTATTAACATTGATAAAATTAAAAATTTTTTCATATTTTTCCTTTTGTTGTAATTGTAATTAGCACCCGTTAAAAAATTAAACTTATAAATGATTGTCACAGAGGCGTTCTGTTACCAAGTGCCCCACAAAAAAACCCCCAGAGCTTTCATTCCAGGGGTTAGAATTTTAATTTAAATTATTAATTATTCGGCAGCTTGTTTCATAGAAAGTTTAACTTTACCTCTATCGAAACCAATTACTTTGACTTTTACTTCGTCGCCTTCTTTGACAACGTCATTAACTTTTGCAACTCTTTTATCTGCTAGTTCTGAAATATGAACAAGTCCATCTTGTTTTCCTAAGAAATTAACAAATGCACCAAACTCCATGATTTTCATAACTTTTCCTGAATAAATTTTATTCATTTCAGCTTTTGCAGTAATATCTTTGATCATTTGCATAGCGATGTTTCTAGAATCTTCATCAGGAGCAGCAACCGTTACAACTCCTTCATCATTTACATCTACTTTTGCACCTGATTTTTCAACGATCTCTCTAATAGTTGCTCCACCTTTTCCAATTACAGCAGCAATGTCTTTTTTATCAACAGTTACTTGTTCCATTTTTGGAGTGTGTTTTCCAACATCAGATCTAGATTCGCCTAAGGCCTTATTCATCTCACCTAAAATATGAATTCTTCCATCTTTAGCCTGCTTTAAAGCCTGCTCCATAATTTCAAATGTGATACCAGTAATTTTGATATCCATTTGAAGTGAAGTAATTCCATCTTTAGTTCCAGCAACTTTAAAGTCCATATCCCCTAAGTGATCTTCATCACCTAAAATATCTGATAAGACACTAAAATCATCTCCTTCTTTAATTAAACCCATTGCAATACCTGCAACTGGTTCTTTTATCGGAACACCTGCATCCATTAATGCTAGGGAAGCCCCACAAACAGTAGCCATTGAAGAAGAACCATTAGATTCTGTAATCTCTGATACTATTCTAAAAGTATATGGAAAAGCCTCTTTTGAAGGTAATGAAGAATTGATTGCTCTCCAAGCAAGTTTTCCATGACCAATTTCACGTCTACCAGTTCCAATTCTTCCAGTTTCACCGACTGAAAAAGGAGGAAAATTATAGTGAAGCATAAATCGTTCTCTTTGAAGACCATCTAGACTTTCAATCCTTTGTTCATCATCAGATGTACCTAAAGTGGTTACAACAATTGCTTGTGTTTCTCCTCTAGTAAACAAAGCAGAACCGTGTGTTCTTGGTAAAACACCAACTTCACATTCGATAGGTCTTACATCGGATAATCCTCTACCATCAATTCTGTTTTTATTTTTAAGAATATCAGTTCTAACAATTTTCTTCTCTAGATTTTTAAGCTGTGAGTTAACATCAAGATCAGAATAATTTTCATTTTCTTCAAATAGCTTTTTAGCTTTATCAGTAATTTCTGAAATCTGATTTGATCTATCTTGTTTGTCCCTGGTTGCAAAAGCTTTTGTTAAATCTTCTGTAAAAGTTTCCTCAAGTTTTTGTTTAACTTCAGATAAATCTTTCTTCTCAACAGTCCACTCAGGTTTTCTACATTCTTTTGCAAGTTCCTCAATCATTTCGATTACTGGAACAAATCCTTCGTGACCAAATTTGACTGCTGCTAACATTACTTCTTCAGATAGCCCTGATGTTTCAGACTCAACCATAAGCACTGCATCTTTAGTACCTGCTACAACTAGATCTAAACTTGAATTTTCCAACTCTTCTTTTGATGGGTTAAGAATATACTTACCATCAATATAGCCCACTCTAGAAGCTCCTACAGGACCCATAAATGGCATTCCTGAAATAGCTAATGCTGCTGATGAAGCAGTGATTGCCAGAATATCTGGTTGGTTTTCTTTGTCGTAAGAAATTACCGTTGGCAACAACTGTACTTCATTTTTAAATTCATCAGGAAACAAAGGTCTGATTGGTCTATCAATTAATCTAGAGATTAATGTTTCACTTTCAGTTGGTCTTGCTTCTCTTTTAAAATATCCACCAGGGATTTTTCCACCTGCATAATATTTTTCTTGGTAGTTGACTGATAAAGGGAAATAATCCATATCTGGATTTACTTTCTTTGCTCCAACGACTGTTGCTAGAATAACTGTTTCACCACATGTTGCGATGATTGCTCCGTCTGCTTGTCTTGCTACTTTACCTGTTTCTAAACTTATTTTCTTTCCTGCTACTTCTATTTCCTTCTTGTGTACTTTAAACATTTCATTTCCATTTCGTTTCGTTCGTTTCGTTCGTTTCGTTCCATTCTATCTATCTTGACTTCTATTTTCTTAAATTCAATTTCGACAGTACATTTTTGTAAGAATCCATTTTTGTTTTCTTTAAGTATTCTAACAATTTTTTTCTTCTATTGACTGCTCTCAACAATCCAACAGACGAATGTTTGTCTTTTTTGAATTGCTTAATATGTTTAGAGAGAGTTTCAATTTTCTCTGTTAACAAAGCAATCTGTATCTCAGATGATCCAGTATCTTTATCATGCATTGCTAATTCTTGTGCCTTTTTGTTCATGCCTCGTTTTTCCTTATTTATTTGTTTGTTTTATTAAGTTTTCTATTTTTTCCGCATACTCAAAAGACTCATCTTTTCTAAAAAGTAATTTTGGTAAAAATTTCATAACCACTTTCTGTGATAAAATTTTTCTTATTAAAAATGAGTACTCTTTTAATGTATTTATTGTCTCCTCAGCATCTTTTCCTCCTAATGGAAGTACATATGCTTTAGCGATTTTTAAATCTGGACTCATTCTAACCTCAGTAACCGTTATCGTGTTTGTTTCTAAATTGGGGACCTTAGCCTCATTTCTTATAAAAATCATGCTTAAAGACTGTTTGATCATTTCTCCAACTCGAAGCTGTCTTTGTGAAATTGGTTTTCCTATTCTATCTGCCATTAAACTGACCTCTCTGTAGATGTAACACTAAAAGCTTCTATTGTGTCATTTTTTTGGAAATCCATATAATCTTTAACTGTTATTCCACATTCTTGTCCATCGCTAACCTGTTTTACTTGGTTTTTTTCTCTAAAAATAGTTCCAACTTTTCCAGTATAAATGATTGCTCCGTCTCTAATTATTCTAACATCTGAGGTACTAGTTATTTCTCCTTCAGTAATTTTTGAACCTGCAACTTTACCAGCTCCAGAGACTTTAAAAATTTCTAAGATTTGCGCTGATCCAGTTATAGTTTCTTGAACATCTGGGGTTAATAGTCCCGACATTTTTTGTTTAATATAATCTAGTACTTCATAGATAATATTGTATGAAGAAATTTTTATTTTTTCATTTTCAGCAAGTTTTTTTGCTTCTTTGCTTGGCTTAACATTAAAAGCGATTAACACAGCATTCGATGCTTTTGCTAAAGTAACATCAGTTTCTGTAACCATTCCAATGTCTGCTAAAATAATTTTAGGTTTAACTTCATCATGTTTAATTTGACTAATCGCATTTTTAATTGCTTCAGAAGATCCATGTACATCAGATTTAATAATTAAATTTAATTCCTCTGAAGATTTATCTGAAAATGCAGAATCTTGTGTAGCAAATGTTAAAGGGTTTTTCCCATCCTTTGTCTCTTCTGCTCTGTTTTCACTTAATGTTTTAGCCTCCTTTTCACTCTCAAAAACAATGAAATCATCTCCTGCTTTTGCTGCACCATTAATACCTAAAATTTCAACTGGAGTAGATGGTGAGGCTTCATCAATATTTTTACCTTTATCATTGATTATTGCTCTAACTTTCCCCCACTTCAATCCACTTACAAAAAAATCTCCTTTTTTTAGAGTTCCTGTGGTTACAATAATTGTTGCAACGGGTCCTCGACCTACATCTATTTTAGACTCTAACACTATTCCTGTAGCTTTAGACTCATAATCAGTTTTCAAATCTAAAATTTCCGCTTGAAGAATTATAGATTCAACTAGTTTATCTAGATTTAACTTTGTCTTTGCTGAAATCTCTACCATTAAAGTATCACCTGATAGATCTTCAGAAATCAACTCGTGTTCTAATAATTGATTTTTAATTTTTTGCGGATCTGCATCTGGAAGATCGCATTTATTAATTGCAACAACAATTGGAACATTTGCTGCTTTTGCATGTTTAATTGATTCAATTGTTTGTGGCTTCACACCATCATCTGCGGCAACTACTAATACAACTACATCTGTTAATTTTGACCCTCTTGCTCTCATTTCTGTAAAAGCTGCATGGCCTGGGGTATCAATAAAAGTTAGTTTGTTATCTTGGCTTTCAATTTGATAGGCCCCTATGTGTTGAGTTATTCCACCAAATTCTCCTGATACAACATTTGCACTTCTCAAAACATCAAGAACTGATGTTTTACCATGATCAACATGTCCCATCACCGTAACAATTGGGGGTCTATTTTTTAAATTTTCTACTCTTGTTGCTTTTATTTTCTGAATTATTTCCTCTGCTTTTTCTTCTCTAATAGGATTGTGTCCAAATTCCTTAACTAAAAACTCAGCTGTATCTGCTGCAAGAGTTTGATTGATTGTAACTGTAACCCCCATACCAAATAAATATTTAATCACATTGCTGGATTGCTCGGCCATTCTATTAGCTAATTCTCTAACAGTGATAGCTTCTGGAATATTGATATCTCTTTTAACTGGTTTGAGACTTTCTTGATTTTGGTCTTTAGATAAAGTTTTATTCTCTTTTAATCTTGCTCTTTTAACTGAAGCTAAACTTCTTTCTCTTGCCTCTATTTCATCACTTAGAGCCCTTGAAACTGTTAATTTTAGTTCTCTTTTTTTTGTTCCAGACTTTAAAGTTTTTTTATCTTTTCCGTCACTGTCACCTTTAAGTCTCTTTGTGGCTCTTTGCTCTGCAAGCTTACGTCTTTCAAAATCATTTGTTATAGGGGGTGATTTTGGTGCAAAAGATGGTTTAATTCCAGTACCCCTATTAAATGAAGAGGTTGGTTTTGGTTTACCTAGATTAGGTCTAAAAGATCCTCCTCTATTTGGAAATTTTCCAGTTTGCTTTTCTATGACAACTGCATTTTTACTTTGAGTTTTAGCAATTTCGATATTTTCGATCGATTTTTTGGCTGAGCCAGATATTGTTAATTTTGTTTTTTTTTCCATAGCTCATCACTCAATCTTTGTAAACAATGTTTCTAGCAGACATAATTAGTTCATCTGCCTCTTCTTTTGATAAAGCAAAATCTTCCAGGTATCCTTGAATTTTTACTCTCTCACCTTTTACCACGTCAAAACCACCAGTTAATTCATCAGATGCTAGATCTGCGAAATCTTCTAATGTTAAAATTTTTTGCTCTCCTAGAGTAACCAACATCCCTGGTGTAAGTCCTTTTAAATTAATTAAAGTATCCTCAAGACCCAATTCTTTAATTCTTGTCGATATATCTTCTTGATCCTTTTGATGAAATTCTTGAGCTCTTTCTATAAGCGCTTTTGCAGTATCCTCTTCAATACCTTCTATCTTCATTAAACTTTCAGTTGAACTATCTTTGATGTCATCAATTGTTGAAAAACCTTCTGCTACCAATAACTGACCAAGCGTCTCGTCTAATTCTAAATTTTTTACAAAATTTTCAGTTTTTTCTTTAAATTCTAACTGTCTTCTCTCAGAGTCTTCTGCATCCGTCATTATATTAATTTCATAATTTAATAACTTTGTTGCAAGTCTTACGTTTTGACCTCTTCTACCAATGGCTTTACTTAAGTTTTCCTCTGTAAGTATTACATCAAGTTTTTTTCTTTCTGCATCAACATTTACTCTTTGAACTTCAGCTGGAGATAAGGCGTTTGACACTAAAATAGCTGGATCCTCAGACCAATTAACAATATCAATTTTTTCACCTTGTAATTCATTAACAACTGCCTGAACTCTTGACCCTCTCATACCCACACAGGCTCCAACAGGATCCAACGAGGTATCGACAGCTTTAACACATATTTTTGCTCTACTTCCAGGATCTCTTGAAGAAGATTTAATTTCTATTAATCCATCATAAATTTCTGGCACTTCTTGGACAAAAAGTTTTTCCATAAATTTAGGATGAGCTCTTGATAAAAAGATTTGTTGTCCTCTTGGTTCTCTTCTTACATCATAACAATAAGCCTTAATACGATCTCCAGCCTTAATATTCTCTCTTGGAATTAATTCATTTTTTTGAATGATTGCTTCAGTTCTTCCTAAATCAGCAATTACATTTCCAAATTCTAATCGTTTTACAATTCCACTTAAAATTGAGTCTTTTTTATCTATAAAATCGTTAAATTGTCTTTCTCTTTCGGCCTCTCTAACATTGAAGCTGATAACTTGTTTTGCAGTCTGCGCAGCTATTCTTCCAAAATCAAAAGATGGTAAAGGCTGAAGAACCTCATCACCAATCGTCTTGTATTTATTAATTTCATTTAAATTAATTGCATCCTCTAATTTTATTTCTATATTTGCATTTTCTGGATTTTCGGCAATTATTAATTTTCTAAAAAGTTCAATATCTCCACTATCTCTATTAATTGAAACTTTAATTTCATTTTCTTGACCAAATTTAGATTTAGCCGCTTTTGCGATACCTGTTTCCATTGAACTTATAATTAGCTCTTTATCAATTGATTTCTCTAAGGCTACAGCTTCCGCAATTCTTAGTAACTCTAGTTTATCTGCTCTCTTATTTAACATTTATTTATTTATTCCAAAAAAAAATGGGCTAAAGCCCATTTTGTAACTTCAATAATGTAAGGCAATATAATAAAGTTTTCTTTTAATTCAACAGAAACTATTTTAAGAAGGCTTTTATTTTGTCTGTTTTTTCCCAAGAAAAAGAGCCATTTTCCTCTGGGCTTCTTCCAAAATGACCATATGCAGCTGTTTTTTCATATATAGGTTTATTTAGATTTAACATTTCTCTAATTCCTCTTGGGCTTAGGTTAAAATTATCATTAATTTTTTCTACAACAAATTTATTTTTTTCAACATCATTATCAAATAAATCAACATAAATTGATAACGGTTTAGATACACCTATTGCATATGCTAATTGAATTAAACATTTGTTAGCGATTTTTGAGGCAACTACATTTTTTGCAATATACCTTGCTGCATAAGCTGCTGACCTATCAACTTTAGTTGGATCCTTTCCTGAAAATGCTCCCCCACCATGAGGTGCTGCACCTCCATAAGTATCAACTATAATTTTTCTTCCTGTAAGCCCACAATCACCATCAGGGCCACCAATAACAAAATTACCTGTTGGATTTACATAAAACTCCCCTTCATTGAAACCGTCTAAAAAATTTTTTGGAATAGAATTTATCATATAAGGTCTTAATAACTCTCTAACCTGTGTTTGATTTACATCTGTAGAATGTTGTGATGAAATAACTACAGATTTAACTTTTGTTGGTTTTCCATCAACATACTCAAAAGTAACTTGGCTTTTAGAGTCTGGTTCGATATTTTTAAGTTTACCAGACTTTCTATCCTCAGCCATTAGTCTTAAAATTTTATGTGAGTAATGAATAGGTGCTGGCATTAACTCTTCTGTTTCATTGCATGCATAACCAAACATTATTCCTTGATCTCCAGCTCCTTCGTCTTTATTGCCTGAAGAATCTACACCCATTGCTATATCAGATGATTGGGAATGAAGATGGCTTTCTATTTTTGTAGCTTCTTTCCAAGTGAAACCATCTTGATCATAACCAATATCTTTTATGCAGTGTCTTACTTTTTCAATCAAATCATTTTCTTTAATTTCTGGACCCCTTACTTCACCAGCTAAAACGACTTTATTTGTTGTTGTAAGTGTTTCACAAGCTACTCTTGAAAATGGATCTCCTGAAAGATAACTATCAACTACCATATCAGAAATTCTATCTGAAACTTTATCCGGATGCCCTTCTGAAACTGACTCGCTAGTGAAAAGAAAATTTTTTAAATTACTCATTGTTAATTCTATTAAATGAAAAAATTAAAAAAATATACAATAAAATTATTAAACCAAAAATTTTATTTCCATATTTAGAAAATACTGTTGGTTGAATTTTTTTAAATTGACTAAAGTCAATATAGCCTGTTTTGTTAAAACTAACTTCTTGTTCAATTTCACCAATTGGATTTATTATAGCTGATATTCCATTATTTGAAGAACGCAAAACGTATTTACCACTCTCGATAGCTCTATATATACTGTGAATAAAATGTTGTTTGGGTCCAATAGATTGACCAAACCACCCGTCCTCTGAAATATTAATTATAAAATCAAAATCTGAATTCTTAAAAATTCTTCCAGAGTAAATTATTTCATAACAAATTAGAGGTAAAAATTTTAAGGAGATATCGCTTTTGTTAATTTTAATTATATTTCTCTCGCTTCCTTTTGAATAAGACTGATAATTATTAGTTAAAGTATTTAAGCCAATATTTTTAAGTATATTTTCAAGTGGTAAAAATTCTCCAAATGGCACAAGGTTATTTTTATCGTATGAACTTAATAAAATTAAACTGTGATCATATACAGAAAGAGAATTAAAATATTTAACGGTGTCTCTTTGAACAGATTTACTATTTATACCAAGGACTAATAAATGATTTTCATTAAAATGGTTTTCAAATAACCATTTATAGTCAACTATTTTTTCTTGGGATATGCCTGGCAGTATTCCCTCAGGCCACACAAAAATAATTTTTTCATTTTTATCAGGTTCACTGAGTTCAATTAAATCCTCAATAGCTTTTATTGGATTAATATTAGAATAAAATCTATCTAATTTAATGTTGGAACCAATAACTCTAATTTTATAATCAATAGAATTTATTTGAGCTTCAGTAAAAACTTTTTTGGACTGTGATCCATAAAGATAAAAAATAATTGTGGTTAAAAGAAAAAATATGCAGACCCATATGTCAGCTCTTGTATCCCTTAAAATAAATACTGCTGGACTTATAAATAGTGAAATACAAAATAAATTAAATCCATAGGTACCTATAACAGAGGTGATATTTAAAATTTCTAAATGATTTGAGAAACTATAAGCAATTAAATTCCACGGAAATCCTGTTAAGATAGAACCTCTAACATATTCTGTTAAACCAAAAATTAGAGAAAACAGAAAGAAAGATGAAATTACTTTTTTAGTTTTTAAAATAAAAAATAAAAAAGAAATAAATCCGTAAAATAAGGCTAAAAAAGCTGGAATAATAATTAATGTTACCGGGATCAAAAACTTAAAACTCTCATCAAAAGTTAATGAAATTGATATCCAATAAAGATTTGTGATAAAATAACCAAAACCAAAAAGCCATCCATAAAAGAAGAATATTTTTTTGTTTTTGGTTTCTTTTGACCTCTTTATTAAAAAAGCAAATAATAAACTCAGGGTAACAAAGTTTATAATTATATAGTTAAAAGGTGGTAGGCTAAGGGATGTTGCGGCCCCTAAAAATATTAAAAATATAAATTCAGTATATGATTTTTTAGTCAATTTATTTTGTTTTAGAAATTACGGACTTGTATATTTGTCCCTCTTCTTTTAACATTTTTTTATAGTCTTTATTTTTTTTATGATCAAAACCTAATAGATGAAGAAAGCCATGAATAAATATTTTGATCACTTTCTCCTTAAAAAGTTTCGTATTTAGTGATTTGGGTTTGTTTATAAAGTTATAACTAATTATTATATCTCCTAAATAAGTTTGGTTAGAAACTCTAAATTTTTTAGTTAATGGAAATGACAAGATATCTGTGGGCTTATTTTTTTTTCTAAAAAGTTTATTTAACTTTTGAATATTCTTATTATTAGAGAGCAATAAAGTAAAACTTACTTTTTTATGTAAAAACTTATATTTTTTTGGGAAAGCATTACAGATTTTTTGAAAAAAGAGATCTTTATTTCTAATCCTTTTTGACCAAGCCTTCTCTTCTGAGAAGACACTTATATTAATCATTCTTTGAGTAAGCTTTTACAATTTTAGAAACCAGTGGATGCCTTACAACATCAGAGTGATCAAAATCAACAACCGATATCTCATTTAAGTGGCCTAATAATTGTTTTGAACGCACTAATCCTGACATACCTTTGTTTGGCAAATCTATTTGAGTAGGATCACCATTAACTACAATTTTAGAATTTTCTCCAATACGTGTTAAAAACATTTTGATCTGTGTATCAGTAGCATTCTGGGCTTCATCCAAAATCGCGAATGAATTTTTAAGTGTTCGTCCTCTCATAAAAGCCAATGGAGCAATTTCTATATCGCCTATTTCAATCATCCTTTGAATTTTTTCAAAATCAAAAAGATCATAAAGTGAATCGTATAATGGCCTCAAATATGGATCTACTTTCTCTTTCATATCTCCAGGTAAAAATCCTAAACGCTCGCCTGCTTCTACTGCTGGTCTTGATAAAATAATTCTCTCAATTTTTTTTTCTAATAACATTGTCAATCCTACAGCAACTGCTAAAAATGTTTTTCCTGTCCCTGCAGGGCCAGCTGAAATTACAATATCACTTTGTCTTAGTGCTCTTACATAATCCTTTTGTTTTTCAGATCTTGGAATTATAGATTTTTTTGGAGTTTTAATTATATCAGTTACATTGTTATTTTTAACTTTTTCATTAATCATAAATTTATCTACTGAAGAAACTATATCTTTACTCTCGATGCTTCCATTATTAATGAACTGATTAGCTAAAAACTGAATAGCATTTTTTAATAATTCATTCTTTTCTGGATTTGATTTAATTAATATGGAGTTTCCTCTGGAATACAAACTACAGTTTGTTACTTTCTCTAACTCTTGTAAATTTTTATTAAATTCACCAACAACACCCATCAACAAATCATTATCATGAAATATAACACTTAAAGAATTGTTGTCTGAGTAAACAAACTTTAAAGATGGATCTATATTTTTATTTGTTATGCTACTCAATTATTATGCTACCTTTTTATCCAAATCCTCAACAATTTCACCAAATAAGGTGGTTCTATTAAATTTATTAATTTTTACTTGAACAATTTTTCCAATATGTTCTTTATTACCATTGAATACTACTGATGTCATATACTCAGATCTACCAAAAGTTTGGGTTTTGTCATCAGTTAAATTTTCAACCAAAACGTTGATTGTTTGGTTTTTAAATAGTTTATTTCTATTTATTTGATTTTCATACAATTTATTCTGGATCTTTTCTAATCTTTGTATTGAAGTTTTTTTGTCAGTAAGTTCTAAATCAAAAGCAACTGTTCCTGGTCTGGCACTAAAAATAAAAGAATATGAATTAATAAAATTAACTGTTTCAATTAAACTTAATGTATTTTCAAAATCTTTCTCTTTTTCTCCTGGATAACCAATGATGAAATCACTTGAAAATTCAATTTTACTATTAATGTTTTTTAATTTTTCAAAAATGTGCAGATAGTCTTTAATAGTGTGCTTTCTATTCATAAGCTCTAAAATTTTATCAGATCCACTTTGTACTGGAAGATGAACAAGTGGCATTAATTTTTGAGAATTTTTATAAACATCTATCAAATCTTCAGTCATATCTTTTGGATGAGAGGTGGTATATCTAATTCTTTTAATATCTTCTATTTTTTCTATTTCCATAATCAAGTTGGACAATCTATTTTTACCGTCATTATATGCATTAACATTTTGACCAAGGAGCACTATCTCTTTAGTCCCTTTTTCAGATAAGTATTTGGCCTCATCTATAATTTGTTGAAAAGGTCTTGAATATTCAGGTCCTCTTGTGTATGGCACTACACAGAAGTGACAAAATTTATCACAGCCTTCTTGAATAGTTAAGAATGACGATGCTTTGCCAGCCTCATTATTTTTTATTTTACTGAAATATTTAAATTTAGAAATAGCATCGAATTCTGTTTCTTCCTTTTTTTTCTTTTTTTGAATGTAACTCAATATGGTATCATTAATTTTGTGATAAGATTGAGGGCCAATTACTAAATCAATATAAGGCTCACGTTTTAACATTTCTTGATTTTCAGCTTGTGCAACACATCCTGCTATAATTACTAATGGTTTTTGTTTTGATCGGAAAATTTTTTTAACTCTACCTATTTCATGGTAAACTTTTTCTTTAGCTTTATCTCTTATGTGACAAGTGTTAAGAAGATAACAATTTGCATCCGCATAATTATCTGTTTTTTCGAAACCAATTTTTTTAATTGTGTCAAATATTCTATTAGAATCGTACTCGTTCATTTGACACCCAAATGTTTTGATAAATATTTTTTGTGACATTTTACTAGGATTTCTTCTTTATCCCATAAAGTTCTAATTTATGGTCTACTAAGGTATATCCATATTTTTCTGCAACTTTTTTTTGAAGTTTCTCAATTTCTTCATCCACAAACTCTATAATCTCTCCAGACTTTACATCGATTAAATGATCGTGATGTCCTTCATTTAACTCTTCATATCTGGCTTTTCCACCTTTAAACTCGTGCTTTGTTAAAATTCCTGACTCCTCAAATAATTTCACTGTTCTATAAACAGTGGCGATACTAATTTTTGGGTCTATTTTAGAAACCCGATTATATAATTCATCAACATCTGGATGATCTGAAGATTCAGACATCACTTGAGCAATTATTCTTCTTTGATCGGTTAATTTAACTCCTTTAGATAAACATTTTTGCTCAATTGTTTCTGACATAATCCAATTCTAACTTAAATAAATAGGTTTAATCAAATTTTTTTTAATTTTAAATTTGTCACACAAAATAGGTATATCTTTATATTTTACATCTTTTTGGTCTTTGAAATCTTCAAGACTATAGCAATAATAATCGACGTTTCTTGCAATATTAATTGCTTTTACTATTGATAAGGAGTTTCTTATGCCCGCAAAGCTACCTGGGCCTCTGTTAACATAAATTTTTTGAATATCTTCTAATTTCAGATTATTCGAATTTAAAAAATCTTTGAGAATTAAAGTTAATTTCTCATAATTAATTTTAGTATTCTCTTTAGTAATATTATAAATATCATCTTTAGTAATGATCATTAAAAATATTTTTTCATTTGCAATATCGATTATCAGCTTATTCATAATTATTCTGTTTTCTAATATCAGTTCTAAAGCAGATCAAAATAATATCAAATACTATTCTAAAGATGAAGGAATTCTGTCGATTATGTATCATCGATTTAATGAATCTGAATATCCGTCAACAAATATACAAATGGATATTTTCAAAGAACATATTCAGATAATTAAAAAATCAAACTTTAACCTTCACAATCCTAATAAGTTTAAGGAGCAATTTAACACTATAAGATTAAAAAAAGAAATACTCATTACTATTGATGATGGATTTGAGTCCTTTTACTTTGAAGCATGGCCATATTTTAAAAAAAATAAAATTCCCTTTATCTTATTTGTTTCGACTGAACCAGTGGGTAAAAATGGATATATGACCTGGGATCAAATTAGAGAAATTGAAAAAGAGTCTTTTGCTTTAATTGGCCACCACTCACATAGTCATGAATATCTCATTGATGAAACCAATGATAAATTTATATCAGATATTGAAAAGGCAAATAAGATTTTTTTAAGAGAACTAGGCTATGTTCCAGATTTATTTTCTTATCCATTTGGTGAATATTCTAAATTTATGAGAAGTTATATTTCTAAAAATTTTGAATTTGCTTTTGGTCAACACTCCGGGGTAATTGATGTGAATAAAGATAAATTTGAATTACCTAGATTTCCAATAAATGAAAAATACGGTGAATTAAAAAGATTTAGTTCAATCGTAAATTATTTTCCATTGGAATATAAAAAATTATTACCTCTTGAAAAACAATTAACGAAATCTACAAATCCTCCAAACTTCATGGTTGAGTTTTTTGAAGAACAAAAAAATTTGAATAATATTAATTGTTATTCAAATGAGGCAAACGAATGGAAAAAATCAAATACTATCCTTTCAGGTACTGTGTTATCAATTGAATTTAGAGCACCATTCGAGCCTAGAAGAGGTAGGGTAAATTGTTCTCTTAATGACAACGGTAAGTGGAGATGGTTTGGAGTTCAATTTCCAATTAAAACAAATTAAATTAAACTTTCTAAATCCTTACTAGATGGTAGCAATCGTGCTTCATCAAAATCTTTTAAATTATTCTGTTTTATTATTTTGTGAAGTACATCTATATATTCAGTCCCTGTTTCTGCATACTTATCAAGATGATTTGATAAAATTAAACTATCTAATGGTTTATTTCTATTTCTTAGCTTTGTTCTTGCCTTTCTTAAATTCTTGTAAGATGAGTGAGTATTAAGATTTCTTAAATAAGCCCTAACTGAAAGCTGTAAACTGTGAAATTTCATCACTTTATGCTCTTCACCTTTTTCGGCATTTTTAGGCTTCAATCCTTCACCAGACCATGTCCACTGTCCAAATAAAGCATTGCCTTTTAATGCAAATCTTGAAGTTCCCCACCCTGTTTCTTTGGCTGCTTGTGCTATTGCTAATGAAACTGGAATTTCATCCATTCTAATCTTTAAAGTTGAAAGATCATTTTGTTTTACACCATATTGTTTATATTTTTTTTCTAACCACTTCTTTTCAATATCTGTATTACTATTTTTACCTAAAATAGTAAAAAGTCTTTTTCTATCTATTCTGATTTTATTATTTTCTTTAACAATTAAAGGTAAAATAATTTTAATAAACATTTCTTTTTTTTTTGTTGTATTGTCTATGTTTTTAATTTCATTAGGAAGTAAACCAATATCAACAGGTTTAACTAACTTTGTATCTCTTACTTCTTCCAAGTCATATTTTACTTCCTTAAATAGAGCATTAATCTCTGAGGTGGTGTATCTCACAAGATTTATTTCTGAATTATTTTCTTCTAAAATATCATAGAGAAGATCTATTTCATTACTCTGCATCCATGTATCGTCCTCTTCAAATGTTTTGCCCCTATTCAAGGTTTTATTTAAAATATTTTTAGAGTTATTTGTGAATTCTTTATTCTTAAAATTTTTATCTGCAAAATTTATAAAAATTGGTGCAGAGTAAAAAAACGATGCAACCACTAAAGCACTTAAAGAAAATCTTGTGAAGGTATTCAAGATTTTGTTTTTTACTCTTTTGTGTCTTATTTTTAACTTCGTATTCATAATTTAAATAGCAATTACTTCTTTAACTTCAGGTAGATAATGACACAATAGATTTTGAACTCCCCGTTTTAAAGTCATTGTGGAACTGGGACAACCTGAGCAGCTACCTTGTAATTGTACCTTAACAACACCGTCTTTGTATTCTTTAAACTTAATATCTCCTCCATCTCTTGCAACGGCTGGTCTTATTTTTTGATCTAAGATTTTTACTATTTTTTGCTCGATTTCATCTAGGTCAGACTGTTCCTCTTTTATATTTTCATCAATAACGAATTCTTTTCCATCAGAATAAAAGTCATTAATAAAAGAGGTCACAATATGTTTTATATCATCCCATTTAATTTGGTCACTTTTGTTAACTGATATAAAATCTTTTCCTAAGAAAACACCTTCAACTCCATTAACAGATAAAATATTTTTAACTAATTCATTATTGAATTGATCTTTATTAGTTATTTCATAAGGACCACTATTTGAAACATTCTTACCAGGAAGGAATTTTAATGAATTTGGATTTGGGGTTACTTCAGTCTGAACAAACATAAATTATATATAGTTTATATTTTGGAAATTAAAACTTGATATTAATTATTTGTTAAAAACCTACAGTTTCTTTTATATTTTTGATCTTTTTTGACGCAATTTTGTTAGCCTTTTCAACTCCATCTAGAAGGATAGAATCGAGATATGATTGATCTTGAAGTAATTTTTTTATCTCATCAGATATTGGTATAATTTTATTAACTAATAATTCAGATAGCTCTTGTTTAAAGTCTGAAAAATTCTTGCCAACAAATTTTTCTATGGAAGTTTCTAAAGTTGAATTACTCAAGCTAGCAAAAATTCCTAAAAGATTTTGTGCCTCTAGCCTCCCCTCAAGCTCTTTAATATCTTTTGGCATTGGTAAAGTATCTGTTTTAGCTTTTTTTATTTTATTTATTATTTGATCTTTATCATCTGTTAAGTTTATTCTACCTAAATCTGATAACTCAGATTTACTCATTTTTTTTGATCCATCCTTTAAACTCATAATCCTAGAAAATTCTTTCTGAATTAAAGGCTCAGGAACTTTTAAAAAATCCTCCACACCAAAATCATTATTAAATTTTTGAGCTATATCTCTGCACAACTCAAGATGTTGCTTTTGATCATCCCCAACAGGAACGTGGGTGGCATCATATAACAAGATGTCAGCTGCCATAAGAACAGGATAAGAATATAATCCAACGCTGGCTTTTTCCTTATCCTTTCCTGCTTTTTCTTTAAATTGCGTCATTCTATTTAGCCATCCCATACGAGCCACACAGCTTAAAATCCAGGCACCTTCAGAATGGGCTGCAACACCTGACTGATTAAAAATTATACTTTTTTTTGCGTCTATTCCACTTGCAATAAATGTTGCTACAGTTTCTCTAATATTTTTTTTTAATTCTTTTGGATCTTGTTTGACTGTTATAGCATGTAAATCCACCACACAAAAAATACATTCATTTGCACTATCATTATTTAGTTCAACAAAATTTTTTATTGCTCCTAAATAATTACCTAAATGAAGATTACCCGTAGGTTGCACACCAGAAAATATTTTTTTACCCATGAATTTAATACTTTAGTTGAATATCGCTTAATTTAAAAGCTTTGATGAAATATGAAATAATAAAGTAAGACGCTAGACCCAATAATGCTGATAATATTAAATAAAGAGATTTGTAGGTTTGCTCAAATGCAAGCTCATCTTGAAACAAATTTAATAAAAATTGAAAAACAAAACCCATTAAAGTTGAAGCAATAACTATTTTAAAAAACTTTATTACAAATATTTGATTGAATGAAAAAAGATTTCTATTTTTCAAAAAGAAAAATAACAATATACCATTGAACCAGGAAGATATTGTTGTTGCAATAGGGATTATTATAAATCCAATATCATTAAAATAATAAACACTTATTAGGATATTTAAAATTACAGAAATGAAAGAAATATAAAAAGGTGTTTTGGTATTGTGGTTTGCAAAAAAGAAACTAGAAAACACTTTAATTAAGGCAAATGCAGGTAAACCTAAAGCAAAATAATATAAAGCTAGACTTGAGTTTAATACTGAGTTTTTATCAAATGATCCATAGCCAAAAAGTGCTGAAATTATTTGTTCAGAGCCTAGGATTAATGCAATAGATGCTGGTAAGCTCAGAAATAAACTAAGCTCCAGTGCTTTATTTTGAATTAACAAAATTTTATCTTTTTTTTTAGATTGGACGTGTTTTGATAATTGAGGCAGAACTACTATTCCAATTGCAATTCCAGCTATTGCTAAATTAATTTGATATATTCTATCTGCATAATATAGGTATGAAACTGCACCTGCCTGGAATGAAGCAATAATAGTTCCAACTAATATATTTATTTGAGTAACACCTGAAGAAAAAATACTTGGTAATAATTTTTTAAAAAAAATCTTAACTTTTTGAGATATTTTAATTTTGAAATTAATTTTAAGTGAGTAATGTTTTCTCACAAATTTATACAAAAATAACAGTTGTAATAATCCTGCTAAAGAAACACCATAAGATAAATAATATACCAGGCTGTCACCTAGGGAGTTTGAGAATAATAGAACTAAAACTAATACAATATTTAATATTATTGGTGCTCCTGATGCAGCTGCAAATTTATTATGTGAGTTTAATATTGCTGCAAAAAAAGATGCTAAACAAATAAATAATAGAAATGGAAAAGTGATACGGGTCAGTGTTATTGCTATTTCCATTTTTTCAATGTCTTCTACAAAACCAGGCGCAATAAGAGATACAAATACAGGCATGAATAATTGAACAACTAATGTGATTATAAACAAACTTAAAAACAAAAGATTAAAGATGTCATTTGCAAATTCGTTGGATTGCTTTTTGCCCTTAACCATTTCTGATGCATAGCTTGGAACAAAAGCAGCATTAAAAGTTCCCTCTGAAAATAGTCTTCTAAATGTATTTGGAATTCTAAATGCTACAAAAAAAGCATCCGCTAACAAACCTGTTCCTAAAAATATTGCAATTAAAATATCTCTTAAATATCCAAGTAATCTGCTTATGATCGTATAAAAACCAAATGTGCCTGTTGACTTAAGTAAGTTCATAAATCATATTAGTCTTAAATTTACCCTAATTGTACACATATTATAACAAATGAAAAAAACAAAGATTGATCATTACACAGATAAAGAAGCTTTAGATTTTCATAAAGAAAAAAAACCTGGCAAGATTGAGATTATTTCCTCAAAAAATATGATTACTAAAAGGGATCTTGCCCTTGCATATTCTCCAGGTGTTGCAGCCCCGGTAAAAGAGATCAGTGAAAATCCAGAAGCAGCTTATGATTATACAAGTAAAGGAAATTTGGTTGCGGTTATCAGTAATGGTTCAGCTATTTTAGGAATGGGGAATTTAGGAGCATTAGCATCTAAACCAGTAATGGAGGGAAAAGCAGTTTTATTTAAGAGATTTGCTGACATAGACTCTATAGATCTTGAAATAGATTCTAAAGACAGTGGGGAAATTATTAATTCTATTAAAAATTTTGCTCCAAGCTTTGGGGGGATTAATTTAGAGGATATAGCGGCTCCGGATTGCTTTATAATTGAACAAAAATTAAAAGAAATTTTGGATATTCCAGTTTTCCATGATGATCAGCATGGTACTGCTATAATTACAACAGCCGCACTAATAAATGCTCTAGATATAAGTGGTAAATCAATAAAAGAAATTAAAGTTGTGGTTAATGGTGCTGGAGCATCTGCCCAAGCTTGCACTGAATTATTTAAAAATTCAGGAGTGCCTTCAGAAAATGTAATCATGCTTGATAGAAAAGGTGTAATTTATAAAGGTAGGACCGAGGGTATAGACCAGTGGAAATCAAAATATGCAGTTGAGACAAAACTAAGAAGTCTTGAAGACGCAATGAAAAGTGCAGATGTTTTTTTAGGGTTGTCAGCAAAAGGGGTTCTCAAAAAAGAGATGGTTAAGAGTATGGCTAAAAATCCAATTATTTTTGCTTGCGCTAATCCAGACCCTGAAATTTTACCTGAAGAAATAAATGAAGTAAGAAATGATGCAATTATAGCAACTGGAAGATCAGATTATCCTAATCAAGTTAACAATTTAATTGGTTTCCCTTACATTTTTAGAGGAGCTTTAGATGTGCGGTCTAAAACTATTAATGAAGAGATGAAAGTTGCTGCTTCTCAAGCAATAGCTAAACTTGCAAGAGAAGATGTTCCAGATGAAGTGGTGGCTGCAATGGGCGGTGAAAGACCACATTATGGAAAAAATTATATTATTCCATCTACATTTGATCCAAGATTAATAAGCGTTATTCCAGCTGCTGTAGCAAAAGCTGCAATGGAAAGTGGAGTAGCTAGAAAAAATATTGAAGATTTTGAAATTTATAAAGAACAACTCAAACAAAGATTAGATCCAACAGTAACTATAATGCAAGGTATAAATTCATTTATAAAGAATAATCAAAAAAGAATTGTGTTTGCTGATGGAGAGGATGAAAATACATTAAAGGCAGCAATTGCATTTAAAAATTCTAAGTTAGGAATTCCTATTTTAGTTGGCAAAGAGACTAAAATTAAGGAACAAATTAAAAATATTGGATACAGCGAGAACTTTGATATCGAAATAATAAATTCAAAGGATGAAGAAAAAAGAAACAAATACGTCAAACATCTATTTCAAAAATTACAAAGAGAACAGGGTTTGCTCGAACGAGATTGTGATAGATTAGTAAGAAATGACAGGGTTATATGGGCTACAAGCATGGTTGCGTGTGGAGACGCTGACGGCGCTGTAACCGGGAATACAAGACGTTTTGGTGCCTCTTTGGAAAAGATTAAGCAAGTTGTAGATGTTCGAAAAGGTGAGATAATGTTTGGACTAAATATGGTGGTTAATAAAGGAAAAACTATATTTATAGGAGATACTAGTGTTCACGAATACCCATCATCAGAACAAATGGCAGAAATTGCAATGTCAACAGCAAGAGTAGTTAGACTATTTGGATTTGACCCAAAAGTTGCATTTGTTTCCCATTCAACTTTCGGCCAGCCTTTAACAAGTCGAACAAAACACATAAGAGATGCAGTTGAAATTTTAAAAGAAAAAAAGGTAGATTTTGAATTTGATGGAGACATGCAGCCCGATGTTGCCTTAAACTCTGAGTACGAGGAATTGTATCCTTTTGCAAAAATTGTTGGTAAAGCAAATATTTTGATTATGCCTGGGCAGCATAGTGCAGCCATATCATACAAGCTAATGAAAACATTTGGAGACACAAAAGTCATTGGACCTTTGCTTATTGGGCTGGGCCTTCCAATTGAGGTTGCACCTTTAAGATCTTCGACTTCTGAAATAATTAATTTAGCATCTATAGCTGCCTACTCTTCTGAAGTTATAGATTATAAAAAATAATTAATCTTTTTGAATTCTTAAATCCTCGACAAGTATTATACTTGCTATTACATTTTCAACATCTAAGATTTCTTTAGCCTCACTAATCACTAAATCTTTTTCCTCAGATGTTTGGGCAATTCCATATACATATATTTTTTTTTTGTATGTATCTATTTGATAATTTGTAGCTTTAATATTTTTGTTTACTATTAATGCAGTTCTTAGCTGTGTAGTAATTAAAATATCTTTAGCAGATTGTTTAAAATTAAATTCTTCTTTTATTTTAATATCGTTCCGAACTGATCTAGTACCTTTTGTCTCCCAAGCAATCTTTGTTATTTGTAATTTCTCCTCTGGTCTATCAACTTTTCCTGTTAAAAAAATTCTTCCGTCCAGTACTTTAGATTTTACTGATAGAAAGTATTTTTTATCTTTGGCTAAAATTCTAGCAGTTAAAGTTTTTTGCATTATGGAGTCGTCTATTTGGGTTCCTAAGGTTCTGGGATCTAATGCAACTGAAACACCTGTTCCAAATACCCCTTTAGAACTTACACCTACACATCCTGACAAAATAAATCCTACAAATATTAGTACTAGAAACTTAATTTTCATTTTTTAACTTTAAACAATAATTGTATACTAGCTTTTTTGAAACTTTACTGTTTTTACAAATTAAGTCCGTAATTTCTTTTATTGTAAGTTTATTAATCATTTTATTAATTATATTAATATCAGATTCATTCAAATTTTTAGAGTTATTTTCATCAGTCTTTCTATTTGAAATAACAACCGTTAATTCACCTTTTGGTTCTTTTTGAAATTGTTCCAATTCATTTACATTTGCTCTTAAAAACTCTTCGTATAACTTAGTAATTTCTCTGCAAATCACAATTTTTCTCTCACTAAAGTGTTTTTTAATTTCAGGTATAATTTTATTAATTTTTTTAGGAGATATAAAAAAAACTAAAGTAGAGTTAAATTCAGATATTTTTTCAAGCTCATTTGTTATTTGCTGTTTTTTATCTGGTAAGAAACCATAAAAGAAAAATTGATCAGAAAATCCACTAATAGATATAGCAGTTGCCACTGCTGATGGACCAGGTATTGGTACAATCTTAATATTATTTTTAACACACTCATTTACTAAAACGGAGCCTGGATCAGAAATAGCAGGGGTCCCAGCATCAGAAATTAAAGATATTAATTTTCCAGATTTTAAATATTCAATTATTTTTAAAGTATTTTTTTTTTCATTAAATTTATGATTTGAAATCAATTTCGATTTGATTTCATATTTATTTAATAAATTTTTTGAAATACGAGTGTCTTCACATAAAATAAAATCTGATTTTTTTAATATTTCTACTGCTCTTATAGTAATATCTTTCAAATTTCCTATTGGCGTTGAAACTATATAAAGACCATTTTCATTATCTTTTATTTTAGATTGTGGTTTAATGATCATAATTTAGCTAAAAAAATATTATAATAACATTAAAATGATTAAATTATTTAAAATTCTTTTTATCCTTAAATGTGGAGTTTTTTTATTATTTTTTCAAACGGCTAGTGCAAACGAAAAAATTAAAATTGGTTTGTTAATACCAATGACTGGAACAAACAAAGAGATTGGTCAATCAATTATTAAGGCTGTAAGTTTAGCTGTAAAAGATATTGATAATAATTTAATTGAAATTTACCCAAAAGATACGGCTTCTAGACCCAATCAAACTCTAAAATCAGCATTTGAGTTTAAACAAATGGGTATAAAGGTAGTTATAGGTCCGGTTTTTTATGAAAGTTTAACTTATCTGGATGAAATGAAAGATTTAACGTTTTTATCTTTAACAAACAAAAACTTAGATCTTCCAAAAAATGTTATTTCAGCAGGTATAAATTCAACGTCTCAATTCAATACTATTAAAAAATTTTTAGAAAAAAATAATGTTGAAAGAACTATTTTTTTAACACCAATTCGAGAATATGAGTTTGAAATTAAAAAAGGGATGAAAGACTCAAAAATAAAAACTTATAAAGAGTATGATTATAACACTGATCCAACAAAACTTACCAAACAAATAGAAGAAATCACAAAATATAAAATAAGAAAACAAAATCTTGAAGATGAAATTACAAGAATTAAAAATTCAAACGAACCTAATAAAGAAAAGAAAATTAAAAGATTGGAAAAAAGATACACTATTGGAAATTTAAATTTTGATGCAGTTGTTATCTCTGATTTTGATGAAAGCTTAAAGAGTGTGACTACATCGCTTTTATACACTGATGTTAAACCAGAGAATAAATATTTTATAACCCTCAATCAATGGTTTGATGAAAGTTTACTAAAAGAAACAGATGTTCAGCCAATATATTATCCTTCAATAAATAAAGAGAATTTTGACGATTATAAAATCAAATATTTTAATGCTTTTAATGAAGATCCCTCACATTTGTCACTATTAAGTTATGATTTAGTTGGTCTAATCTATTATTTATCATTCAAGTCTGATCTTACCAATTTAAGTAGATTATTTAAAAAGCAAAACTCGTTTAAAGGAAAAATAGGAATATTTGATGTAAGAAATAATAAGATTAATCATAGATTAAACTTTTATAAAGTTGAAAACAAAGAACTCACAAAAATTTTCTAATTTTTTTAAAAGCTAAATATCTATGATCTATTTTATATTTTTTTGCAGGCTGCATTTCTCCAAATGTTTTTTTTTTACCTTTAGGAACAAAGATAGGATCATAGCCAAATCCATTTGTTCCTTTGAATTCAGTTGAAATAGAACCTTCAATTTTACTTTGAACACAGGCAATTTTTTTATCTAAATATGAAATAGATAAAGCACATACAAACCTTGCACTAATTTTTTTATTTTTCCAATATTTGTCTTTTTTACTTAGCTCCCTATAAACTCTTCTAATAGCCTTATTAAAATCTCCATGCCTTCCACCCCATCTTGCAGAGTAAATACCAGGATTTTTATCTAAAAGGTCTATTTCTAAACCAGAGTCATCTGCTAAACATATAAGACCTGTTTTTTTTGAAAAATATTTAGATTTTATAAGTGAGTTTTCTTTAAATGTTTTTCCATTTTCTATTGGACTTTTGAGATTAAATTCAGATGTGGAGTGAATTTCAATGTTTTTTGGCAGTAAACTCCTAATTTCACGGAGTTTACCTCTGTTGTTTGTTCCAATAAGTAATTCGTTTATTTTTTGTGTAGGCATCTAGAAATTATCAAAATCCTTACCATATAAGGTTCTATGGAAAAAGAAGAAAACCAAAATACAGCTGCTAAAAATCATCAAGAGCCAGAAAAAGAAACAGCTAAGCCTGAGGAAAATTTAGATAGTGAAAATAAAAAAGAGGAAACAGCTCAAGAGCCTAAAGAAGAAATTAAAGAGCCTACTCCAGAAGAAAAAATTGCTGAACTCGAAGACAAAGTAGCAAGAACTTTTGCTGAAATGGAAAATCAAAGAAGAAGATTTGAAAAAGAAAAAGAAGAAGCATTTGAGTATGGAGGTTATAGTTTTGCTAAGGAAGCATTAAATTTAATTGATAATTTAGAACGTTCAAAACAAGTTCTAGAAACTGATGAGAAGTTAAAAGATACAGAGGCTCTTAAAAAATCCTTAGAACATTTAGATATTATTAAAAAAGATACCATTTCAATTTTTGAAAAAAATAATATTAAACCAATTGAAAGTCTAAATAAGAAATTAGACCCTAACTTTCATCAAGCAATGATGGAAATAGAGGATGATGCAAAAGAACCCGGAACAATTATTCAGGAAATTCAAAAAGGATTTACCATCAAAGATAGACTTCTTAGACCTTCTTTAGTTGGTGTTTCTAAGAAAGTTTCTAAAAAAGAAGAAAAAACTGAGGAAAATAAAGAAAATATAGAGGATAAATAATTCTTAGATCAGCTTGTAGATCAGAATTTAAACCTTATATGACGAATAGGATTAAACATTATGAGTAAAATTATTGGGATAGACTTAGGTACAACAAATTCATGCGTTGCAATAATGGAAGGAACGCAAGCTAAAGTATTAGAGAACGCAGAAGGTGCAAGAACCACCCCTTCAGTTGTAGCTTTTACTGATGAGAGCGAAAAATTAATTGGACAGCCTGCAAAAAGACAAGCTGTAACAAACCCAGAAAATACCATCTTTGCAGTTAAAAGATTAATAGGAAGAAACTTTGATGATCCAACAGTTAAGAAAGATGTCGAAGCAGCTCCCTTTAAAATAGTGAATTCTGAAAAAGGTGATGCCTGGATTGAAGCTAAAGGTGAAAAATATTCTCCTTCTCAAATATCTGCTTTTATTTTACAAAAAATGAAAGAAACAGCTGAAAAATATTTAGGACAAGCTGTAACTAAAGCAGTAATTACTGTTCCAGCATATTTTAATGATGCCCAAAGACAGGCGACAAAAGACGCGGGAAAAATTGCCGGACTAGAAGTTTTAAGAATTATAAATGAACCAACAGCTGCATCACTAGCTTATGGTTTAGATAAAAAACAAAATAAAAAAATTGCTGTATACGATTTAGGTGGAGGAACATTTGATGTTTCTATTTTAGAATTAGGTGACGGTGTCTTTGAAGTTAAATCTACTAATGGTGATACATTTTTAGGTGGTGAAGATTTCGATAATGCAGTTGTTGATTATCTAGTATCTGAATTTAAAAAGGACAATGGTATTGATCTCAAGTCTGATAAACTTGCTTTACAGAGATTAAAGGAAGCCGCAGAAAAAGCAAAAATTGAATTGTCATCTGCTGAACAAACAGATATTAATTTACCATTTATTACTGCAGATAAAACAGGTCCTAAACATATTAATTTAAAAATGACTAGAGCTAAACTTGAGGCTTTAGTTGAGGATTTAATTGCTAGAACAATTCCACCATGCAAAACAGCTTTAAAAGACGCTGGTATAAATGCCAGTGAAATTGATGAAGTTGTTATGGTTGGTGGTATGACTAGAATGCCAAAAGTTCTGGAAGAAGTAAAAAACTTTTTTGGAAAAGAACCTAATAAAAGTGTGAACCCAGATGAAGTAGTTGCAATGGGAGCTGCAATTCAAGCCGGTGTATTACAGGGTGATGTAAAAGATGTTCTTTTATTAGATGTTACTCCTTTGTCACTTGGTATTGAAACACTAGGGGGTGTTTCAACAAAACTAATCGATAAAAATACAACAATACCAACTAAAAAAAGCCAAGTATTTTCAACTGCAGAGGACAATCAACCAGCTGTGTCCATAAGAGTATTACAGGGTGAAAGAGAAATGGCTAGTGACAACAAAGCTTTAGGTAATTTTGAACTTGTGGGTATTGCTCCTGCACCTAGAGGAGTGCCTCAAATTGAAGTAACCTTTGATATTGATGCAAATGGAATTGTAAATGTTTCTGCAAAAGACAAAGGAACTGGTAAAGAACAAAAAATTCAAATTCAAGCTTCTGGTGGGTTAAGTGATGAAGAGATTGAAAAAATGGTTAAAGACGCTGAAGCGAATAAAGAAGCTGACAAGAAAAAAAGAGAGTCAGTTGATGTTAGAAATCAAGCAGATACTTTAATTCACTCCACGGAAAAAAACTTAAAAGAACATGGAGCAAAAGTTTCTGATGCAGAAAAGAAAACAATTGAAGATGCATCATCAGCTGTAAAAGAAGCATTAAAAGGTGAGGATATTGAAGATATCAAGAAAAAAACTGAAGCTTTAGTACAAGCTTCCATGAAACTTGGAGAAGCAATTTATAAATCACAACAGAGCACTAAACCAGAATCTGGAAAAGATGATGGTGGTGATGATGCAGGTAAAAAAGACGAAAATGTTGTTGATGCTGATTTCGAAGAAGTAAAAGACGAGAATAAAGAAAAAAGCGCATAAACTGACATCCAATGTCTGGGGTAATTAAATGGCTAAAAGAGACTATTATGATGTCCTAGGCGTTAATAAAAACGCAAGTCCCGAAGATTTAAAATCAGCCTACAGAAAATTAGCAGTTAAATATCATCCAGATAAAAATCCTGGCGACACTAAAGCTGAAGATAAATTTAAAGAAGCTAGTGAAGCATATGGAATACTTTCTGATAAAGAAAAAAAACAAAACTACGATAACTTTGGTCATGCTGCTTTTGAGAATGGAGGTGGAAGACCTGGTGGAGGATTTGGTGGTTTTAGTGGTGCAGATTTTTCAGATATTTTTGAAGATTTCTTTGGAGATTTTGGTGGTGGTGGAAGATCCAGAAGCAGAAGAACAAACAATAGAGGATCAGATTTAAGATATGATCTTTCCATATCTCTTGAAGAGGCCTACCACGGTAAAAAACAAGACATAAAGTTTTCAACAACTGAAAAATGTGGAACATGCAAGGGAAATGGTTCAAAACCTGGTTCTTCTCCTGATACATGTTCATATTGTGGGGGTAATGGAAAAATTAGGTCTAACCAAGGTTTTTTTACTGTTCAACAAACCTGTCCTCAATGTAATGGTAATGGAGAAGAAATCACAAACCCTTGCACTGACTGTAATGGTCAAGGAAAAACTCAAGCCTCAAAAAAAATATCTGTAACTATTCCAAGGGGTGTTGATGATGGTACGAGAATTAGATTAGCTGGAAAAGGGGAAGCTGGCAGCAGAGGAGGATCAACTGGAGATTTGTATTTATTTATTAATGTTCATTCACACGATTTATTTAAAAGATCAGATGAAAATTTATTTTTTGAGTTTCCTATATCCCTTGCTGATGCTGCCCTTGGGACAACAATTGAAATTCCAACAATAGATGGTGGCAAAGCTAAAATAAAGATACCTGACGGAACTCAAAATGGTAAACAGTTTAGACTGAAAGGCAAAGGAATGCCTTTCATGAGAAGAGGTGATTATGGAGATTTATATGTTCAGGTTAAAACAGAGGTACCAGTTTACTTAAATAAAAAACAAAAAGAATTATTAGAACAATTCAGGGAAATTGAGAATGAAAAATCAAATCCAAGTATTAAAAAATTCTTTCAAAAAGCAAAAGATTTCTGGAAAAATTAAAAGAGTAATTGATTAAAAAGATTTAATATTTTAAAAGTAAGTCAATCATTTATTATAACATCAATGTCTAATCCATTTATTTTAATAGCTAGGATACGTGTTAAAGAAGGTAAAGTTGAAGAATATTTCAAGATAGCAAAAAAAGCTGATGATGCAGTTAATGCGTCAGAACCAGATATGCTTATTCATACTTTTGATCAAGATCCAACTGACCCTTTAGAATTTACTTGGAGTGAAGTTTACAGAAACAGTGAAGCCATGGTGCATCACCTAAATAATCCCCCAGTTCAAGATTATGTTAAAAAGCATAATGAAATTGCTGATAAATTTGAAATAGAAGTATATGGAAATATTACAGATGAGACTATTAAGGCAATTGAAGACACAAACGTCCCTTTCAAGCATTTTAAAACCACTAAAGTTGGCTATATTAGACAAAAAATATTTAATGAAAAAAATTAATCTAGGTATTTCAGGTTGTATGGGAAGGATGGGTCAACAACTTATTAAATCATCTAAAAATAATAAAGATTTTAATTTAAAGGCTCTTACTGAATACATAACCATAAATAAAAAAATTCATGGTGTTAAACCTGAGTTAAATTCAGAAGATGCATTTAAAAAAACAGATATAATAATAGATTTCACAATTCCTAAATGCACACTAGAAGTATTAAAAATAGCATCAAAACTAAAAAAAAAAGTTGTGATTGGAACAACTGGATTTAACAGATTTCAAGAAAACCAAATTAGAAAATACTCCAAAAAAATTCCAATATTAAAGGCTGGTAATATGAGCTTAGGTGTGAATTTATTAATGTATTTAACTGAAATTGCCTCAAAATCTCTAGATGAAGACTATCTAAGTAAAATATTTGAAGTACATCACAAACATAAAAAAGATTACCCTTCAGGAACAGCCTTAATGTTGGGGAAAGGTATTGCAGATGGTAGAGGTAAAAATCTTTATAGTTTAATTGGTAAAAAGTTTTTAAATAAAAAATCTTTTCCTTACGGAAAAAAAATTAATTTTAACTCTTTAAGAAAAGGTGAAATTATTGGTGAGCATGAAGTTAAATTCTCGAGTGGTAAGGAAATCATTACGTTGAACCACGAAGCTTTTGATAGAGCTTTGTACTCCGATGGAGCTTTAACAGCTGCAAAATGGCTTATGAAAAAAAAAGCAGGTTTGTATTCAATGAGAGATTTGCTTAATTTTTCAAAATGAATGAAAAAGAAAAGGCAAAAAAAATAATAAAAATTTTAAATAGGATTTACCCTAAGGCACTTGTTCCACTAAAGCATAAAAATATATTTACACTTTTAGTGTCAGTTCTCTTATCAGCCCAGTGTACAGACGTTAATGTTAATAATGTAACAAAAAATATATATCCTAAGTATAATAAGCCTGAACATTTTGTAAAACTAGGAAGAAAAAAAATTGAAAAATTAATTAAAAGTATTGGAATTTTTAGAATTAAAGCAAAAAGTATCTATTTGATGTCAAAACAAATTATAGAAAAACATAATGGAAAAGTTCCAAAAACTTTTGAAGAACTAGAAAAACTTCCAGGAGTAGGACATAAGACAGCTAGTGTTGTGATGTCACAAGGCTTTGGATATCCAGCATTTGCTGTAGATACCCACATACATAGACTTGCACAGCGATGGGGCCTAACAAATGGAAAAAATGTTGTTCAAACAGAAAATGATTTAAAAAGAATTTTCCCTAAAAAAACCTGGTCAAAACTTCATCTACAGATTATTTTTTATGGGAGAGAGTATTGTAAGGCAAGAGAATGTTATGGATTATCTTGTAAAATATGCACTACTTGTTATCCTAATAGAAAAAAATCCATAGTTACAAAAAAAGCATAAAATGAAAATTTTAGGAATTGGAAACGCAATTGTTGATGTGCTTTGTAAAGTAGATGATGAATTTTTAATCAAAAATTCTTTAACTAAAAGTACAATGAAACTTATAGATGAGGCAGAATTTAAAAATTTACTTTCAGGTCTCACCATTCAGGATACTATTTCTGGTGGTTCAGTTGCAAATTCTGTAGTTGGTTTGTCTCAGCTAGGTAATCGTGTTGGATTTATTGGAAAAGTTAATGACGACAACCTGGGTCAAAAATATGAAGATGGTTTAAAAAAGGAAAAAGTTAATTTTTTATACAAAAAAAACAGTGAATCTACTCCTACAGGAACCTGCCTAATTTTGATAACCCCAGACTCTGAAAGGACAATGTGTACTTTTCTTGGAATAGCAGGAAAAATAAATGATAAAGATGTAGACGCAAATTTAATTAAAAGTGCTGAAATAACTTTTTTAGAAGGATATTTGTGGGATGAAGGAGAACCAAAAAAAGCTTTTGACAAAGCCATTCTAAACTCAAATAAAGTTGCTATGTCATTATCTGATCTCTTTTGTGTTGAAAGACATAAAGCTCAATTTTTAGAGCTAGTTAAAAATAAACTTGATATCATCTTTGCTAACGAACAAGAGATACTATCATTAATTGAAAGTGATAAATTTGATGAAGCAGTAACTTTTCTAAAAAATCTAAATAAAAATATTGTAATTACTAGAGGTGAAAAAGGTGCAATAGCAATTAATGAAGGTGAAATTGAAGAATGTGCTGCTGAAAAAAATCTTAATATAGCGGATCTAACTGGTGCAGGAGACTTGTTTGCAGCTGGTTATTTACATGGCATTATTAATAATTTAACTACAAAAGAAAGTCTTATAAAAGGAACAGAATTATCATCTAAAATTATTCAAAAAATTGGTGCAAGAATTTAATTTTAATGAGTAGGTAAAAATAATATATTAATTTATGGATAATCCTGAAATTTTTAAATTTTTTCCAGAGCCTGTCTTTAAATTTCAATTTGAAGAATTTAGAAATTTTAATCCAGAACTATCTAAATATATCTACAAACTTTCGGAAGAAGATACTAAAGGAGTAGATAGATCTAATAGAGGGGGTTGGCATTCAAATACTTTTGAAATGAAAGATAAAAATTCAATTCAATTCAAATTTGCACTTGAATTGCAAAAATATATTTTGAAAACATTTAAAAATTTTGGATGGAAGACTGAAAATCAAAACATAAGAATTAGAGAAATGTGGGCTATAATTAATAAAAAAGATGATTTTAATGTTATACATACTCATCCAAATGCATGTTTAAGCGCAGCATATTATGTCAAGGCACCAAAAAATTGTGGTCGTTTCCAAGTAGAAAATATGAACATGGCCAAAAAACATTCGTCTCCTCTAATTGCAAACAAAAATGAGCTCAACATGCAACTTGCTGGATTGGAGGTAAGTGAGGGTGATTTATTAATATTTCCAGGCTATCTGCCCCACAAAGTTGCAAAAAACGAGTCAGATGAGGATAGAATAGTTATAAGTTTCAACGTTGATATTAAATAATTTAAACCTTTGTTTTTTTTAAACGCTTAAAACTACCTTTACCTTTTTTTGCTTTAATTATTTTAGGCTTAAATTTCTTTGAATATAAATCTTGAATGATAGGATTTTTCTTATTTAATTTTATAACCATTTTTTTCACTTATAATAAAATTATTATCATTAAAATAATTTAAGAATTTTTTTCTAAGTCTATAGATATGTGTTTCAACAGTATGAGTTTCTAGATCATTTTGATAACGCCAAACTTTTGACTGTAATTCATCACTAGTGGTTGGTTTTGTACTTTTTGATAAATAAATTATGGTTTGGATTTCTTTTTCCGTTAACTTTAATTTTTTGTTGTCTTTAAAAATTTCCCTAGAGTTTACGTTAATTCTGTAATTATTGATTATTATTTGCGATTGATCATTAAATTTTTGTTTTAAAAGCTGAATATTTATTTTTTCAATTAACTTAGAAATTTTTATAGGTTCATTATTTAAAAGTAAGAAGTTTTTAGTTTTTTGGATTTGCTTTTTTGTAATAATTAAATAATTTGGAATTGAATTAATTTGATCATCCAAGTTTTTCTTATTTGAGATCTCAGTAACCTTAAAATTTAAATAACCTTCTAATTCATTCATAATTTCCCATAAATAGGGTAACTGATAGATTAATAAATTTTGATTATTCATATATATTAAGAATATGTTAATTATTCTCAAAAATAAACATACTCTTCAAGTGGATGAGTTTAGTTTTAAATGCTGTATTGGAAAAAATGGTTTATCTTTTATAAAAAAAGAGGGGGATAAAAAAACTCCTAAAGGCATTTTTAAAATTGAAAATTTATATTACAGAAAAGATAGACTAGATAGGCCACTTACCTCACTAAAATGTATTGAAATTAAAAATAATATGGGGTGGTGTGATGACATTTATCACCCAAAAAAATATAATAAATTAATAAAAACTAATATTCAAATTAAACACGAAAAACTTAAAAGAAAAGATCACAAATACAACCTCTTAATACCCATAAGATATAATTTTGAAAGACCCAGAGTTGGACTAGGTAGTTGTATTTTTATTCATCTAACAAAAGATTATAAACCAACTGCTGGATGCATCGGTTTAAAAGAGAAAGATTTTCTAATAATGTTAAAAATAATAAATAAAAATACTAAAATTAAAATTCTTTAATATCTTTGTCCAAAAATACTAGAGCCTATCCTTAAATAGGTTGCGTTATTCATTGCTGCTTTCAAATAGTCAGACGACATCCCCATACTTAATTCATTAAATTTATTTTCCTCGTTTAATTTTTTCATTTTTTCAAAATAGATCACAGGGTCTTCATTTATTGGTGGAATACACATCAGCCCCACTACATCCAAATTAATTTTGTTACAATAAGAAATTAATGAACTTAGCTCATTTACGCTCGTTCCAGATTTTTGATCTTCTTGCCCTATATTTACCTGAATAAAAATTTTAATTTTTTTATTTATTTTAATTTGTTCATCTGAAATTTTCTTTGCTAATTTTTCGCTATCTACAGAATGAATATAATCAAAGATTTTTACCGCAAACTTTACTTTGTTGGTTTGTAATTTTCCAATCAAATGTAACTGTATATTGGAATTTGATAATTTAATTTCAGTCCATTTATCAACAGCCTCTTGCACTTTATTTTCGCCGAAATGTTTATGACCATGATCAATTAGCGGCAAGATTTTTTCAATTTTAAAAGTCTTGGATACCGCTATTATTTTTGGTACTTTATCAATTTTATGTTCATCTAAATGTGAATTTATTTTATTTTGAATATCAACTAAATTTTGAACAATATTATGCATAAAGATTTAATTAGTAAATATTACTTTATAAACAAATTTGATACAAATAGTATTGATAAACAGGACAATCAAACTGTAATCATTTACAGAAATTATACTTCAACTAATGATGAGAGACCACTTATAATTCAAATTAGAAACTATTGTATAAAAAAAAATAAAAAACTTTACTTATCGAACAATATTAAATTAGCGATAGATTTAAATCTTAACGGAGCCTATATACCTTCGTTCGACAAGAGTTTTAATCATTTAAATTTTTCTTATAAAAAAAATTTCAAAATTGTTGGCTCGGCTCATAATCTAAAAGAAATTAAAACTAAAGAACTTCAAAAGGTAGAAAAAATTTTTTTATCCTCTTTGTTTAAAAAAAATAAAAATTATTTAGGAATAAATAAATTTAAAATAATATCAAAATTTACAAATCGTAAAGTAATTGCTTTAGGTGGAATATCTAAAAAAAATATTAAAAAACTTAAGCTCTTATCTAATCAAGAATTTGCTGGCATTTCTTATTTTGGATAAAAAAAAGGCCCCTAAAAAGGGGCCCTTTTAAATAATTTGATCTAAATTAAATTAGAATGCAAATGAAGCACCTAAGAACCATCTTTCTTGATCTTTAGTTGCAGTTGTGCTGTAATCTATGTTATCACCTTTTGACATAGCAACTGATAAAGTCATTCCACCAGCTGTGTATGAAGCATCATAACCTGAGAACTCAGCATCTTCAGTACCTGAACCATCAGTGATTTCTTCTACACCATAACCGATAGAAATTTCATCGCTTACTGTGTAAGAGACATAATATGATGACATATCTCTGTCTGACGTTGCAGTCTCGTGATCATACTCAAGATCTGCTAATGATGCAGAGAATGGACCGTATGCATATGATATGCTCCATGCAGTAGCATCTGCAGTAGTTGTAGTTGAATTATCTTCACCAGCACCATAAGCAAGTGTTAAACCTTCAATACCTGTATATTCTACTGAGTATGAAGTAGACGAGTCAGCTCCACCATCACCATTTGGTGTGTATGATGCCGCTATACTTACGTCTTCAACAATTGTTGGTAACGTATAAATTAACATATCATTTGAAGATGCACCTGATGTTGGCTCATCAGCAGACGCTTGATAGTCGTCCCACATTTCACCAGCAACAGAATCGTCCATAGCAGCTACAGCAGAATCTCCACCTTCACCTGCGAACTTCAATGATCCTAAACCATCCGCGCTAACTGTCACAGAGTGACTGTCAAACGGAGAGTTACCAGATTGAGTTGATGTATCAGTTTCATCATCACCTTGGTCTAAAACAAAGCTTAATGATACGTTCATTCCATTGTCTAACTCACCACTTCCTGAGAAAGTAAGTTGGTTACCCATTGCAAATGATTTACCAGCAGAAGCAGCACCACCATTTTTGTGCGATACTTCCATTTTAGCTGAACCTGCTACAGACATTTCGCCTGCACTTGCAGATACCGCTACTAGAGAACCTGCTAATGCAGATAATCCGATTTTCTTTAAGTTTTTCATTAACTTAACCTTTCATTTGTTATTGTTTGTTGATTATTAATAATTAACATTAACGATTGCTGTATATATTTTTAGATGAATAAAAAAATAATGAATTTTTAATAGTAAAATTTATATATAAATACTTTAAAATTTATTTTACTGAATAAGCTTGATTTTATTATTATAAAAATAGTTTTTATTTATAATTAATTTTTACTAGTATTTTTGTAATACTAAATATCATTTTATTTGTTGTATTTATATCACAAAAAAACAAATGAAATTTGATTCATTTTTATAAAAAAAATTCTAAATTAGTTAGACCAAATATTATGACCTATTTTGGGGTTTTTTTTTTCTTTGTCACATAGCTGTAATGTACAAATGATATTAATAAATTTTAAAATCAATAGATATACTTACTTTAAATATACTTACTTAATGGAAAAAATATTTTCACAACTTTATGAACACTGGCATGGAGCAAGTTATCAAAATAAAGATCCTCTAAAAAATTTTTTATTTTCAAGTAAGCAAAATGTAATTTTAATATTTTACTTAGCTTCCCAAATAAATAAGCAGTCAACACTTGAGGATATTTGTTATAATATTTCTCCAAAAGTTATAAGCAGATCAACTATTCAAAATATTTTAAAAGAAGGTGTTCGAATTAATTTTTTTATAAAAGAAATCAATGAAAAAGATAAGAGATCAAAAAATTACACTCTTACTAATGAGGCTAACAAGTTAATGGAAGAATGGGCTCATCGTCAAAATGAGGTATTTTCAGCGTTAAATAAAATAAGTAAATAAAAAAAAGGCCCCAAAATAGGGGCCCTTTTAAATAATTTGATCTAAATTAAATTAGAATGCAAATGTAGCGTTAACAGCCCAGATCTCTTGATCTTCAGTCGCTGTAGTGCTGTAACTAATGTTTTCAGCTTCTTGAGCGTATGCTCCAATAGTCATACCACCTGCTGTGTATGTAACACCAAAGCCAGAAAACTCAGCTTTTTCAGATGAAGCTGAACCATCAGTAATTTCTTCTTCACCATAAGTGATAGAAATTTCATCGCTTACTGTGTAAGCAACTTGCATTGATGACATATCTCTGTCTGACGTTGCAGTCTCATGATCGTATTCAAGATCAGTAGCTGTTGCTGTGAATGGACCATATGCATATGATATTTTCCACGCAGTAGCATCTGCAGTAGTTGTAGCTGAATTATCTTCACCAGCACCATAAGCAAGTGTTAAACCTTCAACACCTGTGTATGTTGCAGACCATGATGTAGACGAATCAGCTCCACCATCGCCATTTGGAGTGTAAGAAGCATTTAATGCTAAATTATCCAAGATACTTGGTAAAGTATAAATCATCATATCATTTGAAGATTTACCTGATTTTGGCTCATCAGCAGCAGCTTGGAAATTATCCCACATTCCACCAGCAGCAGATCCGTCCATACCAGCTACAGCAGAATCTCCACCTTCACCTGCGAACTTCAATGTTCCTAAACCGTCCATACCAACAGACACAGAGTGACTGTCAAACGGAGAGTTACCAGATTGAGTTGATGTATCAGTTTCATCATCACCTTGGTCAAGAACGAAAGATAATGATACGTTCATTCCATTGTCTAACTCACCACTTCCTGAGAAAGTAAGTTGGTTACCCATTGACCATGATTTACCAGAAGATGCAGCACCACCATTGATGTGTTCTAAGGCAATTTTAGCAGTTCCTGCTACAGACATTTCGCCTGCATTTGCAGTAACAGCCATAAGTGAACCAGCTAATGCTGTTACACCTACTTTTTTAAAATTGTTCATATTAATTACTCCTTTTATTAAATGTTAATTATTAATAATAAACATTGCTTATTTATCATTTACAGGCTTAAAAATTTTGATTTATTAATATTTTGTATATAAAATTAATAAGTGTGTCATTTTTGCAACATTAAAAATACCCTTAATTCTCTATATTTTTGTTAATTTTTGACTATATTTTGCAAAATTACTTAAAGTACATCTTTTATGTGTAATCAAGCATTTAGATCATGAATATAAAAAACGTAAAATTGAAAAAACCAGAATTTTTTAAAAATTATTTTTTTATTCTTGTACTTTCACTTTTTATTTTATCATGCAAGGGCCCAGATGGTAACTTCAAAATACCAGGGGGTGATGCCAGAAAATTCCCAGCCGATCCCAAGTTAAGAGTTAAAAAAAATCTCGAAGAAGGAAGGGGATTTAAATTAAACAACGTTTTTGATGGACCTAAAGGTGGAGTTTTTGATTTTGCCAGTTCTAACGAATTGTGGAGAGCCTCTCTTGATACAATTGATTTTATGCCACTATTATCTGTTAATTATAGTGGTGGTATCATAGTTACTGATTGGTATTCCTCTGAGGAAAGTTTAAGTGGGGAAAGTGTAAAAATTTCTATTCGATTTTTAACCAATGAAGTTAGGGCAGACGCTCTCGATATAAAAGTCTTTAACAGAAAATGTAACAATGTTTCCAATTGTATTATAAGTGAAGTTAATGACGAGCTTGCACCTGAATTAAAAAAACAAATTTTAAAAAAGGCTACACTTTATAAAGAAGAAGCTAAAGAAAAAGATAAAAAATAAAAAAACTAATCTTAAAAAGTGCAAAGATATAATTTTAAAGATGTAGAAAGTAAGTGGCAAAATTTTTGGAAGAAAGAAAAAACATTCACTACTACTTTAGATAGAAATAAGAAAAAATTTTATTGCCTAGAAATGTTTCCATACCCATCTGGAAAAATCCATATGGGTCATGTGAGGAATTATACAATTGGAGATGTATTAGCTAGATATAAAGCTCTTCAAGGTTACAACGTTTTGCATCCAATGGGATGGGATTCATTTGGAATGCCAGCAGAAAATGCTGCAAGACAGAATGATCTGGATCCAAAAACCTGGACTGAAAGCAACATCGCGAATATGAAATCTCAGTTAAAAAAGCTTGGTTTATCAATAGATTGGGACAGAGAAATTACTACCTCTTCTGAAGAATATTACAAACATCAGCAACTTTTTTTCTTGGAATTGCTCGAAAAAAAATTGGTTTATAGAAAAGAGAATTATGTCAATTGGGATCCAGTTGATGAAACGGTGCTTGCAAACGAACAAGTCATAGATGGAAAAGGTTGGAGATCTGGGGCGACAGTAGAAAGAAAAAAACTAAGTCAATGGTTTTTTAATATTTCTAAATTTTCACAAGATTTATTAGACGGATTAGACACACTAGACCAATGGCCAAATAAAGTTAAAACAATGCAGAAAAACTGGATTGGAAAATCATTTGGTTGTGAAATTGACTTTAAAACTGAAGGGAATTTACCAGTTAAAAATATAAAATGTTTTACCACAAGACCCGACACTCTTTTTGGTTTTTCCTTTTTAGCTTTATCTATAGATCATGAAATTTCTAATTTTTATAAGGATGATAAGAATTTTTTAAAATTCAAAGAAGAGTGCTCAAAAACTGGAACTACAGAAGAAGCTATTGCTGTTGGAGAAAAAATTGGATTTAAAACCGACCTTGTAGCGCTTAACCCTTTGAACCCGGAACAAAAAGTTCCTGTATACTTTGCTAATTTTGTTCTTATGGATTATGGTTTTGGAGCTGTTTTTGGATGTCCAGCACATGACCAAAGAGATTTTGATTTTGCAAAAAAATATAATCTTGAAATCAAAACTGTAGTTAGACCACATGATCAAGAAGATACTTACCAAGTTAATAAAGAAGCCTACCCAGGTCCAGGTGTAATTATAAACTCAGAATTTTTGAATGGACTAAGCGCCCCAGACAATTCAGTAATGGAGACAATTACTATTTTAGAAAAAAAAGATATAGGCAAAAAGAAAATAAATTTTAGAATAAAAGACTGGGGTGTATCTAGACAAAGATACTGGGGTTGTCCAATTCCCGTAATGTATGATGAAGAGGGTAAAGCACATCCTGTACCTAAGGAAACTCTTCCTGTAAAACTTCCAGAAAAAATTGATTTAAATGTAAAAGGCAATCCTCTAGATCATCAAAATAGTTGGAGAGAGGTTAAAATAGATGGCAAAAAATTTATAAGAGAAACTGATACACTGGACACATTTGTTTGCTCTTCTTGGTATTACTTAAGGTTTTGTTCACCAAATAATAAGGATTATGGATTTAATAAAGAGGAAATTGATTACTGGATGCCAGTTGATCAATATATCGGAGGTGTTGAACATGCAATTTTGCACCTACTTTATTCAAGATTTTTTATGCAAGCTTTATCTTATCAAAATCCTAGTTTTAACATCGTTGAACCATTTGAGGGACTGTTCACACAAGGAATGGTTTGTCATGAAACTTACAAGGATAAAAATAATAATTGGATAAGCCCAGATGAGATTGAAGTTAGAAATGGAAAAAAAGTTCTAAAAAAAAATCAAACTGAAGAAATTAAAATAGGTCCATCAGAGTCAATGTCAAAATCTAAAAAGAATACAATTGATCCAGAGAAAATAATTGAAATGTACGGAGCAGACTCAGCAAGATTATTTATTTTATCAGATAGTCCCCCAGAAAAAGATGTTCAATGGTCAGATGAAGGAATTGCCTCTTCCTACAAATTTATTCAAAAACTATGGTCTTTAAACGAAAAAGTTATTCACGAGATAGAGCAAAATCATGAAGAAGATGAAGGAAAGGACTTGATCAAATTTACAAATAAATATTTAAAAAAGATGACTGATGCTTTAAATGCATTTAGTTATAATATTTTAATAGCCAACTTGCATGAAATGCAAAATTTTTTCAATAAAGAATTAATTAAAAAATACACAAAAAAAACATTAACTGAAAATTTTAGTAAAATATTAGTAACAATGATTCCAATAATTCCACATCTTGCAAATGAGTGCTTAAAAAGAATAAATTACAATGTTATTGAGTGGCCAGAATATGATGAAACATTATTAGTTGAAGATATTATTCCTTATGTAATTCAAGTTAATGGAAAAAAAAGAGCAATTATTGAAGCAAAACGTGATATTTTGGATGAAGAATTATTTGAAATTGTGCAACAAAATAAAAATTTAAAAAAATATTGTTCTGAAAAAGAAATTAAAAAAAGAATATTTGTACCAAACAGATTAATTAACATTATCGTATAAAATGTATAAAAGAAATATTAACACTTTTTTAATTATTTTAAGTTTTTTTATTTATAGTTGTGGTTTTGCTCCTCAATATGCTGGATTTAAAAATTTAGAATATGATTTAGTTATTGATAAAGTTAGTGGCGATAGAGATTTTAATAATGTCATTAAATCACAGATAAAAAGATATGACCGAGGAAGAGATGATGTTGAAAAAATAAAAATAAGTTATGACAGCGATTATGAAAAAATCATTTTAACTAGAGATACAAAAGGTGAAGCAACAAAATATAATCTAAAAGTGAAAGTTATTTTTGATGTAAGCTCTGAAAATTATTCTGCAAAAATTTTATTCAATGATGAATTTAGTATTGATAAAATCGAAGATACAGTTGAAGAGAATAATTATATTAAAATTGTTAAGAGCAATTTTGCAGAAAGAGCTATTGAAAAAGTTATTTTAAATATCCGCCAGAAAAAATGATTATAAAATTTTTTGAAATCAAGAAAATAAATTTAAATAATACTAAATTAATTTTACTTTATGGAAAAAATGAAGGTCTTAAAAATCATGAAATAAACATATTAACTAAGGATAATGACAAAGTTTTCAATTATGAAGAGAAAGAAGTCCTAAGTAATCATAGTGAATTTTTAGAAAAAATAATGAATAAATCACTCTTTGAGACAAAAAAAACAATAGTGATCAAGCGAGTGTCGGATAAGATTTTAAATTTTATTAAAGAAATTAATGAAAAAAATTTAGAGGACACCACAATTATACTAAATGCTGATAACTTAGACAAAAAATCAAAGTTAAGAGCACTTTTTGAGAAAGATAAACAGCTCGTTTGTGTTGCCTTTTATCCAGATAATGAGCAAACACTTTTAAAATTAACCTATGAATTTTTAAAAGAAAGAAACATATCAATATCTCCCTCTAACACTAATAGTGTCATAAAAAAATGTAATGGTGATAGAGAGAATTTATTTAACGACCTTAGAAAAATTGAAAATTATTGTAAAGATGGAAAAAAAATTAATTCTGAAATAATTTCAAAATTATTAAGTTTACATGAAGATTATAGTATTTCAGAACTTGTTGATAATTGTTTAGCAAAAAATAAAAACAAAACACTTTATATTTTGAACGAAAACAATTTTTCCTCTGAAGACTGCATCCTTATAACGAGAACTTTTTTAAATAAATCAAAAAGAATTATGTTTCTGTTAAATAGTTACAATGAGAACAAGAGTATGGATTTAACTATATCATCAGCAAAACCACCCATTTTTTGGAAAGATAAAGAAATTATTAAGCAGCAAGTCTATAAATGGTCACCAGATAACATTAAATCTCTAATCTACAAGATAGGCGAGCTTGAATTATTAGTTAAAAAAAATGCTACTAATCCAATAAATTTAATTACCAACTTTATTTTAGAGCAGTCTTCAGCAACCACTAATAATTAAGTTTAATTATATCTATAATTTTGTTTAATTGATCTAAGTCTTTATATTCAAAAGAAATTTTACCTTTATTATTTTTTTTATTTTTAATTTCAACATTTAAACCAACTTTATTAACTATTGACATTTCTAGATGCATTATATTTGTATCCTTTGAATTGGTTGGTTTTTGTCTTTTATTTTTAAATAATTTAACAAAATTTTCAGCTTGTCTAACTGAAAGTTTGTTTTCAATTATTTTACCAGCTACAAAACTAGCATTTTCTAAACCAACTAAAATTTTTGCGTGACCAGCTGACAATTTTTGGTTTTCTATTAGTTTTACTACCTCATCTGGAAGAGACAAGAGTCTAAGAGCGTTAGCAATATAACTGCGACTTTTTCCTATAAATTTTGAAACTTTTTCTTGATCATATGAGAATTCATCTATTAATTTTTTATATCCCTGTGCTTCCTCTAGAGGATTTAGATCATGTCGTTGAACATTTTCTACTATTGCAAATTCGAGGGATTTTAAATCATCTGCTTCAGTTATAACCACCGGCACATCATGAAGACCCACCTTTTGAGCTGCCAGCCACCTTCTCTCTCCTGCTATTATTTCGTACTTAGATCGGTCATCATTTGATTTTCTAACAATAATTGGTTGCAAGATTCCTCTCTCTCTAATTGAACTTGAGAGTTCGTTTAAACTTTCCTTATCGAATATTTTTCTAGGCTGGTATTTGTTTGGTATAAGATCACTGACTGATAGTCTGTTTTTTTGATTTTCAATTTTAGTATCTCCTATTAAAGAAGAAAGACCTCTTCCTAGTCCTCTTTTTATTTTATAAGAATCCATTAAGCAGCACTCCCCATTGTTGTCTCTTGATTTAAAAATTCATCTGTAAAACTAAAATATGCTTTACTACCTGGGCAGGTCTTGTCATATATCAAAACCGGAACACCATGTGAGGGTGCCTCTGACAATCTAACGTTCCTAGGAATTACTGTAGAATAAACTTTTTCATTAAAATAATCTCTGGCTTCCTTCTCAACTTGTGAGGACAATTTATTTCTTTTATCATACATAGTTAATAGTATTCCTCTAATACTTAAGTCAGGGTTAAGACTTACTTTTATCCTCTCAATTGTTTTCATTAACTGAGTTAAGCCCTCTAAAGCAAAAAATTCTGTTTGAAGTGGGACTAAAAGTGAGTTTGAACTTACTAGTGCCATTATGGTCAGCAAGCTTAGCGATGGTGGACAATCTATCAAAATATAATCATATGTGCTTCTAGAATTGTTTAAATATGCAGTTAATTTTACTTTCAATAAAAAAGCTCTATTGCCATCATCAGCCATCTCAACTTCAAGACCTGACAAATCTACATTTGAAGTTATTATATCAAGATTTTCAAACTGCGTTTTCTTGATTACTTCAATTATTTCTTTAGTTCCGTTAAGAACTCCATAAATTGTCTCAGAGGAGTTTTCCATATTGGATAATCCAAGACCTGTAGTTGCATTTCCTTGTGGGTCCAAGTCTATTACTAGTATTTTCTTGTTCTGTTGAGATAAACCTGCTGCTAAGTTAATTGCTGAGGTTGTCTTCCCAACCCCACCCTTTTGATTTATAATTGAAATAATTTGCATTTAATTATTTTTAATTTTTTTTTTTATTTTTTTAACATTAATTAAAAAAGATTCTTCACTAGTTAAACTTTTTTTTTCTGAATATTCTAAATCCCAATCTTTCAAAGTATTTTGAAAAATTTCTCTTCCACTTTTTCCCATAAAAAAAATTATATTGGAAAATTTAGAAAAATTTTGACTCACTAAATCTAAAACTACTGGCATTGGTTTAAATGCTCTAGACATTATTGTTCCTGTTTCTATTTTTTTTTCCTCAAAAATATTTTTTTGTATTATTTCTGTTTTTAAATTCAATTTTGCAGATACATTCTTAAGAAAATTGCTTTTATGATAGCTTTTTTCATAAAGCTTGACCTTGATATCCTTTTTTAGGTTTTTAAGTAAGATTGCTATGATTATGCCTGGCATTCCGCTACCTGAGCCTATATCTGTAGCTGAATTGTTATTAAAATTAACAATATCAATGATTTGTGCAGAATCAATTATATGTCGCTGAATTATATCATTTTTTTCTTTAAATTTATTGCTAATTAAGTTGATTTTTTCATTTTTTTCTAGGATCATTGATATATAGCTTTCGAAGTCTGAAAATGTTTCACGTGAAACATTTATACCTAAGAGTTTTGAGTAAGAATTTATAATTTCTTGTTCCATTAAGCTATATGCTTAATAGACTTTCTTTTTACATGTGACAACAAAATATATACAGCTGCAGGAGTAATTCCGTCAATTCTTAAGGCTTGCCCCAAAGTTTTGGGTTTAACTTCTTTAAACTTTGACTTTACCTCGTTTGACAGACCTGAGAGCTTATCATAATTAGTTTTTTCTGGTATTATAAGGTTTTCATCTCTTTTAAAGGCCAAAATATCAGCTTTTTGCTTTTTTAAATAACCTCTGTAATGAGCATTTATTTCGACCTGCTCGTCTATTTCATTGCTAAAAAAAGGTATATCAGGCCATATTTCTCTAATTTTATTCATATCAACTCCTTTTTGAGTTAATATTTCACTTGAAGATCTTAAAACACCGTCTTTTGCTATTTTTACACCAAATTCTCCAGCTTTATTTGGTGATATGGTTGATTGACCCATTCTTTCATTAATTTGTTTAATTTTGTTGAATTTATCTAAATAAAGAACTTTTCTCACATCACCGATTAATCCAATTTCTATTCCTTTTGCAGTTAATCTTTGATCTGCATTATCAGATCTCAGGCTTAATCTATATTCAGCTCTTGATGTAAACATTCTATATGGTTCAGCCACACCCTTGGTTACTAAATCATCGATCATTACTCCTATATAAGCGTCAGATCTATCGAGAATAAAAGGTTCAGACTTTTTAAAAGATAGAGCAGCATTTATTCCAGCTATAAGACCCTGTGCTGCCGCTTCTTCGTAACCTGTTGTTCCATTAATCTGACCGGCAAGATAAAGATTGCTAATCTTCTTGGTCTCAAGTGTTAAAAAAAGCTCTCTTGGATCTATGTAGTCATATTCTATAGCATATCCTGGTCTTATGATACTTACGTTCTCTAAACCTTTGATATTATTACATATTTCTTGCTGCACAACTGCTGGAAGTGATGTTGAGATACCATTTGGGTAAATTGTGTGGTCATTTAGCCCTTCAGGCTCTAAAAATATCTGGTGCCGGCCCTTATCAGCAAATTTTACTATCTTGTCCTCAATAGATGGGCAATATCTAGGTCCAACACCTTTTATACTACCAGAGTACATAGCACTCTTAGATAAATTTTTTTCAATAATTTTATGTACCTTATCGTTAGTGTAAGTCATACGACATGAAACTTGTTTGTTAATATTTTTTTTAGTTAAGAAAGAAAAAAAATAAGGATCATCATCTGCAGACTGTTCTTCCAAATTTTCATAATTAATTGTTCTTGAATCAAGTCGGGGAGGAGTTCCTGTTTTTAATCTTCCAATCTTAAAATTATATTTTTCTAATTGTTCACTTAATCCTGTTGAAGGTTTCTCGTCATACCTTCCAGCCGGTGTTCTTTCATCGCCTATATGTATCAAACCATTTAAAAAAGTGCCCGTTGTGAGTATTAGCTTAGAACATAAAACCTTTTTGCCTTGTTTAGTTATAAAACCATTTATTGTATTTTTTTCAAAAATAAACTTTATTACAGGATCGGAAAAAATTGTTAAATTACAATAGTTTGCAAGTTTTTCTTGCATATATTTACGATATAAAGATCTGTCGGATTGAGTTCTTGGTCCTCTTACTGCTGGACCCCTACTTCTATTTAATAATCTAAATTGAATACCCGATTTATCCGCAACCTCACCCATAACACCATCAAGAGCATCTATTTCTCTTACCAAATGACCTTTGCCCAAACCCCCTATTGCTGGGTTACATGACATCTCTCCAATAGTTTCTATCTTGTGAGTAAACAAAGCAGTATTAACACCTAGTCTTGCAGAAGCTGCAGCTGCTTCACAGCCTGCATGACCACCACCTATTACTACGACATCGAATGATAAATCATTTTTCATAAGCTAAACTTATAACTGATTATTATATTTACAAGGCACGTATAGTTTTGCTTAAATAAGCTTTAATTATCAACGTTTTTTAGTAAATAGGGCCTTAAAAATGAGGAAAACAGGGTATTATTTACCTATACAAAAATCATTGAAAATACTACCTAATATCTCCTCAACGTCGACTTTTCCAACAATCATGCCAAGATGTCTAGTGGCTAATCTTAAGTCTTCTGCAGCTTTATCAAAGTCCTCAACTTCACTTTTTTTATTAAAACTTTTAAGATATTCTAAACATTGTTCAAGATGCTGTCTATGTCGTTCTCTAGTAATTATAATATCATCACTTGTTATAAATTTATTTTTTAATTTATTTTTAATTTTTAAAATTAATTCATCAATGTTTAAATTTTCTTTAATTGAAATTAATACGTGATTTAATTTTTTAATCTCTGGATTAATATCTCCCTTTAAAAGATCTGATTTATTTATTACCAAAATTGCATTTTGATCTAACAAGTCCTTCAAAACACCAGTAAAATCAATGTTTTTGGCATCAACAACAATTAATTTTAAATCAGCTTCTTCTGCTCTATTTAAAGATAATTTAATACCTTTCTTTTCAATTTCATTTTTAGACTCTCTTATCCCAGCAGTGTCAGAAACAATTACTGGATACCCATCTATGTTAAGATGAGTTTCGATTACATCTCTTGTTGTTCCTGCAATCTCTGAAACTATTGCAACATCTCTATTTGATAGATGATTTAGAAGACTAGATTTACCTGCATTGGTAGGTCCAAGAATTGCGATTTTAAAACCTTCTCTAATTCTTTCTCCAACTTTTTGATCATTCAAAATTTTTTCAATATTTATCAAAACATCATCAGAACTTTTTTTAATTTCTTTTAAAATATCATTAGGTAAATCTTCATCTGGAAAATCTATTTTAGCTTCAACATGTGATAAAATTTTTAAAAGTTTTTCTCTTAAAAGATTAAATTGATCTGCAGATTTTCCGTTCATAATTTTTATTGCTTGCTGTCTTTGAATTTCTGTTTCAGAAGAAATCAAATCTGCAACACTCTCTGCTTTAAGTAAATTTATTTTTCCATTTTGAAATGCAAGTTTTGTAAACTCCCCCGGCTCTGCTAGTCGGCAATTTTCAATATTTGAAATAGACGTGTGAAGAGCATCAATTACAGCTTTGCTTCCATGCACTTGTATTTCAGCCATATCTTCACCTGTGTAGCTCTCAGGCCCAGGAAACCATAGTATTATGCCCTCATCAATTAGCTCAGAAGTGTTGATTTTATTGATTTTTCTAAGAGTTGCTAACCTTGGTTTTGGAACTTTTTCACCAGTTAATAATTTAATAGCTTTAGAGGTTTCGGGTCCTGAAATTCTTATAACAGCAATACCAGATACACCAGGGCCACTTGATAAAGCATAAATTGTCATCTGAAGATTATAGCTTCAAATCAAGGTACCTGTAAAACTTTAATTGTAATAATAAAATATTATGCTGGCTTATTCATTGAATTAAAAAACTCAGCATTATTTTTTGTGTCTTTTAACTTTGAATTAATAAATTCAATTGCATCCATCGTTCCCATTGGAGCAATAATTCTTCTGAGAACATTCATTTTTTGAAGATCATTTTTATCAAATAATAATTCTTCTCTTCTCGTTCCAGATTTTGTTATATCAATTGCTGGATAAATTCTTTTGTCAGCTATTTTTCTATCAAGGACAGTTTCACTGTTTCCTGTTCCTTTGAATTCTTCAAAAATTACTTCATCCATTCTACTACCAGTATCAATTAAAGCAGTTGAGATGATTGTTAAAGATCCACCCTCTTCAATATTTCTTGCTGCACCAAAAAATCTTTTTGGTCTTTGAAGTGCGTTTGCATCAACACCACCTGTTAAGACTTTTCCTGAACTTGGTATAACAGCATTATAAGCTCTGCCTAATCTTGTTATCGAATCCAATAATATAACTACGTCTTTTTTATTTTCTGTTAATCTTTTTGCTTTTTCAATAACCATCTCAGCTACAGCAACGTGTCTTTGTGCTGGTTCATCAAATGTAGAGCTAATAACTTCTCCTTTTACAGATCTTTGCATATCTGTTACTTCTTCTGGTCTTTCATCAATCAATAAAACCATCAAGTAACTTTTCGGATAATTTTTTGCAATTGAGTTTGCTATACTTTGCAAAATCATAGTTTTACCGGCTTTTGGTGGAGAAATAATTATTGATCTCTGACCTTTTCCAATTGGACTTACAAGATCAATTAATCTGGGTGTTAAATCTGGTTTTTTTTCAATCTTTGTTGTCTCTACCTCCATGACCATCTGTTCGTCAGGATATAATGGTGTTAGATTTTCAAATGCAATTTTATGTTTTGCTTTTTCTGGCTCTTCAAAATTTATTTTACTAACCTGAAGTAAGGCAAAATATCTTTCACCTTCTTTTGGTGCTCTTACAGGTCCCTCTACAGTGTCTCCTGTTCTTAATCCAAACTTTCTAATTTGGCTTGGGCTAACATAGATATCATCAGGACCCGGTAAATAATTTGATTCCATCGCTCTCAAGAAACCAAATCCATCTTGTAATAATTGTAGAACACCAACTCCAGTGATTTCTTCTTTTTCAGCAACCTTTTTTAAGATAGCAAAAAGGATTTCTTGTTTTCTTAAAGTGCTTGCATTTTCAATACCAAGTTCTTCTGCTTGCGTAATAAGTTGTTCGGATGATTTTAATTTTAATTCTTGAATGTTCATGATTTAGTTTTGATAAGGACTTATCAATATGATTAATATATATGCTCTAAATTTTTTTTCAACCCTAGATTGGTTTAAAAATAACAACAAATATAATCAAAATTAGCAATATTGTCGGTATTTCGTTTATATAGCGATAAAACTTGTGTGAATGTCGGTTATTGTCGATTTTAAATTGGCCAAGTAATTTACCAAGATAAAAGTGATAAAAAGTAAGAATTACAACAAAAAAAAGCTTTAATAACATCCAAGTTTGACTAAGCTGTTGAAACCCTATGCTATGAATAAGTAGGAGCCCAAATAACCAGGATAGTGTCATTGCAGGCGTCATTATGTAAAAATAAAGTTTCTTCTCCATCACTTTAAAAATTTCTGAAACTTTTTCCTCAGAATTATTTTCTGTGTGATAAACGAAAATTCTTGGTAGGTACAAAAGACCAGCCATCCACGAAATAACTGCAATCAAGTGCAGAGATTTAAACAGTAGATAAGAATTCATCTTTTAAATATTTTTTTCAATTAAAGATTTCAATAAAGTTATATGATCATCGTTATCATTTAAACACGGGATCATATCAAAGTTTTCACCCCCAGAATTTAAAAAACTTTCTTTACCTTGAATTAAAATTTCCTCTAAAGTTTCTACACAGTCAGACGCAAAACCAGGGCAAATTGTAAGGATATTTTTTTTTCCTTCTTTTGGAAGACTTTCTAAAGTTTTATCTGTGTAAGGCTGCAACCACTCTTGTGGTCCAAATCTGGATTGGAACGTTGTTTTGATTTCTATAGAATTAAATTTTTCAGAAATTAGTCTTGTCGTTTTATGACAGTAACAATGATAAGGGTCACCTTTATCAAAATATTTTTTAGGTATGCCGTGATATGAAGCGATTATTAAATCTGGTTTCCAATTAATTTCATTTATTTTTTTATTAATAGATTTAACCAATGCATCTATATAGAGTGAATCAGACTCGTAATGAGGAATGATTTTTAAAGAAGGTTGCCATCTCATTTGCATTAAAGTTCTATAAACTTCGTCACACACCGTTGCTGTGGTTGCTGCTGCGTATTGTGGATAAAGTGGCAGAATCACTAAATTTTCACAACCTTCTTCTTTAAGTTTGTGTATTTTACTTTTAATACTTGGGTTTCCATATCTCATAGCAAAATTTATTATTAAATTTTCTTTTGATATAGATCTGGAAATTTTTTCACTTTGTTTTTGAGTATAATATAAAAGTGGAGACATGTTCTCATTCTTCATCCAAATTTCCTTATAAGCTTTTGCTGTTTTGGATGGCCTAAAAGTTAATATGAATATATTTAAAATTAATTGCCAAATTATGGGATTTACTTCAATAACTCTTTTGTCAGATAAAAACTCTTTCAAATATTTTCTTATATCAAGCCAGTCAGTTGAGTCTGGGGTTCCTAAATTAATAATAAGAACACCTGTCTTTCCATATTTAATAGGCGGGTGATTATTATCGATTTCCATCTAATGATCTTTTACTGTTTTTATTAAAAATTCAACCATGTCTGGATTAGTTTCCGGCAGTATGCCGTGACCAAGATTAAAGATATACGGATGATCTTTAAATATATCTAAATACTTTAAAATCTCTTTTTTTAAATTTTCCTTATCTGTTAATAAAATTTTTGGATCTAAACCCCCTTGTACAGGAATTTTAATATTTTTACTTATCATTAAAGGATCAACACTATAATCAATATTTATTGCATCAGGTTTAACTATCTCACAAAACTCTTTATAATTTCTAATTTCCCTTGGGAAACATATCACAGGCACATTTAGTGATTTTACATAATCAACTAAGTTTAAAGTTGGTGTGTAAATATAATTTGGATAGTCTCTTTCCTCCAACAAACCAGCCCAACTATCAAAGATTTGTATAATATTAGCACCATTTTCAATTTGATTTTTAATATGAATTTTCAGAAATTTTTCAATTATTAATAAAATTCTGTTTATTAGAAAATCATCTTTAAAAAAATCTTTTTTAACATTTTTTTTAGGGGACTGTTGATTGATCATGTAAACAAGCAACGTCCAAGGCGCCCCAACAAAGCCAATTGTATTTTTGTTCATAGAAGTCATTTTTGAACTCACAGATTTAATGGCTTTATAAATTGGATAAATTTTTTCAACAAAATCTATTTCATCTATCTTAGACATTGTTCCTATATCTAAATTACCAAGAAGTGGCCCAAAATTTTTTTTAAAATCAACTTTCTGATTTAATCCATATGGCAACATCAAAATATCTGAAAATATTATTGCAGCATCAAGATCAAATCTTTTAATAGGTTGGAGTGTTATTTCTGAAGATAATTTATGATTTAGGCACAATTCAATAAAGTTTGGATTTTCTTTTCTAATCTCTCTAAATTCTGGCAAATATCTTCCAGCTTGTCTCATTATCCAGACCGGATTAATAGTTGTTTTATTATTTATTATTACTTCATGTAAAGGTGTCATATTTAAATTATATATATAATTATAGAATTAGTATTATGTCCTGTGGATTATGATGATTGTTTATTTTAAACATTATATTAACGTTTTAAACACATCTATGATTAAATAAAACTTACAAAAATGAACACTTTTTGATCTTTATTAACATTTATGTATAGTTAAGCTGAATTTATTATTAATGTTAATAAAATCTATATTTTACAAGGCAAAACGAACAAAAATTAAATTGAGTAATTTTATTAAAATAATACAAATTTATTAACAATTTATCCATGGTTAATACATATGAAATATATTTAATTTCGGATTCCACTGGTGAGACTTTAGAGAGAATATTTTTAGCGTTAAAGGCGCAATTTAAAAATATTGAATATAAAATTCATTCTTATTCTTTCACAAGGACAGAAAATCAAATTTTAAAAATTTTAGAGGATGCTCAGGAAAATACTAATTCAATTATATTATATACAATTGTTGATAATAATCTCGCAAAGTATTTAGCAAACACTAGCGGTGATAAAAAAATTCCTTGTTTTGGTGTTTTGGGAAATCTTATTTTAAATTTTTCAAAAATTCTAAACCAAAAAGCTTCACATGAACCAAGTGGTCAACACATTTTAAATGAAGAATATTATGATAGAATAGAAGCTATTCAGTTTACAATGAATCATGACGATGGTAATTTATTAAATGATATTGATAAATCAGATATAGTCTTAGTAGGAGTTAGCAGAACAAGCAAAACCCCAACCTCTATTTATCTTGCAAATAAAGGCTTTAGAACTTCAAATATACCGTTAGTTAATGAAAATTCATTACCCGAGAAATTAAAAAAAGATCCTCATTTCACCTGTGTTGTTGGTTTAAGCACCGAACCCGAAAGATTAGCCGATTTAAGAAAAAACAGAATGAATTCTCTCAAAGAAAAGGAAAATACAGAATATACTAATTTAGAAAATATTAGGGATGAGGTTTTAAAGGCAAAAAAAACTTTTCAAAAATATAAGTGGCCTGTGATTGATGTTACTAGAAAATCAGTAGAAGAAACGGCCGCATCTATTATAAAGATACACGAAATTTATTCTAATAATGTTAAATAATATAATTTTAGCGTCTAAAAGCAAAGTTAGAAAAGATATTTTAGAAAAAAACGATATTTCTTGTAATGTCGAACCATCCAATGTTGACGAAGATATGGTTAAAGAGAGTTTAATAAGTGAAAAAGCCTCACCTGAAATTATTTCAAAGAATCTAGCCGAACTAAAAGCTAATAAAGTTAGTTCAAAAAATTATGAACAAATCGTGTTGGGTGCAGACAGCGTGATCGATTTGGATGGAGAATTAATTTCAAAGCCACAAGACAGGAAAGAAGCATTATTAATATTAAAAAAGCTTAATGCTAGAGAGCATCACTTAATTAGTTCTGTCTGTATATCAAAAAATGGATCAATGATTTGGAATTATACTGATAAAGCTAAACTTAAAATGAGAAATTTTACTGATAAAGAACTTGAAGATTACTTAGACAAAATTCCTGATAATGCTCTGTATGCTTACAATGTTTATCAAATAGAAGGTGAGGGTAGAAAACTATTTTCAGATATAGTTGGGGATGAAGATACTATAATGGGTCTTCCTATTAAAAAAATTAAAGAGTATCTAAAAGAGATTAAATGAAAAAATATTTAGTAATTGGAAACCCAATAAAACACTCTTTATCCCCTGAATTACATAATTACTGGATTGAACAAAATCATATAGATGCAATTTATGAAAAAAAAGAATTAAATCATAATGAGCTAAAAAATTTAATTTTGAATATTAAAAAAGAAAATATGCATGGGGCAAATATTACAGTACCATTCAAAAATGCCATTATACCTCATATAGACGAATTGAGTGACGAAGCAAGAAAAACACAATCTGTAAATACAATATATCTTCAAAATAAAAAAGTGGTTGGTCACAATACTGACATTGAAGGTTTTGAAAGAGCAATTAAAGAAATAAATTTTGATTTTAGTGGAAAAAAGATTTTCATTCTAGGAGCAGGTGGTGTTGTTCCTTCCATAATTTATGCTTCAATTAAAATGAAAGCAGCCCAAATTTTTGTTAGCAATAGAACGAAAGGAAAAGCAGATGATATTAAAAAAATTTTTGAAGATATAAAATTGATTGATTGGGGAGAAGTTCCAAATTTTGATGTAATTATAAATGCGACAAGCTTAGGATTGAACCAAGATGATAAAATAAATTTAAATTTTACTAACATAGGTAACAATAAGTTATTTTATGATGTAATTTATAATCCAAGTGAAACAAATTTTTTAAATATAGGTAAAAAATTAGGTAATAAATATGAAAATGGTAAATTAATGTTTATCTACCAAGCTTATTCAGCATTTAAGTTGTGGCATGGTGTAGAACCTAAGATAAACAATGAAACAATTAAACTTTTAGATCGATGATAAGGATTGGGATTTTAGGTGATATAGGATCAGGCAAAACCTATGTTGCTAAAAGTTTTGGACACCCAGTTTTTAATGCAGATCATGAAGTTTCAAAGTTGTACCAAAAGAATAGGACTGTTTTTAAAAAATTTAAAAAAATATTACCAGACTATGTTTATGAATTTCCAATAGATAAAATACAGCTCTCAAAGGCAATTCTTGCAAATAATTCAAATTTAAAAAAAATAATTAAGATAGTTCATAAAGAAATAAGGAATAAGTTACGAATTTTTATAAGTAAAAATAGAAATAAAAAATTTGTTATTTTGGATATCCCACTACTGTTGGAAAATAAAATAAATAAAAAAAAAGATATTTTAATTTTTGTTGATTCTAAAAAGAACGACATATTAAGAAACTTAAAGAAAAGAAAAAACTTTAATTTCAAGATATTAAACAAATTTAAAAAAATTCAATTCTCACTTGCTTATAAGAAAAAAAAATCTAGATTTATAATTAAAAATAAATTTACCAAAAAATCTGTTAATATTGGAGTACAAAAAATTTTAAAAAAATTAGAAAATGAAAGAAATAGTTCTTGATACAGAAACAACTGGCCTATCAGTTAAAGAAGGTCACCGAATAGTTGAAATTGGGTGTATAGAACTAGAAAATTTGATTCCAACCAAAAATAAATTTCATAGTTACTTAAATCCTGAGAGAAAAGTTTCTAAAAAAGCCCTAGAAGTTCATGGTTACAGTGATGATTTTTTATCCAAACAAAGTAAATTTACAGAAATAGTTGAAGAATTCTTAGACTTCATTAAAGACAAGAGATTAATAATTCATAATGCTGAGTTTGATCTTGGACATTTAAATAACGAACTCAACTTGCTTGGGAAAAAAAAAATTAATAATGAAATTGTTGATACACTTACACTATCAAGAGATAAATTTCCTGGATCTCCCTCAAGTTTAGATGCTTTGTGTAAACGATTTAGAATAGATAATTCAAAGAGAACACAACACACAGCACTAATTGACTGTGATTTACTTGCTAAAGTTTACATTAATTTAATCGATCAAAAGGAACCCAAATTAAATTTTCAAAGCATCCATGGCGAAAAGGAAGAAGCTAGTAATTCAAATGTTACTTACTTTAAAAAAGTTATAATACCTTCAAAAGATGAAATTAACAGACACAAGAAATATCTGAACCAACATTTAAAAAAAAATTTTTTTTAATTAAATTTTTGTTTGTATAAATTTTCAAAATCTACTTTTTTTTCAAACTTAATCTCAGGAAATCCTGAATTATGCAGAAGATCTAAAAGAGATTTCTCTAAATCTGCATATATTTCCTTTTGAACGTCACATAATAAAATTTTTTCTAACTCTTTTTTGTCTTTTATTTCATCATCTACTTTAACTATTGTTGAATAAATTATTTCGAAGTAAGATTTTTTTTTACTATTATTTTTATCTTCAAACTTAAATTTTGTATTTACTTCAATCATTTTATTTTTTAAAGCTTTTGAATTTATTTCAATGCCTAGTTGATATTTTTGTATCTGGTCTCTTACAAATAAATATGTCTCTATATCAGGAGTCTCGCTTGAAAGATCTTTTATATACTTACAGACTATTTTAAATTTTTTTGTCATGGTCATCTTCTATATCTTCAAAATCTCCATCTATAAAATTTTTTTTTTCATTTTTTTTTTGTCTAAATTTATTTGATATCCTATTAAAAATAAATTTTCGACTTACCGGAAATATTAAAATAAATCCCAAGATATCTGTTGCAAAACCTGGTAAGATTAACAACAAAGCAGCAAATGCTATAGCGGCACCAGATATGACTTCATAAGCAGGGGTTTCATTTTTTCTCAATTGAGCAAAACCAGACTTAAGAGTATTTAAACCCTCATATTTTGCATAATATATTCCAATTATTGCAGTAGCAAATATTAGAAGAATAGTGCTAATCGCACCTATTTGAGAACCAATTTTTATCAAAAGATAGATTTCAATAACAGGAACTAAAATAATTGTTAATAATATTGGGTTCATTTGTCCTTAATCTAAATTGCTGGTTGAAATTAATCAACATAGTAATTACTATCTAATAATGAATTACAGTTTTGAGTACATCGATATTATATTGCTAGCTATGATTGCTGGTTTTATATTTCTAAGATTAAGAGGGATATTAGGCAAGAGAACTGGTTTTGAGGCAAAAACCCCAGCTCAATTTAAAGAGGTGTTAAAAAATATTAAAGTTGAACAACCTAGAAAACCAGATGATATTTTCGATTCTGCTGCTCAAGATGAATTTTTAAAAGGTGCTAAAATTGCATACGAGACTATCATTACAGATTTTAGTGATAACGATAACAAGATCACAACAAGTAGATCATTGTTAAATGGGCAGATATATTCCCAATTCAATGAAGCGCTTAAGGAAAGAAGTTCAAGGGGTCATTTTGCTGAAATTACTTTTATAGGGATTAACTCAGCAGAAATTAAAGAACATAAAAAAATTGGTAATATTTTAAATGTTACAGTTGATTTTATTGCTGAAATAATAACTTGCATTAGAGATAAAGAAAAAAAAATTGTTTCTGGGGATCCAGAAAAAATAAAAAAAATTTATGATACTTGGGTTTTCTCAAGAGATACAACTTCTGCAAATCCTAACTGGCAGTTGGTAAATACACTAACCTAATTGAGTAACGATATTTCAGAAAAAGATAAAAAAGATTGGGAATCTTTTATTTCTAGTGATGAAAAACTACCTAACAAAGATTTTAAATCATCTAAGCAAAAAACTTTTAAAGTAAGGACAATTGATCTCCACGGTTATACTCTTGAGGAAGCAAATCAGATTATTGAGAGATTTATATATCAGTCTTTTAGGGAAAAAATAAATAAGTTGATTGTTGTTACTGGCAAAGGAATACACTCACAAAATGAAAAAGATCCTTACGTGTCTAAAGATTTAAGTATATTAAAATATTCTGTGCCTGAATTTATAGAAAATAATAAGAGTTTGATGAATATTATTAATGAGATAAAAGATGCTAGTATTGAGGATGGTGGCAGCGGTGCTTTTTATATTTTTTTGAAGAAAAATAAATCTATAAAATAAATTTAGAAAGATCAGTATCTTTAACCAGATTATCTAAGTTTTTATTAATATACTCTTTATTAATAATAATTTTTTCACCTGCACGATCTGTTGCTGTAAAACTTATTTCATCTAAAATTTTTTCAATTATTGTATGTAATCTTCTTGCACCAATATTTTCTACAGTCGCATTTACTTCTGATGCAATGTTTGCAATGGTATCAATCCCATCATCAGAAAACTCAAGATCAACATTCTCAGTTTTTAACAAGGCAACATATTGCTTAATTAAACTAAAATCTGGCTCTCTTAAAATTCTTTTAAAATCTTCACTAGTTAATGCTTCTAACTCAACTCTAATAGGCAACCTTCCTTGAAGTTCAGGAAGAAGATCAGATGGCTTAGCTAATTGAAAAGCACCTGATGCAATAAATAAAATATGATCTGTTTTGATTGGGCCATGTTTAGTATTTACAGTTGTTCCTTCAATTAATGGTAATAAATCTCTTTGAACACCTTCACGTGACACATCACCACCAACCCTATCTGTTCTTGCTGAAATTTTATCTATTTCATCTAAAAAAACAATTCCATTATTTTCAGTTGAAAGTTTTGCAGCTTTTACTATTTTATCCTGTTCAATTAATTTATCAGACTCATCATTAATTAAAATTTCATGAGACTCTTTTACACTCATTTTCTTTTTCTTTTCTTTGTTACCCATTGATTTACCAATCATTTCCCCAATATTGATCATCCCAACATTAGCACCAGGCATACCTGGAATTTCAAATGATGCTCCAGATCCACTATCACTAACAGAAATTTCTATTTCATTATCGTCCAAATCACCGTTTCTTAATCTTTTTCTGAAACTCTCTCTTGTTGCTAAGCTGGCTTTTTTACCAACTAATGCGTCTAAGACTTTTTCTTCTGCTGCTTTTTGAGCTTGAGCAAAAACTTCTTTTCGCTTTTTAACTTTCTCCATTGCAATAGCAATTTCGATTAAATCTCTCACTATTTGTTCAACATCTCTACCTACATAACCAACTTCAGTAAATCTAGTTGCCTCTACTTTAACAAAAGGGGCTTCAGCTAATTTTGAAAGTCTTCTTGAAATTTCAGTTTTCCCAACTCCAGTTGGTCCGATCATCAAAATATTTTTTGGTAAAACTTCATTTTTCATTTCACCTTTAAGAGCTTGTCTTCTCCATCTATTTCTCAAAGCCACTGCTACAGCTTTTTTTGCCTTGTTCTGACCAACTACAAATCGATCTAATTCTGAAACAATTTCCCTTGGGGAAAGAGAACTGACTAAAGATGCTTCTTCTTTTTCTTTTTTATCTTTTGGAACCAAGGGAGTTACGTTTGAATTTTCCATTATATTTTATGAACTTTAATATTATCGTTTGTGAATACACAAATTTCTGATGCAACTTTAATTGCTTTTTTAGCAACTTCTTCTGCAGACATATCTGTATCCATTAATACTTTTCCAGCAGCTAAGGCATAATTTCCACCAGAACCAATTCCAATTACATCTCCTTCAGGCTCTAAAACATCACCGGTTCCAGAAATTATATAACTATTCTCTTTATCTCCAATAGCCATCAGCGCTTCTAATCTCCTTAAATATTTATCTGTACGCCAATCTTTTGCTAACTCAACAGCAGCTCTAGACAAATTTCCTGCGTGCTTTTCAATTTTTGCTTCTAATCTTTCAAACAAAGTTAAAGCATCAGCAGTTGATCCTGCAAATCCAGCAACAACATCTCTTTTTTCAATTTTTCTAACTTTCGAAGCAGTACTTTTAACAACAGTATTTCCCATGCTAACTTGCCCATCACCAGCAACTACGACTTCATTATTTTTTCTAACCAATACAATTGTTGTCATGATTAATAAATGGTAACTAATTTTGATACTTCAAGTAGAGATAGGGATATTGATATACTGTGATTATGTATGTATACCATTAATAAAATATGTCTAGAAAAGGAAAAATATCTCGAAAAACTAAAGAAACCAGTATCAGTGTTGAAGTAAATATTGACGGTAAAGGAAAATACCAAATTGACACTGGAATAGGTTTTTTGGACCATATGCTTGAGCAATTATCAAAGCATTCTTTAATTGATTTAAAAGTTAAAGCAAAAGGAGATACACACATAGATCTTCACCACACAACTGAAGATACAGGCATTGCAGTTGGTGAAGCTTTAAAAAAAGCTGCTAAAAAATTTGTTGGGATTAAACGTTATGCCCACAGACTTATTCCAATGGACGAAACATTAACTAGGGTTGCAATTGATGTTTCAAACAGACCTTATTTGATCTGGAAAGTTAAGTTAAAAGTAGAAAAACTTGGGGAGATGGATACCGAACTATTTAAAGAATGGTTTCAAGCCTTTTCTCAATCTGCTGGAATTACTTTACATGTTGAAAATATTTATGGGGACAATAGTCACCATATTATTGAGTCTTGTTATAAAGGTTTAGCAAGATCTTTAAGAGATGCTTTAGAGATGGATCCTAGAAGTAAAAAAAGCATTCCATCTACCAAAGGCTCATTATAAGTTTAATGAATGTTACAATTGTTGATTATAATTCAGGCAATATAAGTTCTGTCATAAATTCCTTCCAGGAAGTTGCCAAAGACAAGGTAAATATTGAGGTAACATCAGATTTAAATAAAATAAAATCAAGTGACAAAGTTGTTTTGCCAGGACAAGGTTCGTTTAAAAGTTGTGTTGATGCACTTAATAATATCAGTGGTTTGGTGGATACCTTAAACGAATTTGCTATAAATAATAAAAAGCTAATTCTTGGAATTTGTGTTGGTTTACAGATGTTTGCTGATGTTGGCTATGAAGAAATAGAAACCAAGGGTTTAGGATGGATATCAGGCAAGGTATCCAAAATTGATAACCAAAATGGAAAGTACAAACTTCCTCATATTGGTTGGAACGAATTAAATATCGTTAGGGATAGCAAAATTTTTACAGGTATAGAAAATAATTCTCACATGTACTTTGTGCACAGCTATGAACTTGTTCCAAATGATAAAAGTGTGGTGTCTGCAACCACTGACTACTCATCAAATATTGTTTGTTCTATTGAAAAAGAAAACATTTTTGGGACTCAATTTCACCCAGAGAAAAGTGATAAAGCTGGACTTAAAATAATTGATAACTTTATAAATTTATAAATGAAAATATTTCCTGCAATAGATATAAAAGATAAAAAATGTGTAAGGTTAGTTAAAGGAAACTTTGATAACAAAACTGAATACGAGATATCTCCAGTGGAACAGGCCAAAAAATATAAAGATCATGGATTTAAAAATTTACACTTAGTGGACCTAGACGGCGCTTTGACTGGTGAGACAGTAAATTTGGATATCATCCAAGAAATAATTAAGAATTTTGATTTAAAAATTGAAGTGGGCGGTGGAGTTAGAAGCTTTGAAAGTATTAAAAAATATACTGATGCTGGTGTTGAAAAAGTAATTTTAGGAAGTGCAGCTATTAAAGATAAAAACTTTTTAAAAGAAGCATGTCAAAAATTTCCAAATCAAATTGCTTTAGGTCTAGATGCTAAAGATGGATATTTATCTGTGTCTGGCTGGAAAGAAAATTCAAATAAATTAACTTTGGAATTTTTGAAAGAGATAAATGATCTTGGTGCCAGTAGATTAATTTATACAGACATTAATCAGGATGGAATGAAACAAGGACCAAATTTTGAAGAAACTTCCAAAGTTGCTGATACTTCTAATTGTCCAGTTATAATATCTGGTGGTGTTTCTTCAATTGATGACATTAAAAAAGCTAAAGAATTAAATAATAAAAATATTGAAGGAATTATAGTAGGCAAAGCCATATACGATGGGGATATTAATTTAGTTGAATTAGCCAGGGAATTAAATGCTTAAAAATAGAATAATCCCTTGTTTGGACGTTAAAAATGGAAGAGTTGTAAAAGGAATTAACTTTGTCGATTTAAAGGACGCTGGAGACCCTGTTGAGCAAGCAAAAATTTATTCAGATGGTGGTGCAGATGAAATTTGTTTTTTAGATATTACCGCTTCAAATGAAAATAGAGACACAATTTACGATGTTGTAGATAAAACTTCCAAGAAATGCTTTGTACCATTAACCGTGGGAGGTGGTATTAGAAGTGTTGAGGATATAAATAAACTACTAAATTGTGGAGCAGATAAAGTGTCAATCAATACTGCTGCAGTTCAAAATTCAAAAGTAGTTGAAGATAGTTCTAGAAAGTTTGGTTCTCAATGTATTGTGGTTGCAATTGATGCAAAGAAAAATAATAATGGATGGGAAATTTTTACTCATGGTGGAAGAAATCCAACAGGGGTTAATGCACTGGAATTTGCCTCCAAAATGGAAAAGTGTGGGGCTGGAGAGTTATTAATTACCTCTATGGACAAAGATGGAACTCAGTCTGGATATGATATTGAGCTTATGCAAAAAATATCATCTAGTGTTAATATCCCAGTTATTGCATCTGGAGGAGTTGGAACTTTAGATCACCTCGTAGATGGAATAAAATCAGGTGCTAGTGCTGTTTTAGCAGCATCTATATTTCATTATGGCACTTATTCAGTTAATGAAGCTAAGCAATATTTGGCATCAAAAGATATACCTGTTAGGATTTAATATGTTAAAAATTTTAGAAGATCTTGTAACCCTTGCAAGAGAACGAAAAAGTAATCCTGTTAAAGGTTCATATACGAACAAGCTTTTAGAAGATACATCTCTAGCAAAGGAAAAAGTTTTAGAAGAAGTTAATGAGTTAATTGAAGCTATAGAACAAAATTCAAATAAAATTCACGAGGCTGCAGATGTTCTTTATCACCTAATTATGTATCTCGAAAAGAGTGGTATTAAAATTGAAGAGGTAATGAACGAATTGAATAACAGAAGAAAATAAAAAATGTCCTACGATAACAGTAACATATTTGCAAAAATTTTAAGAGGGGAGATACCTTGTAATAAAATCTACGAAGATGAATTTGTTTTATCATTTCATGACATTAATCCACAAAAGAAAATTCATGCCTTAGTAATCCCCAAGGGAAAATATACTGATTTAGATGACTTTAGTTTAAATGCTTCACCTGAAGAGATGGTTGGTTTGTTGAAAGGTATAAATACTGTTGCAAAAAAGTTAGGTATTTCAACAGAAGTAGGCAAAGGTTATAGAGCTTTAGCTAATATCAATGAACATGGCGGTCAAGAGGTTCCCCACTTACATTTCCATCTCTTTGGAGGTGAAATAGTTGGAAAAATGGTTGAGTGACACAAGAAGTAAAAAGAAATTACTTAGAAATAAATTCTCTTGAAGATCTAAATCAAGGATCTAAGCCTTCTGATGACTATTCTCTTAATTTGTTAGACCCAATTAACTTTCAACTAAATAAATTTTTTTATAAAAACATTGGTAACAAACATAAATGGGTCGATAGGTTAATTTGGAATGAAGAGCAATGGATAAATTATGTTTCAAATGAAAATGTTAAAACTTATATTTTAAAATGCAAAAATGATTTAGTTGGGTTCTTTGAGTTAATTCATCATCAAGAAAAAAAAGAAGTCGAAATTGCTTATCTCGGTATTTTGGAGGAATATCAAAATAAAAAACTTGGATCACATTTATTATCAGAAGCAATTAAGATATCTTTTAAAAATAAAATTGATCGGGTTTGGGTTCACACTTGCACACTAGATCATAAGAATGCTTTGAAAAATTATATTACAAGAGGAATGAAGATATTTAAAACTGAGGTTATAAAAATTTAATTTCGGGCTGGAAGTTTAAATATATCTTTTGAAATTTTTCTATTTTTTCGAATTGAGGATAGAAAAGTAATATTAAAATTTTGGTATACATCTGTATTTTGCCATCCTATTAAATCAAAAGTTGTTTTATTAAAAAAAACGTTGATTTCATAATCATTTTCTTTGATTGTATAATTGATCAAAGATTCGTCAACAATTCTCTCCTTTGAAAACCTAATCTTATTAATTAAGAAATCTTTGTCTAGAATAAATTTTAATGGTGTCTTATCCAGTGAATATCGTGAGTAACCTACTAATGTTTTAATGACTAGGGATTTTCCATTAGATACCAAAATTTTACTACTTCTCGTATACTCACAATATATTTTTTTAGGGTACTCAATAGTACAATTTCCATTTTCAATTTTTCCGTTAATATTTTGTTCAAATTTAAAATCTAAATTTCTAGTATTGAATAAATTCTCAATTATTTTTTCTTTATTATTTGCATTACTTTTTGTAATTAGAAGCAATAAAAATAAAATAATGGTATATTTTAACATTAAAGAACATCTCTTTTACCAACATGATTAGCTTTACTGACTATGCCATCCGCTTCCATCATATCAATAATTCTTGCAGCTCGATTGTATCCTATTTGAAGTTTTCTCTGTAAAAAGGAAGTAGAGGCTTTTCCTTCTGATCTGATTATTTCCAAGGCTTGCTGGTAAAGCTCGTCTTTATCACCTTGGTTAGCACTATCTCCAATTTCTTTTTCATCTACAAAGTTTAATATTTCATCAACATAGTCTGGTTCTGCTTGAGATCTTAAAAAATTATTAATTTTTTCGATTTCATTATCTGAAACAAAAGGGGCATGAATTCTGACTATTCGGTTAGCAGAGGACATATAAAGCATGTCCCCCTTTCCTAGCAATTGCTCAGCACCTTGTTCTCCAAGTATTGTTCGACTATCAATTTTAGAGGTAACTTGAAAAGATATTCTGGTTGGAAAATTTGCTTTGATGGTTCCTGTAATTACATCAACACTTGGTCTCTGAGTTGCCATGATAATATGAATACCAGCTGCCCTAGCCATCTGAGAAAGTTTTTGAATATAATTCTCAATCTCTTTCCCAGCTACTAGCATTAAGTCGGACATTTCGTCAACCACCACAACTATATAAGGCATTGGGAGTTTATGTTTTACATTGTATCCATCAATATTTCTAACACCCTCTTTTGTCATTAGCCTGTACCTGCTCTCCATCTCTTTAACTACCCAACCGAGCACAGATGCCGCTTTTTTTGCTTCTGTTATTACAGGGCATAACAAATGTGGTATCCCCTCATATGTTGAAAGTTCTAGCATCTTTGGATCGATTAAAATAAATTTACATCTATCAGGTGTGTGTCGATAAAGTAGTGACAAGATAATTGTATTAATACAAACTGACTTTCCAGATCCAGTAGTACCAGCAATTAGCAAGTGAGGCATAGAAAATAAATCTCCAACTATAGGCCTACCAGATATATTTTTCCCTAATGCAATTGGTAATTTTATATCTTTTTTTTTAAAGTCAACATCATTTAAAATTTCACTTAGATAAACATTCTCTCTTGAATTATTTGGTAGCTCTATTCCCACAGTATTACTCCCAGGTATGGTTGCAATTCTGGCAGACTCAGAACTAGTATTTCTCGCTATATCGTCTGATAAATTTATTATTTTGGAAACTTTGACACCTGCAGCTGGTTCAAACTCATTTAAGGTTACCACAGGACCGTGACTAACTTTTTTTATACTACCGTTCACACCAAAATCTAAAAGAATTTTTTCTAAAAATTCAGAATTATTGGTTTCATTTTGATCTAAACTCACCCTTTCCTTTTTTGAAGGTACTTTTAATAAGTCAAGATTAGGAAGTTTAAATTTTATTTTTTCATTGACTTTATTATCAGCTTTTATGAAAGGCAGGTCTTCTTGAATAAGATTTTTTATTTCATCTTGTGGGATGTACTCATTTATGACTTCACTTTTGTCAGTATAATTTTTTTCTCTTTTTTTAAAAAGGTAGTTAAAAATTTTTAAACTTAAATTATAAAATTTAATGGGATTAAAATTGACACTAATTAAAAATAAACAAGTTATAAAAAAAATTAAAATATAAAAAGAAGTTGTTTCATGAATTTGAATTAACGAATTTAAAAAAGTTTGATTAAAATAATTTCCAACAAAACCACCATTACCATTTATATAAAGTGTAAAAGCATCACCATAAAAATAGCTTAAAAAAAGCGTTGCAAATATACAATAAACTGTAATAAAAAAAACATTCTCTATCAGCAGGAAAAATTCTTTAAGTCTAAATATGTTAATACCAGTTAAAATAAACGTTAAGGATATCAAATAAGAGACTAGCCCCACTGATTGAAAGAACAAATCTGATATAAAACTGCCCCGAAACCCCAATAAGTTTTCAATCTCTTTGTTGACAGGAAATATAAAGTTAGGATCCTCAGGAGAGTAAGTAATTAAAGCAATAAATAGTAAGCAGCCAATTACAAAAATAAATATGCCAAAAATTTCTGCTAGGCGTTTTATGGTAAAATTAAGTAATAAATTGGCTGTTTTTTTTATATCCATATATGAATCAATTTAATCACTTTGTATCATCTAATTTTTGTTGTTAAAATTAAAAATAATATGAAAGTTTCTATAATAGGTACCGGGCTATCAAGCCTCACTTTAGCTAAAGCATTAGTTAATCAGAATATACAGGTTGATTTAATAATTGAGAAAAAAATTAAATCACTTAACCAGTCAAGAACAATTGGAGTTTCTAAAGCTAATGTTGAATTCTTTAATAACAATATTGTTGATATCAGAAAAATCATTTGGAAATTAAAAAAAATAGAAATTTTTACAGATAATTTAAAAAAAGAAAAACTAATAAATTTTGAAAATCAAAATCAAGAGCTTTTTTCAATTTTAAAAAATGATAATTTATTTCAATTACTAAGAAAAAATTTATCTAAAAATAAATATTTTAATGAAATTCCTTTTAATAAAAATTTAAACTTTCTAAAAAATTATGATCTTATAATTAATACTGATTTTTCGAACATTATTACTAAAAAATATTTTAGTAAAAGAATGGTTAAAAAATATGAATGTTTTGCTTATACAGCTATTATTAAACATCATGAAATGGAAAATGATATAGCTACACAAATTTTCACCAAGAGAGGTCCACTAGCATTCCTTCCAATATCAAACAACGAAACCTCCGTCGTTTATTCGATAGATGAATCTAAAAATAAAAATAAAGACAAAATTGAAGATTTGATTAAATATTATAATTTTAAATATAAAATTAAAAATATTCAAAAAATTGATTCTTTTGAATTAAAATCATTCAATTTAAGGTCTTATTATCACAACAACATTTTAGCATTTGGTGATCTTCTTCACAGAATTCATCCATTGGCAGGTCAAGGATTTAATATGACCCTCAGAGATATAAGTGCTCTTGTAGATATAATCAAAAATAAACGTAGCTTGGGGTTAACCGTAGATAGTTTGGTCAACAAAGAATTTGAAGATAGAATAAAACATAAGAATTATATTTTTTCAAATGGTGTAGATTTGGTTTATGAATTTTTTAATTTCGAGCGAAAAATAAATAACAATGTTTTAAGTAAATCTGTAAAAATTATTGCTAACAATCCTTATATTAATAGGTTGTTAATAAACTTTGCTGATAAAGGAATTGCTAATTAGTTATTGAAGTGTTGTGTTCTCAAAGACATCATGAGAATATGTGCTTAATATTTCAGCTATTTTATTTTTTCTCGAACTAAGGTTTTCAGCTTCAAGTAAAACTTGTTTTTCCTCCAACGAGAAGGGTGAAGCCATCGCAAGGGCATTTATTGTTTCATCGAGTTTTTGCTTTTCTAGAGCCTTCCAATTTATTACATACCCTCTTTTTTCAAATAAAGATTTTAGATCTTTAAAAATTAGCTCTAGGTCTGTAAATTTGAGATCTTCACTTCTATTTTCTAGATCGCTCAAATAAGTAGAATAATCAACTTCACATGAACGATATTTTTTTTGTGTATCCATTTCTTCTTTGGTCTCAAATCTTATCACCCCTTTAAGTTCAATCAAAAAGTTTCCACTTTCAGTATCTTTGAAACTTGTTATTTTTCCCAAACATCCAACTTTGTGTAAATTAGGAATGTTGTTTGAGGAGTCATTTATTTTTTTTGGCTGTATCATACCAATTAATTTATCTGATTTCATACTATCGTTTATCATATCGATATATCTTGGTTCGAAAATATTTAATGGTACAGATGTACCAGGAAACATAATGAAGTTACTTAAAGGAAAAACAGGAATTATTTTTGGTAAATTTTTCATTAAATTATTGTAACAAAAAAAATAATATTACACTATATTATTTAGTAAAATGATATTTTGGATTGCCTCATATCCTAAAAGTGGAAATACTTGGCTTAGAACTCTAATTAGTTCATACTATTATTCAAAAGATGGAATTTTTAACCATGATTTAATTAAAAATATAGGTCAATTTCCTGAAAAAGATTATTTCAAAGATTTTCCACTCGATACCAAAAATGTAGTTGGTACGACCAAATATTGGATAAAGGCACAAGAAAAAATCAATTTTGATAAAAAACTTAGATTTTTTAAAACTCATAATGTTTATGGAAAAATTGACAATAAACCATTTACTAATAAAGAGAATTCTCTAGGCTGTATTTACATAATAAGAGACCCAAGAAATGTAATTACTTCTTTATCTAATCACTATGAATTAAATTATGAAGATTCATTAGCATGGATGACTAATCATAAAAAATATATTTATGATAACAGGGGGGATGATGATTATGGTAATTTTCAATTTATTAGTTCATGGTCAAACCATTATAAATCCTGGAAAATCCAAAAAGATATACCAATTAAAATTGTAAGATATGAGGACTTATTATTAAAAACGTATGAAGTTACAAAAGAAGTTATTCAATTTATAAATTTAAATAGCGAGCAAAAAAATAAAATAGATATCAAAAAGTTAAAAAATTCAGTTAATTCAACTTCATTTAGTAAGTTAAAAAAAAATGAAAAGGAGAAAGGATTTTCAGAGGCAATTTTTTCAAAAAAAAAAAAGAAAATGATACCTTTTTTTAATTTAGGTCCAGAGAATGATTGGAGAACGATTTTAGATAAAGATTTTGCTGAAAAACTAAGTGAAAAATTTAAAGATGATCTTAAAGAATTTGGTTATTTTTAAAAAATGAATATATTATTTTTGTCTCTTTCTTAATTTGATAAAAGCTAATAACTTCAACACTTATAGACGTGTGCTAGTTAATTTCATTAACAACAATCTTTTTTTTCAGTATCTGATCTTGCGCCGGCTGTATTATAAATCTCAGCATCTTCCATTGTGTGATAAGCTTCCCAAGCAACTCCATTTGGATCATTTACCCAAGATTTTTCTGATTTTGCATAACAACATGTTACCTCACCATCAGAGTAAGTAGATATATCAGCTTTATCTAAATTAGTTCTTATATCGTTTAGTTTCTCAACTTTATCAACCTGTATTCCTAGATGATCTACTCCTAAAGTTTTTACTCTAGTAGATATTGCAAAATTAATCTTAGGATCATCTATAATCCATTGAGCATAATCTTCTTTTACTTTTGTTGGTTCAGATTTAAATAAATTTTTATAAAAATTTATGCTTTCGTTTAAGTTTTTAACTCCAAGATGTAAATGTAGTCTTTGCATATTTTTAATTCTTTTAGAGATTATAATACATCAAATTTTATAAAATTAAATTAACTAATCATACTAATTTAAGCAAATAGACTCTCGCTTTAGGAATTGCGGGCATAGCTCAGTGGTAGAGTGTCTAGTTGCCAATGAGGTAGTCCTTGGTTTTTTATCCTTGCTAATCTTAATCTTTCTCAACGTCTAGTAAGTCTTGACAGACTCACGACACACTTTGACACAGATAAGAAAAACTTTGGTGAGTGGCAAAAAATATAATTGTAATTAAACTGTTACAAATTTTTAATAAGTTCGTAATAAAAATTCACTTAAAAATTAGGATAAATTTCTTAATAAGTATAATTAAATTTAAAAAAAAAAGGAACCAAATATGAAACTATTTTTAAAAACTATATTAATACTATCCCTAACACTAGGTATTAGTTCAGCAGTTTCAGCAAAAACTTACAAAATGGCTGTTACCGACATTGAAGGAATGGATGCTCTTATCTCTGAGTGGGGACCATTTAAGGAAGCTTTAGAAAAAGCTACTGGAGATACTTTTGAATTTTTTGCTGTAAGTAATCAAACAGCAACAGCAGAGGCCTTAAGAGGAAAAAGATTGGATTTTGCAATAACAGGGCCTGCAGAATATGTTGCGATTAATAAGCTTACAAATGCCCAAGCAATGATTGCGATTGCAAGACCAGATTATTACTGCGGAATTGTCGTTAAGACGGGGGTAGGAATAATGAGCATGGAGGATTTAAAAGGTAAAGCTGTCTCTTTTGCTAAACCTGGGTCGACATCTGGACATTTTTGTCCAATGCAAGTGATGATGGATCATGGAGTAGACCCAATGAAAGACATCAAAGTAATTCATACAAAGAAATCATTGCAACATGCTGGGCTGGAGAGAGATGATACTGCAGCAATTGGTGTAAAAATTAGTTCTTGGATCAAGTATAACAGAACACCTGAAAATCGAGGTCAGTTCAAGGTGTTAGCCAGATCGGGTGATCTGCCATACGATATGATGATGGGTGCAGGTCATTTAACGAAGGCTGAAATAGACAAAGTAACCAAGGCAATGAAAGATAACGAAGATGCCTTGATTGCTGGTATTTTAGCTGGGCTTGATGATAAAGGTGAACCAGCCAATGATAAATACATCGGTACAAGATTGCTTAAGGTGGATGATTCTGATTATGATATAGTAAGAGCCATGTACAGAACAGCTGGCTTGCCTGAATTCGATATTCAAGAATAATCACAAATAATGATAATATATTGAAGCGCTCTATCTCATTAGAGCGCTCGATCTGTATGATCGATTTAGAAATAAAAGATTTAAAAAAAAGTTTTGGTAGTGAGTTTGTATTAAAAGGTCTTTCTTTTAGTGTTAATTCGCAAAGTTTATTAGCAATCATCGGTTCTAATGGAGCAGGTAAATCTACCTTGCTGAGATGCTGCAGCCGCTTAATAGAACCATCGAGTGGAAGTATTAAAATTTTTGACAAGGAAATAACCACTTTAAATAGTCATAAGCTAAGTCAAATACGAAGAGACGTAGCGTTTATTTTTCAACGGCATAATTTAGTTCCTCGACTAAGTGTGTTATCAAATGTTATTCATGGAGATTTTGGAAATATCACTAGCGGTATAATTCGAGTAACACGATGGTTTCATTTTCTGGCTCCTCAAAATTCTAGATCAAGGGCAATGGATTGCCTTCGGAAAGTAAATTTATCTCATCTTGCCATGAAACGAGTTGATAGCCTTTCTGGAGGACAATCTCAAAGAGTTGCGATAGCTAGAGCTCTCATGCAAAGACCCAAGTTATTACTTGCTGACGAGCCTGTTGCTAGCCTTGACCCAGTGGCTGCAAAAACGGTTATGGAGCTTCTCACAGAACTATGTAAAAAAGAAAAAATAACAGTTATATTTACCTCGCATAATGTTGAAGATGCCGTAAAATATTCCGACAAAGTTTTAGCTTTAAAAGAGGGTGAAATAAGCTTCTTGAGAGCAAGTAAAGCGTTGGATCCAAAAGAATTAATTGAGCAATACGACAGCTCTGTAAGAAATGTTTAATTGGTAGGAACAAGATAATGAACCCCCCAAAAAGATTTGAGCATATTTCATCCTTTCATTATATTTCTATTATCGTTTTCTTTTTGATTTTGGTGTGGGCTTTTGATGGTGCTGGTTTTTCCTTCAGCAAATTATTTGGAAGCAGTGAGTATATTGGTAGGTTTCTTAGTGAAGCCTTTCCTCCTATTAGTGAGCATAGATTAAGCTTGAGCGATTTTAACAGGTATATTTTGCTCTTAATAGAGACCGCCCAAATGGCAATTTTTGGTACATTTTTAGGTATAATTATAGGTTTTTTGTTTGCGCTAATGGCCTCAAGAGGACTACTTGGAAATAGCATCCCAGTAAGAATGCTTCAAGTATTTGCAAAGTTTCTAATAACATTTATGCGAACAATACCTGATTTAGTATGGGCAATTATATTTGTAATGGTTGTAGGGCTCGGAGCTTTTGCAGGCACATTAACGATTGCGATAGATACAATAGGATTTGTAGGTAGATTTTTTGCTGAAGAGATGGAGGATGTTGAAAGGAGTGCAGCCGAAGGTATAGAGAGTAGTGGAGCGTCAAAGCTAGACAGTACTTTTTCAGCAATCATTCCTGCTGCTATGCCCGGCTTTATAACAACATCGCTTTTCGCCTTAGAAAAGTCCGTAAGAGGATCAGTAGTGTTGGGGTTAGTTGGTGCTGGTGGAATCGGAATGGAATTAAACAGTCTTTTTAACTGGATGGCTTATGATAGAGCTGTTATAGTAATAGGCTTAATGTTTATTTTAATATTGTTCGTAGAACAAATTAGCAGCTATGCTCGCTCAAAAATACTCGATGGATCGTTTAAAAGCAGGAAATAGTGCATAAAAAAGAGAAAGGTAGTCGGATGTCAAAAACAGATACGGCGTATCAGTATTGGAATACTGAATGGGATAATAAAAATGTTAGTGAGAAATGGACTGAAGCTGAGCCAGAGGTGCTCGCAACTTTCGAAAAAATTGGAAAATCTAAAAAAATTTTAGACCTTGGTGCCGGAGTAGGTCGTCATAGCCTTCCTTTTGCACAAAACGATTGTGAGGTTACTGCTTTTGATGCAGCAGAAAGTGGACTTGCGTCTATTGAGCAGTTAGGAAAAAAAAATGGTGTTTTTATAAAAACAGTACTTGGTAAAATGGATCAATTACCTTTTGCTAATGACTACTTTGAACATGTGTTATCATGGAATACGATTTACCACGGTAACCATGATATTTTAATTGATACTGTTAATGAGATAAAAAGAGTACTTAAACCTGGAGGCACGTTTCATGGAACCATGCTCCCTCAGAGAAGAATTGAGCTTTTAAAAAATGAATATGATTGCAAAGAGATTTCAAAGAACACTTGGATTATAAATTCGGACTCTGAAAGCGATAAGGCTCATCCTCATTATTATTGTTCTGCTAATGAATTAACGGCTATATTTAAGGATTTTGAATTTAATTGGCTTACTATGAAGGAACATGATACACCAAACTCATGGCACTGGCATTTCATGATCGAAAAGCTATAGCTCAACAAGAAGAACATCAAAAAATTAAAGAGTATGGAGAAAGCATAAACGAAGAAACTAGAAAAAAGGATAGATGAAAAAACTTTTAAGTTTCGTGGTTTTTTAGTTTGTTTTTTTTGTATTTTTTGGGTCAAAGTCTTTAGCAAAAGACTATGAATGTCACTATGGTCCTTTTAACGATGAAAATGGAATTAATAGAGTAGATCTGTTTCTGTTTTCATAGGTAGAAATAAATCACTTTTTAAAAAAATAACTTTCTACCAAAAAAAACCTTACCCTTCCATAAACTTTCATGTAAAGTTTTAAAAAATCTCGACACACTTACTAAACAGTTAGTGATAGATTTTACTAATTTTCTTATTACTTGCATTTCTAAAAACCGCTATCTATAATGGTTTCTAACAAGCGGGCATAGCTCAGTGGTAGAGCGTCTCGTTGCCAACGAGAAGGTCGAGGGTTCGACCCCCTTTGCCCGCTCCATTTAGCTAGATTTAGATAACTGATTTATGCTTTGTTTTTTAATGGTTAAATTAAAATGAAAGAAAATAATCAACTAAATGTTAAAAAGCTATTTAATTCAGCTTTTCAAAATCAGAAAAAAAAAAATTTTAAAATTGCAATTAGCCAATATAAAAAGCTTATCGATATAAATCCCAATTTAGCACTTGTATATTATAACCTTGGTTTAATATATGAACAGCTTGAAGAAACTGAAGTAGCCAAAAAAAATTATAAAAAGTCTGTTAAAGTGGATCCATTATTTTTTCATTCATATAATAATCTTGGAATTTTATTCCAAAAACAAGGTGAAAAAGAAAAAGCAATCGATAATTTTAAGAAGGTAATCGAAATTAACTCCAGATACATAAACGCTTATAATAATTTAGGTTTAGTTTATTCTAGCCTAGGTCATTACAAAGAAGCAGTAAACAGTTTTATTAAAACCCTTGAATTAGAAAAAAATAACTCTCTAGCAAAAAAAAGCTTAATTTATTTACTTACTTATTATTCTACAATAAATAATCATCCCCTAATTATTGCAAATAATAATTTAAAACAAATAACAAAAAAATTTATATTTGAAGACTTAATTAAGATAAAAAACTTAAGCTATATCTTAAAAGAGTCTTATAAAATTATGAAAAATTACGACCATAATTTTGAGAATTTAGAATTTACAGAAACGCAGTCTTATAGGAGAAATTCTCTGGATCTGAATTGCATAAGACATCATGAAGTTTTCAATAATTCAAATATAATTGCAAAATTTTGTTTTAATTGTTTTAAAATACAGATTGAACCTTCAAATGTAATAGATCTTATAAAATTATTTTTTGTTTTTGATCGGTTAGAATTATCAAAAAATAATCAGAGAAAATGTATGGTTGAATTGCGAAAAGAAGTATCTGGTTTATATAAAGGGATTATTTACTGCTCAAATGTTGAAGAGGCCAAAAATATTTTAGAAGATATAACACCATTATTAAATTTGAATTTAAAATATAAGGTTTCTATTAAAAGAGGATGTTCTGAGTTTTATAAATCATTCTCAAACTTTAATATTATTGATAAAAAAGATATTAATTTTATGGATTACCCAAAAAAATGGGAAAAAATTGAGCAAAAAATAAAAATAAAAAAAAATTACAACACTATAAAAATTAATAATACAGTTTCTGGTATGTCAATTTCAGACTTTTTAGTAATAAATCAATGGTTAAACTATGCAAAAGAAATAGGTGATCAATCATATAAACAGATTGGTTTCGAGACATTTAATTCTCAATATATTAGTGAAAAGATGATAAATCAGATTGAATTTCGTAAAAAAGAATTTATGTATTGATTGATTTATGAGTGATCTTTTAGATAAAAAATGTGTTCCTTGTGAGGGAGGTGTAATACCTTTTGATATATCAGAAATTCACAAATATCAAAAAAAGGTTGATGGTTGGGAAATCACAAAAAACAAAGAAGAAATATATTTCCTATCTAAAAAATTTGAATTCGAAAATTTCTTAAAAAGTCAAGATTTTGTAAATGAGGTTGGTAAGGTTTCAGAGAAAGAGGGACATCACCCTGATATTTCTTTTGGATGGGGATATGCTGAAATTAAAGTAACTACTCATGCTATAAAAGGACTTTCCAAAAATGATTTTATTCTGGCTGCGAAAATAGATAAAATTATTAGTGCCTAAAATGTCTTGTATTAGAAAAAACTAAGACAGTATCAGTCTCGTTTGCAAACTTAATTATTTCTTTATCTCTTATTGATCCTGACGGCTGGATCACTGCTTGAACCCCAGATTGCACCAATTTTTCTATACCATCAACAAATGGAAAAAAAGCATCTGAAGCTGCAACCAAATTTTCATTTCTATTTGAAAATTTTCTCATTTTATCGATAGCAATTTTACAGCTATCTAATCGACTGGGTTGTCCAGAGCCAATACCGGCAGTTGTCTCATTTGCAGCAAGAACTATTGCATTCGATTTCACATATCTGCAAACATTAAATGCAAAAACTAAATTTTTCATTTCTTTTGTGCTTGGTTTTCGTTTCGAGACAATTTTGAAATTCTTAGTTTTGAATTTTTTAAGGTCTTCAGATTGGATTAAAATTTCATTATTTGTTGATATATATTTTAAATTATCATTAATTGAATAATCGTAAGCATTTATTAATCTTAAATTTTTCTTCTTCTTTAATATTTTTAAAGCACTAAAATCAAACTTATTAGCAATAATTACTTCAAGAAATAGCTTGCTCAATTCAATAGCTAAAATTTTGTTTATTTTAAAGTTACAGGAAACTATGCCTCCAAAAGCACTAACAGGGTCACAAGCTAGAGCAGATTTATAGCTTTCAAGGTAGTTCTTCTTAATCGAAACACCACAAGGATTTGCATGCTTAACAATTACTGTTCCAACATTTTTTGGAAGTGATTTTGAAATTGCTAATGCTGCAAAAATATCATTATAATTATTATAACTAAGCTGTTTTCCATGGATTTGCTTGATATCTAGTTCTGGTTTTCTTGAATAAATTCCACTTTCTTGATGAGGATTTTCACCATACCTAAGTGTATCAATTAAGTTTCCATGTAAAACTTTTTTTTTTGGAAAATTTGTATGAGTTATTTTATTAAAATAATCTGAAATTACAGAGTCGTAATAAGCAGTTTCAGTAAAAGCTATTCTTGATAGCTTTTCCCTAAAGTGTATGGATGTAGATCCTTTATACTTATTAAGTTCATTTATTAATTCAGCATACTGTTCTGAGGATGTAATTACTGTTACATCCTTGTAATTTTTTGCAGCAGACCTGACCATGGTGGGCCCTCCGACATCAATATTTTCAATTATTTTGCTATGATTGGTGGTATTTTTTAGTATTTTTTCGAATGGATAAAAATTAACAATAACTAAATCTATATTTTCAAAATTATTAACCATTAATTCGTTTAAATGTAATTTACTATCTCTTTTGTTTAAAATTCCTGCGTGAATTTTAGGGTGAAGAGTTTTTACTCTTCCTTCTAAAATTTCTGGTGAATTGGTAAATTCTGAGACCTCAACACAACTAAATTTTAGTTTTTTAATTTCTTTATAGGTACCACCAGAACTTATAATTTTTACTTTATTTTTTTTTAATACATTCAAAAGAGGTTTTAGGTTTCTTTTATCTGATACAGAAATGAGAGCTGTTTTTATTTTCATTATAATTTAATTATTTCCCATTTTATAATTTGCTCATTTTCCTTGTTCATTCCAGAAATAAAAATATTTTGATTATCTTTGTATGAATTTTTATTACCGAAATATAGGCTATTATCAATACTTATATCAAATTTATTACAACTGAATCTCCAACCTTCATCTTCTAATTCAATTAATATAGATTTATTGTCTTGGGTTTTCATCACTTTAGAATTTGGATTTAGATGAAATCTAATATCAAATTTAATTTCTTTATTAGGATTTTTTCTTAATATTTTATCAGATCCAATAAATTTATTTTGTTCTGGATAAAATTCAATTTCTCTTTCATGGATTGCTCCAAATCTTTGTAAATATCCATCATGTGAGCCAGAAATTTTCCAATAATTTTTTTCATTTACAATATTCTTTTTTGAAACCTTAAGTCCTTTTTCAACCAGAATATTATCATTCATTTTTTTGGAAGAGCATGAAGAAAAATCTTCTATGATTAAGGTACTATGAAGTGCAGTGCTTTTAGACAATTTATTTAATTTATTATCTTTGTTCGTGAAATATCCTGAATTGGTTATTAATCTTTTCTGGTTTGAAAATATTTCAAAAGATAGGGCGCCGTATTGATAATCTATAGAAAAGTTTTTACTTGGGCTTGAGCCCACATCCATTGCTAAGATAATTTTTTTATTTTTCAGAATGGCGTATCCACCAAGTTCGTTTATTTCATTTTTAAAAGTATAACTAAATCTTTTTAAATATTGATCAAAATCCTTATTTTCTGAATGATAATTACCATTAAAGAAAATGTCGGTTCCAATATTTTTCCAGATAAAGGCATAACTTGATCCTAAATAAAATATTGTTTCATCTATATATTCAGGAATAACATTTTGAGATTCTTTGAACCACTCTCTTATGATGATAAAATATTTTAGATAAAAGACTAATTGTTTAATATTTCTTGATTTTGTAAAGCCCTGGTTATCAATTGAAGATTTAATTATATTTTTTAAAATGCCCAATCCGTTTTCAAGATAGTTTTTTTCACTTTTATAAGCCAATCCAGTTAAAATTATTGCAGAACAACCAATTAATTTATTTTCAAATGTATTTGAGGATCCAATTTCACTTAATAAATGATTAGTTTGTTTTTGAATCATGTGATCGAACATTAAACGATATTCATTATCGCTATCTTGATAGGTAAGCTGGTGATTGGATAGCCATGCAATTATTCTTTTAGCAGTTAAATCAAATTCCCAACTATCTTTGTTATATTTGCCATTCTCTTTTACCCAATGTTTAATGACTGACTGTGTGGTTTCTTTTGAGGATTTTAAATCAAGACTGAAAAACCAAAAAAAATTATTTAATTTTTCATAGTCTTTTGTGTTCATTTTGTTTTGCCAAATAGACTCAACAGCAAAATCTTCAATTCGATATTTCTTATTTTGATATTTTATAATTGAAGAGAGAAGGTAGGCACTTGGTTTGTATTCAAAATTATTATCAAAAGTTTTTGAAATTTTTTTTTCGTAAAAATTAGAATTTTGATAAATTTTTTTAAAATTATCTTTTAAACCAAAATAAAATTGGCCAAAAAAACCTAAGGAATTTGCGTTAATCATTAACTTATTTTAGTTTTAATAAATCAATATTCTTTTTTATATCTCCATCATTACTTTTGAATACAGTTGTGCCTGAAACAAGAATATTTGCTCCAGCATCAATAGCAATTTTGCAATTTTCAAAATTTATTCCACCATCTATTTCAATATCAAAGTTCAAATTTTTTTCTTGTTGAATTTTTTTAAGCTGTTTAATTTTATCTAGGACTTCTGGCATAAATTTTTGGCCTCCAAAACCTGGATTAACACTCATGATTAAAACCAAATCTATTTTATCTAAATATTCAGTAATCAATTCAATTTTCGACCCTGGATTAAGTGAAACTCCGACTTTTTTTTTTAAATCTTTAATCATTTTAATCGATTCTTCTAAGTTTTGAGTAGCTTCTGGGTGAATTGTAATGATATCTGCTCCCGCGTCTGCATATGCTTTTATGTATTTATGCACTGGTGAAATCATCAAGTGTACATCAAATTTTAAAGAGCAGTGCTTTCTAAGAGCTTTAATAACCGGAGGACCGATAGTTAAATTTGGAACAAAATGACCATCCATGACATCCACATGAATCATGTCTGCTCCACCTTCCTCTAATCTTTTAATTTCAGTACCTAATTGACTAAAATCAGCAGATAAAATTGACGGTGAAATTTGTATATTTTTCATTGATAGCTAGATTTACTAGTATCAATTTTTAAAATTTAATTGAATCAAAAAATTGATAAATTTGTCTCGATATTTCACTTTCGAGAGGAAATGATAGCATGCCCATAACAGAATAGCCTAAGATCCAAGGCATTAAATAAAATCTAATCATGTAAAAAAACCAAGCTACATATAAGGGCACTAAAGGACCTATAATAAATGATGGAGTAATTGGTTTAAATAGTCTGATTAAAGGATTTGTATATTTAACAAATACCCTCATAAAAAAGAATTGAGAGTCTTCTCTTTGAAATATGTTCATTGCAACTCTACCAATTAATGTCCACATGATTATCCCAAAAAAATAATCAATAAAATATATAAACGGATGAAAGTTTGCTGACATTTAAGATTTATATTTGAAAATGAAAAGAAAGAAAAGGGGCGAAATTAATCGCCCCTTATAAAGTTTATTTACTGTTTTCCAAGAATTGTTTTACCACTTGGTACACGTACTTCATCAACCATTTTTTGAGTTGCTTTGTCTGGCTCTTGAGTCATTAGACTCACAACCACCATTGCAACCAAACTAACAGCTGATCCGAAGATACCAAATGTTAATTGAGTAATTCCTAAGAATCCACTTCCACCAGTTCGTACCCAAACTAAGTACCAAGTACCAGCAGCTAGACCTCCTAACATACCAGCAATAGCGCCTTGTCTGTTAGCTCTCTTCCACCATACACCAAGTACAAGTGGGAAGAACAATCCTGACATCGCAAAGTCAAATGCCCAGATAACCGAACCTAAGATACCTTGGATCTCCATTGCCGCAATTGTTGCTCCAGCAAAACCAATTACTACAAGTAATACCCTTGCAACAACTAGTCGTTTTGCAGTTTCCGCTTTTGGATCAATGATCTTATAGTAAACATCATGTGATATAGCGTTTGCAATTGCTAGAATCAAACCATCGGCTGTTGACATGGCAGCTGCCATACCTCCAGCGGCAACCAGACCTGAGATTACGTAAGGTAATCCAGCTATCTCTGGTGTTGCTAATACAACGGCTTTACCACCCATGAAGAACTCGTTTAATTCAACTGTTCCATTTCCATTAAAGTCGCTGATAAACATTAGGTTTGCTGTATTCCAGTTTTGATACCAATCTATCGCTTGAACCTCTGCTACTGATTTACCGATAATACCCGTAGATAAATTCGGATCTAACAAAGATAATTTAGATAGTGTAGCTAACATTGGAGCAGAAGAATAAAGTAGGAAGATAAAAAATAGTGACCAACCTACTGATTTTCTAGCTGCTTTTACACTTGGAGTAGTAAAGTATCTCATCATCACGTGAGGTAATGATGCTGTTCCCATCATCATCGCCAATGCTAATGAAATAAATGCCCAAGGTGTTGCGTTAACTGCAGAGTGAGCTTTAGTTATTCCTGCTAAGCCTTTAGGTACCGTTGCTAGATCAGCAGCTGAGTTTTTAACAAAACCAAACTGTGCTTCTAACTCACCAATTCTAGCTACTTCATCAGCTAACATAAAGTGAGGGAAGAAACCTGCACCAATTTTGTTACTGATCCAGAATACTGGAAGCAAGTAAGCTATAATTAGTACAATATATTGCGCAACCTGTGTCCAAGTTACCCCTCTCATACCACCTAACATTGAACATAATAAGATACTTATTAATCCAATATAAACTGCGTATTGGAATGGGATATCAAGTGCAACAGATGCAATAGTACCTGTAGCGTTTATTTGTGCTGTCACATAAGTAAATGAAGCAACAGTTAAAACCACTACCGCACTAAACCTAGCTAAATTACCACCGTATCTTGTACCTATAAAATCTGGAACCGTATAACAGCCAAATTTTCTTAAGTATGGTGCTAATAAAGATGCAACTAACACGTAACCGCCAGTCCAACCTACAAGTAGAGCCATATAACCGTAACCTTTAAAGTAAATACCTCCAGCCATTGCAACGAATGAAGCACCAGACATCCAGTCTGCTGCCGTGGCCATTCCGTTAAATACTGTTGGTACTTGTCTTCCAGCTACGTAATAAGCATCTGCTTGGGCTGTTCTTGATAGCCAACCGATTAATGCATAGATGAATACAGTAAATGCCACAAAAGCGATACCAATCGCCTTCGCAGTCATACCCATCTGTTCTGCAATTGCCATAATAATTATGAAACCTATAAACCCTCCGGTATAGATTCCATAAACTTTAGGCAAGTTATCAATGAAATTAGTACTTTTCATTATTCATCCTCTCTTTCGCTAAAGCCGAACTCTTCGTCGATCTTTTCTTGTCTATTCGCAAACCAGAAAATAAGGATTACAAATGCTCCAAGAGATCCCTGACACGTAAACCAATATGTCCACGGATAACCGAAAGGTCCTGTGACCTCGTTCATTTCAGCTCCAAAAAGGAAGATGCCAATTGAGAATACAAACCAGATTGCTAACGTTATCATCAGCAAACCTCTGGATTTCTCCCAATGTTTTTCTTGATTTGACATATTTACCTCTCTATTTAGTTATAACTGGCAAAACCATAACCATTATGAGGGTTTTGAAAAGACCTAAATTTAACCATAATAGGTACTTATTTACTGACTTTTTTAGGGTATAAATGCCACATACGGCTCAGATTATGTCAAAATATAAGTTAACTTGGAAAGATTTAACAGCAACTGATTTTAAGACATATTTGTTCGCAATGTTTAAAGCGTTCATTCCCAAAAAAAAAATAAAAAGTTTAGATGAACTTGAAACCTTTATTCAAACTAAATCTGCATGGGTAACCCAAGTAACTTTGTATAATTATTTAAAAACTCGAATGGGAACTCGGTATGTTCTTCATTTTGAGAATGATAAGTTTATGGGCTCAGTTAATCTTGCGAAATGGAATATTTATTCTGTAGCACTTCAAGATTTATCTCTTTTTACTTTCTCTTATTTGAGGGTTAATTTCAATTTTCAAGACACTGATAAGGCAAAAGAGATTTTTAATAAAATTTTAGATGATGAAATTTCAAATAAAATGCCTTTAGATATTATTGATCAAGCTCGTAAGGATTTTGATGAAAGACTTTTAAATATAAATTGGGATACCTATTATACAGATTTACCATTTAATCCAAGTGCACTCTCATTATATAAATGGGCACCAATTGCTGAAGAGTTAAAAACCTTAGATCGTAAAATTGTCCTAAACTCTATGATATTAAAGTGGGATGTGATTAAACAAGAATTTCAGAACTTAGTTCAGTTTTAAATATTTTTTCTATTATCGACCAAGCTATCGACAACACTTGGATCAGCTAAAGTAGTGGTGTCACCTAATTGTCCATGTTCATTTGCAGCAATCTTTCTCAAAATCCTTCTCATTATTTTACCTGATCTAGTTTTTGGAAGACCCGGGGTAAAGTGTATTAAGTCAGGAGTTGCTAGAGGCCCAATTTGTTTTCTGACCCAAAGTTTTAAATCTCTTTCAAGATCTCCATTTTCAGTTTCTCCTGCATTTAAAGTGACATAACAATACAAACCATTTCCTTTAATATCGTGTGGATAACCAACTACAGCTGCCTCAGCAACTTTTGGATGAGCAACAAATGCACTTTCAATCTCAGCAGTACCCAAATTATGTCCAGATACAATAATTACATCATCAACTCGTCCAGTGATCCAGTAATATCCATCTTTATCTCTTCTACAGCCGTCACCAGTAAAATATTTACCATTAAACTGAGAAAAATAAGTGTCGATAAATCTTTGATGATCTCCATAAACAGTTCTCATTTGACCTGGCCATGATTGAGCAATACAAAGCCTTCCTTCGCCAGCTCCTTTTATCTCTTTGCCGTTTTTATCGACGATAACAGGCTTAATTCCATAGAACGGTTTTGTAGCTGAACCAGGTTTTAATGGAATAGCTCCAGTTTGAGGGGCTATTAGTATTCCACCTGTTTCCGTTTGCCACCAAGTATCAACAATCGGTGACTTTGAGTTCCCAACTGTTTTATAATACCACATCCAAGCCTCTGGATTAATCGGTTCACCAACAGTGCCAAGCAATTTAAGAGACTTTCTAGAGGTTTTTTTAACTGGCTTATCACCCTCACGCATTAAAGCTCTGATTGCTGTTGGAGCAGTATAGAAAATATTAACTTTATATTTATCAACGATCTGCCACCACCTTGAAGTGTCAGGATAATTAGGAATTCCCTCAAACATTATTGTTGTAGCACCATTAGCAAGGGGTCCATAAATAATATAACTATGACCCGTTACCCATCCAATATCAGCAGTACACCAATAAATATCTTTTGGTTTATAATTAAAAATATATTGATGAGTCATTGATGCATATACCATATACCCACCCGTAGTATGAAGAACTCCTTTTGGTTTACCAGTTGATCCTGAGGTATATAAAATAAATAAAGGATCCTCAGCATTCATTTCTTCAGGCTCACAATGATTTGAAACATCTTTAATTAAATCATGATACCAAACATCTCTTTCCTCATTCCAATTGATGTAATTTCCTGTTCGTTTAACCACAATACATTTTTTTACATTTGGACAACTTGTGAGAGCTTCATCGGTTGTATATTTTAATGGAATAGTTTTTCCTCCTCTAACTCCCTCATCAGCAGTGATTATATATTCAGATTCGCAATCATTTACTCTTCCCGAAATCGATTCTGCAGAAAAACCACCAAATATAATTGAATGGACTGCTCCAATTCTAACACATGCTAACATTAAAATTGCAAGCTCTGGGATCATGGTTAAATAAATTGTAACTCGATCTCCTTTTTTAATTCCAAGTTTTTTTAAACCATTTGCAGCTTTGGAAACTTTTTGGTGTAATTGTTTATAAGTAATTTTTTGACTATCTTTTGGATCATCGCCAACCCAAATGATTGCAGTTTTATCTTTTTTATCTTTTAAATGTCTATCAATACAGTTAGCTGAAGCATTCAAAGTTCCATCTTCATACCATTTAATTTTTACTTCTTTAGTGCTGTACCTAACGTCTTTGATTTTTTTATAAGGTTTTATCCAAGTAATTCTTTTTCCTTCTTTTCTCCAAAAATCATCGTTACTTTTAATAGATTGTGAATATTTTTGTTGGTACTTACTTTTATTTGCTAAACTTGCTTTTACCCATTCTGGTTTAGTTTTTATAACTATTTCGGGAGGAGAAGAGCCATTTTCTTTTTTGCTTTTTGCTTTTTTTTTGATTTTTTTTGAAACCTTTTTTACTTTAGTTTTTTTCTTAACTTTTTTAGAAGATTTTTTTTTTACTTTAGATTTTTTTTTCTTTTTTTTAGGCATGTGAAATTTTTTTTTTTAAATTCTACTCATGTTATTTATAATTTTCCAGCTTTTATAATCGATTGGCATTACAGATAGTCTGCTCTGTTTAATCAACGCTAAATTGCCTAATTCCTTATGTTTTTTTATGTCTTCTAAGGTAACCGGCTTTGCTAATTTTTTTTTAAACTTAACTGTAACAGCAACAAAGCGCCCACTTTTATCAGTTTTGTCTAAGTAGTGTTCTTTAATGACTTCAACAATACCTACAATTTCTTTACCAATATTTGAATGATAAAAAAAACAAAGGTCACCTTTTTTCATTGTCTTTAAATTTTTTGCAGCCTGATAATTTCTTACCCCATCCCAAGGTGCCCCTTTGGCACCTGACTTTATCTGTTGATCAATAGACCATACATCTGGTTCAGATTTCATTAACCAATATTGCATTATAATTGAACTCCAGCACCTTTCAAAAAAGCAGCATTTTCATCAAGGGGCCATCTAGGTTTTGCTGGGTGATCTAATTGACTAAACTCTTTTAATTTAAATTTCTCCAAACCAACCATTGCTATCATAGCAGCATTATCTCCACAAAGTTCTATTGGTGGAAAAATACTTTGATAATTTTCTTCCTCACATAAATTGATTAGCATATTTCTAATATTTTGATTAGCAGCCACTCCTCCAGCAACTACAAAATTTTTTTCGGTTAGACCATTTTGTTTTTCAAATTCTTTAAAAGCAATTTTAGTTTTTTTATATAAAATTTCCTCTATAGTTCTTTGAAAAGATGCAGCTAGATCAAATTTTTCCTGATCTGTTTTAATATTTTTGGTTATTCTTAACACTGCCGTTTTAAGACCAGCAAAAGACAAATTACAACCACCTTTACTAAAAATAGGTTTTGGTAAATCATATTTATTAGGATCACCTTTTTTTGCTAAAATTTCAATTTGTGGACCACCTGGAAATTCAATACCTAAAAGTTTTGCAGTTTTATCAAATGCTTCTCCCAAAGCATCGTCAATGGTTGTTCCTAATCTTTTATATTTTCCTAATCCTTGAACATTTAAAAATTGTGAATGTCCACCTGAGATCAACAAAAGTAAATAGGGATAGTTTAAATTTGAATTCAACTTGGGACTTAATGCATGACCCTCTAAGTGGTTAACTGCTATAAAGGGTTTATTTATTGAAGCTGCAAAAGCTTTTCCAAAACTTAAACCAACAGACAGACAAACAATCAAACCAGGTCCTGCAGTGGATGCTACGGCATCAATTTCATTAATTTTTTTTCCACTGTCATTAATAGCTTTTTGAACAATCCAATCAATTTTATCAATATGTGCTCGTGCAGCTAATTCTGGAACCACTCCTCCAAATTTCTTATGTATTTCAACTTGGCTTGAAACAACATTTGATAAAACCACCGGACTTCCTAGCTCATTTTGAGATATAATTGATGCAGCTGTCTCATCACAGCTCGTTTCTATTCCGAGAATTAAGGGTTTTTTGCTCATTCAAATAGTTTTTAATAATTGTACAATCTCAATACAAGTAAGAAATAAATATATTTATGGATAGAAAAATTTTCATTGGATCTAGAGGTAGCAAGTTGGCTATGCTTTATGCTAAAAAAGCCAAAGATCAAATTGTCAAAAGTAGTGATTTAAACGATGAAGATGTTGTAATAAAAAAAATTACTACAAAGGGAGATGAGATTCAGAATGTAAGATTGTCAGAAGTTGGTGGGAAAGGATTATTTTCAAGCAATATTGAAAAAGAACTTCAAGATAAAAATATTGATATTGCAGTTCATGCACTCAAAGATATGCCAGCTTTTGAAACTCAAGGTCTTAAAACAGATGTATTCTTAGAAAGAAACGATCCAAGAGAAATTCTTATCACAAAGGATAAACAAAAATTAAATGAATTAAAAAAAAACTCTATAATTGGAACCTCATCTTTTAGAAGAGAATATCAAATTAAAAAAATCAGATCAGATCTTGAATGTAAACTTATTAGAGGGAATGTTGATACACGTATTAAAAAACTTAAAGATGGAATCTATGATGCGATAATCTTATCCTACGCAGGAATTAAATTTTTGGATTTTGATAGTGAAATTTCAGAAATATTTTCTACAGAAAAAATAATTCCAAGTGCTGGACAAGGTATAATTGCACTCCAACGTAGAGAGGGTGATGAGGAAACAATTTCAGTTTTAAAAAAAATAAATCATAACGAAACATTTATGAGAGCACATGTTGAGAGAAATATTTTAAAAGTTTTGGAAGGAGATTGTGAAACTGCAGTTGGAGCACACTCTGTAATAGCAGGTGATAAAATTACAGTTGAGGCTGAATTATTTTCTTTAGATGGTTCAAAAAGATATTATGAAAAAAAAACTGGCAAAGTTGAAGACTTCAGCCAAATTGGTGAAGAAGTAGGTCAAATTTTAAAAACGAAATCTAATAATTCTTATAAAAGATAATATGCATATTTTACTAACAAGACCTTTGGAAGACTGCTCTGAAATGATTGTCAAATTCAAATCCTTAGGTCATCAAGTTTCACACCTTCCGTTATTAAGTGTTGAAGAAGTAGTTCACGATGAAATAAATTTTTCAGACTTTAATGGAGTTATCTTCACTAGTGCTAATGCTGTAAAATTTTTAAATCATGATGAAATTAATAAGACAATCAAATGTTTTTGTGTTGGAGAGGCAACTGAAAAAAAAGCACGAAGTTTTGGTTTTCAAAATACAATTGCAGCTGAAGGTAATGTTTCAAATTTAAAAGAATTAATTTTACAAAATCATGGCTCTTCTGACGGACAATTACTTTATGTGAGCGGAGAAAGGATATCAGTCGATCTTGACCAGCAATTAATAAAAGAAGGTTATACCATCAAGAGGATTATAAATTATAGGGTCAACCATAATCAGAATTTTAATGAGGACTTTATTAGAGAATTAAAACAAAATATGCCTGATATGGTTTATGTTTACTCTCAAAACAGCGGATCAAGCTTTTTAAACTTTATCAAAATTCATCAAATAGAAAGTCTTTGGATGGATACGAATTTAATGTGTATAGGTGAAAAAACCTCATCAATACTGAATGAAATTAAATGGAAAAAGATATTTCTTTTTAATCCTGGAGAAGAGGAGTTTTTGTTATATAAAATTTAGCCATGGAAATAATAAATAATTTTTCTGATATATTTTTATCGGTTTGGAATAAGGGTATTCTTGGAGTTGATATTTTTCAAATCGTAATTGGTATTGCTATTTTTTTAGTTTTTCTAATTTTTAGAGGCTTGATCAGTAAATTAGTTATTAAAAAATTAGAAATTATTTCAAAGCGAACTACAAACAAGCTAGATGATACTTTCGTTCGCGCTTTAGAAGGCCCAGCAAGATTTCTACCAATCGTCTTAGGTTTTTTTATTGCAAGCTATTACATGACTTTTTCTGCAGAGGGTAGAGATGTAGTAGATACTATTAATAGAACATTGATAACTATTTTAATATTTTGGGTTATTCATCAAATAATTGAACCTGTATCTTATATATTAAGTGGACTAGATAAACTTTTAACAAGAGAACTTATTGGATGGATAATAAAGTCCTTAAAAGTATTAATTTTTATACTTGGTTTAGCTGCAGTTCTTGAGTTATGGGGAATTAAAATTGGCCCAATTATTGCAGGTCTTGGTTTGTTTGGTGTTGCAGTAGCTCTAGGTGCACAAGATTTATTTAAAAATTTAATTTCAGGAATTTTAGTATTAGTTGAAAAAAGATTTAAAATTGGAGATTGGATAGCAGTTGATGGAATAATAGAAGGGATTGTTGAAAAAATTGGCTTTAGGTCAACAACAATTAGAAAGTTTGATAAGTCTCTAGCAATTATTCCAAACTTTCAGTTCGCAGAAAATGCAGTCATAAATGTAAGTGAAACTTCAAATTGGAGAGTGAGGTGGATTATTACTCTTCAGTATGACTCTACAATTGAGCAATTAAAAAAAGTAAGAGACGAGATAGAAGAATATATAAATAAAAGTGAGGATTTTAACCAAGCAACAGGAGTTGCTGTTAGAATAGAAAAATTTTCAGATAGTTCTATTGATTTGCTGGTGAGGTGTTTTACTAACTCTAATAGTTGGAGTAATTCTCTAGAAGTGAAAGAGAGATTAGCAATTGAAATTAAACAGATAGTTGAGAAAAATGGTGCTTCTTTTGCTTTCCCAAGTCAGTCGATTTATGTCGAAAAAAAATGATAGCAATTTTTTATTTAGTTTTACAAATTCTAAAACTTTACTCATATGTTGTAATAGCAAATGTAGTTGTAAGTTGGTTAATTGCCTTTAACGTTTTAAATACCCAAAACAGATTTGTTTATTCTCTTTTAGAATTAACCTACAGACTTACAGATCCAATTTTAAACAAAATCAGACGTTTTATACCTAATTTAGGATCTTTAGACATATCTCCGGTAATTCTTCTACTATTGATTTGGTTTATTGAAATGTGTATGAAGCTCTACATCGCGCCAATGATTTTTTAAAAAGATAAAATGATTTTAATAGATGGGAAGAAAGCTGCTGCAGAATTAAGACAAGAGCTTAAGCATGAAGTCACAGGATTAAAAGCAAAATACAATAAAGTACCTGGCTTAACAGTCATTCTTATAGGTGATTTAACTCCAAGCCAAATTTATGTACGTAACAAAGAAAAATCAGCTAATGAAGTAGGTTTAAAATCTGAAGTTATTAAATATCCAGATTCAGTCGAGGAAAAAACAGTATTAGAAAAAATTAAAGAATTAAATAAGGATGAGACAGTTTCAGGAATTCTAGTTCAACTGCCACTTCCAAAACATATTGATAAACAAAAAGTAATTGAAACAATTTTACCCTCAAAAGATGTTGATGGTTTTCATCCAATGAATGTTGGAAATCTTTCTTCTGGATATGAAAGTTCAGTACCATGTACTCCTTTGGGTTGCTATTTATTGATCAAAAAAGTTGAACCTAATTTAAATGGAAAAAAAGCAGTAATAGTTGGAAGATCAAATTTAAATGGAAAGCCAATGACCCAACTTCTCTTAAAAGAAAATTGCACAGTAACAATTACTCATTCAAAAACTAAAGATTTAAAAGCTGAATGTTTAGAAGCAGATATAATAGTTGCAGCAGTTGGAATTCCAGAACTTGTTAAAGGCGATTGGGTTAAAAAAGATACTATTGTTATTGATGTTGGTATTAATAAAACTGACAAAGGAATTGTTGGGGATGTGGATTTTGATGAAGTTTCTAAAAATGCAAAAGCTTTAACGCCGGTTCCAGGTGGTGTAGGCCCAATGACAATCGCTTGTTTATTGAAAAATACCATAGAGTGTTTCAAAAGAACGCAAATTTAGCAATTAAATCTCACAATTTATTCTGTTAATCTAAGATATGAAAAAACCAAAGTATCCATACAGGATTGCCATAATTTTTCTTTTACTAACTTTTCCAACAATTGGAGCTACTCAACTGGGTTGGTACCTTCACGACCAGCAAACAGGTTTTGATTATGGAATGATTGTAGGTACAGTTTCAGTAGTTTATGCAGCTTACTTATTGTACGAAAAAAAATGGAGAGAGGAAGACGAAGATTAGTTTATGGAAAAAATAATTTTTTTTGGCTTAGTAATACCAATTATGGCTTATGTACTATATTTAGGTGGTATGGCAATAATGAACGGATTTAATGCTAAAGAAGCCAATAGAGCAGAAAAAGAAGAGATCGAAGCGGAGACTAAATCAACCATTTCAACCGACAATAGTTCATTAAGTGATGAGTTAGCAAAATTAAATAGTTTGCGTGAAAGTGGAGTGCTAACCCAAGAAGAGTTTGAGAAAGCAAAAAACAAATTACTAAATTCTTAAGATGATAAGAATTATTCCCAATAAAAATAATATTGGGGCTGAGATTGACACTGATCTTCAAAAACTTTCAAAAGAAAATTTCAAAATCATTATTAATGCTCTAAATAAATATGGAATGATTTTTTTTAGAAGACAAAATCTTTCCTCTAAACATTATGTTGAGTTTGCTAAAAATTTTGGAAAACTTGCAGATTATCCAAGATTAAAAGGATTAAACAAAAAATATCCTCAGATAACTGTTGTTCAAAGAAAAGAAAGCGATAAAGGACCAAGTTTTGGTGAACAGTTTCACACAGATTCTATTTATACAAAAAAACCACCAAGATTTACTATGTTGCTATCAAAATTAGTTCCCAAAAAAGGAAAAGCAAATACAGAGTTTTCTTCACAATATCATGCTTTTAAAAATCTAACTGAACCTATGAAACGAAAATTATCAAGTTTAAAGGGGGTTTATTCCTCTGAGGGTCCAATTTCAATTACCACAAAAGAGAGAGTAAAAGAGAAAGGGAAAAAAATAAAAGAATTAAAATCTACTCATAAAATAATAAGAAAAATAAGTTCAAATTATGCAATCTATTCTAGCCCAGGTCATTTAGTTGGATTTCAGCCAAAAATTAAAAATGAAGTTGATTTAAAAAAAAAATTATTCAAATACCAAATTAAAAAAAAATTTCAACATTCACTGGAATGGGAAAAAAATCAATTAGCTATTTGGGATAACAGATCCATGTTGCATCAAGCAACACCTTTTAAAGGTAATAGAATTATGCACAGAATAACAATTCTTTAATTTTTTTCCATTAACCACAAACTATCATTCGCTAAAAAATAAATTTTACCATTTTCAGGATGAACCTGGATATCTCTTAGCCTTCCAATTTTATTTTTAAAAATTAGACTTTCTTTAACATTTGATAGGTCACTAAAATCAAGAGCTCTAAGGGATTTATCTTTCAAAGAAGTTACCAAAGCGAGACCATTCCATTCTTTAAATTCTGAACCTTTGTAAATTGTGATGGCACTAGTTGCAATTGAAGGAACCCAGTATTTAATAGCTTTTGTAAACCCAGGCTTCCATTTTGGTCCAATTTTGCTGCCTGAATAATTTGTTCCACCCCAACCTAAAATTTTCCATCCATAGTTTTCACCTTTTTTTGCCTCACCAAACCAGTCGCCTCCTTTAGCACCGTGATTACTCATATAAATTTTTCCATCAAAAGGAGATAGGGCTAAACCTTGAGGGTTTCTAATACCTATTTGATATATTTCTGGGAGCCAATCTGATTTTCCTTCAAACTTAGGATTATCTTTTGGAATACTTCCATCTAGATGAATTCTAATAATACTTCCAGGATGTTGAGATGGATCTTGTGCAATCATACCTTGTCCTCTTTCACCAGCAGATGCAAATAAATAATTGTCTTTAATAGCCAGTCTTGATCCAAAATGATAACCTGAGTCAATTGGAGGATTCGCCTGAAAGATATTTTCAAATTTTAACTCTCTTTTATCAAACATTGCCTTTGCAATTGAAGTACTTGTTTTCCATTTTGATCTATTTTCCGAGTATGAAATCCAAACCGTATTGTCTTGATAAATAATATCTAGCAACCCACCTTGACCAACTACTAAAAAATCTAAATTATGTTTAACCTCGAAAATTTCTTTTGAAAGAATGTTTATAATTTTAATTTTTCCACTTTTTTCAGTAACTAATAGCTCATCTTTATTTATAAAAGATGACCCCCAAGGATCATCGAGATCTGCAATTTTTTTAAAATTAAAATCATTCGAAAAACTATTTGAACTAATAAAAGTAAAAAAAATTATATATAAAAAATATCTAATCACTTTATGAAAGTTTAGATCTACCACCATCAACTGCAATTATCTGACCGGTAACCCAGGAACTATCTTCTGTAATTAAAAATTTTGCAAGTGATGCAGAGTCTTTTCCTTCTCCTAATCTTTTAAGAGGGTGAGCCTTTGCTATTCCTTCTGCAATAGCTGTATTTTTTAGCATTGGTTCTGCAATTTTAGATTTGGTAAGACTTGGAGCAACACAATTTACTCTGATATTTGGAGCAAATTCAGCAGCAAGAGAAACAGTTAAACCTTCAACAGCTGCCTTTGCAGATGCGATGATTGCGTGGTTAGTAAAACCCCTCTGTGCAGCAACAGTTGAAAATAAAACAATTGAGCCTTTATTTTTTTTCAAACTCTCTTGATAACCCTGGATAGCCTCAACTGCTGAATATAAATTTAGCTTCATACATTTATTGAAATCTTCCTCTTTCACCATTCGTAATGGTTTTAAATCAATAGAACCAACACAATAAGCAATACCTTTTATTTCTGGTACATCGGTTTTAACTTTTTCTATAAATCCTTCCTCTAAAACATCTGCAAGTGTGAATGGACATCCTAGCTTATCAGCTAAAGCGCTTACTTCACTTTCGTTCCTGGCAACTAAATGAATATCATAACCAGAGCTTTTTAATTGTTCAGCAAGACTAGAGCCAATAGATCCTGTCGCACCAAAAATAAGATATTTTTCTGACATAAAAAATTTTATTAGTTATATTTAATCATGAAGTTATTTTTTATACTTGGTAATCAATTATTTCCAACAAAATACATCGACCGCTTCAAAAAAGACCATACTTTCTTTATGGCAGAAGATAAAGGTTTATGTACCTATGAAAAACACCATAAGCAAAAAATTCTTTTGTTCTTATCTTCTATGCGATCCTACGCAGATAGTCTTAAGAAAAATAAATTTAAATTAGAATATTCAAAAATTGAAGACAAAGAATTTAGTGAAGATTATTTAAAAAAATTAAAAAAAATCATTGCCCAAAAAAAAATCAAGGAAGTATCTAGCTTCGAGATAGAAGATAAACCTTTTGAACAAAAGATTTCTTTATTTTTTAAAAAAGAGAAGATTGAATGGAATATTATTCAAACACCAATGTTTCTTAATTCTCGTGAAGAATTTAAAAAATATCTAGGAAACTCAAAAAAACCATTTATGGCAACTTTTTACAAAGAGGTAAGAAAAAAATCAGGAATACTAATGGGATCAGATGGTAATCCAATTGGTGGTAAGTGGAGCTTTGATGAAGATAATAGAAATAAATTACCTAAAGATATTTCTATACCAAAATTTCCCAAAATTAATGAAACAAGTTACACAAAAAAATTGAAACCTATTATTGAAAAATTGTTTAAAGACCATCCAGGTAGCACAGATCATTTTTGGTTTGCAACAGAATATGATGATGTAGTCAAACTTTTAAATTTTTTTATTAAAGAAAAATCAAACCTATTTGGTGACTATGAGGATGCTGTAGATCAAAAAGATAACATTCTTTTTCATAGTGCTTTAAGTCCATATATTAACCTTGGGCTAATAACACCTGAATTAATAATTCACAAAGTTTTAGATTTTCATAAAAAAAATAAAATAAGAATGAATTCTTTGGAAGGTTATATCCGTCAGGTAATTGGTTGGAGGGAGTTTATGAGAGGTATTTATCAGGGTTATTCTAAAGAAATGGAAACTAGAAATTTCTTTAAACAAAATAGAAAAATGAAAAACTCTTGGTACGAAGGAAATACTGGCCTTCCACCGTTAGACTATGCAATTAAGAATGCAGTCGATTATGGTTGGTCACATCATATCGAAAGATTAATGATCTTATCTAATATTATGAACTTGTGTGAGATTAAGCCTACCATTGTTTATAAATGGTTTATGGAAATGTTTGTCGATTCATCTGACTGGGTGATGGTTCCAAACGTTTATGGAATGGGACTGTTTAGCGACGGAGGTATTTTTGCAACCAAACCTTATATATGTGGATCCGCATATTTTATGAAAATGATGGATTTTAAAAAAGGAGAGTGGTGTAATACTATGGATGGACTTTATTGGAGATTTATAGATAGAAATAGAAAATTTTTTTTGAAAAATCCTCGTTTATCAATGATGGTTCGTATCTTTGATAAAATGAAAGATGAAAGAAAAAAACTAATTCTTTCAGAGGCTGATAAATTTATTAGACAAAATACTATTTAATGAAAAAAGAAAATTTGCCGTCTAAAACTTGTCCTGTTTGCAAAAGACCTTTTACATGGCGAAAAAAATGGAGGCTTAATTGGCATAAGGTAAAGTATTGTTCAAAAAAGTGCTCTAAGTGATCTACTTATCGTTATTCGTAATATCTTTTTTAGCAGCAACTATTTTACCATTTTCTTCCGAACTTACATTGGCAGGGTTAATTGTAACATCAAATTATGACAATTTGTTATTGTTAATCGTTGCAAGCTTTGGAAATGTTTTAGGATCTGTTGTTAATTGGGCTTTAGGATTTTACTCAAGAAATCTTAGTTCAAAAAAATGGTTTCCATTTAAAGAAACACAAATAGAAAAATCATCAAAATGGTTTAGAAAGTTTGGCAAATGGTCTTTATTATTTGCTTGGGTCCCTGTTTTAGGTGATCCATTAACTTTAATTGCAGGTTTATTGAGAGTTAAATTTTTAGATTTTATTATTTTAGTAGCAATTGGAAAAGTAAGTAGATACCTTGTTGTCTTCTATTTGATTGGTTAAGTAATGAAAGTAAAAATTGAAGACCCAAATTATACTAAAGATATAAATTATTATTCTAAAACACTTTGTGATAATTTTAAAAAACTTTTATGAACAACAAATTTTTTGAATGGGCAGGGGTCATAACTGCAATATTGTATTCTTTATTTGTTGCATCAAATATTGGAATAGAGTTCTTTGGTTTTTGCTTGTTGCTTTTATCAGCAATTTTAATTGGAATTTGGGCTTATAGAGGAGGTCACAAAGGTATTTTATTTTTACAATTTTTCTATGCAACTGCAGGAATCATTGGAATGATTAGATGGTATTAGCTGAAAGTTGAAATTATTTTTGGAATATAATTTTTAAAATTAAAGAACCCTTTATTACAGTATTGCCAAGAAATTTGATCAAGATCTCTGTATAAAAATTCTATCTTTAAATTATTAGAATTTAGATAATCTAAATTTTCTCCAACAGCTGGATACAATCCGTAACAATTTTCAATATTGTTAATTTCATTAATATTAATTACCTCAGAATCAATTTTTTTATCTTTTAGCCTTTGCTTTTGGTCTTCCACTAAAAGAGACTTAAATTTCACTAATCTTTCACTGAGCTTGATAGATCTATTTTCATTTTTATTAGAAACTATATAAATTTTTTTAAAAAAATTTTTGTTAAAGTCAGTGATTTCAAATGAGAGATTATTTTCAAAAATTATAAGATTTTTTTCCTTAATGTCTTGAGGGTTGCTAAATTCTTGATTTATAACCGAGTAAGATCTTTCAGAGTTTTTTGGAGGAGCGTTTTCATTTAATTTTATATTTTGAAATCTATTATTGGTAAATTTTTTAATATTCCACTCGCTTGCTAAATAATGCTTACCTTGTGTTTGAATTCCAGCGACCCACCTCCATCCTAGGGTGTTCGATGCAGCATCTCCATCATACAGATGTTGCATAAAAAATTCAGCACCTAGTTGCCATGGTAACTCTAGAGTAAAAATCCAAATACTTGCAAACCACATTCTGGTATGGTTATGAAGATAATTATTTTCTTTGAGCTCATTTACCCATACATTAAAACACTCAATATTTGTTTTACCTTCGATGGCATTTAAATATTCTTTATTATCCCTTAATTCTTCTTTTATTTTTTTTAACTCTATTAAATAATCATCCCAAACATTAGGTCTTAGTTCAAGCCAACCTTTCCAATAAGTACGCCACAAAACCTCTTGGATAAACTTTTCATTTTTTGCAAAAGAAAATTTATTAAGAGATTTATTTATGATTTCTTTTTCGCTTATTATCCCGTGTGTGATGTAAGGGGATAGACAGGATACATTAGATCTATTCTCTGACCCAAAATCAAAATTTCTTAACTTAGAATATTCAGAAAGATTATTTTCCACAAAATGATTTAATTTTTCAATGGCTTTCGCCCTTGAAGCCTCAAACAACATATTAAACTACCTTGATTTTTTTTTCTTCAGACCCAGTTTGTCACTATGCCTTAATCTAAGAACAACAATTGCTCCAGCAATTAACAGTATAGCCACTGCCTCATAGACAAGAGCGGTAGGATCCATTTCTTTGCCTTGTAGAATAATAAACCTAGCAAGAGCTGTTATTGCAATAAGAAGTGGTAAGGTAATACTTATAGATTGTTGATTCCAAAAAACTCTCACCATCGCTAGTACCTCTAAATATAGAAACATTAAAAGCAAATCAGCTAATGTAACTAGTTGATTTGTAAACATATTTGAAATTTCAATACCAACAGCAATAATAGTGCTGATTAAAATAATGCACATTAATCCTAGCTGTAAGTTTTTCGCTATCTTATCCATTACTTATCTTTACTAAATGGGAGCCATTTTTCAAACACTGATTTTGAAGGCCCATCATAAGGAATAGAGTAAGAATTTGGGTTTGGACTTGTTAAAACTTCAATTCCTTTTGAAAAAACAAAAATAAATACAATTACAAAAACAATGACCATTATTTTAAATGGATCAAAATTTTTTGTTCGAAAAACACTAGCGGATCTTTCCTCTGCCCTATGGAATTGTTTGAATGTCATATATACAGCAAATATTAAACCAATGTGAGCTAAAAAAAGTCCAGCCCAGCCAAATGCAAAAGTTGTATATGAAAATACATACAAACTAAAAACAGTAGTCCAAATAAAACTTAGGACCAAAAGAATTTGTAATCTAACTGTTTTAGGAAGGGCACGAAGATCATTTTTGCTGTCATCAAATAAAATATTAGCAGTATCTCTCATCCAATTTTTTAATGATTCCATAATTTTAAGATATAGCTTTAAACTAATTTGACAAACGATAAATTGACCTAAGATTAATTAAGAACGCAGTTTTTTCTTGTGATAATTAATAAATTTTTCAACATTTGACTTGTTAAACGTTTTATTTTCCTCGAACGAAACTTTTTTCATTGAGTAAGCTGTGCTCTTAGTTTGTCTAGAATTAATTGTAACATTTCCTTTATAAAGTTTTAGTTTCACAGAACCGTTTACCTTATTTTTTTTTAGATCTACAATTTTTTGTAGTTTAAATCTTTCTTTGGAAAACCAGTAACCATTATAAATAAGTTCGGCATATCTAGGCATGATTTGATCTTTTTTATGCATGGTGTCTTTATCTAAGGTTACAGACTCTATGGCTCTATGCGCATGAAGCAATAGAGTACCTCCAGGAGTTTCGTAAACCCCTCGCGACTTTATACCAATGAACCTATTTTCCACTAAATCAACTCTCCCAATTCCATTTTTACCTGCGAGTTTGTTTAATTTTTCTAATAATTTTGCTGGAGAAAGTTTTTTTCCATTAACAGCAAATGGATCTCCGTTTTTAAAATTGATAGTAACAAAAGAAGCTTTATTTGGCGCCTTTTCAGGTGAAACTGATCTTTGAAAAATAAATTCTGGAGCAGAGTTTTTTGGATTTTCTAAAAGCTTACCTTCAGTAGAGGTGTGAAATAAATTATCATCAACTGAAAAAGGTGGAGCACCTTTTTTATCCTTTGGAATAGCTATGTTGTGTTTTTTTGCATAATTAATTAGATCAGTTCTAGATTTTAAATTCCATATTCTCCACGGTGCTATGATTTTTATTTTTGGTCCAAAGTAATGATACCCTAGTTCAAATCTTACTTGGTCGTTTCCTTTACCAGTTGCTCCATGAGAGACTGCGTATGCTTTAAATTTCTTAGCAACTCTGATTTGATCTTTAGCTATAAGTGGTCTTGCGATAGACGTACCTAACAAGTAGATACCTTCATAAATAGCATGACCTCTGATCATTGGATAAACATAATCTTTTACAAAGACATCTTTTAAGTCTTTAATAATTATTTTTGTTACACCAAATTTCTTTGCATTAGAGATTATTTTTTTTCTATTAATCTCTTGCCCTACATCTGCAGTGTAACAAATTACTTCTGCATCATAATTTTCTTGGAGCCACTTTAAAATAATAGAGGTATCAAGCCCTCCAGAGTATGCTAGGACAATTTTTTTTTTTGATTTCATTAAATTAACTGCAAGCTTTTCGAGATGCGTTATAAGCCTTTGTAAATCCTAGTAATGAATAATGATCAATTGTTTGAGAGCCTTTTTGATTATATCCAGTGACCATTAATCTAGATCCTTTTCTCATTTGCTTAATCATTTTTAATTCAATTTTATTATCGGCAATCCAAGCAAAGCCTTGTTCTTTAATATCAAATTTAAACTTATTTTTACCTGAAGCTGCAGTAACAGAGTTGCTTTTGTTAAATTCATAGCCTGGGGTAACACTTACTTCATTAGTAATACTTTCGTTTGGTCTAAAGGCTACAAATAATTTTGCATCTCTCTTGTTTGATTTTGGTGCTTGCAAGATAGGTGAGGATTGCGCAAAACAAACTTTTCCACTTGCTTCAGAAACTACCATTGCTTCCCAATCTTTGTACTTACCTATTTTTTTTACCTCTTGCGCCTGAAGTTGACCAAAGCTTGCTAAAAACAAAATAGTAAAAAATGTTATAATTTTTTTAACTAAGGACATGGATTTGGGTAAATTTTTTGAACGTGGTTAATTTCTTTAATGACATCATCTGATAGATTAACATTTACACTTTCTATGTTGGTTTTCAACTGCTCCATTGTTGTTGCACCAATAATTACACTTGTCATAAAGTCCTGTATTTCACAAAATTTGATAGACATTTGACTCATATCAAGATTATGTTTTTTGCTTATATTGTAATAAAGCTCTACTGCTTCTTCAGTATTTGGCTTTCTGTATCTTGTCCAAAAATCAAAATCTCTTTCCATTCTAGATCCTTTTGGAAATTTTTTATTTCTGTATTTTCCACTCAGATAACCACTTGCAAGGGGAGAGTATGACAAACAACCAATTTCCTCTCTTATGGATACCTCAGCTAATCCAACTTCATAGGATCGATTCAATAAGCTATATGGATTCTGGATTGACATCATTCTAGGTAAATTTTTGTCCTTTGAAAGTTTAAGAAAACTCATTGTTCCCCAAGGGGTTTCGTTCGATAAACCAATATGCCTAATTTTACCCTGATCTATGTATTTATTTAATTCTCCCAATACATCTTCAAATTGGTTCCAGTCATTTTCTTGATGAACATAACCTAATCTACCAAAATTATTTACTTTTCTTTCTGGCCAATGAAGTTGATACAAATCTACATAATCTGTTTTAAGTCTCTTGAGACTATTATTTAATGCAGTCTCTAGGTTTGTACCAACAAAACTATTTTCTCCATTTCTCAAATAATCTCTAGCAGGTCCAGCAACTTTGGTTGCAAGAATTACCTCATCTCTTTTTTTGGTTTTCTCAAACCAGTTTCCAATAATCTCTTCAGTGTCCCCGTAAGTTTCTTTTCGTGGAGGAACAGCATATAATTCTGCAGTGTCCCAAAAATTTACTCCCTGATCTAAAGCAAAATCCATTTGTTCAAATGCTTCATTTTGAGTATTTTGTTCACCCCAAGTCATGGTACCGAGACAAATTGTGCTTACTTTTAGGTCTGTGTTACCTAGATTTTTGTAATTCATCTGAAAATTATGTTAATGTTTTATTAACCTTTTAAGGTATCTTGAATAATTAGTAAAAGGCTATTATATAATGTCCATATGGAATTTGATAAAAACGGAATATTAAATAGAGCTAAGGCAGCTCAACAATCAACTGTTGTAATGGATGAAGGCTTAAGAGCCTACATGCTAAAAGTTTACAACTATATGGCAACAGGAATTTTATTAACAGGAATAGTTGCGCTGTTAACATTTAAAATGTCAGTCGTGACTAACGATGCTGGATCTATTGTGGGTCTAACTCAAATGGGTAATGCAATTTATATGTCAGGTTTAAAATGGCTTGTGATGCTTGCGCCATTAGGAATTGTTTTTTATATGAGTTTTGGAATTAATAAAATGAGTGCATCAAAAGCTCAGACAACTTTTTGGGTTTTTGCAGGGTTGATGGGCTTATCTTTATCTTCAATCTTATTAGTTTACACAGGTATGAGTGTAACAAGAGTTTTCTTCATTTGTTCAGCAACTTTTGGAGCGATGAGTATTTATGGTTATACGACTAAAAGAGATTTAACTAAATTAGGTTCATTCTTAATGATGGGTTTAATTGGAATAATTATAGCTTCGATAGTTAATATATTTATGAAATCATCAATGATGTATTTTGTAATTTCAATATTGGGAGTTTTAATTTTTGTTGGTCTTACTGCCTACGATACACAAAAAATTAAAAATATGTATGCCGCTAGTGATACGGGTGAAATCATGGGCAAAAAAGCAGTAATGGGTGCATTAACTCTTTACTTAGACTTTATAAATTTATTTATAATGTTGTTGAGACTTTTTGGTCAAAGACGATAGTTTTTTCAGAGTTTTTTCCAATTCGTATTTTTTAATAAAGTTTTAAGTTCAAAATTATTTTTTAAGATATTACCATTTGTATCAGTAATCAGATACTTAAGATTTTTATTTTTGGGTTTGAAATTTTTACAAATTTTATACAGGGCATTTTCTGTAGTGTTCTTAAAAACACTAAAACTAACTTGCTTGCTAGAAATATTTAGTCCGTAGTCCTTCCATGATCCTTCAGAAACCATCTTTGCATATAGATCTAAAATAATTTTGAGTTCATCTTTTTCAAAAAATTGTTTTTGCTCTATTTTATTTTGTGGATTATTGATTACTAATTTTAAATTACTGTGCATCAATTTTATGTTTGTTTATCAAAGGAATTTGAAAGGCAGTAAAAATTATTGTTATTGGCAACATTCCCCATACTTTAAAATTAACCCAAAATTCCTCAGTTTGTGTTCTCCAGACAAATTCATTAAGTACGGCGAGCCCAAGGAAGAAGAACATCCACCTTTTATTTAGTATCTCCCATCCCATATCTGTTAAAGGGATTGATTTTCCCATAATTTTTTTTAAAATTGGTTCTCTTGTAAAATATTTTCCAAAAAATAAAGCTAAAGCAAATATTATATTTATTATTGTTGGTTTAACGTAAATGAAAATAGGATCATTAAAATAAATAGTTAATCCTCCAAAGAAAGTTATTAAAATTCCACTTACCAAAGGCATTGGAGGTATTTTTTTTTCAAAGAACCACACAACTGCTAAAGCAATTAAAGTTGCAACTATGAGTGGAGGGATTGCAACTGATAAATTTTTATCATTATTATAATAAAAGAAAAAAAATATCGCTAAAGGCCCGAAATCGGTAATAAATTTTAAAAAAGATTTATTCACTAAAAAGATATTAACATATTTGCCACATCACAAAACATTAATCTTTTTTGCATTGATTTTTATATTTAAATACCCATACTAATCACAATGCCAATCCAAAAAGCTAAATTTTCAATCGGCGACATTGTTAAACATAAACACTTTGAATTTAGAGGTGTTATTTATGACGTTGATTTTGAATTTAATAATTCCGAGGAATGGTATCAATCAATTCCAAAGAACGTTAGACCAAGAAAAGATCAGCCATTTTATCACTTACTTGCTGAAAATGATGAAATTACTTATGAGGCATACGTTTCAGAGCAAAATTTGCTTATGGACGATTCTGATGAGCCAATAAAACACCCTCTAATTGAAGAGATTTTTTCAGGTAAAAAAGGCTCAAGTTATTTTAAGCTTTCGAACTAAGTAAATCACCATTCCAACACATTCTGCTCAAAACTAGGCCATAAATATTAACTATACTTATTTATATTCTGATCAAGGATGTTAAACGTTATATTTAGTCCTTTTGTCTCCCCCTCTGCATTCTTGATCAGATAACTTTTTCACAATAGAAATTTTAAAATTAATCCCTAAATATCAGGTATGTTCAAACTTTTAGAACCAAATAAAATATTTCAAATAACATCTAAAGCTCCAGGGTATGTTTTGTTTTTATTTGTTGTTGTTCTAACAGTTGGTTTAACTGAGGCGTTAATTTTGTCTCCAGAAGATTATAAACAAAGTGATGCAGTAAGAATAATGTATGTGCATGTTCCATCAGCATGGATCTCACTTGGAATTTTTTCGTCGATAACCCTACTGTCAGTTAGTGGTTTTATTTTTAAAAATAAAAATTTATTTTTAATTGCAAAAAGTTTGGCTCCGTCTGGATTTGTATTTAACATTATTGCATTAGTTACGGGTTCTATTTGGGGCAAGCCTACATGGGGAACTTGGTGGGCTTGGGATGCCCGAATTACTTCAATGTTAATTTTAGCATTATTTTTTGCTTTGTATTTAATTGCATGGAGAATTTATGAAAAAAAGGAAGAGGTTTTTAAAATTACCACTTTTATTACAATCATTGGTATAATTAACGTTCCAATCATTAAATACTCTGTTGAGTGGTGGAATACACTTCATCAGCCTGCCTCAATTAATATTTTATCAAAAAGTTCAATTCATTCATCAATGCTTTTCCCTTTGTTGATAATGACTGCGGCATTTGCTCTATTTTCGTTGTTAATTTTCTTAATGAAATATAATACAGAACTGATAAAAATTAAAAATAAAGGCTTAGATAGATTATGATCAATGAATTACTTTTTATGAATGGATACGGGGTTTATGTGTTGTCTGCTTTTGGCTTTACTCTTTTAAGTTTTTCTGGCTTGTATGTGATTACAAAATTACAATTTGCTAAAGAGCAAAATAAGTTTGTTGCTAAATTCGGATCTTTAAACACTGACAAAGCTAATTCTGCAAAATTACAAAGAATAAACAAAGAAATTTTAGCTAACGCCACAAATAACTAACTTTTGAACCATGTATGGTCGTAAAGTTAAATTAAGATTTTTGTTTGTATCATTAATTTTAATCACTTTAATTTTAACAGTATTTTTAGTTTTAAAATCCTTAGAGGAAAATGTTGTTTACTTTCAATCACCATCTGAGATTAAAACACTGACAGAATTAGACAAAAGTAAAATAAGAGTTGGAGGCATGGTTAAAAAAAATTCAATTAATGTTAACTCGGATGAAGTAAATTTTATTATTACAGATTTTAAAAATGAAATAAATGTTAGTTACTCTGGTGCTGTCCCCAACCTGTTTGCTGAGGAAAAAGGAGTAGTTGCAGAGGGATTTTTGAAAGATAGAAATTTTTTTTCTGCCACAAAAATTTTAGCTAAGCATGATGAGAATTACATGCCACCAGAAGTAAAAAAAGCTCTGGAGGAAAAATAAATTGATTTACAGTGTTGTTGGTCATTACTCACTAATCTTAGGTTTGTGTATAGGTCTGATCTTAGTTTATTTTTCAATTCAAAATTTTAGAAATTTTAATCAATTAGATAATAAAATTCTATCTCTTTCATTTTTACAATTATTTTTTGTTGTTGTAAGTTTTTTAACTTTAGTTATTTCATTCATTATTTCTGATTTCAGTAATGAAACAGTGTTTAATAATTCACATACAACTAAACCTCTTTTTTACAAAATAAGTGGTACCTGGGGAAATCATGAGGGAAGTTTGTTGTTATGGCTGTTAGTATTAACCTTATTCATTTTCATATTTTTGTTAAGAACAAAAAACCAACCAATTAAATATAAAATCCTTACCTTAGTTTTTCAGCAAGTAATTATTATTGGCTTTTTTTTGTTTCTAATTTTAACATCAAACCCATTTAATTATTTATTTCCAGTTCCAAATGAAGGTTTAGGATTAAATCCAATTTTACAAGATCCTGCGTTAGCTATACATCCTCCAATTTTATATTTAGGCTATGTTGGTTCTTCTATTATTTTTTCTTCTGCTTTAGCCGCAACTACTTTAAAGATGGTTTCAACCAATTGGGCGATACATATTAAAAAATGGGTTTTAATTTCTTGGATTTTTTTAACTTTAGGTATTTTGCTAGGTTCGATTTGGGCTTATTACGAATTAGGCTGGGGCGGATTTTGGTTTTGGGATCCTGTAGAAAATGTTTCATTAATGCCATGGCTTGCTCTAACAACTCTTCTACACTGTATTTTAGTTCTTGAGAGAAAAGAGACTTTAACCTCATGGGTGATCATATTGTCAATTGCTACTTTCACTTTAAGTATGTGTGGAACCTTTTTAGTAAGATCTGGAATTCTTAATTCTGTTCACACATTTGCCAATGATCCAGAGAGAGGTTTATTTATTTTAATATTTTTATTTACTTTGATTTTTTTATCCTTAGTTATTTTTTTTGTCTTTCACAAACCTACTCAAAACAATCAAGCTAATTTTTTTTGGTTAAGCAAGGAAACCTCAATTTTAATAAACAATTGGTTTATGATGTATTTTTTATCAGTAGTATTGATTGGTACCGTTTATCCTATATTTTTGGATGTTATATCTTCCCAAAAAATTTCTGTAGGACCACCATTTTATCACAAACTGATAATCCCATTTCTAATTCCTTTTTTATTGATGATGGCAATTGGGCCTAAGTTAAAATGGATAAAGTCAGATTTAAAAGATAAAATCTATCTATTTTCACTATTAGTCATTTCAGTTTTAATCTCGTTTTTTATCGTTAAAAATTTTAATGCAAATGTTCTTGTTAATACTATTTTGATTTCTGCAGCTCTTTATTTATTCTTTATTACTTTAAGAGATTTTTTTATTAAGAAGTATAAAAATCTTGCTCAAAATATTGCTCACTTTGGATTTAGTTTATTGATTTTAAGTATTTTATTTAACAATTTATTTTCAAGTGAAATTATAACTAACCTAAAAGTAGGTGAAACTTATAATGGCTCAAAAACAAAAATAGTATTTGAGAGCATAAATCAAAAAAAGCAAAAAAATTATAATTCCATCATTGCTAATTTTAGTATTACTAATTCTGAGGGAATTAATAATAATTTATCCCCTGAACTAAGAATATACAATCAACCTAAAATTACTACTAGCGAAGCAGATATTAAGACAACATTGATGAAGGATAAGTTTATTGTAATCAATTTAGTTCAAAATCAAGATTATTTTAACGTAAGATACCAAGTTAAGCCTTTCATGTTGTGGATATGGTTATCGGTAATGATCATAAGTTTGGGTGGATTAATTAGTTCATTAAAAAAAAGAACATGAAACAAAAATTAGTACCTTACTTAATTATAGTAATATTTTTTGTAATTTTTGTGGTTTTTTATAAAAGTCTAGAGGATACTAATATTTATACTCCAGAGGTGAAGATCAATAATGATATTCCAATTTTCTCAGCTGAACGTCTCCTTTCTAATGAGACATTAGACTCAAAAGAAATTTTTCAATTAGATAAATTTTATATATTAAATATTTGGTCATCGTGGTGTGCACCATGCAGAGATGAGCACTCCATATTAATGGACTTAAGTAAAAGTAATAAATTTATTGTTATTGGAATGAATTATAAAGATAACAAAAAGAATGCTAAAAGTTTTCTGGACGAATTGGGAAACCCATACGAAAAAATTATTATTGACAAAAATGGGACCAAATCAATTGAGTGGGGTGCTTTTGGTGTACCTGAAACCTTCATAATATATAACAATAAAATAATAAAAAAATATATTGGGCCCTTAAACCAGGAACTTTTTTTAGAAATACAGAATTTAACAAAATGAAAACTTTTAAAACTTTAATAATTATTTTTCATTTACTCTTTTTTAATAATCTTTATGCAAATGAAAATAGCGAGAGAAGTGAGATAACCAAAAATCTTAGATGTTTGATTTGTCAAGGACAATCAGTTTATGACTCAGATTCTGATTTTGCTAATAGTATGAAGATTTTAGTTGATAAAAAATTAAATGAAGGATTATCTGACAAAGAAATATATAGTTATTTTAAGGAAAAATATGGGGATTGGATTTTGTACGATCCTGGGCTTAATAAAAATACCTATTTACTATGGTTATTGCCAATATTGATATTTCTATTTGGAGGTGCAATAATTGTGAAAAGTTTTATATTTAAAAAATAAGTATTTATTAGCCATGAATTTAAAAAATTTTATATTATCACTATTCTTAGTTTTTTTAACTTTTTCAGTAAGTGCAGAAGAATTAGAAGTAAAAAATCAAAATACAGAATTCAATGTTTATACTGGGATGTTTGATTTTAGTGATGATGGTAAAAAATCAACTCTAATCGGATTTCAGCATCAAAATGAAAATTTAAATAGAGATACTTTTTTAGGAAATCTTTCACCTGTTACAGGTGCACTAATAACAGCTGATAACGCTGGCTATATTTATACTGGTGTTCAAGCGCAATATAAAATCGGAGCATTAAATTTTACTCCGAGTTTTACTCCAGGATTATACCACGAAGGTGATGGTAAAGATCTAGGACATTTGATTGAATTTAAAAGCGAATTACAGTTCTCACTTAATTTATCAAAAACAAGCGAATTAGGCTTTTCTTATAATCATATATCAAATGCCAGTTTAGGGGACAAAAATCCTGGGGCAAATAGTTATATGTTTAATTTCCTAAAAAACTTCTAATAAAGCTAATGAATTTAAAAGATTGCCATAATTTTGCTGATTTTAGAAAACTAGCAAAAAAGAAACTACCTTCTCCAATTTTTCATTACATCGATGGTGCCGCAGATGATGAAGTAACTTACGCAAGAAATACAAGTGCATTTGATGATGTTGATTTAGTGCCAAATGTTTTAAGAGGTGTGGAGAATGTTGATTTATCTACAACAATATTTGGTAAAAAATTAGATTTACCTTTTTATTTGTCTCCTACCGCTTTACAGAGATTATTTCATTACGATGGCGAAAGAGCAGTGGGTAAAGCTGCTAAGAAATATAATACTATGTTTGGAGTTTCGGCTTTAGCGACAGTTAGTGTAGAAGAAATTTCTTCAATGATTGATACTCCAAAAATGTTTCAATTTTATTTTCATAAAGATAGAGGATTAAACGATTCATGTTTGGAAAGAGCAAAAGCAGCAAAATTTGATGTTATGGCTCTAACCGTTGATACAATAACTGGAGGAAATAGAGAAAGAGATTTAAGGACCGGTTTTACGTCTCCACCAAAACTAACTCTTTCAAGTTTATATAGTTTTGCTACCAAGCCAATGTGGGGAATAAACTATTTAACAAAAGGTAAGTTTGAATTACCTCATCTTCAAGATTTTGTGAAAGAGGGTACAAGTACCAACTCCTCAATTGGAAACTATTTTTCTACAATGCTGGATCAATCAATGAATTGGAAAGATGCTGAACAACTTTGTTCTAAATGGGGTGGTCATTTTGCATTAAAAGGAGTGATGAGTGTTGAAGATGCTAAGCGTGCAGTTGATATTGGGTGCACAGGAATAATGGTTTCAAACCATGGTGGAAGACAACTTGATGGATCAAGATCACCTTTTGATCAACTTGCTGAAATTGTTGATGCAGTTGGTGATAAATTAGATGTAATTTGTGAAGGAGGAATTCACAGAGGAACGCATATGCTTAAAGCATTATCACTAGGTGCAAAAGCATGCTCTGGTGGAAGATTATATTTGTATGCTTTAGCAGCTGCTGGACAAGCAGGTGTTGAAAGAGCACTCGAAAAATATAAATCTGAGCTTACAAGAGACATGAAATTGATGGGTTGTACAAAAATTAGTGATTTAAATAGAAGCAATTTAAGATTCAGAACATAAAAAATCATGAACCTAAATGATTGTTATAATTTTGAGGATTTTAGAAAATTAGCAAAAAAAAAATTACCGGCTCCCATTTTTCACTACATTGATGGTGGTGCAGATGATGAGGTAACTTTAAACAGGAATACAAATGCTTTCAACGACTGTGATCTTATTCCAAATGTTTTAGCAAGTGTTGGAGAGCCTGATTTATCTACAACATTATTTGGTAGAAAAATTGATATGCCTCTTTTCTTATCACCCACTGCAATGCAAAGTTTGTATACACCTGAGGGAGACAAAGCTTCAGCAAGAGCTGCTGAAAAATTTGGAACGATGTATAGTATGTCTACAATGGCATCATTTTCAATTGAAGAAATTGCAAATATTTCTAGTGGTCCAAAACTTTTTCAACTATATGTTCATAAAGATCAATCTATTACTGACGATTTAATTGATAGATGTCGAAGAGCAAATTTTGACGGGCTTTGTTTAACCGTGGATACTCTTGTTGCGGGAAACAGAGAAAGAGATCATAGAACAGGGTTCACAACTCCTCCTAAATTAACCTTAGAAAGCTTGCTAAGTTTCGCGATGCGTCCAGAATGGGTTTTTAAATATTTAACAAATAAAAAATTCGAGTTAGCTAACATTAAACACAAAACTGACAAAGGAACTAACATTGCAAAGTCAGTTATAGATTATATTAATGAACAATATGATCCTAAAATGAATTGGAAAGATGCAGAGTACTGTATTAAGAGATGGAACGGTCCTTTTGCATTGAAAGGAGTGATGTCAGTTGATGATGCGAAAAGAGCAATTGATATTGGATGCACAGCAATAATGATTTCCAATCATGGAGGAAGACAGTTAGATGGTTCAAGATCTCCTTTTGATCAAGTGAAAGCTATCTCGGATGCAGTTGGTGATAAGTTAGAAATCATTCTTGATGGTGGCATTAGAAGAGGCACACATGTTTTAAAAGCTTTAGCCGCAGGAGCAACAGCATGTAGTTTTGGAAAAGCATTTCTTTTTAGTTTGGGTGCTGGAGGACAAAAAGGAGTTGAGAGACTATTGGACAATATGCAAAATGAAATTAGAAGAAACATGATCTTAATGGGCTGCAAAAATATCAAAGACTTGGATGCGTCAAAAATAATATATAGAGATTAAATATATATTGATTTACTTAATTAATTAAACTTAACCTAAACTGGGCTTTATTTAAATCATCAATAGACAATAAGTTGGTTTTCGTCTACTTTCACGGCTTAAAATTATTATGGAACTAGCAAAAGCATTAAATAGACTAGGAACTGAAAGTGCATTTTCAGTTTTAGCAGAAGCTAAAAAATTGGAAGCACAAGGAAAACCTATGATCCATCTTGGATTAGGTCAGCCTGATTTTAAAACACCCAAACATGTTGTTGAAGCAGCAAAAAAAGCTTTAGATGATGGACACCATGGATATGTTTTATCAAATGGTATTCTTGAATGTAGACAATCAGTTACTAGAAAAATAAAAAAACTTTATGACCAAGATATCGATCCTGAAAGAATTATAATTATGCCGGGTGGTAAGCCCACTATGCATTATGCGATCATGTGTTTTGGTGAGCCAGGGGCTGAAATTATTCATCCAACACCAGCATTTCCAATCTACGAGTCTATGATTAATTATTCAGGGGCAACGGCTGTTCCTTATGACCTAACAGAAGATAAAGATTTAAAATTTTCTGCTGAAAAAGTTCTGTCCTTAATCACTGACAAAACAAGACTTTTAATTTTAATTAATCCAAATAATCCAACAGGAAGTTTTGTTGAAAAGGCTGAGATTGATAAATTGGCAGAAGGTTTAAAAAAATTTCCACATGTAACAATCCTTAGTGATGAAATTTACAGTAGACAAATATTTGATGATAAAGAAATGCCTAGTTTTTTTTATTATCCAGAATTGAGAGAAAGACTAATTGTTTTAGAAGGATGGAGCAAAGCATACTCCATGACAGGGTGGAGACTAGGTTGGAGCTTTTGGCCAGAGCATTTAATTGAGCATGTAAACAAACTTTTAATTAATAGTGTTTCATGTGTGAATGCTGCAGCTCAGTTTGCAGGTATAGCTGCATTAGATGGTTCTGATGATAGTATTCATGAAATGATGGAAAAATTCACCCTAAGAAGAAAGCTAATTTATGATGGCTTGAATAGTTTACCAGGTGTAGAATGTAGCTTGCCTGGAGGAGCATTTTATGCATTTCCAAAAGTAATCGGTACAGGAATGAATGGATCAGAGTTTTGCAAGAGGGCTATGCATGAAGCAGGAGTTGCAATTGTGCCTGGAACAGCATTTGGTCAAACCTGTCAAGATTATGTAAGATTTAGTTTTGCAGCTTCTAGAGATAACATTTCTCAAGCGCTAGAAAACATAAAGAAAATGCTAGGTTAAAATTATATATTTTTAATATAATTTTTAGTATGTTAAATTTATGAACCAACAAGTTGAGACTGAACTAAAAAATCTTCTAAACAGTAGATATTCAACATCAGAGTCTACACGTAATAATTATGCAAGAGGAGAAGACACTTACGATCCAATTCTATCAAAAGCAGTAGTTTTTCCAGAAACCAATGAAGAAGTTTCAAAAATACTTAAATTATGTAACGAACACAAAATTCCAGTAACTCCGTTTGGTACTGGAACATCTTTAGAGGGTAATGTTGTAGGAAATGAAAAAGGTATAACCATATGCTTGGAAAAGATGAATAAAATTCTAAGCGTTAATGCTGAGGATTTTGATTGTAGAGTTCAAGCTTGTGTTACCAAAGAACAATTAAACGAGTATTTGAGAGAAGATGGAGTATTTTTCCCAATCGATCCTGGAGCAAACGCAGCTTTAGGTGGCATGGCCTCAACCTCAGCATCAGGAACAATGGCTGTAAAATACGGAACTATGAAGACAGTTATTTCAGGTCTAACAGTAGTTTTACCAAATGGTGATATCATTAACACAGGTGGTAGAACTAAAAAAACTTCAGCAGGTTATAATTTAACTAATCTATTTGTTGGATCAGAGGGAACTCTAGGTATTATTACTGAAGTTCATTTAAGATTATCTCCAATACCAGAAAGTATCATGAGTGCAGTTTGTCATTTTCCTTCATTGGAGGATGCAGTAATGACTGCTCAACAGGTTATTCAGTATGGTGTTCCAATTGCAAGGATTGAAATGTTAAATGCAGATCAAATGGGTATTAGTATTAATTATTCAAAATTAAAAGATATTGAGGCGGTGCCAACTTTATTTTTTGAATTTCATGGATCAGAGTCCTCGAATAAAGAGAATATTGAAATTGTAGAAGAATTATCAAAAGACAACAAAGGTAGTTCTTTTAAATGGGCTAAAGATTTAGAGGATAGAAACAAACTTTGGCAAGCAAGATGGGACGTATATTATTCTGTTAAGGCTTTAAATGATAATGGAAGAGTTTATTCAACTGATGTATGTGTTCCAATTTCAAAGATTACAGAGTGTGTAAAATTTGCAGAACAAAAAGCAAAAGAATTTGGAGTTAGGGCTCCAATGGTTGGCCACATGGGTGATGGTAATTTCCATGTCGTTCTACCCTACGATCCTGCAAAAAAAGAAATGTATAAACAACTTAGAGCTTTTAATAGTTCGTTAATTAGAAAAGCTTTAGAGCTTGAGGGAACTATTACAGGTGAACATGGTGTAGGTCTCCATAAAAAAGAGTATTTATTAGAGCAGCATCCCGATAGTATTCCAGTAATGAAATCAATTAAAAGAACATTGGATCCAAATAATATAATGAATCCTGGAAAAATTTTCGATCTAAACTAATCTTAAATATGAAAAAAATCCTGATCACTAGGAGATTGCTAAGATCTTGTGAGGATAAAGCTAAAGAGACATTTGAAGCAAATTTTAATTTAAACGATGAATTATATTCTCAAAAAAAATTAATTGAGTTAAGTGGTGGGCAAGATGGGATATTGTCGTCCTTAACTGATAAATTGGATGCTGAAACAATAAATCAACTTCCAGACTCGATAAAAATTATTTCAAATTTTGCTGTTGGATTTGGAAACATAGACTTAGAAGCAGCAAAGAAAAAAGGTATTGCGGTTACCAATACTCCAGATGTTTTGACTGATGCAACAGCTGAGATAGGAGTATTGTTGATTTTGGGTGCATGCAGACGTGCTGCTGAAGGAATAGAAAGTGCAAAAGTAGGTGGCTGGAAATGGTCTGCAGATTATTTAATTGGTAAGCAATTGACAGGTGCCAGACTTGGAATTCTTGGCATGGGTAGAATTGGACAAAAAATTGCAAAAGTTGCTAAATCTTTAGGAATGATAATTCATTATCACAATAGATCTAAGCTAAGTGAAGATAAAGAAGACGGTACAATATACCATGATAATTTAAAAGACTTACTCTCAGTATCAGATGTATTGTCTGTTTGTTGTCCAGCTTCAAAAGAAACAGTCGATATGATCAACAAAGATACAATTGAATATTTACCTAAAGGAGCAATTGTAACAAACGTAGCTAGAGGAGATATAATAGACGATGAAGCTTTAATAGATGCTCTTGACCGAAGAAAAGTTTATGCGGTTGGATTAGACGTTTATAAAAATGAACCAAATTTAAATCCTGGATATCTAAAACATAAAAGCGCATTTATACTTCCACATTTAGGTAGTGCGACTAAAGAAACTCGTACAGCAATGGCTAATTTAGCAATAGATAATATTGATGAATTTCTTAAAACAGGTAACTGTAAAAATAAAGTTAATTAACAATCTGCAGTTGTATTGATTAAATTTATTATTAATTAAAATTATTCTAAGCTGCTAGACTTATTTTTTAATTCAATCTACAATTTAAAAAAAAAAATTAAAGAGGGATATAATGAAAGCACAGGTGTTACACAAGTATGACCCGGAGATGAAAGAAAAGGTTTGGGTCACAGGTGAAGAGTTACCAAATCCAAAAATAGAGAAAGCCAGCGATGTAATTGTTAAAATTGGAGCTGCAGGTGTTTGTAGAACTGATTTACATATCATTGAGGGTGTTTGGAAACACATCACAGACCAAAATAATGATCTATTACCAATGGTTATGGGACATGAAAATGCTGGTTGGATAGAAGAAGTCGGTAAAGATGTTACAGGATTTAAAAAAGGGGATGCAGTTATTTTACACCCTAAAGTTTCTGGCACAGGAGGAACATGTTTAGACTGCAGAAGAGGAAATGATATGCATGCGGAAGATCCTATCTTTGCAGGTTTGAATGTTAAACATGGAGGATATTCAGAATTACTTCAAACAAGTGTTAGAAATTTAATAAAAATTCCAAAAGTTCTTGGTCCAATAGATGTAGCTCCTTTTTCTGATGCTGGTTTGACGGCGTACAGAGTAGTGAAAAAAGCTACAAGACATCTTCTGCCTGGAGAAACTTGTGTAATTATAGGCGCTGGTGGACTAGGGCATATAGCAATTCAATGCATGAAAGCGATGTGTGCTGCAAATATTATTGTAGTTGAAAAAGCTAAAGCACCTCTAGATCATGCAATGGAGCTTGGAGCAGACCATGGAGTTTTAATAGATGGTAATGAAATAGAGAAGGTAAAAGAGCTTACTAAAGGTAAAGGAGCAGAGGCTGTCATAGATTTTGTTGGTGAAAAAGGTTCAACACCAATGGGAATTAAAATGACCAAAGCAACTGGAACTTTTTATATAGTAGGCTACGGAGAAGAAATAAGAGTTTTGGCGATTGATATGATCGATCAAGAGAAAAGTATAGTTGGAAGTCTTGTTGGTACATGGGCTGAATTATACGAATTAATGGAATTAGCTGACAAAGGTTTAGTTAAACTTTCTATGAAAGAATATAAACTTGAAGATGCTAACAAAGCTTTACATGACCTTAATGATGGAAAGATTAAAGGTCGTGCTGTTTTAGTTCCATAATTAACAACAAAAAGAGGGGAAAAACATGAAGACAATAAAAACCTACGTAGTAGCACTTATCTCTGCTTTGTTAGTATTAAGTCCTGTTGCGTATGCTGATAAGTGGAGCGATCAGTTTCCACATATCAAGGCTACTGGAGATATTCCAGGTGAGTGTTCTTATGATGCTATGTCCAAGAAAAATTACAAAGGTAAGACACTTAAAATAAACACACATGCTGTTCCAGTTATGGGGGAGCCAACAGCTTTACATGCTGAGCAATTTGCTAAACTTACAGGAGCAAAAGTTGATGTAACACATACACCTGCTGGTGATTTGTATGCAAAAGCTATGGTCCCTTTTCAAGCAGGTCAAGCTCCGTATGATATAGTTTTTGGATTTTCAAACTTTATTAATGATTGGAAAAGATACTTAGAGCCAGTTCCAAAAAAATATGTTGAGATGAAACAAATGCAAGACGTTACTCCATCTCACATTGGTATAGCATCTTGGGATGGTGTTATGTATCAGTTTCCAGTTGATGGTGACAGACACTATTTAAAATATAGAAAAGACGTGATTGACAATCCTGAGTATCAAAAAAAATATAAAGCTGATACTGGTAAAGAGTTAAGAGTTCCACAAACATGGAAAGAGTATGGAGAAATGGCTGCGTACTTTAATGGTTGGGACTGGGATGGAGATGGCGAGAAAGAATATGGATCTGCAGAAGTTATGAAAAAAGATGACTTGATGTATGCAGCTTTTTATTCAAGATCTGCCGCTTACTCAAAAAATCCTAAAACTCCAGGTGGTTTTTTCTTTGATTTAAAAACTATGAAACCATTGATTAACAATCCAGGTTTTGTTGAAGCTTTAACCGACTGGGTCGCAGCTACTAAATATGTTCCACCAGGAGGAATAAACTTTGGTCTTGGTGATGAAATTGGATCATTTGGTGGAGGACAAACTTTGTTTAGTTTCTCATGGGATGATGCATTTGTTGCTGCTATGCAACCTGACAGTCCAATTAACAACAAAGTTGGTGCTGCTCAATTACCTGGCGCAATGAAAGTTTGGAATAGATCAACGAACTCTTGGGATCAAGGCTTTAACCAAGCTCCTTTCTTCGTATGGGGATGGGCAGTTGGTGTTGCTAAGCAAAGTAAAGAAAAAGAAATGGCTTTTGATTACTTATGTTTCTTTGCAAACGAAGCAAATCACCAAGCTGACATAGGTATTGGTCGTTTCGGAGTTAACCCATTTAGAAATGATGACTTTAAAGCAGATGTTTGGACTCAAATTGGTTGGGATAAAGATATTGCCCAATCATATGTTGATACCCTAGCTCAGATGGAAGATAGTAAGAATAGAGTTTTCCCTTTGAGAGTTCCGGGTACATTTGAGTTTAACGCTGCATTAGCTACAGCTGCAGCAAAAGCTTTAGCTGGACAGTTATCACCACAAGCCGCCTTAGACGAAGCTGCTAAGCAGTGGGAAGATATACTTAATAGAGTAGGAAAAGATAATGTAAGAGCAGCTTACTCTGTTGGTGTAGCAATGGAAGATAACAAGCTTTAAAAATACTTTGTGGCCGTCATATAACGACGGCCACAACTAACAAATTCCAAAAATTACAATTATGAATTTTAAGCATAAGTACGTTTTTTTATTTCCTGGTTTATTTGTGCTTATAGGGATACTTATTTTTCCTATTATTTTTACTATTAGATTAAGTTTATCAGGCTGGAACAGCTATACCCCTGAAATGAATTTTATAGGAATTACGAATTATATAAGACTTTTTACTGACGACCCAAGATTTTGGGAGTCTTTTTTTAGACTGAGTTTTTTATCAGTTACTACTGTTATTCTTCAATATATTATTGGTTTTGCACTAGCGCTTATAGTTTGGAGAGAAATTAAATTTAAAAGATTCTTCAGAGTTATATTTTTAATTCCTATGATGACTACGCCTGTCATTATGACGGTAATTTGGAGAACTTTTTTTCATGAGTCTCTCGGTCCTGTAAATGATCTTTTGGGAAACTTAGGAGTAGAGCCTATATTATGGCTCAGTGATCCAGTTATTGCTAAATTCACGGTAATTATAGTTGAAGTTTGGCAGTGGACTCCATTTATGTTTTTATTGTTACTTGCAGGTTTATTATCTCTTCCCAAAGAACCTTTTTTAGCTGCAGCCATAGATGGTGCAAGTCCTCTTAGAAAGTTTGTGTATGTTACTTTTCCACTAATGGCTCCAATCTCAATTGGTGCAATTATTATTAGATTAATTGAGGCCTCAAAGATAATGGATACAGTTTTTGTATTGACTTCTGGAGGACCAGGTACGGCAACAGAGACCTCAAGTTTTTATATATACATTAAAGGTTTAAGGGAGTTTCAAATGGGTTATGCTGCAACACTTTCTTTTACGTATTTAGTTATTATGATCATAAGTCTTACGATCATAGCAAAAGTTTTAACAAAATTAATGATTAAAGAATAATGGAAAAACTCTACAAATTTTTAAAATATACTTTTATTATTCTCTGGACGGTTTTTATTGTGGCTCCTTTTCTGTGGGCTATTTCTACATCTTTTAAAGATTTCCAGTCAGTAAATAGTAAGGTTACTTATATTCCCTGGTTAGATTTTGAACCAACACTTGAAGGATGGCGTGTATTAGTTAAGTCACCTGCAAGAGGTGGAGTGGATATTGTTGAACCTTACTTTAATAGTCTTTTTGTAACCTGCACGGCAAGTTTAATAAGTATAGTTTTAGGCACACTAGCAGCGTATGCTCTTTCAAGATTTACTTTTAAAGCTGGTTTTGTGAGAAATAACGACATTACTTTCTTTTTTATATCGCAGAGAATAATGCCACCGATTGTTTTATCGATACCCTTCTTTATATTTTTAAGTACGATAGGATTATTAGATAGTTTGATAGGACTAGTAGTAGTTTATATAGTTCTATTAATGCCTATAGCAGTTTGGATCATGGTAGATTTTTTTAACAGAGTTCCAAAAGAGTTAGATGAAACTGCATTGATAGACGGATGTAATCCTTACCAGGCATTCTATAAAGTAGTTCTGCCGAACTCTATACCAGGATTAATTGTTGCGGGTATGTTTTGCATTATATTTGGTTGGATAGATTTTTTCTTTGCATTTATTTTAACATTTACAGAAGTACAGTTATTACCTGTAAAAGTTGTAGCACTTAATTCTTCAATCACACCGTGGTGGAGCTTGTCAGCATCTGCCTTAATATCGGTTGCGCCTTTAATCATCGTCGCTTTTGTTGTGGAGAGATATTTATCTAAAGGAAATTTATCTGGAGCATTAAAATAATGAATTTAATCGGAGAAAATATAACTTACAAACCAGACGATCAGTTTCATTTAAACGATGTTTCATTTAATTTTAAAAAAGGAAATTTGTATACGATCTTAGGAAGAACTTTATCTGGAAAAACTACATTTTTAAAAACAATCGCTGGTCTATTAAACCCCGACAGTGGAAATTTATCATTTGAAGATAATGATTTTATTAAAATACCTGTGTGGGAAAGAAATGTAGCTATGGTTTATCAACAATTTATCAATTATCCTCATTTAAATGTTTATGAGAATATAATTTTTCCTCTTAAACAAAGGAAAATAAGCGAAGATCAAATAAAGAAGGATGTAGAAGAAGCGCTTAAAACTGTAGGACTAGTTGGTTTCGAAAATAGGAAGATACAAGAATTATCTGGAGGACAGCAACAAAGAGTTGCTTTAGCAAGATCATTAGCAAAAAAAGCAAAAATATTATTACTGGATGAACCTTTGGTGAATTTAGATTACAAATTAAGAGAACAATTAAGAGAAGAATTTAAAAGAATATTCACACAAGGTCTATCTGAAGATACTATTTTAATCTACTCTACTACTGACCCACAGGAAGTTATGGAATTAAATGGTGAGGTGATAGTTTTAGATGAGGGTAAAGTTTTACAAAAAGGACCTGCAAAAGAAATTTTTGAAAATCCTAGAACTTTAAGGGTGGCTGAAATTTCAAATGATCCACCAATGAATATTTTAAAGGGAACAAAAAGTTCTGAAAAATTAAGTTTTGAAAATATTTTAATTAATTCTCCTTCCCATTTTAAAAATTTAAGTGATCAAGGTTATAATTTTGGGATTAGGGCCTCAGAAATAAAGTTAGATGATCAAGGTGAAGAGTTTGAAATTGAACTTGCTGAAATAAGTGGGTCGGAAACTTTATTACATTTAAAAAAGGGAGAGTCCAAGGTGATAGCCCTTATCGAAGAAGTTATGAATTTTAAAATTCACGAAAAAGTAAAAATTAAATTTAATGAAAATAAATTATATGCCTTTGATCAAAATGAAGAATTAGTCTCTTCACCTTATGGAGTATCCCATGGCTAAAATTGAGTTGTCAAATATTTCTCATACTTACAATCCAAACGACACTAATCCAACTTATGCACTTAATCCGTTTTCTATGACTTGGGAAAACGGAAAGAGGTATGCAATTTTAGGGCCATCTGGTTGTGGAAAAACCACAATGTTAAATATCGTTTCAGGATTAGTTAGACCATCAAAAGGAAAAATTTTATTTGATGAAAATGATGTTACAGACCTTATAACGGAAGAGAGAAATATAGCTCAAGTCTTTCAATTTCCAGTCATTTATAACACCATGACAGTTTATGATAATTTAGCCTTCCCATTAAGATGTAGAAATTTTACAGATCAAAAAATTGAAGAAAGGGTAAAATCAGTTTCAGACACTCTTAGATTGTCGTCTTTTTTAAATTCACCAGCAAGAAAACTAACTGCCGACCAAAAGCAACTCATATCTCTTGGAAGAGGATTAGTAAGAGAGGATGTTGCGGGCGTCTTAATGGATGAACCACTAACTGTAATTGATCCAGATTTAAAATTTAGATTAAGAAGAAATTTAAAAGAAATAAACGAACAATACAAAACTACATTAGTTTATGTAACTCACGATCAAAATGAGGCAATGACATTTGCTGACAATATCATTGTGATGGATCAAGGTGAAATCGTTCAAGTAGGACTTCCGAAAGACTTATTTGAAAAACCAAGAACCACGTTTGTTGGATATTTTATAGGTTCCCCTGCTATGAATTTATTTAATTCTGAAATTCTTTCTGATAATTCAATAATGTTTAATAATGATACCATTAAAACAAAAACTGACTTGTCAAAAATTAAAGACAAGAATGTAAAATTGGGAATACGATCAGAATTCATTAAAATTGCAACAGATCAAAAAGAAAATATTGTTAGTGTTAAAGTAACCAGAGTTGAGGATTTTGGAAATTTTAAACTCATAACTGGTAAAGCTGGCGATTTAGAGATTAAGTCTAAAGTTGAGAGAGAAATTCCAATAACAACCGAGGAACTAAAACTTCATTTACCTGCAGAAAAATGTTGTATTTACTCTAACGAAATGCTTGTTAATTAAAACTAATACCCAGATGCATATCCATCTTTTCTAGGATCCGAACCTCCAATTAATTTACCTTTTTTTCTGTCTATTTGGATTGCTTGACCTCCACCATGTGGATCATTAGTAAATTCTACTTTATGGCCAATAGTTTCAAGTTTACTTTTAATATCCTCGCTAATTTCTCTCTCGAGTTTGTAGATATTATTGAAATGAAATGCTCTTGGATAAGAGATGGCTTCTTGGGGAGTCATATTAAAGTCAAAAATATTATTAAATACATGCACTTGTCCTACAGGTTGATATTGACCACCCATTACTCCAAATGAAAGTACGGTTTTATTGTCATTGTTTAAAGCTAAGCCTGGGATAATAGTGTGTAATGGTCTTTTGCCACCCTCAATACAATTTGGATGATTTCTTTCTACTCTAAAATTAGTTCCTCTATTGTGAAATAAGATACCTGACTTATTAGATGTAATCCCACTTCCAAACGAGTAACAAATAGAATTTATAATGGAGACAGAATTTAAATCTTTATCAACCACTGTTAAGTATACAGTTTCAGGATGATTTGGAATCTTTAGATCATTGATTTTATAACACTTGTTTAGAGATATATTGTCAAATAATTCTTGAATATTTTGTTCACTTAGAATTTTTTCTAGATCAATACTTATATAATTTGGGTCTGCAATATTCTCTTCTCTTATTTTATAACACAATTTTGTTACCTCGGCTTCAAGATGGAACCTTTCAACACTATCAGGATTAAATTTATTTATTTTTAATTTCTCTAACAACTTTAACATTAATAAGACTGTTACACCTGGTCCGTTAGGTGGGCATTGGTGAACAGTCATATCTTTTAAATTTGAGGATATAGTTTTAGATATTAGAGTTTTTTGAATTGAAAAATCTTCAATCGAATGTAGTCCTCCAATTTCATTCAAGCTCTCTACCATATCCTCAGCTATTGAGCCTTGATAAAATTCCTTTATTCCATTTTTTTTAATTAATTTTAGAGTATTAGCTAAAGGAATATTTTTTCTAAGTTCATTATTTTTATAAACTTTTCCATGTTTTAAATATAAGTTTTTAGTAATTTTATGGCTATTTAATTTTTTAAATGACTTTTCCCAAGCTTCAGAAACTTTTTTAGTTACTTTATATCCATTCTCAGCATAATTAATCGAATTTAAAAATAATTCTTCAAAGTCTAACTTGCCATGCTCATCGTGAATAGTTTTCCAAGCATCAAGGGCTCCAGGAACAGTTACTGAATGAGGAGTTGTCAGTTCTATTTTATCTATATTTTTACTTTCAAAAAATTCAAAGTTAGCTTTTTTAGGAGCAATACCTGATCCGTTGTACGAAATTGGATTTTTATTTTCCATTTTAACTATTGCAAAACAATCACCACCAATACCAGTTGAATTGGGTTCCACGACTGATAAGCAAATTGATGCTGCAATTGCAGCATCTACTGCATTTCCACCTTTTTTTAAAACATTAAGCGCTTCCTCCGTTGCGAGTGGGTGTGAAGTGGCGGCCATTGCATTTGCAGAAATAGAATCTGAATTTTTTTTAGATTTCATTAATAAATTCTACAGAATTAATTTAATTTAATACAAAGAATTAAAATACAATCTGGAATTGAATAAATCGTCATAAGGGGCAAAACGCCCAATTTTTTAGAAAGACTCTATAGTGAATCTATGTTTAACTTCGTGCAGTTAATTAACTAGAGGAGAGAACAAAATGATTAAAAATAAAAAATCATTAAAAGGTGCTAAAACACCTTCAAGACGAAAGTTCTTCAAAGCAGCAGCAGCGACTGGTGCAGCAGCAGCGACAGCTGTGGCTATGCCTAATGTAGCTTTTGGTGCTCCATTAACTCTAAAGATGCAAGCAGCTTGGCCTTCAGGCGCAAACATCTTTTTTGAAATGGCAGGAGACTATGCGAAAATGGTTAGTGACATGTCTGGAGGAGAATTAAAAATTGATCTTCAGCCTGTTGGTGCCGTTGTAAAAACTTCAGAAATTGGACAAGCAGTTAGTTCAGGAGTAGTAGATATGGGTCACTGGGTGACTGCATACTGGTACGGAAAAAATGCTGCAGCTTCACTTTTTGGAACTGGTCCTTCATACGGAATGTCATCTCAAGAAGTAATGGGATGGATGGAGTATGGTGGAGGAAGAGCATTATACGAAGAAGCAGTAAAAAGTGTAGGATTTAATTACACTGGTTTCTTCCATATGCCTATGCCAGCTCAACCATTTGGTTGGTTCAAAAAGAACGTAACAAAAGTATCTGATGTTAAAGGTATGAAGTATAGAACAGTTGGTCTTGCGACTAACGTTTTAACTGCTATGGGAATGGTCGTAAGACAATTACCAGGTGGTGAGATTCAGCCAGCTATGAAAACTGGTTTGATTGATGCTGCAGAGTTTAACAACCCAACATCAGACTCACAGTTTGGAATGCAAGACGTCTCTAAACATTATCACTTAGGAAGTTTCCACCAATCTCAGGAAATGTTTGAAATTCCTATGAACACTAAGAGACTAAACAGCCTTGCGCCTAAACATCAAGCTATCTTGAAGAATGCTGCTTATGCTGCAAACTCAGATAACTACTTCAAAGCTTTAGTTAGATATTCTGCTGACTTAGCTAAATTGATGAACGAGCATAAGGTAAATGTTTACCAAACATCTGATGCTATCTTAGCCGAGCAATTAAAAGGTTGGGATAAAATCGTTGCTGAGTTTTCTGGTAAGGACGCTTTCTTTAAGAAAGTAGTAGACTCACAAAAAGCATACGCTAAGAGAACAATGAAGTATCTGTTGATGAATCAACCGAACTACAAATTAGCTTATGAAAATGAGTTTGGTCCAATTGCAAAAGTTAAAATTTAATTAACTTTTATCAAATTTAAAAAGAGGGGGTTTAAAAAACCCCCTTTTTTTTTAATTAAATTTAATATAATTGTTGACGATGGAATCATTCATTAAATTTGCCGACACATTAAGCACCTCAATGGGTAAAGCTTTTTCATGGTGTATTGTAATTTTAATGGGGGGTACTGTTTACGAAGTTGTTATGGCTTATGCTTTTAATAAGCCAACCTTGTGGAATTTTGATTTTAGTATGCAAATGTATGGTGCAATACTAATGATGTCAGGAGCTTATTGTTTAGCTACAGAAGCACACGTCAGAGGAGATGTAATTTATAGATTATTTAAAGAAAGAACTCAGGCTTGGATTGATTTAGTTCTATACTTTATATTCTTTTTTCCTGGCGTAATTGCTTTAGCTTTTTATGGCTATGAATATGCAGCATTAGCATGGAAAATTAAAGAAACTAGCTGGAGTAGTCCAGCTCAAATACAAATTTACATGGTAAAATCAATGATACCTTGTGCTGGTGTTCTTTTAATTATTCAGGGGATTAGTGAAGTTTTCAGATCAGTAATTTGTATAAGAACCGGTCACTGGCCATCAAGAATGGTTGTTGCAGAAGAAACAGAGCAGGTACTAATGAGACAATCAAAAGCAGAGGAACAAAAAGATGTTGTTTAGTTTAACAAATCCAGAAGTTGCCATTTTAATGATGGGGATATTTCTTTTTGCAGTTCTTTTAGGCTTTCCAATTGCATTTACTTTAATGGCAATGGGAATTGGTTTTGGTTATTACGCTTATTACGATGCGACCATGATGGAGCATATTTTTGATAACCGAATATTCCAACTCTTCGTTCAAAATACTTATACAGTAATGGATAACAATGTACTTACCGCAGTACCCTTATTTTTATTTATGGGTTACTTAGTTGAGAGAGCTGGGATAGTAGCAAAATTATTTTTTGCAATCAGATTAGCGGCACATAGATTGCCCGCATCAATGGCAGTAGCTGCATTAATTACATGTACATTATTTTCAACAGCAACAGGAATTATTGGTGCAGTAGTAACTTTGATGGGATTACTTGCTTGGCCCGCAATGGTTAAAGCAGGTTATGATAAAAAATTTGCATCAGGGATTATTTGTTCAGGTGGATGCTTAGGTATTTTAATTCCTCCAAGCATAATGTTAATTGTTTATTCAGTAATTGCACAATTATCTCCTTTAAGACTTTTTGCAGCTGCTATTTTCCCAGGATTATTATTAGCAAGTTTATATATTGGATATGCAGTTTTTAGAGCTTGGCTGAACCCATCTATAGCACCAAGACCACCAGCAGAGGATATACCTCCAAGAGCTGAAATTTTAAAAGAAGTGTTGGTTTCATTTGTACCTTTATTTGGATTAATTATGTTAGTGCTTGGAACTATTTTAGCCGGAATAGCTACACCGGCCGAGGCTGCTGCTGCTGGAGCTTTTGGTGCACTAATTTTATCATGGTTTTATAAAACTCTTAAATGGCAAAACTTTAAAGAGTCTGTATTTTTAACTGCAAAAACAACCGCAATGATTATGTGGTTATTTATCGGTTCTTGGACTTTTTCATCTGTATTTTCTTATTTAGGTGGTCACGAAGTTTTTGAGCATTTTTTCACATCTATAAATATTTCAACATGGCAATTTTTAGTAATTACTCAAATAATTATTTTTCTTTTAGGCTGGCCATTAGAATGGACCGAAATCTTAATTATTTTTGTTCCTATATTTTTACCATTACTAGAAATTTTTGGAGTTAATCCATATTTCTTTGCAATGTTAATAGCTTTAAATTTGCAAACATCTTTTTTAACTCCCCCCATGGCCATGTCCGCCTACTATCTAAAAGGAGTTCAAAAAACAAATGTAGAACTGATGGAAATATTCAGAGGAATAATGCCATTCTTAGGAATTGTTATTTTTGCAATGTTTTTAATGTACATGTTTCCAGCAATAGCTTTATGGTTACCAGAAACTTTATTTGCGCAATAAAATAAAATGACAGACATCCTTTCGTTAAAAGTTGAAGAACTTGTTTCGAAAATAAAAGACTCTCAATTAACATCAGTTGAAATTTGTAAGAAATACATAGAGAGAGTAAATGAATTTGAAAAAGACGTTAAGGCCTGGGCACATCTTAATAAAAAACTTTTACTAGAAAAAGCTGATGAAGCAGATGAGCATAGAAGATCTGGAAAACCAACAGGACCACTTCATGGAATACCAGTGGCTGTAAAAGATATTATAGGCACTCTTGATATGCCGACTGAGTGTGGGACTGTAATTAGAAAAGGAAAATCTTATTCACAGAATGCTGAAATAGTTGATCTATTACTTTCTGCAGGGGCAATAGTAATGGGCAAAACAGCAACATCAGAGTTAGCTTATCTTGGGCCATCTAAAACTTCAAATCCTCATGATTATTCGAGAACACCAGGAGGATCATCTAGTGGATCTGCAGCCTCAGTAGCCTCTTTTATGGCTCCATTATCTATTGGTTCTCAAACTGGTGGATCTGTTATTAGACCCGCTTCATATTGTGGTGTAGTTGGATATAAACCTACTTATGGATTAATTTCCAGAAATGGTGTTCTTAAAACATCTGAAAAATTAGATCACATAGGTGTATTTGGAAGATCAGTTGAAGATGTAGCACTTCTTGCGAAAGTTTTAATTAAGAAAGATAACTACGATAGTGCAACCGTACACTATTCAACGGAAAACATGTTGGATGAAGTAAAAAAAGGGCCTTTATTTGAACCAAAATTTATTTTTTATAAAACTGAACATTGGAAAATTATTGAAAAAAAATCGAGGGAAGCATTTGAATATTTTATAAAATCGTTCAAAAATAATATTGAAGTGTTTGATACGCCTTCTTATTTCAAAGATATCAACAAGTATCATCAGATAATTCATGAGACGGATTTAGCAAACAATTTTGCTCTTTATTACAAAAAGTATAAAAAAAAATTATCTAAATATATGCAAGATGCGATTGCAAAAGGTAATAAACATTCTGCAAAAGAATATGCCGAAGCAATTGATTTTATGAAAAGAAGTTATGAGTCATATCAGGAAGTTTTTGAAGATTATCATGGAGTGTTATCGCCATCAAGTCCAGGGGTTGCCCCCAAAGGATTAAAAAGTACTGGAACTGCTGAATTTAACAAAGTCTGGTCGTATTTGGGAACACCATGTATTTCTCTTCCTGTTCTTCAAGGAGAAGGCAATTTACCGTTAGGAGTTCAGTTAATAGGTGCAAGATTTGATGATCATAGATTTTTAGGTATTGCTAATTGGCTTGAAAAGGAATGTAATAAATAAAATGAATAAATTTACAACATTTCTGGGAACATTGCTGGCAGCAGCATTTCTAATAGGTCTTGCAACTACATTAACAAGATCAACAATGATTGGTTTTTTTGACGTACTACCTGTTTATATCTTAATGGCCATAGCAATTTTTATGATGGTCTACGAAGCCTTTTTCGACAAGAAATAATTTTTTAAATAGAAAATTGCCTAAACAAAAAAACAATTTTTTAGCTTTCTCTTTACTGTTTATTCAACCTATTTTTATGGCTTCAAATTTAATAGTTGCGAGAGGAGGTGTTGATTTTGTTCCACCAATTTCTTTAGCATTTTGGAGGTGGACTTTTGTTTTTATAATTCTTTTACCCTTTACATATTTTTCTTTAAAAAAAAATTATCCAATTATCAAAAAAGAATTTAAAAAATTATTTTTTCTTGGTGCTATGGGGTGCGGTGTGTGTGGAGCTTTCCCATTTTTAGCTGGACAAACAACAACAGTTACTAATATGGGAATTATTTATACTTCTTCCCCAATTTTTATAATTTTGATTTCAGCAATTTTCTTTCATGAAAAAATAAACTTATTTAAAATAACTGGACTGTTTGCATGCTTAATAGGTGTGTTTACGATTATTATTAAAGGAGATTTAGATTTACTAGTTAATTTAAATTTTACTATTGGTGATCTGTGGATGCTTGGTGCAGCTATAGGTTGGGCATTATATTCAATTTATCTATTTTATTGGAAATCTGAATTATCACTTCTTCAAAGGTTTACTTTAGTATCTTTTTTTGGAGCACTAAGTTTATTACCTTTCTATATTGCTGAGGAAATATTTGTAGCAAGAACCGTTTTTAATCAAGAATTTTATTTATGGGCATTATTTGCAGCTATCTTTCCTGGGATAATCGCATTTACTCTTTACACACAGGCTCAAAAAAATCTTGGTGCGTCTTTAACCGGTTTCACACTTTATGTTTTTACAATTTATGGAGCAATTTACGGTTATTTTATATTTGATGAAAAATTAGAATCGTATCATTATTTAGGTACAGCTTTGGTATTCTTAGGAGTTTACTTAGCTAGAAAAAATTATGAGAATAAACCGTAGGAGTATATTTATGGAAATAATAATTGGAATTTTAGTTGTTTACTTTTCGATTTTGATTTTACTTTTCATATTTCAGAGAAATCTAATGTATCACCCAAATGAAAATAATTATTATGGCGAAAAATTAGAAGTTGAGATTGAGAAAGTAAAAATTAGAACAAGCGACAACATAAATCTTTTAGGCTGGTTTCATAAAAAGAATCTAGAAAATAACAAAACAATTCTCTTTTTTCATGGTAATGCAGGAAATCTTGAGAACAGAATAAATAAATTAAATCATTTTAATGATTTAAATGTAAATTTTTTAATTATTGCTTGGAGAGGTTTTAGTGGAAATGATGGTAATCCCACTGAAAATAACCTTTATATTGATGGAAAAAGTGCATTGGAGTGGCTAAAAAATAATGGTGTAGATGAAAATAATATTATAATTTTTGGGGAGTCGCTTGGAACCGGAATAGCAACTGAGATTGCTCAAAAAGGGAATTTTGCAGGATTGATACTAGAGACACCTTTTACCTCTATGGTAGAAGCTGCAAAGAACTTTTATCCCTACATCCCTGTTGGCCTACTTTTAAAAGATAAATACGAGAACCAGAAAAAAATCAAAAGTATTAATATCCCAGTTTTGGTAATGCATGGTGAAGCAGACAAAATAGTTCCTTTCTGGATGGGAAAAAAAATATTTGATTTGGCAAATAATCCAAAATATTCATATTTTACAAAGGATGACGACCATATGATGGAGTATGACTCTAACTTAGTTTCTATGTTAAATGATTTTTTAAAACGATTAAATTAAGCCACATTTTTAACAAATATAATCCAAACTTTTATTTTAATGATTTAAGGATGAAAAAATTATATTTATTTATTTTTATACTACTTTCATTAGGAAACTTTAGCTTTGCAAAGGAAAACTTATCTTCGGTAGATAATTTATTTCACATAGATCAAATGAATTCACATGATGAAAACTTTGCCTTATATTTTAAAACACGTGAAAAAGCTATTTTGGCACGAGGGGAAAATAATAACTACATAAACGATTATCCTAAAGACCTCTATATATATGATTATGAAACAAAAAGTTCATCACCTTTAATATCTTACGAATGGTTTCCAAAAAGAGCTAAATATTTTTTGCAGGAATATGATTTTCCAGTCTTTCCTGATGATTTTGCATACTATTTATTAAAAGATAATAAAACACTTGTTATGATTAGTGCCGTTAAAAGCTTAAGAGCTAATTTCAAATTTGATATTACAGAAAAAAAATTAGAGGTTTATCCGGTTAATGGAAAGTTCGACTTTATTATATCTTCAATTGCAAAAGACTGTGATCATTATGATTTTAAAGACAATTATAAATGTAGCTTTTATAAACCTTTGATTTCAAGCACTTTAATTAATTAATCTGTGTAAAGGCATCAGCAAACTTTTCTGCCTCAAAAACTTGCAGATCATCTTCTTTTTCACCTAAACCAAGAGCAACTATTGGCAGTTTATATTTTTTAGCAACCGCTAAAAGAATTCCTCCTTTAGCTGTTCCGTCTAATTTTGTCATTATTAGTCCAGTAATAGGGATAATTTTATTAAACTCCTCAACTTGATTGAGTACATTTTGTCCAGAAGTAGCATCTAAAACTAAAATTACATCATGAGGAGCCTCAGAGTCGATTTTTTTAGTTACGTTTGCAATTTTTTTATATTCCTCCATTAAATTTTTTTTGTTTTGCAATCTTCCAGCTGTATCTATCAAAACTTGATCAAATTGGTTATTTATTGCATCTTCGATAGCTTTATAAGCAACAGATGCTGGATCAGATCCTTGTGATGATTTTGTAAGAGAAACATCAACTTTTTTTGCCCAATTTTCCAGTTGTTCAATTGCTGCTGCTCTAAATGTATCTGATGCAGCAAGCATAACTTTATTTCCGTTACCTTTTAATATTTTACTTATTTTTCCTATTGTAGTTGTTTTACCAACTCCGTTAACACCGGACACTAGAGTAGCATATAGTTTTTCTTTTTTTTTAAAAAAATCGAAACTTTCTAAAGGTTTCATTAACTCAATTATATAATCTTTTAAAATTTTATTTATTTCCTCTGAAGTGTCTTTGTTTGGATCAATTTTAGTTTTTGAGATAATTTCTCTAATTTCTGATGCTGCGGTTGTCCCAACATCTGATTGAATTAAATAATCTTCAATTTTATCTAATGTTTTGTCGTCTATTTCTTTTTTTATTACAATATTCTTTAGCCCTGAAGTAAATGCGGATGCACTTTTTTTAAAACCAGATTTAAATTTATCAAAAATTCCCATTAAATTTTTATATTAATTTCTTTAATATCTGAGACAGGTCCTTTCATGTGAATACTATTATTTTCATCAATAAAAATTGATAATTTACCTGTAGAAAACTCTATATCCACCTTATTACTTGAAAGTCCATTTTTCATCGCAGCAAATGCAGTAGCACACGCTGCTGTACCGCAAGCCTTAGTAAGACCAGCTCCTCTCTCCCAAACTTTAACTTTTATTAATTCCTTATTAACGACTGTTGCTAAAGTGACATTGCATCTTTCTGGAAACAAAGGATGGTGCTCAATTTCTGGTCCAACTTTTTTTATTTCAAAATTTTCGTTATTATCAACAAAAAAAATTATGTGGGGATTTCCAACGTTTACAGCCGCTCCTCCCGTATAATTATTATTATCTAAATCCGATATTTTGATATTAAGGTTATTGGTGTCTAGTTTTTTAGAGAGGGGAATTTCGTTCCAATCTGTTTTACCTTTTCCAATTTCTGTAGAAACTAGCCTGTTTCCCAATATCTCTGATTTTAAATCTCCAGATTGTGTGGTTAAAGTAATAAAGGATTTATTATTTTCTTTTGATAATAAATCTGCAACACATCTTGTTCCGTTTCCACATGCTCCAGAAGTTCCACCATCAGAATTATAAAATTCTAAAGATGCATCTGAAGTCTCGTTTTTATTTATCAATATTACTTGATCACAACCGATAAATCTCCTGTCACAAATTTTAATTATTTGTTGTTTAGTTAAATTTGTAGTTTTGTGCCTATTATCTATGATGACAAAATCATTACCTAAACCATCCATTTTAAACGCTTTGATATCCATATATAGATATTTAACTTATTTATTGACTTTTTGAACCTCTATTATAAGTTATTGCCGTTTCCGCAAAAACATTAACTTTGCGGTGTCTTTGGAAACAAAGAGATCGACACTAGTCAGCGAGGCTTCGCCCACTAGTGCGATTACTGCTGTGTGAAAAAATATGTTTGAAAATTTAACAAATAAATTTGAAGAAATTTTTTCTTCTTTAAAAAAATCTCCTTCTCTTGATGAAGCTCAAGTAGATGAGGGTTTAAGAGGAATAAGACAAGCTCTTTTAGAAGCTGATGTATCTTTAGAGGTTGCAAAAGACTTTATCGAAAAAGTTAAGCCAAAAGCATTGGGTCAAGAAATTATTAGATCAACCTCTCCAGGGGATATGGTTGTCAAAATTGTTTATGATGAACTTGTTAATTTGTTAGGAGAGTCAAATAGCGATATAAATCTTAATGCGGTACCGCCTGTTCCAATGATGATGGTAGGTCTGCAAGGTTCAGGTAAAACTACAACTACTGCAAAACTTGCCAAGTATTTAGAGAATACGAAAAAGAAAAAAGTCATGATGGTCAGCTTGGATATTTACAGACCAGCCGCTCAAGAGCAACTTAGATCTTTAGGGGAACAAAATAATATTTTAACTTTACCAATTATTGAAGGACAACAGCCAGCTGATATTTGCAGAAGAGCTATTAGTGCTGCCAATCTAAATGGTGCAGAAATAGTTCTTTTTGACACTGCTGGAAGAACTCAAATTGACTTACAGATGATGAGTGAAATTAAACAAATTGAAGGTGTAATAAATCCAACAGAAACTTTCTTAGTTGCAGATTCTCTAACAGGTCAAGTTGCAGCATCAGTTGCAAAAGAGTTTAAAAATACAGTCAATTTATCTGGAATTATTTTAACAAGAGCTGATGGTGATGCTAGAGGTGGTGCTGCTGTAAGTATGAAATATGTTTCAAATGTTCCAATTAAGTTCTTAGGAATAGGAGAAAAAATTGATAATCTCGAAGTTTTTCATCCCGACAGAATAGCTAACAGAATTCTTGGCATGGGAGATATTGTTTCTCTTGTTGAAAAAGCTGCTCAAGATCTTGGTGAAGAAAATATTAAAAAAGCTGAAGAAAATTTAAAAAAAGGTCAGTTTTCAATGCAAGATTATTTAGCCCAACTAAGACAAATGAAAAAAATGGGAGGCATTGAAGGAATAATGTCATTTATGCCTGGAGTTTCAAAAATTAAATCTCAAATGGATTCAGCTGGAATTGACGAAAGTATTATAACTACAAATGAAGCTATTATTTTGTCTATGACAAAAAAAGAGAGAGAGAACCCAAAAATAATTGATGGTTCAAGAAAAAAAAGAATTGCTAATGGCTCTGGTACCAATCCAGCCACTATCAATAAATTGTTAAAACAATTTAAAATGATGTCTGAAATGATGAAAAAGATGTCTAAAGGAAATATGAAGGGTATGACTGATAAAGGAATACCCCCAGAGCTATTTAATCAATTAAAATAAAAAAGGAGAAGATATGTTAAAACTTAGATTATCAAGGGGAGGAACAAAAAAGCGTCCAGTCTATAAAGTTGTGGTAGCAGACAGTCGTTTCGCAAGAGATGGAAGATTTATCGAGAAAGTTGGATTTTTTAATCCTCTTTTGCCTAAAGATAAAAAAGAGAGAGTGGGTCTTGAGGCTGAAAGAATTAAATACTGGTTAGGTCAAGGTGCAAAACCAACAACTAGAGTTGCAAGAATATTAGGAGAAAATGAACTAATGCCAATGCCAGCAAATGGTAATAATCCTAATAAAGCTATTCCAAAAAAAGAAAGAAACAAAAAAGAGGAAGATAAAACAGAAGCTCCTAAAGCAGAGGCAGCACCAGCAGCAGAAGCTCCTAAAGCAGAGGCAGCACCAGCAGCAGAAGCTCCTAAAGAAGAAGCTCCTAAAGAAGAAAAAAAATAATTTAAAGATTATTTATGTGGCAAGCTCAAGTGTTTACGCTTTATCCAGAAGTTTTTCCTGGTCCTCTTTCTAAGGGCATGTATGGAAAAGCAATGTCAAAAGATTTATGGAATTTAAAAGTTGTAAATATTAGAGATGCGGCTGAAGATAAACATAAAACTGTGGATGATACTCCTTATGGAGGAGGATCAGGAATGCTATTAAAACCAGATGTCCTTGCCAAATCATTAGATCAAAATAAAGTTGAAGGTGAAAGAATTTTATATTTATCTCCAAAAGGTAAAAAATTTGATCAAAATTATGCAAAGAGATTGGCAAAAGAAAAATCTATATCACTTATATGTGGACATTTTGAAGGAGTTGATGAGAGAGTTCTATCCACAAGGAATATTGAGGAAATTAGTATAGGAGATTATGTTCTGTCTGGAGGTGAAACTGCAGCTTATGTTGTTATAGATAGTGTGCTTAGGCTTTTGCCAGGGGTATTAGGAAATGATAATTCTAAGATTGAAGAAACTTTTGAAAATGGTCTTTTAGAGTATCCTCAATTTACAAAACCTCAAATTTGGGAGGAAAAAGCAGTACCAGATGTATTATTATCAGGTGATCATAGCAAAATTAAAGACTGGCGTTTATCTCAATCAGAGGCTATAACACGCGACCGAAGACCAGATTTATGGGAAAAATATAAGAAGAATTAATTTGATAACAACTAACATGAAAACAATTGAAGAAATAAATCAGCACAACGTAAAAAAAATTCTATCAGAAAAGAAAATTCCAGAATTTTTTCCAGGGGATGTTGTTAAGGTTGGTGTAAGAATTACTGAAGGTAAAAAAGATAGAATTCAATATTTTGAAGGTGTTTGTATTGCAAAAAAAAGTAGAGATCTAAACTCCTCTTTTACAGTTAGAAAAATTTCATTTGGAGAAGGTGTTGAGAGAACTTTTCCATTATATGGGACATTAATAGACTCAATCAAAGTTATTAGATCAGGTAAAGTTAGAAGAGCTAAATTATACTACCTTAGAGATAGAACAGGTAAATCAGCTAGGATTGCAGAAAAAATTAGAAAAAAAATCGGTATTGATGTTGATGTTAAACCTGAAACAGTTACAGAGGAAAATGTTGCCCCAGTAGTTGAGGCTCCAAAAGAGGAAGCTACTAAAACAGAAGCATTACAAACAGAGGCTGTTAAAGTCGAAGAAGCACCAAAAGAAGAGGCTCCTGCTAAAGAACAATCAGAAAGTCCTTCAGAAAAAAAATAATTTTTTTTTCAATGTCCACAACACTTTACGATAAAATATGGAATGATCATCTGGTAGATCAACAAGATGATGGAACTGCACTGTTATTTGTTGATAGACATTTGGTTCATGAGGTAACAAGCCCACAGGCCTTTGAGGGATTAAGAAATTCAAATAGAAAAGTAAGACACCCAAATTTAACACTGGCAGTTGCAGACCATAATGTTCCTACCACTGATAGAACAAAAGGAATATCTGACAAAGAGTCTAAAATACAGGTAGATACTTTAGATGCGAATTGTAAGGAATTTGGTATTCAGATTTTTGGAATGGATGATAGACGACAAGGAATTGTACACATTATAGGTCCAGAACAAGGCTTTACTCAACCTGGAACAGTTATAGTTTGTGGGGACAGTCATACAGCAACGCATGGAGCTTTTGGAGCATTAGCATTTGGAATTGGAACTTCAGAAGTTGAACATGTTTTAGCAACACAAACTTTGGTTCAAAAGAAAGCAAAAAATTTTAGAATAAATGTTAATGGTAAATTACCAATAGGTGTTACTTCAAAAGATGTAATTCTTCAGATAATTGGAAAAATAGGAACAGCTGGTGGCACAGGTTGTGTAATTGAATACGCAGGAGATTTAATAAGATCATTGAGTGTCGAACAAAGAATGACTATTTGCAACATGACAATCGAGGGAGGTGCTAGAGCAGGATTGATTGAACCAGACGAAAAGATATTTGAATACTTAAAGGGAAAGCCAATGTCTCCTAAAGGTGACAATTGGGATAAAGCTCTAAATTATTGGAATGGCCTAAAAACTGATCCGAATGCAAATTTTGATAAGGAAATTAATTTAAACGCTTCAGAGATTTTACCAATGATAACATGGGGAACGTCCCCTCAAGATGTAATTACGATTGATGGAAAAGTTCCTAATCCACAAAATGAAACTGATGAAGATAAAAAGAATTCAATCGAAAGATCTTTGAAATATATGGGATTAAAGCCGGATATGTCGGCAAAAGATATTAAGATTGATAAAGTATTTATTGGAAGCTGCACAAATGGAAGAATAGAAGACTTAAGAGAGGCAGCAAAAATTTTGAAAGATAAAAAAGTATCATCCCATGTTAATGCGATGGTAGTTCCAGGTTCAGGACTTGTAAAAGAACAAGCCGAGCAAGAAGGACTAGACCAGATATTCATTAATTCAGGATTTGAATGGAGAGAACCAGGCTGTTCGATGTGTTTAGCTATGAATGCTGATAAACTAAAACCAGAAGAAAGATGTGCTTCTACATCAAATAGAAATTTTGAAGGAAGACAAGGTAGAGGTGGTAGAACTCATTTAGTTAGTCCGGGTATGGCAGCTGCGGCAGCAATATCAGGAAATCTAGAGGATGTCAGAAAGTACCAAAATTAAATGCAAAAGTTTAATACATTAAAAAGCATTCCTGCATATCTACCAATAGTCAATATTGATACCGATATGATCATTCCAAAGCAATTTTTGAAAACAATAAAAAGAACAGGGCTTGGAAAAAACTTATTTTTTGAAATGAGATATGATGATCAGGGTAAAGAAATTAATAATTTTGTTCTTAATAAAGATCCATTTAATAAATCAAAAATTTTAATTGCTGGAAAAAATTTTGGATGTGGATCTTCAAGAGAGCATGCTCCGTGGGCTTTGTTAGATTTTGGAATTACTTGTGTAATAAGCTCAAGTTATGCAGATATTTTTTATAGTAATTGTTTTAAAAATGGTATTTTACCGATTATTCTTGAAGAGGAAAAAATAAAAGAGCTTTCAGAATATGCAAATAGAAAAGAAGAAATTTCAGTTGATCTAAATGAACAAATTATTATCTATGGTAACAACGAAATCAAATTCGAAATTGATCCCTTTAAGAAAAAGTGTTTACTTGAAGGTCTTGATGATATTGCTTTATCACTTAAAAAATCTGACAAAATTGAAATATTTGAAAATAGTTTAAAAGATAAAAAACCATGGATATTTAATGATTAAGGTAAAAAAAAGAAAAATTCTTTTATTGCCTGGTGATGGTATCGGCCCAGAAGTAATAGGCGAAGTCAAAAAAATTATAAAGTGGTTTAATGATAAGAAGTCTCTTGATTTTGAAATGGATGAGGATCTTGCTGGAGGTTGCTCTTATGACAAACATGGTAGCCCAATAACCGATGAAGTATTTTATAAAGCTCTAGAGAGTGAAGTTGTTATGTTAGGCGCGGTAGGTGGACCAAAATGGGATGATGTAGAATTTTCTAAAAAACCTGAAAGAGCATTATTAAAACTAAGGAAAGAACTAAAATTATTTGCAAATTTAAGACCAGCAATTTGTTTTGAACAATTGGTGAGTGCTTCAACTTTAAAACCAGAAGTAGTTTCGGGCTTAGATATAATGATTGTTAGAGAGCTTACCGGAGGAATATATTTTGGTGAGCCAAGAGGAATTAAACCAATTGAAAATGGAGAAAGAAAAGGAATTAATACTCACACATATACGACTAGTGAAATAGCAAGAGTTGCACGTATTGCATTTGATCTTGCAAGAAAAAGATCGAATAAAGTAACTTCTTGTGAAAAATCAAATGTTATGGAAGCTGGACAGTTATGGAAGGAAGAAGTGCAAGAGCTTCATGATAAAGAATTTAAAGATGTTGAATTAAGCCATATGCTTGCTGATAATTGTGCAATGCAACTATTAAGAAATCCTAAACAGTTTGATGTAATTGTAACTGATAATTTATTCGGCGATATGCTTTCAGATCAAGCTTCAATGTTAACAGGTTCTTTAGGACTTTTGCCTTCGGCATCTTTGGGTGCAAAAAATAAAGATGGAGAAATGAGAGCAATGTATGAACCTATTCATGGTTCAGCGCCAGATATTGCTGGTAAATCAATAGCAAATCCTATTGCTTCAATTTTAAGCTTTGCTATGGCTTTAAGATATTCATTGGATTTAGATAATGAGGCTGATGCATTAGAAAAAGCAGTACAGCAAGTATTAAATGATGGTTTAAGAACTAAAGACATTCTATCAGATGGAATGAAAGAGGTATCAACTTCAGCAATGGGTGATGCGATAATTTCAAAATTGCAATAAATCTATAATTATTCTAAAGTTTTAAAATGCCAAGTTATACAGCTCCAGTAAAAGATATGATGTTTCTTTATGAAAAGTTAAGAGACAATAAAAACTACAATGAATTGGAAAAGTATAATGAAGTTAATTCTGATTTAGTAAAAGATATTCTAGAAGAAGCAGCAAAAATAAATCAAAATTTAATATTACCGCTTGCAAAAATAGGAGATGAAAATCCTGCAGTTTTAGAAAATGGGGTTGTTAGAACACCTCCAGGCTATAAAGAGGCCTACCAAAAATATATTGAAGATGGATGGACATCACTATCTTGTGATCCAAAATACGGTGGTCAAGGAATGCCTAAAACTGTAAGTGCTTTTTTTGATGAAATGTTATCGTCTGCAAGTTTATCATTTAAACTTTATAGCGAATTAAGTATTGGGGCTTATAATTGTATTAATCGTCACGCTTCAGATGAAATTAAGAATAAATATTTACCTAAAATGGTTGAAGGTAAATGGAGTGGAACGATGTGTTTAACTGAACCAGTTTGTGGAACTGATTTAGGACTTTTAAAAACTAAAGCTGAAAAACAAACTGACGGAACATATAAACTGAGTGGCCAGAAAATTTTCATTACTTCTGGTGATCAAGATCTCACAGAAAATATAATACATTTGGTAATTGCTAGAGCTACAGATTCTCCTGCTGGTACCAAAGGTATAAGTTTATTTTTAGTTCCTAAATTTGTAGTAAATGAAGATGGAACAGTTGGTCCAAGGAATGGAGTGTCAACGGGATCTATTGAAAGCAAAATGGGAATAAAAGGATCAGCAACGTGTGTTTTAAATTTTGATGAAGCAACTGGGTATATGATTGGAGCCAAAGACAAAGGTTTAAGTGCTATGTTCACAATGATGAACTTAGAGAGAATAGTGGTTGGGATTCAGGGTTTAGGCTTATCTGAGATAGCTTATCAGAATTCACTTGCCTACGCAAAAGAGAGAAAACAAGGGAAAACGAACAATTCTAAATCAAACAATGGTGCAGATTTTATAATTGAACATGCAGATATAAGAAAATCACTATTGAACATGAAATCAATAATTGAAGGTGAAAGGGCGTTATGTTTTTGGCTATCTCAACAAACTGAAGTCAGCCTTTACCATCCTGATGAAAAAATAAAACAAGAAGCATCTGATTACGTTTCATTAATGACACCAGTAGTAAAATCACTTTTTACAGATTTAGCTATGGAGATAACAAATGATGCAATGCAAATCCATGGTGGGTATGGGTATACTAAAGATCAAGGAATTGAGCAATTATATCGAGATAATCGTATCACTCCTATTTATGAAGGAACAAACTCAGTTCAAGCAGCAGATTTAGTATTTAGAAAATTATCAAATAAAAATGGAAATATAATAAACAGATTTTTAGATATGGTTAAGTCAGAGTGTGAGAGTAAAAAGGGAAAAGTTGAAACTTTTTCAAAAGAATTAAATCATTACCTAGATATATTAACTAAATTTACAGGTTGGATCGGTGATCAAAGTAAAATCGAAAAAGATGATGTAAGTGCAGCAGCAAATGACTACTTAAGAACACTTGGGTATGTCTCAATTGCATATTCTTGGATAAAAGTTTTAGAAGTTAGTTTTAATGATTATGAAAAAAATAAAGATTTTTACTCTGATAAAATCAATACAGCTAAATTTTATTTTGAAAAAGTACTACCCAGAGCCGAATATCATTACAAATCTGCAATTTCTGGAAGCTCAAATATAATGAAATTTAATTTTAATTAGGGATGAATCATTACGATACTAATTTGGAGAAAAACGAAGCCAATCATGTTCCTTTAACTCCACTAACATTTTTAAAAAGAGCAACAGAAATTTATCCAAATTATGAAGCAATTGTCTATGAAGATAGAAGCTATACTTGGAATGAAGTTTATAAAAGAGCAATAAAATTTGCGAGTGCTTTGTCAAAAATAGGTATTAAAAAAGGTGATACGGTTTCATTTTTAGCGTTTAATACACCTGAAATATTTGAAGCCCATTACTCTGTTCCAATGACAGGAGCAGTTTTAAATACGATTAATATTAGATTAGATGCAAACACTATTGCATATATTCTAAATCATAGTGACGCAAAAGTTTTAGTGGTTGATAGACAACTACATGTAGAAGTAAAAAAAGCTTTAAAAACTCTAGATAAAAAAATTATAATTATTGATATAAATGACAAATATGCTGACCAATCAAAGTGTGAAAAAATTGGTGAGCATGAATATGAAAACTTTTTAAATACTGGGGATGAAAATTATAATTGGCTAATGCCTGATGACGAATGGCAATCTATTTCGTTAAGTTATACTTCTGGCACTACTGGAAACCCAAAAGGTGTAGTTTATCATCATAGAGGAGCTTATTTAATGTCTACAGGAAGTTCTGTGGCATGGAATATGCCTAACCAATTAAATTTCTTAACAATTGTCCCAATGTTTCATTGTAATGGTTGGTGCTACCCATGGACGATCCCAATGCTGAATGGAAGGACCGTTTGCCTTAGAAATATAGACGTTAAAAAAATATTCGAGCTAATTGATAAATATGATGTAACGCATTTTGGTGGAGCGCCAATTGTTCTTAATATGATTACTGGTGCCCCAGAAGCTGATAGAAAAAAATTAAAACATAAAGTTCATGTTTTAACTGCAGGCGCACCACCTCCAAGTATAATCTTTAAAAAGATGAAGGCCCTAGGGTTCGAAGTCATGCATGTATACGGTTTAACAGAAACTTACGGACATGTTACCCAATGTGCTTGGAATGATGAATGGAATGATTTTGATGAAGATAAACAAAATGAAATTAAAGCAAGACAAGGAGTGAGATATCCTAATACTGAAGGTGTAACAATTTTAGATCCTGAAACTATGAAAGAAGTTCCTAAAGATGGCAAAACAATTGGAGAGATAATGATACGAGGGAATATAGTAATGAAAGGATATTTTAAAGATAAAGAAGCTACTGATAAAGCAATGAAGGGTGGCTGGTTTCATACTGGAGATTTAGCTGTTATGCACCCTGATGGATATTTAAAAATACAAGACAGATCTAAAGACATAATTATTTCTGGAGGAGAAAATATATCTTCAATTGAAATAGAAAATACTCTTTCTAAACACCCGTCAGTTTCTATTGCAGCTGTGGTTGCGAAACCTGATGAAAAATGGGGTGAAGTTCCATGCGCTTTTATCGAAATGATTAAAGACAAACCAACCAGTGAAAAAGAATTAATAGATTTTTGTAAAGAAACTTTAGCAGGATTTAAAGTACCAAAAAAAGTAATTTTCTGTGAGTTACCAAAGACTTCCACAGGAAAAATTCAGAAGTTTGAACTAAGAAAACAATTCTAGGTAATTATTTGATTTTCCAAGTTGAAAATAAAAATGTCCATGCATCAGATGCAGGGCAAGGTATTGATCCAAAAAAAGAAACAATTGTATTTTTGCATGGAAGTGGAATGTCTCATATTGTTTGGTCTTTAACAGAGCAATTTTTTTCAAATCAAAATTTTAATGTTTTATCAATAGATTTACCCGGACATGGAAATTCTGATGGTCCCTGTAAAGATACAATAGAAAAAATTACAGATTGGTTAGAAAAAGCGTTTGATCAGTTAAATTTACATGATTTAGTTTTAATTGGACATTCTCAGGGATGTTTAGAAATTTTAGAATTTGCTCATAAATATCCAACTAGAATTAAAAAATTAATTTTTGTTGGTGGCTCTTATAAAATGCCAGTTCATCACGATTTAATTGAACTAGCAAAAAATGGTGACTCAGATGCTGTTAAATTGATGATGAAGTGGGGGTATGAGGGCTCCAAAAAATTTATTGGAGGTAATCCAATTAAAAGAATAATTCAATCAACTCGAGATATCAGTGAAATATTAGCTGTTGATCTTATTGCTTGTAACAATTATTCCAACGGTAAAGAGGCTGCTGGTTCAATAAATTGTCCAAGCATGTTTATATTTGGTGCTCTTGATAAGATGGTTAACATTGAAGTAGGTAAAAAATTTTCAAATCTAGTAAAAAATTCATCTACCCACATCTTCGAAGGATGTGGTCATATGATAATGATTGAAAAAGCGTTTGAAATGAGAGAAAAGGTCCTAGAATTTTTAAAAAAATGAAAAACTTTTCTATTGCAAAATCAAGAAGACTTAGAAGTACACCTTATACTGATAGAATAGAAGCTCATGGTGTGAGTAGCTACACAGTTTATAATCATATGTTACTTCCAGCATCCTTTAAATCATTAGAGAGCGATTATCATCACTTGAAAAAATACGTGCAAGTTTGGGACGTCGCAGCAGAAAGGCAAGTTGAGATTTCTGGAAAAGACTCATCAAAATTAGTTCAACTAATGACTTGTAGAGATCTATCTAAATCAAAAGTCGGAAAATGTTATTATGCTCCGTTAATTGATAATGAGGGACTTTTAGTCAATGACCCAATAATTAATAAACTTGCAGAGGATAAATGGTGGCTATCTATAGCTGATGCAGATGTAATATTTTTTGCAAAAGGTCTTGCAGCTGGAAATAAATTTGAAGTTGAAATAAATGAACCAAATGTAAACATCTTGGCTGTTCAAGGGCCTATGGCAGACGACTTAATGTCAAAATTATTTGGTGATGAGACTAGAAAATTAAAATTTTTTAACTTTGATTATTTTGAACTGAAGGGTCATAAATATTTTATTGCAAGATCTGGATGGTCAAAACAAGGTGGATTTGAAATCTATGTTGATAATGACATCGCGGGTCAGAATTTATACGATTATTTATTTGAAGCTGGAAAAGAATTTAATGTAAAGCCAGGTTGTCCAAACTTAATTGAGAGAATAGAAGGCAATCTGTTGTCTTATGGTAATGATTTTGACAACAGGGATAATCCATTTGAAGCAAATTTTGATAAGTTTATTCATTTAGACAGCGATGTTGATTTTCTAGGTAAAGAAAAACTAAAAAAGATAAAAGACCAAGGAATAACTAGAAAACTTATGGGTGTAAAAATTGAACACAATAAAATTGATATGTATTGTGAAAAAACTTTATTTGATGATAACAAAGAAATAGTTGGATATGTTAGATCAGCCACATATTCCCCAACATTTAATAAAGTCGTTGGAATTGCAATGATTAATAAACCCTACTGGAATACAAAAAATCAGTTTAATATAGAAATAAATGAAAAAATATATGTGGGTACCGTTTGTGATTTACCCCTCGTTTAGAATTAAAAGTCATTTGGTGTTATGAACATTGCAATAGTTGGTGCAACAGGAAATGTTGGAAGAAAAATAATAGAAATTTTAGAGAAAAAACAAATTAATATAAAAAATCTATTTTTACTTGCTTCAAAAAATAGTGAAGGAAAAAAAATTAACTATAATGGAAAAGAACATGTAGTAACAGATCTTGAAAAATTTGATTTTTCCAATGTTAAAATTGCATTTTTTGCAGCTGGGAGTGGTGTTGCTGAAAAATGGGCTCATGTCGCCGCTGAAAAAACAATTGTAATTGATAATTCAAAATACTTCAGAAAAGATCCTGATATTCCATTAATTGTTCCAGAAGTTAATTCAAAAAAATTATCTGATGTAAAAAACAAAAATATTATTGCTAACGCTAATTGTTCAGTAATTCCAGTTGTGGTGGCTTTAAAGCCATTACACGACCTGTATGATATCAATCGAATAGTTGCATCTACATACCAGTCAGTATCAGGAGCAGGTAAATCAGCTATGGATGAACTATTATCTCAAACTGAGAATTATTTTCAAAGTAAAAAAATTACATCGAAAAATTTCACTAAGCAAATTGCATTTAATGCAATCCCTCATATTGATAGTTTTTTAGAAAATGGTTACACAAAAGAGGAACAAAAAACTACTGATGAAATCAAGAAAATTTTAGATAAAAAAATTAAAGTGACTTCAACTTGTGTAAGGATACCCGTTCTTGTTTCTCATTGTATTAGTGCAAATGTAGAGTTTAATAAAAAATGTGATTTAGATGAAATTAGAGCAGTTTTGTCTACTTCTCCTGGGTGTAAGGTTGTTGATGAACATCAAGACGGAGGTTATATAACGCCTATTGAGGCAGAGGATAAATTTGAAACTTTTATCTCAAGAATAAGACTGGATGAGTCTAGGGAAAATACAATTAATTTATGGATCGTATCTGATAATTTAGTCAAAGGGGCGGCATTGAACGCAGTGCAAATTGCTGAAAGTTTGATTAAAAATGATTTTTATGGCAGATAAAAAACCATTATCACCTCATATACAAATTTATAGTTGGCACATTTCGTCATTAGTTTCAATTTCACATCGTATAACTGGAATTATAAACATTATAGGAATTACTTTAATTTGTTTTTTGTCCTGCTGGCTGATTTTAGGTGAGTCAAATTATATTTTAATCAATTTTTTTTTTAACTCTTTTTTTGGTAAATTTATCGTTTTAGGTCTTGTTTGGTCATTTAGCTTTCAAATTTTGAGTGAGATAAGACACTTGATAATGGACATGGGCTATGGTTTTGAATTACAAACAACGCGTTTGACAGGATTGATTGTTATATTTGGTTCATTCTTATTTACTGTTGCTATTTATTTAATTGGTAGAAATTTTTTTTAATATGAATTTAGCCACAAAAAAATGGGTTTTTACTAAAGTTTCATCAATAATTTTATTACCACTCATGATTTGGTTTATATTAAGTTTTGTATCTATTTATGATCAAGGCTATTCTGAAATTTTCAATTTTTTTATCAACCCTATAAACAAATTTCTCTTTAGTTTGTTTGTTATTTTTGCATTTTTCTTCTCATCACTAACTATTAGTGAGGTTTTTGAGGATTATATTAGTAATGAAAAAATCAAAAATGTCGCAAACAGACTGTTGTATATTTCTGCTATAGGTATTTCACTTTTAACAATAATTATTATATTTAATCTAAAATAATGAGTTCATACAGTATTATAGATCATGAATATGACGTAGTAGTCTTGGGTGCTGGTGGATCAGGTCTAAGAGCTGCCGTCGGCTTGAGTGAAGCAGGATTAAAAACTGCTTGTATCTCTAAAGTATTTCCGACTAGAAGCCATACTTCTGCAGCGCAGGGTGGGATTTCAGCTGCACTTGGAAACATGGGTGAAGATGACTGGAGATGGCACATGTATGATACTGTTAAAGGGGCTGATTGGTTAGGAGATCAAGACAGCATTGAGTATCTATGTAAAGAGGCACCAAAAGCAGTTTTAGAATTAGAAAAATATGGAGTTCCATTTAGTCGAACAGATGAGGGAAAAATCTATCAAAGACCATTCGGAGGTATGACAAAAAATTATGGAAATGGAATAGTCCAAAGAACTTGCGCGGCAGCAGATAGAACTGGACATGCAATATTACACACTCTTTATGGACAAGCTTTAAAACATAACACAGAATTTTTTATAGAATATTTTGCATTAGATTTATTAATGAAAGATGGAGAGTGTAAAGGATTAATAGCCTGGAATTTAAACGACGGAACAATTCATCGGTTTAGAGCTCATACAGTTATTATAGCAACAGGTGGTTATGGAAAAGTTTATTATTCAGCAACTTCTGCGCATACTTGTACGGGAGATGGAAATGCAATGGTATTGAGAGCAGGATTGCCGTTACAAGATATGGAGTTTGTTCAATTTCACCCAACAGGTATTTATGGACACGGAACCTTAATTTCTGAAGGTGTCAGAGGAGAGGGAGGATATCTAGTAAACTCTAAAGGTGAAAGATTTATGGAAAGATACGCTCCAAATGCTAAAGATTTAGCATCAAGAGATGTTGTGAGCAGATCAATGTCTATAGAAATTAATGAAGGAAGAGGTGTAGGGAAAGATCAGGACCATGTTCACTTACATTTAAGTCATTTAGACAAAAGTGTAATCGAAAATCGACTTCCAGGTATTACTGAAGCAGCAAGGTTATTTGCAAATGTTGATGTAACTAAAGAACCAATCCCAGTTGTTCCTACTGTGCATTATAATATGGGTGGAATTCCAACCAATTATAAAGCGGAGGTTTTAACCGTAAATGGATCAGAAAAAACAGTACCTGGATTGATGGCAATTGGAGAAGCAGCATGCGTGTCAGTTCATGGAGCTAATAGACTTGGGTCAAACTCTTTAATTGATTTAGTTGTTTTTGGAAGAGCGGCTGCAAAAAGAGCAGCTGAGCTAGTTAAACCAGGAGCGCCTCATGAAGAAATTTCTGAGACAGAAACACAGAAATGTCTAGACAGATTTGATAAATTAAGAAATGCGCAGGGTGATAACAGTACTGCAGAATTAAGATTAGCAATGCAAAAAACAATGCAATCAAAATGTGCAGTATTTAGAACAGAAAAAAATTTAGAAGAGGGTGTTAACGAAATTAGAAAAACATATGATGGCATGGACTCACTTTCAGTAAAAGATAGATCATTAGTTTTTAACACTGATCTAGTTGAAACATTAGAATTAGATAATTTAATCAGACAGGCAGTAACTACAGTAGACTCTGCTTACCATAGAAAAGAAAGTAGAGGAGCGCATGCAAGAGAAGACTATCCTACTAGAGATGATCAGAAATTTATGCAGCATACTCTTGCTTGGTGCGATGGAAAAGATACTAAAATAACATACAGACCAGTTCATAATTCAACATTGACTAATGAAGTTCAATATTTCCCCCCTCAAGAAAGAGTTTATTAATGGCCCAAATAAGTTTGCCTAAAAACTCTGAGGTAAATAAAGGGAAATATTTCAAAGATAAGACTGGATCAAAAAATATTCGTAAAGTTAATGTTTATAGGTGGGATCCTTCTACAGAAGAAAATCCAAGAATTGATACCTATGAAGTTGATATGGATAATTGTCCTTCAAAAGTTTTAGATATTTTAAATAAAATTAAAAACGAAATAGACCCAACATTGGCATATAGAAGGTCATGTGCTCATGGTGTTTGTGGTTCATGTGCAATGAACATGGGAGGTAAAAATGGTCTTGCATGTACAAAACCTCATGCTGAAATAGATGGGGACATTGATATTTATCCTTTACCTCATTTAAAAGTGAAGAGAGATTTAATTGGTGACTTGGACGGTCTTTATAAACAGTATGAATCTATTGAGCCTTGGTTAAAAAATAATTCAACTAAAGAAACAAAAGAAATTTTTCAATCAAAAGAGGATAGAGCAAAATTAGATGGTGCGTATGAATGCATTATGTGTGCGTGTTGCTCGACTTCCTGTCCTAGTTATTGGTGGAATGGAGATAAATATTTAGGTCCAGCTGTTCTTTTACAGGCTTATAGATGGATTGTTGATAGTAGAGATGATGAAAGAAAAGCTAGATTAAAAAAAGTTGCTGATGAACTAAAACTTTATAGATGTCATACTATTCTAAATTGTACCAGCGCATGTCCTAAGGGGCTAAATCCAGCTAAAGCAATTGCTGAAATCAAGAAAATGTTAGCCACAGCTAATGTTTAAATAGACTAATAAGTATTTTTGTTTTAAAAGATCCTACTCATGAAGTTAATTGAACACTTTGTTGGCGGTAAGTTATTTTCAGGATCTTCTGATAGAAAAGGTAAAGTTTTTAATCCAGCAACAGGCGAACAAGAGTCTGAGGTTAATTTAGCCTCGAAATCAGATTTGAACCAAGCAGTGGAAATTGCCAAAAAGGCTTTTGAAACATGGTCTTTAAAACCTCCCCTTCAAAGAGCAAGAGTAATGTTTAAGTTCAAAGAATTAATTGAAAAAAATTCTGATGAATTAACAAAATTAATTGTTTCAGAACATGGAAAAGTTTTTGAAGATGCTAGAGGCTCATTAACAAGAGGTCTTGAAGTTGTTGAATTTGCTTGTGGAATCCCTCATTTATTAAAAGGTGAATTTTCTGAAAATGTTGGAACGAATGTAGATAGTTGGTCGATGAGACAGCCTTTAGGAGTAGTTGCAGGAATTACTCCATTTAATTTTCCTGCAATGGTTCCTATGTGGATGTTCCCTATAGCAATAGCTTGTGGAAATACATTTATATTAAAGCCATCTGAAAAAGATCCTTCATGTTCTATAATGTTAGCTCAGTTACTTTCAGAAGCAGGTCTTCCAGAAGGTGTTTTTAATGTAGTGAATGGTGACAAAGAGTCTGTAGATGCAATACTAGAGAACTCAGATATCAAAGCAGTAAGCTTTGTAGGCTCAACTCCTATTGCAAAATATATTTATGAAAATTCAGCTAAAAATGAAAAAAGAGTTCAAGCATTAGGTGGAGCAAAGAACCATCTAGTTGTAATGCCAGATTGTGATTTAGATGGCGCAGTCAATGGTTTGATGGGTGCAGCTTATGGTTCTGCAGGCGAAAGATGTATGGCCCAATCGGTTGCAGTTGCAGTTGGTGATATTGGTGATGAACTTGTTTCAAGATTATCTAAAAAAGCTGAAGCACTTAAAGTTGGTCCAGGGATGGATAAAACTTCTGAAATGGGTCCTTTGGTTACAAAAGAACACCTAGAAAGAGTTAGGGGATATGTTGATTTAGGTGTCGAAGAGGGTGCAAAGTTAGTTGTTGATGGAAGAGATCTCAAACTTCAAGGTTATGAAAATGGATTTTACATAGGAGGATGTTTGTTTGATCATGTCAATAAAGATATGAGAATATACAAAGAGGAAATATTTGGTCCAGTTTTGTCAGTTGTTAGAGTAAAAACTTTTGAAGAGGCTGCAAAATTAATTAACGATCATGAATATGGAAATGGTGTAAGTATTTATACTAGAGATGGAGATGCTGGAAGAACATTTGCCAGCAAAATACAAGTAGGCATGGTAGGTATTAATGTTCCTATACCAGTGCCAATGGCCTTTCACAGTTTTGGAGGCTGGAAAAGATCTTTATTTGGAGATAGCGCAATGCATGGCATGGAGGGAATAAAATTTTATACAAAACTTAAAACAATAACTTCAAGATGGCCTTCTGGTATCCGTTCTAATGCGGAATTTGTAATGCCTACAATGAAATAAGAGGAAAATAATGACAAAAATATCTTTAATTGGCGCAGGCCAAATTGGTGGAACCCTTGCTCACTTAATTGGCATAAAAGAATTAGTAAATAAAGTAGTATTATTTGATGTAGCAAGTGGAATTGCAAAAGGCAAAGCATTAGATATTGCTCAATCGTCATCTGTAGACGGTTTTAATGTAAAATTTACAGGCACTGACGATTACAAAGATATTAAAGATTCAGATGTAATAATTATTACTGCGGGTGTTCCTCGAAAACCAGGAATGAGCAGAGATGACTTACTTGGAATAAATTTAAAAATTATTAAACAAGTAGCTGACGGTGTAAAACAAAATGCACCAAATGCTTTTGTGATATGTATTACCAACCCATTAGACGTTATGGTTATGGCATTTCAAAAATTTTCTGGTTTACCTGCTAATAAAGTTGTGGGCATGGCAGGAATATTAGATACTTCTCGATTTAAACTATTTTTATCCCTGGAATTAAACGTTCCAGTTAAAGAGATTGAGGCAACGGTGATGGGCGGTCATGGAGATACAATGGTTCCTATGCCAAGGTTTACAAAAGTCGCAGGAACACCTCTGCTTGATTTAGTCAAAGAGGGAAAAATTTCTAAGGAAAGGCTCGAGGAAATAAACCAACGCACAAGAGATGGTGGAGCCGAGATAGTTAAGTATTTAGAAAAAGGTTCTGCGTTTTATGCTCCTGCAGCATCAGGCGTTCAAATGGCTGAGGCATATTTAAACGATCAAAAAAAATTATTGCCATGTGCAGTCCAATTAAATGGAGAGTACTCAGTCAATAATGTATACGCTGGTGTGCCTGTAATAATAGGAAAAGGTGGTGTTGAAAAGATTGAAGAAGTCAGTTTAGATGAAAATGAGAAAAAAGAGTTTATGCACTCAATAGACGCAGTTAAAGCTCTTTGGGAAGCAGCATTAAAAATAGATCCCGATCTCTCAAAATAAAAATGAATATTCACGAGCATCAAGCTAAACAAATATTAAAAAAATATGGTGCAGTGGTCCCAGAAGGAGTATTTGCACTAAATATTGATGATTTACTTGATAAGGTAAAGTCACTCAAAACTGAAAAATATGTCCTAAAAGCACAAATACATGCTGGTGGAAGAGGAAAAGCTGGAGGTGTAAAAATTTTAAATACAATTGAGGAGCTGGAATTAGCAGCTAAAGAGTTGTTTGGAAAAATACTTATAACTCATCAAACTGGCCCAGAGGGAAGAGAAGTTAAAAGATTGTACGTTGAAGAGTCCTCAAATATAGAAAAAGAATTTTATTTATCATGCCTTGTAGATAGAGCTAGTTCAAAAATTGCTTTTATATCAAGTGATCAAGGAGGTATGGATATTGAAGAGGTAGCGAGCAAAACGCCAGAAAAAATTATAACCACAAAAGTTGCTATTAATGATGAAATTTCAAACAATGATTGTGAAAAAATTATAAAAATTTTTAATTTAAATAATGATGCAAAAAACCAAGCAATAACTTTAATTAAATCAATTTATAAAATGTTTATTAGTACAGATGCAAATATGGTTGAGGTCAATCCTTTAATTTTAACTAAAGAAGAAAAAATAGTTTGTTTAGATGCAAAAGTAAATTTTGACTCAAATGCTTTGTTTAGACATCCTGAAATTGTTGAGCTTCGAGATCTTAACGAGGAAGATTCAACTGAAATTGAAGCAAGCAAACATGACCTTGCTTATATAAAATTAGATGGAAGTATTGGTTGTATGGTTAATGGAGCAGGCTTAGCAATGGCCACCATGGATATAATAAAATTGTATGGAAAAGAACCAGCAAATTTTTTAGATGTAGGAGGAGGAGCGTCAAAAGAAAAAGTTTCTGCAGCTTTAAAAATTATTCTTTCAGATAAGAATGTAAAAGGAATTTTGATTAATATTTTTGGGGGGATAATGAGATGTGATGTGCTTGCACAAGGAGTGGTAGATGCAGCTAAGGAGATAAACATTGGCGTTCCCTTAGTGGTTAGACTTGCAGGTACAAACTTTAAACAAGGTAAAGAAATACTTGATAATTCTGGTTTAAAGTTAATATCAGCAGAAAATTTAGATGATGCAGCTAAAAAAATTGTTGAGGCTATAAAATAAATGTCAGTGCTAGTAAATAAAAATACAAAAGTAATTTGTCAGGGTTTTACAGGATCTCATGGTACTTTTCACTCTGAGCAAGCAATACATTATGGAACAAATCTTGTAGGTGGGGTAACTCCTAAAAAAGGAGGCCAAAAACATTTAGAAAGGCCAGTTTTCAACACAGTATTGGAAGCAAAAAAAGAAGTAGGTGCTGATGCTACTATGATCTATGTTCCTGCAAAGTTTGCAGCAGCCGCAATCATTGAAGCCATTGATGCATCAATAGAACTAATAGTTTGTATTACAGAAGGTATTCCAGTTCAGGACATGCTTAAAGTAAGACAAAGTCTAGCAGACTCAAAAAGTCGTCTTATAGGACCGAATTGCCCTGGAATAATTACACCTGATGAATGTAAAATTGGAATAATGCCAGGAAATATTCATAAAAGAGGTTCAGTTGGAATTGTTTCTAGATCAGGAACACTAACTTACGAGGCAGTTGCTCAAACTACAGAAAATGGCTTAGGTCAATCAACTTGTATTGGTATTGGTGGAGATCCAATCAACGGTACAAATTTCATAGATTGTTTGGATTTATTTTTAAATGATGATGAGACAGAGTCGATTTTAATGATTGGAGAAATAGGTGGCACAGCAGAAGAAGAGGCTGCAGAATTTGTCAAAAATCATAAAATTAAGAAACCAATTGTTGGATTTATTGCTGGAATTACTGCTCCACCTGGTCGAAGAATGGGTCACGCTGGTGCCATTATATCTGGTGGCAAAGGTGGCGCAAAAGATAAAATAAAAAAAATGGAAGAATGTGGGATTACGGTTGCAGAATCACCATCAATTATTGGAAAAACATTGTTTAACAAACTGTCTAATTGAAAAATACTATTAGAAGGATATATTAAGCAATAAAGATGTCTTCATCGAAAAATCTTGAATTTGAAAAAACTTCATTCTTAAATAAGTCTAATAGTACATTTATTGAACAAATGTATCTTAAATTCATAAATAAAGACCCTGATTTGCCTAAGAGTTGGGCAAATTATTTTGAGGGTATAGGAGAAGAGATAAAAGTTATTGCATCTGAAATAAATGGACCTTCTTGGGGACCTTCTAAATTAAAAATAGATATTGATGAATTACAAAAAAAAATAGAGATAGATGAAAATAATAAAGTTAACAATGAAAAATTAGATACATCAGAAAAATTCAATTTCCAATTACTTGCAGACTCTAACAAAGATTCTATCAGTGCTGTTGCACTAATACGTGCTTATAGGTTGAGAGGACATTTATTAGCAAATCTGGATCCACTAGAAATGAGAAAGTCGGAGTATCTTGATGAATTACATCCTGAATTTTATGGTTTTAAAAAACAGAATTATGATAAGAAAATTTTCCTAAATGGTGTCATAAATAAAAAATATGCCAACATAAAAGAAATACTAAAATTTTTAAAAAAGACATATTGTGGAAACATTGGCTATGAGTTTATGCATGTTTCAAACCCAGTCGAGAGAAAATGGTTTAGAGACAGAGTAGAGCAAGATCAAAATGCCTTAAATTTCACTCAAAATGGTAAAGAGGCAATACTAAATAAACTTGTACAGGCAGAAGGTTTTGAAAAATTTTTAGCAACTAAATATGTTGGTACAAAAAGATTTGGGCTTGATGGAGGTGAAAGTTTAATACCAGCTCTTGAACAAATAATTAAAATTGGTGGACAAAATCAAATTAAAGAAGTTAAAATTGGAATGTCTCACAGAGGAAGGCTTAATGTATTAGCTAATGTTTTACAAAAGGATTATAAAAGAATATTTAATGAATTTGCTGGGGAAATTGTTTCAGATTCAGAAGAAAGTGCAGGAGACGTAAAATATCATCTTGGGGCATCCTCAGACAGAGTGTTCGATGGAAATTCTGTTCATGTAGGTTTAACAGATAATCCGTCTCACTTAGAGGCTGTCAATCCAGTAGTCCTAGGACAAACAAGAGCGAAACAATTTTTTCATAATGACAAACAAAGAAATAAAGTTATTCCTATTCTTATTCACGGAGATGCAGCCTTTGCTGGTCAGGGTGTCGTAGCAGAATGTTTTGCTATGTCTGGACTTCCAGGTCATAATACTGGGGGCACTATTCATATCATAGTTAATAATCAGATTGGTTTCACTACAAGTCCAAGATTTGCAAGGTCATCACCTTATCCATCAGATGTTGCAAAAATGGTTGAGGCTCCAATTCTTCATGTGAACGGAGATGACCCAGAAGCTGTTGTTTATGCGACTAGAATTGCTACAGAGTTTAGGCTTAAGTTTAATAGAGATGTTGTGGTTGACCTAATTTGTTATAGAAGGTTTGGACATAACGAAGGAGATGAACCTTCATTCACTCAGCCATTGATGTATAAGAAAATTAGATCACATCCAAGTGTTTATAAGATCTATGGAAGCAAACTTGTAAATGAAAATTCAATTACCCAAAATCTTTTAGATCAAAATGTAAAAACATTTAAAGATTTATTAGATGAGCAATACAAAAGTGCAAAAGATTATAAACCTAAAATAGAATGGTTTGAGGGTTCATGGTCTAGATACAAACCTAGAAAAGGCAAAGATAAAAGAGGTGTGACCGGATTTGATGAAATCAAGTTAAAAGAAATTTCAGATAGAATTAATACTATACCTGCTGAAATTAATATTCATAAAACTATTTCCAAAATTTTAAATGTTAGGAAAAATTCAGTAGATAAAGGTCTTGATATTGATTGGTCTGCAGCAGAAGCGCTAGCTTTTGGTTCTTTACTAGAAGAGGGTTTTCCGGTGAGGCTTGTTGGACAGGATTCTGGTAGAGGAACATTTAGTCAAAGACATTCAGTCCTAAGAGATCAGAATGATAATTCAAGATATATTCCGTTAAATAATATTTCAAGTAAACAAAAAAATTTTGAAGTTGTTGATAGTTTTTTGTCAGAACTTGCTGTTCTGGGTTTTGAATATGGGTATAGTTTAGTAGAGCCTAATACACTAACTTTGTGGGAAGCTCAGTTTGGAGATTTTGCAAATGGTGCACAAGTTGTAATTGATCAATTTATTGCATCAGGTGAAAGAAAGTGGAACAGAGCATCAGGTTTAGTGATGTTATTGCCACATGGCTATGAAGGTCAAGGACCAGAACATTCTTCTGCGAGACTAGAAAGATTTTTACAATTATGCTCAAATGATAATATGCAAGTATTAAACTGTACTACACCTGCTAATTATTTTCATGCTCTAAGAAGACAAATGCATAGAGACTTTAGAAAGCCATTGATAATTATGACACCGAAATCTCTATTAAGAAATAAATTCTGTGTTTCAAATTTAAAAGACTTCAATAAAGAAAATACATTTCACAGAGTCTTGTGGGATCATGCAATTGATCCAAAATCAAGTGGGTTTATTAAGCTTAAAGAAAGTTCAAAGATTAAAAAAGTAATTCTATGTTCAGGAAAAGTATATTTTGATCTTTTGGATGCGAGAGAAAAACTTAAAAAAGATGATGTTGTGATATTTAGAATTGAGCAACTATATCCATTCCCGGCAAAAGCTCTAGTAAACGAGCTAAAACCATATGCAAAAAATGCTAATTTCTTTTGGTGTCAAGAAGAGCCTAAAAATATGGGCGCTTGGTTTTCAGTTAGAGACTATATCCAATGGACATTGGATAGTTTAAAGGCTAATAATAACAAAATTTCTTATATAGGAAGAAGCCCAGATGCAAGTCCAGCAACAGGATATGCTAAAAGGCACAATTCTCAACAACAAGAAATAATTAATAAGGTTTTTGAATAATTTGTAATGAGTGAAAAAATAGTAGTTCCTGCACTTGGTGAAAGTATAACTGAAGCAACGGTAGCTAAATGGTTAAAGAATACAGGAGATTCTGTTGATGCGGACGAACCAATTGTTGAACTTGAAACAGACAAAGTAAATCTGGAAGTTCCTTCGCCAATCACTGGAGTATTAAGTGAAATAAATTCAAAGGATGGGTCAGTAGTGGAAGTGGGTGCATTATTGGGATCTGTTTCAGAAAATGGCAGTAGTGCAAAACCTAGCCCTACAAAGAATGAAGAAGTAAAAAAAGAAGAGATCAAACCTATTGAAAATAACGTCATCAAATTAGACCCAATAAAAAAAGAACCTAAAGTTTTTGAGGAGACCCCTAAAGAAGAGGAGCCAACAGAAAAACCATTAGTATTGACAAAAGAGGTTGTTGAAGAGACACCAAAATTTAATAACACCCAAAGCCAAACATTGTCACCTGCAGTTCGAAAAATTGTTGCTGAAAACAAAATAGACTTAGCTACCGTCCAAGGATCTGGAAAAGATGGACGTATTTTAAAAGGTGACTTAATAAGCATGATGGGTGCAAATCCAAAACCTTCAGAGAGAAAAATTCAATTTGGTCATGAAGAAAGAATTAAAATGACTAGACTAAGACAAACTATTGCTAAAAGATTAAAGCAAGCTCAAGAAAATGCAGCTTTATTAACTACATTCAATGAAGTCGACATGACCAATATTATGGAAATGAGAAAAGAAAATCAGGAAGATTTTCAATCGAGATATAATATTAAACTGGGCTTCATGTCATTTTTTGTAAAAGCATGTGTTGTCGCTCTTAAGAATTTTCCAGCTGTAAATGCAGAAATTGATGGGGATGAAATAGTTTATAAAAATTATTACAATATTAGTTTTGCAGTTGGAACTGATAAAGGTTTAGTTGTGCCAGTTTTAAGAAATGCAGATGAATTATCTTTTGCTGATATTGAAAAAAATATTAAAGAAATTTCTGAAAAAGCGAGGGATGGAAAATTGACAATTGAGGATCTTCAAGGAGGAACATTCACAATAAGCAATGGCGGAGTTTACGGGTCGATGCTTTCAACACCTATATTAAACCTTCCACAGTCTGGAGTTTTGGGTATGCATAATATTGTTGAAAGACCAGTAGTCGTTGACGGAGAAATTAAAATAAGACCAATAATGTATTTAGCATTATCATATGATCATAGAATTATTGATGGCAAAGAGTCGGTGTCATTTCTTAAAATGATAAAGGAAAATTTAGAAGACCCAAGAAGGTTGTTTTTGGATATTTAGATGTCAGAAAAATTTCAAGCAGTAGTAATTGGTGGTGGACCTGGCGGATATGTTTGCGCGATTAGACTTTCTCAATTAGGATTAAAAACAGCATGCATAGAGTCTAGAGGTTCTCTAGGAGGTACTTGTTTAAATGTTGGCTGTATACCATCAAAGAGCTTGTTAAATTTATCTGAGGAATTTCATAAAGTTAAAGGTTTAGCAAATAAAGGAATAGAAGTAGAAGGTGTTAAACTAAATCTAGATAAAATGATGAAAAGCAAAGATAAAGCGGTAACTGTACTTACAAAAGGAGTTGAATTTTTATTTAAGAAAAACAAGGTAACTTATTTCAAAGGTTATGGTAGTTTCAAATCTCAAAACGAAATTTTAATTAAAGATAATGAAAATAAAGAGACCATTATACAATCTGAAAAAACTATAATAGCAACTGGATCTGTGGCTACTTCTTTACCAGGAATTGAAATCGATGAGCAAAAAATAGTTTCTTCCACAGGTGCATTAAAGCTTGAAAAAGTTCCAAATAAAATGGTTGTTGTAGGTGGTGGTTATATTGGATTAGAAATGGGATCGGTTTGGTCAAGATTGGGAGCCGAAGTAGAAGTGGTAGAGTTTTTAGATCACATCACTCCAGGTATGGATAAAGAAATATCCTCAGAATTTATGAAAATTTTAAAGAAACAAGGCATAAAGTTTAATATGCAAAATAAAGTTGAAACAATTAAAAAAAACAAATCTGGAGTTGTAGTATCCACTGTAGATAAAGAAGGAAATAAAAATAATTTTGAATCTGATGTCGTTTTAATTTCTGTTGGCAGAAAGGCAAATACTGAGGGCTTAAATTTAGAGACCATTGGAGTTGAACTAGATGATAGAAAAAGAATTAAAACTGACAAATCTTTTAAAACAAATTTAGAGAATATATATGCAATCGGTGATGTAATATCAGGACCTATGCTTGCTCATAAAGCCGAAGATGAAGGTATTGCTGTTGCCGAAAACATTGCAGGACAATCAGGGCATGTCAATTATGATACTATTCCAGGGGTTGTATATACAACTCCAGAAGTTGCAGCGATTGGAAAAACTGAGGAACAATTAAAAGACTCTAAAATGAAATATAAAGTTGGAAAATTTTCATTCATGGCCAACTCAAGAGCAAAAGCTATTGATGATGCAGAAGGATTCGTTAAAATTTTAGCTGATGAAAAGACAGATAAAGTATTGGGTGCCCACATAATAGGTCCACATGCAGGAGAACTAATTGCTGAAATTGGTGTCGCTATGGAATTTGGCGCTAGTTCAGAGGATATTGCACGTACTTGTCACGCTCACCCAACTTTTTCAGAGGCAGTAAAAGAAGCAGCTTTATCAGTAGATAAAAGAGCAATACACTCTTAATTTTTTTTCATATTATAAAATATGAAATATCCGATTCTGTTACCAAATATATTTAATTATCCGTTCACATATGAAAGTGATTTAGATTTAAAAATTGGTGAATATGTATCAGTACCCTTTGGTAAAAATAAACTTACTGGAGTGGTATGGGATAAATTAGAAGATAACGAACAAAAAAAATTTAAATTAAAAAAAGTATTTAAGAAACTACAAGTTAATCCACTAAAAAAAACAACTATAAACTTTTTAAATTGGTTTTCAGAATACAATATTATTCCAAAGGGTATGGCTTTAAAATTGATGCTATTGAGCAACAATGCGATAGAAGACAACATAAAAAATAATTTTCAAGTTTTTGAAAGCAATATAAAAAATAATTCAATAAAACTCTCTGAGGATCAAAAGAAATCTCTGAAGGAAATGGTCGTTTTAAAAAATAAATTTAAAGTACACGTATTACAAGGAACAACTGGCTCCGGAAAAACTTTTGTTTATTTTGAAGCATTAAAATCAATAATACAAAAGGGCTTTCAAGGCTTAATATTATTACCAGAGATAGGATTAACCGGCCAATTTCAGCAAAAATTTGTTGAATATTTTGGTTTTAACCCAGCTGTCTGGCATTCAGGAATATCTAAAAAGAAAAAAGAAATAATATGGAACGGAATTTCTAATGGAAAAATTCAGGTTATTATTGGGGCAAGATCGTCTTTATTTTTACCATTTAAAAAACTTGGAATAATCATTGTTGATGAAGAACACGATCAATCCTTTAAGCAAGATGAGGGGATAACTTATAATGCGAGAGACATGGCTATAGCCAGAGCATCATTTGAAAACATTCCAATAAATCTAATAACTGCAGTTCCATCTGTTGAAACATATGAAAATATAAAAAAAGGAAAATATAGTTTATCCAGATTAAACCAGAGATATCAAAATGCTTCTCTTCCTAATTATGAAATTATAAATTTAAATAATTCTAAGTTGGAAAAGCAATCGTGGTTATCAAATGAAATTGTTAAAAAGGTAAATTCACATTTAGAAAAAAAGGATCAAGTTTTATTTTTTTTAAACAGACGTGGGTTTTCACCACATGTATTATGCAATAAATGTTATACAAGTTTTTCATGCCCAAATTGTAGTATCAATTTAGTTTACCATAAAAATAAAGGTAATTTGCTTTGTCATTACTGTGGATATAAATCTCATTTAAAAAGAGACTGTTCAAAAGAGGGAAACTGTGAATTTATTTTTAGTGGTCCTGGTGTTGAAAGAATATCGGATGAAGTAAAAAGAAAATTCCCAGATAAGAAAATTGAAATCTTTTCAAGTGATACAATGAATAAAAAAGATTCAATGGATAAGTTAGATAAAATTATTAAAAATGAAACTAACATTTTAGTTGGAACTCAATTAATTTCAAAAGGATTTCATTTTCCAAGTTTAAATTGTATTGTAGTTGTAGACATCGATCTTTCATCACAAGGATACGATTTGAGAGGAGCTGAAAAGAATTTGCAACTTTATCATCAACTTTCAGGAAGAGCAGGCAGAACAGGTAAACCAGCGACAGTTTATTTTCAAACTTATAATCAAGATACAAAAATGATTGATGATATTACTAATAAAAATCCTGATATTTTTCTAGAAAGGGAGTTAGAGATTAGAAAAAAAAATAAACTTCCTCCATTTCAAAGATTTATCTCACTTATTCTTACAGGTGAAAATGAGCATAAATTAGAAACGGAGGCTTTAGGATTTAAAAATTTTATAGAAAATAAAATTGAAGGAAAGGTATTGGGTCCAGTAAATTCACCAATATTTAGGTTGAAGAAAAAATTTAGAGTTAGATTGCTAATAAGAGGAATTAAATCAATGAAAGTACAGAACTCAATTGCAAAAATTATTCCAAATTATAAGTTTGCAGCTGGAATAAAACTTTCAGTTGATGTTGACCCTATAAACTTCAATTAATGAGCAAAAAAACACCTTTTTAACAAATCGGTTACTTGAAGACATAAAGGTCATATGCTAATTAAAGCCTGATTTTAATTTAATCTTCAACATTATAGAGGAACAAAGTTGAGTAAAGACACGGGATTTTCAATAACTTCAGCTGAAAGATATTCGCTTGCGCTTTATGAGCTGTCCAACGAGAGCAATCTTTTGACTCAAATTGAGGATCAGTGTTCATCAGTTCTGGGTTTAATAAACACAAGTGAAGATTTTAAAAATTTAATTAAAGATCCAACAACAAAGCAGGATGATATATTAAAAATTATAACATCAATTTCAGAAAATCATAAATTTGAAACCTTATTTAAAAATTTTTTAAACTTTTTAATTCAAAAAAGACGTTTCTTCTTTCTAGAAAGAATTCTTAAAAGCTTTATAGAGATTTGTTCAAAAAAAAGAGGTGAACTTAAAGCAGAACTTAAATCTGCAAAAGAGTTATCTAATGATGAAATAACTAAAATTACTGAAGAGCTAACCAAAAATTTTAGCTCAAAAATAAAATTAAACTATAAATATGATAAAAGTTTAATAGGAGGTTTAGTACTTCAAGTCGGAAGTACTATGGTTGACACCTCAATTAAAAATAAATTACAACAAATTGAAAATAGAATGATAGGGGCATAAATGGAAATAAATCCTTCAGAAGTTACAAAAATATTAAAAGAACAAATTAAAAATTTTGGTGAAAAGACTGAGGTTACTGAAGTCGGCCAAGTATTATCTGTTGGGGACGGAATAGCTAGAATTTATGGCTTAGATAATGTTCAGGCTGGTGAGATGGTTGAATTTGCTGATGGATCAAAAGGTATGGCTCTTAACTTGGAAAGTGAAAATGTTGGTGTTGTGATTTTTGGTGATGATAGAAACATTAAAGAAGGTGATGTTGTTAAAAGAACAGGAAATATTGTTGATACACCGGTCGGAAAAGAACTTTTAGGTAGAGTAGTTGATGGCTTAGGAAATCCTATTGATGGAAAAGGAGCGCTGGATAAAAGTGTTAAAAAAACAAGGGTAGAGGTCAAAGCCCCTGGTATCATTCCTAGACAGTCAGTTAGTGAACCAATGCAAACTGGATTAAAATCAATTGACAGTTTAGTGCCAATTGGAAGAGGGCAAAGAGAATTAATAATTGGAGACAGACAGACAGGTAAAACTGCCGTTGCTGTTGATGCAATTATAAATCAGAAAAAAATCAATGAGTCAGGCGATGAGAATCAAAAATTATATTGTATATATGTTGCAGTCGGTCAAAAAAGATCAACAGTAAGACAAATTCAAAAAACGTTAGAAGAAGCAGGCGCAATGGAATACACAACTATTGTTGCAGCTACAGCATCAGATTCAGCTCCTTTACAATTTTTAGCTCCTTATACAGGTTGTGCTATGGGCGAATATTTTAGAGATAATGGAATGCACGCTTTAATTATTTATGATGATTTATCTAAACAAGCTGTTGCTTATAGACAAATGTCTCTTCTTTTAAGAAGACCTCCAGGAAGGGAAGCCTACCCAGGAGATGTATTTTATTTACACAGTAGATTGTTAGAAAGGGCAGCAAAACTTAGTGACGAACATGGTGGAGGATCACTAACAGCACTTCCAATAATCGAAACACAAGGAGGAGATGTTTCTGCATTTATCCCAACAAATGTAATTTCAATTACAGATGGCCAAATATTTTTAGAAACAGAGCTTTTTAACCAAGGTATTAGACCAGCAATTAATGTAGGATTATCGGTATCTAGAGTTGGATCTTCAGCTCAAACAAAAGCTATGAAAAAAGTATCAGGTTCAATGAAACTTGAGTTAGCTCAGTACAGGGAAATGGCAGCTTTTGCTCAATTTGGATCAGATTTAGATGCTTCAACACAGCAGCTCCTTAACCGAGGTTCAAAGTTGACTGAACTTTTAAAGCAAAAACAATATTCACCAATGACAGTTGCAGAGCAAGTAATATCTGTTTTTTGTGGAGTTAAAGGTTATTTGGATGATATTGATTTAAAAGATATTGCTGAATTTGAAACTAAAATAATTGAAAAGTGCAAATCTGATAAGCCTGAAATAATTGATTCTATTCAGAGTTCTGGAAAACTTGAAGAAGATAAAGAGAAACTATTAATAGAAGTAATTACCCAACTAAAACAAAATTTTAAATCATAATAAAAAATGGCAAGTTTAGACGATTTAAAAAAAAGAATAGCAAGTGTTAAGTCTACACAGAAAATTACAAAAGCTATGAAAATGGTTGCTGCAGCGAAACTTAGAAGAGCTCAAGAAAGTGCTGAAAAGGGAAGGCCTTATTCGGAAAAAATGAATAATGTCATTTTAAATTTGTCTAGTGGCATATCAGATAAAGAAAATGCTCCAAAACTTTTATCAGGAACTGGGTATGACAATGTTCATTTATGTGTCGTAATGACATCAGATAGAGGATTATGTGGGGGTTTCAATTCTAATATAATTAAAAAAGCCAAAAGTTATTTCTCAAAAATTTTAAGTGAAGGAAAAGAACTCAAAATCATAACTGTAGGTTCAAAAGGAAATGATCAGTTAAAGAGAATGTACGGTGATAAAATTATTGAAAATATTTCTTTTAAAGAGTCAAAAAATGCCAATTACTTTGACGCTGACAAGGTTGGTAAGATAGTAATTGATAAATTTGAAAGTAGTGAATTTGATATATGCACTATTTTTTATAACCAATTTAAAAATGTGATCACTCAAATTCCTCAAGCCCAACAGATAATCCCCTTGAATAGCGAGGATACTGAAGAGAATAGTTCAGAGGAAAGTTATGAATTTGAACCAGATGAAGATGAGATTTTGAGCAATTTATTGCCAAAAAATATTTCGACACAAATATTTAAAGCAATGTTAGAGAATTCAGCTAGCGAACAAGGATCAAGGATGAGTGCAATGGATAACGCAACCCGAAACGCAGGTGAAATGGTTGACAAACTTACTATCCAGTATAATAGAAGTCGTCAGGCAGCAATTACAAAAGAACTAATAGAAATCATATCAGGAGCAGAAAGTTTATAATTATGAGCAAAGGAATAATCACACAAGTTATTGGAGCAGTAGTTGACGTTAAATTTGATGGAGAACTTCCAGAAATTCTAACAGCATTGGAATGTAAAAATGGTGATAACAGGTTAGTTTTAGAGGTTGCTCAACATCTAGGTGAAACAACAGTTAGAACAATTGCAATGGATGCTACTGAAGGATTAAAAAGAGGTGATGAAGTAATAAATACTAACGCTCCTATCCAAGTACCAGTTGGACCTGAAACTCTTGGAAGAATTATCAATGTAATTGGTGAGCCTATAGATGAAAGAGGCGAAGTTAAAACAAAAGAAAGTTGGCCAATTCACAGAGCAGCCCCAGAATTTAATGATCAGTCAACTGAAACAGAAATTCTTGTAACTGGTATTAAGGTTATTGACCTGTTAGCACCTTATGCAAAAGGTGGAAAAATTGGATTATTTGGTGGAGCTGGAGTTGGTAAAACAGTCTTAATTATGGAATTAATTAATAACGTTGCAAAAGCTCACGGAGGATTTTCAGTTTTTGCAGGAGTAGGTGAACGAACTAGAGAAGGAAATGACCTTTATCATGAGATGATGGACTCTGGAGTAATAAAAAAAGATGGTCCTGGATCTAAAGCTGCATTAGTTTACGGGCAAATGAATGAACCTCCAGGAGCAAGAGCAAGAGTTGCGCTTACAGGTTTAACGGTAGCTGAGTATTTTAGAGATCAAGAAGGCCAAGACGTCCTTTTCTTTGTTGATAATATTTTCAGGTTTACTCAAGCGGGCTCAGAGGTTTCTGCTCTTTTAGGAAGAATTCCTTCTGCAGTTGGCTATCAACCAACATTAGCTACAGATATGGGTAATCTACAGGAAAGAATTACGACAACAAACAAAGGTTCAATTACATCAGTTCAAGCGATTTATGTACCAGCTGACGACTTAACAGATCCAGCTCCAGCAACATCGTTTGCTCACTTAGATGCAACGACTGTACTTTCAAGACAAATTGCTGAAATTGGTATTTATCCTGCAGTTGATCCACTAGATTCCACATCAAGAATTTTGGATCCAAGAGTTGTGGGAGACGAGCACTACAAGGTGGCAAGAGATGTTCAAAAAATATTACAATCTTATAAATCACTTCAAGATATTATTGCAATTCTTGGTATGGATGAATTATCTGAAGAGGATAAATTAGTCGTTGCTAGAGCTAGAAAAATCCAAAGATTTTTATCTCAACCATTTTTTGTAGCTGAAGTTTTTACAGGTTCACCTGGAAAATTAGTTGATTTGGAATCAACTATTAAAGGCTTTGATGCAATTTGCAAAGGAGAATATGACCATTTACCAGAAGCAGCTTTTTATATGGTAGGTACAATTGAGGAAGCAATTGAAAAAGCTAAGAAAATGGAAAAAGAAGCAGCCGCTTAATGAGTGAAGAATTTAAAATTGAAATTGTAAATCCAGAAAAATCTTTTTTAGTGAAAGAGGATGTTTCGGAAGTTGTTGTTCCTGCCTATGAGGGAGAAATGGGAATATTAAAAGATCATATTTCAATTATTTCTTTTTTAAAGCCAGGCATAATTAAAATCTTATCAAAATCAGGGGACGAAAATTATTATGTTGAAGATGGTATTGTTGAATTTAAAAATAATAATCTTTCAATTCTAACCAGCTCAATATTTAATGTTGCTGATATGGATAAATCCCAACAACAAGATTTATTAAAACAAGCAGAGGAAGAGTCTGCTAAAGAAGAAATAACTGATCAGTCTAAGTATTTAATTGATCAAAAAATTGAAGTTTTAAAAACTCTTAATTAAATTAATTTTTGAACCTTTTTTTGCACTTCTTTGTAAACATTTAATTTAAAATCTACCACTACCTTAGTAAGTTGATCTAACTCTATCCATTTCCAATCTAAAAATTCTGGATGATGAGTATCAATATTAATTTCTTTATCCTCACCGGTAAATCTCATTAAAAACCATTTTTGTTTCTGCCCTCTGTATTTACCTTTCCAAATAATTCCCAAAAGACGATCTGGAAGCTCATAGGTTATCATGCCATCTAATTCCTTAATAAGCTTAACACTTTTAATGCTAGTTTCTTCCTCAAGTTCTCTATAAGCAGCTTCTAAAAAATCTTCACCAGGGTCAACTCCACCCTGAGGCATTTGCCAAAAATTTTTAGGATTATCAATTCTTTTTGCTACAAATACTTTGTTTTCTTGATTTAAAACAACTATTCCTACTCCACTTCTTAGTGGCAAGTTACTATATTCTCTATTCATTTTATCCGTTGAGTAATTTGATAGCGTAACTTAATTGATTGTCAGTTTCAGACTTTATTTTAAAATCATCTCCTTCTTCATTGATTTCAATATCAGGCCTGACTCCTACCTCAGAAATAGATTTTCCAGATGGTAGATAATATTTAGCAACAGTCAAACGTATTGCACCTTTATTTTTAAGTGGAATTATTGATTGAACTGATCCTTTTCCATAGCTGTTCTCTCCAACAATTATTGCTCTTTTATGATCTTTAAGCGCACCCGCTACAATTTCAGAGGCTGAGGCTGAACCATAATTAATCAGAACCAATAATGTTTTTCCATCTGTAATATCTCCTTTTTTAGCAAACCATTTTCGATTTTCTGATTTTTTTCTACTTTTTGTAGATACTATTTCTCCATTATCTAAAAAAAAATCTGAGATAGTTATGGCCTGGGATAATAATCCTCCCGGATTATTTCTAAGGTCTAAGATAAATGCATTTAAATTTTCATTCTTTTTTAATTTCTTAATCTGTTTTTCTATTTGATCACTACTATTTTCATTGAATGAAGTAAGTCTTATATATCCAATATTATTTTCTAAAATTTCTGATTTTACAGACTGAATTTCAATTATTTCTCTTGTGATATTAAATGTTAGTGCTTTTTTTTCTCCTCTTCGTCTCACAGTTAATTCTATACCTGAACCAACTGGTCCTCTCATTAGATCTACGGCTTCAGCTAATGATTTTCCTTGTACTTGAATATTATTTATTTTTACAATGTAGTCTCCAGCTTTTAACCCTGCCTTTGAAGCAGGTGTATCATCAATTGGTGATATTACTTTAACTACACCGGCCTCCATACTTACCTCAATACCTAGTCCTCCAAATTCACCACTTGTCTCTGTTTGCATTTGTTCAAGAATTTTTGGTGACATATATGCTGAATAAGGGTCAAGAGATTGCAAAAGACCATTAATAGCAGAGTCCATACTTTCAGACTGATTTATCTCATCAACGTACTCTTTATTTATTTTTTCGAGGACTTCACCAAAAAGATCAATTTTTTTATAAATATCAATTTCAGCTGAGTTGATATTATTATTAAAAAAAAAAATAGAAAAAAAAATTATTAAATATGATTTAAAATTTTTCATATCATAACTTTTTCTTTTGGAATAAATTCAGACCAAATTTTTTCAAGTTCATAAAATTTTCTTTTTTCAGGATGAAAAATATGAATAATTAAATCTATACCATCAACCAATTTCCATTCACTGCTTTGTTTACCTTCAATCTTAGAGTCTGGGACACCATTTTTCTTTAACTTTTCCAAAACTTGTTCCGATAAAGACTGTATGTGTCTCGATGATGTACCACTTGCAATTATCATAAAATCAGCCATTGAACTTTTGTCCTTTAGATCGATAGTTATAATGTCTTGAGCTTTGTTTAAATCTAGAGTGTTGATTACAATCTCTTTAAGATCTGAAATTTTATCCATTAATTAATCAAAGACTATCAAATTTTTCTTAATTGAGAAGATGAAATGTTGACCTTATTAAATTCGACAAATTTAAGTACGTCTTTGTTAAGTTGCTTAAATGTCTTTGATTTCAATGAATTTTTTTTATACCCATGGCGATCAAATACTAAAATGTTGCATTTTTGTGAAATTAATTTTGATTTATGCCATTTGTGGAAATTAATTAAATTATCAGCTCCCATTAAAAAATAAATTTCTGCTGTCTTGTTTTTTTTTAAATGATTTATCAGGTCAATTGTTTTATTTGATTTAATAATATTTTCATAAAATTTTACTTTAATAAATGAGTTTAACCCAATTATACGCTTACATTCTTTTATTCTTTTTAATACAGATGTTTCGCTTTCAGCTTTAAAAGGATTTTTTTTTGTAATTGCCCAAATTATATTGTTTAAATCAAATCTTTTTTTTGCCTCTTTAGATATTGCTAAGTGCCCTTTATGTGCAGGATCAAATGAACCTCCAAGAACACCAATTTTTATTTTTTTTTTATTCAATTTATTTTCTTATTTTACCGCTACTTGTGATTTCATATTTATACGAAACTAATTGATTTAATCCCACAGGCCCTCTTGGAGGTAAAGTATTAGTAGAAATTCCAACCTCTCCACCAAAACCGAACTCTCCACCATCAGCAAATTGTGTTGAGGTATTATGCATAGCAATTGAGCTTTTAACATTTCTCAAAAAACTTTTTGCTGTTTTTTTATTACTTGTGATTATGGAGTCAGTATGCATAGTTCCATATTTGTTTATGTGATCAATAGCTTCATCAAGATTATTTACAGTTTTTACGGATACTGCTGGTGCCAAATATTCAGTGGACCAATTTTTTTCTTTAGCTGGAAATATTTTTCCTTTGAAATATTTTTTTAAAAATCTATCTCCATATATTTTGCAATTTTTATTTTCAAGCAAACTTAAAATTGGATTACAAAAATTTTTTACAACTTTTTTATGAATAAGAATTGTTTCTGTCGCTCCACAAATACTGGTATTTCTTAACTTTGCATTATAAACAACTTTTTTTGCCATGTTTAAGTTTGCATCTTTATCAACATAAGTATGACAAAGTCCCTCAAGATGTCCAATAATAGGTACCTTTGATAATTCTTGAACTCTTTTTACTAAGTTTTTCCCTCCTCTTGGAATAATCACATCAATATATTTTTTCATATCTGACAGCATGATATCCACAACTCTTCTTTGTTTTGTATCAATGAATTGAATAAAGTTTTCATCAACTTTATTAATCTTAAGTGCTTTTCTAAAAATTTTTGCTAAAATTCTATTAGTGTTTATTGCTTCTGAGCCACCTTTTAAAATTACTGGATTACCAGATTTAAAGCATAGACTAGCCACATCTGATGTAACGTTAGGTCTACTTTCATAAATAACTCCAATAACTCCAATTGGTATAGATACTTTGCTAATATTTAAACCATTAGATCTTTTCCATTTCTCCAAAGTATTATTTATAGGGTCTTTTAATTTTGAAATTTTAATAATTGAATTTTGTATATCTTTTAGTTTAGTTTCGTTAATTAAGAGTCTTTTAACTAAATTATCTTTAAGACCTATTTTTTTTGCATAATCAATATCTTTTAAGTTCTGCTTAAGAATTAATTTTTTTTCTTTTTCTAACAATTGTGCATATTTGTTTAAAACTTTATTTTTAACTATTGTATTAACCTTGTGCTCACAAGCTTTCCTTGCTTTTGCTCCAATTAAATTCATATATTTGATCATTTAAACTTCCACCATATCATCTTTGTGAATTACTTCAGATTTTGAAACATACCCTAATAATTTTTCAATTTGATTTGAATGATGACCCATAATTTTGATTATCTCATCAGAGGTGAATGAACTTAATCCTCTTGCGCATTCAATATTTTTTTTATCTAAAATTTTTATGTGATCCCCTTTATTAAATTTTCCTGAAATATTTTTAATCCCAGCAGCTAGTAAACTTTTACCTGATCTTAGTGCTTTTTTTGCTCCATCATCGATAATAATTTCTCCTTTTGGTGCTACTGAACTTATTATCCATTTTTTTCTCGCATCAAGTTTCGAGACCTTAGGACTAAACCAAGTACAATTATTTTGCTCAATTATTTTTGTGATAGGGTTACTATTTAGCCCATTTGCAATGACCATACTACTACCTGCTAGTTGACAAATTTTTGCAGCCTCAATTTTAGTTTGCATACCGCCGCTTCCAAATTCATTCATACCTTTAATATTTACATTGTTTAAATCTTTTTTTAAATCTTTAACTATCTTAATTAATTTTGCGTCCTTAAAAATCTTTGGATTCTTTGTGTAAAGTCCATCAACATCGGAAAGAAGAATTAAGGTATCAGCGTTAGTAATTTGTGTAACTCTAGATGCCAACCTATCGTTGTCCCCATATTTTATTTCTGTTGTAGCTATGGTATCGTTCTCATTAACTATTGGAATGAATCCTAATTCAAATAAATTTTCAAAAGTTCTTTTTGCATTTAATGATCTCCTTCTTTCCTCTGTATCTTCCAGAGTAAGAAGTATTTGAGAAATATTAAGTTTAAATCTAGCAAATGTTTGTGAAAACAAGTTCATTAATTCCATTTGACCTATAGATGCAATAGCTTGACTTTTATCTAGTTTAATATTTTTTTTATTATAATTCATTTTTTTACAACCAAGAGCTATTGCTCCTGAACTCACAATTACAACTTTTTGATTTCTATCCCTTAATTTTTTGATATCTTTTGCAAAACTAGACAACCATTTCTTTCTAATTTTTTTATTTTCATCTACAAGAAGTGAGGAACCAATTTTAACAACAATTATTTTAGAATTTTTAAGATACATAAGATAATAGTTTAGCCTTTATTTTAGATATAGAACTTTTTTCTAAAGTTGTCATAGTCAATATCTCACATTTTTTATTTTTAGAAAAATGATCAATCACTACTTTTGCGGTATCTTCATCGATTAAGTCAATTTTGTTTAACACTATAAGCTCTTTTTTATCTAATAATTTAGAGCTGTAGCTCTTTAATTCATTTTTAACTTGATCATAAGATTCATTAAGATCAATGTTTGTTATATCGATTAAATGTAAAAGAGATTTACATCTTTCGATGTGTTTTAAAAATTGGATACCAAGACCTACTCCCTCATGTGCACCTTCTACTAGTCCAGGTATATCTGCAATTGTTATTTCCCTATCATCATAAGAGGCAACACCAAGATTTGGATTTAATGTGGTAAATCTGTAATTTGCTATTTTTGGATTTGCATTTGTAAGTGCGGCGAGCAAGCTTGACTTACCTGCATTTGGTAAACCAATTATACCAATATCCGCAATTGTTTTTAGTTGTAGCCAAATAGTAAAGTCTTCCCCAACAGTTCCTTTAGTAAACTTTCTTGGGGCTCTATTGGTTGAACTTTTAAATCTGGTATTTCCAAGACCACCTTTACCACCATTTGCGGCAATAAATTCTTCCTCTTTTTTACTGAAATCAAAAAGTAAGGTTTTGTTGTCTTCTTCAAAGACTTGCGTTCCAAGTGGAACTTTTAAAATTAAATCGTTTCCACTTTTTCCAGTTTTATTTTGTCCTGCACCATTCTCACCTCTTTCGGCTTTATGATGTTGTTGATATCGATAATCAATTAAAGTATTTAAATTTTCCTCTGCTTTTAGAATAATTGATCCACCCTTACCACCATCACCACCATCTGGGCCACCATACTCAACGTACTTTTCTCTTCGGAAACTTGGAGATCCGTCTCCGCCATTACCTGCTTTAATATAAATTTTTACTTGATCTAGGAATTTCATAATACAACATCTATTTTAGTTGTACTATTAATTTGGTTTTACTGAAACGAAAGTTCTATCTGCTTTTGATTTTTTGAATACAACTTTACCTTTGACTACTGAAAAAATAGAGTGGTCTTTACCCATGCCTACATTCTCACCAGGAAAAATTTTAGTTCCTCTTTGTCTTACAATTATGTTTCCAGGTACTACTGTTTCACCACCATATTTTTTGACACCCAATCTTCGTCCGGCACTATCCCGACCGTTTCTTGATGATCCACCAGCTTTTTTTGTTGCCATAATTTACCTTTACTTATTTACTTACAACTTCTTTAGTTTCTTCTTTTTTAGAAGTTTTAGAAACTTTTTCTGCCTCTGATAAAACTTTACCATCTTTTGAAAAAATTTTATTAATTCTTATCATAGAATACTCTTGTCTATGCCCATTTTTTCTTCTTGAGTTATGTCTTCTTCTTTTTTTAAAAATTAATATAGTTCTATTTTTACTATTTTTAATTAAATTTGCTTCAACTTTTGCTCCATTTACATGGGGAGTTCCTATCTCAATAGATTTATCGTCTCCGTACGCAAGGATTTCATTAAATTCAATTTTAGTTTCCGGTTTAGAATCTGGTAATTTCTCTATTTTAAGAATTTCTCCAGATTTAACTTTGTATTGCTTTCCACCTGTTTTTATTACTGCGTAAGACATAGTATGAATTTTTAATTAAGTATCCGCAATATAGTTGTAGCTAGGTTTTAGTCAAGCCGAATTAGTTAGAAATTATCCTTTAAATCACGCAGTTTTGAAAAGGTTTTGACATCTTTGGCTCTTAGAAAAATATTATAATCCATTTCTTCTTTGAGTGTAGACGGAATTGTTGGCAAGTTATCGTTTAATTTTATTTTTATATCCTGAATTTTTTTTTGAAGACTTAAATTTTCATTATCATGTTTAATGCAAAATTTTGAATTATTTAAAGTATATTCATGACCACAGAAAATTTTAGTATCAAGAGGTAAAGCCTTAATTTTCTTCAAGGAATTAAACATTTGTTCATATGTGCCTTCAAAAATTTTTCCACAACCAAGAGAAAAAAGAGTGTCCCCAGTAAAGAGTAATTTTTCTTTATAAAAATTGAAACAAATATGACCTTTAGTATGTCCAGGTACATGTATTATTTTGGCAACAAAGTTATCTCTTTCCCATATTTCATTATCTTCAAGAAGGATATCAATTTCAGGAATTCTTTCTGAGTCATGTTTGTAACCCACAACAATAGCATTATATTTTTTTTTTAATTCTTCATTTCCCCCCACATGATCAAAATGATGATGAGTGTTTAGAATATATTTAAGATTAATATTTTTATTTTTAAGATAATCAATTATTGGTCTAGCCTCACTTGGATCAACAACGCATGCTAAATTATTAGTCTCATCAATAATTAAATAACTATAATTATCTCGTAGACAGGAAATTATTTCAACTTTCATTTTATTTCTCTATTAAAAATATTCCTAGATCTGCAAAAAGATTTTTAATTGTTAAATTACTATCACTTATTATTGAGGCATTCTTATTATTTATAGCTAATGATTTAAAGATTTTAATATCTCTTGATTTCACAAAGTTATAAAAATCCTTAATTGAGCACATATGAATATTGGGAGTGTTGTACCACTCATCTGGTAAGGTTTTTGTAATTGGCATTGTGCCTTTCAAAAGCAAATGCAGTCTTATTTTCCAATAACCAAAGTTAGGAATAGTTACAATTGCTTGTTTCCCAACCCTTAAGAGTTCTTTTAAAACTAGTTCAGGGTCTAAAAAAGCTTGAAGTGTTTGACTAAGAACAACATAGTCGAATGATTTATCTGGAAACTGTTTCAGGTCTCTCTCTGCATTTCCTTCAATTACAGTCAATCCTTTTGCAATACATTCTTGAACTTTATTTTTTGATATTTCCAGTCCTCTAATATTTATATTTTTATTATTTTTTAAAAACTCCATTAAAGTCCCATCTCCACAACCGACATCTAATACTTTTTTATTTTTTTCTATTAATTCTGCTATTACTTGAAATTCGTTTTTCATACTTAACTCTCTATGTAAGATTTATCTAAAAAGTTTTTAAGTGCACTTAAAAAATCTGGAACATCTAATAAAAACGAGTCGTGACCTTTATCAGACTCAATTTCAACAAAACCAACATCAGCACCAATGGAATTCAAGGCAATAACAATATCCTTGTTTTCTTGGGTTGGATAAAGCCAGTCAGACGTAAAAGATATTATAAAAAACTTTGCCTTTGTAGCTTTAAAAGCATCAGACAAATTACCTTTAAATTGTTTTGCTAAATCAAAATAGTCCATTGCTCTTGTGATATAAAGATAGCTGTTAGCATCAAATCTATCGACAAATACTGAACCCTGATATCGTAAATAACTTTCTATCTGAAAATCTGCATCAAAACCAAATTTTATATCTTCTCTTTCCTGAAGTTTTCTTCCAAATTTTTCTTGGAGCCCTTTTTTTGAGAGATAGGTTATATGTGCTGCCATTCTTGCAACAGCCAAGCCCTTATTTGGAATTGTATCGTTTGAAGAATAATTTCCTTCTTTCCAATTGCTGTCAGCAGCTATTGCTTGTCTTCCTAATTCATTAAATGCAATATTTTGTGCAGAGTGACTAGAAGTGCATGCAATTGGAATAACGGTTTTAGCTTTATCAGGAAAATTACTAATAAATTGAAGTACTTGCATACCTCCCATTGAGCCACCTGCGATAGAAAAAAGTTTATCTATTCCAAAATGATCTAGCAAATTATATTGTGCATTAACCATATCGTTAATTGTTATTATAGGAAAATTTGTGCCAAAAGCTTTTCCAGTTTGAGAGTCTTTATAACTTGGCCCAAAAGAACCCATGCATCCACCAATGACGTTTGCACAAATAACAAAGTATTTTTTTGTATCTATAGCCTTGTTAGGACCAACTGCATAAGACCACCAGCCATCTTTTTTGGTTATTGGATTTACACCAGTAACAAATTGATCCCCAGTCAAAGCATGAAAAACTAAAATGGCATTATCTTTATTTTCATTTAATGAACCATAAGTTTCATAAGCAATTGGGAATTCATTAATAGTTTTTCCACAATCCAACTTTAAGGGTTTTTTTACTATTAGTGTTTTAATATTATTCTCAGTATTCATAACAAAGCTATTATTTGAATTGTGAGAAAAAAAACTATTTTAGCGGTTTTTTTTAAGCGCTCGCAATTCAGTTAAATCAGCGCATATTTTTTGTACTAGAACTTATTTATTATGTCAATTTTTTAAAAATCGTCTTATTCTCTATAAAAATTTGTAATTTTATCTATAAAGAGCTCATAAAAATTAAAAAAAATGGTAACTCCAAAATTTAAAAAATTTAAAATTGAAGCTTACAAACCTGGAAAGTCTAAGGTTAGGAAGTTAAAAAAAGTTATAAAGCTTTCTGCTAATGAGTCTGCTCTTGGAATAAGTCCAATGGCAAAAAAATTAATTGTAAATAAAAAGATGATTTTAGACAAATATCCTGATGGGAAGTCTAAGGAATTAAGAACGGCAATTTCAAAAAAATATAATTGTGATCTAAATAAAATAATCTGTGGCGCAGGATCTGATGAAGTGATTCAAATGTTGTGTCAATTATATCTAAATCCTAAAGATGAGGTGATAGTGCCTGAATATAGTTTTTTGATGTACAGAATTTATGCAAAAATAGTTGGTGCCAAAGTTTTATTTGCAAAAGAGATAAATTATAAAGTTTCAATTAAGGAGATTCTAAAAAAAGTTACGAAAAAAACTAAAATTGTATTCATTGCTAATCCAAATAATCCAACTGCAACATACTTAACGAAAAAAGAAATATTAAAATTAAGGAGTTCACTAAGACAGAATATTTTGCTTGTAGTTGATGATGCTTATTCTGAGTACATGAAAAATACTGATTACTCGTCTGGTTTAGATTTATTCAGAAATAGAGATAACGTTTTTATTTTAAGAACATTTTCAAAAATGTTTGGATTAGCTTCTTTAAGAGTTGGTTGGGGATATGGATCTAAAAAAATAGTTAATGCTTTAAATGTGATTAAACCTCCATTTAATGTAAACGGTATAGCACAACTAGCGGCCGCAGAATCACTTAAAGATCAAAAATTTATATCAAGATCGGTACAACATAATTTATTTTATGCTAAAAAAATTAAAGGATTTCTTGAGACTTACAATATTTTCTCTAATAAAATTTCAGCAAATTTTTTATTTTTAAATTTTGATAAATGTAAATTTACCGCAAAATATTTATATGAAAAACTAAAACTAAGAGGTGTTATCTTAAGATCAACAGAGGATGGTTATGGAATTAAGAATAAATTGAGATTAACAATAGGTTCTAAAGAAGAAAATATAAAATTTATGAACACTATAAAAAGAATATTAAATTAAATGAATAATATTTTAATTATAGGATGTGGTTTATTAGGATCATCTCTATTAAGACGGATCCATAAAAAAAAGATTGCAAAAAAAATATTTATTTATGAAAAATCAAAATCAAATATTTTAAGAATAAAAAAATTAAAGCTACCTGGCATCATTCTAAATAAATTGGAGAAAGGAGTAGTTAACTCTGATTTAATTATTTTTTGTACCCCTATGAGTGAATACAAAAATCTTATACTTAAAATTAATAACTTTATATCTTCCAAGACATTAATTACTGATATTGGATCATCTAAAATAGAGAGTTCAAAAATTATAAAAAAATTTCTAAAAAAAAATATTCATTGGATTCAAAGTCATCCCATTGCAGGTTCGGAGGTAAGTGGTCCACAGCATGGTAAAGAAAATATGTTTGAAAATAAGTGGTGCATTTTAACAAAAGAAAAAAAAACGAAAAAAGCCTATTTAAATATCTTAGACAATTTCTGGAAAAAAATTGGTTCAAAGGTAGTAGTTATGACAGCGGAAAAACATGACAAAATTTTTTCTATTACAAGTCATTTACCTCATTTAATTGCTTATAATTTGGTTAAATCTGCACAAGATTTTGAAAATAAACAAAATTATGACTTAATTAAATTTAGCGCCGGGGGACTAAGAGACTTTTCAAGAATAGCAGCCTCAAATGAAATTATGTGGAGAGATATTTTTTTTAACAATAGGAATAATATTTCAAAAGCCATTGATTTATTTATTAAAAATCTAACATCATTTAAAAAAGACATAAATTTAAAAAATAATAAATCAATTTTAAAAAAATTAATTCAAACTAAAAAAGTAAGATCAAAAATTATTTTGTTGAAACAAGATACAAACAAACCAGATTTTGGTAGGAGTTAAATCTTTATACTTGAGATTTTTTTTACTTTAAGATTTGCAGTTTTTAAAATTCTCAAAATTGTTTTTTTGATAGGCATAATTAATACTTTTTTTTCAGGGCCATATGCATGGATCAATTGCAAGGAGTTTATACAGATAGCTACGTGACCTTTCCAAAATATAATATCTCCCTTGCTAAATCTTTTTGATTTCTTGTTTATAGAATAATTTATTTGATCCTTAGTATCTCGTGGATAAAATAAATTATTGTAATAAAAAAATATTTGTAGTAGTGCTGAACAATCAATTCCGCTGCTAGTTTTACCACCCCAAACGTATTTTGTTTTAAGAAAAGTTTTAAATATTTTAATAAATTTTTTTTCTTTATGATTTATTTTTCGTATATCTTTCAATTTAAGCCATTTATTATTCTCATATCTAACAAAACGGTTTCTTCTCTCAATTACAGATAATTTTGAACCAAAGGGTAAAGTTTTTTGAGTTTTATTATTAAGTTTATTATTAGGTTTATTATAGATATTTGCTTGAATAGTACTTACTTTGTGTGAAATTTTTAACTCACTAACATAGTTTTTATTTTTAATAAACCCAACGTATTTATCGTATAACAATTTTATTTTAATCCAGCCTTTTCTTTTAGATAAAATTTTAAATCTTTCTCCATACAATATCTGAGATGTTACTTCTGAACGTCTATTAGGTGATTTATAAATATTTGAAAACGGCTCTTTAAAATAAAAATTATTATTCACTTAGTTTTAATTTATTTTTTATCATCCATAGACAAATTAGTGAAGGTATAACCATTATTGCTGTTAATATAAAAAAAATACCCCAGTCTCCATTTAACCAGTCAACCAATGCACCTGATGATGAGGCGAGCGTTGTTCGACCTGCTGTTCCAATTGATGCTAGTAATGCGTACTGAGTAGCCGTATAGGTTCTATCTACCAATAATGAAATGAAAGCAACAAAAGCCACAGTTGCAAAAGCTGCAGCAATATCATCAAAAATTACAGCAAATGCAAATAATAGTTCAGATTTTCCTGTCCAAGCTAGAGCAGTAAATAATAAATTAGTTGCTGCCATTATAATACCAGCTAGAAACATTGCCTTTATTACTCCTGATCTAATCACAAATAGACCCCCTAACAATGTAAATACAACTGTCGTTATCCAACCTAAAGTTTTTGAATAAATCGCTATATCACTCTTAGAAAATCCTATTTCTTTATAAAAGATAACTGACATTCTTCCTAAAAATGCCTCACCAATTTTAAACAGAAAAACAAAACCAAGGATACCTAATGCTATAGAGAAACCGTTTTTTTTAAAAAAACTTACCACTGGTCCTCCTAATGTTCCACTTATCCATGCAATTATTTTAGTTAAAGCATTTTGTGAACCCAGCTTATTTTGAATTAGTTCATCAGTTTCATTTTGTTTCTGACTTCTATCTAAAGAAAGTGGTTCATGAACAAACATCAAGCCTATATTCATTAAAATCACAACAACACCTAAAATTAAAAATGTCATTTGCCAATAGTCTGTAAGACCAATATTCTCTAAATATTCTGCAGTAAAAAGAGCAATTACACCACCCAGTTTATATCCACTCCACCAACCTACAACAGCCATTGCTGCACCAGCAGCCATAGATTGACTTTCATTTTCACCTATTTGCTCAATTCTTAGTGCATCAACAGTTATATCCTGTGTTGCTGACGAAATTGCAATAATCAATCCAATTGAAATTACTAAAGCTAAATTTTCCGTTGGATTAATTACACTCCAAATTGCTAAACAAATCAGTATAGATAGTTGCATTAAAACTATCCAACCTCTTCTATGACCAATTTTTTTTGTAAGGTAGGGTATTTGCACTCTGTCTATAAGTGGTGCCCACATATAATTAAAGGCATAAACTGCAAAAATTAATCCTGCCCATCCAATTGTTGATCTACTAAGACCGTCTTCTTTTAACCAAAGGCTAAGGCTACTTCCAATAAGAACCCAAGGGAATCCTGAGATAGCTCCCAGCAAAAGAATTCTTAACATTCTTTTGTCAAAATAAACCGAGAAAGTTTCAGACAGAGTTTGTTTTTTAATCTCGAGCATTTAATTTTTCCAAAAAGACGGAAGGAATAATACTAGTATTGCGAATAACTCAAGTCTACCCAAAATCATTCCAACTGATAAAACCCATTTTGATATGTCTGGTAATGATGAAAAATCCCCATTTGGTCCAATTATAGGACCCAATCCTGGACCAACATTGGAGATGGATGTTGCAGCACCAGATAAAGCAGTAATGAAATCAAGTCCAGTTAATGACAATAAAGCAGCTAAAATAAAAAAAATTACAAAATAAAAAAATATAAAAGATATAATTGACGCTACAAACTTTTCATCTACTGAGTTTTGGTCGTATTTAATCAAAAATACTCCTTTTGGATAAATAATTTTTTTAAGTTGATTTAGTATGAAAAGATAAAGAATTTGAATTCTAAAAATCTTAACTCCACAGGTAGTAGATCCTGCGCACCCCCCGATAAACATTAATGTAAGAAAGATGGTTATTGGAAAACTTCCCCAACTATCAAATTCAGCATTGACATAACCAGTTCCAGTTAAAATAGAAATAGTATTGAAAAATATAGATCTAAAAGAATAATTTTCATTATTAGTTAAGACTAAATAAAAAGACAAAATAATTACTGATAAAATTATGATTTTTAAAAATGATTTGATTTGAGTATCATTTGTAAATATTTTTTTATTACCGTTTAAAAATTTTATATAGGCGATGAATGGAATGCTTCCCAAAATAATAAAGATCATCGAGGAAATCTCAATATAAATACTATTAAAATAACCTATAGATTGATTGTAGTTTGAAAAACCACCTGTTGCAATTGTTGTCATTGAATGGGTTAAGCTATCAAATTTTCCCATACCAAAAATCCAATAGCTGATCGCGCATACAGCAGTTAATGCAGAGTAAATATATATTAATCTTAAAGCTATTTCTTTAGATTTGGGGAGTATTTTTTCTGATGAGTCATTGCTAGAGATTTTAAATAATTGCATTCCTCCAACATTCATTATTGGCATAAGAGTAATAGCCATAACAATTATACCTATACCTCCTAACCATTGTAAAATAGCTCTCCATAAAAGAATACCCTTGGGGGCATTTTCTAAATTAGATATAATAGTTGAGCCTGTGGTTGTAATTCCTGACATACTTTCAAAAAAAGCGTCTGTAATTGACATTTCCATTGAAGAAAAAATGAAAGGTAAAGAACCAAAAACTGCCACGCTTAACCAAGATAAAGCCGTTAACAAGAAGGCTTGTTGCAAATTAACTTTTCTATCATGATCAATATTTGCTAAAAAAAAAAGTGCACCAAAAACTATTGTGACAATTGATGCTCCAAAAAAAGACGAGTCAATTTCAGAATAAATAAATTGTACAATAATGGGGACAAACATAGAAGCCCCTAAGATTATTTGTAAAATTCCAAGTGTAAAAAATACCGTTTTATAATTTGACATTTTGAAAGAACATTATTTTATGGTAAATAAATTTCAACTCTATAAGAATTAATAAAATCGCAGATTTAAGATTTTAAAAGAACAATTCATGATTAAAAAAGAAGTTTTAGACAAAACCAGTGCATGGCCTTTTGTGGAGGCCAAAAAAATGCTGAGAGAAAGAAAATCGTTCATAGAAAAAAAAGGGAAAATTACGCTGCAAACTGGATATGGGCCAAGTGGTTTACCTCACATAGGCACTTTTGGAGAAGTTGCAAGGACTTCTATGATGGTTAATGCTTTAAAGCAATTAACAGATTTACCAACTGAAATTATAACTTTTTCAGATGATATGGATGGTCTAAGAAAAGTTCCAGAAAATATTCCTAATCAAAATTTGTTAAATGAAAACCTTCACAAACCGTTGACTGAGGTTCCAGATCCATTTGGGAAATTCAACAGTTTTGGTGAACACAACAATGAAATGCTGAAAGATTTTTTAAATAGTTTTAATTTTAAATACACTTTTAAAAGTTCAACTGAGTTATATAAAACAGGATATTTTAACCCGACTTTAAAAATAATCTTAGATAATTATGATGGTATAATGAATATTATACTTCCAACACTTGGTAAAGAACGTCAAAAAACTTACTGCCCATTCTTACCAATATGTCCAGACACAGGACATGTTCTTGAAATACCTATTATAGAGATTGATAAAGAAAAATCTCAAATAATTTTTGATAATAAAGGAAAAAAACTTGAAAAAAGTATTCTTGACGGGAACTGTAAACTTCAATGGAAAGTTGATTGGGCCATGCGATGGTATGCCCTTGATATTGATTTTGAAATGTATGGCAAAGATTTAATAGAAAGTGCAATATTATCTACAAAAATTATTACTTTACTTGGTAAAAAAAATCCCTCTGGTTTTGCCTATGAGTTATTTTTAGATGAGAAAGGGGAAAAAATTTCTAAATCAAAGGGAAATGGCATTACTATTGATCAGTGGTTAAAGTACGCATCTCCAGAGAGTTTATCATTATATATGTATCAAAATCCAAAAAGAGCAAAAAAACTTTATAAAGAAATTGTCCCAAAAGCTGTGGATGAATATTTAGATAATATAGAAAAATCAAAAAAACAAACTGAACAACAACTAATAATGAACCCAGTTTGGCACGTCCATAACGGTAAAATTCCAAGTGAGGAAATGATTATGACTTTTTCGATGTTGTTAAATTTAGTTGAAACAAGCAATGCAGATAACAAAGATTTACTTTGGAAATTTGTTAAAAAATACAAATCAGATATTCAGGAAGAAAACTTTCCAATATTTGATGGATTAGTTGCATATGCAATTAAGTATTTTAATGACGTAATTAAATCTCAAAAAAAATACAAAATACCAAATGAAATTGAAAAAGAAGCACTAAAGGCTTTAGTTAAAACTTTAGAAAAATGTAACGATGGTATGTCACCTGAAGATATCCAAACTTTAATTTACTCAGCTGGTAAAGAAAATGGGTATGCTGACAAACTTAGAGATTGGTTTAAATTAATTTATGAAGTTGTCTTCGGTGATGAAAATGGTCCAAGAATGGGTTTTTTTATAAGTTTTTTTGGTGTAAACGAAACTAAAGAGCTTATAACCAGTAAATTAAAATAATGTTTTCAAACCTTAGATCTTTAATATTTAAAATAGATCCTGAAAGAGCTCATTTTTTAGCAATCCAATCACTTAAACTTAATTTAGTTTCAAATATATTTGATGAGCATAAAAATGACCCTATTTTTAAAACTAAAATTTTTAATAAAGTGTTAAATAATCCAATTGGTATAGCAGCAGGCTTTGACAAGAACGCTGAGGTTTACAACCCTTTATTTAAGTTAGGATTTGGGTTGGTAGAGGTTGGTACAATTACCCCTTTAAAACAATATGGGAACAGCAAACCCAGAGTTTTTAGACTAGTAAAAGACCAAGCGTTGATAAACAGATTGGGATTCAACAATCATGGTTCGGATATTGTATTGAACAGGATTAAGTCTAACAATAAACAAGGAGTGTTAGGAATAAATATTGGTCCTAATAAAGATTCTGATAACCGAATAAATGATTATTTAATAGGAATTGAAAAATTTTATGAGGTTGCAGATTATATTACTGTTAATATTTCGTCACCTAATACTGAAAATTTAAGAAATTTTCATGACGAAGGAAAATTGCAAGACTTATTAAAAAATATTTCAGAAAAGAAAAAAAATTTAAAGACAAATATACCTATAGTAGTAAAAATTTCGCCTGATATAAGTGAAATACAAATAAACTTAATTTCCGAAATTCTCTTAGAAAACGATATAAGTGGAATAATCATTTCAAATACATCAGAGTCATCAAGAGAGGTGTTGAAAGATATTCAAAAACATCAAAAAGGAGGATTGTCTGGAAAACCTATTGAGAAAAAATCAAATATTTTAATAAATAAGTTTTATAATTTATTTAAAGGAAAAATTAAGATTATTGGGGTAGGAGGAATAGACTCTGGCCAATCGGCTTATGAAAAATTTTTATTAGGTGCAGATTATATACAATTATATACTGGTATGGTATTTCAAGGTCCAAATATAGCTGGTAGTATTAAAAAAGAGCTAAAAGAATTATTGATCAGAGATGGAGTTAAGAATTTTACCGAAATTATAGGAAATAAAACTCTTTCTTAAATCTAATAAACTTGACGACATCAACATCTAACCTTATATAGGCACTGTTATTATGTCAAAAAAATGCGAACTTACTGGTAAAATTCCTATGAAAGGTCATAATGTTAGTCATGCTAACAATAAGACTAAAAGAAGATTTTTGCCTAATCTTAAAAAAGTAAAATTCACTAGTGAGTTAATGAAAAGAAGCCTTAAATTAACTGTTAGCAATGCTGGAGTAAGATCAGTTGATAAAAAAGGTAGTTTTGACGAATACTTAAAGACTGTAAAAAATAAAAATTTATCTACAAGACTAAAAAAATTAAAAAAAGGAATTTTAATTAAATCTCCATTTAAGAAAAAACCTCTAGCTAAATCTGCATAATGAATAAGTTTTTTTTATTTCTCTCATTTTTAATGGGAGTTGTTGTTTTATCTTCAAATTATCTAGTTCAATTTCCAATTCAATATTATGGACTAGAAGAAATATTAACTTATGGGGCATTTAGCTACCCTGTAGCTTTTTTAATAACTGATTTAGCAAATCGATCTTATGGAAAATTAGTTGCAAGAAAAATTGTTTATATTGGTTTTGCAATAGGAATTAGTTTTACTCTTATATTCTCAACAAATTTTGCAGATTTAATTTCAGTAAGAATTGCAATTGGATCTGGAACAGCCTTTTTAGTCGCTCAACTATTAGATGTCCAAATATTTGATAAATTAAGAAAAAGAGAGTGGTTCATTGCTCCTTTAACATCATCCTTAATTGGATCTACAGTCGATACATTTTTGTTTTTTTCAATATCATTTTATGCAACGGGTATTCCTTGGGTTACTTTATCTTTAGGAGATTTAGCAGTTAAGATATTAGTTGCTCTTGTAATGTTAATCCCGTTCAGAATTCTTCTTGGTACTTTAAAGCCAGTATAGTTTAGATTTTGGGCTCTGGTTGTGTCATACAATGAATAGCTCCAAAACCCCAAATGAGTTTAGTGCAATCAATTGGTACAATTTTTTTATTTTTAAAAAATTTTTTAAAAATTAAAATTACTTTTTTATCATTTTTGTCTTTAAAGATTGGTAATAGTACTATTTTATTGGCAATATAAAAATTCAGATAACTTGCAGGAACTCTTACTTTTTCAATATACATAGGCTTAGGCATTGGTACTTCAATTATTTTAAATTTTCTTTTATTTATATTTTTAGCGTTCTTTAAAATATTTAAATTTTTTTTTAAATTTTTATAATTCTTTTCATTTCTATTTTTTTCGACTGCAGTCATAATTACATCTTCAGAGACAAACCTTGAAATATCATCGATGTGTCCGTGAGTATCGTCTCCTTTAATCCCCTTATTAAGCCAAATGAAATTTTTAACATTTAAATATTTGCTTAATGTTTTTTCTAATGATTTTTTTGTAATCCCAGGATTTCTTTCTTGTACTTTGCTTAAAAGACACTCCTTCGTTAGAAGAACCGATCCTTTACCATTGACATCTATAGCACCTCCCTCCAATACTAATTGTTTTGACTTATTATTAATCTCAACAACAGGATCTATTTTTTTTACTTTAGTTAATTTTGATAATTTATTATTGATATTGTTGTCTTTCTTATAATCTTTGTATTTACTCCATGCATTGAATTTAAAATTTACAATCAACTTTTTTTTGGTCTTTTCATTTATTATATATATTGGACCAGAGTCTCTTAACCAAATCCGATTAGTGGTTATTTTGTAAAAAATAATATTTTGTAAGTTATTAGGAAATTTACTTAATAAATTTATAATTTTTTTTTTATCGTTATAATTATTTATTAATAAATTTATTTTTTGTGATCTTGATAATTCACTTATTATTTGTGTAACTATTTTTGGGATATTTTTAAAAAGACCAGGCCAATCACTTTTGTTGTATGGCCAAGCTATCCATACACTTTCTTGCAACTCCCATTCTGCAGGCATTCTGTAGCCAATGAGAGATAAATTATTATTCATCTTTAGGATTTTTTAGAAGTCCTTTGTAATAATCTATTCTTCTATCTCTTAAAAATGGCCAATGATTTCTAGCTGTTTCAATTTTATTTAGATCAATGCTAGTAATTAAGATTTCCTCTTTATCTGATTTTGACTTCGCAATAATATTTCCACTGGGATCGATAATCATTGAGTTACCCCAAAAGTGTATTTTTCTTTTTCCAGTTTTCTCTAAACCAATTCTATTTATAGCAGCAACAAATACCCCATTTGCTATGGCGTGAGATCTTTGGATAGTTATCCATGCATCTAATTGGGATTTTCCAAACTGTTTTTTCTCTTTAGGGTGCCAACCAATCGCTGTTGGATAAAATAAAATTTCTGCTCCTTTTAGCGTTGTCAGTCTCGCAGCTTCTGGAAACCATTGATCCCAGCAAATCAAAGAACCAACTTTTCCGTATTTTGTTTTTGTAGATTTAAAACCTAAATCTCCTGGAGTGAAGTAGAATTTTTCATAATAACCTGGATCATCTGGAATATGCATTTTTCTATACTTTGATATTATCTTACCCTTGTCATCAATTACAATGCTTGTGTTATGATAAAAACCAGTAGTCTTTTTTTCAAATAAAGAAATCATTAAAACAACAGAAAGTTCTTTGGCTAATTTACAATATATATCTGATAATCTACCTGGAATTTTTTCTGCTAACTTAAACTTAGCATGATTTTCACTTTGACAAAAATATGGAGATAAAAATAGTTCAGGAAGACATATTATTTTTGCTTTTTTCTTTGCTGCTTCTTTAATCTTAATTACAGAATTTTCTATATTTTTATTTTGATTATCAAAAACTTTAGTTTGAATTAAACCAATTGTAGTTTTTTTTACCATGAATTATTTAAAAATATTTGAAAAATTTTTCCGATCTCTACTCTTCCATTCCCCTCTATGATAAGCATCACTAGCTATTAGAGGTAAAACGCTTGTAGCTTCTGCAAAAACCATTTGTTCTTTCGTGATATCAACTTTACCCCACGAACTTGCCTCTTTTAGAGTAGAGCTACTACATGCTCCATCTCTACTATCTGCAACCGTAATTTGAACAGCATACTTGTGCATATCAACATCTTTTCCTAAAAGTTCTGCACATATAACTGTATCTTGAATAAAGTTTTTTGGTACCCCACCACCGATCATGAATAAACCTGAGCCTTTGGATTTAATCTTTATTTCTGTAAGTTCTCTAAATTCTCTAACAGAGTCGATTGTCATATGTTTCTTCGGATTTTTTTCTTGGTGCATCACCAAACCAAATCCTGCACTTGAATCTGTAAAAGCAGGGCAGAAAATTGGAACATCATTATCAAATGCTGTTTCAATTAACGAAGCTTTCTTTTTTGAGTTCTTTTTCAGATATTTTCCCATTTCATGGATAAATTCTCTGGATGTGTAACTCTTTGGTTCTAAAGTATTTGCTATTTCACATATAATTTTGTCACACATTTGAAGCTCTTCCTCATCAATGTAAGTGTCGTAAATCCTATCAATATAGTTATTTCTTAACTCAGTATCGTCTTGAAACTGTGAGCCCTGGTAATGTTTAAACCCTAGTGCTTCAAAAAAATCCATATCTACAATTGAAGCTCCAGTTGCAACAATGGCATCGACCATATTATATTTAACCAAATCCTTATAAATACTCATACATCCTGCAGCTGATGTTGATCCAGCTAGAGTAAGAAAAATTGTACAATCTTTATCTTTCAACATTTCATTAAAAATATTTGCTGCATTTGCTGTCTCTCTAGATACAAATGACATTTTATCCATTGAAGAGATTATTTTCCTTGCATCAAAAGAGGTGATATCAATGTGTTCAACTGGATTTTTTAAGAAATCTTTTTTACTATTGTGACCCAAGTTTTTTTGGTCTGACATTAAGCAACCATGTTAGTTTTGTTGCTTTCTTTATCGTACATCGTCATTAAAGGTTTATCTTCAACTTCATAAATTTCATTTGAATAATATCCATTAAACTGTGTCCTAAAAGTTAACCCGTAAGCTCCAAGTTGACCAAGTTCTATATAATCATTCTCTTTAATATTATTTGGAAGTAAGAAAGGACCCTTCATGTAATCCATGCTATCACATGTTGGTCCAAAGAAATCAAAAGCTGTAAGCTTTTTAGAAATAATTTTATTTGAATTTTCTTTAATCATTTTTGAAGGATAAACAATATTAGGAGTTCCAGCATCAAAAAGGGTACCATAGGTCCCATCATTAATATAAAGTTTTTGTTTTTTTCTTAAATTAACTTTTACAATTGTTGATCCACTTTCTGCAACTAAAGCTCTTCCAGGTTCACAAATTATTTTTGGTAACTTATCAAGTTTTAAATTATTTAAACTTTTTTTGATTTCATTAAAATAACTGTCTAGGGATTGAGGAATTAAATCAGGATAAATTGTTGGAAATCCACCTCCCACATTAATATAATCAGGAATAATTTTTGTTTTTTTTATTATATTTCCAATCTCACTTATGCCTTTTAAATAAGAAATTGGATGCATACATTGGGAGCCAACATGAAAACTTAAACCAATTTTTTTTGCATGTTGTTTTGCTAATCTTGTTAGTCCAACAGCTTCAGATGTTAATGCTCCAAACTTTTTAGATAAATCTATTTCAGCGTGTTCATTTGAAACCGCTACTCTTACAAATAATTCTAAATCTTTTGCGTTATTTGTACTTTCTATAATTTTAATTAGTTCATCTTTAGTATCTAATGAAAAAGTTTTTACACCATAATTAAAATATGCTTCTTTTATACTTTCTCTGCTCTTTACAGTATGCATATATGAACATTTTGCATTCCGACTAAAATTTCTTATACTTTTAATTTCCTCGATTGATGCAACGTCGAATTGCTCAATCCCTGAGCTTATTATAGTTTTAATTACTTCTGGATGAGGATTTGTTTTTACTGCATATAAAATATCCCCAGGAAATTTCTTCAAAAAATATTTTACAGCTGACTCTATAGAGTTCTTCCTGATACAGTATATTGGTTTTTCAGGTTTCAGTTGATTTATAAGTTCCTCAACTGATTTAAATTTTTGCATCTTAAATGCCTCCAAAAAAAATTTAATAAAAAAAAGCTTTTTTTAAAAACTTTAATATTTTGACGCATATAAAGTAATGATCACCAATGTAAAGCAAATAATTCACGACAGTATTGACAAATAATCATATATTGTAAAATTTAATTCAGTTACCATATATGTTTTATGAAAGAACAAGCTACTCTTCAAAACCTGAGTGATTTTGAGAATAAATCATTGTTAATTTGTGATGATGACAATCCCTTTAGAGAAAGATTGGCAAGAGCAATGGAAAAAAAGGGTTTTGAAGTTTTTCAAGCAGAGAGTGTGCAAAAGGGAGTAGAGGCTGTAAAATCAAAAAAACCTGGATTTGCTGTAGTAGATTTGAGGCTTGGTGATGGAAATGGTCTTGAAGTGGTAAAAGAAATTCAAACCTCAAATAATGATAGCAGAATTATAATGTTAACTGGATATGGAAACATTCCAACGGCAGTAGCTGCTATTAAAGAGGGTGCAATTGATTATCTTGCAAAGCCAGCTGATGCCGAGGATGTAGAAAAAGCTTTACTGGCAGATCCATCAAAAAAAGCAGCTCCTCCAGAAAATCCTATGTCTGCTGATAGAGTAAAATGGGAACATATTCACAGAGTGTTTGAACTTTGTAATAGAAATGTATCTGAAACTGCACGAAGACTTAAAATGCATAGAAGAACCCTGCAAAGAATTCTATCGAAAAGATCCCCTAGATAAATTTTCGAATTTTTACAATCTGTTTAGCTAATAAGGCTAAAATGCTAATTTTGAATATTTCAGCTAACAAAAAAGGTTTAGCTCCTAATGTAAATATAGGTTTGTCCCATCCAATTAATGTTCCTAACCACAATAATCCTAAAATATATATAGTTGAAGTTGCAAATACCAGTTTGCCCAATATAACAAAATAACTGTCCTCAAACTTAATCATAGAGGCTAAATAGCAAGCAATTAAAAATCCAATTAAATACCCCATAGTTGGACCAGTAAAATATAAAAGTCCAACACCCTTTTCTGGAGAATTAGAAAATACTGGTAATCCTACAATCCCCTCTAATAAATATAATCCAATAGTAGCCAATCCAATTTTATGACCTAAGCTAATTCCTAAAAATAAGACCACAAAAGTTTGCATAGTCATAGGAACTGGGTAGAAAGGAATTTTTATTTTTGCAGAAATAGTTAAAGCTATTGAGCCAAGCAATATAGCTAACAAAGATTTAATTACTTTAGGTTGTGTAAGACTTTTTGTTAATTCCATGAAATGAATAATACTCTTAAATGTTAATATAATCTAGTGATTAGTAGATTAAATTAAAGTTTAGACTATATTGAGTATAAACAATTACATAATCTAATGAGTAAAATTCAAAAAACTGATCACTTTTATCTGATTGATGGTTCAGGATATATCTTTAGAGCTTATTACGCATTACCACCATTAAGTAGAAAAAGTGATGGGCTGCCAACAGGAGCTGTTAGTGGTTTTTGTAGTATGCTTTTTAAACTTTTAGAGGACTCAAAATCAGATCAGAATTTGCAAAAACCAACTCATTTTGCAGTAATTTTTGACTCAGCTAGGAAAACATTCAGAAATGAAATTTACAGTGACTATAAAGCGAACAGATCTGAGGCACCTGATGATTTAGCGCCTCAATTTGAATACATTAGGAAGTCTGTTTTGGCTTTCAATTTACCCTCTGTAGATTTACTTAATTATGAAGCAGATGATTTGATTGCAACTTATGTAGATCAAATACTTAAAAAAGGTGCAAGGGTTACAATTGTTTCATCAGATAAAGATTTAATGCAATTATATCAAAAAAACGTTCGTATTTTTGATCCAATGAAAAATAAATTTATAACTGAAGAAGATGTTTTTAAAAAATTTGGTGTTGATGCTTCAAAAGTAATAGATGTTCAGTCTTTAGCGGGAGATAGTAGTGATAATGTTCCAGGTGTGCCCGGAATTGGCGTAAAAACTGCTGCTGAGCTGATTAATAAATATGGCACCTTAGAAAAATTATTGAAATCTGCTCATGAAATCAAACAAAACAAAAGAAGAGAAACTCTCTTAGAAAATAAGGATAAAGCATTAATTAGTAAAAAACTTGTAACCTTAGACCATAAATCGCCGATAAAAAGGGAGCTAAATGAGTTTGAATTAAAAAGTATCGATAAAGATAAATTATATAAGTTTTTAAGAGAGATGGAATTTAACAGATTATTAAGTTCTGCTATTTCAGCATATGGTGAGCCAGTTTTAACAAGCTCTTCTCCAGATATCAAAAGTATAGAAAAGCAAAGTCCAATTAATAATAAAAATTATCATTTAATCTCAAATCCAGATGAAATCGATGAGTGGGTCAAGGAAGCTGAAGAATTAGGAGAGGTTGCCGTTGATACTGAAACAAATTCTCTAGATCCTCATCAAGCTGAGCTTGTAGGAATCTCACTTTCATCAAAAATAGGTAAGGCCTGCTATATTCCAATTGGTCACAAGTCATCCAAATGTATTAAAAAAGATATTGTTATTAAAAAATTAAAAAAATTATTAGAGGACCCAAGTGTTAAAAAAATTGGTCAAAATATAAAATTTGATTTTATAGTTTTTTTTAAACACGGCATAACATTGTCTACTATGGAAGATACAATGTTGATGTCTTATGTTTTAGATGCAGGTAAAAATAGACATAATATGGATACATTATCAGAGTTGCATCTTGGACATAAAACGATCTCTTTTAAAGAAATGGTGGGTACTGGGAAAAAAGAAATCAATTTTAGTGAAGTAGAAGTTGATAAAGCAAAAGATTATGCAGCTGAGGATGCTGATGTAACTTTTAGACTTTATAAGAAATTTCTTAAAAATCTCAAATCTGAAAAACTGATTAACATTTATGAAATCTTTGAAAAGCCACTAATCAAAATTCTAGCATTTATGGAAATAGAAGGTGTTGAGATTGATAGTAAGTTTTTACAATCTCTCTCTAAAAAATTTGAAAAAAAAATCCTAACATTAGAAAAAGATATATTTAAAATTTCAAAAAAAGAGTTTAACATCGGTTCACCCAAACAATTAGGTGAAATTATTTATAATGATCTTAAAATAGCAGGTTTAAAAAGAACAAAAAAAGGTGGATTTGCAACAAGTGCCTCTGTTTTAGAGGATTTAGCTTTTAAGGGTAATAAATTTCCAAAATTAATCTTAGACTGGAGACAGCTATCAAAATTAAAAAATACTTACTCAGATGCATTACCTGAGCACGTAAATCCAACAACAAAAAGAGTACACACATCTTTCTTATTAGCAGCCACCACGACGGGAAGGTTAGCTTCAAGCGACCCTAATCTACAAAATATTCCAATTAAATCAGATGACGGCAAAGATATAAGAAAAGCATTTAAGGCTAAAAAAGATCATTTATTAATTTCTGCAGATTACAATCAAATTGAAATGAGAATTCTTGCTGATTTAGCTGATGTTAAAGAGTTAAAAAAGGCATTTAAAAATGATGAGGACATTCATTCCTTAACAGCTAGCCAAATATTTAATATCGATATCAAAAAAGTAAATCAAGATCACAGAAGAAAAGCCAAGGCTATCAATTTTGGAATAATTTATGGAATTTCTCAATATGGTTTAGCAAAACAAATTAATGTAACAAACTATGAAGCTGAAGAATTTCTAAATTCATACTTTGGAAAATTTCCAGAAATTAAAGTCTATATGGATAATACGATTAAATTTTGTAGAAAAAGTGGTTACGTGAATAATATTTTTGGAAGAAGATCACATTTTAATGGGATAAATGATAAAAATTTTAATGTAAGAAATTTTCAAGAACGTGCTGCAATTAATGCCCCAATACAAGGATCGGCCTCGGAGATAATGAGATTAGCCATGATAAGATTAGATAAAAAGTTATCTGAAAGTAAAATTACAAAACCAAAAATGTTACTGCAAATTCACGACGAATTAATCTTTGAAGTTCCAAAAAAAGATGAAAAGTTGATGACCAAAATAATAAAAAATGAGATGACAAGCGTAGCTCAAAGTGACTTTCACTCATTTTCTACCCCCTTAACAGTTGATGTTAATGTTGGTGATAATTGGGGAATGCTTCATTAATTTAATCTCGTTGCCCAATTTAGGCCAATTTAGTATTTTTAAGTTAAATATATGCAGAAACAAACAATAGCTCTAATCGATGATGATAGAAATATACTAACAAGCTTAAGTATCGCTTTGGAGAAAGAAGGGTTTAAAGTTCAAACTTACATAGATGGAGAGAGTGCGCTAATTGGGCTAACAAGAATGCCACCTGATCTTGCAGTTATTGATATTAAAATGCCAAAGATGGATGGAGAGGAATTACTAAAAAAACTTAGAAAAAAAACCTCTTTACCAGTAATTTTTTTAACATCCAAAGATGATGAAATTGACGAGCTTTTAGGTTTGAAACTAGGTGCAGATGATTTTGTAAAAAAATCTGGAGGCTTTTCTATAAAAGTGTTAATCGAAAGAATTAGAGTTCAGTTAAGAAAAAAAGATTCTAAAAATATTTTAGAGGAAAATAAAAGCTTAATTTCTCATGGAAGATTAAAATTAGACCCATCTCAGCTTGAATGCGAATGGAATGGAAAACCATTACCAGATAAACTAACAACAACAGAATTCTTAATTGTTAAAGAGTTAGCAAAAAGGCCAGGCATAATTAAGGAAAGAGCGCAATTAATGGATATTGCCTATAGGGAAGATACCGATATAGAAGATAGAACAATCGATAGTCACGTTAAGAGAATTCGTAAAAAATTTAAAAAAGTAGACCCTGATTTTTCAGCTATTGAAACTAGATATGGTAGTGGATATAGATGGAATGTTAGCTGATGTTTAGTAAATACTTAAAAACCATTTCAATATTAAAAAAATTCCTATTCATTAATTTTGTAATTTTTACCATTATTGGATTATTTACAATAGTTTACTTAAATAGTATCCAGCCAAATCTAGTAAAAAAAAAATCTGAAAATCATATCAAAATTATAGATAATACAATTGATAACCTTACAAGATTAAATGTAAAGTTTGACACCGAGGATATAAGAAAATTTTTATTTTCTACTAGATTTATATTTCAAAATTTAGATAGAGTAATTTTTTTTGATAACGACTTAAATCTTATAGGAGACACAGATACATTAGATCTTGATCCTAGATCATTCTCAACAAGAATAGATGAAATTGAGTTTGAAAGTTTAAATGAAGAAAAAAATGAACAAAATATTGAAGATAAAAATATTAATATTGATCAAGAAAAGTCAGTATCTTTGAAAGATATTTTAACAGATTATTCAAAATCAAACAAATTTGGAAATCCATATACTTTCATTCAGGAAAATTTTAATCAGTTTAAATTAACGACCATAAAAGATGTTGAAAGAGATGGATCAAGAGCGGGGTATTTGGCAATAACAGAGATCGCCAATGATATTAAAACTGCAACAGATGAGAGAAAAGCTTTTGTGATCAGAACAGCTATATCTGTTGGATTTGTAATTTTAATTTTTTCTTTTGTACTAAGTAGATATTTTATCAAACCTATTCAAAATTTAGTTAATTATACAAAGCTTATTAAAGAAAAAAATCAGGCCAAGTCAAATATTGAAAATTTGAAAAATAGAAATGATGAATTAGGTCTTCTTTCAAATTCACTTGAAGATATGACAAACGAATTACAAAAAAGAGTTACTAATGCTGAAAATTTTTCTACAGATCTTGTTCATGAAATCAGAAATCCTTTAGCATCTTTAAAGAGTGCTTCAGAAATTTTACAAGATACAAATGATAAAAATCAAAGATTAAAACTAATAGACATTCTTAGTCATGATGTTCAACGTATTGAAAGATTAATTACAGATTATTCACAAATGTTAAAAGATGAAGTTGCTCTGAGTAAAGAAAAAATGAACAAGATAAATATTGAGCCAATTATACAGTCTGTTGTAGACGATTATAACAACATTCATAAAGTTAAAAAAGATATTGATGTAAAATATGAAAATGATGGAAAAGAAGAATATTTTATTAATGGTATAGAAAATAGAATAGAACAAATAATTGCTAACTTATTAGATAATTCTATATCTTTTAGCAAAAAAGGTTCTAGTATTTTTATTAATGTTTCAAATACCTTGGAAAATAAAGTTTCTGTAAAAATAATTGATGAAGGAGAAGGATTTAAGGAAAAAGATACTTCAAAAATATTTAATAGATTTTATAGCAACCGACCTGATAAATTTGGTGAACATTCAGGACTAGGATTAAATATCGTTAAAAACCTAGTAGATTTACACGATGGAGAAATTGTAGCATCTAATCGTATGGATACACTTGGTGCAATGATTGAAATAAGATTTCCTAGTATCTAATCTAATGTTGATTAAATATAACTTAACGCTATAAACCTTGCCATGGAAGATTATAAAGTTAAAGATATTTCACAAGCTAATTTTGGCAGAAAAGAAATTTCTATTGCAGAGAGCGAAATGCCAGGTTTGATGGCTTTAAGAGAAGAATATTCTAATAAAAAACCACTTAAAGATGCTAGAATTATTGGTTGTCTACACATGACAATCCAGACAGCTGTATTAATTGAAACACTTGTTGATTTAGGAGCAGAAGTAAGATGGTCATCTTGTAATATTTTTTCAACTCAAGATCATGCGGCGGCTGCTATTGCTAAAGCAGGTATTCCTGTTTATGCATGGAAAGGTGAGACGGAAGAAGAATACTTGTGGTGCATCAAGCAGACTATTGTTGGAAAATCTGATTGGAAACCAAATATGTTGTTAGATGATGGAGGTGACTTAACAGCCATTATGCATAACGAACATAAAGAATTAATGAAAGATGTTAAAGGTGTTTCAGAGGAAACAACCACTGGAATTAAAGCACTTAACAAAATGGAAAAAGATAAATCTCTTTTAGTGCCAGCAATTAATGTCAACGATTCTGTAACTAAATCAAAATTTGATAACCTATATGGTTGTAGAGAAAGTTTAGTAGATGGCATAAGACGAGCAACTGATGTTATGATGTCAGGTAAAATTGCAATTGTAGCAGGCTTTGGAGATGTTGGAAAAGGAAGTGCTGCATCTTTGAGACAAAGTGGAGCAAGAGTACTAGTCACTGAAGCAGATCCAATTTGTGCTCTTCAAGCTGCAATGGAGGGTTACGAGGTTGTTTTAATGGAAGAAGCTATAAGTAGAGCAGATATAGTTGTAACCGCAACAGGAAATAAAGATATCGTAACTGCAGACCACATGAGAGACATGAAAGATAGAGCAATATTATGTAACATTGGTCACTTTGACAATGAAATACAGGTTGAAGCTTTGAAAAATTATAAGTGGACTGAAGTAAAACCCCAAGTTCACGAAATTGAATTAACTAGCGGTAAGAGAATTATTTTATTAGCAGAGGGAAGATTAGTAAATTTAGGTTGTGCAACAGGACATCCTAGTTTTGTTATGAGTGCATCTTTTACTAATCAGGTAATTGCACAAATAGAACTTTGGCATAATCACAAAAATTATGAAAACAAAGTTTATGTACTGCCTAAACATTTGGATGAAAAAGTTGCTACTTTACATCTTAAAAAAGTTGGCGCTAAATTAACTAAATTATCTAAAGATCAGGCGGATTATATAAGTGTAGGGACAGAAGGTCCTTTTAAACCAGATGCCTACCGCTATTAAAAATAGCAAGATTGATATCACTTCAGAGAAGTCAACAAGAGAATTAGCAGAAAAATTAACCTCATATTTTTTAGGAGGTGAATACATTTTTTTGTATGGCGAAATGGGAGTAGGCAAGACAACATTTGTAAAATATTTTATTAATAAACTTCAGACTGACGAGCGACTAAAACTTACAGAGGTTACTAGCCCTACATTTAATTTACTGAATGAGTACGAAACTAATAATTTTGTAATTAAACATTACGATTTATTTAGGATCAAAAATACTTCAGAGATTAAAGACCTAGATATTTTTGAAAATAATAAAAAAAATATTACATTAGTTGAGTGGCCTCAATTAATTAAAAATAATAATAAAGTAAAATCTATAGATTTATTATTTAAATACGAAAATGAACTTAAAAATAGAACTGTTGAGATAAAAGGTTTAAATATATTTTGGTAATATGCTAAATTTTAAAGAGTTAAAGGAAGTTAAGGGTGACGCATCGTTTCGCAAATTTTTTAGAAATAAGAATAACCGCTCAATTGTGGTTTACGCTAAAAAAGAGAAAGTTAAAAATCTTTTGATCTATGATGCTGTTAACAAAATATTAAATAAAAATAAAATTTTGGCTCCAAAGTTACTAAATCAAAATTATAAAAACAACTATATAGAGGTTGAAGATTTTGGAGATAATACTTTATATAAAGTCTTGAAACACAATAAAACTAATAAAGAGCTTTTTTTTATAAAAATTTTAAAAACTCTTAGCAGATTGCAATTAATTAAAGATAAACAAATCTTAAATTTTAATAGACAGAAATATAAAGTACAGAAGTATGAAGATAAAATTTTATTGAACGAAGCAAAATTGTTTTCGGAATGGTATGCACCTACAAAAATAAATAAGTTTCAGATTAGAAAATTTAAAAAAGGATACCAAAATGAGGTGAAAAAATTGCTATCCAAATTGAATTTAAAAAACGATACTTTTGTTCACAGAGATTTTCATGTATCAAATTTAATGTATGTAAAAAATAATATTGCAGTGATTGATAGCCAAGATGCGTTAATTGGCAATAAAACATATGATTTAGCTTCACTTGTTGACGATGTTAGATTCAAAACATCTAATAAACTGAAAAATAAAATTTTAAATAATTACTTTAAGAAATTAACAAAAACTGAAATTAAAGAATTTATTAATGACTTTGAAATATTATCTGTTTTAAGAAACTTAAAGATCATAGGAATTTTTATGCGTTTAGCATTAAGAGACAATAAAAAAAAATACGCAAAAATGATACCTTATGCTTGGGAAATGATTAACTATAGGATGAGAAAAAATAGGGAATTTAATAGTTTAAAATTAATACTAAAACATAATTTCCCTAAATTTGTTAAATAAAATTGTGAAAATAAATACTGCTTTAATTTTATGTGCTGGCTTTGGAAAACGTTTAAATCCAATTACTTTAACAAAACCTAAACCTCTGCTTCAAATAAACGAAGTCACTATGCTTGAGAAAAGCATTAACTTGATTAAGGAAATGGGTATAAACAAAATCTTTATTAATACTTTCTATCTAAAAGAACATTTTTCAAATTTTATTAAAAATAAAAATTTTAATTTAGATATTCATATTATTGAAGATGGTAAAAGTATTCTAGATACCGGAGGTGGTATACTAAATATGACCAGTAAGTCTGACGAAGATGATTTTATTGTCTTTAATCCGGATACAATTTGGTCAAATCGATATAGAGATGAAATTATAAAAATGGAGGAAATTTATTTTTCAAAAAAATTAGACAGTATTCTTTTATTAGTAAATAAAAACTTAAGTTTTGATCAAAGCTTAGCAGGAGATTTTAATCTTTCAAATAATTTAATCTCGAAAACAGATAACCTAGATTTTATTTATATTGGTTGTCAAATTTTAAATAAAAAAATTTTAGCTAATCAAACTATAAGTAAATTTTCTATTTTAAATATTTGGAACAAATTAATAGATGAAAAAAAATTATATGGGTTTGAAAGTAAACAAAAATTCTATCATTTAACAGACTTAAATATTTTTAATAAACTAAAAGATCTTTAGCTCGTTCAGAGTCAAGATACCCACAATTTAATATTTTATTATCGGAATCAAATTTTATCAGTAAAGGGTTACCAGTAGGTATTTCCAATTTTGAAATTTGATTGTTATCTAAATTAAAAAGATACTTACATAAAGCTCTTATTGAATTTCCATGTGCAGAAATTAAAATATTTTTATTTTTTAATTCATTTTTAATATCTTCACTATAATATTTAATTACTCTCTCATATGTATCTTTTAAAGATTCAGTATCTGGAATTTTTTCGACAGGTACATCTTTATATGTATTGATATTTAGAGGATGATAGCTGTTATTTTTATCTAGTGGATCAGGTCTTAGATCCCAAGAGCGTCTGAATTGGTGAACTTTTTCTTCTCCAAGTTTTTTTTTCATTTCATCTTTATTTAAACCAGTAAGAGATCCATAGTGTCTTTCGTTAAGTTCCCAAGCAAATTTAACTTTTTTATTGTCATCTAATTGTTCTTGTATAATTTTTAGTGTATTTTTGGCTCTCAACTGAAATGAGGAGTAATAGAGATCAATATTTATTTTTTTCCCTTTAATCAGCTCACCAGCTTTTTTTGCCTGAGCCATTCCATTTTGATTTAAGTCAACATCCACCCATCCCGTAAATCTATTTTCAAGATTCCATACACTCTGACCGTGCCTTACAAGTATTAAATAACTCATTTGTTTATCTTTTAGAATAATTTGATAAATAAAACTATACTTAATTAATGATAAATTTTTTTTTAAAAAATAAAATTTTATTTATAATATTTTTTCTGTTCTCAAGCTGTTCCTCAATACCTTCCAATACTTCTAATAGCTGCTCTATATTTAATGAAAATTATTTTTGGTATAAACATACCAAAAAAACTGAAAAAAAGTGGGGGACACCCATTTACTTACAGCTTGCGATTATAAAAATGGAATCAGGTTTTGATTGGCTTGCTAAACCTCCTCGACAAAAACTTTTTAAAATAGTCCCTTATAAAAGACCCTCAAGTTCATTTGGCTATTCTCAGGCAGTTAAAGGAACATGGAAACAATATAAAACTGAAACAGGAAATAAGTTTGCAACCAGAACAAGATTTAAAGATAGTGTTGATTTTATTGGTTGGTATACGACAAAAACTGAAAAAATTTTAAAAGTTTCAAAAACAGATGCTTTCAAACAGTATATTGCCTACCATGAAGGGTGGGGGAATTATAAAAATTATAAAAGTAATAAGAAAGTTATTAATTTAGCGAAGAGAGTAGAAAAACAGTCAAATATTTATAAAAAACAATTATCTGATTGTAAGAATTCATTATCTACAAATAAATATATTGTTTTTTAATTTAATTGTTTTTTAAGCTCTATATCTACTGCATCAATACGTTTTGTATTTTTTGCTAATGCTAAGTACATTGTTGGAGTTACATATAATGTGAAAAAAGTTGAAATAATCATTCCTCCAAGAATAGTTCCTCCAACAGCTAATCTAGATCCTTCTCCTGCACCTGGCCCAATATTTCCTATTACTAGTGGTAACATCGCAATCATGGTGCTTAACGATGTCATAATAATTGGTCTTATTCTCAGTTGACATGCTTTGAGTATTGCATCTTGCAGTTTAACACCTGTTGTTCTTATCTGGTTTGTATAGTCAACTATTAAAATACTATTCTTTGTTGAGATACCGATCAGTATTATTAATGCAATCTGAGAAAAAATATTAATCGAACTATTTAAAAATAATATAAAGACTAATCCACCAAAGACTGCAAGTGGAACTGTTAAAATAATTATAAAAGGGTGCACAAAAGAATTAAATGTTGCCGCCATCACCAAATAAGCAGTAATCAATGCCAAAGCAAAGATTAAATATATTTCATTAGTTGTTTCTTTTAATTCTTCAGATTTTCCTTTCCAAGTAATTTGATTTTGAGGTGCAACTTTCACCATGACATTTTCTAAATAATTTATTGCCTCGGATAATGTATAATCCTCTGAGAGTGCTGCAGAAATTGTAACTGCTCTTTGACGGTTGTATCTAGGTAGCACTTCCGCTGTACCTTTTTCTTTGAATTCTACTAAACTTGCTACTGAAACAAGTTTTCCAGTTGTCTCTGATCTAACAAAAATTTTGGATAAACCGTCTTTATCTCTTCTATCTGCAAGGTATTGTTGCAAAATAATTGGGTATTCTCTTCCTTCTTTACTAAAAGTAGTAACCCTTTTGCCTCCATAAAGTGTCTCTAAAGTTCTGCCTATATTTTCCGTCGATACTCCTAAATCGTTAGCTCTGTTTTTATTAGTTATTAATTTAACTTCAGGTTTATTTTTAGTGTAATCACTTTCTATTCGAGACATATTTCTATTTTTTCTTAATTCACGCAAAACATTTTTTTGTATTTCCTCAAGCTCCTCATAGCTTGTTCCGTAGATTACCAATTGAACTGGCTTGTTATAGCTTGAAACCCTAATTGCTTGAGGGGATATTGGGAAAGCAAAAGTTTCTGGAACAGAAACAACTTGTCCGATAGCTTCTCTCAATACTGTCTGACTACTTTTTTCTCTATTTTTCCATTCATCTAACAACGCAATGATTATAAATGTATTATAAGTTGTTGCAGACTTACCAAATCCTGGAACTCTCATAATTACTCTCTCGTACGGACTATCTTTTGCTTGTAATAATTTAATTATTCTGCTCTCAATAATTTGAGCTTTTTCTTGAGTGTATTCAAATGAGCTGCCTTCATCAGTAGATCCAATTATCAAATAAACACCCCTGTCTTCAGTTGGAAGTAACTCTTTTTTAGAAAAATCAAACAAAAATACAGAAGCTACAATTACTAAAATTATAAATGCTGAAATAGTTTTTTGCTTATTTATCCAATATTTTAAAGTATCAATATAAAAGCTAGTAAAAGATTTAAATCCATTATTAAATTTTTTGACAAAAAAATTTATTTTTTCTTTTTTATTTAAAAATTTACTTCCTAGCATTGGGGACAATGTTAAAGCAACAAAAGAAGAAACCACTATAGAGAAAGACAGAGCGATTGCAGTTTCTTTAAATAAGGTTCCAGAAATACCTTTTATAAAAATTAATGGTAAAAAAACTGCAACTAAAATTAAAGTTGTCGCAATAATTGCAAAAGTAATTTGTTTTGATCCCTTGTATGCAGCAACAAGTGGTGTTTCACCATTTTCAATTCTAGTATAGATGGCATCAGTCATTATAACAGAGTCATCTGTTATTATACCTATGGCTAAAATAAAACTTAACAATACGAAAATATTAATTGAAAGGTCAAATAAGTATAATCCTAAGAATGATCCTATTAAACTAACTGGTAGTGCAACTGCTGGAACTATCACAGCCTTAAGGTTACCAAGAAATAGGTATATAATTAAAACAACTAAAATAAATGCAATAATCAAACTCTTATAAACTTCCTCAATCGCTGCACCAACATATGTAGCTCTGTTAAAAGCAACCTCTAATTTTAATCCGTCTGGCAAAGATTTATTTAGATCATTTATTTTTGCTTTAACTTGATTTGAAAGTTCAACAGTAGAAGCGCCACTCTTAGCATAAATACCAATCCCTACAGTTTTTAAATTAATCGCATTTTTACTTTGAGCTTTAAATAAAGTTTTTTCTGATACTGGACCTAATTCAACATTTGCAACATCTGATAAGATAATAACTTTATCCTTATCTTTTTTTAATGGTAATTGTTTAATGCTATCAATGTTAGAATAAGATTTATCAATATTAAGAGTCAGATCTTTGTTGTTTGCCTCTAAGGTCCCCGCTGGAAGGTTAACATTCTCATTCCTAAATGCTCTTTCAACCTCTTGAATTGTAAGGTTGTTTGCGGCTAATTTAATTGGATCTATCCAAACTCTAACACTTAACTCTCTTAATCCGCCAACTCTTATTCTTCCAACGTTAGGCACACTCGAAAAAGCATCGATAAGATACCTTTCTGCATAATCTCCAAGTTCTAGGTCACTCCACGTTGGAGAGGAAAGGCCTACCCACATCGTGGTTGTAAATCCAGCTGCCTGTTTCAATATTTGAGGAGGACTCGATTCACTAGGTAGATTATCGACTACTCTAGATACTCTCTCTCGAATATCGTTTGCTGCATCGTCTAAATCAATATCGGTGTTAAATTGAATATTTATTCTACTTCTTCCGCTGAGAGAACTTGAATCTATATTTTTAATTCCTTCTGCTCCACCAATAACATCCTCAATTTTTTGAGTTATTTCTTCATCAACAATTTCTGCTGAGGCAGATTTATATTCCGTTTGTACTTGAACAACTGGTGGCTGTATACCATCTGGTAACTCCCTTACTGGTAACTCTGCAAAAACAAAGATACCAAAAATAATTAATATTAATGACATTACCCAAGCAACAACAGGTCTTTTTATGCTGACTTCAGTAATATACATTCAATTATTAGCTCTCAGATTTTTTAAATATATTTAATTTTCTTAACCAATCTAACTTACTTTTTTTTGCTTCTTCTTTTTTAGATTTATCTTTTTTACCCCAGCTAGAATTTCCTTGTTTTTTTTTGGAACCTTTTTCTATTGGTCTGATGGTTAGATTGGGTCTCACTTTCTTTGTACCCTCAGCAACAATTTTATCACCACTATTCAGACCATTTAAAACTTCTACAAAACCTATGTATCGATCACCAGTAGTAATTTTTGTTTTCAATGCTTTATTTTTCTCATCAACTCTATAAATAAAGACATTTTCACCTTCAACGATTGTACTCGTATCTGGAATACTTAAACTTTGTCTAACGTCATATTTAATTGATATTTCTAAAAATGAGCCTGGAAGTATTTCTCCTGAAAGATTATCCATTTTAATTCTTGTAGCCAAAGATCTTGTATCCTCGCTTATTCTGCTTGCAAATGAATCAACATTTCCTTTGTATATTTTGTCTTTGTAGCCAGAAAATTTTATATCCACAGGTAAACCAACTTTAATAAATGGGACAAATATTTCTGGTATATCTACATCACAATAAATTGAGCTGGTATCTTCGAGGTTGATAAGTATTGATGATTTTGAAACTTCTAAATCTTCAGAAAATTCTCTTTTTCCAATTACTCCATCAAATTGTGCTATAATTTTTCTATTTTTAAGATTGGCAATAACATCACCTTTTTTAACTTTTTGATTGTATTTAATTGGTTTAAGAATTTCATACTTTTCAATTTTAAATGATTGAGTTTGAACTGGTGCGGCCGTTCCATAAGTACTTATAATATTTTCAAATATTCTTTCTTTAGCAGCTGTAATTATTATCCCTGGTGGTGGCCTTTTGCTAAATTTTTTTTTAAAATGATTTCCAATCATAGTTCTTCCAACAATCACAGTTGTGATAATTAGAAAAAATATAATTACTATACTTGTTATTTTAGTAGATCTTTTCATAGTTTAGATTTTGCCATATTCAGCCCATGAACCATCATATATGACTGGCAGATAATTAGCGTTTACTAAAGAATATGCAAGAGCTAAAACACAAGCAGTAACACCAGACCCACATGAAAAGATAGGTTTATCTGTTGGTTTCTCTAATGTGTTTTCAAATAAGCTTTTTAGCTGCGCTACATTTTTAAAAGAATAATCCTCATTTATTACTTTTACAAAGGGCAAACATATAGAGTTTGGTATAGATCCACTTCTAACATTTTTTCTTGGATCAGGAGCTTTACCCTCAAATCTTTCTTTGCTTCTTGCATCAATAACAACAAAATCCTTTTTAGAAATGTTATTATTAATTTCGACTTTATCTTTTACTAATGAAGTCAATTCTTTGCCCATATACTCTGTTTTTGAAAATTTAATTATCTCATTAGATGTTGTTTTGCTTTCTTTTTTCCATTTTCTAAATCCACCATCAAGTACGCTAACAAGTTTAGGATCATGTCCAAAATATATAAAATTATACCAACATCTGCAGGAACTAATTACATTTGAGTTATCATAAATAATAATATGATCCTCTTTTGAAATTCCTAAATTGGAAACTATTTTATTCCACTCATTTGAAGTTGGAAGCATATGTGGAAGGTCTGTGTCATTTTTAGAATTTTTATCTAAATCAAAAAAGATAGCATTTGGAATATGTTCTTTTTTAAATTCTTCCTCTGGGTTTCTATTCTCTGCTGGCATATGCCAAGAACAATCTATAACTTTTACTTTAGATATATTTTTTTGTAACCAATCTGTATCCACTAAAGACATTTTATCTTTTTTCTAAATATCTCTGGTGGTATTCTTCTGCTGGACAATAGTTTTTTACTTGTGATAGTTTAGTTACAACTTTTCCAGAAAGTCTCTCGTTTTCTTTACTAATAACATTTTCTGCAGTTGTTTTTTGATTATCATTTAAATAAAAAATTTCACTTCTATATTGTGTTCCAAAGTCTGGCCCTTGAGAATTTAGAGTTGTTGGATCATGAATTTTAAAAAAGTATTTAAGAATTTTTTCATAAGATATAATTTTTGGATCGAAATCTAATTTAACAACTTCCGCATGGTTTGTTGTTCCAGTACATACTTCTTTGTAATTGGTCTCTGCATTGTTGCCTCCACAATATCCAACTTCAGTTTTTATAATTCCATCAAGTTTACCAAACTTAATTTCTGGTCCCCAAAAACATCCTAATCCTAAAATTGCAATTTCCATTGATAAATAACTTATTTAATCTAAAGTTACCTTCATGCTATCAAAAAATCAATTAGGCTTTTTTTACATGTTCATTTCTGTGTGTGCTTTCTCTCTAATGGACGTATTGGTAAAGTGGTCTGATGCATATCCTGTTGGACAAGTTTTATTTTTCAGAGGTTTTTGTGGAATAATTCCAATTTTATTTCTTATTCCTAAAGATAGATTTTTAGATTTTTATAAAACATCAAGACCTTTTCTTCATTTTAAGAGATGTTTATCCGGTTTAATTGCCTTAGTTTCAATCTTTATAGCTTTAAGAAATTTACCATTAGCTACCGTTGTGAGCATTTCTTTTGCAGCACCAATTTTTACAACAATCTTTTCAATTTTTTTATTAAACGAAAAAGTAGGTTTATACAGGTGGTTAGCTGTCTTAGTTGGTTTCATAGGAATAGTTGTGATTACAGAGCCAGGCTTTAGTTCACTAAATTTTTATTATATCTATCCTATAATTTTCTGTCTTGGCTTATCATATGTTGCTATAGCAATTAGAAAATTATCTTCAACAGAACCAGTTTGGTTAATAAGTTTTTTCTTTTCTTTCTCAATTGCAATATTGGGTCTTTTTTCTTTATTCCAGGGATGGGTTATGCCTAATTTTTTAGATTTATTTCTATTATCTATGGTAGGAATTTTAGGTGGTTTAGCTAATTTATGGTTGTCTCAATCCTATAAATATTCAGAAGTAAGTTTAGTAACACCATTAAAATACTTAGCCTTAGTCTTTGCTATAATATTTGGTTATTTTATTTGGAGTGAAGTTCCAACAATTAAAACTTTAATGGGTGCTTTATTAGTAATTGTATCTTCATTTATAATATTTAGACGAGAGATGACTCTAAAAAAACGAATATCAGTTTCACGGCATGAGTAATTCGCCTAAATACTGGAGCACAGCAAAAAAATATTTATCTAAGAAGGATAAAACAATGTCTGCTTTAATAAAAAAGTACAAGTCTCCTTCAGAAACAGTTTTAACTTCAAGAAGGGATGTTTTTTTTTCACTATGTAAGAGTATTATTGGCCAACAAATTAGTGTGGCTGCTGCCAATGCAGTTTTTTTAAAATTTAAAAAAAAATGTAAAAATAAAATTACAGCAAAGATAGTTAATAAATTGACAACTATTCAGCTTAAAAGCTGTGGTCTAAGTAGGCAAAAAGTAAAAGGGATTAAAAGCTTAGCTAAACAAGTGATTAATAAAACATTTAATCCAAAACTTATTCCTAAAATGTCTGACGAGGAGGCTATAATTTACTTATCTGAATTAAGACAAATTGGAAGATGGTCTGCAGAGATGATCTTATTATTTACTTATAATCGACCAAATATTTGGCCAATTCAAGATATTGGTTTATTAAGAGCGATTTCAAAAAATTACAATAAAAAATATTTGCCACCAGAAAACTATGTAAAGTTATTGAAAAAAAAATTTTCACCTTTTTGCTCAGTTGCAACTTGGTATTTATGGAGAAGTATAGATCCAGAGCCTATTCAATACTAAAACCTTCTACTATTTGCATATGTCTAGTAGTTGTACTTTTTGCAATATTCCAACCGTCTAAATATTCTTTTGAATCATGACATTCTATAGCTTTTTCGTAACTTGGAAATTCCCAGATAACTGTTCTTAGAAAATCATCTCCATCATACGTTATGTGTTTTCCTCCTCTTACTAGAGGTATCCCACCAAAGCTTTTTATTATTGGAGTAACCACTTCAGCATATTTTTTTAAATTTTCTTGGTTTTCAACTTCTTTATAAACACTTATCCAGTAAGCTTTCATGATTTCTCCTTTTTAAATTATTTTAGTTATGATAGTAAATTTCATGGCTGATAAATTAATTGTCTCTTTTGAAGAATATATAAAAATAGTTGAGAAATTAGCAATACAAATTCACAAAGAATATAAACCTACTGTTCTAGTGGGTATTATGAGAGGTGCAGCTCCAATATTAGACATTCTCTCAAGAATTTTAAAATTACCAATAGCCTATATTGTAATTCAAAGTTATTCAGGAAAAGGAATGGAAGATCAACAAGGGCAACTAATGTTTGCTAGAGAGATCAGTTCTTTAGCTGAAAACAAAGATTTTCAAAGAGTACTATTAATAGATGATCTTTCTGATACTGGACTGACTTTAAACAAGAGTATCGAGTGGTTAAAAAAATATCCACAAACCAAAGATTTTATTGAAGAAGTTAAAACAGCTTGTTTGTGGAAAAAAAAATCGTCAACTTTCGAACCTGATTTCTGTCCTGTTAGACTAGAGTCTGATCCTTGGATAGTTCAACCAACTGAGCATTACGAAGAATTGACTATCAGTGAAATTATTAAAAGAAATTAGTAAACAGGGCTAGATTTCTAGCCCTGTTAAAGCTTGTTAAGCCACTGCAAAACTTACAACACTAAGTATTGCAACCACCCATATTGCTGGAGAAGTACTTGAAAACTTTCCAGTAAATATTTTAATTAAAGCATACGAAACAAATGCTAATGCGATACCATTACTAATACTATAAGTTAAAGGCATAGCTATCATTGCTAGAATTGCTGGAGCTGACTCTGAGATATCGTTCCATTCTATGTCTGTAATATTTCTTATAAAAAGAACAGATACAAAAAGTAGAGCAGCACCATCAATTTGTTTAGGCAGACTAGTTGCAAGGGGTGCAAAAAATATACATGCCAAAAATAACAAACCAATTACTAAAGAAGTCATACCAGTTTTTCCACCTGCCTTCACACCAGCACCAGATTCAACATAACTTGTTACCGTTGTTGTTCCCATCATTGCACCAGCAACTGTTCCAACACTGTCTGATAGCATTGCTTTATTAATATCTTGAACTTTTCCATCTTTACCAACTTTTCCTGCTACATTCGCAACAGAAGTAAGCGTTCCTGCAGTATCAAAAAAATCAATGAACAATAATGTAAATATTACCGTAGACATTCCTGCTGTCATCGCAGCGGATAAATCAAATTCAAAAAGATATGTCATTGGTGGAGGCGCACTTGCAATTCCATTAAATTTTGCAAGTCCAGTTGCCCATGCAATTATACTGAATGCCAAAATACCTATAATAATATTTCCTTTTACATTCATTTTATCTAAAACAATAATTGCTATGAATGTTGCACATCCTAAAAGAACTAATGGATCACCTAAATTACCAAGCTGAACTAAAGTTACAGGATTATCTACAACGACTTCCATTATCTGAAGACCAATGATTGCAAGAAACAATCCTATTCCAGCACCTATTCCTAATTTTAAACTCTTTGGTATTGAATTAATTAACCAAGCTCTAATTGGAGTAAGAGATATAATTAAGAACAATACACCTGCAACTAAAACTGCGCCTAAAGCTTCTTGTGGCGTATATCCCATACCAGCACAAACTCCAAAAGCAACAAAGGCATTAATCCCCATTCCTGGTGCTAGTCCAATTGGCCAAGTTTTTCCATAAAAAGCCATTATAAAACAAGCTAATGCTGTTGCTAATATTGTTGCGGTATAAACTGCGCCGAAATCAAAGAAACCTTTTTCGGGTCCGGCAAATTCTCCCGATAAGATAAATGGATTTAAAAACATTATGTATGCCATAGTCAAAAACGTCGTAGTTCCAGCTATTACCTCAGTTTTAAAATCAGTTTTGTGTTTTTTATAATTAAAATAATTGTCAAGCATTTGTCCTCCTAATACTCGAGATTTATTTGATTCTATTAGTTATTTCTTTAATAAACCTTAGTTTATTCACAACATTCAACTTAGGAGTTTATATTTATGCCATAATTCGGTTTTAAGAATGATTAATGCATAAATTTAAATTTATTTTTACACTTGTAGTTTTGTGTTTTCTGGTAGCAGGCTGTCAGACAGTTAAGCAAAAGACAGATGCAATTGTAGAAAAAGAAAATGAAAAATTGAGTGAATTTATTGGAAAATCTGCAAGCAAACTTCAAATGGAGTTGGGAAAACCCGACGAGGATTTTACAAATGCAAAAGGTAATTTTGAGTTTGTATATAATACAAAAAAATATTTGATACCTTGTGAACGAAGATTTGAGATAAATTCAGAAAATATTGTTGTTGGCTTTGTATCTAACGGCTGTTTTTAAATCAAACTTGCGAGGATAAAATCCCCGCAAGCAAGGTTAAACTTATTTAATTTCTATAAGTTTTTTCTTTTTATGTTCTGGAATAATTCTTTCACAAGCTATTGTTAAAAGACCATCTTTAAGCTCAGCACTATTTACTTTTACGTCATCAGCAATAGTGAATGATCTTGCAAATTGTCTTTGAGAAATACCTTTATGAATAATTTCTCCATCAATTTCACTGTTCTCGGATTTATTAACTTGTTTGGTTCTAACAGTTAATAAATTATCCTCAAACTCAACCTCAACATCTTTTTTATTAAAGCCAGCTAAAGCAACCTCAATTGCATAATTGTCCTTACCTGTTTTTCGAATGTTGTAAGGTGGGTAATTTGACTGCATTGTCAAATTTCCGTTCCCTAACATATTTTCAAACTGATCAAACATGTCGTCAAAACCAATTGAAAACGGTCTTAGTGAGTTAAATATAGATAAATCCTTACTTGTCATAATATCCTCCTTTGTTAAGCAAGTTTATATTTAGTAAGCCCCATTAGGCGACTTACATGTATTATTTGGGAATTACTTTTGATATTTCAAGATTAAAAAATTAGGTTTTTTTTGCAATTTTTAATGCGAACGCATAGTCGATTGCAATTTCTTCAATAGCTCCATCTCGACCAGATTTACCACCATGACCTGCATTCATTTCTGTTTTTAATAAAAGTAAATTATTATCAGTTTTATATTCTCTTAATTTTGCTGTAAATTTCGCAGGCTCATCAAACAAAACTCGATTATCGCTAAGACTAGTTGTTATTAACATGTGAGGATAATCTGTTTTTTTTATATTATTGTACGGAGCATATGAAAAAATATAATCAAAGTGTTCTTTGTTGTCTTTCGCATTTCCAAATTCATCAAACTCTCCAACAGTTAATGGTAAAGAATGATCCAGATTTGTTGTTAAAGAGTCTACAAATGGAACAGCCATTATAATTCCTAAAAATAACTCAGGAGACTGATTTACTACTGCACCCATTAGTAATCCTCCTGCAGATCCACCCATACCAATTATTTTACCTTTAGATGTATATTTGTTTTCAATTAAATATTTAGCAGCATGAATATAATCTTCAAAAGTATTTTTTTTATTTGTTAGCTTTCCTTCCTTCCACCACTTCATCCCTTTTTCCATTCCACCTCTTATGTGAGCAGTTGCCCAGATGATATCCCTATCTATTAGACTTAATCTTGTTGAGGAAAAACTTGGACTCATTGAACTACCATAAGACCCATAACCATAGAGCAGCAAATTTGCCGATCCGTCTATTTTAGTTTTTTTATGTCTCGTAATGGTTAATGGTACTAGTCTTCCATCATGTGATTTGAACTCCACTCTTTCTACAATATAATTTTCTGGTTTGTGACCAGACGGAATCTCTTGTTCTTTAACAAGCTCTTTAGATTTATTAGATAAATTAAACTTATAAACTCTTGAAGGTGTTTTAGGTGAAGAATACCCAACATAAACTTCATTAGTATCTCTATTTCTTTGAGTCAGTGAAACTCCAGGAACATATATTCTTTCATCTGAAAAAATTAATTCTTGCTCTATATTTGTTTTGATATTTTTAACAAATAATTTATCAAGAGCATCAGATGTTTCAGATCTAATGATCCAATTTTTTAAAAAAGTTAGACCTCCTATCAAAACTTCTTTTTTTGGTAAAATAAAAGGCTGCCAGTCTTGCTTTTCTAAACTATCTGTAATGTCAATTTTAAAATCTTCTGCGTCTTTATTGGTATGATTGTAAAATTTACCATCCCACGAACTGGTTGAATAAAGAACACCCCTTTCTCTTTTCATTATAAGTTTTGGTAATGGTTTTGCCTCATCTACTTTAAAATAGTATTGTTCCGAGGTGTTATGATCAGATGTATTTATAAAATAATATTTTTCGTCAGAACTTAATCCAATTCCTACCGTAAAAGCCTCACTTTTTTCCTCAAAAATTAATAAATCTTCGTCATTGTAATTTCCAATATCGTGTCTGTATATTTTTCGGGCTCGATGATTCTTATCAAGCTTTGAGTAAAAGATATATTTATCATCTAAACTAAAAGTAATACTTCCAGATGTCTCTGTAATTTCTTTAGAAATAATCTCGTTAGTTTCTATGTCTTTAATATAAATTGTATAATATTCAGAACCTTTAAGATCTAATGAGTACCCAAGATATTTGTCATTATTACTTACCTCTAAATCACCAACACCAAAATATTCAGTTTTAAGTTTTTCTTTTTCCTTGTCTCCATTCCAAATTTCTTCAATTTTATTTTCCCCAATCTTTTTACGAAGTTTGATAGAATAATTTCCTTTAACAGTTGTTTTTGTCCAATATTCATAAGTATGGTCCCTATAAGGAAGAGATTCATCATCTAGTTTTATTCTTCCTTTTATCTCATCAAATAATTTCTTTTGTAAAGTTTTTGTGTCTTTTAAATGATGCTCTGCATATGAATTTTCCTGATCTAGATATTCTTTTACCTCAGGATCAAGTTTGGATTTATCTTTCAATACTTCTAATATATTTTTTTGGTGTATCCAGCTATAATGATCCTCCCATTCAATATTGTGACAAGATTTTAATTCCAGTTTTTTAGCTAGTTGTGGTATTTTCATAAAGAAATTAATTTATAGATGAATATTTTTTTTTTAGTACTAATAGTTTTTTTAATTATTTATTTTTTTTTATCTTGGTTTGTTAATTCCAAATCTAAAAAAATTAAAAATCTATTCCGTAAAACCTTGATATTTGGCTCTATTGCTTTGGCAATTCTAGCCACATTTGCAGGACGATACCTTTTTTCACTCCCGTTTCTTTTGGCTGTTTTACCTCTTATCAAGACAAAGGCAGGAATAACCTTATTTCAAATGCTGAGGCTTTGGAGTTTAATAAAAGTTCTAAAAAACACAGGAAGATACAATTTTAGCAATTCTAGTGCAGCAAAAAATTTACAATCAATGTCCAGAGATGAAGCTTGCGAAATTTTAAACTTAGATCCTAAAAAAAAATATAATGATGATCAAATTTTAAAGTCTTATAAAAAAATAATGAAAAAGATTCATCCAGATAAAAACCCAGAGTTAAACAGATTGGCGGTTATTGTAAATCAAGCCAAAGATACTTTAATAAAAAATACTAATTAGATTTTAATTCTAAAACTTTATTTTTAACCACATCAACACTGATTGAGTTAGGAGAATACAGAAATTTATGATCAATATTATTTATATTAGCATTATGTGGAATTATTCTATGATAGTTTTTACTATAATCTGTGTACGCTCTTGGAGAATTAATTAATAGCACAACAGATGGTTTTTGAGATTGGGAAGTAACATGATGCATAAATGAGTCGTTCCCAACATACATGTCACATAAGGCAAAAAATGGAACTATTTCTCTTACAGAAATATTACTTAAATCCATGCAATTTTTTTTTTTAATATTACTAATGATTTTTTTAGAAATATCTATTTGATCTGGTCCTGCTTGAATGAAAAAGAAAAATTCCCCTTCTTTATTGAGTTCGTTTAGTAAATTTGAAAAATTTTCTTCACCCCATCTGGTATCTGGCCCAGATGAACCAGCACCAATAACTATATTAAATTTATTATCATCAAAATATTTTTTTGTATTATTTATTTTTTTTTGGTTTATTTGAATTGTAGTTTCAGTTTTACAGTCTGTAAGATTTAAATACTTGCAGGTAAAATCTTTCGCAGCCTTAACAAGATGTAATTCTTTTTTCTTAAAAATTGGATAACAAAAAACTTGATTTATTCCAGCAATTTTTGCCGCAGAATAAAGACGTGCACTAGGGTAGTAAATAAATATTTTATCTAATTTAAGTTTTTTTAAATCTGAGGAAATTTTTGGAATATCTGTAATATTTTTATTTTTTTGAAATATTTTTATTTCATTAATTAGAGGATCGTCCTCAAGGGCTTGGTCGAGATTTTTTGCTAAAGTAATTAACGTTATAGGGCCAAAAACTTTAGCAATTTCGTGACAATAGCTTAAGTGCATAAGATTTGCCCCTAAACCAATATAGTTTAAAAAAACTCCTACTCTCATAAAACTATCAAAATTCTTTTTTTTAATTTAATTTAAAAATAAATATAAATTATTATTATGATAAATGGAATTTATGCGGCTACATTATCTCTCTTAAATGAGGATTTAGGGTTGGATATTAAAAATACAATTTCTCACGCAGAAAAAGTGATTGATAATGGATGTCATGGCGTTGTTTTTTTTGGAAGTACAGGTCAATCTCAACTAATTTCTTTAGCAGATAAAATAAACCTAATTAATAATTTATCCTCCAGTAATTACAAAGATAAATTTATAATTGGAACAGGTCTTAATTCTCTAGCTGATACTATAAGTTTAATGAAAATTTCTAAATCAGTAGGTTTTAGTAAATTTTTAATAATGCCTCCAGCATATTATAAATATGACGATCAGGAAGTTTTTAGTTTTTATTCAAATATAATAAAAGTAATAACTGATTGTAAAATAATACTTTATAATTTTGAGAAATTATCAGGATATAAGTTCAGTGAAGATTTAATTTATAAGCTGGTTGAAAATTTTCCAAATCAAATAATTGGTGTAAAAGATAGTTCTTACAATTTATTTGAGAGACTTAAAATAGAGAACTTTTCAATAATGCCAGGTTCTGAGACAAAATTACTAAAGGGTTTAGAAATAGGATGCTCAGGAATAATCACTGCTACAACAAATGCAACAGCGCCCTTAGCAAGGGAGGTATACGATAATTTTTTAGATAAAAAAGATCAAACATCTAATGCAAAAATGTGCGCAGTTAGAACTGTTTTTGAAAAATTTAATTTAATATCTGGTTTGCACACATTTTTTGGGCAAAAAAATAAAATATATAAAAATATTTTACCTCCTTTAAGAATTTTAAATAATTCGGAAGAAAACGTCTTGATAAAAGAATTGGATATATTAGATTTTAAAGAAATTAATTAAGTGATTTAAATGCAACTTGCTAGATTTTTAAATAATGTTTTTAAAGAAGATGGTTTTATTTTAATAGATGCTTATTCAAAAAGCTATATCATAGGGAGCCCAATTAAAGAAAATCCTATAAAACTTAAAATTCTCAATAAAAAACTTCATTATAAATTATTATTTCACCCAGATCTTTATTTTGGTGAAGCATACACAGACGGTGAAATTAAAATAGAAAATGGAAGTCTGACTGATTTTCTAGATCTTGCACTTATGAATTTTGGAAGAGGAGATCTTAATTTTTTTAGTTACCTAATTAATAGATTGAGGGGATCTTATAGATATCTAACAAATTTTAATTTTATAAAAAAATCAAAAATGAATGTTTCACATCATTATGATATTTCTGATGATCTATATGATTTATTTTTAGATCCAAAAAGACAATACTCATGTGCTTATTTTAAAAATGAAGATGATAGTTTGGAAGCTGCACAAAATAACAAAATAGCACACATTATAAAAAAATTAAATATCAAACCTAATCAAAAAGTTTTAGATATTGGCTGTGGTTGGGGATCATTAGCAATTGACATAGCAAAAAGTGCTAATTGTGAGGTTACTGGAATAACTTTATCTCAAAATCAATTTAACTATTGTCAAAAAAAAGCAAAAGAACTTAATTTAGAAAATCAACTTAACTTTAAGTTAATGGATTATAGGGAGTTGTATGAGAAGTTTGACAGGATAGTGAGTGTTGGGATGTTTGAGCATGTAGGTAGAAAATTTTACCGTAAATTCTTCTCACAAGTTGAAAAATTGCTTAAAGATGATGGAGTTTCGCTGATACACACTATCGGTTCGGTAAATCCACCCAGGGACCCTCATCCATGGATTACTAAATATATTTTTCCAGGTGGTTACACACCAAGTTTAAGTGAGGTTACAACCCCAATTGAAAAAGCAGGTTTAATAGTAGCTGATATTGAAGTTTTACGACTTCATTATTCACATACTCTGCGACACTGGAAAGAAAACTGTATCAAAAATAAGGAAAAAATAATTCAAATGTTTGATGAAAGATTTTTTAGAATGTGGGAATTTTATTTAGCTGGTTGCGAGATGGCATTTAAATGGGGTGATCAGGTTGTTTATCAATTTCAATTAACAAAAAATTACAGATCTACTCCAGTTACAAGAGACTATATTTATCAATAAATTATTGATAGATATAAATCTTCTTGAAATGAAAAAAACAAAAAAAAAAACAAAAAAAAATAAAAATAAAGCAAAAGTTAAAAATCGTAAAAAAATCAAAAAAACAAAAAAGAAAGCAAAACAAAATAATTTTAAAAAAAAAAAAGTTAATAATTATAAAAAAATAAAAAAAGTTTCTATTTCAAAAGGTAAAAAAAAAGAAAACTTTATTTTTAAACTAATCAATTTTCAAAATTCTCTTAAACCCCAATTCAAATTTAATTTAAATTTAAATTTTGAAAAATATATCCAAGGATTTTTTGACAAAATTGCTAATACGATCGATCAGTACAAAATAATTAAAAAAGATGAAGCAAGAAGAATTAAATTAGAAAAACAAGAAAAGGAAAGATTAGAAAAAATTAAAAAAGCAGAAGAAAAACAAAAAGAAGAAGATTTAAAATTTAAACTAAAAGAACAGACTTTAAAAGAGGAAATAAAATTAGAAAAGCAAAGAACTAAAGATATTAAATTATTTTTACGAAAAGAACAGGCATTGTTAAGAATTGAACAAGCAGAGAAACAAAAACAGTTTTTACAAAAATTAAGATTAGATAAACAAATTGAAAAATTTAGAGTTAGAGAAGTAAAAGAATTAGAAAAACTTGAAAAAATTTCTTTAAAAGAAAAAAGGGATGATTATGCAGGTCTCCAACAAAGAATAGAAAAATTAAAAGAAAAATATCGAATTATTAGGGATCAAAAAATAAGAGAGAGAGTTGAGGCTTTAGGTGTAAAAATTCAGGGAGATGAAGATAGAGAAACACTTCTTAGAAAAGAGAAAGAGTATACAATCGCAAGACAAAAAATAGAATTTTCTTTAGAAAGTTTTTACAGGAGTGCAAGTAGTTTAGTTTTTCAATTAAATAAAAGACATGTAACAAGACATATGTCAATTTTTAGATGTATCGATAGAAGATTTGAAACGGGTGAGATTTTTGTCAAATGGGATGAAGCAGCCGACGATGAGTGGTTGTTACTTATTTATATCAAAAATAATTCACCAGATGAAGGTATAGTAATTGAAGATAAAACAAATCCAGAAAAAAATATTTCACATGAATTTAAAAATAACGAAATTTTTAAGGCCTCGGACACAATGGTAGACTCTTTAACTCAGCTTATTGCTAAGAAAAGAGCCAAAAATACCAATTAATATATCTAAATATATTCAGTAATATCTATCATGCTCTTTGGAATAATTATTATGATCATTTTATACATAATTCTAAGTTATGTACTTTCTTGGATAAGATATTTTAATAGTCAGGATCCAAGATTGGGTCAATCAACTTGGAGGTGGAGTTATGATTACCCTGTGATTGGAGAAAGAGATTTTTCAGATTTAGATGATAAAGATTTTGTGAGGTTAAGAAGAAAACGAAATAAAATTATCACATTTATGTATGCAATTGTTTTAATTATGTTTTTGCTATCTATGTCTTTATTAAGTGAAATAATGATATTTTTTTTAGCTTAATTTTTTAATTGTTTTTTATTTTTAAGGTACAAAAAATAAGCAATTATCTCATACCCATAATTAAAAATTGTAAAAATTATTGGAAGTTTAAAAAATTTATATAGAAATCTGTATTTAGGTATTTTTTTCCATACAAACAAAAAAGCTTCAGCTCCCTCTAAAACTTTTTCATCATCTTTCACATGTAGTCGCCTTAAAAGCTGCCTATCATTTTTACTAGTTTCTTTTTCAGCCTGTTCATTGTTGGTGATATCAATCCAATCTATTCCGTCTATTTTTTCTTTTTTGTATAAGTCTATTTCAGTCTTACAAATTTTACAGGAATTATTGAAATATACTTTCATACTTCAGTAATTATCTATTATCAGATTATTGTACATGTGTAAAAAGAGCAGTTGAAAAGATAATATAAACCTTTATGTAATTCCTATGAGTAATTTCTTTGATAAATCTGACTTAATAAGAAAAGATGCTGAAAATATAGTTTCAGATACTTTAAAAAATTGTGACGATGGAGAGTTGTATTTAGAGGACTCAAAGTCAGAGTCAATTGTCTTAGATGACAATAAGATTAAGAGCTCGAATTATAGTTCTGATCTAGGCTTTGGATTTAGAGCTGTATCAGAGGAAGTTGTTGCATACTCCTACTCAAATGAGATTTCAAAAGACTCTTTAAAGAGTTCAGCAGAAAATCTTCAGTCAACACTTAAATCAATCAAAGGTACTTATAATAACGAGATACCAACATCTAACAAAAAATTTTATAATGATATAAATCCCATAGAACAAAAAACTTTAAACTCAAAGCTTGAAGTTCTTAATAAAGTTAACAAGTATTTAAGAAAAAAAGATGGAGCAGTTAAACAGGTTACGGCAAATTTTTTAGGTGAACATAAGTCGATTGAAATAATCAGATCAGGGGGTGAAGCAATTACAGATGTTAGACCTTTAATTAGATTTAATGTTTCTGTAATGCTTGAAAAAGATGGAAGAAAAGAAACAGGTGTGTATGGCATTGGAGGCAGGCAGTCTTATGATGATTACTTACAAAATGATAACTGGAAAAGTGTATGTGAGGAAGCTTTCAGAATTGCCTCAGTTAATTTAGAAAGTAAACCTGCACCAGCTGGTGAAATGAAAGTTGTTTTAGGACCAGGTTGGCCAGCAATATTAATCCACGAAGCGATAGGGCATGGTCTAGAGGGTGATTTTAATAGAAAAAAGACATCAGCATTTCATAACCTGATGGGGCAGAAAGTTGCAAGTGAAGGAGTCACAATTGTAGACGATGGCACCATAGAAAATAGAAGAGGTAGTCTCACTATAGATGATGAGGGCACACCGACTGAAAGAACTGTCTTAATTGAAAACGGAATTTTAAAAAACTTTATGCAAGACAGACTGAATGCACGTTTAATGAAGACAAGATCGACTGGTTCAGGAAGAAGAGAAAATTACAGACACGTTGTTTTACCAAGAATGAGAAATACTATGATGTTAAGTGGAAAACAAACTCAAGATGAGATGATCAAGTCTGTTGATAAGGGTATTTTTGCAGTTAGCTTTGGAGGTGGACAAGTAGATATTACTTCAGGAAAATTTGTATTTAATTGCACAGAGGCTTATGAAATTATTAATGGTAAAATTGGCTCTCCTATAAAAGGAGCAACTTTAATAGGAGATGGTCCCTCTATTTTAAAAGAAGTTTCAATGGTTGGTAATGATATGATGTTAGACCCTGGTATAGGTACATGTGGAAAGGCTGGACAGGGAGTTCCTGTAGGCGTTGCACAACCGTCTATATTAATTGATAAAATGACAGTTGGTGGAACAAAACTTTAAATAATGATTAAAGATCAAGATTTTTTAAAAGCCAAGGCAGCCCATTGTTTAGATATTGCAAAAAAAATTGGAGCAACAAACGCTAGTGTAACTATAGGCCATTCAATTTCTGAAACGGTTAATTTTAGAAATAAAAACTTAGATGAGTCTAATCGATCGGATGGATTAGCATTTAGTATAGATACTTATATAGGAAAAAGAAAGTCTTCAATTTCTTCGTCAAATTTATTGGATCAAAATTTAAATACACTTATAGAGAAATGCTATGAAACGACCAAAATTACTCCTGAGGATGAGTTTAACTCATTACCAGATAAAAATTTACTTGCGCAAAGCCTCAAAAATTTAAATATTAATGATGATACTCACATTGAGAACGATAAAAAAATTGATTATTTAAAAGAATTAGAAAGCGTAGCATCAGAGGATAAAAAAATTGTAAACACAGAGTCAAGTTTTACTGAAAAAAAATCTAATTTTATTTTAGCAAATAGTGATGGTTTTTGTAGTGGTTATAAAACATCTTCATTTACTGCATCTTGTGTAGCTGTCGCTAAAGATGAAACAAGTATGGAAAGAGATTATGAATATTCAAGTAAGAGATATTTAGATGACATCAAAGACCCTAAATCTTTGGGTAAAATGGCCAGTCATCAAACAATTAGAAAACTAAGTCCAAAAAAAATAGGAAGTGAAAAATTAAGTGTAATATTTGATAAAAGAATTGCAAAAGGTATGCTCAGTGCTTTTGCAAGCGCAATTTCATCCTCTGCTATTGCAAGAGGAACTTCATTTCTTAAGGATCAATTAAACGAACAAATATTTTCTAATTCTATAAACATTATAGATAAACCAGACATAATTAAGGGTTTAGGTTCAAAAAATTTTGATTCTGAAGGTGTTAAATCTGACACCTTAAATTTAGTAAAAGAGGGTGTACTTAAAAGTTATCTAGTAGATTCTTACAATGGCAGAAAATTAAACCTTAAATCAAATGGAAGAAGTGGAGGCACCACAAATCTATATTTTGAAAATGGAAGCCTAAGCTACGATGAGTTGTTAAAAATGAACTCAAAGTGTATTTACATTACAGAAACTATAGGTCATGGAAGCAATCTTGTAACTGGAGATTACTCAGTTGGTGCAACAGGGTTTTTAGTTGAGGATGGTCAATTTAAATATCCTATAAATGAAATAACAATTGCAGGAAATTTTAAGGATATGTTTAAAAAAATATTTTTAGCAAACGACCTAGATTTTGAATATTCAACAAATTCTCCAACCATGATGATTGAGGGCATGACAGTTGCTGGTAAATGAGTAGTTTTTGTGTAATTGGCTCAGGAATTTCTGGAGCAACTATCGCAAATCTTTTAAACAAAAAACACACAGTTGATTTGCATGACAAAGCAAGAGGTCTAGGAGGAAGATCATCTTTTAAAAGATTAGATAAAATTAGAGGATTTGATCATGGAACTCAATACTTTTCTCCAAAAACTCCAGAATTTAAAAAATTTACTAAAAAACTAATAGAAAAAAAAATACTAAAAATTTGGGGAGGCAATCATAAATTTTTAAGTGATAAAAAAAAAGAAAATAAAAAACATGTTAAGGTTATTGGTAGAAAAGGAAATAATGACATTAGTAAATATCTTTTAAAAAATGTAACATGTTACTTTCAAAGTGAACTTAAAAAAATAAATTTCCAAAATAGAAAATGGAATTTGATATTTAATGATGGTGAAATTAGAAATTATGATAATTTAATTTTGACCTGTCCATTTCCTCAATTAAAAAAATTGTCAAAAAATTATATTAAAAATTCTTTTATAAAAGAAAAGGTTAAGATGGATGCTAATATAACAATTTTAATAGAAATAAAAAAAACTAACTTAGGTTGTAGTAGTTTTTTATTTAATGATAGAATTTTAGGATGGGCTGGTTACGAAAATAGTAAAAGAAGATTTAAGAGTAAAAGCGATCTTTGGACATTACAAAGTACTTTTAATTGGGCAAATAAAAAAATAAATCAAAATAAAGTACTTAAAAAAACTAATACTAAAATTTTGATTGATAAATTTTTTAAATTAACAGGAATTAAGCGGACAAAAATACTTTTTTCACTTAACCATGGTTGGAAATACTCCTCAAATTCAAAACCACTGAAATTAAAAAGTTATTGGAACTCTAGATTGAATTTAGGTGTGTGCGCAGATTGGTTTAACGGACCAAGGCTAGAGTCTGGATGGATAAGTGCAAACGACCTTTATAAGAAAATAAATAGTTAAATTATTCATAATTTTTTAATCTATACTCCCAACTTCCCATTCTTTGATATGTAACTTTTACTATTAAAGAAGTTTTTTTATCTAACCAAATATCAAAATTTAATCTTTTATCATCTGGAAGTGTCATGTCTTTGGAGGTTAATTTGAAATGATCAGTCTCATATTCTTTACCATTAATAGTAATTTTTTCTTTTCCAATAAAAGTAACTATCTGCTCTTTTATACTACCTGATATAGGGCTTATTTGACTACTGGTCTGCAAAATTTTATGACCCCACCAGTTGCCAATAGCATTTTCCAAGGGGGCTTCACCAGAGAAAGAAGAACCCACAATATCAAACTTTTTGGTATCTTTGTTTAAAGTTAAGTTTACAAATTTTTCTTTTTTGTTCTGGAAAGTTTTTGAATTAAAAGAAATCAATTTATCTTTTAAATATCTTTCTTCTCCAATACCTTCGACTTTAAAAACAGTTGCACCCAAAAGTTTTACATCAAACTTAAATTGGTTCGTTACAAGAGTAACAGCATTCTTTCGTGAAAAAAAATAATAATTATAACCAATTAATTCGTTATTTCTTAAAATTTCCATCTCAATTTTTTTATATTTACTGTAATGACCAATATGTGCATACGAGGCTAAACAAATAAAAATAAATATGATGCTGAGTATGATCTTTTTCATTATAAGCATGTATTAATAATTAAATAAGTAACAGTATAATATGTTTTTATCTATTAAAAATATTCCTAAGGTATATTGGAGCTCAGATAAAAGCTTTAACCTCAAACCAAAATTATCAACATCATTTTTTTTAATTTTTGGTTTAATTATATTTGGTTTTGGAGAGGGACTATTAATATTATCAACTACAGGAAATTCTCCCTGGTCTGTACTAGCAGAGGGTATTTCTAAAAATTCTAAATTATCTATTGGTGCAGCAACATTTCTAGTTAGTGTAAGTGTACTTTTGTTATGGATATTTTTAAAACAGAAACCTGGCTTAGGAACTATTTTTAATATTATTATTATTTCTGCAATGATCGATATAACTTTATATTTTTTTGATGCCCCATCCTCCATTTTGTCTAAATATTTACTCTCAATATTATCAGTAATGCTGGTTGGTATAGGAAGTGGTATTTATTTAGTAGCAAATCTTGGTCCAGGCCCAAGAGATGGATTAATGACTGGGTTAACAAAAATTACAAATTTACCCATTGCTCTAGTCAGAGCGTGTTTAGAGATTTCAGTCGTAATAGCTGGGTGGTATCTAGGTGGAACAGTAGGAATTGGAACTTTGATTTTTGCTTTTGGAATTGGACCTTGCGTTGCTTTTGGATTATTTATTGTTAATAAAATATTTAGTTAGGCTGCTGCTCCAGATTTTTCACTTCTCTTTCTTTCATGAGGATCAAGAATAGATTTTCTTAATCTACAAGATTCAGGAGTAATTTCTAATGCTTCGTCCGTGTTAAGCATACTCAATTGCTCCGCAATAGACATTTTCCTCACTGGGGTGAGCACAACGTTTTCGTCAGTTCCCTGTGTTCTCATATTTGTTAATTTTTTCCCTTTCATCACATTGATTATCATATCTCCTGGTTTTGGTGACAATCCAACTATCATTCCAGGATATACAGGGTCGTTGTGTGTTACAAACATCTCTCCTCTCGCTTGCAAATTAAATATAGCAAAAGCAACTGCCTTACCTTGCTCCATTGCAATTAAAGCACCGTTTCTTCTTCCTTCCATTTCACCTTCAAATGGGCCATAACTATGAAATATTCTGTTAATAACTCCATTTCCTTTTGTAAGAGTTAAAAATCTACTCGTGTAACCCATTAGGCCTCTCGTTGGAGCATGAAAAATTAATCTTTTTTTGTCTTTGCCGGTGTCTTTTAAATCTATCAATTTACCTTTTCGTCTATTCATGGAGTCTATTACTTTTGAAGAATACTCTTCATCTAAATCCATAGTAATTTCCTCAATGGGCTCTAGTTTTTTTCCATCTTCACCTTTTTGATACAAAACTTTAGGAGGACTTACTGTCATTTCAAATCCTTCCCGTCTCATTTGAGTTAGTAAAATTTCCAACATAAGTTCACCTCGACCACTTACAACAAATGAGTCATTTCCATCATTTTCTTCAAAATTTATTCCTACATTATTTTGAGCTTCTTGAAGCAGTCGATCTCTAATTTGAGTGCTTGTTAGCTTTTTACCCTCTTTTCCTGCAAGAGGAGAAGTGTTGACAGTTATAGTGATAGACATCGTAGGAGGGTCTATTGGTGTAGCTGAAATAGGCTCATTTACATCCAAATCACATATTGTATCAGCAACATTAGCCTTTTCCAGTCCAGCTATTACTACAATATCTCCAGCTTCACCAACCTCAATTGGCACTTTTTTGGTTCCTTCATATCTAAAAATTTTAGTAAGCTTACCTTCATCAACTTTCTCACCTTTTAAATTAATTGCTTTTATTGATTGATTAGCTTTAGCAGTTCCTTGAGTAATTCTACCTACTAAGCTTCTTCCTAAAAAACTATCTGCATAAAGAAGAGTAGATAACATTGCAAAAGGTTTTTCCTTCTGAAATTTTGCTGGTTTTACGTGGTTCAGAATTAAATCTAAAAGTGGATTTAAATTTTCCCTAGCTCCCTCTATTTCTGTGTCTGCCCATCCAGATCTACCACTGGCATACAAAACTGGGAAATCTAATTGTTCCTCATTTGCATCTAGACTTACAAATAAATCAAATGTTTCATCTAAAACTTCATTAGCTCTTTGATCTGCCTTATCAAGTTTGTTTATTACAACAATTGGTTTAAGTCCTTGTTTTAAAGCTTTTGATAAAACAAATTTTGTTTGAGGCATTACCCCTTCTGCTGAGTCTATCAGCAATAGAGCTCCATCAGCCATACTTAAAACTCGTTCGACCTCAGCAGCAAAATCTCTGTGTCCAGGTGTATCAATAATATTTATTCTAGTATCTTTCCAATTAATGGATGCAGGTTTTGCTAGAATTGTAATTCCTCTTTCCTTTTCAAGCTCCCCAGAGTCCATCAATCTTTCATCAACCACTTCGTTTTCTCTAAACGAACCACTTTGTTTCATTAAATTATCAATTAAAGTAGTTTTCCCATGATCGACATGTGCGATAATAGTGATATTTCTAATATCTTTAGTCATAAAATGTGGTTCTTATACATATTTAATTGGTTTTTAATACTTAAAAAAATCAACATTTTATGAAAATTTTATTAAAAATCTTAGACTAGTTAAGTTTTTTTTGCTTTTCTTTTTTAAACTTTCTTTTTTCTTTTAGATTTAATTTTGGTTTTTTTTTTACAGTTGAGTCTTTAAACGATTTTCCACTATATCTTTTTGACATAATTAACACTCCAAATTTAAGTTATAATTTTTCTTTTGATAATTTTTTATATTTAAATTTTTTAAACAAATAATTCTCTTTTTTTTCAATAAGGAGCAAATTTTTTTTACTAAAAAAATTAAGATAATCTTTATCTTTATCCATACTAGTGGAATTTTTATTTATATTTTTAAAATTTTTTTTTTTTATTTTATTTTTTTTTAAAAAGATTTCCAAATCTTTATTTAAATTTTCAGTTTTAAAAAAAATATTAGTAAAAATTTTTTTATCTAATTGTTTAATCATTTGATTAAATTTTATATTTGACTCAAAAAGAATATTATAGTTTTCTCTTAAAACATTTTGATAAAAAAAATAATGAGTCATATAACCTAAATTATCGTGAGGCATAAAACTGTAATCAGATCCTATAAAATTTCTATATTTTTTGTTAAGTAAAATTTGTAAAAATTTACTAAAATTTTTTTTTGACTTTGGATCTGAAAATAATTTACTTAAGTCTTTAGTATTTTTTGTAAACTGACTGGTAATATAACTAAAAAAATTAAAATTAAATTTTAATCTTTTCATTTTTAATCTTTGAGACGTTAAGTCTTTGTATAATGGAGAATTATTTTTTTTTAAACAAGACCATCTCCAATATGAAAAATACCATGCATATGGTGATCTAATTGTAGATATTCTATATTTTTTTTTTAATGGTTTAAATTTTTGATTGTGTTCGATAGTATCATGATGAGTAGTAATCAAAATATTTTTATATTTTCTAAAATAATTTCTCAGAAAACTAGTACCAGTCTTAGGTATTTCAATTATAAAAAAGTTTTTTCCAATAATCATTTAATAATACATTTAATTATAACATTTTTGTTATACATTTAAATTATGAAAAAAATTTTTAAAAAATTTTTCTCAAAAGATAGAATAAATGTAATATCTGAAAATTTGTCATCTAAAGATCTTTATGTTCTAGAAATTGGTATCCATAAAGGGGATTTTTCTAAACAATTAGCTCAACATTTACAGCCGAAAAAACTAATTTTGGTAGATCCTTGGATTGCATATGATGATGAGATTTACTCAAATTCTTGGTATGGGAATTCCTCGATATCAAATCAAGTTATCCAAGATCAATATTTTTTTGAAATAAAAAAATATTTTGAAAATCAAATTGAATTAGATACTGTTGAGGTTCACAGAAAAACCTCTGATAATTTTTTTACCCAAAATAAGCTTAAATTTGATTTGATATATATTGATGGTAATCATTTATTTGATTTTGTTAAAAGAGATATATCCAATTCGTTAAATTTTATAAACCACGATGGAATTATTGTACTAGACGATTATGATGTTGCTGGTTGGTGGAATGATGGGATAACCAAAGCTGTTGATTTTTTTCAGGAAAAAAATTTAATAAAAATTATTAGAAAACACAACTTATTTGATTATCATCATCAATGTATAATTAAAAAAATTTAAATAAACAGTATGGATAAAAAAAACCCCCAGAAATTTCTTTCTGAGGGTTTCTAATTTGTTTAACTCTTATACGATGAGTATTCTGGTCTGGGAAACGTATTACATTCCCATGCCACCCATACCACCCATGCCGCCCATTCCTCCAGGCATTCCACCAGGCATTCCACCACCAGCATCTTTTTCTTCTGGTTTGTCAGCAATCATTGCTTCTGTAGTTACTAATAATCCAGAAATTGATGCAGCATCTTGCAAGGCAGTTCTCACAACCTTAACTGGGTCGATGATACCTTTTGCAAACATATCGCAATATTCTTCGCTTTGAGCATCATAACCATATGAATTTTTCTTTTGCTCTAACAATTTACCAACTACTACTGAGCCATCTACACCAGCATTTTTTGTAATTTGTCTGATTGGAGCTTCTAGTGCTTTTCTTACTAGTTCAACACCAGCTTTTTGATCATCACCTTTAGCTTTTACTTTATCAAGGTTTTGAGCAGCATAAAGAAGCGCACATCCACCACCTGTAACAATACCTTCTTCAACTGCAGCTCTAGTTGCATTTAAAGCATCTTCAACTCTGTCTTTTCTCTCTTTAACTTCAACTTCAGTTGCACCACCAACTTTGATAACCGCAACACCACCTGCAAGTTTAGCAAGTCTTTCTTGTAGCTTTTCTCTATCATAGTCAGAAGTTGTTTCATCAACTTGTTGTTTAATTGAACCACATCTTGCTTCGATATCAGATTTTTTACCACTACCACTCACGATAGTACTATTATCTTTATCAACTTTAATTTTTTTACAAGAACCTAGATCTTCAAGTTTAACATTTTCAAGTTTAATTCCTAAATCTTGAGAAATTACCTGTCCACCAGTTAAAATAGCAATATCTTCAAGCATTGCTTTTCTTCTATCACCAAAACCTGGAGCTTTTACTGCTACAACTTTTAATCCACCTCTTAATTTGTTTACTACTAAAGTTGCTAAAGCTTCACCTTCAACGTCTTCAGAAATAATCATTAAGGGTCTTCCAGATTGCACAACTGCTTCTAAAAGAGGAACCATTGGTTGTAAGTTTGTTAGTTTACTCTCATGAAGTAAAATATAAGGATTATCTAACTCTGTAGTCATCTTATCACTGTTTGTAATAAAGTATGGTGATAAGTACCCCCTATCAAATTGCATACCCTCAACAACATCTAATTCAGTATCGATTCCTTTTGCTTCTTCAACAGTTATAACACCTTCATTTCCAACTTTTTGCATTGCTTTAGCAATCATTGAACCAATTTCTTTATCACCATTTGATGAAATTGTACCAACTTGAGCTATTTCATCACTATCTTTAACTTTTTTAGCAGATGAAATAAGATTTTCTTTTACTGCTTCTACAGCAGAATCAATTCCTCTTTTGACATCCATTGGATTCATTCCAGCAGTAACATATTTTACACCCTCTGTTACAATTGCTTGAGCTAAAATAGTTGCAGTGGTTGTTCCGTCTCCAGCTTCCTCATTAGTTTTGCTAGCAACTTCTTTAACCATTTGAGCACCCATGTTTTCAAATTTGTCTTCAAGATCAATTTCTTTTGCAACTGATACACCATCTTTTGTAATTCTTGGGGCACCATAAGACTTATCCATTACAACATTTCTTCCTTTTGGACCTAAAGTGACTTTAACAGTGTCAGCTAAAATATTTACACCCCTCATCATTGCTGCTCTTGCTTCAGCGTCAAATTTAATTAGTTTTGCCATTTTATTTTCTCCTTTAAATTAAATTACTTACCTGAAATACCCATAATGTCAGACTCTTTCATTATGCTGTATTCTTTACCATCAATTTTGACTTCAGTTCCTGACCATTTGCCAAACAAAACTTTGTCACCAACTTTAACATCCATTGGAATTAACTTTCCATCTTCTGTTTTTGCACCACCACCAACAGCAACTACTTTTCCTTCCTGTGGTTTTTCTTGTGCAGTATCTGGAATGATTATACCACCAGCAGTTTTTTCACTACTGTCCAATACTTCGATTAACACTCTGTCATGTAACGGTTTAAACTTCATAAAATCTCCTTTATAATTCTATATAAATATGGGGCTTATATAGATATTGCGCCGCCTATTTCAAGATAGGATATTCAGCTCCCTGCTAATTATGCTAGGAAATTCACGATTTTATGGTTTATACCTTAATTAATGACTAAAAATTTAGATACAGACGGCCTTTGTTCAATTGTCCATAAATATGATCTATTTTATATAGATTTATGGGGTGTTGTTCATAATGGCATAAAACTTTATGAGGATGCGATTGGTACTCTTAAAGAGCTTAAAAAAAATAATAAAGATTTTGTTTTATTAACTAATGCACCACGACCAAATGAAACTGTCAAAAAATTTTTAGAGAAAATGGGAATGGAAGAAGAACTAAGAGATCATGTTTTTACTTCAGGTGAGGCAGCCTTAAATTACTTAAAAAAATCATACTCATCAAAAAAATTTTTTCATATAGGTCCGCCAAGAGATTTTGACCTATTCAATCCCTTTAAAAAAAATAAATCGAGCGATCTTACGGATAGCGAATACTTACTGTGTACAGGACTATTTGATGATCACGATACAGATTTGAATTATTATAAAAATTTATTCGAAGCTCATATCCATAAAAAGATGATATGCACAAACCCTGATTTAATTGTTGATCGTGGAAATAACAGAGAGTTATGCGCAGGTTCAGTTGCAATGGTTTTTGAAAAAATGGGCGGAGAAGTGGCATACTTTGGCAAGCCACATGCTGAAGTGTATAATCTATCTATCGATAACTTGGATAAAAGAACTTTGGCAATTGGAGACAATTTAAACACTGATATCAAGGGAGCTAATCTATTGAATTATGACTCATTATTAATTTCTAATGGTATTCATAAGTTGGAAATTTTAAATAAGGGTATTTTAGAGGTATCTAAAGAATATGAAACAGTTGTAAATTATACTCAATCGGATCTTAGATGGTAAAATTATACAAAAACTTTAACATAAAAAGTATTCATAAAAATTCTATAATTCTAATAGGGAATTTTGACGGCGTTCATTTAGGCCATCAGAAATTATTTAAATTAGCTAACGCTTATAAGAAAAAATATAAGATTAAAATTGGTGTGGTTAACTTTGATCCAATGCCTAAAATGTTTTTCAATAAATCTCTCAAAAACTTTAGAATAACTAGCATTAGTCAAAAGGTAAATTTACTCAGTAAACTTAAAGTAGATTTTATTATCACTAAAAAATTTGATAAATTATTTTCTAAAACAAAATCAGTTAATTTTATTAAAGAAATATTAAATAAAAAATTAAAATCAAAATTTATATTTGTTAGTAATAATTTTAGATTTGGTAATAAGCGAGAGGGAAATGTAGATTTATTAATTAAAAATGAAAATAAATATAATTTTAAAGTAGTTAAACCAGAACCACTAATCAAGCAGCAAAAAATAATTTCATCAACACTTATTAGAGGTCTTTTGGAAAAAGGATATTTAGAAAAAGCAAATAAACTTTTAAACAGAAAATGGACCATTAATGGAGTAGTTCAAAAAGGACGACAGGTTGGTAAAAAGATTGGTTTTCCTACATGCAATATAGATATTAAAGATTATGTTTTGGCAAAACCAGGAGTATATGCGGTAAAAGTAGTGGTTCCTAATAATTCCAAACATCTTAAGGGAATCGCAAATCTTGGATATAGACCAACATTTAATCAAAAAAAAATTTTACTTGAGGTTCATTTATTCAATTATTCTGGAAATCTTTATAATAAACTCATATCAGTAGCGTTTTTAAAGTTTATTAGAGAAGAAAAAAAATTTAAAAATGTTAATCAATTAAAGTCTCAAATTAAAAAAGATTTAAATATTGCTAAAAAAACTAAATGAGTAATTCCCAGATAAACCTACCTAAAACTGCTTTTTCAATGAAAGCTAATTTGCCTGTAAAGGAGCCAGAAATTTTAGAATATTGGCAAAAGATCAATTTATACGATGAGTTGAGAAATTCAAGCAAAGGAAAAGAAAAATTTGTCCTCCACGATGGTCCTCCATATGCAAATGGTAATATTCATATGGGAACTGCTCTTAATAAAATTTTAAAAGATATTATTGTAAAATTCCACCAAATGGATGGAAAAGATTCTATCTATGTTCCTGGATGGGATTGTCATGGGTTGCCAATTGAATGGAAAATTGAAGAGCAATATAAAAAGAATAAAAAAAATAAGAATGATGTTCCAATAGTAGAATTTCGAAAAGAATGTAGATTGTTTGCAGAAAAATGGATTGAGGTACATAAAGGCCAGTTTAAACGTTTGGGTGTAGTCGGTGATTGGGAAAATTATTACTCAACTATGAGTTTTGATGCCGAGGCTCAAATTGTAAGGGAGCTTGGCAAGTTTTTAAAAGAGGGGAGTTTATACAGAGGTTTTAAACCAGTATTATGGTCTACTGTTGAAAAAACTGCTTTAGCAGATGCAGAAGTTGAATATCAAGATCATAAATCAGATACGATTTATACATCTTTTCTAATTAAAAGATCTAACTTGAAAGATCTTCTAGGTAGTGAAATAATTATTTGGACTACAACTCCCTGGACAATTCCAGCCAATAGGGCTTTGGCTTACAATGAAGCTCTTGACTATGTTCTTTTAGAGTTAAATGACGAAAGTGACTTTAAAAATAGAAAAATTATTGTAGCTGAAGCTCTACTACAGTCAGTAATTAATGAGTGTAAAATAAAAAATTACAAAAAAATAAAAATATTTAAAGGCAAGGAACTAAAAGGAACTATTTGTAATCATCCTTTTTTAAATCTAGGTTACAACTACGATATCCCAATGCTAGAGGCAAGGTTTGTAACAACTGAGCAGGGCACAGGAATTGTTCATTGTGCTCCCAGTCACGGCCCTGATGATTTTAATTTATGTTTAAGTAACGGAATTCAAGCAATTGAAACAGTTGATGGAGATGGCAAATATACGAAACATGTAAGCTTATTTGAAGGTATTCACATTTTTAAAGCAAACCCTATAGTAATCGAAAAACTTAAAGAGCAAAAAAATTTGTTATCAAACGGTGAATTGCTACATTCTTACCCGCATTCTTGGAGATCAAAAGCGCCACTAGTTCATAGAGCAACGCCTCAATGGTTTATATCCATGGAAAGTCACAAGTTAAGAGATAAAGCTTTAAAAGCAATTAATGATACAACTTTTTACCCTAGCAAAGGAAAAGAGAGACTAAGAGCAATGATTGAAACCAGACCAGATTGGTGTGTCTCAAGACAGAGAGTATGGGGAGTTCCTCTTCCAATTTTTGTAAATAAAAAAACAAAAGAAATCCTAATAGATGATGAAGTAAATGAGACTATTGCCAGTATTTATGAAAAAGAGGGTTCAGATTGTTGGTTTTCAGATGATCCTCAAAGATTTTTGGGAAGTAAGTATGAAGCAGAAGATTATGATAAATTGAGCGATATTGTTGAGGTCTGGTTTGACAGTGGATCTACACATTCATTTGTTCTTGAAAAAAGAAAAGACTTAAAATGGCCAGCATCAATGTATTTAGAGGGATCTGATCAACATAGGGGCTGGTTTCATTCATCATTATTAGAGTCATGTGGAACCAGAGGCAAAGCTCCGTTTGAGTCTATTTTATCCCATGGATTTGTTGTGGATGGCAAAGGGTTAAAAATGTCAAAATCTTTAGGAAATGTGATTGCCCCAGAAGATATTTTAAAAAAATATGGAGCAGATATATTGAGAATTTGGGTAGCATCATCAAATTATTCAGAAGATTTAAGAATTGATTATTCAATTCTCGACCAACATGCAGACTCTTATAGGAAAATTAGAAATACATTTAGATACCTCCTTGGCAATCTAAATGATAATTTTAATAATGTTGACTTTAAAAAGATAGATATAAATGAATTACCAGAACTTGAACAATTTATGTTGCATAAATTATATATTTTAGACAGTAATTTTAAAAAATATTTTAACAGTTATGATTTTCACAACTTATACAAAGAATTACTAAACTTTTGCACAGTAGATTTATCTGCATTTTATTTTGATATTAGAAAAGATACTTTATATTGTGATCGAGTAAATTCAAACAAAAGACAATCAACTTTATTACTGCTAAATATAATTCTTAATTCATTATTAAAGTGGTTTGCACCAATTTTATCATTTACTACAGAGGAAATTTATAGGTTATTATTCAAAGATAACAAAAGTATTCATTTAGAAAAATTTTTAGATTTTCCAAATAATTTTAAAAATGAAAAATTAAATCAAAAATGGGAAGAGTTAATTAAAATTAGAAATATTTGCAATATCAGTATTGAAGAAAAAAGAGCTATTAAAGAAATTGGATCAAGTTTAGAAGCAGATCTAAATATTCAACTAGATAAAAAATTGGAGAGTATTACTAAAAATATGGACTTTTCAGAGCTTTGCATTACCTCAAAAGCAGAAATTTCTTATAAGGAGAACTTCGAGTCTAGTGTACAAACTATAAAAGCAAAAGGAACCAAGTGTACTCTATGCTGGAAGATTAATGAGAATGGTTGCCATAGAGCTCATTGTGCCCAAAAATCTTAATGAGCATACCAAGAAATAATAAAAATTTTTTCATTAATTTAATAATTATACTTTTAATTTTTTTGTTGGATAGATTAACAAAGTTATATGTAATCAATTTAGATAAGTTAAATAGTGGATCGGAAATATTCGTATCAAAATTTTTAAATATTTATCTAATTTGGAATGAGGGAATAGCTTTTGGACTTCTTTCATTTGAAAAAGATAATTTATACAATGCTTTGACAGCTCTTATAATAATAATAATAATAGTTTTAATTTTTTTAATTTTCAAAAGTAGAGGTTTAAAAAAATATTCACTAATAATGATAACAGGCGGAGCTTTGGGAAACGTTTTTGATAGAATTTCCAACAAAGCAGTTCCAGATTTTATTGATTTTCATGTTGGTAATTTTCATTGGTTCATTTTTAATATAGCTGACATTTTCATAACAATTGGGGTGTTTTTAATGATATTATTAGAGTTTATTGATAATAATAAAAATAAAAGTTTATGAAAAATCTAATAATTTTTAGTCTAACAACTACATTGTTAATATTTCTTAGCTCTTGTGGAGCTGTTAAAGAAGGTTTTGGTTCACCTAAAAAAGAAAATAGTGATGAGTTTTTAGTTGAAAAAAAAATGCCTCTCAAAATGCCGCCTAAATTTAAAGAATTACCAAAACCCAGTGAAACAAACCAGCCAAACAGCGTTAGTGATAACGAGATTAAAATTTTGATCTCAAATAATGAAAATAGCAACGTTGATCAAGTGCAAAACAAAAAAGTTAACAAAAACTTAAAAGAAACTTTGTTAGAAAAGATTAAACAAAATTAATGTTATCAGCTAATATAAAATTTAAATCTTTCAAAGTTAAAAAAAAAACCAAAAAAATTCAGAGTGCTTTAAATAAATTATTAATTAATCAAAACCCAGTTTTGAGGTCTTTAAGTACAAATTATAAATATAGTTATGATAATAAATATTTAAATAAATTTAAAAAATCTCCTAACTTTCGAATAATTGGTATGGGGGGATCAACATTAGGTTCTCACGCTATATACGATTTTTTAAAGCATAAAGTAAAAAAAAAATTCATATTTACAGATAATTTAATTTCAAGTCAAAAGAAGGATATGAAGAAATTTACTAACATTGTTATATCCAAATCTGGGAACACTACTGAAACAATTGTAAATGCCAATATTTTAATTAAAAAAAAAGATAAAAATATTTTTATAACAGAGGACAAACCAAGCTATCTGAATTTACTTGCAAAGAAATTAAGAGCAGACATTATTCATCACAATAACTTCATTGGAGGAAGGTATTCTGTTTTATCTGAAGTTGGCATGCTTCCAGCTGAGCTTATGGGCTTGAGTCCAAAAAAATTTAAACAATTGAATTTTCTTATAAAAAAAAAGAATTTTATTAATTCATTAATATCTAGTGTTTCTTCAACTTTATATTTTATGCAAAAAAGAAAATATAATTCAATAATAATTAATTATGACGAAAAATCTGAAAATTTATTTAAATGGTATCAACAATTAGTAGCCGAAAGCTTAGGAAAAAAAAATATAGGTATATTGCCAATTGTTTCAATCATGCCTCGTGATAACCACAGTGTGATGCAGCTTTATTTGGATGGCTTTAAAAATAATTTTTTTACTTTTTTTTATGTATATGACAGTAAATTTGATAAAATTAGAAATTCAAAAATTTTATTTCAACAAGATTATTTAAAAAATAAAAACTCAAGCAGTATTCTTTATGCCCAAAAGAAAGCCACAGAAAACGTATTTATTAATAAAAATATTCCCTTTAGAAGTTTTGAAGTCAAAAAAAGAGATGAGAAAACATTAGGGGAATTATTTTGTTTTTTTATATTAGAAACTATCTTAATAGGTAAAGCTTTAAATTTAAATCCTTATGATCAGCCAGCAGTTGAGTTGATTAAAAAAGAGACAAAAAAATTGTTAATTTAAAAATTTTAAAAAAATTATTTTTGAAATACCATATTTCTTTTCCTCAAGGATTTTAAAATTATCATTAAATGAAACTTTCTCGTTTTTATGTCTATGGATTATTATTATTCCTTTTTTATTTAGGATCTCTTCTTCTCTAATTGAGAATAGGAGTTTATCTAGATTTTTGTCTTTGTAAGGGGGATCTATATAAATTATATCAAATTTCTTTTTTAAACTTAAAAAAGCAGGTCTTCTGTAAATATCTTTTTCAATTATTTCATAGTTGGTTAATTTTTTTAAACTTTTTAAGTTTCTTTTTAATATGGGTAACACTCCTTTGTAATTTTCAAAAAACACAACATGTTTAACTCCCCTTGATAGACATTCGATCCCAAAAGAGCCTACACCTGAGAATAAATCTAATATTATTGAGTTTTCTAAATCAATTTGAAATTTTTTAGAATGTCTGATTATGTTAAAAATAGACTCTTTAGTTAAATCTTTTAAGGGTCGTGTTTCAGCATCTTTTGGTAGTAGTATTTTTTTTCCTTTAAATAAACCAGAAATTATCCTCATTATTTTATCACTTTATAACCAATATCTTTTCTATAAAAACCACCATCCCAATTTAATTCATTCAGGTTTTTAGAAATATTTTCTCGAGATAAATTAAAGTTATCTGATATTGAAACAAAGTTTAAAACTCTTCCACCAGTAGCATAAATTTTATTATTTTTTTTTATAGTACCAGCATGAAATAATAAGTTGTTAATATCAGAATTTATTTTTTCAATATTTGATATTTCTACATTTTTTTGAAATTTATCAGGATAGCCATTTGAGCAAAGTACAACACACAAACTTTTCTTATTTTTCCATTGGATATCAATATTTTGGAGATTCCCCTCACAGCACGCTATAAAAATATCTATTAAATCTGTTTCAAGTTTTGGGAGAATAGTTTGACACTCTGGATCACCCATTCGAACATTGTACTCAATTAAATATGGCTCATTATTATCAATCATCAAACCAGCGTATAAGAAACCCTTAAAGTTGGTCCCTAATTCTGACAAACCTTTTAAAGTTGGTTTAATTATTCTTTCTAATATTTTTTTTTCTAATTCTCCGGTAATCAGCCTGGATGGAGAATAGGCTCCCATACCTCCTGTATTTTTACCTTTATCCCCTTCTAGTACCCTTTTATGATCTTGAGCTGTTCCAAAATTTTTAAAAGTTTTTCCATCACTAATAATAAAAAAACTCATTTCCTCTCCGTAGAGAAACTCTTCAACTAACAAATTTTTAGCTTCACCAAATTTACCATTAAATATTTCATCAACAGCTAAATTAGCCTCAGATTGATCATTACAAATATACACACCTTTTCCGGATGCAAGATTATCTGCTTTAATTACAGTGGGGTATTTGGTTTCTGTCAAAAATTTTTTGGCATCATTTTTATTTTGAAAAATTCCAAATTTTGCTGTTGGAATATTATATTTTTGACAAAGATTTTTTGTGAATATTTTAGATCCTTCAAGTTGAGATGCTAATTTGTTTGGACCAAATACTTTAATCTTGAATTTTTCAAGGTAATCCACCAAACCATCTACCAATGGTTTTTCTGGCCCTACTATTATTAGCTCTATATTTTCATCTAAAATAAAATCTTTAATTATTTCAAAATTACTTAAATCTAAACTTATATTTTCACTTATTTCAGCTGTCCCTGCATTTCCAGGAAAACAAAATATTTTACTTATCTTATTAGAATTATTTAATGTTTGGCATATAGAATGTTCTCTTCCACCACTTCCTATTATTCCAACTTTCATATAAAGTATATAAACTAAAAATGACAAAAAAATTAGCAAAAATAAAATATTTACCTAATAATTTTCAGATTATTGAAGCAGGCGACTATGTTGAATGTGCAGTCACTGGAAAGAAGATTGAAATTGAAAATTTGACTTACTGGAATGTAGAATTACAAGAAGCTTATTTTTCTTATAAAGAAGCTTTTGAAAAGCGAGAAAAATTGAGTGAAAAGTAATTATTATTTCCAACGATTATGAGACCAAATCCACTGAGATGGATTAATGATTACCATTTTTTCAAGAACAATATTTAATTTATCTGTAATTTCCTTTAATGAGGTTTCAGAGGAGAAGTGAATAGGTTTATTAATAGTTATTTTGAAATTGATATTACTAATTCTCTCAATGTGAATTGGTACAACAGGTATATCAAATTTTTTTATTAACTGACCTGGTATTGTTGTGGTTAGTGCCTTTTTATTAAAAAAACCTGACTGTATTCCCTCAGAAACTCTTTGATCAATCATTAGAGCAGTTGAAAAATTCTTCTTTTTGAAGCCTAATAATTTTTTGACTCCCCCCAATCCCTTTTTTATCTGATTTTTACAAATATATTTTTTTCTTATTCTTACCATTATATTATTTATGAAAATATTATTTAAAGGTCGGTATATTGCAGCAAGTTCGATACCAGTTTTTTCCAAATGCATTGCCATCAGTTCAAAATTTGCAAAGTGCCCTGAAATAAAAACTACTGATTGATTATTTTTTTTTATTTCATTTAAAATTTCCTGGCCCTCTATTTTAATATTTGAGGCAAACTTTTCTCCTCTGAAGTCTTTGATAAACATATATTCAGCAAAAACCCTTCCATAATTATTCCACATTTGTTTTTTTATTCGACTTATTTCAATTGAGCTCATATTAGGAAATACAATCTGAATATTTTTCTCAATAATATTTTTTGATCTAAATAATGGCCCAATAAACTCAAATAATTTACCTCCTACTAATGAAGATATTCTGAGCCCTAATAATTTAAATATTGAAAAAAAAATTATTACGAAAATAAATTGTGTAAAATATTTTAAGTTCTTCATGTTAAAAGGTTAAAGTTTTGAGAAGTTTTTCTTCATCTATTATTTTTAAATCAGTTTTAATAAATTTTATTTCAGTTAGGTTTGGATTATTAATTCTTAGAAAATCTTTTTCTGTAGTTATAATTTTACAATTAGATTTTTGTGCCTCAATCAAAATATCATTTATGTCTTTTTCTGAGTAGTTGTAATGATCAGGAAATTGAATCTCTTTTAAAATACTTAATCCACTATTTTTTATCATAGAAATGAATGTATCATGATTACCAATTCCTGAAAAAGCAATGTATTTATCATTTATGCTAAATTGCTCTAAATTAGTAGGTTCATATTTACCCAAATGTATTATTATATTGGGATTAATTTGTTTTAATTTATCTGTTAAGTTTTCTGAATTTTCTAGATTACCATTTAAAAAGACATGATTATAATTTTTTAAAATACTTATTTTTTCCCTCAGTGGACCAGCGGGAATCGTAAAACCATTGCCAATCCAATTAATATTATTAAAGCATATAAAACTTAAAGTATGAGATATAGATTCATCCTGTAAACCATCGTCTAAGATAGCCACTTCATAGTTCTCATTTTCTGCCTGTTTTAAAGCTTCAAGTCTAGAGTGAGAACTAAATAGTTTTCCGTAAGAGCTTAAAAGTTTTTGCTCATCAAGTTGATCTTTATAAAACTTTTTAATAAAACATGACTTTATATTTTTTTGAGCAAGTAATTTATTAATTTTTATACTCAGAGACGTTTTACCAGTTCCACCAAGGTAAATGTTACCCACACAAATAGTTTTAATTTTTAACTTTGTTTTAGATTTATTTTTAAATAGCTTCAGTGACTGTAAAATATTAGAAATTGGTAACAGAATATAAGCATATATATTTGGCTTTCTAAAATCCCAGAACTTAGGTTTTTTTAAATTCATTTTTAATTTGGGTATCTACTTCCTTAAGAGTATTTTTTAAAATTATTTTACCAATTTTATTTATCTTTAAACCTATTTTTTGGTTTCTTATAAATGAAATTGAAGAAGCTAATTCCCTATAATTAGCAACTTTTTTTGAAATATTTAATGAATTAAGTAATTTATATACATCTTTGAAATTATCAATATTTTGTCCATGTAAAATATTAGATCCATACCTAGCTGCCTCTAAAGGATTTTGACCACCTCTTTTAATTACAGATCCTCCTAAAAAAACTGTAGAGGCAATTTTAAAAAATTTTTTGGTTTCTCCAAAAGTGTCCACTAAGTATATATCTAGTTTTTTAAAACTTTTTGATTTAGAGCTATGAGATACTATATTTAAATTAAATTTTGAAATTTCAGATATTATTTCGTTAGCTCTATTTATATGTCTTGGAATGATTATGGTAATTAAGTTTTTAATTTTTTTCTTTAGTTCTAAATGAGCTTTTACACAAAAAATTTCCTCACCAATGTGGGTGCTTGATGCTACCCATATTTTTTTATTTTTAAATTTTTTTTTCAAACTTGGAGCGATATTATTTCTTTTATCATTATAGTTTTCAGAAAATTTTATATTTCCAATATATTTAATTTTTTCAACACCTAGTTTTTTCAAAAAATTTTTGGTTTCTAAATTTTGAGGGTAGGCTTTTGTAATTAACTTAAATATTGATTCAGAAAAATATTTATATTTATACCATCTATCAAAAGATTTTTTAGTTAACCGAGCATTTAATAACAATAGTGGTATATTTTTTTTATAAAGAGTTTTAAACATTGCTGGCCATATTTCAGAATCAATAAAAATTGCAATATTCGGTTTCCAATAATCTAAAAATCTTGAAGTTAAAAAAAATAAATCAAATAGATAAAATTGATGAATAGTTTTTTTAAATCCATATCTCTTTAATACTTTTGATGAACTTAATGTTGAAGACGTGACTAAAATTTGTGTAATTGATTTATCTTTTTCATATTTTTCAATTAATGGTATTACACTTAATATTTCCCCAACACTTGCTCCATGGAACCAAATTAATTTTCCTTTTTTTTTTTTCTTAGAAAAAAAAGTATATTTTTCATAAAATCTATCTTTACTCTCTTTATTAATTAAGATTCTATAAAATATTAATACTGGCGAAACTAAGAGTAGTATTGATAATATTACTTGATATAAAAAAAACATTTTTACTTTTGAATTTGTTTTTCATAAAAATTTTTATACTCATTAGATTTTTCAAGAAGTTCATCATGATTCCCTGAGTCTAATATTCTACCTTTTTCCATAACATAAATTTTTTCAGAGTTTAATACTGTTGAAAGTCTGTGAGCAATTACTATTGTTGTTTTGTCATGTATTAATTCTTCAATAGCTTTTTGAATTTTTTCTTCTGTATCGGAGTCTAAAGAAGATGTTGCCTCATCTAACAAAATTATTTTACTTTTTTTTAAAAATGCTCTTGCAATTGACAATCTCTGCTTTTCTCCTCCTGATAATTTTACACCATTTTCACCAATTTTTGTTTCGAAGCCATTTTCTAAGTTGTTAATGAACTCTTCACTCATCGATAGTTTTGCTGCTTGCATAATTTCTTCGTTCGAAGAGTCTGGTTGTGCATATTTTATGTTATTAAAAACAGTGTCATCAAATAAAGTGGTATTTTGGTCAACAATTGAAATTTGTTTTCTGAGCGACATAAGATTAATTTTAGTAAGATCTTGATCATCAATTTTGATTGATCCACTAATTGGATTGTAAATCCTTGGTATCATATTTAATAATGTAGACTTTCCAGACCCACTTTGACCCACTAAAGCAGTCATCTTCCCCCCATTAATTTTAAGAGATATATTTTTTAAAACTATTTTTTCTGGGTTTGAATTATAAGAAAAATTAATATTACCAAACGTTATAGTTCCATCTTTAATTTTGACGTCATCACTACTTTCATTTTTGTTAATTTCATTTTTTATATCTATAATTGGTATAATTCTTTTTGCAGCTGATAAACCTTGACTGATAGCTATGTTGACTTTAGTTAAAGATTTAACCGGCTGGTATGCTAACATCATTGCAGCCAGAAATGAAAAAAAATTGTTAATATTTAATTCTTCGTCAATTATTAGTTTTCCGGAGTAAAAAATTAATAAAGCAATCATAAATCCTGTTAAGACTTCCATAATTGGAGTTGATCTAAGATACACAGATCTAATTTTAATTGATTTATTTTTTAAGGCATTCACATATTCTTCTGATCTTTGATTTTCAAAATTTTCTCTTTGAAATATTTTAATTATTTTATGATTCTTAAATAAGTCCACAAAATATCTATTTAGATTACCAGATTTTTCTTGGGCCTCGGTTGCTACTTTGCCCATTCTTCTTCCAAGTTTTCTGGCGATTATTGTAGCTAAAGGAATCATTATTATTGCTATTAAAGATAGTTTCCAATTTTGAAAAAACATAACTGAAAGTAACCCGATTAATGTTAATCCATCTTTAAAAATGCTCAAAAAAGCTTCTGCTAACATTCTTGTTATTTGATCAACATCAAAACTTAAATTTGAAATATATTTTCCAGTATGTCTACTTTCGATAATTTGGGTATCAGCATTAATAAATGATTTTAGCATATCGATTTGCAGCATTTTTTTTACTTCTTCAGATATTTGAATCATAATAATTTTAGCTTGATAAAGAGCGATGCCCTTTGTTGAGAATGCTAAAATAATTGCAAAAGGTATTAAAAAAATTAGAGTTCTATCTTTATTTAAAAACAATTTTTCAATGGCAGGATCTAATAACCAAGCGGTTGCAGATGTGCTTATGGCAACAAGAACTGAAAAAAATGCTGCTAAAAAAATTTTTAACACATACTTACTTATGTAGTCCTTATACAACCTTTTGATTATTTGTTTTGTGCTCATTAAACTAATTTTCCAATAAGAAGATTTAGTAGAATTAACAAACCTAAAAAATTATTACTTTTAAATCTCTCAAAGCAATTATCAGGCAAGGAAGTGTTTAGTCTATAAATTTGAAATATGAACATGTGATAAACAGATAAAATCAAAAGTAAAAAATAAATAGTTTTAAAATCCATTAATATTCCTGTCACAACTAAAGATAAGGTGAAAAGAAAATAAGAAAAAAATAGAAATTTTTTTGGATCATTTTTAAATTTAATTGAAGTTGATTTTACTCCTATAATTTCATCATCTTTGATATCTTGAAATCCATAAATTGTGTCGTACCCTAGTGTCCAAAATATGGCCCCTAAATAGAAAATAATTGGTACTAAAGTGATTTCATTTGAAATTGAAATCCAAGCTAAAATTAGACCATAATTAAATGTGATCCCCAAAAAAAGCTGAGGCCAATAAGTTATTCTTTTCATTAATGGATATGTAAATGCCAATGGCATAGATGCTAATGCCATTAAAATAGTAAATGAATTAAAATTAATTAAAACTAAAAAAGCAATAAAGCATAAAATTGCAGAATAAATTACTGCCAATTTAATTGATACTTTTCCTGATGCTATAGGCCTATCTTTTGTTCTCTCTACTCTTTTGTCAAAATTTTTATCAGCTATATCATTTACAATACATCCGGCGGATCGCATCAAGATAGATCCAGCTAGAAATAGAAAACTATAAAAAAAATAATTTAATAAACTTGAGTTGAAATCATATGCGATCGTAAGCCCCCATATGCACGGCCAAAACAAAAGCATAAAACCAATTGGTTTTTTTAGTCTAGTAAGTTCTAAAAATAAGTTTAATTGGTTCATAATTTACTTGTAAATAACAAAGGCTAGTTTCATAATCAAATTGATTCGCATGAATATAGATTATACCGTTACAGCATTAATGTTTCCTGCAATACCTTTACTAATGGGTGTTTACAGTAATAGGTTTCACACATTAAGTGCTTTAATTAGAAAAATTCATGATGCCCATGTTTTCGAAAAACACACTCCGCCGGAATGGAAAGCACAATTTATTAATCTTAATAAAAGAATTAGTCTTTTAAAATTTTCAATGGTATTTGCTGCATTTGGTTTTTTATTTAATATGTTGACTGTTTTTGGTCTTTATTTAAGCGAAATCTTTATAGCTAGAATTATTTTTGGATCATGTTGTTTGTCTATGATTATTTCTATTATTTTTTTTATTATTGAAATTCAAGTCTCTACAAATGCTCTAAAACTTCATATGTCAGATATGGATATATATGAGTAAGTATTTATTTAAGGATTTATAACAGCCGGACCAGTAAGCAATCTACCTTCTAAATCTTCGTGAGCTTGTTTAACTTCATCAAGTGAATATTTTTTTGAAATTTCAATTTTAAACTTGCCAGATAAAACAGCATCAAAAACTTTTTTTGCTGACTCTAATAATTCTTCTCTTTCAATAGTGTAATGAGCAATGGAAGGACGTGTAAAAAATAAACCTTTAGCGTTAATATGTTTTTTTACATCAAGTGTGTCTACATAACCAGATGCATTTCCAAAAGCTACCATCATTCCTCTGATTTTCAGCACTTCAATTGAACCTTCAAAAGTTTTTAAACCTACACCATCATAAACAACATCAATTCCATTTTTCCCAACAATTTTTTCAACTTCTTTCACAAAGTCTTTATCGGTATAATTAATTACATGGTGACAGCCGTTTTTCTTTGCAATTTCCTCTTTTTCTTTAGACCCAACAGTACCAATAATTTCTGCACCAATAGAATTGGCCCAAGGACACAGTATTTGTCCTAGCGCTCCAGCTGCTGCATGGTAAAGAACTTTGTCTCCTTTCTTTAAAGGATATGCTCTGTGCAATAAATACTCTGCTGTAATACCTTTTAAAGTAACACATGACGCAACCTCGTCTGAAACTCCATCTGGAACTGGCACAAGTTTATTCTCTGGCATAATATGTTTTTCTGAATATGCACCAATAGGCATAGATGCATGGGAGACTCTATCTCCTACTTTAAATAATTTAACCTCAGGACCTACTTCTTCGATTACACCGCAGGCTTCAAGCCCAATTCCGCTTGGAAGTGGAATAGGATAGAGCCCAGTTCGGTGATAAGTATCTATATAATTTATTCCAATAGATAAGTTTTTAATTAAAACTTCATTAGATTGAGGTTTCCCAATTTCAACATCTTCAACTTTCAATACATCAGGACTTCCAAATTTTTCTATTTTTACAGCTTTCATAATTTATTTTACAAATGTACCATTATGATAATCCTGAACTGCTTGCAAGATTTCTGCTTTAGTATTCATTACAAAAGGACCACCTCTTGCTATTTCCTCATTAATAGGCTTTCCAGAAATCACCAAGAACTTAGCATTTGATTTAGCATGCACCGTTAAATCTTCACCTCGAGTTAAGAGTATTAAAGTACTATCTTTAACATTATCATGTTTATTTTTTCCAATTTCAATTTCACCATTTATTAGATAAATGAAAGTGTTATGAGTTGAAGGTAATTTATAGCTAAACAATTTATCTTTGGTCAACTCAATATCAAAATAGATTGGCTCAACATTATGACCTTTAATAGGGCCTTCAGCATTTTCAAAATTTCCAGCTATAACTTTAACCTTTTTCTCTTTATCTTTATGAACACTCATTTTCTCTGCATCTATGTAAATATATTCAGGCTTACTCATTTTTAATTTTGCAGGCATATTTATCCATAATTGAAATCCATGAAGTTTACCTTCTTTCATCGCGGGCATCTCGGAATGAATTATTCCACTTCCTGTTTTCATCCACTGAACATCTCCTGCAGTCATTCTTCCTTCACCCCCGGTGCTATCTTTATGCTCAAAATCTCCAGCTAACATGTAGGTTACTGTTTCAATTCCTCGATGTGGATGGGGTGGAAAACCTGCAATGTAATCCTCACTATTCTCTGATCCAAACTCATCTAACATCAAAAATGGATCAAAATAATTTGGTTCTACACCAATACTTCTTTTTAATTTTACTCCCGCGCCATCAGATGCAGGGATAGGGTCAATAATTTTACTGATTTCAATGTTTTTCATTTCAACGATATAAGAATTTATTAGAATATATCAAGTAACTCTCCAAGTTGTTTAATTTGATGTTTAGGTGAATAGTCAAGTTTATCAAAAATATTGTTATTTCTATTTACCCAAATAGAATTATATCCATAATTCCCTCCACCTGATACATCCCATGTGTTTGAACTCAGAAAATAAACTTCATTTTTTTCAATTTGATATTTATTTATAGGCATATCATAAACTTTAGAGTCTGGTTTATAAATTCCAACTTGTTCTATTGAAAAAAGATCATCAAACACATTTTCTAAATTATTACTTTTAACTAATTCGTTTAAAAGAGAGGGAGTTCCGTTTGAGAGAATAGCCAGTTTAAAATTTTTTTCTTTAAGTTTTATTAAAACTTCATCCACTTCTTCATATGGAGAAAGAGATTTATAAAGATTCAATAGTTCATTTTTCATCGTAGGATCTATTTTGTAAGTTTTCATAGATTTATCCAAACTATCTTCCGTAATTTGCCAAAAATCTTTGTGCCTTTTCATTAAACTTCTAAGCCAAGTATATTCTAGCTGTGTTGTTCGCCAAAAGTTTGCAAAGCCTTCCCATTTATCACCAATTTTATCTTTACATTTTTCTGCAGCCGAATTGACATCAAACAGAGTACCGTATGCATCAAAAATTATTGCTTTAATATTTTTCATAAACTAATTTATTAATATGAGTAACATTAGATTATTTTTTCCAAAAAGTTTATCTATTAATTTGTCAGATAAGCTGGATAAGTCACAATCTCATTATGTTTCAAAAGTTATGAGAATTAAAGAGAACGAAGTTTTTTCTTTATTTAATAATAGTGGAGAATGGCAGGCAAAAATTTTAGCTATTTCAAAAAACTTAGTTGAATTTAAAATTACCAAACAATTAAGAAAAGTAGAAAACTCTAAAGAACTTTGGTTAGCTTTTTCTCCTATTAAATCTAATTACTTTAATTTTATGATTCAAAAAGCAACTGAATTAGGAATTACAAAATTCTTACCTATTATATTTGACCGAACAATGGTTAGAAAAATAAACAAAGAAAGATTAGAAAAAGTTATAATAGAAGCAGCTGAACAATCTAATAGAATTCAAATTCCAAAAATTGATCAACCACAAAATCTTAATAGTTTTTTAAATAAGAATGATGTGAATTTGATTTTAACAGATCTTAATTCAAGTAACAATAAGTTAGATCTAAAAAAATTCAGTAGTAAACCAACTTGCATCGTGGTAGGTCCAGAAGGAGACTTTACTGAGCTTGAAAGAGAAGAGATTCTCTCTTACAAAGGTGTTCAAGCCATAAAAATTAATGAAAATATCCTTAGATCTGAAACTGCAGTTATTTCTGCCATATCGATCATAAATTACGCTATTAATTGATATTTTGTCGCGAAAACTAAAGTGTAATTTTTTTAAAGACAATCTATATAGTGATTAAAAATGAAAAAATTTTTACTAATAATCTCATCTCTTTTTGTAACCTCAACTGTGCCAGCTGATCAGCCGAAAGATTGGCAATTAGGTTTTCAAAACGCAGCATCCGAGTCTATGAGAGATATTGTTAACTTTCATGATAATCTTCTTTTACCAATTATAATTGCAATAAGCGTATTTGTTTTATTTTTAATGATTTATGCATGTATAAGATTTAGAGCATCAGCAAATCCAGTTCCTTCCAAGAGAACACACAATGTTGCTGTTGAAGTTTTATGGACATTAATTCCGTGCTTAATTTTAATTGTGATGGCAGTGCCTTCATTTAAAATTTTATACAAACAAGACACCATTCCAAAAGCAGAGGTTACAGTGAAGGCAGTTGGGTATCAGTGGTACTGGGGTTATGAATATCCAGATGAAAATATAATTTTTGATTCTTACATGATTGAAGATAAAGATCTAAAAGAAAATCAACCAAGATTATTAGCCGTAGATAATGAGCTTGTAGTACCAGTAGATAAAGTAGTTAAAGTATTAATTACTGCAAACGATGTATTGCACGCGTGGGCATTACCATCATTCGGAGTTAAAAGAGATGCTGTGCCTGGTAGAATTAATGAAACTTGGTTTAAAGCTGAAAAAGTTGGAACTTATTATGGTCAATGTTCTGAACTTTGTGGAATTAAACATGCGTTCATGCCAATAACAGTCAGAGTTGTTTCTGAAGAAGAATATAATGAGTGGCTTATGGATGCTAAAGTAAAATTTGCAAAAGAAGTAATTGAAGAGGATCAATTTAAAAGACTAGCGAGTAAATAATTATGTATACACAGACTGCATCACACGACGATCACACTCCAACTGGTTGGAAGCGTTGGGCTTATTCAACCAATCACAAAGATATTGGAACAATGTATTTAATTTTTGCAATTATTGCAGGTGTAATCGGGACAGCTTTTTCAGTTTTAATGAGAATGGAGTTGATGCATCCGGGAGATGGTATCTTAGGTGGTAATTATCATTTATATAATGTTTTAGTAACTGGTCATGGATTGATCATGATTTTCTTTATGGTTATGCCAGCAATGATCGGCGGTTTTGGTAATTGGTTTGTTCCAATTATGATTGGAGCCCCAGATATGGCGTTTCCAAGAATGAATAATATTTCATTTTGGTTACTACCCACATCATTTATTTTGTTAATTATGTCTATCTTCATGGAAGGGCCTCCAGGTCAAACAGGAGTCGGAGGTGGATGGACTATTTATCCTCCTTTATCATCTTCAGCTGGACAACCTGGTCCTGCAATGGATTTTGCTATTTTAAGTTTACACTTAGCAGGTGCTTCATCAATTTTAGGAGCGGTAAACTTTATTACAACGATTTTAAATATGCGAACTCCAGGCATGACTTTACATAAAATGCCTTTATTTGCTTGGTCAATTCTAGTTACAGCGTTTTTATTATTGTTATCTTTACCAGTTTTAGCAGGAGCAATTACAATGCTTTTAACTGATAGAAATTTTGGAACAGCTTTTTTTGATGCTCAAACTGGAGGAGACCCAGTTTTATTCCAACATTTATTTTGGTTTTTTGGACACCCTGAAGTTTATATTTTAATTTTACCTGGCTTTGGAATGATCAGTCATATTGTTTCAACATTTTCTAAAAAACCTGTATTTGGGTATTTGGGAATGGCTTATGCTATGGTTGCAATCGGAATTGTAGGTTTTGTTGTATGGGCTCATCATATGTATACAGTTGGCTTAAGCACAGATACAAAAGCATATTTTTTAGCCGCCACAATGATTATTGCAGTTCCAACTGGGATTAAAATATTTTCGTGGATAGCAACGATGTGGGGAGGCTCTATATCATTTAAAACTCCAATGGTTTGGGCATTAGGTTTTATATTTTTATTTACAGTAGGTGGAGTTACAGGCGTTGTGCTAGCTAACGCAGGTGTAGATACGGCAATGCATGACACTTATTATGTTGTTGCGCACTTTCACTATGTTTTATCTTTAGGAGCAGTTTTTGCAATCTTTGCAGGATTTTATTATTGGTTTGGAAAGATGTCAGGATATGAATATTCAGAGTGGATGGGACAACTACATTTTTGGTTAACTTTTATTGGTGTTAATTTAGTATTTTTCCCTCAGCATTTTTTAGGCCTTGCTGGTATGCCAAGAAGATATGCTGATTATCCAGATGCTTTTGCAGGATGGAATTACATTTCATCAATAGGATCATATATTTCAGTTTTAGGTTTAGTTGTATTTTTCGCAAACCTAATTTACGCATTTTCAAAGAAAAAAGCAGCAGCCCAAAACCCTTGGGGTGAGGGAGCCACAACTTTAGAATGGACTGTGCCATCACCACCAAATTTCCATACCTTTGAGGAGTTACCGAAATTTGAAGACGATGAAAGTATTGAAAAATCTACGAGTTAAGTATTAATTTAGATTTTTTAAACACAAAACTAATGATCAAGTCTAAATTAAAAAACAGAAATTTAAGTCAGGAAGACGTATTTAATTTATCTGAATTATTTAAACTAATGAAGCCAAGAGTGATGTCATTAGTTATTTTTACTTGTGCTGTAGGCTTATTGATGGCACCAAATATTATTCCAACTAAGGACGCAATCATTGGTATTATTTTAGTTTCAATAGGTGCAGGAGCAGCAGGTGCACTTAATATGTGGTACGAATCTGATTTAGATGCACTTATGTCTAGGACTTGTTTGAGGCCAATACCAACCGGAAAAGTAAATAAAAATCAGGCATTAGTATTTGGTATTACGTTATCAATATTTTCTGTAATAGCATTAGACTATTTTGCTAACAGAATATCTGCTGGCTTATTGTTGTCTACAATCTTGTTCTATGTTTTCGTCTATACAATTTGGCTGAAGAGAAAAACTCCACAAAATATAGTAATTGGAGGTGCTGCCGGCGCTTTGCCACCAGTAATTGGTTGGACCATTGCCACTAATTCACTTTCATTAGAGCCGATAACATTTTTCCTAATAATTTTTTTTTGGACCCCATCCCATTTCTGGGCTTTAAGCTTATACAAATCTGATGATTACAAAAGAGCAAAAATTCCAATGCTTCCTTTAACCAACGGAATAGAAAGCACAAAATTAAATATATTTATTTATTCAATGCTGATGTTACCAGTCATTATCTTGCCTTACGCTATCGGCTTTGTTAGTTTAGTTTTTTTAGTACCTTCTTTAATTTTAACACTTTACTATAACTATCTATGTTTTGAACTTTACAAATTTAAGAAAAACAAATTTGATCCGAAAAAAGCAAAAACTATTTTTGGATATTCAATTTTATATTTATTTTTAATATTTGTTCTTTTTTTGATTGATAAAATTTTATGATGACACCTGATAAAAAAACAAAAAAAAAGAATATTTTAACAGCTATAGCAATTTTAGGTTTTATGGTTTTCTTGTTTCTGTTTACTTTATATAACGTTGGAGTTTTTGACAGACAGATATGATTAGAAAAAAAACATTAACACCAATACTACTTGCAGGAATATTTTGTTTGATGCTCGGTTTATCTTTTGCTGCAGTACCACTTTACGATTTATTTTGCAGAGTAACAGGTTTTGGTGGTACAACACAAGTTTCTAGAGAACCACCAAAAATGGTTTTAGATAAAGTTGTAAGTGTTAGATTTGATACCAATGTAAATAATCTTACGTGGGACTTTAAGGCTAAATCTAATGTAATAGACGTTAAAGTTGGTCAAGTTAACAAAATAGAGTTTGAAGTAGAAAATTACGGAGATGATACTACTTATGGTGTTGCTAGTTTTAATGTTTCACCTGCAAGTTTTGGAAAATACTATAGTAAATTAGGTTGTTTTTGTTTTGAAAAGCAGGAGCTGAAAGCTGGAGAAAAAGCAACTTATGTTATGACTTTTTATTTAGATCCAGAACTTGTAAATGATCCAACCGTAAAAAATTTACAGGACGTAACTATGTCGTATACTTTTTTCTCGACAGATTACTATAAACAATCATAATCACGAAAAATGTCAGCTGAAAAAAAACACGATTATCACCTAGTAGACCCAAGTCCTTGGCCTATCTATGTATCTTTCTCATGCTTAGTATTAGCAATAGGAACAATTTTTTACATGCACAACGATGTTTCGTGGGGAATGTATCTTGGGTTAGCGCTAGTTGTTTATGGAGCCTATATGTGGTTCAGAGATGTTGTGATTGAAGCAGAACATCAAGGTCATCATACTCCTGTTGTGCAAATTCACCATCGATACGGAATGACACTGTTTATTGCATCAGAAGTGATGTTCTTTGTAGCTTGGTTCTGGGCATATTTTGATGCAAGTTTATTCCCAAACGAGTTTGTTGGAAATGTTTGGCCTCCAAAAGATATTGAAACTTTCGATCCATGGGATATTCCTCTAATTAACACTTTAGTGCTGTTATTATCTGGAACTACAGTTACTTGGTCCCATCATTCATTGTTAGAGGGTGATAGAAAAGGATTTATTCAAGGATTAACAGCGACAGTTGTTCTTGGTTTCTTTTTTACATTGCTACAAGCATACGAATATCACCATGCTACTTTTGATTATTCAGGTCATATTTATGGAGCAGTTTTTTACATGGCTACAGGTTTCCACGGATTTCACGTAATAGTTGGAACAATATTTTTAGCTGTTTGTTTATGGCGAGGAAAATTAGGTCACTTTACTAAAGACCATCATTTTGGATTTGAAGCAGCAGCTTGGTACTGGCATTTTGTTGATGTAGTTTGGTTATTCTTATTTGCTGCAATTTATATTTGGGGAAGTTAATTTACAACTCTTGAAGAATAAATTTTTATTTTCAGTATTTGTTTGGTTTATAATTCTTGTTCTTTTCTCATTAGGTTTTTGGCAAATTTATAGACTAAATTGGAAGTTAGATTTAATAAATCAAATTGAAAATTCTCTAAAAAATGATCCTATAGAATTAACTCAAACCAATAAAAAAAACTATTTAAGAATAAAAACGTCTGGTCAAATTGATTTTGATAATCAAATTTATTTATATCATTTGAATGAAAAAGGAAAACCTGGGTTTGAAGTAGTGAACCCAATATTGATTGAAAATGAAAACTTTTTAATTAACAGAGGCTGGATACCTTTTGATAAAAAAGATCAACCAGAAATCAATCAAATCAATCAAAATGAAATACTTGGAACTTTAATGTTACAAACCAAGTCAAGTATGTTTAAGCCTCAAAATGAAATTAAAAAAAATTATTGGTTCACCCTTGATAGAGATGACATTTTTAATCTGACTGGAAGAAAATTTTCTAATTATATTATTTATTTAAATGGAAACTATAAAATACCAAAGCCAAGAGTGATCACTGCAAAAATTTCAAACAACCATAAAAAGTATGCAATTACTTGGTTTTCAATGGCGATTTCAATTCTTTTAATATATCTATATTTTAGAAAAAAAAATTATTAGATGAAGTATATAAGCACAAGAGACAAATCGAAAAACTTTGAATTTAAAGATGTTTTTCTTAAAGGTCTTGCTGATGATGGTGGTCTTTTCATACCAGAGACTTTACACAAATATTCAGAGTCTGAAATTAACGATTTTAAAAAACTTAGCTATTCAGATTTAGCAAAAAAAATTATTTATCCATTTATCGGTAATTTTACTTCGGAGGATGTATTAGGTAAAATAATAGAAAAATCCTACTCAGTTTTCAGAAAAGATAATGTTATTGATCTTATTAAAGTGGGTGATCGTTCTGTGCTTGAATTATTTCATGGTCCAACCTTAGCTTTTAAAGACGTTGCAATGCAACTCCTGGGTAATTTTTATGAATTTTATTTAAATAATGAAAATGAAAAGATTAATATTGTAGTTGCCACATCAGGAGATACTGGTGCAGCTGCCATTGATGCAATTAAAGGGAAAAAAAACTTAAATATATTTGTTCTTCATCCTCATAACCGTATTTCACCTGTTCAAAGAAAATTAATGACAACTGGAAAAGATAAGAATGTATTTAATATTGCTATAAAAGGTAATTTCGATGATTGTCAAAATTTAGTTAAATCCATGTTTTCAGATAAAGAATTTTCTAATCAGATAAACATGTCTGGTGTTAATTCAATTAATTGGGCACGAATTATTGCGCAAAGTGTATATTATTTTTATTGTTATTTTTTAGCCGAGGATGACAATCAGCCAATAAATTTTTCAGTACCAACTGGAAATTTTGGAGATGTATATGCAGGTTATTTGGCGAAGAAGTTGGGTCTTCCAATTAATAAATTAATAGTAGCTACAAATCAAAACGATATTTTACATAGAGCTATATCTAAAGGCAAATATGAAGCCGAACATGTCTCTGAAACAATTTCTCCAAGTATGGACATTCAAATTGCAAGTAATTTTGAGAGATTAATTTATGATTTAAATAATCATGATAGTTCGCAAACTTTAGATGATATGAAAAATATCAAACAGAATGGCAAATATACAATTGATTTTGAGAAATTAAAAAAAATTAATCAAGATTTTTTATCTGCAAGAATAAGTGAGCAGGAAACGCTTGATGTGATAAAAAATATCTATGAAAAATTTAATATGGTTTTAGATCCACATACAGCTATAGGATATGGAGCTTTTGACAAGCATGATTTAAAAGGAAACAATATTGTTCTTGCAACTGCACACCCATGTAAATTTCCAGATGCAATTTTAAAAGCTATAAACTTAAAATCTGATTTACCAGATGAATTAAAGTTTATTTTGGATGAGAAAGAAAATTATGGTATAATTGAAAATAATCTCAAGGAAATTAAACAATATATTTTAGGAAAAATTAAATGAAAATTAAAGAGGGGGATAAAATTCCAAATTCAGAATTTTACCATTTAGACGAAACTGGTTCACCAAAAAAAATATCTACTTCGGAGTTATTTGACAACAATAAAACTATAGTTATAGGGGTTCCCGGGGCTTTTACTAAAGTTTGTTCCGCTAAACATTTGCCAGGTTATGTTAACAATTTTGAAATTGCTAAACAAAAAGGGATTACAAAAATTATTTGTGTTTCAGTAAATGATCCTAATGTAATGAAAGCTTGGGGTGACAGCCAAAAGGTAGAGGACAAGATTTTTATGGCAGCAGATCCATACTGTGAATTTACTAAATCAATAGGCGCAGATATTGACAGATTTGACAGAGGTCAAGGAACGCGATCAGCAAGATATACTATGCTGGTTGAAAATAATATCGCAACTAAGATAAAAGCTGAAGAAGATACAGCGACCTGTGAGATGTCAGCTGCAGAGAATTTTTTAGATTCAATTTAAATTAGCTGCTTTTTTAGCCATCATATCCACTTCTTCATTTAGAGGATCTCCGGCATGTGCTTTAACCCAATTCCATTTAATGTTTAAGGTTTGGTTTAATTTATATAATTCAAGCCATAAATCTTTGTTTTTAACATTCTCTTTTTTTGATGTTTTCCAGTTATTTAATACCCAAGTATTAATCCACTCAGTAATTCCACTTTTTACATATTTTGAATCTGTAAATATCTCTATTGGATCTTTTGAGTTTATATTTTTCAAGGCATTAATTGGAGCCACAAGTTCCATTCTGTTATTTGTCGTATTTTTTTCATTTCCACTAATTTTTTTAATTTCTCCATTCATATTGATTATTGCAGCCCATCCACCATTTCCTGGATTCGACAGGCAGGAACCATCTGTATAAATTTTTATCATCTGGGTAAATAATCTTTATAAGAATCTAAACTATTATGAGTAAGTAGTTTTTGATAATACTCGTTAGGATTTTTTATCTTTATTAAAGCTGTTTTAGGAGTGTTAGAATAATCATAAAGTCTAGTTAATAAGTAACGCAAAGCTGCCCCTCTACATAGGACATTAATAGCATTTTTTTCTCTAGAGGAAATTTTCTTAATACTCTCATAACCTTTAATTAAACTTTTAATTTTTTGTTTATTCATTGAAAATTTTTTACCCTTTTGGTCAAAACATAGAGCATTAATACAAATTGCAATTTCATAAATAAAATAATCGTTTCCAGCAAAGTAAAAATCTATAATCCCTGAGAGTTTATTTTTTTTAAAAAAGATATTATCAATAAATAGATCTCCATGAATAATTCCATTTGGTAACTTTTTTGGCCAATATTTATTAATATCCTTTAAATTATTTTTCAAAAAAAGATCTATTTTTGAGAATTTATTATCTTTAAACTTAATACTTTTTAATAAAGAGTTAAGATTTTTAATACCCATTGAATTTTTTCGATAAAGTTTTAGTTTTTCAGTAACCAAATGCATTTGTGCAGTGATTTTGCCAACAGCGTAACAATCCTTGATATTAAGTTTTTTTTTATCTTTTCCCTCTAAAAAAGATACGATACAGGCAGTCTTTTTTTTTAATTTTATTAGATAACTATCACTTTTAGTTCTTAAAGGTTTAGGACAATTTATTTTAGAACTATTTAATTTATCCATTAGTTTCATAAAAAAAGGGACTTCTTTGTTTGAAACCCTTTTTTCAAAAATTGTTAAGATAAATTTTTTATCTTTTGATTTTAATAAATAATTAGTATTTTCAATCCCTTGCTTAATCCCTTGAAAGCTAATAATTTTTTCAATTTTAAACTTAGTATTTATTAGTTTAATGTCACTTTTATCAATTTTTGTATAAACGGCCATTTAATTTAATTTATTAGGAACTTTAAAAACTACGTTTTCTTTTATTATTTCAACTTCATTTATTTTAATAGTGAATTTATTTTTCAAAGCATTTATAAAATTTTCAACTAAAACTTCTGGAGCTGACGCACCTGATGAAATACCTATAGTATTAAATTTTTCTATTTCATTATATGGAATTTCACTTTCCGAATGAATTAAGTGTGCATTTTCACATCCAGATTTTTTTGCAACTTCCACCAGTCTTACTGAGTTTGAAGAATTTCTACTTCCAATTACAAAAAACATATCACATTGTTTTGCTATATTCTTAACCGCAGCCTGCCTATTGGTGGTGGCATAACAAATATCTTCCTTCATTGGTTCTTTCATTGATGGATATTTATTTTTTAGGATTTTTATTATTTCCTTGGTGTCATCTACCGATAATGTTGTCTGAGTTATATAAGCAATTTTATCATTTTTTTCAGCATGGTAATTTTGAGCCTCATCTTCATTCTGTACTAGTCTAACCGCACCATCTGGGAGTTGTCCCATAGTTCCAATTACTTCCGGATGGTTTTCGTGTCCAATTAAAATAATTTGATATCCAGCTTTATTAAGATTTTCTGCTTCTCTATGTACTTTTGAAACCAAAGGACATGTTGCATCAACATAAGTCATTTTATAGTTTTTTGCATCTTCTGGTATTTTCTTTGGTACACCGTGAGCAGAAAAAATAACGGGTCTTGATTTGTCTTTTATTTCCTCAAGTTCTTCAACAAATATAGCTCCTTTATTTTTTAGATCGTCAACAACGTGTTTGTTATGTACAATTTCATGTCGAACGTAAACTGGAGCACCAAATTTGTGAATTGATTTTTCAACAATTTCAATTGCCCTTTCAACACCTGCACAAAAACCACGTGGTGCAGACAACAAGATTTTTAATTCTTTATTTTTCATTTTTTTCTAAAAAATATTCCAGCAATATATGAGGAAAGGTTAAAGACGCCAAACCTATAAAAATTATTTTTAATATTGCACTATTTAATTCATAGACATTATTAAGGAAATAAAGACCCAGCACAGAGAAAATGGCAGTTAAAACTGTTAATGGAAAAGCTTTTTGAGCAAATAATTTCAAACCATTTTTTAGATTGGAATTATCCATTTCCATAGCAAGTGAAATAGTATGCCTAATAGAATGTAAAAAACAAAAGTAAATAGTAAATGCAACTAGAGGTGACAAATAATAATTCAAAATTATAATTGAGAAAAAATCTAAAAAAATTGCAAATTTTTTAATGTTAAATTCGCTTAAAAATAAAACGATACTTGATAGCGCACTTAAACCAATAGCTATTTCAATTATTTTATACTTTTCAATAAAACCTAAACTTGAGTAAAATTGCTCACTATCGATTAGTAACATTTTAAATATTGTCACTGTCTCATCAAAATTGAAGTACAAAGGCGTAATAATAATCAATAAGCCTCTAAAAAAATAAAGTATTGAAATTAAGTTTGAACTTTTGTTTATTAAAAATTGCGTATCTTCTTTACCAAAATGAAACGAGGCAACACCCAAAAAAACTATTAAAGTAATAGCTGGCACAATTGTCCATATCAATATCACTGAGAGAGCCATTAATATATAAATTAAATAAAAAATATAAAATTTTTTAATATTTAAAATTGTAAGAAGTTTTTTACCCTTTAAATGATCTAAGGCACCGTGAGAAACTCCTATGGTTAATATAAGTAGCAAACAAAATAAGGTTGATATATTTAAATTTGTAAATTTAAATACTACTACTGAAAATACATTACAAAATAAAAAAAATATAAAAGAGTGATTTAGATTTATTTTTTTTATTTGAGAGTTCATTTCAGAACAATTCTCTCAAAAAAACCAGTTTTGGCATCTTTAAAATAATAGAGAAGTCCTCATAGATATTACTTTTATTTGATAAAAAATTGATAACTGTGCTTGGAGAACAATTAAACATTTTAAAGAATATCTCTGGCATTTTGCCTGAATTTTTTTTTAATACTTTTAAAAATATATTATCTAAGAACTTATATTTTGAATTTATAGTAAAATTATCTACTTTTTCGATATTTTCAAAATTTTCTCTAATATATTTGCTTTGGTCTTGAATATTTATAAAGGTATATCCGGTACTTAATCTAGTCATACCTCCTGCAGTACCAATTTCCATTTGATTCATTTTTTTTATATTTTTGGGATGGAATAGTGGGATTGCACCAGTTTCTTGAAATTTAATCTCATAATTTTTTATTTTTAATTTATTTTTAATATAATCTTCTAGCTGAGTTGAATAATCTTGGTTTGATGGATGATTTAGATTGGAGACCCAAGTTGTCTCTACAAGTGCCTTTTTTTTTGAAAAGGGCAAGGTATAAAAAAAGTGTACACTATCTCTTTGATCACAATCAAAATCCATTAAGTTAAATATTTTATCATCAAAAACATCTTTACTTGTTTCAATCTCAATACCTGAAAAATGTTGCCATAAGTCATTTTTACTATCAGAAACGTCACAGACACTGTTGAACACAAATGAATTTTCAGTACTGATTTCATTTATATTCTTAAAAAAATGAATATTAGTATTTTTTTTTAAGGTGTTGATTATCTTTTGGTAAAATAGGCCACTATCAATAGATTGATAAGGAAAGTTATCACATTCTATGTATTTAGTTTGATTAGTTATATTGATAGAAAAATTACTCCAGCTGTGCTTTACACAATCTTCAAAATTATGAGCTGCAACTTTCCAAAAAGACCAGGTTTTATCTCTATTATAATCGTGTCTAGGTTCAATAATTGCTAATGTTTTATTTTTGAATTTTTCATGAATTTCTAATTCATATGCCAAAGATAACCCAGCGCAACCACCTCCAATAATTACATAGTCAAATTCTCTCATCTAATTTAATTTCTTCATTAATTAAATAATGGTCATGATCAATATTATCATCATTTTTATTGGTTAATACAAGTTTAAGTAAATCAATTATTGCAAGTAATGTCTCAACTATTTTTTCTACATTATTGACATAAATTTTTCCTGATTTTTTATAATTTTCAAAGTTTTTTTTATTTAAAATTTTGTAACCAATTTTTCTATAAACTCTTCTTGCAACTAAAATAGAAAATCTAAAACTTAAGGGTATTTCTTTAATTGAGTTAAAAGAATTTTCATAAAATTTTTCTGATAATTCAATTGTAGATTTTATATTTTCAAAATTCTGATCAATGTAGATCCTGTTATTATTAAAATCTTCAATTACATCTCTTGAAATATTTGTTAATTGCATAGCGATACCAAGATCAATTGCAGATTTTAAAGAATTTTTTTTATTTACCTTTAGTATTTTGGCCATCATTAGTCCTACGGTACCTGCTACTCGATAAGAATAAATTAATAATTCTTTTTCTGTAGTTAACTTTACTTGTTCTTTGATATCTGAGTTGATACCGTCAAATAAATCATGAATAATTCTAATTGAAATATTATATTCAGAAATTAAATCCCAAATATTTTTAATTATTGGATCGTTGAAATTTTTATTTTCAAAATTATCTTTAAATCTTTCAAATTTCTCTTTTTTAACTGTAATAGTATTTTCATCATCTGCAATATTATCAGCTACTCTACAAAAATCGTAAAGAGCTGAACATTTTTTGTAAGTATTTTTTGGTAAAAAAAAACCAGCCCAGTTAAAAGATTTTGCATATTTTGCTAGATAATTTTTAGCAGACATTAGAGAAGTTTATCCAAGACTTTTGCTGAGGATAAAACCCCGGGTACCCCAGCTCCTGGGTGTGTTCCAGCTCCAACAAAATAAAGTCCGTCATAAATTTCAGATTTATTGTGAAATCTAAAATATGCAGATTGAGTGAATTTAGGCTGAATTGAAAATCCAGATCCAAATTTTGTGTTTAACTCTTTTTCGAAATAATCTGGCGTTAAATAAAAGTCAGCCACAATATTTTCTCTAAGATTTGGCATTAAATCTTTTTCCATTTTATCAATTACTAAATTTTTCATGTTTTCACCTTCAGTTTGCCAATCGATTTTAGATTGATTATTTGGAACTGGTACTAGAACATAAAAACAGTCATTTCCCTCTGGTGCCATTGATTTATCAGTTGCAGAGGGTCTGTGGAGATAATAGCTAATATCGTTATTTAATTTCTTATTATTAAAAATATCTTCTAGATGTTCTTTGTATTTATTTCCAAACTTAATTGTATGATGCTCAACATCTTCATAAACCTTTTTTGTTCCAAAATAGTACACGAAAAGACCCATTGAATATTCCATTCTTTTCTTTTTCCAATTAAAAATAAAAGAACCTTGGCCATTCATTTTTTGCATTTTTTCGTAAAAAGCAGGGGGATCTGCGTTACAAATAACGTTTTCAGCCTCAATTATATCTTTGTCATTTAATTTGACCCCGGTAATTTTATTACTTTTTGAAACGATCTCTGTTACCTCACTATTTTTGATTATATCAATTCCTTCCTCTTGCATGAGTTTCTCAAGTCCTTTGATAATATTTCCTGTACCCCCCATAGAATAATGTATTCCCCATTTTTTCTCCAAGTAGAGTATTAACCCATAAATTGAGGTTGTGGTAAATGGATTCCCTCCGACCAAGAGTGGATGCATACTGAGCATTCTTCTTAATTTCTCATTTTTTATGAATGTGGATACTAATGAGTAAACTGATTTATAACTTTTAAGTTTCAACAGTGCAGGAAGTTGCTGCATCATTATAAAAGGTTTATCGAAAGGGACATCTGCCAATTCTGTAAAACCTTTATCAAATATCTTTTTGGTAAAGGCTACTAGTTTTTGATACCCTTTAACATCATCTTTATTTATATTTTTTATTTGTTTAATCATACTGGCCTCATCACCAGAATAATTAAATTTAGTTTTATCTTCAAAAATAAATTGATACCAAATTTTAAGTGGAGATAATTCAATGTAATGTTTAGGATCTTTTTTAAACAATTCAAATAACTCATTAATCAAGTATGGCGCTGTAATAACTGTTGGCCCACCATCAAATGTAAAACCATTTTTTTTAAATACCCTGGCTCTCCCCCCTAGGTCAGGATGTTTTTCAATTAATTTAACCTCATGTCCTTTTGCCTTCAGGCGCAAAGCTGCAGCAATGCCGCCAAATCCAGATCCAATCACTATAGAATTCATATCAATAATTTATAGTTTTTTTGGGAAATTGTAAGTTTATTATGAGCTAATTTTTTTTAGCTGCTCTTTAGTCTCATCTAAATTTTTTTGAAATACAGCATCGAGTTTTGATTTATCTACTGATGTAGATATAATTTTTTTAACAGAGTCGACTGCTATTTTAATTGAAGCATCTTTAATCTCTTTAATAGCTGCCTCTTTCATTTGACTTATTTTATTTTCAGCAAGGTTTTTTTTGATCTCAGAAGATTTGTGGAATTTATCGTTCAACTCTATCACCAATTTATCCGAGTCTTTTTTTGCTTCATCTAAAATTTCATTGCTAACAGTTTGAGCTGTATCTAACTTTTTTTGTGCATTATTTAACAAATTTTTTGCTTCAGTTCTTAATTTTTCACTTTCATCGATTTCGTTTTTAATATCAGAAATCATTTTATCTAATATTTGAGAAATTTTTTGAGGAATTTTTAAATAAATTAAAGCACCAAAAAATATTACAAATGATACTGCTACCCAAAATGTTGCATCAATTGCCATAATATTTATCCCCATTTCTTCTTGATAGGTCATCAACAATTGCAGATATACTGCTGCTGTTAACTCCAGAACCAATAAGTTTTTCTAACAGTTCTGAGGAAGTCTCAATTGCTATTTTGTTTATTTTATCAGGGGCGCTAACTCTTAGAACTTCTATTTCTTTTTCAGCTTTATTGATCTCATCATCAATTTGCTGATCCAAAACTTCTTTTTTTGCCCCTATATCTTTTAACGTCTTTTCTCTTGTTTGATTGAATATATTTTTAGCTTCCATTTTGCTTTTTAATATAATTTCATCATATTCTTTTAGCTTAGCCTCGCTATCTTCTCTTTGTTTTTCTGCGGCCTCAATGTTTTCTAAAATTTGAGATTTCCTAGACTCTAAATTATTACTAATTTTTGGTAGTATGAATTTTGATAAAACAACATACATAATTCCAAAAGTAAGTACTAACCAAAAAATTTGAGAAATCCAAAACTCAGGATTTAATTGAGGCATACCTCCGCTTTCAGCTGCAAAAGCTTCTTTAAAAAATAAGAAGCTAAAAAATATCGACTGAAAAAATATTTTTTTAATCATTAATTTAAAACGCAAATAAAATGATTAATGCAACTACTAATCCAAATAATCCTGTAGCTTCCGCAAGAGCGAAACCTAAAAGCAAATTAGGAAACTGTTTTTGTGCTGCAGATGGATTTCTCATCGCTCCAGACAAATAATTTCCAAAAATTATTCCGATACCTACGCCAGCACCTGCTAAAGCAATTGCTGCTAAACCAGCTCCGATCATTTTTGCTGCTTCTAATTCCATTATTTCCTCCTTGGTTAATTAATGGTGTAAATTTAATGCATCATTTAAATAGATGCAGGTTAAGATTGCAAAAACATAAGCTTGAAGAAAAGCAACTAAGATCTCTAAACCTGTTAATGCAACCGAAAAACTCAGTGGAAGCCATCCACCAACTAATCCGAGACTTATCACAAAGCCCCCGAAAACTTTCATCATTGTGTGACCAGCCATCATGTTCGCAAATAATCGAACTGATAAACTAATTGGTCTACTTAAGTAAGATATAATTTCTATTACTACTATTAGGGGAAGTAGTACAGCTGGTACCCCACTAGGGACAAATAATTTTAGGTAACCAAATCCGTGCTTAATAAAGCCAATGACAGTCACTCCAATAAAAATAAATGCTGCTAAAATAAATGTAACGATGATATGACTAGTTACAGTAAATGTATAAGGGATCATACCAAACATGTTGCAAAATAAAACAAACATGAATAACGAAAATATAAAGGCAAAGTAAGGTTTTGCTTTAGATCCTGCTGTATCGCTTATCATTTTTGCAACAAACGTATAACTAAGTTCCGCAAGTAATTGCATTTTATTTGGTAATACTGAATTTCTTTTTGAGCCCAAGTTAAACACTAGTAAAATCGAAACTGTACTAATAATCATGAATAAACTGGCGTTTGTAAATGATATATCAAACGCTCCAACTTTTATTTCAGGTCCAATTCGATAAACATCGAATTGAGACATAGGGTTTGCTGCCATAAGTACTTATTTTTGCATATTTTTTGCAGATCTAATTACGTTAGTTATTCCGGCAACTACTCCCACAAAAAAAAATATTAATATAAACCAGGGTTTAGTACCAAAGGTCTTGTCAAAAATAAACCCAATAATTGTCCCTACAGCAACTGCAGCAACCAGTTCAGTGCTTAATTTAAAAGCTGTTCCAATAGGTGAGGGGTTGCTTTTTTTATCAAAAAGATTTTTCTTAGAAAGCTTGTTTTTTGCAATCTCTAGGCGAGTTTTAAGCGGATCTTTTGGCATTGTTGAGTTTAGGCAACCATACTCTCTGCTTTTTGTAAATCAACCGCTACTAACTGACTTATACCTTTTTGAGGCATAGTTACCCCGTATAATCTATTCATTTTGGACATGGTTAAAGCATGATGAGTTACAATAATAAATCTAGTATTCGTTATTTTAGTTAATTCCTCCAGCAGACTGCAAAATCTTGTCACGTTCGCGTCATCTAATGGAGCGTCAACTTCATCCAGGACACAAATTGGAGATGGATTAGTTAAAAATACCGCAAAGATCAATGATAGAGCTGTAAGGGCCTGTTCTCCTCCAGATAATAAAGTAATAGATTGTAATCTTTTTCCAGGAGGGCTAACGAGCATTTCCAATCCTGCTTCCAACGGATCATCAGAGTCGACCAATTCTAATTTAGCATTTCCACCATTAAAAAGTTTGGTATAGACTTCATTAAATTTTCGATTAACTTTCTCAAAAGCCTCTATTAATCTTTCACGTCCTTTTTGATTTAACTCATTAATACTGTCTTTTAACTTCATAATAGCTGTTACTAAATCTGCACGGTCTTGTTCCATCTTTTTAATCTCTTCCTCGTATTTACTAGTTTCTTCGTCTGCTTTTAAGTTTACAGAGCCAAATCTTTCTCTTTCTTGTTTCTTTTTATCCAAGGCATCTTCTTGATCAACTGCGTTAGGAAGCTCATCAACGCCGTTTAAATTTGAATTCTCTAAAATATTCTCTTCATTAAGGTTTAGCTCTGAACTAATACGGTCTAATAAATCACTTTTTCTTTTTTGAAGACCATCAATAGTTGCTCCAGAACTAGCTTTTCTTTCTCTGATCTGTATTGATTGTTCTTGAATCTCATTTAATTCATTTCTTAGGGTTTCAATTTTTTTGTCAGTTTCATCAATTATTATCTCGTTATCAATTTTTTCCTTGTCGGAGATTCTTAAATTTTCTGAAATTTGACCTTTACGCTCTGCTTGTACCCTTGGTTGATTTTCTAAATCATTCAATTGTGATGATAATTTACTTTTTCTTTCAGTAAGTTCTGAAACCATTTTTTCTGAATTTGATAATAAATTTTTCCAACTTTCAATTTCAGTCTCAATAGTTTTAATTCTCTCATTTCTTTTTATAGACTCATTTTTGATAGATTGATTTTTACTATAAGCATCCGCATATTTTTCTTGTAGTAATTTTATATTTTGAGATTTTTCATTTACACTTAATAATTCATTTCTAGGCTTGTCATCTTTTAAATCACTCAAAAAATTATTAAGCTCCATGTTACATCTATCTAGCAAAGTAACTGCCTGATTGATTTCATTACTATCAATTAATTCTTTAACTCTCAGGATTGAATTTTGGACATTTTTGATTGGGCCCAAGCTAATGTTGATTGCTTGGTCAGCAAAGCTATTTACAACATCATCAACAGCTTTTTGTTCATCTTTCAATTTGTCTTTTGCTATCTCTAGTTCTTCATTAGAAAGTTTTTCTGTTTCAAAGTATTTAGAGTCTATTTCTATTAAATCTGATTTTTCCTCTTTTAGTCGTTTTTCATTAGAATTGGCGTCAATAATTATTCCTTTTTCTCTAGTTATATCTTCATCAAGAGTTTGAATTGATTTTTTAATAGTTTCGATTTCATCTTGAGTTCTTGTATTCTCTTCATCTAAGCTTTGAAGTTCAAGATTAAGTCTTTGAATTCTAGATAAATTTTCGATATTTTTTTCTCTAAGTGGTGAAACTTTATCCGTTGAAAGCTTTATGAGATTTTCTAATTCCGATATTTTAGTGTTGAAGCCTTCAACTTCGCCTTCAGCTTCATTGTTTATTTCATTTTCTATCCTGATTTCTTTATCGATCTCAATCAATTTTAAATAATATAAACCAGCTTCTATTCTTTTTATTTCTTCGGATATAAGTTTGTATTTTGTGGCTTCTTCGGCCTGTTTTTGAAGATTTTCTAATTGTTTTTCTTGTTGTCTTCTTAGCTCATCAGCTCTTTTAAGATTATTTTCTGCAGCACCAAGTCTTAATTCAGCTTCGTGTCTTCTTACATGTAATCCAGAAATACCTGCAGCTTCCTCCAAAATTGCTCTTCGATCAGTAGGTTTGGCAGTGACTAAAGCTCCAATTCTTCCTTGACTAATCATTGATGGAGAATGAGCACCGGTAGATAGATCGGCAAAAAACATTTGAGCATCCCTTGCTCTAACCTCTTTACCGTTAATATAAAATTTTGAACCTTTATCTTTTTCTATTTTTCTTTTAATTTGAATTTGATCATGATCTCGATATTGAACAGGACCTTCTTTATCTTTATTTTCAACTTCTATTGTAACTTCAGCAATATTCTTTGAGGCTTTATTTGAGGTACCTGAAAAAATTACATCCTCCATTCCAGATCCACGCATACTCTTTGCAGACGTTTCACCCATGGCCCATCTTAAAGATTCAACAATATTAGATTTTCCACAACCGTTAGGTCCAACAATACCAGTTAACCCATCTTCGATTAAAAAATCAGCTTTTTCTGCAAAAGATTTAAATCCATTTAATTGGATTTTTTTAAACTCCATGCATTAACTTATATCAGTTTTTCAAGAGCTTTTTTTAAATTTTTATAATTAAGGGTTTTTTCAAACTTTTCGTTATTAATTATTATCGTAGGGGTAGCATTAACTTTGAAGTTTTTAGCTCCATCGATTCGGTCATTTAATACAAAATCTTCAATTTGTTTGTTGTTTATACAGCTTTCAAAATCAATGTTGAAACCCTCTTTTGATAAAAATTTTTGAAGATTGATATTTGCTTCCTCAATTGAACTTCCTTTTACCCATTTTTGTTGGTTGGCATATAAACTTTCTAGTATCTCCGAGTTTCCATCATTTTTGCATTGAGCAACTTTTGAGGCATTAAAAGCAGCAATATCTAGAGGGAAGTGTCTAAATTCAATTTTTGCCAAACCTGTATCTAGATATTCTTTTTTTAATAAAGGATAGACGTCTTGATGAAACTTCGCACAGTAACTACAGGTCAAAGATTCAAAAGCAATGATAGATATTTTTGCACTCTCATTGCCTACAAAAATTCTTTTTATTTCATTAGCCTGTGCACTCAAAGCACTGATCAAAAAAAATATTGAAATTAATAAGATTTTTTTCATTTTTCTCTAAACAATTTAGTTAATTCTAATAATGACTTTTTTATTTTTTCGTTTTTAACACTACTAATTTTATCTTTATATCTGTTAATTGTCACATTTTTTTCGTGAATTTCAATCTTGGGAGAATCTTTTTGTTCATCATCAAAACTAATAAATTTGAGTTTTTCAACAACTGAGTAACCAAAATAAGTATTCATTTTATTTAAGATTTCCTTTTTAGAATATTCCATATCAACTTCGTGACCTCTTTTGACCATTATTACTAATGTACTAACACCAAATTTATTTGAACTTTTAAATGTTTTTGGATAACAACACTTGAACAACTCATCACCTACAAGGTATTTCCAATTGTTCAGGGTTTCTGAATAAATGTGACCTTTTTTATTAATAATTCTTTTTAAATTCTTCGGCAAAGTGTCTTTAAAAGATCTTAAGCCTTGAATGGAGACATTTCTCTGCTTAGTATTATTTTTAAATTGCATATGAAAGATCAAATAATAGCAAATAAAATTCTTAATTGGTATGACATTAATAAGCGAGTTTTACCTTGGAGAAAAAATTTATCTCAAAAAAAAAAGCAATATTACACTTTAGTTAGTGAGTTTATGCTGCAACAAACTCAGGTTGCAACAGTTATCCCATTCTTTAAAAGATTTATAAAAAATATTCCTGACTTAGAGGCTTTAGCAAATTTTGATAATCATAAACTAATTAAACTTTGGGAGGGGCTTGGCTACTATTCTAGAGTTAGAAATTTGAAAAAAACTGCACAAATAGTAGTAAAAAATTTTGATAAAAAACTTCCAAGAAAGTATTTAGACTTAAAATCTCTTCCAGGTATTGGTGATTACACTGCGAGTGCAATATCAGCTATAGCCTTCAATAAACGCATTATTCCTTTAGATGGAAATATTGAAAGAGTTCTTAAACGATACTTATACTTAAAAAAAGAAAATGAAATTAATAAAGAAAACCTAATCAAGAAAAAAAAAATCTTTGGGTATTCAAATAGGGCAAGTGATTATGCTCAAGCCTTAATGGAACTAGGAGCTTTAATCTGCAAACCAAATAATCCACATTGTGAACAATGTCCAATTTCAAATAAGTGTATTGCTTTAAAAAAAAAAGATTTCCTACTTACAAAAATCAAAAAAAAGAATAACAATAAATATTATTTATTAAAAGTTTATAAAGATAAAAGTAAATATCTTTTGATTAAAAATACTAAATTTAATTTTTTGAAAAATTTCAGTATTTTTCCCATGCAGGAATTATCAAAACCTTTAAGTTCAACAGATATAGTTAATTTCAAGATGTCAAATATGAATATGAATATAAAAATTGAACATAAAAATAAAGTAGGTTCATTGCCAACTTCCCATTGGATCGATCCTAAGAAGTTAAAAAACTACACATTACCAACTTTTACAAAAAAAATTGTTAGATACCTAGAAAGTAATAAATGAAAAAAATTGGAATTATAGGAGCAGGAATTTCAGGTTTATTTATTGCTAATTTATTAAAGGAAAATCCAAATTATCAAGTTACAATATTTGAAAAAAAGCACTCAATAGAGTTAGAGGAGGGGTATGGAATTCAACTTTCAAACAATAGTATCAAGCTTTTAAATAAAATCGGATTTAATGAAATAGAAAAGAGGGAAAAGTTTAATCCTGAAAAAATTGATTTTTATGAGATTAAAAATCAAAAAAAAATATCTGATTTAAATATTTCTGAATACAATTCTGAAGATTGTAAATACACCACAATGAAAAGATCTATATTAGTTGAATTTTTAAAAAATAGATTAGATGACCAGGCTTTAAAATATGAACATAGCATTGAGAAAATTGAAAAAAAAAATGATCAAATAAATTTAACTTTTAATAACAATCAAAATTTTATTTGTGACGATCTAATTATTTCTGATGGTATTTTTTCTAAAGGAAAATCCTTAATTTCTAATAATCAAATTCAACCAACTTATAATAATTGTATTGCAATTAGAGGTAAAATCCCTCGGGCTAACCTAAATAATTTAAATGAAAAGAACATATCTTTATTTGTGGGTCCAGATTTTCATTATGTTATTTATCCAATTGATAACAGTACAGGAGAATTCAATTTTATTGGTGTTTTAAAGCATCAATTAACTGCAAATGAGCTTAAAAACTATAGTCTTTTTGAGGAAAAAGCTTTTATTGAGGGAATTAAAAATAAATTACAAAATAAAATTTCTTCTTCAATTTTAAGTAACATAAATAATATCAAGTGCTTCCCAGTTTTTGTTAGTAAAGATTTTCATAAATCAGTTGAAAATATTCATCTTGTTGGAGACGCCTTTTTTGCCTTTCCACCTTCTTTTGCGCAAGGAGCCTCACAATCTATTGAAGGTGCATCAGAACTATTTGAAAGCATCATACGTAGCAAAACTGATTATTATATTAAAAGAGTTTCAAGAGTAAAAATGATTAATAATAGATCAAAACTAAATCAATTTGCTTTTCATGTATCAAATCCAATTATTGTGTTCTTTAGGAATATGGGATTAAAAATATTAACTAAGAACAAAAAATTCTTAGAAAATTATTTAGGAAAAATTTACAATAATTAATTTTTTGAGATTAATCTTTGTCTCAAGTAGTCTATTGGATATATTCTGCCATTAATATCACAATGCCAATATGTCCATCCATTACAACTTTCAGCACCTAAAATAGTAGCTGCAACTTTATGAATAGAGCCCTCAGATTGGTTATGCTTAATACTTCCATCTGCTAAAATTTTGGCATTAATTTTTTTCTTATTATCAAAAATGTTAGTACCTGGCTTAATTATTCCAAGCTCCACTAATGATCCAAATGGTATTCTAGGTTTTGATCTATTATTTTTGAGAGTATCAAGTAAATCATCTTCAATAGGTTTTGCATTTTTAATTCTTTTTTCTGCAGCTTTGAAATAATTTTTTTCTTTTTCTATACCAAAATAATTTCTACCAAGTTTTTTTGCAACTGTTGCTGTTGTTCCTGAACCTAAAAAAGGATCTAAAATCATGTCATCTTTATTCGTAGATGCTAATAAAATTCTATGTAGTAAAGCCTCTGGTTTTTGAGTTGAATGTACTTTTTTGCCGTTTTTCCTTAATCTTTCTGCACCACTGCAAATTGGAAGATCCCAGTTTGATCTCATTTGTAAATCATCATTCAAACATTTTAGTGATTGATAATTAAATGTATATTTTGATTTTTCACTTTTAGATGCCCAAATTAAAGTTTCATGAGCGTTGGTAAATCGTGTTCCTCTAAAATTAGGCATAGGATTATTTTTATTCCAAATAACATCATTTAAAATCCAAAATCCTAAATTTTGAATTGCAGTTCCTACTCTAAAAATATTGTGATAACTTCCAATAACCCATATCGCTCCATCTTTTTTTAAAATTCTTTTACATTCTGATAACCACTCATATGTAAACTCATCGTATTTTTTAAAATTTTCGAAATGATCCCATTTGTCATTTACAGCGTCTACTTTGGTTCTGTTTGGTCTGACTAATTCACTTTTTAATTGAAGATTGTATGGAGGGTCTGCAAAAATCAAATCAAAAGTTTCACGTGGAATTTTTTTTAATTCTTCTAGGCTATCTCCATTAATAATTTTATTTTTGAAATCAGTTTTCATTTTTAAAAAATAATTAGACTCCAAATGGACTCTACGGTCAACCTGAGATTGAAATATTTAGACTCGATTTGTGTGGCTAAAATTTAAGATAACTAGATATTGTGTTTCTTAAGTTTTGATATTGGTGAGAACGTTTTTCTATGATGTTTGTTAACACCAAGCTTTTTTATTGCCTTTAAATGCTGGTTAGTTCCATAACCAAAATTTTGATCCCAATGATATCCTTTGTTCTTCTTTGCTAAAGTTTTTATAAAATTATCTCTTGTTACTTTAGCGATAATGGATGCTGCTGAAATGGAGGGTATTTTTTGGTCACCTTTTACTATTGCCCTTAAATTGTAATTTTTTAAATCTGGTATTTTATTTCCATCAATTAAAATTTGCGAAGGTTTTTTTTTGAGTTTTTTTATTGCTCTTTTCATGGCAAGCAAGCTCGCTTGAAGAATATTTATTTTATCTATTTCTTTAACAGATGCTTTACCAGTAGCCCAAATAGAATTTTTTTTGATGTAATTAAATAAAATTTCCCTTTTTTCCTTAGTTAGTGTCTTAGAGTCTTTGAGTATCTTATAATTAACTGATCTATTTAAAATAACAGCTGCCGCATAAACTGGTCCAATTAAACTGCCTCTGCCAACTTCGTCTACACCTGCGATTATTTTCATTAAACTTTTAAATTTAAGTCTTTTATCTTCAATCTTATTTTTTTTAAATCCTCCCATGAGTATTTCTTATTCTCTGGAAATCTTATTAAGTATGATGGATTGAAGGTTATCATCAAAGGATAGGTTCGACCATTTAGTATGACCTCTTTCCATTTTCCTCTTTCACTCGAAATTTTACCGTTAATTCCTGCAACAGCTTCCATTGCTGTACTCCCCATTAAAATGACAATTTTGGGATCTATTATTGATATATGTTCCTTTAAAAATACAGAGTATCTTTTGATCTCTACTGATGTTGGTTTTCTGTCTTCTGGAGGTCTGAAATTTATTGAATAACTACAATATATACTTTTTCGTTTAATATTGATCGCAAGCAGCATTTTATCAAGCAGCTCTCCAACTTCGCCCATAAAGGTGCTAGCATTACTGTCTTCTTCTAAACTTGGGGCTTCACCAATTAACATTATAGGACTGTTAATGTTTCCATCCCCAAGAATTAAATTCCTCGAATTTTCTCTCAATTTACAATTCTCAATTGAATTGATTTGCTTTTTTAGGTTTAGCAATAATTCAGTCTTGTTTTTTGATAAATTACCATCAAGTTTGACATCATTGTTGGCAAATCTGTTTATAGGTTTATTATTAAAAACAAAGTTTGGTTCAATTGTATTAATCAATTCTTCCCTAAATTTGTCATTTTGATTTATTACTTTTTTAGTCATACAATGTCTTAATGTTAAAAAAATTAATAAAGCTAGTTTTTATTTTTGGATTACTCTATCAGACGCCCATATATTCTAAAAGTACTACTTTTAATGACTTTAATTCCAGGGATTTATCAAATTATTTTTCAGGAATTATTGCGTATGAAAATCAAAATAATTCTAAAGCATTAAAATTTTTTAATCTCTCAAAAGTTCTATTAAACAAACATGACTTATATTTAAAAAGGTATGTAAATTCTTTAGTTTTAGATAACAAAGTTCCACAAGCCATTAATGTGATCAAAAATAATGGCAATAAAGACAATGCAGATTTTTACGACGCTTATTTAATTTTAATTATTGATAGCTTAAAAAAAAATAATTTTGATGAAGCTGAAGAATATTTAGCTCAAAGTTTAAAATTTCAAGATCAAAATAGAATAAACTTGGTAATTTTTGAGACTTTAAAACAATACATCTACACTTTTAAAAATAAAAAAATTTTAAATAATAAAAAAAATTTTGGAAATTTGTCTTTAATAGCAGAAACTTTTCAAAGATGTTATTTGAAGGATGAAAAGACTGGAGCTTTTTTTCTAAATTTAATTAATAACCAGCAAGGAGATTATTCTAGATACATCTTTTTTTATCTTAATTATTTAATTGATAAAAACAAAATAAACGAGGCAGAAAATGTTGTCAGTCAATTTGACTATATAAATTCAACTATTTTATTATCCCAAAGTAAAAGTTGGGTAGAGAATAAAAAATTTAAGGAGTTTAATAAAATTTTTTCATGTCAAAATCATAAAGATATTGTTTCTGAATTTTTATTTTTAGCATCAAATCTATATTCATCCCAAGATAATTTTGAGAAATCTAATTTTTATTTAAATTTATCAAATTATTTAAATCCAAAGTTTGAGTTTAATTTATCTTTAGTTGCAGAAAACTATTATTTAAATGAAGAATTTAATAAAGTTAGAAAAATCATTACAAAATTTAATAAAAAAGATGAGTTTTATTATTGGTTTAGATTAAAAAAAGAAGCTCAAATAATTGTTGAGGAACAAGATTATGACAATGCAATAAAGTTTATTACTGCAAAGTATAATCAAATAGATAATCCAAACTTAAAAATGCAATTTGATATTGCAAATTTTTATAAAAATTCAAAAAATTATGAAAAAGCAATTGAGTATTATTCACAAATTATATTGTCATTAGATGATCAATCTGAGCTTAGAGCAGATTTATTTTACAGAAGAGGGGGAAGCTATGAGAGGTTAGGAGATTATAAAAAAGCAAACGAAGATTTACTTAATTCTTTAAACATAAATCCTGATGATGCTTATGTTTTAAATTATTTGGCTTATTCGTGGTTAGAGCGTGATTATAAAATTGATCAAGCTATGGAAATGTTAAAAAGGGCATACGAGTCAAAAAGTAATGATCCTTACATTATCGACTCTATAGGATGGGCTTATTATCTTATAGATGATTACAATGAGGCAGAAAAATATCTTAAAAGAGCTGTAGAATTAATGCCCGAGGATCCTATAGTTAATGATCATTACGGAGATATATTATGGAAATTAAATCGTAAAATTCAGGCAAGATACTTTTGGAATAATGTTTTGAAATTTGATGATACAGAAGATGGCATGAGAAAAAAAATTAATATTAAAGTAATTGAAGGCCTAAAAAATTCCTAAATGAGGAATGGTCATCTCAAGTCCTACGCAAAAATCAATTTAGCACTTCATGTAACAGGAAAAAAAAAATTATTGCATAAAATTGAGAGTATTGTCTCATTTGTTAAGTTACATGATTTGATCTTTATCAAAAAAATAAATTCAAAAAATCATCAAGTTTTATTTAATGGAAAATTTTCTAAAAATATTAAAAAAAAAAATACAGTTCAGAAGTTACTAGAAATTCTTGATCAGTCTAATTTATTAAAAAATCAAAAATTTGAAATTAAAATAAAAAAAAATATACCAAAAGAAGCTGGACTTGGTGGTGGGTCTATGAACGCTGCTACTGTATTAAATTTTTTTATTAAAAGAAAAATTGTTAACTTAAATCAAATTCAGATTAAAAAACTTTGCAGTTTAATTGGATCAGATGTGATATTAGGAATAAAATTTTCTAATGCTATTTTAACTTCAAATAACAAAATTAAAAAATTCAGTAATTTACCTAAATATTATGTGTTGTTAGTTAAACCAAATTTTGGGTGTTCAACAAAAAAAATATATTCTGATGTTAAAAAGTTTACCAAACCAAAGTTCAATAATCCAAAAAAACAAATGTTCAGTCCGAATTATTTAGTTTGCCAAAATAATGCTCTTGAAAAAATAGCTTTTTTAAAATATCCGCGACTAAAAAACATTAAATTATTTTTACAAAACCTTAATACCCCTCTATTTGTTAGAATGACTGGATCTGGATCTTCAGTAATTGCTTATTATCAATACTCAAAAGACTGCAAGTTAGCAAAAGTTCAGTTTCAAAGAAAATTTAAAAATTATTGGTGCAATGTATCAAAAACTATATAAATTTTGTTTTTTTGTGCTATACGAAATTAATATTGGGGCGTAGCCAAGCGGTAAGGCACTGGTTTTTGGTACCGGCATCCTAGGTTCGAATCCTAGCGCCCCAGCCATTTATGGACAAATTATTAGATAAAATATTTTTCAGATCAAAAAATCTTGATTACATAAGTCAAAACATAAAAAAAATTACCCAAGAAACCTCAGCCTACAAAATATTTCAAGCTATAAATAATTTTAACGAAACTAGCGAAGTTAGATATGTTGGTGGATGTATTCGAAAGATTATAAAAAAAGAGCAAGTAGATGATATTGACCTTGCTACAAATTTAATACCTTCAGAAGTTTGTAATGCACTCAAAAAAAATAATATTAACTTTTATGAAACAGGAATAGATCATGGAACAATCACAGCAATTATAGGTGATCAAAAATACGAAATTACTTCTCTGAGAAAAGATGTTTCAACAGATGGTAGACATGCTAAAGTTCAATATTCATTAGATTGGAAGGAAGACTCAAATAGAAGAGATTTTTCTATTAATGCAATTTATTCTGATAAAGATGGAAATTTGTTTGATCCTCATTATGGTAAAAAAGACCTAGAAAGCGGAACTGTAAAATTTATAGGAAATCCAGAGGAAAGAATTCAAGAGGATTACTTAAGGATATTAAGATACCTACGTTTCTTTTTAAATTATTCTAATAACAAACATGAGCTAGAAATTTTTAGAACTATCAAAAGAAATATTGGAGGAATTTCAAAACTTTCTTCTGAAAGATTAATAGAAGAATTTAAAAAATTAACAAAATCAGATGGGTTTATTAAATTATTTAAGGATAAAGAAAGCCTTGAGTTAATAGAAATAATTTTCCCTCAATTAAAAAATCTTCAAAGTTTTAAAAAGTTAAATGCATACGCACAGAAAAATTTATCTAAAATTGATTTTATTTTATTGATTTCATTATTAATTATTGATGGAACTGATAACGCAGATTATTTTTTATATAAATTTAAAATTTCTAATAAAAATCAAAAAAGAATAAAATTTGTTGATAGTTTTTATAAGCAAAAAGTAAATATCAATTATTTTACTGAAAAAAATTTGAATAAAATTTTTTATTTTAATGGAAGGCAAGCTGTGACTGATATTATTAGTTTTAAGTTATTTATTTCAAAAAAATTAGAAAAAAAACTGGTAAAATTACTTGATTTTTATAATAGCAAAACTACGCCAACCTTGCCTGTTGGGGCAAATATTCTTATGTCAAAGTACAATATCCCTGAAGGCAAAGTTTTAGGAAACAAATTGAGGATGATAGAAGAAATTTGGGTTCAAAACGGTTTTCAAATCTCAGATAAACAAGTTCAAAAAATTGCTAAAGGTTAAATATATTTTACGTCTTTAATCTCAAAATTTTTCACTCCTGATGGAGTGGTAATTTCAACTAAATCACTTTTATTTTTCCCAATTAACCCTTTGCCGATTGGAGATTGAAAAAAAATTAATTTTTGTTTTAAATCAGCTTCATCTTTACCAACAATTTTGTAATTTATTTTTTCCCCTGTATCTAAATCTTCTAAATAAACTGTAGAACCAAAAATAACTTTTCCCTCATTATTTAATTTAGTTACATCAATTACATTTGCTCTAGCAATTATGTCGTTGATTTCTGTTATTCTCCCCTCACTGTGAGATTGCTCTTCCTTTGCAGCATGATATTCAGCATTTTCTTTTAAATCTCCATGAGACCGAGCCTCAGCAATTGCAGCTACTATTTGAGGTCTTTTTTTTTCTTTTAAATAAACTAATTCCTCTTTTAATTTATTAAGACCATTCAGTGTAATTGGTTCTTTATCCATTTCTTATTTCCATTTTACAATTGGAGGTAACGACATTAGTATCCCTTCAACATTCCCACCTGTTTGAAGACCAAATTTCGTCCCTCGATCATATAATAAGTTGAATTCTGCGTAACGACCTCTTTTAATATACTGTTTCTCTTTATCTTTTAAAGTCCATTTTTTTGAAACTTTTTTTCTTATAATATCATTAAATAACATCTGAAATGTTACCCCAACATCCCTTACAAATTTAAAATCATTTTCAAAGTTTTCATTTTTATAATCAAAGAAAATACCACCAATCCCTCTTGCTTCATGTCTATGGGGTAAATAAAAATATTCATCACACCATTTTTTATATTTGGAATAATAATTTTTATTATGTTGGTCACACATAAGCTTTAACGTTTTATGAAAATTATTTTTTTCATTTATATCTTTTATAGCTGGCGTAACATCCATTCCTCCACCAAACCAATTTTTTTGTGTACAAATATATCTTGTATTAAAATGCATAGCAGGGATATGAGGGTTTTGCATATGCATAACTACAGATATCCCTGAAGCCCAGAAACTTGGATTTTTCTCAGCACCTGGAATATTTTTTTGGAATTTCTTAGGAAATTTTCCATATACTCTTGAAAAATTGACGCCCACTTTTTCAAAAATTTTTCCATTTTTAAGAATTCTGTATTCTCCACCCCCTTCATCTTTTTTGGTATTTCTTTTCCAAGAGGTAGACTTGAATTTTAATTTATTCTTCTCAAGCTTGATGATGTCATCACAAATTGCATTCTGTAAAAGTTTGAACCAATTACTTGATAGATCTTTTTTAATATCTATATCCATTTTAAATCAATTTAATCTGCCTTAAACTTTCTGCTAAGACAATAGCAACAGAGGAAGCAATATTAAGTGATCTAGCCTTATTATTCATTGGAATCTTTAATCTATCTTTGATTAGTTTATGAACCTTTTCAGGAACACCTGCGCTTTCTCGCCCAAATAATATTGTGTCATCTGATTTAAACTTAAACTTAGTATAAGATATGGATCCCTTGGTTGTCATTAAAACAATTCTCTGATTCTGTTTTTTCTCAAAAAATTTTTCAGAGCTTTGATAAAAATCGATTTGATTAAGATCCATGTAGTCCATGACAACTCTTTTGAACCTTTTATCAGACAATAGGAAACCACAGGGCTCTATAATTTCCAATTTCGCGCCCAAACAAGCGCAAGTTCTTATTATTGCTGCTGTATTTTGAGGAATATCTGGCTCATATAAAGCAATTCTAAGGCCCGAAATGGTTGAATTATGTGTCATTCTATCAGTAGTAAAAATAATATTTTATATTATATGAATTCGTATATTAAGTAATTTAAATCGAAAACAGACAATATAAACAGTTACTAATCGTGTCAGACAAAAAACCAAAAAGAAGAGATTTCTTATTTACAGCTTCATATGCTGTTGGAGCAGTTGGAGCAGCTGCAGTAGTTTGGCCGCTTGTAGACCAAATGAATCCTGATGCATCAGTAAAAGCATTGGCAAGTACAGAAGTCGATATTAGCTCTTTAACACCAGGCAATACAATAACTGTGCTTTGGAGAGGAAAACCAGTTTTTATAAGAAGACGAACTCAGGAAGAAATAGCTGAAGCAAGATCTGTTAAAATGGAGGATTTAATACACCCAGAAAAAGATGAAGATAGAGCAAAAAATCCTGAATGGTTAGTAATGCTTGGTGTATGCACTCACCTTGGATGTGTTCCTTTAAATGATAAAGGAGATTATAATGGATGGTTTTGTCCTTGTCATGGTTCACACTATGATACATCTGGAAGAATTAGAAAAGGTCCAGCACCATGGAACATGGAAATTCCAAAATATGAATTTGTTAACACTAACACAATTAAAATTGGATAAACTATATGAGTGATCACGAATACACACCTAAATCAAAAGCTGGAAAATGGTTTAATGATAGATTGCCATTATTAACTTTAGCAAATCATCTAACTGATTATCCGACTCCAAAAAATTTGAATTATTGGTGGACCTTTGGTGGAATATTAACTTTTTGCTTGATAACTCAAATTGTTACAGGATTAACTTTAGCAATGCACTATATCGCTCACGCTGATATGGCATTCGAAAGTGTGGAGCACATAATGAGAGACGTTAACTATGGTTGGTTAATTCGATATATTCACGCAAACGGTGCTTCTATGTTTTTCCTAGCAGTTTATATTCATATTTTTAGGTCATTGTTTTATGGGTCATACAAATCTCCTAGAGAGATCATATGGATAATTGGAATAATTATTTATTTATTGATGATGGCTGCAGCTTTCATGGGTTATGTTTTGCCTTGGGGTCAAATGAGTTTCTGGGGTGCAACTGTGATAACAAACTTATTTAGTGCAATCCCATTAGTTGGCGAAGGTATAGTGACTTGGTTGTGGGGAGGATATTCTGTAGACAATCCTACCTTAACAAGATTTTTTACGCTTCATTATCTGATACCTTTTTTAATACTGGGATTAGTGGTTTTACACATTTGGGCATTACATGTTCCTGGTAATAATAATCCTGTTGGTATAGATATTAAAAAACCGTCAAAGGATACAGTTCCTTTTCATCCTTACATAGTAATTAAAGACGGATTTGCATTATTGATGTTTATGATTGTGTTTGCTTTTTTCGTATTCTATGCGCCTAATATTTTAGGACATGCAGATAATTATATAGAGGCCAATCCATTAGTAACCCCAGCACATATTGTACCTGAATGGTATCTCTTACCATTTTACGCAATTTTAAGATCAGTCCCGGATAAGTTACTTGGAGTAGTTGCTATGCTATCAGCAATTTTAATTTTAGCAGTTTTACCTTGGCTAGATACTTCAAAAATAAGATCAGCAGTATTTAGACCGCTCTATAAACAATTTTACTGGATACTAGTAGCTGATGTTTTAATCTTAGGTTACATGGGTGCAATGCCTGCTGAAGGGCTATATTTATTAATTGCAAGAGTTGCAACTGCTTATTATTTCCTTCATTTTTTAGTTATTTTACCAGTGCTAGGATTAAAAGAGCGAACCATTCCTTTACCATTAAGTATTACGGAACCTGTGCTTGGAGGGTCACCCAATATGGCTATGGCTAAAAAAAAGGAAAGTAAACTAGAATAGTGAAAAAAATTTTTAAACTTTTTTCAATAATAATACTGTTATCCCTAAATAGTTATTCAGCATTCTCTGCAGAAAAAGTTGAGTACTTAAAAACTGATTGGAGTTTTAAAGGATTATTTGGAAAGTTTGATAGGGCCTCACTTCAAAGAGGATATCAAGTTTATACGGAAGTTTGTGCAGCGTGCCACTCAATGAAGTACTTAAGCTATAGAAATTTATCAGAAAAAGGTGGACCCGAGTTTTCTGTGGCTCAAGCAAAAGCAATTGCTGCTTCATTTGAGGTAACAGATGGACCAAACTCAGATGGAGAAATGTTTACTCGGCCAGGAAAACTATCTGATAAATTTGTCATGCCATACGAAAATGTTAAAGCTGCTGAAGCTGCTAATGGAGGAGCATATCCCCCAGATATGTCAGTATTAGTTAAAGCTAGAGGAGGGGGAGTAGACTATATATATTCTTTATTACAAGGTTATGAGGAGGCTCCAAGTGGAATGACTTTAGACGATGGAGTTCATTACAATAAATATATGTACGGTAACAAAATTAAAATGTCGGCACCTTTGTCAGATGGAATTATTGAATATTCTGATGGTACAAACGCTTCTGTTGAGCAAATGTCAAAAGATGTAACAACATTTTTGATGTGGGCTGCTGAACCTAGTTTAGAAGCTAGACACCAAATGGGATTCAAGGCTATCGTGTATTTGATAATTTTAACAATACTTGTTTATTTCAGTATGAAGAGAATTTGGTCACGTGTTGAATCTGAAGTTTAAGACATCACCATCTTTTATAATATAATCCTTACCTTCTAATCTCATTTTACCGTTATTCTTAGAATTCACCCAACCGTCATTAGCAATAAAATCTTCATAGGAAATTGTTTCAGCTCTTATAAATCCTTTTTCAAAATCTGTGTGAATTTCACCAGCAGCTTTTGGAGCTGTACAGTTTTTTTGGATTGTCCAAGCTCTTGTTTCTTCAGGACCAGAAGTAAAATATGTATCAAGTTCTAGAATTTTGTATCCTTTCTGGATCAACATACTCAATCCTGTATCTTTTAACCCGATCATATCCATATAATTTTTTTTTTCTTCATTTTCTAATTCATTAATTTGATTTTCAATATCAGCTGAAACTATTAAAGTGTTTTCTTCACCATATTTCTCAACGAAGGCATTTGTATAAATATTTCCCTCTTTCACACTCTGTTCATCAACATTACATACAAATATCTTAGGTTTTATGGATAACAATCCACTTTGGTTTAGTTGTTTAGTTTCAAACTGGGACTTAAGAATCGTTATATCTTTATCATTATTGATACAATCTAAAGCAATCTCTAAAATTTTGAGCTGCTCTTCCTCTATATTTTTCTTATTGTTTTTTCCTAATCTTTTTTGAATAGACTCTAAATCTGCAAGCATCATTTCTGTTTCAATAATCTCTAAATCTCTAATGGGATCTACTGTTGGATTAACATTCTGAATATCATCAGAGTCGAAGCATCTAGTCATATGAATTACAGCATCTACCTCTCTTATATGTGAAAGAAATTTATTTCCTAAACCCTCACCTTTTGAGGCACCTTTCACAAGTCCGGCAATATCAACAAATGAAATTGTCGTATTAATTGTTTTTTTTGAGTTAGAAACTTTGGATAATTTTTCAAGTCGCTCGTCTGGAACTGGAACGACTCCTACATTAGGGTCTATTGTACAAAAAGGGAAGTTTGCAGCCTGAGCCTTACTAGAATTTGTAAGTGCATTAAACAAAGTAGATTTACCAACATTGGGCAAACCAACAATTCCACACTTAAAACTCATTATTTATTATTTACTGTGCTTGAAAATAAATCTAATTTTTTATCAACCAATATTGAAATAGAGTCTGTAATGTCATTGGTAATCTTTTCCAATCCTGTCATTTCATCATCATCAAAATTTTGCAAAACATAGTCACTTATTTCTATATTATCTTTTGGTTTTCCAATTCCCACTCTCACTCTGGAATAATCTTTGCCAATAAATTTATCTATTGAGGCAATACCATTATGGCCTGCACTGGATCCCCCAAATTTTGCTTTGATTTTTCCAAATTCTACGTCCAAATCATCATGGAAAACGATTACGTCCTCAGCATCAATTTTAAAATATTCTATGAGTTCTCGAATACATATTCCAGAATTATTCATAAAAGTTAGGGGCTTAATGGCATAAATTTTTTGATCTGCAACATTACCAGTGGTGAGTAATCCTTTAAATTTTGGTTTCTGTTTTGATAAGCTAAATTTTTTATTTATTGAGTCGATTATTTTAAAACCAACATTATGTCTATTATTTTCACTATCTGGAGTTGGGTTACCTAAACCTACAAATAAAAGCATATAATGAATTCTAGTGGGAAGTAAATTTCAATTTTGATAAATTATTTTTTTTCTTCAGCAGGTTTTTTATCTTCACCTTCTTTTTTAGCACCTTCAGCAGCAGGCTTATCACCATCTGCTGGGGCTGCCTCAGCTCCTGCTGCTCCTTCTTCACCTTCAGCTGCCTCAGCCTCTGCAGGTTTTTCAGGTTCTTTCATAACTGTTGGAGCTGCTAAAGTTGCAATTACAAAGTCTCTTCCTTGAATTGTGGGCACTACCTCTTCATCTAAAGTTATAGATGAAATTTTAAAACTCTCTCCAATATCAATTCCATCTAAATCTATTACAAGATTTTCAGGAATTTTTTCACTTGGACATTTTAATTCAACTTTTCTTCTTACTATATTTAATACCCCACCTCTTTTAAGTCCTGGTGAGCTTTCGTGATTAATAAATTTTACTGGAACTTCAATTTTAATTTTAACACCTGGCACTACTCTTAAAAAATCTACATGAATTGGTTCATCAGTTATAATGTCGTATTTTATTTCTTTAGGAAGAACATTTTGTGTTTTTCCATCAACGTTTAAAGAAATTATGTTTGAAAGAAAATTTTCTTTTTCAATTAATGATTTTAATAATTTTTTTGAGATTGCTACTTTCTCATTTTGAGCCTCTCCACCATAAATTATAGCAGGCACATTTCCATTATCTCTAAGGGAATTAAGCTCACCTTTAGTTTTAGTGTCTCTTATATTGGCGTCTAATGAATTCATAAAAACAAGGGTTTTTAGCTCAAGATCTTTAATAACTCAAGGTAATTATTTAAATAAATCGGAAACGGAGGTTGAGTTTGATATTCTTCTAATAGCTTCTCCCATCAAGGCTGAAATAGATAGAACTTCTATGTTTTTTGCACTCTTCGTTTTGTCTTTATTGTCAATTGTATCTGTGATTACTAATTTTTTAATTACCGAATTTTTAATTTTTTTTACAGCCTCACCTGTTAAAACACCGTGGGTGATATAAACGTAAACTTCTTTTGCACCCCGATCCTTTAATGCTTTAGCCGCATTGACTATAGTTCCACCAGAGTCAATGATGTCGTCCACTATTACACAAGTTTTATCTTTTACTTCTCCGATTACATTCATCACTTGGGATTGACCAGGTTTTGGTCTTCTTTTATCAACGATTGCAAGACCAACATTCAAAATCTTTCCAAGTGCTCTTGCTCTTTCCGTACCTCCAACATCAGGTGCAATACATACAATATTTTTACTTTTGATGTTTTTTTTTACATGTCTTGCAAAAATGGGTGTAGAAAATAAGTTGTCTACCGGTATATCAAAAAACCCTTGAATTTGACCTGCATGCAAATCAACTGTCACAACTCTGTCTGCGCCAGCTTTTGTTATTAAATTTGATACAAGTTTTGCTGAGATAGATGTTCTTGGAACAACTTTTCTATCTTGTCTTGCATAACCAAAATATGGAATAACTGCTGTTATATTTTTAGCAGAGGATCTTTTTAAAGCATCTATACATAACAAAAGTTCCATTAGATTATCATTAGCAGGAGATGAGATAGACTGAATTATGAAAATACTATTTCCTCTTATATTTTCATTTAATTCAACATATATTTCACCATCTGCAAAATTCTTGATACTTGAATTAACTAGTTTAGATTTTAAAAATTTTGCAATGTCCTTGCTGAGAGGCTTATTGCTAGTTCCAGATAATAATTTCATTAGAAAAAACCTAATTAAGCATAATTATTGAAATATTTCTACCATAATCATCATGTTTTAAGCTTAAAGATCTTCTAGCACTAAAGAATTTATTTTTAACATCAAATGTATCGATTTTAATATTTTCTATTTTTTTTATATTATTCTTTAAAAGTGTAGATTTTACGTAGTTTGATAAATCAAAATATAACTTTTTACGCTTCATTCTAAAAAAAATTTTGTTTCGTCTATCTTTTTTTAAAAATTTATTTTTAAATTCATTTTGAACTTCATAATTATCAATTGAGATAGAAGGGCCTATTACGGCGGTAATATTTTGTGGCTTAGATCCTTTCTTAATCATAAATTTGATCACTTTATCGACTATTCCCTTATATGCTCCTTTCCAGCCCGCATGGATTGCTGCAATTATTTTTTTTTGCTGATCACAAATCAAAATTGGCACACAGTCTGCTGTTAAAACAGCAATTGGTAAGTTTTTCTGGTTAGTAATCACCGCGTCTGCTTTTGGCTTTGATTTAAAATGATATTTTTCGTCAATATAAATGAATTTATTGCTGTGAATTTGATTAAGTAAAAAAATATCTCCAGCTAAGTGATTTATTTTTTTTCTTACTAATTCTAAATTTTTTCTTACATTACCTGGTTTATCTCCTGATCCCGGTCCACAGTTTAAACTTTTATAAATATTTTTAGATACACCACCTTTGCTATTAAAGAAGCCGTGTTTCAAATTCTTAATATTTGAAAGTATTTTCGATTTAATCACTTTGAAATCCTGTTTGAAATTTGTTATTTTTTGATTTTATAAGCATAACTTTAAATAATTCGCCCATCTGTTTTTCATCTATAAGTCTTCTTATTCTATAAAATAAGTCTGTTTTTTTTGAAAAAGTTATATCCTTACTTATAATTTCAGCTCTTTGAAGAATTCCCATACTGGTTAAGAATTTTTTTTGAGTTGTAACTACTGTGTCCAAATTTTTAAATTGATCAATAAATTTTTGAAATAAATTAAAGTTGATGTTGTACGTAATGTCAGAATCACCAATATTTTCTAAAATATTTGAATATTTATGATTATTAACTGCTTGAAGGGTATCTTGCATTTTAGAATTTAAATAACCATAGTCTATAACAAGTATTCCACCTTCACTTTTTTCAATTATATTGCCTATAATATTTAAATATTCTAAAGCATCAGGAGAATATTCAATTATATTTTGTCCTTTTGAAATCTCTAAATTTAATTTTTTCTCAATTAATTTAATATTTGTTTTAACTTCATTAAATTTTGCCTCTTTAGGATTTGATAGATTTACAAATTTTTCATACCAGTCATCTTGTCTTTTAAAAAACTGTTTAATTGGCAAAGCATCAAAAAATTCATTTGCTAAAAAAATAGTAGGTTCTGAATAATTTTGTTTTAAATCTTGGATCCAAGTAATTTTCTCAGACCCAAGGTTTATTTTCTGTTGATCAATTAGATATTTACTTTTTTCGTGTATAATAAAATTACAAGAACTAAAGTGTTCTGGAAAGTTCTTTAATGTTTGATAAACCACTTTCATCATTTCACCATTTCCAGCACCTAGCTCAATTAAATTGAATTTGTTTGGGGAGCCCAAACTTTTAAGAAAAGTAACCAACCAAATAGTTATAATTTCTGAAAAAAGTCTTGTGATATTTGGAGCTGTAATAAAATCACCCTCCTTGCCAAAGGGATTTTGCTTCATGTAGTAACCAGTCTCTTTATCGTAAAGTGCCCAATTAATAAATTGGTCTAAAGATAAGTTAGTTGATTTGTTTATCTTCATTTTTAAAATAAAATAGGATCAAACCAGCCAATATTAGGATTACACTTAAAATTTGCCCCATAGTTAAATTAAATAATAAATAACCTAACTGCTTGTCTGGAACTCTTAAAAATTCAATTGAAAATCTAAATATTGAGTAAAAAATTAAAAATAGGCTTGATATTAAACCGGGCTTGAGCAAAAAATTTTTATTTTTAAAATTTAATAAAATTAGTATTAAAATTATTCCTTCTAGCAGAGCTTCGTATATTTGCGTAGGATGTCTTGGCAAGTTATCTACTTGAACAAAAGTTACTGACCATGGCACATTAGTTACTTTTCCATAAAGCTCTGAATTTATAAAATTTGATAACCTTCCAAAAAAAATTCCAATTGGAGCAACTAATGCTACAATATCCATATATAAAAAAGGATTTTGATTATTTTTTTTTCCAAAAATTATACTCACAATTATAATTCCGATTAATCCCCCATGAAAAGACATGCCGCCTTCCCAAATCTTAAAAATATCCAACAAATTATTTGAATAATATTCTAGATTGTAAAATAAAATGTAACCAATTCTTCCACCTATAATAATTCCAATTACTAAATAAGTGATGTAGTCGTCAAATTTTTTGCTGATATCCTCATTTTTAATAAATATTCTTTTTGCAAAAAACCATCCAAACAAAATACCAACAATATAAGCTAACGAATACCATCTGATTTCCAAGGAAAAAATTTCAAGTGCAACTGGGTCAAAATTATTGATGAACATTTTAATTTATACTTATAATGTATATCTTAAATATGAAAAATTCTAAATTTATAATTGATAAGTTTGCAAAATTGATTGAGCAGGGGTTGGTTTCCTCAAAAGATTTATCTGCCGAAATTCTAAATATTTTTAAATCTAAAAGAGACGAATTTGTTTTTAAAATGAAATTAACAAGCAAGGATGAATTTGATATTCTTTCAAAAAGAGTAGAGAACTTAGAAATCAAAATTAAAAAGCTGGAAAGTAAAAAAAAAACAAAAACTAAACAGGTAAAAAAATCTTAACTCTCAAGCCATCCATTTTAGACTTTTCAAGTTTAATATTTCCCCCATGGGACTTAATAATATCCGATGCAATTGATAAACCAAGTCCAACGCTGGATTTAGAGTCAGCTCTTCCTTTGTCTATTTTATAGAATGGTTTAAATACATTATCGTGCTCACTTTTTGCGATACCAGGACCATCATCATCAATCATAATAAATAGATTTGTATTTTTTTTACTAACATTTACTTCAATTTTAGTGGCGTACTTTAAGGCGTTATCAATTAGATTATTTAGACATCTGCTGATTAAATTTTTTCTACCGTTAATATAAATTCTTGGTAACAAATTCTTTGAAATATTTTCATTATTATATTTTTTAATTACTTCTTCAATTAGTTCAGTCAGATTAAACATTTCATCTTTCTTAGCATACGATGAGCTTGTAAATTGAAGATATTCATTTAGCATTTTTTCCATCTCATTTATATCCTCAGTTAATTTTTCTACTGAGTCTTTGTCTTTAATAAATGCAAGTTGTAACTTCATCCTTGTTAAAGGGGTTCTTAAATCATGACTTATACCCGACAACATCTCTGTTCTTTGATTAAGATGTCTCTCAATTCTTTTTCTCATTTTATCAAATTCATGACCCGCCTGTCTTATTTCAAGAGCTCCAGAGGGTTTGTATTCCTCAATTTCCTCACCTTTACCAAATCTTTCTGCAGCGCGTGCAAGATTGGTAATAGGCCTTGTTTGATTTTTTAAAAATATTAAAGATATGATCACCATAATTATTGCAGGTACAGTTATCCATAGTGCAAATATTCTTGCAGATGAACTGGCAACACGATCTTTAGGCACTAAAAATTTAAAATATCCATCTTTATATTTAATTCTTAAATCAATTAACTCTTTATAGTTTGTTGAATCAAACCAATAGTCTTCCACTGAAAATCTTGATTTTAATTCTCTTCTTAATGTTCGGTCAATTGGACTAAACCATCTTTCATTTTGTTGATCTTGTAATTCTTCGTTAAGTTCAAGTTGAATATTTAAATCTAAAAATAATGAAAATAAGTTATTTATTTCTTGTTTATCCTCCTCCTCACTTTCATATGCTTCAATAAACGCACTTATTTCGTTTACCAGCGTTCTTGTCATCCCTTTGTTAGTTTTAATCCACAAGCTATCAAAAAATACAATTGTGATGACTAGCTGAAGAACAATAACAGGGACTGCAACAATTAAAAGTGCTCTGTAGAACAATCTTTTAGGTAAAACTTTTCTTAATAAATTATTCAATCCAGAGAACATATCCTGCTCCTCTTATCGTTTGCAAAAATTTTGGATTTTTCGGATCAATTTCTATTTTCTTTCTTAAACGAGTTATAATCACATCAATTGACCTTTCTTTATCTAAATTAATCAATTGACCAATACTTTCTCTTGAAAATGTATTTCCTGGATTATTAATCATTTTTTCTAAAATTATCTTTTCGGTATTATTGATTTTGAATTCTTTTTTGTTTTTAATAATTAGTAATTTATTTAAATCAATTTTAACATTTTCAAATTCGATAATTCTTTTTTGATCTTTTTTAATAGTTTTGGTTAAAATATTTTTAATTCTTAAAATTAGTTCTTTTGGCTCAAAAGGCTTAGCTAAATAATCGTCTGCTCCTAATTCAAGTCCCTCAACTCTTTCACTCGCCTCACCCTTGGCTGTCAAAAGTATAATTGGTGTGTCCAAATCTTTTTTATGGTCATTAATAAAATCTAAACCACTTTTACCTGACATCATTATATCTAGGATAATTAAATCAAATTTGATTATTTTTACTTTCTCTGACGCATTTTCAGCACTATCTGCTGTCGTAACTAAAAAATTATTTTCATTTAAATATTTTTTTACTAAAGATCTAATTCCTTCATCGTCATCAACTAGCAAAATATGAGCTTGAAATTTATCCATTTATAATTTTACTCAAAACATTATCAAAATTTATTACTTCCTCTGAACTTGAGTTTAGTAATGCGTTGTAAATTCTTTTTTTTTGCTGATCAAAAACCTCATTAAATATCTTTTCCCCTTTATCATTCAAAAATACATGCTTAACTCGGGTATCTTGCTCATCTTTTTTAAAGGTAATAACGTCTAATTTTATTAAATCTTTTAGAACTCTATTAAGACTTTGCTTTGTGACTTTTAGTCTTTTTAATAGCTCAGATATCGAAATACCGTGATACATGGACAATAAATGGATTACTTTATGGTGTGCTAAACCAATAGAGTATTTATCTAATATCTTTTTAGAGTCAGAGAAAGTTTCTCTATAGCTCACAAAAAGTTTTTCTATCAAATCTTTAAGCTGATCATCTTTTAAATATAAAAGTTCTTTCATTATGGGTAAGTTATATTGACATATTAAAGATACAAAGATATTTTTCAGATATAATTAAATATTTTCAATCATGATACCTTACGACAAAAGATCTGGAAAAATATGGTACAACGACGAGCTTGTAGATTGGGGAGACGTCAAACTTCACGTTTTAAGCCATGGTTTACATTATGCGAGTTGTGTTTTTGAGGGAGAAAGAGTTTATGACGGATCAATTTTTAAATTAGAAGAACACACTTCAAGATTCTTTCATTCTGCTAAGAGGATGGGTTTTGATATCCCTTATTCAGAAGAACAAATTAATATTGCTTCAAATAAAATTATTGCTTCACAAAATGTTGAAAATGGATACGTAAGACCAGTTGCATGGAGAGGTAGCGAGATGATGGCTATTTCTGCACAACAAACAAAAATTCATGTAGCAATTGCAACCTGGGAGTGGGGCTCATATTTTGACCCAAAATTAAAAGTCGAGGGTATAAAATTAAATATTTCAAACTGGAGAAGACCTGCGCCTAATACAATCCCTTGGGATACTAAAGCATCTGGTCTTTATATGATTTGCACACTATCAAAACATGAAGCAGAAAAACAAGGTTATGCAGACTCATTAATGTTAGATCATGAAGGAAATGTAGCTGAAGCAACGGGTGCTAATGTTTTTTTCAAAGATAAAAATGGTGAACTTCACACTCCAATCCCTGACTCTTTTTTAGATGGGATTACAAGAAGGACAGTAATTGGAATTGCAAAATCAAAAAATATTAAAGTTCATGAGAGAAAAATAAAACCAGAGGAGTTATCAAACTTTGTTGGATGTTTTTTAACAGGCACTGCCGCGGAAGTAACTCCAGTTTCATGCATTGCAGAAAATCAGTTTAAAGTTTGTGATACTATAATTGATTTAAATGAAAGTTATCAAACTTTAGTAAGAAAGAAAAAAGCAGCTTAATCTTTATTGTCTTCAGACATAGCGTGGTCAATTCCTTTACGCATATAATCATATCCAGTAAAAAGTGTTAATGCTGCAGATAGCCATAAAAGAATAATGCCAATAGTTTGGGCATTATAATCTTGGAAGTTAATAATCTTATTTCCTGTATCTCCTGATAGAAGGAGAGCGATTGAAACCATCTGTAAAACTGTTTTTAATTTAGCAAGACTAGAAACAGGAAGTTTAATTTTTCCCTCTGCTAAAAATTCTCTAAGTCCTGAAATCAATATTTCTCTTGTAAGAATAATAATTGCAGCAATTACTTCATAATTTCTTATAGTACCATCCATTACTAAAAGAATTAAAGCTGTAGCAACAATTATTTTATCAGCTATTGGATCTAACAATTCCCCCAGCTTTGACTCTTCACCCATCATTCTTGCTAACATCCCGTCAAGAAAATCAGTAAATGACGCTACAACAAATAATATTAAAGCAGTTAAATCTCCGTAAAAACCAGGTAAGTAAAACGCCAAAACAAAAAAAGGAACAATAATTATTCGTCCAATTGTTAATATATTAGGAATTTTTTTAAGCATAATTATTCGTGAAAGAAGTTATATATCTTTTTTGCCACTTTTTCCTCAACACCTTCAACAGATTTTATTTCATCTAAACTTGCAGACTCTACTGATCTTGCTGATCCAAAATGGTTTAATAATGCCCTTTTTCTTATAGACCCAATCCCATCAATTTGGTCAAGTAGAGATTTGCTTATTCCTTTTTTTCTTTTTGCTCTATGAGCACTTATTGCAAATCGGTGCGATTCATCTCTTATTCTTTGAAGAAAAAATAATGTTGGATCATTTCTTAAAAACTTAAACTCTTTGCCATTATGAAAAAAGGTTTCGTTACCACTATTTCTCAGTTTACCTTTTGCAATCGCAACGATAGGAATGTCGTGAAGACCAAGTTCATTTAGGCTTTCTCTTGCAACTGAATATTGACCTTTTCCACCATCAACTAAAACTAAATCAGGAAAAGTTAAATAATTATCCTTTTCTTGAACCGCTCTTTTGAATCTTCTATTTAAAACCTCTCGCATCATACCATAATCATCTTGTTCATTTTTTTTGTGTTTAATATTAAATTTTCTATACCTTTTTTTGATAAAACCCTCGTCCCCATAGGCAATTAATGCTCCAACACTATTAGTACCCTGTATGTGACTGTTGTCATAAACCTCAATTAAATTAATGTTTGTTTCTAAATTGAATTTACTAGCTACAGCATCAAATAACTCTCTATTGTTTTGACTTTCATAAAGTTTTCTATTTAAACTATCTTTTGCATTTTTAATGGCTTGATTGATTACTTTTAATTTAGAACCTTGTTTTGCAACAGAAATAGTAATTTGTTTACCTTCCTTATTTGACAGAGTTTTTTCAATTAGAACTTTTTCTTTAATTTCTTCAGATAAAATTATCGATGAGGGAACACTTTTATTCTCATAAAATTGAGAAACGAATGAATTTATAATTTCTCCAAGTTTTTCATCTGGATCATGTTTTGGAAAGAAAGCTTGATTGCCCCAATTTTGTTTTGATCTATAAAAAAAAACTTGGATACAGGCTTTACCAGACTCTTTGTATCCAGCAATAACATCTGCTTCAACCAAGTTTGCTTCATTTATTCTTTGAGATGACTGAATTATATTTAATGCTTTTATTCTATCTCTTAGAATTACTGCTTTTTCAAAGTCTAGTTCTTCACTTGCTTTTTCCATTTGATTAGAAAGATTTTTTTGAATCCTTCTAGATTTTCCAGAGACAAATTCAATCGCATCATCAACAGTTTGTTGATAGTCCTCTTTGGTGACATAACCAACGCATGGACCTGAACAACGTTTGATTTGATATAATATACAAGGCCTTTCTCTTTTTTTAAACACAGTGTCATCACAAACTCTTAAGTGGAAAATTTTTTGAATCATTTTGATTGTCCAATTGGCAGATCCAGCTGACGCAAACGGACCAAAATAAAAGCCCTCTTTAGTTTTTTTCCCCCTATGTCTTTTTATCTGAGGCCATTGATCTTGGTTGCCAATAAATATGAAAGGGAACGATTTATCATCTCTTAGAAGAATGTTAAATTTTGGTTTAAATTTTTTAATTAAATTTGCTTCAAGTAATAAGGCTTCACTTTCGTTAGAAGTAGTAGTTATCTCCAATTTTCTTGTTTGAGATAACATTCTTTCAGTTCTAATGATGTGATTTTTTTCAGAAACATAACTTTTCAATCTATTGGGTAAATTCTTTGCTTTTCCTACATAAAGAATTTCATCTTTAGAGTTCAGCATCCTATAGACACCAGGAAGCTTAGGAACTAAAGGGAGTTCTTTTTTAATTACTTCTTTACCTAGATCAGAGCTTATCATGACTTCTTTTTTTGGTAACTTGAATACCAACAGATGTGCAGTCTTTTAAAATTTCTAGTTTTTCGATTTGGAGCATAATTTTTCCAATTCTTTTATCTTTGAATAGAACATCAAAGACATCTTCAGCTAGTGTCTCTAGAAAATTATAATGTTTATTTTTTGTAAGTTTTTTTATTAGTTTAACTATTCTTCCATAATTAACTATTGATTTAATATCCTCATCACTTGTTGGTTTTTTATCCTCATAATCAACTTCGAGATTAAATTTAACTTTTTGTGAATTTTCTTTTTCAAAGTCGTAATAACCAAGTTTTAAATCTAAAATTAATTCTTTGATTAAAATTTTCTTTTCATAATTAAATAAAGTTTTATTTTTATCTATTTTAACGATGTTCAGATTATTTTTTTTCATTCTTTGCCCATTATATCAGGTGTTTGCCAGTTTAGATTCTGCCCACTATCAATTGCTAAAACTTGACCTGTAATAGATATATTTTTGATAAAAAAGTCAACTGCATTACAGATTTGTTCTACATTAACTTGTCTTTTTAAAGGGGTTGCTAAATATTGTTTCCTAAAATGTTTTTCAGATTGCCTTTGGTTTTTGATTGTTGGTCCTGGAGCAATTCCGTTAACTCTTATATTGGGTGCCAAACTCATAGCACTTGTTTTTGTGAGAGTATAAAGACCAGTTTTACTTATGGTATATGAAAAAAAGTATGGAGTTAGTTTAAAAACTCTCTGATCAATTATGTTTATTATGTTGTTATTTTTTCCCTTAACATTTTTAGCAAATTCTTTTGATAATAGAGCAGGAGTTCTCAAATTAGTTTTTAAATGTTTATCCCAGCTGTCTGTTGTAAAACTTTCAAGTTTATCATTTTCAAACAATGAAGCATTGTTTATTAAACAATCAAAATATTTTAATTTTGATTTTGCATATTTAACAATTTTACTTAAATCATTTTCTTTGCTCAAATCACCTTTGACAAGGTAAACTTTAGTACCATTTAACTCTAGATCTTTTTTGAGTTTTTCAGCTTTTGATTTTGATTTATTAAAGTGAATTAGTATTTCTTTATTAGTACCAGATAATTGTTTTGCAATTGCAGCACCAATTCTGGTAGCTCCACCCGTAATGATTATTTTCCGTGCTTCCATTTTTTATCTCTTTTTTTTGTGACCTTAGTTCCTGGCATACCCATTGTCGATCTACCTTTTGGATAAAGCTTATTTTTTACATCATACTGTCTAATTTTTGGGTTAAGAGTAATTTCAAGTTCAGTACTTTCCAATTTTCTAATTTCATCTCTTATTTTAGCAGCCTCTTCAAATTCAAGGTTTGCAGCAGACTCTTTCATTTTCTTATCTAGACCTTTTAAGTGTTTCTTTAAGTTACCACCAATATTTGATCCATCACTGATTTTAACATAATCCTTTTCATAAACACTTTCTAAGATATCACTAATTTCTTTCTTTACAGACTTCGCGTCAATTTTATGTTTTTTATTGTAGGCTAATTGAATCTGTCTTCTTCTATCAGTTTCTGCTATTGCTTTTTTTATACTTTTAGTTTCTTTGTCAGCATACAAAATTACTTTTCCATCAACATTTCTTGCGGCTCTTCCAATTGTTTGAATTAAGGAAGTTTCTGATCTAAGAAACCCTTCTTTATCAGCATCCAATATACCAACAAGTGCACACTCAGGGATATCCAAACCTTCTCTTAAAAGGTTAATTCCAACAAGAACGTCGAATACACCCATTCTCAAGTCACGCATAATTTCTATTCTTTCTAAAGTATCTATATCAGAGTGAAGGTATCTAACTTTAATTCCATTTTCGTGTAAATATTCAGTTAAGTCCTCTGCCATTTTTTTAGTTAATGTCGTAACAAGTACTCTATGACCATTCTCAATAACTTTTCTACATTCATGCATTAAATCATCCACTTGAGTTTTTGCAGGTCTTATTTCTACAGGTGGATCTATCAAACCAGTTGGTCTTATTACTTGATCTATAAATTTACCTTTAGTTTGTTCTAATTCCCAAGGACCAGGAGTTGCAGATACAAATACAGTCTGAGTTCTCATCAAATCCCATTCTTCAAATTTTAATGGTCGATTATCCATGCAAGAGGGAAGTCTAAATCCATACTCAGCTAATGTACTTTTTCTTGATCTATCTCCTTTATACATTCCATTAAGTTGCGGAACAGTTACGTGGCACTCATCAACAAAAATAAGGGTATTATCGGGAAAATATTCAAAAAGAGTAGGAGGTGGTTCTCCTGGTTTTCTTCCTGATAAAAATCTAGAATAATTTTCAATCCCAGCACATGAGCCTGTTGCTTCAATCATCTCAAGATCAAATTTAGTTCTTTCCTCCAATCTTTGAGCTTCTAGCAACTTATTATCTGCTCTATGTTTTTTTAAAGTGATTTCTAATTCTTTTTTAATATTGATGACTGCTTGTTCTATTGTTGGTTTAGGGGTGATGTAATGACTGTTTGCATATACTTTAACTAAGCTTAGATCTCTTATTTGGTCTCCTGTTAATGGATCAAACTCCTCAATTTGTTCAAGTTTGTCTCCAAATAAACTTAATCTCCAACCTCTATCCTCAAGATGAGATGGAAAAATCTCTAAATATTCTCCTCGAGCTCTAAACGTGCCTCTAACAAAGTTTTGATCGTTTCGTTTATATTGAAGAGCGACCAATGACTTAATCAGTTCCTCACGATTATAATCGTTATTCTTTTGAAGAGTTAAAGTCATTTTACTATAAGCTTCAACAGATCCCAATCCATAAATACAAGATACACTAGCAACTATAAGCACATCATCTCTTTCAAGAAGAGACCTGGTAGCTGAGTGCCTCATACGGTCTATTTGTTCGTTAATTGATGCTTCTTTTTCAATGTAGGTGTCTGATCTTGGCACATAAGCTTCTGGGGTGTAATAATCGTAATAGGAGACAAAATATTCCACTGCATTGTCTGGAAAGAAAGTTTTCATTTCGCCATAAAGCTGAGCAGCAAGAGTTTTATTTGGAGCAAGAATTAGGGCTGGCCTGTTAGTCGCCTCAATAACTTTTGCCATTGTAAAAGTTTTACCTGAACCTGTAACACCAAGTAAAACTTGATTAAATTGGTCTTTGTTAGCACCATTGACTAATTTTTTTATAGCCTCAGGTTGGTCACCTGCAGGTTTGAAGTCAGATTTAATTTTAAATTTTTTTCCACCTTCAAGTTTTCCACCGATTTGAGGATTTTTGCTTTGTATATCTGTAATTAAATCTTGATATGTATTTTCCATATATTAAACAAGGTATTAGAATTTATTTATATTTCAATGAGCATAATATCAGACAGTTTAAAAAAGATTAAACCTTCGCCCACTATTGCTGTAACCCAAAAAGCTAGAGAATTAAAAGCAGCAGGAAAAGATGTTATCGGTTTAGGAGCAGGTGAACCAGATTTTGATACACCAGAAAATATTAAGCAAGCAGCCATAAAAGCAATAAATGATGGAGATACTAAGTACACTGCTGTTGATGGAACTCCAGCTTTAAAAAAAGCAATAGTCGAAAAATTTAAAAAAGAAAATAATTTAGATTATACAGCTGATCAAATTACTGTTGGAGCAGGCGGAAAGCATGTGATTTATAATGCCATGATGGCCACATTAAATGAAGGTGATGAAGTTATAGTTCCAGCTCCTTATTGGGTCTCTTACCCAGATATCGTTTTACTAGCAGGGGGCAAACCAGTTGTAATGGAGTGTGATGAAAAACAAAGTTTTAAAATTAATCCATCAGATTTAGAAAAATTTATAACTCCAAAAACAAAATGGATTATTTTAAACTCTCCTTCTAATCCAACAGGAGCATGTTATTCAGAAAACGATATTAGAGAAATCGCAAAAGTTCTGGAAAAGCATCCTCACGTATATATTTTAAGTGATGATATCTATGAACATGTAACTTATGAAGGATTTAAATTTTTTACTATTGCTCAAATTGAAGGTTTAAAAGAAAGAGTTCTTACAATGAATGGTGTAAGCAAAGCTTACTCAATGACTGGTTGGAGAATAGGTTATGCGGCAGGTCCAAAAGAAATTATTAAAGCCATTGCAAAAATCCAGTCACAATCAACAACTAATCCATCATCAATTAGTCAAGCCGCATCAGTTGAAGCATTAAGTGGAACACAAGATTTTATTAAAATAAGAGCAGACTCATTTCAAGAAAGAAGAGACTTTGTTGTTAAAGCTTTAAATGATATCGATGGCATTGAGTGCTTAAATCCTGATGGTGCTTTTTATGTTTTCCCTAGTTGTAAAGGTTTAATGGGAAAAAAAGATACCAATGGAAAAGAAATTAAATCAGACACAGATTTTGTTCAATCTCTTTTAGAGAATAGCGGTATCGCTGTTGTTCAGGGTTCTGCATTTGGACTTGAGGGATTTTTCAGAATTTCTTATGCAACTTCAATGGATAATCTAAAGAAAGCATTAGAAAAAATATCTTCTTTTTGTAAAAGTTTAGGTTAATGAAAACAGCCCTTGTTTTTGGTTCATCAGGGTTAATTGGTGGACATCTTCTTAATCAATTAATAAAAAATGACAATTACAATAAAATAAAGTTATTTGTACGCTCAGAACTAATCATTAATGAGCCCAAAGTTGAAATAATTAAAACTGATTTCAATAATTTAGATAACTATAAAGAAGATATTAAAGGAGATGATTGTTTTTTTTGTATTGGTACAACAAAACAAAATTCACCTGACAAAAATGAATATCAAAAAGTAGAGCTTGAAATACCAAAAAAAATAGCGGAAATTGCAAAAATCAATTCAGTAAATTCATTTATTTTTATCTCTTCAATATATGCCAATCCAAAAAGTTCAGGAGATTACGTAAAGTTCAAAGGTTTAGTTGAAGAAGAATTAAAAAAATTAAACTTCTCTAATTTAGGAATATTAAGACCTTCTTTTTTAATGGGAGATAGAAAAGAGAATAGAGTAGGAGAAAAAATGGGCATTCTTACTTTTAGATTATTGTCACCTTTATTACTTGGGCCACTTAAAAAAATGAGACCGATCAATTCAGAAAAAGTTGCAAAAGCTATGATAAAAATTGCAAACGAAAATTTAGAAAAAACTGTTTTTGAATCTGATGAAATAGTTGAATTAACTTCAGGCTATATTTAGTCTAATTACTGATTTAGCTGCATCAACAACTGCAATTTCAGATGCTATGAATTTCATTTGAAGAATGTCTTCTGCGTATGTTTGGTCTGTTTGCATTTTGAGACCTAGATCAGGGACCATATTCTTTGCACTTGTATCTACATAACTCAGAAGTTTAACCATGAAATTCGGCAATTCTCTTTTAGGAAGTTTTTTTGCATGACTTGGAATATTTTTGGCCATTATTTGTGATAATTCAAGAATACTTCTTACTTCAGATCCTACAATCAATCTTCTGCCTCCAGCTCTTTCATTAGTCAAAGATAGAACATGTGCTTTAGCAATATCTTTTACGTGAGATATCATTACTGAAAATTTTGGCGCAGCTGGAAATTTTCCCTGAAGCAATTGTTTTACATACTCCATTGAAGTACAAGTTTTTTCATTCAAAAAATCTCCCAATACAAAGCCGGGATTGATACAAGTAAGACTATTTTTAAGACCCTTACTTTCCATAAGATCCCACGCAGCTTTTTCAGCTCTAGTTTTTGATACAAAATAATCTGTAGTTTTATCCCAGTCTAAATCAGTCCAATCATTCTCACCAAATGTATAAGGATTTGATCTGTTTGGTTTTCTGAACATACATACTATTGAAGAAGTTTTAACAAAATGTTCCACTCCTGCATTAATTCCTGCATTCAAAACTCTTAAAGTTCCATCTTTTGCAGCTGGTGTAAGCGATTCCCTGTCATTCGAGACTTTTAGAGGAAAGGGAGAGGCTACATGAATGATATATTTACAGCCGTTTGCTGCTTCATTCCAACCTTCATCTTTTAATAAATCTAATTCTACAAAAGATAAATTATTAATTGCAACATTATTTTCTTCTAATGTTTTTTTTGTTTGTTCAATTGAATCTGAATTTCTAACAGTACCTAAAACTTTGTAACCTGAATTTAATAATTCAATAGCAACATGTTTTGCAACAAACCCACTAATACCAGTAAGTAATACTTTTTCTGACATTTAATTTTTAAAATTTAAAATATTCTTTTATTTCTATTTGAAGTAATAGGTAAATACAAGAAATCTGTATTTTTTATAATAGAGTTTTCTGTACTGATAATTTCCAACCATTTATTAAATTGTTTCTAACTTTCTGTTTAATTTTAGGCTTAAAAATTTTATCCTTTTTCCATTTCCTCTTGATTTCATATAATGATTTAAATAATCCAAGTTGATATCCAGCTAGTAAAGCTACTCCTAAACCAGTTGTTTCTAATACCTTTGGTCTTTCTGTATTTATATTTATGATGTCAGATAAAAATTGCGAAAACCAATTGTTTTCTACCATTCCTCCATCAATCTTAAGTTTACTTGGTTTTAAACCATCTTTTTTCATTGCATTAAATAAATCATTACTTTGATAGGCAACCGACTCTAATACCGCTCTAACTATGGTTTTCCAATCACTATTTCTTGTTAGACCTGTTATTAACCCTCTTGCATCAGGCCTCCAATAAGGTGCTCCCATTCCACTGAAAGCAGGCACAACGTATACACCCTCATTATTTTTCTTTGATTGAGCAATTCTTTCCGTATCGAAAGCATTATTAATAAATTTTAATTTATCTCTTAACCATTGCACACCTGCACCTGCAATAAAAATAGATCCTTCAAGAGCATAAGTATTTTTTCCATTCAATCTGTAACAAATTGTTGTTAATAATTTATTTTTAGAATAAATTTTTTTAGAACCAGTATTCATTATAACAAAGGCACCTGTTCCATATGTGCTTTTTATTGAACCTCTTTCGAAGCAAGACTGTCCTACAGCAGCTGCTTGTTGGTCTCCTAGAACTGCCGATATTGGTATCTCGCTGCCAACAATTTTCTTACTTGTTGAACCAAAATTATCAGCTGAATTTTTAATTTCTGGTAAAATATTTTCAGAGATTTTAAGTTTTTTCAAGATTTCTTTATCCCATCTATTATTATTAATATTAAATAACATGGTCCTACAAGCATTAGTTGCTTCTGTTAAATGATGTTGCCCATTAGTGAGTTTCCAAATAAGGAAAGTATCAACAGTACCAAATAATAAATTATTTGATTTTAAAAGTTTCTTAACATTTTTTACGTTTTCTAATATCCATTTAATTTTAGTTGCAGAAAAATATGGGTCAATAAATAATCCAGTTTTTTTTCTAAAAATTTTTTCATAATTTTTCTTCTTTAACTCTTCACAATAATCTTGGGTTCTTCTATCTTGCCAAACAATTGCATTGTACACTGGTTTTCCTGTTTTCTTATTCCAAAGAATAGTTGTCTCTCTCTGGTTAGTTATTCCTATACTTAATATTTTTCCTCTTAATAGAGATGCTTTTTTTATCACTTTTTTCAATGCTTTTAGAGTTGTAAGCCAAATTTCGTTTGGATTATGCTCTACCCATCCAATTTTTGGAAAATATTGATTAAATTCAAACTGAGATGTGAATTTTATATTACCATCTAAATCAAAGAGAATTGCTCTAGTTGATGTTGTACCTTGGTCGATAGCAACAAGAAATTTTTTCACAATTCTAGTCTATACTTAAATTTTTTTTTCTAAATGTTAATAAATAATGAAATTATTAAAACTTGAATTTAAAAAATTTAAAATTTCTAAAATAGGTTGTATATTTTATAAACGATTCATAATTTAAATGTCCAAAGTATTCGATTTGTTCATAATAGGTGGCGGTATAAACGGTGCAGGTATTGCAAGGGATGCTGCAGGCAGAGGTTTATCAGTTTGTTTAGCTGACAAAGGTGAAATTGGAGGAGCAACCTCATCTTGGTCGACGAAATTAGTACATGGTGGTCTTCGTTATTTAGAAAATTATGAATTTAAATTAGTTAGAGAATCTTTGAAAGAAAGAGAAATTGTTTATAAAATTGCTAGACATATTTCTAAACCTATTCCTTTTATAATTCCTTATGCAGATAAAATTCGACCAGCTTGGTTAATTAAAATTGGTTTATTTTTGTATGACAATTTAGGTGGCAAAAGTAATATACCAAAATCAAAAACATTTGATTTAACAAAAAAATTTCCAAATATTCTTAAAGAAAAATACAAAACTGGTTTTCAATATTTTGACATACAAATTGACGATAAAAAATTAACTAAACTAAATGCTAAAGATGCAAAAAGAAATAATGCTAAAATACTAGAATACAACAAAGTTAAAAAAGCTGAAATTATTGGTAATGAATGGATTATTAGTCTTGAAAATGATGAAAAAGTAAAGTCAAAAATTTTAATTAACGCATCTGGACCATGGATAAATGAAACCTTAATTAAAAATATAAAAATTAAATCTAAGAAAAAAATAAGATTGGTTAAAGGAAGTCATATTATTACAAAAAAATTGTACAAAGAAAACGTTGCATTCACGTTTCAAAATACCGATAAAAGAATAATATTTGTAATACCTTATAAAGAGAAGTTTTCTTTAATTGGAACTACAGAAGTGGAAGTTAAATCACCAGAAAATAAAGGAATATCAAAAAAAGAAATTAGATATTTAATTCAATCAGTAAATAATTACTTAAAAAAACAAATCAGAACAAAGGACATTGTAGATACTTATTCAGGGATAAGACCTCTAATTGAAGATTTTAATACAGCTTCAAAAGTAACAAGAGACTATGTTTTTGATTTAAAAATTATAAAAAAATTACCTTTATTGAATATATATGGAGGAAAACTTACCACCTACAGAAAATTGTCCGAAAAAGTCCTTATTGATCTCAGAAAGTTTTTACCTAAGACAAAAAAAGGTCCATGGACAGACAAAAAGAAGCTTTTTTGAACCCTCTTTAACTATTCTATAAATTGGCTTTCTGTTCTTATTAGTAATTACAAATTAATCGCGTTTATTTTTTAGTGTGATAAAAATTTTTCAGCTTCTAAAGCTGCCATACATCCCATTCCTGCAGCAGTCACGGCTTGCCTAAACGTTTTGTCTTTTACATCTCCAGCTGCATAAACACCTGGAACATTTGTTTCCGTTGAGTCAGATTTTGTAATTAGGTATCCTTCATTATCCATTTCTAATTGATCTTTAAAAAGTTGGGTTGCAGGGTCGTGACCAATCGCGATAAATACTCCATCAAGTTTTATTTCCTCAATATTATTTGTTTTAACATTTTTAATTTTAATTCCCTTTACATTTTTAGGTTCATTGTCTCCGATTACATCTTCAACAACGGAGTCCCAAATAATTTCTATTTTTTTATTTTCCATTAATTTTTTTTGAAGCATTTTTTCAGCTCGCAAACTATCACGTCTATGTATCAATTTAACTTTTGATGCAAATTTTGTAAGGAACATTGCTTCTTCGACAGCAGCATTTCCACCACCAACTACTGCAACTTCTTTATCTTTAAAAAAGAAACCATCACATGTTGCACATGCAGAGACACCATACCCTCTGAACTCCTGTTCTGATTTAATATTTAACCATCTTGCTTGAGCGCCTGTAGATATAATTATGCTGTCTGCCGTATATTTTTTACCACTATCTCCTACAGCCTCAAAAGGTTGTGATTTTAAATTCACGGATGCAATATGATCCTCTATCATCTCAGTTCCAACTGCTTTCGCTTGTTCTTTCATTTGATCCATCAACCACGGTCCTTGAATTACATCTGCAAATCCTGGAAAATTTTCAACATCTGTTGTAGTTGTCAGTTGTCCGCCTGGTTCTGCACCGTAAACTAAAATAGGACTCAACATTGCCCTAGCAGCATAAACTGCAGCCGTGTATCCAGCTGGACCGGATCCAATTATTAACACTTTTGTGTGTTTAGTTGGATTTTGACTCATATGAAAGCTATATAGTGATAAATGTCTAAATTAAAAGGTTTATTATTAACTCAGGGCATGCATGGAATGATTAGTCAAGTAGAGGGCTTAGCAAAAGCTCTTGATATTGACTTCATACACTACAAGGTTGAAACAAATAATATTTGGAAGATCGTTCCTCCAAGACTCTCTCCAATTTCACAAAGTGTTTATAAAAAAATAAATCAAACAGATTTTGATATAATAATTTCATGTGGAAGAAAAAGTGTTATTCCGTCAATTCACTTAAAAAGTATTTCTAATAAAAAAATATTTAATATTCATATTCAAGATCCAAAAGTAGATTATAAGCATTTTGATTTTATTGTTGCACCTGAGCACGATGCTATAGAAGGAGAGAACGTCATCAGTACAAAGGGTGCTATTCATTACTTAACTGAGCAAGAAATTTTTGAAAATAAAGAATATTTAAAATCTTTTATAAAAAAAGATAATAGAAAAATATGGGCTTTAATTATGGGAGGACCCACAAAATATTATGATTATTCTACAAAAAACATGAAACATATTTTTTCAATGTTTTATAAATTAATGAAAAAACATGATTTCCAACTTGTAGTTATTCCATCAATGAGAACGCCACTTAATACAATTCATTATGCTAAGGAATTTTTTGGAGAAAATCATACAATAATAATGGATGTAGATAAAAAAGCATACTTATCTGCACTTGCAATGTCAGAAAATATAGTAGTCACGTGCGACTCTAGTTCAATGATTTCAGAGGCTGCATTAACTGGAAAACCTATTTATGTTGCAAATATTCTTTCAAAAAAAAATGATAAAAGATTTCAAAGATTTCGAAACTTATTTAGAGAATTGAATATTACAAGAAACCTAGGGGAGAAAGTTGAAAATTGGAACTATGAAAAACTAGATGAAACGAATAGAGTGGCAAAACTTATAAAACAGAAAATTCAATTTTAATGTCATTTTTAAATTCAATAAAAAATAATTCAACAAATCATAAAATTCCTTTTGATCATTGGGAGTATAGTGATGCACTAAGTGAAGGTTCAATTGAAGAAATAATCAAAGCAGATATTCCAGATTTAAGTAAACTTAATCTTTCGTATGATGGAACAAGGGCAATTGATGGTGGTAGCGCAGAATTTCGAGAAGGTATTGCATCGGGAGGTAAAGCAATAAAATTCAGATGTTTTGTATCTAAAGAAAATGCCACACAGTTTCCACATTTAGTTAAATTTATTAATGAATTACAATCTAAAGAAACATATAAAACTATTTCTGAAATGATTGGTAGGGACTTATCAAATTCATATGTACGAGTTGAAGTTATTTGTGATAGAGAGGGATTTTGGTTAAAACCTCATTGTGATATTAAAGAAAAATTAATGTCTGGATTGATATTCGTCAATAATACCAATGAGTCCGAGGATTTAGGTACAGATTTTTATAACGATAAGTTAGAAAAAGTTAAAACTTTACCTTATAGAAATAATTATGGTTATCTTTTTACGAGTGGGCCAAACACTTGGCATGGAATGGAAAAAAAGAAAATTCTAAAAGAGAGACGATGTTTGCAAGTCAATTATGTGACTTTTGAAACGGATTGGAAAGTTGAGTAATTTTATTTTTCCCAATCAAATCTTGGAAAAGAATCAAAAACTTTAAAAATTCCCTCTGACCATTGATTACAAACCTTTGCGTAATTGTCATCTGAAACATTCAAACACTCTAGCGTAGAAAGTTTATCAGCATCTTTTTTAAGAACTGCAAAATCTATTGGAGGTCCAACAGTAAGGTCACTTTTTAATGTGGAGTCCATTGAAATTAGTGCACAGCGTGATGCATCACCAATTGAAACAGTTGGCTTTATAACTCTATCAAGAATTGGTTTCCCATATTTTACCTCTCCAATTACAAGGTATGGTTTACTATCTGCTGGTCTTATGTAATTACCTTGAGGATAAACTAAATATAATTCATGATGCTGTCCTTTGATTTGTCCACCAACAATGAAAGTAGAACCTAACAAAACGTTGTCAGTATTTATACCTTGCGGTGCTGAGTGCTCAATATTTAGTGATCCAACATAAGATGCTATTTGTTCAAAATCACTACAAGTATTTAAATTCATTATACCTGATGAACTTTTTAAATCTTTTTCAATTGATTTAAAAACGGCTTGAGATGTCCCTAAATTTCCTGATGTTACAATTACAATGGTTCGATCACCAACATCGTGAGTCATCATTTTAGAATAAATATTTACATTATCTAAACCAGCGTTAGTTCTTGAGTCTGAAGCAAAAACAAGCCCTTCATTCGTTTTAATACCTATGCAGTAAGTCATCTCATTTAAATAATTAGTAAATTATAACATTTTTTCATAATCAATTAAAAGCATAACAGATATATCCAATACGCATTTGCTTATTTTATTTAAGTAATAAACACTATTAAGTTATGGTCTCTAAGCTTTGGAAAAACTATAATTCGACTCATGCTTATGATGGTTATTTTACCAAGGATAATAAACTACGAAAGCATGCTACCATCATTTCATCAATCTTAGAGAGATATGGAAAAAAAAAGCTTCAAGAAATTGAGAAGAATTGCCAAAGCACAATAAGCGCGAGAGGAATAAATTTTAGAGTATATGCTGCGAATAATAGAGCGGAAGAAAAAAAATGGCCTCTTGATATTATTCCACGAATTATTCCAAAAACACAATGGAATAAAGTTTCAAAAGGTTTAAAGCAACGTGTAAAAGCTTTAAATTTGTTTATTGATGATGCTTATAATCAAAAAAAAATATTCAAAGACAAAGTTGTTCCAAAAGAAATAATTTTTAACTCTCCCTATTATATAAAAGAATGTGAAGGGTTTTCTCCTAAACACAAAGCTTGGTCAAATATTTCAGGAGTAGATTTAATAAGAAATACAAATGGTGATTATTTAGTTTTAGAGGATAATTTAAGAGTTCCGTCTGGAGTTTCTTATATGCTTGAAAATAGAATGGTCATGAGAGATGTGTTTCCTGAACTGTTTACGAGGTATAAAGTTGCATCAATTCACCAGTACACAAATAAATTATTCAATTGTATGGTTGAGTGTATTCCAAAAAAAACTGCAAATCCTCATATGGTAGTTTTAACACCTGGTATATATAACTCTGCATACTTTGAGCATTCTTTTTTGGCAGATCAGATGGGTATTGCTTTAGTAGAAGGAAAAGATTTGTTTGTTGAAAATGATGTTGTTTACATGAAGACTGTAAAGGGTCCTCTAAAAGTTGATTGCATATACAGACGTCTTGATGATAATTTTTTAGATCCCAAGGTATTTAATAAAGAGTCAGTTATAGGCGTTCCAGGATTATTTAAAAGTTGGCGTAAAGGAAATGTTGGCATTATAAATGCTATAGGCACAGGAATTGCTGATGACAAAGTAGTTTACTCTTATGTTAATAAAATGATTGTTTATTATCTTGGTGAACAACCTATTTTAAATCAGGTAGAAACCTATTTGTGTCACAACAAAAATGAAAGAAACTATGTCATTGAAAATATTTCTAAGTTAGTTGTGAAGCCTGCTAATGCCTCTGGTGGTTATGGAATAATGATAGGTCCAAAAGCAGACAAAAAAGAAAGAGATGATGTGATTGCCAAAATTAAGAAAAATCCAAGAGAGTATATTGCTCAACCGCTTGAAATTCTTTCAACCGCACCCACAATTACTGAAAATGATATTGAGCCTAGGCATCTTGATTTAAGACCATTTGTGCTGAGTGGAAAAACTACTTACGTAAGCACAGGAGGATTGACAAGAGTTGCTCTTAGAAAAGGGAGTACTATTGTTAATAGTTCTCAAGGTGGAGGATCTAAAGATACACTAATTGTTGATGTCTAAATTTTTTATATATCTTGCAGAGAAGTAACTTCTAATTTTTTTGTTTTTAGCGATTTGATTGCTTCTAAACATGCTAGTGCGGTTGACATGTTGGTGCAATATGGAACTTTGTTTTTAAGTGTTCCTCTTCTAAGAGCTATTGCATCATTTAATCTGTGTTCAGTATTTCCACCACCAGTATTAATAACTAGACCAATTTTTTTTGAGTCTAATACATCTACTATATGAGGTGAGCCGCTACTGACTTTATTAATAATTCTACATTTCATCCCATGTTTTCTAATGTATTCCGCTGTTCCTCTTGTTGCACAAAGGATAAAACTTAATTTAATTAATTCTTTAGCAAGGCCTATTCCTTCATCTTTATGACTATCTTTTAAAGAGATAAACGCCAATCCATCTTTAGGTAATGAGTTAGCAGAGGCTATTTGGCTTTTTGCAAAAGCCATTCCAAAGTTTTTATCAAATCCCATTACTTCACCTGTTGATTTCATTTCAGGACCAAGGAGAAGATCACTATTTGGAAATTTATTAAAAGGGAACACAGCTTCTTTGACTGCATACATTCCTTTAGATTTATCTCTTAAATTAAATTTTGATAATTTTTCACCTGCCATTACACGTGATGCAATTTTTGCAAGGGGTAATCCTTTTGCTTTAGATACAAATGGTACTGTTCGACTTGCTCTAGGATTTACTTCAATTACATAAATTTCATCTTTTTTAATTGCATATTGAATATTCATAAAACCTTTAACTTTTAAAGCTAATGCTAGTTTCTTAGTTTGGTTTTCAATTTCTTTAATCAAAAATGGTTTTATAGATACGGGAGGTAAACTACATGCAGAGTCCCCAGAGTGGATACCAGCTTCTTCTATGTGCTGCATGATCCCTGCAACATGAACTTGTTTTCCATCTGAGATGGCATCAACATCAACCTCAATTGCATGATTAATAAATTTATCGATTAAAATTGGATTTTCCTCAGCGGCTTTAAAGGCCTCTTCTACAAAATTTTTAAGTTGGCTTTTTTCATGAACAATTTCCATTGCTCTTCCACCTAACACATAAGAAGGTCTTACCATTAAAGGTAAACCAATTTTTTCAGAAATTTGTATTGCTTGTTTAAATGTTTTTGCAATCCCACTTTCTGCTTGTTTTAATTTTAGTTTACTTAACAAATTTCTAAATCGATCTCTGTCTTCAGCTAAATCTATTGAAGTGTACTGAGTTCCTAGAATTGGAAGTTTGTGGTCATGTAAAAATTTTGCAAGTTTAATTGGGGTTTGCCCACCAAACTGAGCAATAATTCCAACAAGATTTCCTTTTTCTTGCTCTTTCTTAATAATATTAAAAACATACTCTTCTTTTAGGGGCTCAAAATAAAGTCTGTCACTGGTGTCATAATCAGTTGAAACAGTTTCAGGGTTACAATTAATCATGATTGTTTCAAAACCAGCTTCCTTTAAAGAAAAACTTGCCTGACAACAGCAATAATCAAATTCTATACCTTGTCCTATTCTATTAGGACCTCCTCCTAAAATTATAATTTTTTTCTTTGAAGAGGGATTTGCTTCACACTCTGAATTAAGAGAGAAATTTCGTTGATATGTAGAATACATGTAAGGTGTAAAGGACTTAAATTCAGCAGCACAAGTATCAACCTTTTTAAATACAGGTAAAATTTTTAGAGCTGTTCTTTTTCTTCTGACAATATCCTCAGAAGTTTTGGTTAATTCAGAAAGTTTTTTATCAGAAAAGCCAATTGATTTTATTCTATTAAATTCAGCAAAATCCTTTGGTAATCCTTTCTTTTTGATCATAGTTTCATTATCTACAATTTCTTTAATTTGCTCTAAAAACCACGGATCAATTTTAGATAATATAAATATTCTTTTTAAATTTATTTTCTTTCTTAATGCTTCAGCAACTACAAGAAGTTTATTTGGAATATTTTCTTTAAGTTTTTTTTCAATTTGCTTTTTATTTAGATCAAACACTCTATCTAATCCTGAAAAACCTGTTTCAAGAGAAACCAATGCTTTTTGAAGCGACTCTTTAAAATTTCTCCCAATGGCCATTGCTTCTCCAACTGATTTCATTGAGGTACCTAATATTGCTGGAGAGGTTGAAAATTTTTCAAAAGTAAATCTTGGAATTTTTGTTACCACATAATCAATGCTAGGTTCAAAGGATGCTGGGGTAACTTTTGTAATTTCATTTTTCAATTCATCCAACGTGTAACCAACAGCTAGTTTTGCTGCAACTTTTGCAATTGGAAAACCAGTTGCTTTTGATGCGAGTGCTGATGATCTAGAAACTCTTGGGTTCATTTCTATAACAACCATTCGTCCATTTTTTGGATTGATTGCAAATTGAACATTGGATCCACCTGTCTCCACTCCAATTTTTCTTAGGCAAGCAATGGAAGCATTTCTCATCACTTGATATTCTTTATCAGTAAGGGTTAGTGCGGGGGCAACTGTTACTGAGTCTCCAGTATGAATTCCCATAGGATCAACATTTTCAATAGAACATATAATAATACAGTTATCTTTTTTATCTCTTACCACTTCCATCTCAAATTCTTTCCAGCCTTCTAAACATTCTTCTACTAATACTTGGCTAACTGGAGACTCGTGTAGTCCACTTTTAATTATTTTTAAGTAATCCTTTTTATTTTTAGCAATACCACCGCCAAGACCTCCAAGTGTAAATGCAGGTCTTATGATTGCAGGTAAACCAATTTTTTTTAAAACTTTTGAGGCTTGGTTGATATTGTTGACAATCTCAGATTTAGGTAAATCTAAACCAATATCGATCATATTTTTTCTAAATTTTTTTCTATCCTCTGCATTGGCAATTGCTTTAGAATTTGCACCTATGAGTTCAATTTTATATTTTTTTAAAATTCCTTTTTTTTCAGCCTCCATTGCAAGATTGAGTGCAGTTTGACCACCCATTGTTGGAAGAATTGCATCAGGTTTTTCTTTGATAAGTATTTTTTCTAAAACCTCTAACGTTATGGGCTCAATATAAGTTTTGTCCGCAACATCTGGATCAGTCATAATGGTTGCGGGATTTGAGTTAATTAATATTACTTTATAACCCTCATCTTTTAACGCTTTACAAGCTTGCGTACCCGAGTAATCAAACTCACATGCTTGACCAATAATAATGGGTCCAGCTCCCACAACTAATATTTTTTTAATATCTTTTCTTTTTGGCATTTTTTTTCATGTTGTTAATAAATTCTTGAAAGAGGTAGACACTATCTTGTGGTCCAGGGTTAGACTCTGGATGATATTGTACTGAAAATATTGGTTTGTTTTTAAGTCTTATTCCCTCAATGGTGTTGTCAAATAGAGACTTATGAGTTACTTCAATTTTTTTAGGTAAAGTTTCTTCAACCACTACAAAACCATGATTTTGACTGGTGATTTCAACTTTATCGTGGACTAAATTTTTAACAGGATGATTAGCTCCTCTGTGGCCCAACTTCATTTTTTTTGTTTTACCACCTAAGGCTAAAGCTAAAATTTGATGACCTAAACAAATTCCAAATATAGGTAAATTTTTTTTGATTAATTCATTAAGTATTTCTATCGCGTATTTTCCTGTAGCTGCTGGATCACCAGGACCATTAGATAAAAATATTCCATTTGGCTTAAGATTTAAAATTTTTTCTGCAGAAGTTTTACAAGAAACAACTGTTACTTTGCATTTGAAGTCTGAAAAATATCTTAAAATATTTTTTTTTATTCCATAATCAATTGCAACTACATGAAAAAGGTTTTTTGTATTCTTTTTATATCCTATTTCTTTCTTCCAAGTTTGAAGTCCTTTCCAAATGTAGTTCTTTGCGGTTGTGACAGTTTCTGCAAGATCAAGGTTTTTTAAACCACTCCATTTAATGGTAGAATTCGTTAACTTCTTAACATTAAACTTTCCGTCTTTTGAGTAAGCAATTGTTCCCTTAGGTGCCCCTTTATCTCTAATAAAGTTTGTTAAACTTCGAGTGTCCAGACCTGTAATTCCTACAATTTTATTTTTTTTGAGCCAGGCATCTAAATGCAAAAATGCTCTATAATTTGAAGGAGAAGTTATTTCTGAGTTAAAGATTACTCCTCTTGTCCAAATTTTATCAGACTCGACATCTTCTTTATTAGTTCCAACATTTCCAATATGAGGAAAAGTAAAATTTATAATCTGACCTGCGTAAGATGGATCTGAAATTATTTCTTGGTAACCGGTTAAAGAGGTATTAAAGCAAACTTCTCCAGTTGCTTCTCCTTGATAGCCTATCCCAATTCCCTTAAAAACCTTTTTGTTTTCAAGAACCAAAACGCCTGTATTAATCTGTGAATTTTTTGAGTTTATTTTTTTTGCTTTTTTGATCAATTACAACTCATGAGTTAAAGGTTAATACAATAATTGCTTTATTATCGCAACAGAGATGTATTATAAAATTGTAAAAAAACAATTTTTCTTTTGAAGAATTATTTCTTTGCAGTAGATTAAAAAAATTATGCCCTTAAAAGATACTATCGAAAACGAATATAAAACTGCTCTTAAATCAAAAGACAAAAACAAAATATCAACCTATAGGTTAATATTGTCATCCATTAAAGATCTAGACATAGTCAACCGATCTGGACCTAATAAAAAAGATACAGACGATGAAGACATCAAGAAGCTTTTGAAAAAAATGGTTAAACAACGAGCCGAATCGATTGATATTTACAAAAAAAATAATCGAACTGATTTGTTAGAAGTAGAACAAAATGAATATGATATTTTAACAGGATTTCTCCCAAAGCAACTTGGAGAAGAGGAAACTAAAAAAATCTGTGCAGATTTAATTGCTAAAGTGGGTGCTAATTCAATAAAAGATATGGGCAAAGTAATCGGTGAGTTAAAGAAAACCCATTCGGATGAAATTGATTTTGCTAAAGCAGGCCCGATGATCAAAGATCTATTAAATAAATAATGAAATATCCAAAAGAATACCTTGATGAAATTAAGACAAGGTTGAAAGTTTCAACAGTGGTCTCAAAAACAGTTTCCTTAAAAAAAAGAGGTAAAGAGTTTGTTGGCCTGTCTCCATTTAAAAACGAAAAAACACCTTCATTTACAGTAAATGATGAAAAAGAATTTTATCATTGTTTTGCAACTTCAGAGCACGGAAACATTTTTGATTTTGTTATGAAAATTCAAAATCTTAGATTTGGTGAAGCAGTTAAGCATTTAGCCCAATTAGCTGGAATGCAGCCCTATATGTTTTCAAAACAGGATGAAGAAAGAGAAAAAAAATGGAAAGAATACCAATCAATTTTTAGCCAGTATGTAGATTTTTATCACAATGAATTATTAAAAAATGAGAGTTATTCAATTGCAAGAGATTATTTGAAAAATAGATCTTTAACTAAAGAAGAAGTTAAAAAATTTAAAATTGGATACATAGAAAAAAATCCAAATTTTTTTGAGAAATTAAAAGATAATTATAGTGAGCAAACTTTAGTTGAAACGGGTTTATTTTACTTAGATGAAAAAAAGAAAATATATGTTGAAAGATTTAGAGGACGATTAATCTTTCCAATCAATAATATCTCAGGTCAACCAATAGCTTTAGGAGGGAGAATAATCGAAAACGTAGATTACTTAGCTAAATATATAAATTCACCTGAAACAAATTTTTTTAAAAAAGGGTCTAATTTATATAATTTAGATTTAGCTCGAAAACTTTCTAATAAAATGGATCATATCTATTTAGTTGAGGGCTATATGGATGTTGTTGGTTTAAGTAAAAATGGGATTGACAATGCAGTTGCCAATCTTGGAACTTCTTTGACTGATAAACAAATTTTAACTCTTAACCAGTTTTTTGATGATATCATTATATGCTTTGATGGGGATGAAAGTGGTTATAAGGCTGCATTAAGAGCAGCAGAGAACTCTATTAAAGAATTAAAACCAGAAAAAAATATTTCATTTTTATTTTTACCAGACAAGGAAGATCCTGATAGTTATGTGAACAAAAATGGCAAGGCTAATTTCATTGATTTTACTAAACAAAGTAAGCTTTCTATTCATCAATTTATTTTTAGTCACTATAAAAAACAAACAGAAAATAATCCTTCTTCATTAGCAATTTTTGAAAAAAAATTAAGAAGTATTGCAAGTACAATTAAGGATGATTTTATAAAAAAATATGTACTAGAATATTTTTTAGAAAAAATTGCAGAATTAACACCGCATTCTAATCAAAATAAGAAAAGATTTTTTGTTAAAAGAACTAAATCATTATATACAACAAAAAAGCATTTTAATGACAGTCAATCATTGACAGGGGTTGAACTTAAGGAGTTTTCTTTATTATATTTAGTAATGAATAATTTAAATTTATTACAGGCAAATATACATTTAATTGAAAATATTAAGTTATTTACTGAAGTTAATAAAAAAATATTTGAATTAATAATTGAGAAACTGAAATCTGGAGAGCAAATTACAATTGAGGATTTAAAGTTAGACAATCAACTGTTAGAAAAGATAAATAAATTTGCACCTATTAAACATATTCTTAAAAATCAAGCTGATGATGATCAAAAAACGATCGAATTGTTAGAGGATATTTCAAGAGATTTAATGAATTATGATCTTGAGTTTAGAATACAAGAATTAGAATCGAAGTTCTCAGTTGATATGAGTGAGACCACATTTAATGAGCTAAAAGAGCTGAAAAAAAAGCAGAATCTCAATTAATCCTGCTAATTTAGTCGTGGATTTTTGCAAATTTGACATTATATAAGACTTCCAAACTTTTATTGCTGTGGAAAGAATTATAACAAAATCATTTGCTAGATTAATGGGTCGTGGAACTCATAGAGGTTTTATAACCTATGAAGAATTAAGCAAATCTCTTGGAAAAAGAAATTTATCTGACGAAAACTTGTCTCAAGCTTTTATTCATATTTTGAATGAAAATGTTTCCTTAGTTGAAAAAAAATCTGATTTTAAAGTTTTAAGAAAAAAAGAAAACTCAGGTAAAGAAGAGGGAAAGACAATTGAAAAAAGTGATGATCCTATCAGGATGTATTTACGTGAGATGGGTGGTGTAGAACTTCTTTCAAGAGAAGGTGAAATTGCAATTGCAAAAAGAATTGAAGCCGGAAAAGATGTAATGTTAATTGCGCTTTCTCAAAGTCCAATAACCGCTCAACAGTTTTTTGAATGGAATGAAAAATTACAAAAAGATGAAATTTTAGTTAGAGAAATTATTGATATCGATACTAACTATATGGAGGATGAGTCAACTGGACCAAGTGCTAAACAGAAAAATGCTGGCGAGACGGATAAAGAAGAAGGTTCTTCTGATGAGGATGACGACTTTAATCCAACTCTTGCTGCTATGGAAACCGAGATTAAGCCTAAAGTTCTTAAAACAGTTAACACTTTAACTAAAGAATATACAAAATTAATAAAATACCAAAAAGAAAAATTAGACTGTATCTTAAATTCACAAAATTTTTCACCAGCAAAAGAAAAAGGTCACGATAAAATCGTAAGTGATATTTTAGAAAATATCAAATCACTTCAATTATCCCCATCAGTTTTAGAAGAACTTGTGCAAAAACATTATGTTGAAAACAAAAAAATTGTTTCTCTTGAGGGTAATCTTTTAAGACTTGCAATGGATCACAAAATTCCTAGAAATGAATTTATTAAATTTTATATTGGAAATGAGATTAATCCAAATTTAAAAAAATTCTTAGATACCAATAATATTTGGAAACAATTTTTCTCTAAAAACAAAGAAGAATTCAAAAATATTAGAGAAAGATTAATTGAAATTAGTCATAAACTTGGAATATCAGTAACAGATTTTAAAAAATTAGTAAGCAGAGTTCAAAAAGGTGAAAAAGAGTCTAGAATTGCAAAAAAAGAGATGGTTGAAGCTAATTTGAGATTAGTTATCTCAATTGCAAAAAAATATACTAACCGTGGCCTTCAGTTTTTAGATTTAATTCAAGAAGGAAATATTGGCCTTATGAAAGCGGTTGATAAATTTGAATATAGAAGAGGATATAAGTTTTCAACTTATGCTACTTGGTGGATTAGACAAGCAATAACTAGATCAATTGCCGATCAAGCCAGAACAATACGTATACCTGTTCACATGATTGAAACAATTAACAAAATAGTTAGAACCCAAAGATTAATTTTAAGTGAATTCGGAAGAGAGGCTACTCCTGAAGAATTAGCTCAAAAACTTAGAATGCCACTAGATAAAGTTAGAAAAGTTTTAAAAATTTCAAAAGAACCAGTCTCTTTAGAAAAGCCAGTTGGTGATGAAGAAGATAGCAGTCTAGGAGATTTTATTGAAGATACAAAAGCACTAGCACCACTTGAGCAAGCAATTAAGTCAAATCTTGGAGAAGCAACTACTAAAATTTTATCCACCTTAACACCAAGAGAGGAAAGGGTATTGAGAATGAGATTTGGGGTAGGCATGAATACCGATCATACTTTGGAAGAAGTTGGATTACAGTTCTCTGTCACAAGAGAAAGAATTCGACAAATTGAAGCCAAGGCTCTAAGAAAATTAAAGCACCCTAGTAGATCAAAACAACTTAAAAGCTTCTTAGAAAGTTAATACTGGGCCGTTAGCTCAATAGTAGAGTACTGCATTGACATTGCAGGGGTAGTTGGAGCGTAACCAACACGGCCCACCACAAATAAATATCTTTAATTGATAACTAAAAAAAAATGATATAACTAATCTTAAGTTTTGGGCCTGTAGCTCAGTTGGTTAGAGCAGTACACTCATAATGTATTGGTCCCAGGTTCGAGTCCTGGCGGGCCCACCAAATGCTTAATTAATTTTCTGAAAATTCCTCTAAAATTTTAAATAAAGAGTCGATGTTACCATCATTAGAATTTAAGATTGATGCAAATTCCTCTTTTTGTGTTCTAGCTAAGCTCAGTCCTTCAATAATTAAATCTCTGATTAAAGGACTGTCTGGATTTTTAGTGTAAACCCTCCAATCTATTTTCACCTCTGGTCTCTCAGATGTACTTATTAGTAAGCTCTTAACTATAGTGTAGTTTTTATTTAATACCTCTTTTCCTTGAACTTCAATTTTTGGATTAGTGTATTCGGATAATCTACTTGAAAAGCTTTTTAAAAAATATTTTTCAAATAATATAAAATATTTTAATTTTTGATCATTATCCAAGTTTTTTCTAGCTGATCCTAATGTGTAAAAACCTATACCTCTAATATCTACAGTTTCCTTTGCTATAGATTTTAATTCATTTATCTTATCTTCTTTTGAAATATCTTTAGATAAAACTTGAGATGCTCTATTAACAGTAGATTGAACAAAAATTTCAGGTTCTATAGAAAAAACTTGGCCAAATTTTAGATTAAACAATAGTAAAATTATAAGAATTTTTTTCATTATTACCTATGTTTTTAAATTAATTACTATCTATTTCTTCCCAATCTTCTTCATTCTTATAAATGACTTCCACATTTCCTCTTTGATTGTTATCAATTTTATTTTCTCTATCTTGCAAATACAAGCTTCTTACTGAGGCATAAAAGTCTATAGAATTTTCCTCAAGGTTGTCAAAAGACTCAAGATTATCTGCTCTGAAATCAACACCGCTTATAGCTTTAGATGTTATATAGAGACCTTCACTTAAAAATTCATTGTTTCCATGAACTGAAGCGTTGTACCAAGGGTCACCTCCCATTACATTTGCAAAGGAACCAGCCGTGTCTCTAAGCGTAGAGGGACCTAAAACAGGAAGAACAACATAGCATCCAGGACCCACACCCCAAGCTCCCAAAGTTTGTCCATAATCCTCTTTTACATATTTTGGGAAGCCCATTTTATTTGCAACATCGATAGTTCCTAAAAGGCCAACTGTTGTGTTAACTACTAATCTTCCAGTATTTATCACTGCCAATTTTACATCGCCTTGTAAAATATTATTAGGTATAGTTATAAGATTAGACAAGTTAGTGACAGCATTTTTGGTCCCTTTTTGGATTGGATCTGGCAAATTTCTGTATCCTTTTGCTATTGGTTTAATAATTGCTTTATCTAAACCTTGGTTAAAAGAAAATGTTGCTCTATTTAATTTTTCAAAACAGTCTTTAATTTTCTTAGGTTGTTCTTTTTTCGATAAATCCAATTTACCATCAGTTCCTGCATAAGCGTTTAACGAAAATACAAAAACTGACAACAAAATTATTATAAATCTATTAAACATGTTCATTTATATAATATATTATCGTCGTTAATTAAATAACATTTAAATTTAAAAAATGTCTATAAAGTGTTTATAAATAGCCAAAATTTATGCCTAAATTAAGTATAGATACAATCTTAAATTACTCCCCAAATTTTAATATTAACAAAAGAAAACCCAAAGATATTAAATTCATCATTTTTCACTACACAGGGATGAAGAAGGAAGTTGATGCAATAAATAAATTAACTGATCAAAAATCAAAAGTTAGTTGTCATTACTTTATTAAAAATAATGGAGAAATCTTAACTTTAGTTCCTGATTTATATATATCTTGGCATGCTGGTATTTCGGCTTGGAGAAAGTATAAATCTATTAACAGAAATTCGATAGGCATCGAAATTAGTAATCCTGGTCACGACTTGAAATATAGAAAATTTTCTAAGAAACAAATTAAATCATTATTAAAATTGAGTACTTTTTTAATTAAAAAATATAATATTAAGTCTAATTTTATATTAGGCCATTCAGATATTTCTCCAGATCGAAAAAAAGATCCAGGCGAAAAATTTCCTTGGAAATATTTTTCAAAAAATAACATAGGTTATTGGCATAGTTTGCAAGAAAAAAGACTTTTAAAAAAAAGAAACCAAATAGTTGGTCAACTAGATAAAAAAAAATTCATTAAAAATTTACATAAAATTGGTTATCCTAAAAAAATATATTTTAAAAATAACAAATACCTTAAAACATTAACTACAGCATTTCAGAGAAGATTTAGGCAAGAACTGGTAAATGGAAACATTGATCAAGAATGTTTGTTAATAAGCAAAAACCTTATAAAAAGCTCAAATAAATTTTCTTGATATTTTAGAGTTTAGTTATAAATTCAACTTGCCAGATAAACGACTTATCGCTTTAACTTGTTAAAGAGGAAAGTCCGGGCTCTACAAGGAAACAGTGCCAGGTAATACCTGGCGGGGGTAACCCTAGGGATAGTGCCACAGAAAATAAACCGCCATAACATGGCAAGGGTGAAAAGGTGTGGTAAGAGCACACCGGTTCTATTGGTAACAATGAACGCTGGAAAACCCCACTGGGAGCAAGACTAAGTAGAGATGACATTGTTGTAAAACTAAAAGCCTTCCTTGGCTAGTCATCAGGGTTAGTTGCTTGAGCTTAAGAGTGATCTTAAGCCTAGACAAATGATAAGTTTAAATGACAGAACCCGGCTTATAGTTTATCTGGCGGACTTATTAATTTTAAGATAAGTTAAATGTTCTTCTTATGACTCATTAATGAGTCATAAATGTTCTTTTTTTTCATTATTAAATTGTAAAACGATAAAGCTATTATTTTAATTTTTTATAAAGATTTGAAAAAAAATCATTAAATTCATTGAAGAATCCATCAGATTCAAGGTTTGACAGGGAATATAAATACCCATATATTCCCATATATTCCCAATTATGGAATTTAATTATTATAAAATTTATGTTTTTAAGTACTTACGAAAACAAATTAGACAAAAAAGGAAGAGTTTCAGTGCCGGCTAGCTTCAGATCTCATCTTTCCAATTTAGGATATAATGGTGTTATTTGTTATCCTTCATTTAATAACTCATCTATCGAAGCTTGTTCGCAGGATAGAATTGAAAAAATTTCATCAGCAATAGACTCATTAAATCCATTTGAAGAAAAAAGAGATTTTTTTGCAACTTCAATTCTAGCAGAAAGCACCAATTTACAATTTGATAGCGAAGGAAGAATTTCAATTTCATTAAAATTATTAAAACATGCAAAGATAAAAAATAGCATGTTGTTTGTTGGTCAAGGTCAAACTTTCCAAATATGGGAACCAACAGCGTTTGAGAAATTTAAGGTAAATGCCAGAAAAAAAGCAAATTTAAATCGAGCAAACCTTAAATGGGAAAAACATTTAAACAACAACGAGGGGAACTAAGATGACTATTAACTTTAAAGCACCAGAAATTAAAGAACTACAACCACGACTATTAGTACTAGGAGTTGGAGGAGCAGGTGGAAATGCAATTAATGAAATGATTGAAAACAATCTACAAGGAGTAGAATTTATTGCAGTCAATACTGATGCTCAGGATTTAAAATTAAGCAAAGCAAAATCAAGAATTCAAATAGGATTAAATTTAACTAAAGGTTTAGGTGCAGGGGCAAAACTCGATATTGGACAAGCTGCAGCCGATGAGTCTTTAAACGAAATTGTAAATACTTTACAGGGTGCAAACATGGTTTTTATTGCAGCAGGTATGGGAGGTGGAACGGGCACTGGTGCTGCTCATGTCATCGCCAGAGCTGCTAAGGAATTAAATATCTTAACTGTAGGTGTAGTGACACTTCCATTCTTATATGAAGGCCCCTCAAGAATGAGAAGAGCACAACAAGGTTTAGAAGAATTGAGAAAACATGTTGATACTATTATTGTCATACCAAATCAAAACTTGTTTAAAATAGCAAATGAGCAAACTACATTTGAAGAGTCATTTAATCTTTCAAACAATGTATTAATGCATGGTGTTCAAAGTATTACCGATCTTATGGTTAGACCAGGCTTAATCAATTTAGATTTTGCAGATGTTGAAACGGTTATGGCTTCAATGGGTAAAGCAATGATGGGTACAGGCGAAGCTGAAGGAGAAGGCAGAGCCACTAAGGCAGCAGAGATGGCAATAAGTAATCCATTGATTGACGATTATACATTAAAAGGTGCAAAAGGATTATTAGTAAATATTACTGGTGGCAAAGATCTTAAACTTTTTGAGGTAGATGAAGCGGTAAATAAAGTAAGAGCAGAAGTTGATCCTGAAGCAGAATTGATTATTGGTGCAATTACGGACTCTGAGCTTGATGGCAAAATGAGAGTTTCAATTGTTGCAACATCTTTAGATGGTCAACAACCTGAAACTAAGTCAGTAATAAATATGGTACATCGAATACAAAATCGAAATCCTGGATACTCTGACTTTTCTAATATGAGTTCATCAGCAGCTTTTAATTTTTCAAATTCAAATCAAAGCCCAATTTCACATGGAGCAAATGCTTTAAAGCTTGAAAATGAAATAGTTCAGGAGCAACAGAGTGAAACTACTCAAACAAATGTTACAAATGAGGAAGTTTTACAAAGCACAAATCTTGAGACAGAAAGTGTTGTTGAAGATGCAACAGTAAATGAGATGGAGAAATCTTTTACCCAAGAGGCTGTTGAAACACAGGATGAGACTAATTCAATAGACAATGTTGAAGAAGATGTTTCAAACGACTTAAAAGAATTTGGTGTAGACTCGGACTCACCAGATTTGTTTAGTTCAGAAACAGAAAACTCTATTACAGAAGATTTATTATCCTCAGACGAAGAAGAAGAAGAGGATGATCTTGAAATACCAGCATTCTTGAGAAGACAAAAAAATTAATGGTCTTCAAAGAAATAAATGGACGCCGCCATAACACCAATGATGCAAAAGCATTATCCGGTGTTGCTAAAAGAAATTATTAGCATTATTTCCCCTCAATATGGCGGCACCTTTATCGACTGCACATTTGGTCAAGGGGGCTACACCAAAAAAATATTAGAGTTTGATAAAACTAGAGTAATAGCTTTAGACAGAGATCCTGAAAGTGAAAATATTGCTTTAAGACTAGAAGAAAAATTTGAAGAAAGATTTAAGTTTAAAAATATAAAATTTAGTCAATTAAATAATTTAAAATTAAAAAACGAAAATGTTAAAGGTGTTATATTTGATTTAGGATACTCTTATACTCAAATAAAAGACCCAAATAAGGGCTTATCTTTTGGCTCTGTTGGTAAATTAAATATGCAACTTGGTTTAAATTCTTATTCAGCAGAAGAAGCAATAAATAAATTGGATCAGAAAGAGTTAGAAAAAATTTTTAAATTTTTTGGGGATGAAAAAGAAGGAAAATATATAGCAAGAAACATTGTTAAAGAGAGAATTAATAAAAAAATTGATACCCAAGGTCTTGTTAAAATAATTGATAGTTCGAAAAGAAGAAAAAATTTTAGGGTCAATAATTCTACTAAAACTTTTCAAGCTTTAAGAATATTTGTTAATAAAGAGATTAGCGAATTAATTTATGGATTGATTAACGCTGCTAAAATTCTAAAAAAGGACGGGGTTTTAGCAGTGGTTACCTTCCATTCTTTAGAGGACAAAATAGTTAAATATTTTTTAAAAAGTCTCTCAGAAAATAAGAGTGTTTCTAGATATACTCCTTTGACTGAACAAACTGATACACTATTTCATTTAACGAAAAAAAAACCAATTACACCAAATGAAGAGGAGTTAAGTGAAAACCCTCCTTCGAGGTCTGCGAAATTGAGATTTGCAATAAAAAAGACTGATTTTTTTGATTTTGAAACTGATATTGAGCATCAATTTAAAAATTTAATAGATATTGAAAAATTTGGAGAAAAATTATGAAAAAAATTGTTCTAGTATCAGTCATTTTTTCATTAATCTTATTCACTGCAATAATTAAAAATACAACAAAACAAATTGAAGACGAATTATTTACAGTAAACGAAAATTTAAGAGTATTAAAAACTGAATATGAGAATATTTTGTTAGAGCATGATTATTTGAGCTCTGCTAGAAAACTACTTGAATTTCAATCGTTATATTTTGAGGATCAGCTAATTCAAAAAAATATAAAAAATATCAAAATTTATAATATTTCTAAAAATCAAAAAAATATAAAAAACCTAAAAATAACTAAGGATTAATGAATAAATCTAAATCAAATTTAATTATAGAGGATAATGAAAATGACTTTAAATATCAAAAGAAAAAAACTGGACTAAATATTCAGTTTAACAGAGTAGCCTTTATTTTTTTTATTTTTTTTATAATTTATATAATTTACTCAATTCATTTAATTAAACTTGGTACCCGCTATTCAAAAGTAGAAAAACCAAATACCCCATTAATTAATGAAAAGCTTTATAGAGCCGATATTGTGGATACCAACGGTAATTATTTAGCAAAAACAGTAAATTCAATTGATATTGGTTTAAAAACATCTGAGGTTATAAATCAAAAAAAATTATTACTTAGTTTAAATTTAATTTTTCCAGACAAAAATTTTGATGAAATCAAAAAGAAAATGGAACAAAAAAAATTTTTTTATATTGAAAAAAAAGTCTCAGAGGAAAATTATGAAAAATTGATGAAACTTGGAGACAAGTCTTTGAAACCTGAGGAAAAAGTTTTGAGGATTTATCCACAAAAAAATCTTTTTAGCCACATCATTGGTCAAATAGATAATGATAATATTGGAATTTCAGGACTAGAGAAATCTTTAAATGAGCTTTTAATAAAATCCAGAAAAACTATCAAATTGACAGTAGACAAAGATTTACAATTTCTTATTCGAGAAGAGTTAATCAAATATCAAGAAATTTTTAAAAGTAAAGGCAGTGCATCAATTTTGATGGATATCCATAACGGAAATATATTATCCCTTATTTCTTTGCCTGACTTCGATCCTAATGAAAGACAAAATTTAACAGATGTAAATTATATAAATAGAGTAACAAAAGGTACATATGAGCTAGGTTCAGTTTTCAAGGCATTTACATTTGCGAGTGCTTTAAATGAAAAATTAATTAAACCAGAAACTGAATTTTTAGATCTTCCAAAATCAATCAATTGTTATGGTTTTCCAATAAGAGAATATGATAATGAAATTCCATCTGATTTAACTGCAGAACAAATCTTTGTAAGATCTGGAAATATTGGTTCAGTAAGAATCGCTCAAAAGGTTGGTCCAGAAAAATTCAAGTCTTTTTTGGAAAAAATAGGTGTTCTCAGCGATATTCAGTTTGATATAGAAGAGGTGGCACCTCAAAAAGAATATAATTTTGGAAAATGTAAACTAGCAACAGCATCTTTTGGTCATGGTGTAGCTACTACAATTCTACAACTCGCAAAAGGTTATGCAATCTTATCGAATGGTGGATACGATATAAAACCAACTCTTGTTCAAAATAATCTCATAAAAAAAACTAAGAAAAAAAAATTATTAAATGAAGGTGTCTCAGAACAGGTTGTAAATGCTCTTAGAAAAATAGTTAGTACAGAAGAAGGAACTGCAAAATTTGCAGATGTAGAATATTTTGAAATAGGTGGAAAAACCGGAACAGCAGATCAACCTAAAGATGGAGCATACTCAGAAGCTAAAATAAATACTTTTGCATCTATATTCCCTACTTCAAACCCTCAATATGTATTTATAGTAATGTTAGATACTCCACAAAAATCAAAAGATTATTATTATAAATACAGACATAGAAAAGGTGGATGGAAAGGAACTTTATATAACACTGCTGGTTGGACTTCTGTGGAAGTAGCAGGAAAGATTATAGATAAAGTTGGGCCCATTTTAGCCACAAAATATATAGAAATTAAATAATCATGCGTTTAGGCGATCACTTTCAACAAATAAAAAAAAAATATCATAAAACTTTTTTTTCTGGGATTTGTTTTGATCATAGGAAAACAAAAAAAAATTATATTTTTTTTGCAATCAAAGGAAATAATTTAGATGGTAATAATTTCATACCATCAGTTATAAAAAAAGGTTGTAAAATAATTGTTACTGAGAAAAATTTTGATGAATGGAAAAATGGGGTTTTATTTATCAAAACGAAAAATATTAGAAAATTACTAGCTCAAATTTCATTTAGTATCTTTAAAAAAAAACCAAATAACCTAATTGCTGTTACTGGCACAAATGGTAAATCATCGGTTTCAGATTTTTATTACCAAATTTTAAATCTCAACAATAAAAAAGTTGCTTCTATAGGAACACTAGGAGTGAGATCAAATAACTTTAATTTAAATTTATTCAATACAACTATTGATCCTATTTATTTAGGAAAAATTTTAAACAAATTAAAAAAAAAAAAAATAGAAAATGTAATTATGGAAGCATCCAGTCATGGATTACACCAAAATAGATTAGATGGACTATTGTTTAATTCAGCTATATTTACTAATTTATCCCAAGACCATTTAGACTATCATAAAAATTTTAAAAATTATCTTAATGCTAAACTTTACTTATTTCAAAATCTTATAAAAAAAGATGGATTTGTTATAACTGATGACAAAATACCTGAATTTAAAAAAATTAAAAATATCAGTTTAAAAAAAAAATTAAAATTATTTACCCTTAAAAATAAATATTTCCAAATTTTATCCCATAATTATAAAAATGAAGCTCAAATACTGAAAATAAAACACGGAAACTTAATACATGAAATTAGAGTTAATCTTGTAGGAAAAATTCAATTAAAAAATATTTTGATGGCTGCCATAGCAGCTTCAAAAAGTAATTTAGACTTAAAAAAAATATTTAGTGTTATTCCTAGACTATCTCCAGTTGAGGGTAGATTAGAAAAAGTAGGAAAAATTAAAAATAAATCTTTAGTATTCCTCGATTACGCTCATACACCAGATGCCTTACAAACTTGTATTCTAAATATTAGAGAACAATTCCCCGATAAGCATATTTCGGTGCTCTTTGGATGTGGTGGTGACAGAGATAAGGGTAAAAGATCAAAAATGGGCAAAATAGCTGATAAATATGGGGATAAAATTTATATTACAGATGATAATCCAAGACATGAAGTGCCTAAAAAAATTAGAGATGAGATTAAAAGAGGTATAAAAAAAAATCAAATTATTGAAATTTCTAATAGAAAAAAAGCAATTGTAAAAGCAATTAATAACTTAAATACAGGAGATATTTTAATAGTTGCAGGCAAAGGCCATGAAAAAATTCAGCAGATTGGAAATAGAAAAGTTTTTTTATCAGATAGGCAAATAATTTTAAATTCAATTAAAAAAAAGAATCTAAACTTATCTAAAAATTTAAAAATAAACATTTTTAACGAAAGATTTGATCAAAATGTTCTATCATCTAAATCAGCAATTAACAAAGCTAGCATAAACTCTAAGAGACTTAAAAAAAATGATATTTTCTTTGCAATTAAAGGAAAAAAAAACGATGGTAATAAATTTGTTGGACAGGCAATTCAAAAAAAGGCATCAATAACTGTAGTAAATAAAATTCAAAAGAAACTACCTAGAAATAAACAAGCAACCTCAATAAATCCTTTAGGTTTGCTTACAAAAACTGCGAAAATATTTCGGAAAAATATTTCTACAAATATTATTGCAATAACAGGCAGTTGTGGAAAAACTTCATTAAAGGAATTGTTGGGTAACACCTTAAACAAAATATCTAAAACAACTATTTCACCAAAATCATATAATAATAAATATGGTGTTCCCTTAAGTCTTTTTAATATAAATCAAAATGATGATTATGGTGTTATTGAGGTTGGAATGGATAAAAAAGGAGAAATAGACCAACTCTCAAAAATTATTCAACCTGATATAAGTGTGATCACAAATATTAACTACGCACATGCCAAAAATTTTAAAAACGTTAGACAAATAGCTTTAGCAAAGGCTGAAATAATTTATAATACCAAAGAAAATGGCTATGTAATCCTTAACGCAGATGACACTTTTTTTGGTTTACATAAGAAAATAGCAGACAAAAAAAAAATCAAAGTACTATCTTTTGGTATAAACAACCAACATGCAGATATAAAATTACATAACATTATAAAATCTAAAAAAAAATACAAAATTTGTATTAAAATAAATAAATTTAAAAAAGATTTTATTGTTTCAAACGATTTCCAAAATAATATTTATAATATTTTAGCAGCGTTAACTGTTAAAAGTATTTTCTTTAATATTTTAAAATTAGATAAAAATATATTTTTAAATTTTAAAACTCCAGAGGGAAGGGGTGATATCAAAAAAATTAAAGTCAATAAAAAAATGATAAACCTTATTGATGAAAGTTATAATTCAAATCCGTTGTCTTTAAAAACTGCAATATTAAATTATGACAAGATTGAAACAAAAAACTCCAAAAAGTATCTTATACTTGGTGATATGTTGGAGCTGGGGCATCATTCAAAAAAACTTCATGAGTCTATAGCACCAGTAATTAATAGAACGAATATTGATAAAGTTTTTGTCAAAGGGAAGGAAATTTACTCCTTATATGATAAAATTTCTAAACTTAAAAAAGGTTCAGTTTTAAAGAATAAATTGCAAATAAATGATCTAATTGAAAATAACTTTGATAATGATGATTTCTTAATGATAAAGGCCTCAAATGCGACAGGTTTCAATAAGATTGTAAAAGAATTAAAAGGTGCAAATTAAATGCTTTATCAATTTCTACTAAACTTTGTTGACACATTTGGGTTTTTGAATGTTTTTAAATACATTACTTTTAGAACTGGGTTATCTCTATTTACATCATTAGCTATTGTTCTAATTATTGGAGGACCTTTTATTAAGTATTTTTCCAGCCAAAAAATTTTGAATCCTATTCGAGATGATGGGCCTGAAGAGCATATTGTAAAAAAAATAGGAACACCAACAATGGGTGGTGTAATTATTTTAATAGGTTTATTAGTTTCAGTTTTTTGTTGGGGAGACTTAACAAATATAAATATAATTTTTTGCATTTATATTGCTATTTCGTTTGGTGTTTTAGGTGCTTTTGATGATTTTAAAAAAATTAAACATAGCAATTCTTCTGGTGTATCATCAAAATTTAAAATAATTTCTCAGATTATTTTAGCAATTATAGGAGTTTATTTTTTTGTTTATTATGTGGATAATCAGAACATAACAAACTTATATTTTCCATTCTTTAAAAACTTAATTATTAATTTGGGATGGTTCTTTATACCATTTGCTGTGTTTGTTTTAATTGGTTCATCTAATGCAGTTAATTTAACTGATGGTTTAGATGGGTTAGCGACTGTTCCAGTTATTTTGGTTGCAGGATGTTTTGCATTTATAAGTTATGTAACTGGAAATATTGTTTTTTCTGATTACCTACAAATACCATACATAGAGGGCACAGGTGAAATCTCAATTTTCTGTGGAGCAATCATAGGATCTTGTTTAGGTTTTCTATGGTTTAATGCTCCACCAGCTAAAATTTTTATGGGAGATACTGGATCTCTGTCTTTAGGAGGATCCCTTGGAGCAGTTGGAATAATAACCAAGCATGAAATTGTTCTTGCAATAACAGGCGGACTTTTTGTACTCGAAGCAGTTTCTGTGATGGTTCAAGTTATTTCCTTTAAACTTACTGGAAAACGAATTTTTAGAATGGCACCAATTCATCATCACTTTGAGAAGAAAGGTTGGGCTGAGTCAACAGTGGTTATAAGATTCTGGATCATCTCTATCATTTTAGCAATGATAGGATTAGCGACTTTAAAGTTAAGATAATGAAAAAAATCAATAATATTTTTTTAAAAAAAAAAATATTAATTTATGGATTAGGTAAAAGTGGTATATCTACTTATAATTTTTTAAGACAGAAAGCTAAAGTAAACTTATTTGATGATAATCCTAAAAATAATTTCAGATTTGACAAAAAAAATCTTTCTTTCGCCAAAATACTTCAAAGTTTTTTTGATTTTATAATAATAAGCCCAGGTATAGACGTTTCTAAATGCAAATTATCAAAATATTTAAAGCAAAATTCATTTAAAGTTTACACAGATCTTGATGTTTTTTGCACATTTTTTAGCAATGACAGTGTTACAATCACTGGCACTAACGGTAAATCAACTACTGCAAAACTTTTATATGATGTTTTAAGTGATCAAAAAAAAGATGCTAGGCTTGTTGGAAATATTGGTAATCCCATTCTATCAGAAAAAAAAATTACAAAAAAAACTTTTTTTGTAATTGAAGCATCTTCTTATCAGCTTGAATACAGTAAAATTTTTAAATCAAAATATTCAGTAATTCTAAATATCACACCTGATCACATTGAAAGACACAAAAGTTTTAAGAATTATATTAAAGCTAAATTTAGATTAATAGATTCTCAATCTACAAAATCTGTAGCTTTTGTAAAAAGAAACGATCCTGTTATTGTTAAAAAATTAAGGAGTAAAAAATATAAACAAAAAATTATTAAAATAGATACTTCGCTTCAACCTCCAATTTTTAAAAAAATTAGAAATACGTATTTTATGTCATCTGGTAATAGAGAAAATTTAATTTTTGTTTTAAAAATATGTAAAATTTTAAAACTAAATGAAGAAAAAATATTAATAACAATAAATAAATTTAAAGGACTAAACTATCGTCAACAAATAATATTTGATAATAATTATTTAACAATAATTAACGACTCAAAATCTACTAGTATAGCTTCATCAGAGAACCTTCTTAAAAATCTTAAAAATGTTTACTGGATTTTGTGTGGCATACCAAAAAAAAAGGACAAGTTTAATCTTACTAAATTTCAATGTAAAAATTTCAAGGGCTATATATTTGGCAAACATCAAGAAGAATTTAGCAGAAATCTAAAGAATAAATTTATAATTAAAAAGTTTAAAAATTTAAAGGATACACTTAATCAAATATTTTTAGAGATAAAACATACTAAAAGAGTAAAAAATATAATTTTATTTAGTCCAGCCGGAGCATCATTTGATAATTTTAAAAATTTTGAGGATAGAGGTCTATATTTCAATCAAATAATAAAAAAATATTTAAATGAGAAGTGATAGTTTTCTTTATAAGTTTTATTATCAATGGTGGAAAAATATTGATAAATCTATTTTTTTTATAATTAGTTTATTATTTACAATTGGTCTATTCTTTTCTTTAGTTTCAACCTCTTTAATAGCCTCTGATAAATTAGATACAAATAGTTACTTCTTTTTTTTCAAACACTTAGTATATGTTGTTCTTGGTGTTTTTATCGTTTTTGTATTTTCTTCTTTTAAGAAAGAACAACTAATCAAATATTCAATAGTACTTTTTTTTGTTTCTTTAATTTCATTATTCTTAGTTCCAATTTTAGGTGTTGAGGTCAAGGGCTCAAAGAGATGGATAGATCTATTTTTTTTACCAAGGTTTCAACCTATAGAAGTTCTTAAGCCTTTTTTAATAGTTTTTTTAGCTTCCATTCTTTGTACTGAAAAAACTAATTTAATGATTAAATATATATTAACTACATTAACTATCTCGATTGTATCTCTTTTACTAATAATTCAGCCAGATATAGGACAAACTTTATTAGTGGTTTTCTCTTGGTCTGTTTTAATTTTTATATCAGGAATTAATATATTCATTCTTTTAGCATTTTTCTGTGTAGCAATAATTTTGCTAACATATTTAATAATATACGTGCCTAAGTTTGACTACATACAGGGACGTATACTCTCTTTCTTTGATAGGGAAACTGGAACTCACAATTTCCAATCTGACAAAGCAATAGACTCTATTACTAGCGGAGGTTTTTTTGGTAAAGGAATTGGAGAAGGGATACTTAAAAACAGAGTACCTGAGGCGCATACAGACTATATCATCTCTGTAATTTCCGAAGAATTTGGAGTGGTAGCCATAATGTTAATATTATTATTGTTTTTAGTTTTCATTTATATGGTTTTAAAAAAAATCAGTTTTGAAACAGATGATAGAATTAGGTTAATATTAATTGGTTCAATAAGTTTAATATTGATGCAAGCAACAATTCATATTGGAGTAAATATTAGATTATTTCCAACTACTGGTATGACTTTACCTTTCTTAAGTTATGGAGGCTCATCGATTTTAAGTACATCTATATTAGCAGGCATCATATTAAATTTGACTAAAAGAAAAATAAATTAATTAATGAAAAAAAAAATTTTAATTACTACAGGTGGATCGGGCGGACATGTTTTACCAGCTTTGACAATTTATGATCATTTAAAAACAGAGTACGATATGTTGATTTCAAGTGATCAAAGAGGATTAAAATATTTTGAAACAGAAAAGTATAAGCCTATTATTGTTAATACTCCAAAACTAAAAATCTCTATTTTTTTTCCTTTTGTAATTTCTAAAGTTTTTTTATTAACAATAAAATCCCTAAGTATTTTAAAAAAAGAAAAAATATCGATTTTAATTTCAACAGGTGGATATATGTCTTTACCATTATGTTTTGCTGCAAAATTATTGGGAATTAAAATTTATTTAATTGAACCTAATATGGTTATGGGTAGAGCTAATAAATTTTTTTTAAATTTTTCAAAAATTGTAATTTGTTACTCAAAAAATATTATTGGCTTTCCTAAAAAATTTGAGAATAAGTTAAGAATTCTAACACCTTTGGTAAGAAAAAAATATTATGAAGAATTAACAGATATTGAAGAAAAAACTTTATTTACAATTACAATTATAGGGGGTAGTCAGGGCGCTAAAATATTTGATAATTTTTTACATCAAACTTTAGCCAAGGTTTCAAAAAGCATAAAAATAAAAATTATTCACCAAACAAGTGAAAGTAATCAAAATTTTCTTATAAATTTTTATAAAGAAAATAAAATAGAGCACTACGTTTTTGTGTTTGAAAAAGATCTCAATAAACTTTTAATTAAAACTGATTTATGTATTACAAGAGGTGGTGCTTCAAGTTTAGCAGAATTGTCATTATTAAAAGTCCCATTTATATCTATCCCTCTCCCATCATCTATGGACAACCATCAATATGAAAATGCAAAATTTTATGGAGATCAAAACTCTTGTTGGATTGTAAATCAAAAAAATTTTGATAGACAAAATTTCGAAGATCTTTTGCTCAAGATAATTAAAAATAAAGAGGAATATTTGATTAAAAAAAAGAATTTAGAAAATTTAAATTATCAAAATACATGGATTAATGTTAATCAAAATTTATTATCAATTTTAAATGAAAATTAAATTAGCAAAAACTGAATTAATACATTTTATTGGCATTGGTGGCATTGGTATGAGCGGTTTAGCTTTAATAATGAAAGGCAAAGGATTTAAGGTTCAAGGTAGCGATATCTCTATTAATAAAAATATTGAAAGGCTTAAAAAAGAAAAAATAAAAGTTTTGATAGGACATAAAAAAAAAAATATAAATAATGCAACAATATTAGTTGTATCTTCAGCTATAAAAAAAAATAATCCGGAAATGTTAGGGGCAATTAAGAAACAGCTGCCTATTTATAAAAGAGGCGAAATGTTAGCAAATATTGTGTCTTTAACAAAAAATATTGTTGTTGTGGGCTCTCATGGCAAGACTACTACCACATCTCTAATTGCTTCTATTTTTCAAGAAACTAAAATAGATCCAACTATCATTAATGGAGGTGTAATTAACTCTATAAATAGTTCTGCGAAACTTGGTAAAAGTGAATGGTCAATATTAGAAGCTGATGAGTCAGATGGTAGTTTTGTTCATACCCCTCCAACATATGCAATCATAACAAATATTGATAGAGAACACATGGACTATTATGGTTCTATGGATAAATTAAATAAATATTTTGTAAATTTTGTTAACAAAGTTCCATCCTTTGGAAAATCATTTATTTGTTTAGATAATAAAAATAATAAAAACTTATTAAAAAAATTAAAAAATAAAAATTTTTATACTTACGGTATAGACAACAATTCTAACTATAGTATTAAAAATATAAAACAATTTAGAGAATATTCGGAGTATGATTTAAAAATTAGATTGCCTAATAAGAAAATTATAATAATTAAAAAAATAAAAATTCCATTATTAGGCTTGCATAATATTAAAAATTCAGTAGCTGCAACCGCTGTAGCACTTAATGTTGGCTTAAGCATTTCAAATATAAAAAAAGGACTTAAAAACTTTAAAGGTGTTCAAAGACGATTTAATAAAATTTTTACCTTTAATAAAGTTGATTTTTTTGATGATTATGCTCATCATCCAACTGAAATTAAAGAAGTTCTCAATGGAGTAAAAAAAGTTTACTCAAATTATGAAAAAATATGTATTTTTCAACCGCACAGGATATCAAGATTGAAAGATTTAAAGTCAGAATTTGCCTCTGCATTTAAAGATGCAGACAAAGTAATTCTTTTTCCAATATATACTGCGGGTGAAAAAATCAAACTAGGTTTTAGTTATTATAATTTTGCAAAAGAAATAATAAAAAAATCCAAAGTAGAACTATTTCTAGTGAATGACAAATATCAATTAGCAAAATATATAAAATATAATATTTACGGGGATAAAATAGTAATAGGTATGGGGGCGGGTTCCATTTCATCGTGGATGAGAGAAATGCCAAAATTTTTGTAATGAGTGATTATTTAAAAGAATTATCGTCAGAATTTAGTGAAAATCTAAAATTAAATTATGATTTGAAGAAAAAGAATTGGTTTAATATTGGTGGCAAAACGAAGATTTATTATAAAGCAAAAAATTTAAAAGAATTAATCAAGTTTTTAAAAAAAATAGATAATAAAGAAAAGATTTTTATTTTAGGAGGGGGTTCAAACACATTAATTACAGACAATGATTATGATGGTGTTGTAATTAAATTATTAAATAACTTTAATAATATTTCTTTATTATCAGAAGAAATAATAATTGCAGGTAGTGCTGTAAGTGACAAATTGTTATCAGAATTCGCTCTTAATAATAGTTTGGGAGGCTTTGAATTTTTATCATGTATCCCAGGTACGGTTGGTGGTGGCATTAAAATGAATGCAGGATGCTTTGGTAAAGAATTTAAAGATATCCTCATTTCTATTCAAGCGGTAGATAAATCAGGTAAGGTTTTAACTATTCCAGCTAAAGATATAGATTTTAAATATAGAGAGAGTGGATTATCAGACGATCTTATATTTTTGAGTGCATCTTTTAAGGGATACAAAAAAGATAAAGCTCTTATAAAGAGTGAAGTTAAAAAATTAGTGAAAAAAAAAGAACAAGCTCAACCTACAAGAATAAAAACTAGTGGAAGTACGTTTAAAAACCCTATCAACCAAACCGATAAAAAGGTATGGCAGTTAATTAGAGAGTCTGTACCACTTAAAAAATCATTTGGAGATGCGTCAATTTCAGAGAAGCACTGTAATTTTTTTGTAAACAAAGGTAATGCTAAATTTGAAGACATGAAGGATTTGATTAAATTTGTATCTGATTGTGTTTTCAAAAAAACCGGGATTAAACTTGAAACAGAAATTAAAATAATTGAATAATTTGAAAAAGAAAATTTTAATAATATCAGGGGGAATTTCAAAAGAGAGATTAATTAGTCTTGACACTGGATTACAAGTTGCAAAAGAATTAAGAAAAAATTTATACAAAGTAAAAATTTCTGAACCAAATAGTAATCTACAAAAAATCATCATCAAATTTAATCCTGATGTGATTTTTAATGCATTACACGGACAGTTTGGAGAAGATGGTTATATTCAAACTATACTTGAGCGATTTAAAATTCCATACACTCATTCAGGTGTAATTTCATCTGCAATAGCAATGGACAAAGAAATATCTAAAAAATTATTTATAAAATATAAAATTAATACCCCAAAATTCTTTACATATTCATTTGATAAGAAAAGTTCACAACTGGTCAAATTAATTAATAGCAAATTAAAATTTCCAGTTGTGGTTAAACCATTAAATGAAGGTTCAAGTGTAAATGTATTTATTTGTAACAGAAAAAATATATTCAAAATTTTAGAATCGCTTAAAAACTACAAAAAGGTAATGATTGAACAGTTTATAGGGGGTCGAGAAATACAAGTTGCAATATTAGGAAAAAAAAAATTAGGAGCGATAGAATTAAAGCCTAAGAGAAAATTTTACGATTACAAAGCTAAGTATAATACTAACGCTAAGACGCAACATATTATTAAAATAGATTTACCTAAAAATAAATTAAATGAAGTATTGGAGTTAGCCCATAAAGCGCATAAAATAATTAAGTGTAAAGGGGTTACTAGATCAGACTTTAAATATTTTAAAGGTAAGTTTTATTTGTTAGAGATTAATACTCAGCCTGGAATGACAAAACTTTCGCTGGTTCCTGAAATAGCTGCTCATCATGGAATGAGTTTTATAAAATTAATAGAGTGGATATTAAAAGATGCATCAACAAAAAGGTAAAAAAATTTTAGTTTATTTTTTTTTATTTCTAATAGTTGGTTCCATTAATAACACAGTATTAACAAAAATTAGATTTGAAAAAATTAAAAATATTCAAATTTCAGGATTAAATCAAAATCAAAATCTAAATCTTCTAGAAAGTATTCAAGTGCTAAATTTAAAAAATATTTTTTTTCTTAATGGAAGTGAAATTTCTAAAATAATAGCTTCCAATACTTTAGTTGAAAGTTATGAAATATTTAAAAAATATCCTTATGCCTTAGATATAAAAATTGAAAAAACTGACTTTTTAGCAAAAATTAATAATAACGGAAAAATATTTCTTATAGGATCTAATGGAAAGTTATCTGATGTAAAATTTTCAAATAAAGAGTTACCATTTATATTTGGTAAACCAAATATTGATGAGTTTATTGAATTTACAAATACAATTGAAAATTCTAAGTTTTCACTAAGCGAGATTAAGAACCTATATTTTTTTCCATCTAAGAGATGGGATTTAGAACTTAAGAATAATATAATTTTAAAATTATCAAAGGATCACGCTAGACTTTCTTTGGACCAAGCTTTTGAATTTTTAAATGATAATAATTTTAAAAATATTAAAGTAGTTGATGCAAGAGTTAAAAATCAAATTATTTTAAATGACTGAAGAATTATCTTTTGAAGTATATCTAATGATCTCTAATGAAAAATATGAGATTTACTTATTAAATAAAAAAAATTTAAAAAATATTTATAAGGAGGAAGTTTATACACAAAATAATAATGATCTAATTGATTATAATTTGTTGAGTAGTTTTCTTGATAAACATATTTTTAAAATTGAAAAATTAATTGGAAGCTTTTTAAGATCTATCATTTTAGTAATTGAAAATAATCAAATTTTAAACATTTCAATTGGAATAAAGAAAAAAAATTATGAAGAAAAAATCAACAAACATTATTTAAAAAGTTCTTTGGCTGAGCTCAAAAATTTATTTAAAGAAAATTATCAAAATAATAAAATTATGCATTTTGTAGTAAATAGATATTTAATAGATGGAGTAAATTACACATCATTTGATGAGGAGATTGTTGGTGACCAAATGTGTGTTGAGGCCAACTTTATTTCTGCACCCAATATTTTAATCAAAGAAATCAGTGATGTATTAGAAAAATATCAAATTAAAATAGATCGTTTATTTGAGAAGAAATATATCAAAAATCTTTTCGAAGGACAGTCTTTAGATTTATCTACAATTGCTTACAAAATAAAAAGTGGTCATAATCAGAATGAAATTACCTTAGTTCCAAAAAGCTTTAAAAAGAGAGGTTTTTTTGAAAAATTTTTTCAATTATTTAGTTAAAATCGTCTTATCTGGTAACATTAGTTGTTTTTAAATTTCAGTAGATACAAATTAAATTTTAATTGTGTCTTATTTAACTCAAAAAACAATAAAAAAAAATATTTCTTTTAGCGGTATAGCTCTACATAGTGGACTTAATGTAAATGTTTGTATTAAGCCAGCAGAACCTGACTTTGGAATTGTTTTTAAAAGAGTTGACTTAAAACTAAATAATATAATTTATCCAAATTTTAATAATGTTACGAATACATCGCTTAACACAACTATTGAAAATGAGTTTGGTGCAAAAGTTTCAACGATTGAGCATTTGATGGGTGCTTTATTTGGTTTGGGTGTAGACAATGCATTAATTGAAATTGATAATGAAGAAGTTCCAATATTAGATGGTTCAGCAAAACTATTTATTGAAAAAATAATTGCCTCAGGACTAGAGATAAGTAAATCTCCAATTAAAGTTATAAAAATAAATAAAGAGGTATCCTATTCTGAAGGTGAAAGATTTATTTCTATCAAGCCGTCAACACTTAGCTTAGATATTGAGTTTGAGTTAAAATATAAGAATGAAATTATAGGTAATCAAAGAAACAATGTTAAAGTTTATGAAGATGACTTGAGAGACATTTATAATTCCAGAACTTATTGTTTATTTGAGGATATTGAGATGATAAAGAAAAATGGTTTAGCAAAGGGTGGAAGTTTAGAAAACGCAATTGTTGTAAAAGGTAAAAAAATATTAAACCCAGAAGGATTAAGAAACGAGAAAGAATTTGTAAATCACAAAATTCTAGATTGCATAGGAGATCTTTACACGACTGGTTACAGAATAGTCGGGAGCATTAAGTGTTCTCAAGGTGGGCATTACTTAACAAATAAATTACTTCGAAAAATATTTGAAAATAATAAGAATTTTTCAATTTTAGAAATAAAAGAAAAAAACTTGCCACACACTCTCCTTAATAAATCTTTTTTAAGATCAATAGCTTAAATTTAAAGATAACTTTTAAATCTCAATTTAAATCAGTATAAATAAATGATGAATTTTTTAAAATTTATTTTTATAGGTCTTTTGATAATCTTTAATACATCTTGTTCAAAAGAAATTATTAAGGAGTCAAAATTAGAGGAAAAAAGTTTAAATTTACAAATGATAGAAGCCTATAAAGAGGGGCTATCTTCTTTAGAAGGAGGAGATGTTTTGTTTGCAGCAAAGAAATTTAATGAGGCAGAAATTCTCTATCCCCAATCAATATGGGCTCCAAGAGCAGCTCTAATGGCTGCTTATTCTTATTATTTACAAGATTATTATGGCGATGCAGTTGCTGAGTTAGAGAGATTTATAAAAGTTTATCCAAAACACGAAAATTTAGATTATGCCTATTTTTTATTGGCAACTTCATATTATGAGCAAATTATAGATGAAAAAAAAGATTTACAATCATTGCTTAATGCAAAAGAAAATTTTTTGTTAATTGTAAAGAATTATCCAAACACAGATTATGCCATTGATGCAAGTTTTAAGTTAGATTTAATAAACGATACTCTAGCTTCTAAAGAAATGTATATAGGGCGATATTATTTTGAAAAAAAGAAATGGATATCTGCAATAAATAGGTTCAGAACTGTAATCGATCAGTATAGCACAACTATATATACAGAAGAGGCACTTCATAGGTTAGTCGAAATACACTATACTTTGGGTTTAAAAAATGAAGCTGAAAAATATGCTCAACTTTTAGGATATAATTTCCAATCTTCCCAGTGGTACGAAAAAACATATATCCTGTTTGATAGAAACTACGAGTTAAATAAAAAAAAGAATAGAAAAAAAGAAAAAAAAACAAATAGTTTAATTAAAAGAATTAAATCTCTTCTTGAATGAGATGAAAAAAAAAGAAATAGAAAAAAAATATAAAAGTTATATTGAAAGTTTTAAAAAATATAATCTTTATTATTTCAGTAAAAGTAAACCCTTAGTTTCTGATGGTGATTACGATAAATTAAAACGTGACATTTTAGATTTAGAAAAACAATACAAATATTTAAAATCAAATGATTCGCCTTCAATATTAATTGGCCACAGACCTTCAAAAAATTTTAAAAAATTTCCACATAGAGTTCCTATGCTGTCTTTAGGGAATGCATTTTCTGAGGAAGATTTAATAAATTTTGAGAAAAAAATTACAAATTTTCTATCTAGTAAAGAGGATTTTGAAATTTCGTATTGTGCTGAACCTAAAATTGATGGCATTTCAGCATCATTAACTTATATAAATGGGATTTTTGAAAAGGGTTTATCAAGAGGTGATGGTAAAGAAGGTGAGGATATAACTAGAAACTTAAAAACAATTAAAGATATACCAAAAAAAATATTATCCAAAAGCTTTCCAAAAGAAATTGATATTAGAGGAGAAGTTTTTATTCAAAATAGCGATTTTGAAAACTTGAAAGAGAAGTTTGCTAATCCACGAAATGCAGCATCAGGCTCACTTAGGCAAAAAAATCCTGAAGATACAAAAAAAATTCCATTAAAATTTATTGCTTACACTTTTGGTTTTGAAAAAGGTTTAAAGGCAAAGAATCAATTTGATTATCTACAAAAATTAAGTACATGGGGCTTTAAAACTAATCGATTAAATAAATTGATCAGTGGTGTTAAAAATTTAATTCAAAATTATAATGAAATCGAGAAAAAAAGAGCTAATTTAGATTTTGATATAGATGGTATTGTATACAAAGTTAATGACTTTAATCTTCAAAAAAGGTTAGGCAATGTTGCTAATGCTCCTAGATGGGCAATTGCTCACAAATTTTCTTCAAATAAAGCTACATCAGAAATCAATGATATTGAGATTCAAGTAGGAAGGACTGGTGCTTTAACTCCAGTTGCTAAAATTAAACCAATTAATATTGGTGGTGTCTTAGTATCAAATGCAACTTTACACAATGAGGATGAAATTATAAGGAAAGATATTAGAATTGATGACACAGTGACAGTTGAAAGAGCAGGAGATGTAATACCTCATGTTGTTTCAGTAGACGTATCAAAAAGAAAAAATACATCTAAAAAATTTATTTTTCCTAAAAAGTGTCCATGTGGGTATGACACGATTAAAGAATTTAATAAAGTTACTAAAAAATTTGATGCAATAAGAAGATGTCCCGATAGAGGGTTTGAGTGCAATAGAATTGCAAAAGAAAAACTTAAACATTTTGTATCAAAAGAAGCCTTTAATATTGACGGATTAGGTAAAAAAATAATAGAAAATTTTTGGAAACTAGATTTAATTAAATTACCTCAGGACATTTTTAAGTTAGATTACGAAAAAATTCAAAAATTAGACGGTTGGGGTAAACTTTCAGCGGATAATCTAAAATATTCTATCGATGAAAAGAAACAAATATCTTTTGAAAGGTTTATATATTCTTTAGGAATTAGACATATTGGATTAGAAAATGCTAAGCTATTATCGAAATATTTTGGCTCTTTTCAGAACTTCAAAAACTTATCTAAAAATTATAATTATAACGATTTAATGAATATAGACGGAATTGGAGAAACTCAAGTTATTTCTATTAAAAACTTTTTTTTGAAAAATATTAATATAAAAATTTTAAACGAACTAGATAAGCTGTTAAATATACAAGATGCGAAAATTATTAACACAAAAGGTTTATTAAGAGATATGTCCTTCATGGTTACTGGAAAATTAATGAATATAAGTAGAGCTGAAGTAAAATCATTAATTGAAGAAAATTCCGGCACAACTGTGAGCAGTGTTTCTAAAAAGTTAAATTTTTTAATTACTGGTGAAAAGCCTACAAAGAAAAAAATAGAAAATGCAAAAGCACTCAAGATTAAAATTATAAATCAAGATGAATTCTTAAAAATGTTAAATAAGAGTAGCTAACCACTTTTTTTCATTTGAATTCAAATATTTTGATATTTTGGAATACACATCTAAATGATATTTGAATAAATAATTTTTTTCAAAATTTGACAGTAAATTATAATTAATCAAATCTGTTTCAATTGGGGCCATTGTCAAATTTTCAAAAACCAAATTCTTATTTCGTTTTTTTACGTAGACTAAATTTTCTATACGAATTCCGAATTTATTTTTTTTATAGAAACCAGGTTCATTACTTAAAACCATACCTTCTTTGATCTTAACCATATTGATCTTTGATATTGACTGTGGTCCTTCATGAACATTAAGAAAAAACCCAACACCATGGCCAGTTCCATGAGCATAATCTAAATTACTTTTTTTGAGAAATTTTCTAGCTCTAATATCAATTTTTTTTCCAACATTATCTTTATTTAAATTTGAGGTTACTACTGCGATATGTCCTTTTAATACTTTGGTGTAAATATTTTTAATATTTTGGGTTTGTTTAGAGAAACAAAGAGTTCTAGTAACATCTGTTGTTCCATATTTATATTGCCCACCAGAGTCACACAAAAATATGTCTTTTTTTCTAATAATCCTGCAATTATCTGGTTTTGCTCTATAATGAACTATTGCTCCATTTTTTCCAGTTCCAGCAATTGTATCAAAACTTGGATAAAGATAATTTTTGTTTTGTTTTCTGAATTTTTCTAATTTGTTTTGTGCCTGCACTTCGGTGATTTGTTTTTTATTAATATTTTTTATCCAATATAAAAATTTGGTTAGTGCTGCACCATCAGATATATGTGATTTTATCATATGACTGATTTCAGTCTTATTTTTAATTGATTTAAAATAATAAATTGGATCTTCTTTTTTTTTAATTTTAAATTTTGATCTAATTAAATTTTCAAAATAAATAGAACAAGTATTTTCATCAATAATAAAATTATCACCTTTTAATTTTAAAATTTCATTTAAATCTATAATTTGATTAGGATTAATAATTTTTTGATTAATTATTTTTTTACATTTTATCTTGTTAGCTATTAAATAAATTTTTTTAGTTTTGCTAACTATCAATCTTGAGTTTGGCATGGGGGTATTTGGCCCATCTTTGCCCCTTATATTTAATGTCCATGCCACATTTTCTGGAGCACTGATAAATAAATAATCAGACTTATTTTTTTTTAAATATTTAGAAACTTTAGTCAATTTTGAATTTTGACTTTCTCCAACAATATTTTTATTTAAATGAAAAAATGGATAAGTATCATTGACTTTAAATTTTTCAATCTGATCTATTAAGTTTTCATTTATAAATTTTATATAATTAAACTTTAAGAAAAATTTTTTAATTTGTTTATAAGTAAAAAGCTTTGGATCAATACCAAGAGTAAGATTTTTAAATAAATTACAATTAATTAACTTTTCAATACCTACTATTTTAAAATTTTTACCACATTCAATCTGACTTTGAATTGTATATCTGCCATCGGTAAACAAATAATTTTTATTTTTTAAAATTATAGCAAGTCCGGCAGATCCACTAAAATTTGATATTACTTTAAGTCTATTAACTTTAGAATATTCTGTAAAAAAATCATCATTTTTTGGAACAACATATCCATCTATATTGTGTAGTTTCAATTTATTTCTTAAAATCTTAATTTTATTCATCACTTTATTCTTTTTTGGTACCGTATCCATCCTGGACTTCTGGTTCCTTCTTCTACTTCAAAATCTTGGTTAAACTCAAAATCCTCTTCAGTATTAGCTTCATCATCAAAAAATGAATTTTTTTCTAAATTTTTTTCTGGCAGTTCCTCAATAAATCTTGACGCCATACTATCAATCCAGTCACCTTGATAAAATCTATTCATTGAAAATGAAATTATAGCTTTTTGTTTAGCTCTAGTTATCCCAACATAAGCAAGCCTTCTTTCTTCCTCGAGGCCTTTTTGACCCTTTTCCTCAATAGATTTTTGATGTGGGAATAACCCTTCTTCCCAGCCGGGTAAAAAAACCACATCAAATTCCAAACCTTTTGCAGCATGCATTGTCATCATATTAATTTTTTCTCCATCCCATTCCTGATCTACTGAGGTTGCTAGTGAGACATGCTCTAAAAAACTTTCCAAATTATCAAATTCCTTCATAGCACTTAGTAATTCTTTGATATTCTCTAGTCTATTTTCGTTATCTAAATCTTTTTTATTTTTAAGCATTGCAGAATAACCTGACTCATCCAGGACAATTTGTAATAACTTGACATGATTTGATTTTTTAATTTCCAAATCATTTCTCCATTTATTTAAAGAATTAATAAAAAAGCCCAAACCAATTTTAGCTTTTGGCTTGATAAGATTTTGTTCTAACATCTTAACAGATGCTCTTTCTAAATTTAAATTATTTTCTTTTGCAAATTCATGTATATTTTTCAGTGTACTATCTCCTATTGCTCTTTTAGGGTTGTTTACAATTCTCTCAAAGGCTAAGTCATCTTTTTCTTGGTGAATTAATCTTAAATAAGCAACACAATCTTTAACTTCTGCTCTTTCATAAAATTTAGTTCCTCCTAAAATTCTATAAGGCATTCCAATTTTAAGAAACCTTTCTTCAAATTCTCGAGTTTGGAAAATGGCTCTTACCAGAATTGCAACATTATTGTATGAAAACTTTTTTTTAATTTTTTTTTCAATTTCATCTGAAACTCCAATTGCTTCATCTTTGCCATTTTTAAAACAATTTAATTGAACTAAGTCTCCTTCTTCCATTGTAGTAGTCAAAGTTTTCCCAACTCGATTTTGATTGTTTGCAATAAGATTGGAAGCTACAGATAAAATATTCTGTGATGACCTATAATTTTGTTCAAGTCTAATAACTTTTGTATTTTCATAAACTTGATCAAATTCGAGAAAATTTTTTATTTCAGCTCCTCTCCAACTATAGATAGATTGATCATCATCCCCAACACAACATATATTTTTATTTTTTTCAGATAAAAGATTGAGCCATCTACTTTGAATAAAATTTGTATCTTGGTATTCGTCAACAAGAATATATTTAAAATTATTAGAATAAATTTCTCTTATATCAGAGTAATTCTCTAAGATTTTAACAGTATGTAAAATTAAATCACCAAAGTCACATGAATTTAAGTCAGTTAATTTTTGTTGGTATATTTTGTATAGAGGTAAAATAGTTTTTTCATAAATATCTTTTTTGTTAATAATGACCTCTGATGGGTAATATCCTTTGTTTTTCCAACGATCTATAATTGCCAATATAAATCTTGGTGATAATTGTTTAATATCTATATTCTCAGCTTTACAAATATTTTTAATCAATCTTATTTGATCATCTGTATCTATTATTGTGAAATTTGAATTTAGGTTTGCAGCGGATGCATGTTTTCTAAGAAGTTTTGCACAAATTGAATGAAAGGTTCCAAGCCAGGAAAGGCCGGTTGCAGCTGAACCCAAAATATTGCTTACTCTATTTTGCATTTCTTTTGCTGCTTTATTTGTAAAAGTTACCGCTAAAATTTGATTAGGAAATGCCTTTTTTTCTTTAATAATATTGGCAATTCTAGACGTTAAAACTTTAGTTTTGCCTGAACCAGCGCCGGCAACAATTAAAAGTGGGCCATCTAGGTGTAATACAGCCTCTTTTTGAGGTTCATTCAAATTTTCCAGATAATCTTTGTTTATCATTTAAAATAATACTTTATAAGATCACTTGATCAAAATGACCAAGCCAAACTCATTTGTTAAAAATTTAAAAAACATTAGTAAATCAATTAATAGTCTATTAGAGCGAAATTTAAACAAGTTAAAATTTGATAATTTAAAAATTCTAGCAAGCAATAATAAATTTATCCTTACATTTGTCGCACTTTTTTTTTTATTTGTTTCTTACCTATTAGTGCCAACTTTTTATAAACAGGGTGATATTTCTAAAGAATTAAAAAATGAATTACTAAATAAATTCAACTTAGATTTTACTTTAACTCAAAACTTAAATTATAACTTTTTTCCAAGACCACATTTTGTGAGTAGTGAGTCTTCTATTCTTGAAAATCAAAACAAAATTGCAGATATAGATAAATTAAAAATCTATGTTTCTTTAGATAATTTGTTTTCTCTAAAGAATATTAATATTAATGAAGTAATCCTGGAAAATACAAATTTTGAATTAAATATTAAAAATAGTAATTTTTTTGTAAAACTTTTAGATAATAATTTTTTAAATGCTAATTTAAATATTATAAATAGTAATATTTTTTTTAGAGACTCAGACAATGAAATTTTATTTATTAATATAATAAAGAATTTAAAATATTATTATGATCCGAATGAATTAAAAAATATTCTTTATTCAGAAAATGAAATATTTAATACCCCTTTTTCCCTAAAGGTAATTAACCATAAAAATGATACAAAATTATATACTAAGTTAGATTTTGATTTTGCAAAATTACAAATCGAAAATATATTTAATTATAAAGATGATATTAAAACAGGCTCTGCTATCATATTATTTAATACAGATAAAAGTTTAATAAATTATAAAACTAATAAAAATTTCTTTGAATTTAACTATTCAAATGATTTGGAGAGTAAAAAATTTTTATATAATGGAAAATTTAATTTTAAACCTTTTTATTCTTCCCTTGAAGGTGATGCAGAAGAAATAAATGTTTCTTATCTATTAGGCACAAACACAATCGTGGCTGAATTATTAAAAACTGAAATTTTTAATAATAAAAATTTAGACTTTAAATTAAATATTTATGCCAGTAAGATTAAAAATAACCGAAATTTTACAAATCTTTTTTTAAAATCTAAAATTCAAGAAGGTCTAATTGATATAGACAATACTAAATTAGAATGGAAAGATAATTCACTTATAAAATTAACTGATACATTAATTTTTGTTAGGGATGGGACACTGTTTTTAGAAGGAAAATCAAAAATTCAGATAACAAATGCTAAAAATATTTACAAATTTTTACTAACACCTAAAAATTTTAGAAAAAAAATTGAAACAATTGATTTTAATTTTTCTTATTCATTTAATGATAATGCAATAATCTTAAGTGATATTATGATTGACGGTAAATATAATCAGAAAGTTAACGAGAGATTAAATAATATCTATTTTCGTGACAACGATTTACAAAATAAGATATATTTTAAGAATAAAATGAATGATGCAATAGCAGCTTATGCTGGGTAGATCATCTTTTTGGGATCAACTATCTTATTGTAATCTTTTTCTGATATCAGGCCTGTTTTTAATGTTTCATGTTTTAAAGTAGTATTGTTTTTAAGTGCTGTCTTTGCAATTTTGGCAGCGTTGTCATAGCCTATGTGGGGCGCTAGTGATGTAACAAGCATTAAAGAATTATCTAAGTGTTCTTGTATTTTCTTCTTATTCGCTTTTATTCCCCTAACACAATAAATAGCAAAATTTTTGGTGCTGTCGGCAATTAGATCAATCGATTGCAAAATGTTATGTGCTATCAAAGGTTTAAAAACATTTAATTCAAAATGACCATGTGATCCAGCCATCGTTATACCATTGTGGTTTCCAATAACTTTTACACAAACCATTGTAACAGCCTCACATTGAGTAGGATTAACTTTACCAGGCATTATAGATGAACCTGGTTCATTTTCTGGCAAAATTAATTCTCCATAACCAGCTCTTGGACCAGATCCTAAAAATCTTATATCATTAGATATTTTCATTAAAGCGACTGCACAAGTATTCAAAGTTCCAGAAAAATTAACTATCGCATCATGCGCTGCAAGTTCAGCAAATTTATTTGGAGCAGGTTTAAATTTTATTTTTGTATATTTTGCGATCTCTTTAACTATTTTTTTATCAAAGTTTTTTTTAGAATTTATTCCTGTTCCAACTGCCGTTCCACCTTGAGCAAGAAAAAAAATTTCCTTTAATGCATATTCAATTCTTTCGATACTTTTTTTTACTTGAGTATGATATCCTGAAAATTCTTGACCTAAAGAGAGAGGAGTTGCATCTTGAAGATGTGTACGTCCAATTTTTACTATATTTTTGAATTCTTTAGATTTTCTATTTAATTCTTTTTCTAAAATCTTTAAGTTCGGCAACAATTTACTTAACGTTTCTTTTGCAACAGAAATATGCATTGCAGTTGGAAAAACATCATTTGTAGATTGTGATTTGTTTACATGATCATTTGGATGAACTGGTTTCTTTGAACCTTTTTTTCCACCCATCATTTCTATCGCACGATTAGCAATAACTTCGTTAACATTCATATTTGTTTGTGTTCCAGAACCTGTTTGCCAGACTTTTAACGGGAAATTATCATCCAACTTACCTTTAATTACCTCATCTGAAGCTTTAACAATTGCTTTAGAAATTTTATTATCAATTAATTCGTCTTTTGCATGAACTATTGCTGCAGATCTTTTAATAATTGCAATAGATTTGATTATGGAAATATTTACTAAAATTTTGCCAATATTAAAAAATTTATTTGATCTTTGGGTAGATGCTCCCCACAATTTATCATTAGGAACATTGACACTTCCAATGCTATCGAATTCTTTTCTTAATTTCATTGATTAATTTTTAAGTTACAAATAATTATAAATATACAATAAATTATTAAAAACATACAGGAGCAATATGTCGAATTTTAGCAAAGTAGGAACTTTCATGAAAACTTTTGGCCAAGAAGTCAAAACAGAGCCTTCATTAAGTACAGACAAAATCAATAAATTAAGGATAGATCTTATTAAGGAGGAATTAGAAGAACTAACAGATGCTATGAGTAAAAATGATTTATTAGAAGTAGCTGATGCTTTAACCGATATTTTGTATGTTACTTATGGGGCAGGGCACGCATTTGGAATTGACTTAGATAAATGTTTTGAAGAGGTTCAAAATTCAAATATGAGTAAGCTAGGTGAAAATGGAAAACCTATATATAATGATGCAGGGAAAGTGATGAAAGGACCAAATTATTTCAAACCTAATCTTTCTAAATTTGTATCTTAAATTTCTAATTTTAGATCAACTGCTGGAGCGCTATGAGTAATAGATCCAACCGAAATTCTATTAACACCCGTTGCAGCGATAGACTTTACTTTTTCTAAACTTATATTTCCTGAAGCCTCAGTTTCATATTGTTTATTTGATATTTTGACTCCTTGTATTAAACTTTTAATACTCATATTATCAAATAATACAGTATTAAACTTAAGCCCTAATATTGATTTTAGTTGATTGAGGTTGTCTATTTCGACCGTAATTTTTCTACCTTTTTTATCTTTGATAGCTTTAGTGACTAAACTTCTTAGATCTGAACTTGCTATATGATTGTCTTTAATCAAATATTCATCACTTAAATTAAATCGATGATTTGTTCCACCTCCTAACTTAACTGCATATTTTTGAATTACTCTCAGATTTGGAATTGTTTTTCGTGTACAACAAATTTTTGTTTTTTTTCCAGCTAGCTTTACAAATGCATTGGTCTTTGTAGCTATACCAGAAATGTGAGATAAAAAATTTAATGCAACTCTTTCAGCTATTAATATATTTTTTGCTTTTCCTTTAATTAAAGCAATAAGAGAACCTTTTTTTACCTTTGAACCATCTTTTTTTTTAATTATAAATCTAATCTTATTATCAATTAGTGCAAAAGCTTGTTTAGCAAATAACAATCCACCAATAATTGCATTTTGATTTGATAAAAGTTTAACGGTTACAATTTTATCATTTTTAATTAAACCTGAAGTTATATCTCCAGAAGGATAGAGATCCTCATTCAATGCTAGTTTAACGGTATTGCGAATAAATACTTTGCTAAGTTTAATTTTTGACACTTATTATCTGCCGATAGCTGCCATTTTCTCTACTGAAATTCTTGCTTTATCGATTGTCTCTTTGTCCATAATTATTTCACCTGTTTCATTTTCTAAACAGTCTAAAATTTTTGGAAGAGTAATTTTTTTCATATGAGGACACATGTTACATGGTTTGATAAATTCAACATTAGGATTTTCAACTTCAATGTTATCACTCATAGAGCATTCAGTAACCATCATAACTTTCTTAGGCTGATTATCTTTGACATAATTAATCATTCCAGAAGTAGAACCTGCAAAGTCACTTGCTTTAATAACATCTGGAGGACATTCAGGGTGCGCAATTATTTTTATTCCAGGATTATTTTTTCTAATATCGTGTATTTCTTGCTCATTAAATTGATCATGAACAATGCAAATACCTTTCCATGATATAATTTCCACATCAGTTTGTGAGGCAACATATTTTGCAAGATAGTCATCAGGTAAAAATATTACTTTTTTAACTCCAAGTGATTTTACAATTTTAACAGCATTAGCCGATGTACAACAAACATCAGTTTCTGCCTTAACTTCTGCAGAAGTGTTTACATAAGAAACGACTGGAACCCCTGGGTATTTTTCTTTTAATAATCTCACATCCTTACCAGTTATTGATGAGGATAAGGAACAACCTGCATCCATGTCAGGTAAAATTACTTTTTTTTCAGGGCTCATTAATTTTGCAGTTTCTGCCATGAAATGAACTCCTGCCATTAAAATTATATCTGCTGAAGTTTTAGAAGCCTCAATTGCTAACGCCAAAGAGTCCGCAGAAAAATCTGCAACTCCATGATATATTTCAGGAGTTTGATAATTATGAGCGAGAATAACTGCGTTCTTTTCTTTTTTTAACTTATTAATTTTATGAATATATGGTGCGTGAACTGACCACTCAATTTCAGGCATAACCTTAGAAATTTTTTGATAAATTGGATCTGTTGCTTGCTTTACTTCTTGTGTAAATTCCATGCAGATTTTTACCAATTTGAAAGATAGTTGTCATTCATTTATTATGGGACATATTGCGGTCGTGCTGAAATTGGTAGACAGGCACGGTTGAGGGCCGTGTGGACCTAGTCCATGAGAGTTCGAGTCTCTCCGACCGCACCAATTAATTAGTTATTTATCTATCCACTCAGGTTTTTTAATTTTGATTGATGCTCCTTTTGTTTTGAATTCAGCATCTTCATCAAAATTTTTATCTAGAAATTTTATTAGAGCAAAAGGATATTCATTATTAATCAATACTTTTCCAATCTCATTCTCTTTATTAAAAATACCTTCACCCTCATGCAGTTTTCCGTCTATAATATCTATCGGCAATAATCTTTTTGTAAGTTTATTTTTAAGTTTTATCCTGGCTGTATTTTCCTGTCCAACATAACAACCCTTTTTAAAATCAATTCCATTAAGTTCATCATAATTACATTCAATTCCAAAAGCTTTATTTTGTAATTGATTTAGGTTTTTTGGAACTATTCCAAGTTTATGACTCAGCGAATAATATTCATTTATATCCGCATCATGTAATTCTAATTTCTTTAAAGATAAATAGAGTTTTTCTAGATTAATAATTAATCTTGCACCTAATTGCTTGTTACGAGGATCTAAAAATATTGGATCTTCTCTAAACTTTAGAGTAAATCCGGGAACTTTTTTTGCTTCGTCAAAGGTCAAAAACTTTTCATAACTAAAAGCAGCAACCACAAACTCATTACTAAGATTTAAAATTTCAACTTTTGATCTTAATTTGTAAACACTAAGTTGCTTATATAATTCATCTACTTGAGATTTTTCGCAATCGATCAAGTAACCTGACTTATGTTTAACTATAATGAATTCATACAAAAATTTTCCTTGAGGGGATAGTAATGATGCAAAGCAACTGTAGGTTTCACTTACCTTGTTAATGTCATTACTAATTAGGTTTTGAAGGAAACTAACTGCATCATCTCCATTTATATAAAGAATGGCCCTGTCTTTTAAAATGTAAACGTTTTTGATATTCATATTTGATTAATTATAAGATGTAATATAATAACATTTTCTTAAAATGTTAGATCTTATAATTAGAAACGGCAAATGTTATATTGGTGGAAAGTTAAAGAAAGTAGATGTTGCCATAAAAGACAAAAAAATTAACCAGATCGGTCAAATTTCAGAAGAAGCTAAAGAAACCCTTGATGCAAGCGGCCATACAGTTTTACCAGGATGCATAGACACCCAAACCCATTTTAGAGAGCCCGGATCAACTGACACCGAAGATCTTCACTCTGGAAGTCGAGCAGCAATTGCAGGAGGGATCACTAGTGTCTTTGAAATGCCTAACACTAATCCACCAACTTCTAATAAAAAAGAGTTTCAAAGAAAATTAGATCTCGCTAAAAACAGAATGTATTGCAATTATGCATTTTACTTTGGTGCAACAGCTGAAAATGCAGATGATCTAGCAAGTTTAAAAGATTTAGAAGGATGTTGTGGAATTAAACTTTTTGCAGGATCCTCAACTGGAAATTTATTAGTTGCTGAAGAAGATGACATCGATAAAGTTTTTCAAAATGCATCAAAAGTTGTTGCAGTTCACTCCGAAGATGAAGCTATACTAAAAGTAAATAAACAACTAATTAAGCAAGGAGATGTTCATACTCATCCCGTTTGGAGAAGTGCAGAATGCGCAATCTCATCCACAAGGAGGATCGTAAGAATTGCTGAAAAATACAATAAAAAAGCTCATGTTCTTCACATAACTACGAAAGAGGAAATTGACTTTTTATCTCAACACAAAGGAAACATTACCTTTGAGATTACCCCACAACATTTAACTATTTATGCGCCAGATTGTTATGACAAACTTGGAACTTATGCTCAAATGAATCCACCTATCAGAGACAAATCTCATTACGATAGGTTATGGTATGGGGTGAGACACAATTTTAATGATACAATTGGGTCTGATCACGCTCCTCATTTGAAAGTAAATAAAGACAAAGAGTATCCCAATTCTCCTTCAGGAATGCCTGGTGTTCAAACTTTAATGCCAGTAATGTTAAATCATGTAAATGATGGAAAATTATCATTAAATCAATTAATTAATCTTGTTTGTGAAAATCCCGTTAAAATTTTTGGTATCCAAAACAAAGGATTTATTAAAGAGGGATACGATGCTGACTTTACTATAATCGACATGAATAAAACGATAGAAATTAAAAACGAAAATATTCAAAGTAAGTGTGGATGGTCTCCATTTAATGGTTACAAATTTAAAGGTACACCTACCCATACAATTATTGCTGGGAATATTAAAATGCAAGACGGTAAAATATTAGGTGATCCTGAAGGAACTCCTTTAAAGTTTAGTTAAGTTTAACTGTAAAACTATTTACAAGAATTACACCCACTACAATTAAAAATAATCCTACTATTGCCTGCCAAGCTAAAGTTTGTTTGAAAAAGATGTAGCCTAATATCGCTATTGTAAAAATTCCAAGACCACTCCATGTAGCGTAGACAATTGCAATTGGGAGCTTGTTAACTACAAAAGTTAAAAGATAAAATGCGCAAAGATAAAATATTGAAAGAGCAACCGTTGGAATAAGCTTTGTAAAATTTTGAGATACTGGTAACAGCATAGTTCCAGCTACTTCACAAAATATTGCGCCAACTAAAAAGATATAAGTCTTAACCATCTAGAATTTTATTTCTGATTAAATCTTCTTTAATTTCACTTAATATTGCTGGATCATCGATTGTTGGAGGAACTTTGTATTCAACATTGTCAGCAATTTTTCTAATTGTCCCCCTTAAAATTTTTCCTGATCTTGTTTTAGGAAGTCTCTTAATAACAATTGCTACTTTAAATGCAGCAACAGGACCAATTTTAGCTCTAACCATTTGAATACATTCTTTAGAAATTGTTTCATTATCCTTATCCACTCCAGATTTAAGAACGACTAAGCCAATTGGTAATTGACCTTTTAATTTATCAGCAATCCCTAACACAGCACACTCAGCAACTGATTGATGCTCAGATAAAACTTCTTCTATTGCTCCAGTAGACAATCTGTGACCTGCAACATTTATAATGTCATCTGTTCTAGACATAATCCAAATGTAACCATCATCATCAATGTGTCCTGCATCGTAAGTTTGATAGTAACCTTCATAATTGGACATGTAATTTTCTTTATATCTTTTGTCTGCATTCCACAGAGTTGGGAAAGTTCCAGGAGGCAAAGGCAATTTCACTACAATGTCACCCATTTCATTTGGTTTAGCTAAAGTTTGATCTGGTTTAATGATTTTTACATCATAACCAGGAACAGCTTTACAAGCTGAGCCATATTTAGTTTCCATCATTTCAATTCCAGTACAATTCGAGCTAATTGCCCAACTCGTTTCAGTTTGCCACCAATGATCAATCACTGGAACTTTAAGTAAATTTTCAGCCCATTTTATCGTGTCTGGATCAGCTCTTTCCCCTGCTAAAAATAAACTTTCAAAACTACTTAGATCATACTTTAAAAAAAACTTACCCTCAGGGTCTTCTTTCTTGATTGCTCTAAATGCAGTAGGAGCGGTAAACAAAGATTTAACTTTATAATCTGAAATAATTTTCCAAAACGCTCCAGCATCTGGAGTTCCAACTGGTTTACCTTCAAACAAAACTGTTGTGCAGCCTTTAAACAGAGGTGCGTAAACAATATACGAGTGTCCAACAATCCATCCGATATCACTCGCTGACCACCAGATATCATTGGTATCAATATTATAAATATTTTTCATGGTCCACTTCAAAGCAACAATGTGACCACCAACATCCCTTACTATTCCTTTTGGAGTTCCAGTTGTGCCTGAGGTATACAAAATATATGCAAACTCATTGGAGTTCATCTCAACACAATCAGCTGGTTCTGCAATGGACACTACTTCGTCCCAGCTAATTTCAAGAGGAGCATTTAATTTTACCTCGTGACCTGATCTTTGAAATAAAATCATCTTCTCTATTTTATGATTTGCTATTTTGATTGCTTCATCAACTAAAGGTTTATACTCAACTGTTCTTCCAGGTTCAAAACCACATGAAGCAGTCACTAATAGTTTTGCTTTACTATCATCAATTCTGCTAGCAAGTTCAGTAGATGCAAATCCACCAAAGACTACAGAGTGGATTGCTCCAATTCTTGCACACCCAAGCATTGCAATCACAGCCTCTGGGATCATTGGCATGTAAATAATTACTCGGTCACCTTTATTTACTCCCTGATTTTTTAATGCTCCAGCAAATTTTGCAACTTTGGATCTAAGTTCTTCGTATGTAAATTTACTTTTGTTACCTGTAATGGGGCTATCATAGATAAGAGCAATGTTTTTTCCTCGACCTTGATCGATATGAATGTCTAAAGCGTTGTAACAGGTGTTGGTTACTCCATCTTCATACCATTTATAGAAGGGAGGATTAGATTTATTCAAAATTTTTGTCGGTTTTTTAAACCAAAAGATGTCTTCAGCTGCATCCTGCCAAAATTTTTCAGGATTTTTTATTGAATGATCGTAAATTTTGCTGAATTTATCTGACATATTTATTTGATTCGATTTTAGTAATTTTTTTGGTTTTTAACTTATAAATTGTATTTAATTTTAAAAATTAAGTAAAATCAATGTTAATTAGTGACAATTTGCTCTTCATTAAACCAATTTTATTTGCTATTTAACGTGAACTTTGACTTAGGGAAACTTAAGTCTAGTTTATATAAACTAAATAATAAAAACTAACTAAAGAGAGGGAGTTTTTTATGAAAAAACTAAAATTGTTTGCTTTAGCAGCGATGGCTCTGATTGGATTTTCAGGTATAGCTATTGCAGCAGAAGCAACCATGTTGAATCAGGATGATTTCGTAGGAATTTCATTTTGGATCATCTCTATGGGAATGTTAGCAGCGACTGCTTTCTTTTTCTTAGAAGTTGGTAACGTGGCAGCAGGCTGGAGAACTTCAGTTATTGTTGCTGGGCTAGTAACTGGTATTGCATTCATACACTACATGTACATGAGAGAAGTATGGGTCGCTACTGGAGACTCACCAACTGTTTACAGATATATTGACTGGTTAATTACTGTACCATTACAGATGGTAGAATTTTATTTAATTCTAGCAGCAATCGGTAAAGCAAACTCTGGAATGTTCTGGAGATTGTTACTTGGTTCATTAGTAATGTTAATCGGTGGATACTTAGGTGAAGCTGGATACATCAACGCTACTCTTGGCTTTATAGTCGGAATGGCAGGTTGGATATACATTCTTTATGAAGTATTCTCAGGTGAAGCTGGAAAAGCTGCAGCAAAAAGTGGAAGCAAGGCTCTTGTAACTGCTTTTGGTGCAATGAGAATGATTGTTACAGTAGGTTGGGCTATTTACCCATTAGGTTACATATTTGGTTACCTAACAGGTGGAGTAGATGCTGACTCACTTAACGTTGTTTACAACTTAGCAGACTTTATTAACAAAATTGCATTTGGTCTAGTAATCTGGGCTGCTGCAACTAGTGTTAGCGGAAAAAGAGCTAAGTAGTTTTACTTAATAATTTAAATTAAGGGCAGGTATAATTTTATACTTGCCCTTTTTTTTACCTGTAATAAAATTATGTATAATAACTATACATAAATTTTGAAATGGACGTTAAATTAGATAAGTGGCACAAATGCTATGTCGATAAAGAAATCCTTAAAGAGCTATCAAAAAAATCTGATTTAAAAGGTTTTCAGCATATATCAGTTTTTTTTGGATTATTAATTTTAACTGGAATTTTAGCATTCATCACCTGGGGAACTTGGTGGTCTGTTTTTTGGTTTTTAGTTTATGGTAATATTTATTCATTCTCTAATCCATTGTGGCATGAGACCGGTCACAAGACTGCTTTTAAATCAAAATTTTTAAATGAGATTTTTTATTATGTTTCATCATTCATGTCTAATTTCGAACCTATAAGATGGAGATACAGTCACTTTGTTCATCATGGAAATACTTACTCCACAGAAAATCCCTTTGATCACGAAATAGAATATGGAAATGATCTAAGCGACACACCAAAAAGATTACTAATTAATATTACTCCTTTTTTAGATTTACTTTTTTTTAAAAAACATATTTCATTTGAAATTATTCAGCATGCCTTTGGAATTAAAACAAAAGTTATGCAAGACACCATTCCCGAAAGTGCTCAGCCAAAAGCAATATTTAATTCAAGAGTTTATCTATTTATTTGGCTAACAATTATTTTGTGGTCAATATTAGCTTCAAGTTGGTTACCTATTCTTTATTTTTTACTACCACAATTTTATGGAAAAACATTACATAAAATTGTTGCTTTCACTCAACATGCTGGTCTTGCAAGAAATGTTAAAGACCATCGTCTTACTTCAAGAGAAATGTACTTAAACCCTGTTCTAAGTTTTTTGTATTGGAAAATGGAATACCATTTGACACACCATATGTTTCCTACAGTACCTTCTTATAATCTTGATAAGCTTCATCATCATATTAAAGATCAACTTCCAAGAACAAACGAAGGACTAATTGATGCGTATAAAGAAATCATTCCAGCAATAATGAAACAATCTAAAGATGAAGATTATTTTCTTAAAAAAGAGATCCCTCAGTTACAAAATGTCTAAAAATAGTCTTAGTCTAACTTTACTCACTTGCTCTATCTAAAGAAGAGCCTATATATGAATAATGCCAAAAATTACATATAATACGAGCGATAATAAAACTCATACGATTGATGTTCAAAACGGATTAACGGTAATGGAGGGTGCGATCCAAAATGACATTCCTGGTATCGATGCTGATTGTGGGGGAGGGATGTCATGCGCTACCTGCCATGTATATGTTAATGAAGAGTGGCTCGATAAGCTTCCAGAAAAAGAAGATGGGGAAGAAGATATGTTGGATATGGCGTTTGAACCCAAAAAAAATAGTCGATTGAGCTGCCAACTCATCGTTTCAGACATACTTGAAGGATTAGTGGTAAGCATTCCATCAAAGCAAGGATAAATGAACAAAACAGATGTATTAATTATTGGAGCAGGTCCAACAGGTTTATTTTGTGCACATCAACTTGGAATAATTGGACTAACTTGTGAGATTGTAGATAATTTAGATAAGGCCGGAGGACAATGCATTGAGCTTTATCCTGATAAACCTATTTATGATATTCCAGCAATACCTGAATGTACTGGTGAGGAATTAACCAATAATCTTTTACAACAAATCAAACCCTTTAATGTTAATTTTCATTTAAACCAAAGAGTGGAAGAACTTAAAAAAGTAGAAAATCGTTGGCACATAAAAACTAATGGCAATAAAGAATTTGATGTTGCAAGTATTGTAATCGCAGGAGGGGTAGGATCCTTTGAACCAAGAAAATTTCCAGTAAAAGAATGTGAAAAATTTGAGGGAAAAACTTTATTTTACTCAGTTAAAGATAAAACAATTTTTAAAGATAAAACCATTTCAATTTTTGGTGGAGGAGACTCAGCTCTCGATTGGGCTATAGAACTTTCTAATTCTTCTAAAGTAAATTTAATTCACCGAAGAGATGGATTTAGTGGAGCAGAGTCAAGTGTTCAAAAAGTTAAAGCTTTAAGTGAACAAGGTAAAATAAATTTATATACTAAATATCAAATGGATTCTGTTTCAGGTGAGAATAAAATTAACTCAGTTAAAATTAAACACGATGATGGAGAAGTAAAAGACATTAAATCTGACTTTGTACTAGGTTTCTTTGGGTTAATTATGCAACTTGGTCCAATATTGGATTGGGGTTTAAATATTGATAAAAAAAAGGTTGAGGTGAATACAGAAAATTTTGAAACCAATATAAATGGTATATTTGCAATTGGTGATATTTGTTCCTATCCAGGTAAATTAAAATTAATTCTTTCAGGTTTTCATGAGGGAGCATTGGCTGCAAGAGGGTGTTTTAAGTATGCAAAACCAGATGAAAAGTTAAGATTTGAGTTTACAACTACCTCAAAAGCTGCACATGAAAGATTAGGTATTAAAAATGATTGAACTATTTTCGTCTGACACCCCAAATGGAAAAAAAATAGGCATTATGTTGGAGGAAATAGGGTTCAAATACAAAGTTACAAAATTAGATTTAGCTAAAGGGGATCAATTTAAAACTGAATTTAAGAAGATTAGCCCTTTTGCAAAAATACCAACAATTGTTGATCATTCAAATAATAATCAAGCAGTGTTCGAGTCTGGGGCAATCTTGATTTATCTATCAGAAAGAAGTGGTAAGTTTTATGATAAAGAGAATAAGTTAAATATTGATCAGTGGCTGATGGCACAAATGGGGTTGGTTGGACCAATGATAGGTCAATATCATTATTTTTACCGCTTTAATAAAGGTTTGAGTGAAGTTGGGGAAAAAAGATATTTTGAAATGACTAAAAGTATTTATGAGGTTTTAGAAGATCATTTATCAAAAAATAAATATTTAGCGGGTGAAAATTACTCCATTGCTGACATTGCGACATGGCCATGGATAGCCAGACACGAATGGCACGATATTGGGCTTAAAAAATATCAAAATTTATCCAGATGGTATTCTGAAATTTCTGAACGTGAAGCTGTAATTAAGGGATATGCTTTTATGGATGAAAATGCGGTTATACCGAAGCCTTAAATTTAGCTTACCAATCTATACAACGAACTAAAAATTCCCATTCCAGATAATTCAATTGCAAGAACTATAATGATTATAAGAATTAATTTTTTGTTCATTTAAGAAATAAGTAAAGTATTAAAATTGCCCAAATAAATGGATAATAAAAATAGATATATTTTTTAGCAAATAAAAAAGAAATAGAATTTTGATATGCAGAATTTTTTTTATTTTTTTTAGTCATCTGCATGAACCTTTTCATCTTTTTCATGCTTTTCTTGGGCAGCAATAGTATATTTTGCAACTGGTCTTGCCATTAACCTTTTTAATCCAATAGGTTCTGCAGTATCTAAACAAAATCCATATGTATCGTCTCTTATTCTCATTAAAGCTTTATCAATTTCAGAAATAAGTTTTATCTGTCTATTGATTGCTTTCATTTCTACATTTTTGTCAGTATAGGAGCTTGCTTGATCAACAATATCAGCTGAAATACTATTGTCATCCATACTGCCATTGTATAATGCTTCATTGTTTGCTTTCACTAATTCTTTTTTCCACTCATTCAATTTAATTCTAAAAAAAACTTTGTGTTTTTCACACATATATTTTTCAGTATCTTTTGGTACATATATTTTTGAAATTTTGATAGGTGCTTTAGCTGCAGTTTTTTTTGGTTTGCTTACAACTTTAGTTTTTGGCTTAGCGACTTTTTTCTTTGCTTTAGTGGACTTTGGCATAGGTCAATTTTGAGTTCCGGAGTATATTCAGCAAATTAGGGGTGTCAAGCAACCTGATTTGATATAAATATTTATAAATGAGCATTAACAGCAAAAATATAAATAATATTTTTTATATTTTTGTTACAGCGCATCTAATGTTCTGGACTTTAATTCCATCTCTAACGAATCATAACTTACCTCTTGATACCATTGAAGCTTTAGCTTGGGGGAGTAATTTAGATTGGGGTTTTAATAAACACCCACCTATGAGTGCTTTTTTTCCAGAAATTTTTTATCAAATTTTTGGTTCACAAGATTGGGCTTATTATTTACTCAGTCAAATCTTTATAGTTATTTCATTTTATTATGTTTTCAAGCTCTCCAAAGAAATCCTAAATAATAACTTATTAGGCTTAATTTCAGTTTTATTAATTGAAACTATCTATTTTTATAATTTTACTTCTCCAGAATTTAACGTAAACGTTTGCCAACTGCCATTTTGGTCTCTTACGGCTTATTATGCATGGAGAATATTTAATGGAAAAAATATTAAGTTTTCTGACTGTTTTTTAGTTGGTCTGTTTGCAGCTTTTGGTTTTTTATCGAAATACTTATTTCTTTATCTTTTAGTGTCAATTGATTTGTTATTTATTTATCTAATCTTTATTAAGAAAGACCGAAAATTTGATTTTAAATATTTGATAACTACAGAAGTATTTTTGGTTGCATTGGTACCTCACTTTATTTGGCTTACCAATAATGAGTTTATAACAATTACTTATGGTCTTGCTAGAACCGGTTTAGAACAATCAAGCTTAATAAACCATGTTCAATTTCCTTTAATTTTTATAGGAAAACAAATTGGAATATTAATTCCATTTTTCATTTTAACTTGGTTGTTAGTCCAAAAATTAAAATTTAAAATTAATATCAAAGATAAAAAATTACTTTTTTTATTATCCATAAATGTTTTACCAATTTTTTTAATATTTTTAACCTCAATTATAACTGGATCAAAAATTAGAACGATGTGGATGACTCCATTTTATTTATTTTTTGGAACGTTGTTTGTTTATATGCTTCAAACTCAAATCAATATAAAAAAGTTAAAACCATTTGTGATTGGATTTGTGTTCTTTTTCTTTTTGTCACCTGTACTTTATGCTTACGTATCAATTTCAAAGGACGACAAGAGAACAGATTATCCAGGAAAAGAAATTGCAATTAAAACACAATATGCTTGGGATCAGCAATTTGACTCAAAGATAAATTTAGTTTTAGGAAACGAATGGAATGCTGGTAATTTATCTTACCATCTAAAATCAAGGCCGGTTTGGGAAGGTTTTATAGAAAGATCTAAACTAGATCAATTGAAAGATTATATGTGCCTTGATAATGTGTGTGTAGGCTCAAGATAGTTTATGAAAAAGTATACAATTTTAATTCCTATTTATAACGATAGAGAGTCTTTAGCAAAATTAATTGAAAATATTAATGAAGAACTAAATGGAGTAAATCATAAAGTATCAATTTTAGTGATCAATGACGCATCATCACAACAAATAGTAGATAGTTACCCAAATCTAGAAAATATTCACTCTTTTGAAATCGTTAACATGAAACAAAACAGAGGACATGCACGGTGTATTGCTTCAGGATTGAAATATATTTATGAAAAAAAAGAATTTGATTATGTAATTCCAATGGATGGTGATGGAGAAGATAGACCTGAAGAGATTAAAAATTTCATTGAACTTTCTGAGCAAATAGGAGAACAGTCAATTGTTGGAGAGAGAGTGAAGCGGTCAGAGGGATTATTGTTTCAAATATGTTATAAATTTCACAAGTTTTTAACTTTAGCATTTACTGGTCAATCCATTAAATTTGGAAACTTTACTTGTCTATCAAAATCAACAATTGAAAAAATGTTAAAAGAAAAAGCTACTTGGAGTAGTTTTTCTGGGTCATTAAGAAAAGTAGAAAAAGATTTAGTATCTTCGCCGTCTATTAGAGGAACTAGATATTTTGGACCCTCACAAATGAGTTTTTTTAATTTATTAAAACATTCTCTGTCAATTATAAGTGTTTATAGAAAAATTGTCTTAATCCGTTCTGCTTTGTTTATTGTTTTCTATATTTTGCTAATCAAAAGTAATGCCTCAGTTATTACTTCTTTGCCTTTAGTTTTGTTGCTTATAATGATCTATTCAATTTCTAGTTTAGCTCTAAGAGAAAATATTGATGAATTTAATAATTGTTTAACAAATATAAACGATATTGAAATTATAAAATAATTTTTTTATATTTTATTTATGAAAAACTTTTTTAGGAAAGTTGCATTTGGAATAGGACCTAAAGAGGAAGTTCCTTTAGATCCTTTAAACTGGGCTTTAAATCAAGTTAATGAAATTCCAGATTTATCTTGGCAAGGTAAAATATATTCAGAAAAAGAATTGCGTAAACATTATAGAGACTACGTTTACAATGACAGAAAAGTTTTAAGAAAAAAATATAAAGACGATAAAACTCTTTATAAAACTTACAAAGACTTACTAAGACACGAAACGGGACAGAAGTTTTGGGAGTCGTTAGAAATATCAATAAGACATAATGAAGGAATAAATAGCCAACACCCTGTACTTGCGAAACTTTGGATGTTCTGGGGAAATTTTTTTGCAATCAGTGAAAAAGATTTTCTAGCCAATTATTCTACAGGTCCATATCAACGAGAAATTATTCGACCTAATTTAAATCAAACATTTGAAAAAATGGTTTATGATGTAACCACCTCGTGGGCGATGATTCATCATTTAGATAATAGCGAAAATGCAGGACCAAAGAGTGTCACTGCTAGTCAAGAGTGGAGAAGAAGAAAAAAAGAACCTGCTACTATTAATGAAAATCATGCAAGAGAATTGTTAGAACTTCATACAGTTTCTCCTAAAGCTGGTTATACACAAGAGGATGTTATTCAGCTTGCATACATTATGACAGGCTGGCAACAAAGATGGAGTAAATCAAAACTCGAGACAGGGAATGTTTGGTTTAATAGTGAATATCATCAGCCAGGTAAAAAAAATGTTTTAGGAAAAGAATATAAAAAGGGCAAGAAAAGCTTAGCAGTAGTTATAAAAGATTTAGTAAATCATCCAAATTGCAGAGATTTTGTTGCAGATAGACTGTGTAAATTTTTAATTACTGATGAACCAACAAAGCAAATGAAACAACCTATTATTGATGCTTTTAAAAAGTCTGATGGATTTCTTCCTGAAATACATAAAGCAGCAATTAAAGTTGCATTTGAAAATAATAATAAATTCAAAAAGTTTCAAACTCCTGAAAATTGGTTTATCCAGATTGCTAAAATAGGAGATTTGGAGTGGCCCCCATCACATAAAAGGATGGAGACATATGAATTAGGTTCAAGGCCATCAAAAAAACAAAGAACTCCAGAAAAAATCCTTAGAAGAATTGGCCATCATCCTTATAGAGCTAAACAGCCCAATGGTTGGTCAGATCTTTCACCTGATTGGATGTCTCCAGAGCTATTAATCAGAAGACTAGTTTATGCTGACAGAAGTTATAAATTTTCTAAACCCGAAAATGATAACAAGGAGTTTTATGAGAGGATTGTTACTAAGAATTTTGATCAACCAGATAAAATACTAAAATATCTATTTAAAAATATGGTAAATCGAAAAAGTGAAAGAAATGTGTTGTTATTCAATCACCCGGAGTTTTTAAAAGCATGAAGATAAATAGAAGAGATTTTTTAAAAACAACAGCATTAACATCATTGTATTTTGCTGGGTTTGGTGCACCAACGTTAGCTAGCAATGGTCCTAAAAAGAATTTAATAGTTATTATGTTACGAGGTGGCATGGATGGCTTATGTGCTATTCCGATTAAAGGAGATAAAAACTTTGAAAAACTCAGAAGTAAAATTAATCTTGATCGAACTTTAGCATTAACAACAGATTTTGACTTACACCCAGCTCTTAAGACATTTAAAAGACTTTGGGATGAAAATTTAAGTGCTGCTGTTCATGCAACAAATATTCCATACACAGGAAGATCTCACTTTGATGGCCAAAATCTAATGGAGTCAGGAGGGAAGGTGCCTTACCAGGAAAAAACAGGTTGGCTTGGAAGAGGCATGAAAGTTGCTGGTCTAACAGGAAAAGGTTTGGCTCTTGCTTTACCTATGCCTTTACTTATTAGAGGGGTGCCCATGAATAATAATTACTTTCCGGTAGGTAAAAGACTCCCTAGCAGATCAACCTTAAGTCTTATTGAACAAGCCTATAAAGAACATGATGAAAAATTATTAGGTGAAAATTTAAATATAATTATGAATCGCGGTTTAAAAAACACTTCAAGCGACGATAGTTGGGTTCTTGCAAGTAATGCAGGTGTGGAACTATCAAAACCAAATGGGCCAAGAGTGGCTGTTTTCGAAGTAGATGGTTTTGATACTCATGCTGCACAAGGAGCAACAAACGGAGCACATGCAGATTGTCTTTCTGATTATGACAGAATAGTAAATGGTTTAAAACAATCAATGTCGAAAGAAGCATTTAATAATTCACTGATTGTAACATTAACGGAGTTTGGTAGAACTATTAAACAGAACAGCGGTAATGGAACCGAACATGGTTATGGCTCAGCTGTTTTAATGGCAGGCGGATTGGTTAAAAAAGCTCAAGTACATGCAGATTGGCCTGGATTAAAACGAAAAGAATTATTTGAAGGAAGAGATTTAAATTCCACTATTGATGCTAGATCAATTTACGCATCAGCAATGTCGACTGTATTTGATTTAGATTTTAAACATATCCAAAAAGACGTTTTCTGGGGAGAAAATTTACAAAATCTATCTGATAAATTATTCAAAATTTGAGACTGATTAATCAAAAATGAAAATAATTTTGTTTTTTATTTTTTTAATTTTACCAACGTTTGCTAACAGTTTTGATGAACACTATAAATTTGATCACTGGGCTTATGAAAGAATTATGTTTGGTAAAACTGAAAGTCGTGAAGAAGCAAAAAAACTTTTAGACAGTTATAAACTTAATAATCTTGAGGTAAGAGATACAAATAAACCTTATTTAGGACCTATAATAGATGGTCATTCACATCCAAGAAAATCCACCGGAAAAGCTTTAGATATAGGTACTGAGTTTTTTATAGAAGATTTGCCAATGTTAACAAATAAGGCAAATGTTTTTATGTCTGTAATTATGGGAACTCCAAATACTTACAAATCAGAAGATAATTGGAATTATTATTATGATTTTGCAGCAGAGCATCAGAATGTTTTAACTAATTGTCATTCCAATTTTATTGGAATGGCAGCAAATAAAAAAAAATATAAGAACTCAGAAGTTAATAAAGAGTTTAAAGAAACTATTAAAAGATTTAAAAAAGGACAATGTTATGGATTGGGAGAAACTGGACTAGTTCACTATAATAAAAAGAAAAAAAATCCCCCTTATGGTGGGTATCAACCACCATTAGATTTAGATCTTAAGCACCCAATTATTGATAAGGCGTTCAAATTTGTCAATGAACACCGTATGCCGATTAATTTACACCTGGAGCCTTTTCATGAAATAGATGGGATAGATAGATTAACAGAGTTTAAAAATTTTTATAAAAAAAAATGTGAGAAATACCCCAACGCAAAAATTGTGATAGCTCATACAGGAATGATGCCAACAAAAGACCTTGAAGAAATTTTTGATTATTGTCCTAATACATATACTGACTGGAAATTAGCATTTCATTGGTCTTCTCTTTGGGGCTTTGAGGATTTGCATATCCCAAATGATTATAGATTTAAATTACACGAGATTTGGGCAAAATCGATGGAAAAATATTCTGATAGATATTTTTTTGGTTCTGATCAAAAATTAGGTAAAAGCCCAGCACATGATGTTTTTGTGGAACACTATATGAAGCATGTTCGTTTGATGATTGGATCTTTGAGTCCAGAAGTGCAAGAAAAAATTGCCTATAAAAATGCAGCTAAACTTTTTAAAATTAACCTTAATCAACCTTTAATTGTTGGCAAACAATAAAAAATGAAAAAAATTCTTTTAACTTTATTTAGCATATTTTTATGTTTATCTGCTGAAGCAAAAGTTAAATCTAAAGATATATCTTTTCCTAAACATTTTTATACAGATAAGATTAAATCATGCTCATATGTGGGTGGTGAGACTTTTAAATCTAAATATAAAAAAGCTAGAATTGAAAGCTTAATACGTTTAGATTGGATGAGTGAATGGGCACTGGGTAATTCTAGAAGTGTAAATCACCTAAATCTAACTGGTCCAATGAGCTCGTTTGCAGTTGCTACCCATAATGCAATTGGTAATAATGATAAAATTGACATTGATGTTGCTAAAGGAATATTGATTAAAATAGCTAAAGCAAATGTTTTACTAGATACAATCGGTAAAGAAGAGTTAAAAAAGAAACCAAAATGTTGGAAAGATGGAAATCCCGAGGCACCTTGCTGGTATCATGCATATGAATTTGCACGGGATGCTTTTACAAATTATTTGCTGATAGCAATTTATCTTAAAGATTACTTAAGTGATAAAGAAATTAAAATTGTTAACAAGTATATTAAAAAAATGCATAAAAAATTTATTAAGCCTGAAGAATTTTTAGAGAAAGAAAAAGGATTTTATGCAATGGGAAACGGAGGAATTCCAAACTTAGCTTATGCTCATTGGACAAACAATAAAAAACTAGCAGCAAAAGAATTCAATTTTAGATTTAAAAATATAGAGGAAGTGTTTTATGATGATGGCTATATCAATAATAATTCTTTTAGAGGGTTTCGAGCCTTATGGTATCACTCTTATGGTTTAAATTCAGTTTTAGGATACATCTATTTAGCTAAAAATTGGGGGGCTAAAGTTCCAGACTTAGTTATGAATAGAATTACTAAAGCAGCAGAAGTATTAAATTTAGGCATCACTGATTATGAAAGTTTCTCCTCAAGAAAATACGATGGTAAGCAAAAAAATAATCAATATAAAAAACATAATGCTAGAAAGCACACACATCAAGAGGCTTTAGCTATTGATACCTTAATGGAAATGGTAACTGGAATAAAACATGAAAAAGATATTACTTATTTAGCCAAAAGGCCAAAGTATGGCATAGACAATCTAATTGGATTTAATGCTAATTGTATAAAATGAAAAAATATTTATTTGTATTTTTTAGCTTATTGTTATTTTCAATAAATACACATGCATCTGAAAATCCTTACAAATTTTTAAAAAAAGAAGTTTTAATTGGTAAGGCAAAGTCAGAGATGAAAAATGATACAAGGTCGATATCTAAAAAAAAAGCACTATCTATTTTTGAAGATCCAGATGGTAAAGCAATTAAAATTACACTTGATACAAAATTTAAAGGACACAAAAATGACTGGGAAAGAACTGGTGAAAGAAATCAGAGGTGGGAAACAGCAAATAAAAAAAAGCCAAGAAAATTTAAAAAGCCCGTGTATGTAAAATATACATTTAAGCTTAATGATTTTCCAACCCATCCTGCAGTAGGAGGAAGTTTTTTTCAAGTTATTGCAAACAAAGGAAATTCGAGACTTTTACCTTGGATGAAATTGGAATATAGAGGAAACTCAGTTGTTCATCAGTTAAACTTTACTAAAGAAGTTTTTTATTTAAAAGGTGATCCTGAAAATTCTAATTTTGATAAAATTTCGTATAAATTTCCCTTAGGATCTGTAGATCAATTTAAAAATTACAGAACTATAAGTTTCAAAATATTAGCTTCAAAAGAGGACAATGGAGAAATAATAGCCTGGGTTGATAATAAGAAAGTTTTTGAAGTATATGGGCCTAATTTTACAATAGGTAATGGTTATACATTTAAATGGGGTTTTTATCGATGGCTTAAAGATGCATTTTTAAATGAAACTCCAACACAATCTTTAACAGTAAAAGAATTTGGTTTCAGCGACAAATGTGAGGAAATTTTAGATCAAGACAAATGTTCTTATACATCTAAAAGTAAAGAGTCAGTTTCCTACGTAAGATATAGAAAAAGCAGTTATAGAATGCCTACTTACGGAAAAAAAATTACTAAATCAATTAAATGGACAAAGCCATTACCTGAAATCAAAATCAATTAGCTCTAATTGTTGGTAGTAAATAGAAGTCAGCTGTATCAATTTTAGAAGAATACTGCCTTCTCATGTTCCATTTTTTGTGAACTCCTGCACTTGCAACACTCAAAGTAGATCTTCCATATCGATGATTAGTGTTATCAATTGATCTCATCAGGCTATTTATTTTTTCATCTTTTTCGGATTTGAATAGATTTGTTTTATCACTAGCATTAGATAATCCCGTAAGCATCACCCCTGCTTTTTGATAACGATATCCATTTTTGAAAATTTTTTCTAATATTGAAACTGCTGTTTTTACAGTTTCAATACTATTATTTGTTGCAATTGGAAAATCAATAGTCTTTGCATTTGAGTAATAGCCAAAGTTTCTTTGAAATGGACTTGTTCTAACAAATACTGTGATTGCTTTTGCAACTAACGACTCAGATCTAATTTTTTCAGATGCGTTTAAACAATAATTTGCAACTGCTTCTTTTAATTCTTGAAATGTTTCAATTCTTTTTCCAAATGATCTTGAAACGACACAACTTTTTCTTTTTGTTGTGGTTGTCTCTAAGCCTATACAAGGAACTCCTCTAAGCTCCATTGCTGTTCTTGAGCTTAAAACATTTGAAGATTTTTTGATCCAGGTATTTGATTTATTTTTTAATTGTTTTGCATTATAAATTCCATGCTTTTGATAAAACTTAGTCAGTTGTCTGCCAACACCCCATACATCATTAATTTCAACTTTTTCTAAAATAGGATCTAAGTTTTCAATTCCAATTAAACTAGTCACCCCTGATTGTTTTTTCTTTGCAATATGATTTGCAATTTTACTTAAAGTCTTTGTTTTGGCAATCCCAATACTTGTTGGAATACCCGTCCATTGTAAAACAGTTTCTCTAATTTCTTTACCAACTTTTTCTATATCTTGATCAGGAAAATTAGATAAATCCAAAAATGCTTCATCAATTGAATAGACTTCAATTTCTGAATTAAATCTTTTAAGAGTTCGCATCACTCTTCTAGATAAATCACCATACAAAGAATAATTTGAGGAAAAAACCTCGACTTTATTTTTAATAATAATATCTTTACCTTTAAAGTAGGGCTCACCCATTTTAATTCCTAAAGCTTTTGCTTCGTTAGATCTTGCAATGATACAGCCATCATTATTAGATAAAACCACAACTGGTTTTCTTCTTATTTTAGGATTGAATAATCTTTCACAGGAAACATAAAAAGAATTACAATCAACTAATGCTATTTTTTTAGTACGTAGAATGGATGACATAAGTAACTACTCCCCAAATAAAAATATCCTGTTCTTCATTAATTAAAATTCTGTCAGCAAATTCTTTAGAACCAGAGGTTAAAAATTTTTTATCTCTCTCTTGAACCAAAGTTTTTACCACTAACTCATCGTGAACGTTTGCAATCACTGTTGAAAAGTTTTTTGGTCTCAAACTTTTATCAACGACCAATAAATCTCCATCATTAATTCCAACATCGACCATGGATTTACCTTGAACTCTGATGATGAAAGTAGCTGGAACATTTCTTATTAAATGCATGTTCAGATCAATATCTTCTTCGATATAATCAGTTGCAGGGGAGGGAAAACCAGCACCTGCTTTATGTAGATAATAAGGGATTGTTAGCTTCATGTTCTTGTTTTGTTCTAATTTATAGACTATTTATGGAATGCACTCAAGAGTTTGTATTTTGAGTCTGAAACTGAATCAAAAGTGAATCAAAACGTGAACATCCAAACTACATATTGGGGACTTGTGGATAACGTTAACCAGAGATAGTTTAAATGTATGAATTTTAGAGTCGTAGTTGTTTCCAGGTATTCTGGGAATTATGTTAGCTATTGCGATAAGAGTAGATGAAATAAGTAAAATTTTTAAAAAAATAAAAAATAAAAAAGATTAAATAAAGGAAAACAAATGAAAATATTAAAATGTCACTGTGGTTCTGTAGAGGCGGAAATTAATCTAGATGGAGATTTAGCCAAAGTAGTAAAATGTAATTGTTCTATTTGTAAAAGAAAAGGTGCAATTATGTCCATGGTAAAAAATGAAGATTTCAAAATTATTAAAGGCGAAGATAAATTAAAACTTTATCAATTCCACTCTAAAATTGCGAAGCATTACTTTTGCTCTGACTGTGGAATTTATACTCATCACAATCCAAGAATTAATCCAGCAATGACTGGTTTTAATGTTGGTTGTATTGATGAAATAGATACATTTGGATTAAATGAAGTTCCGGTAAATGATGGACAAAATCATCCTTTAGATCAAAAAAAATAATTTTTATGCAATCGGTGAGTCATTGTTTTAGTAAGGTAAAAAATGACTGTATAAAATTTATTAAATCACAAGAAACCACAACTGAGAAATTTAAAAATAAAGATAAGATGATTAAGTCTTTTTTGATCCCAATATGTTTTTGGATTGCAAAAAAAGCCAACAGGAAAAAACCTTATTTTGTAGGTTTGGCTGGAGGACAAGGAACAGGCAAAACAACAATTAGCTCGATTATTAAAATTATATTAGAAAAATATTTCAAATTAAAAGTATTTAAAATTTCGATTGATGATTTTTATAAAACAAGAAAAGAAAGAACAAATCTATCAAAAAAAGTTCACTCAATGTTAATGACAAGAGGGGTACCAGGAACGCATGATATCAAAATGATGTTAGATTTTTTTAAAAAAGTAAAAAATAAAAGATTTAAAAAATTAAAACTACCAAACTTTAACAAGGCTATAGATGATAGATTTCCCAAGAAGAATTGGGAAAGTATTAATGAACAGCCAGACATTATAATATTTGAGGGTTGGTGTGTTGGTGCTAGGGCAGAGATAAATAAAACATTAAAAAAACCAATTAATTCTCTTGAAAAAACTAATGATCAAAATCTAATTTGGAGAAAACACGTAAATCAACAATTAAAAACAAAGTATAAAAAGCTATACTCACAGTTAAATTGTATGATCTATTTGAAAGCTAAAAGCTTCAGTTTGTTGCAAAAATGGCGATTAAAGCAGGAGCAAAAGCTTTGGTTGAAAACTAAGAGGAAACGTAGTCATAAAATAATGAGTAAAGTGGATGTAATTAATTTTATGCAAACTTATCAGAGAATTACCCAAAATATGTTTAAGAATATGCCTAAATATGCCTCAATAATTTTAAATTTAAATGATAACCATCAAATAAAATCTGCTGTATATAAAGCTAAATGAAAAAAATATTAGTATTAATTAGTTTATCATTCTTTTATTTTAGTAATGCATTTTCTGTCACTCTATATGATGCATTAAACCAAACTTACAAAAACAATATTCAATTAAATGCTGAAAGAGAAAATATTAAAGCCTCAGAAGAAGATGTAAATATTTCAAAAGCTGATTATAAACCCTCATTAACATTAAGTGGATCTAAAAGTATTGAGGATACGAATAAGCTTACTAATCAAAGTGGAGGTGATGCAACTATCAGTGACGTTGATCCGTTTACAACTTCAATAAAATTAGAGCAAACAATTTTAGATTTTGGAAGAGATATAACTCTTCAAAAAAATATTACTGCTTTAGATTTAGCAAAAGCAAAATTAGTAAAAAAAGAACAAGATATCTTACATAAAGCAATAGATGCATTCACAAATTTAATTCTAGCTAGAGAAACACTTAATATCAATTCAAAAAATTTAAATTTACTAATTAGACAAGTAGAAAATGATAAAATTAGAAGAGATCGAGGTCAAATAACAAATACTGATTTAGCACAATCTGAATCTTCACTAGCAGGTGCTCAAGCTCAATTCGCTAAAGCAAAAAGTGACTTATTAATTAGTAAACTAAATTATGAAAATATAATTGGTAAAATTAGTGATCCTAATCAATTGAAAAAAAATTCAAATGCGATTGTAAGTATTCCAAATACTCTTAGTGAAGCAATAAATCTTTCTAAACAAAACAACCCAGATATTTTAATTGCAAAACTTGATTTAGAAAAGTCTGAAAAAGATTTAGCAATATCAGAGTCTGATTTAAAGCCTTCAGCATCCTTATCTTTAGAAAGATCGTACTCAGACGATCTTACGTCAACTATTGATGAGCGAGAAAAAGATACTTTAAAAGCTACTTTAAGTTGGCCTTTTTATTCTGGTGGAAAAAAAAGATCAACAATTAACAAAAACTCCAATTTAACCACTCGAAAAAGATTACTGTTAGATGATGCTGTTAGAACTAATGAAACTAATGTAGCTAGTGCATGGTCAAGTTTGCAATCTTCAGAAAGTTTTTTAAACTCTGTGAAAGTGCAAGTTGGTGCATCTCAAATAGCATATGAGGGAGTTACTGCAGAGTACGAAAGAGGATCTCGAACAACTCTTGATGTTATCCAATCAAATGCATTATTACTCTCTGCTCAAATATCATTAGCAGACTCTGAGAAAAACTACCTGATGGCTCAATATAATCTCTTAAAAGCAGTGGGGCTTTTAAATAGCCAATATCTAAATCTTAAGTAATTATTTGACTTTTTGACCGGTAAAATAAACATATTGCTAATGAGAACAAAATGTGTACATTTAAATACATGATTCGAGTGTTAAAAAATTTAATAAAAGAGGCAAAAAATGACTAAAAGTAACCTAAAAGTAGTTAAATCTACTAAAGATCAAGAAGTGGACAATAAAGAGAAAAATAAAGCATTAGATGCTGCGATAGCTCAAATTACAGATAATTTTGGAAAAGGTTCTGTAATGAAGCTTGGTGAAAAAAGAGCTATGGATATTGAGTCAATATCTACAGGATCATTAAGTTTAGATTTAGCTTTAGGAATAGGTGGATTGCCTAAAGGAAGAATTGTTGAAGTTTACGGACCAGAGTCATCTGGAAAAACAACATTAGCATTACAAGTTGTTGCTGAAGCTCAAAAAGCTGGAGGAATTTGTGCGTTTGTTGATGCAGAGCATGCTTTAGATCCAGTTTATGCAAAAAAATTAGGTGTTAATACTGAAGAACTTTTAATTTCACAACCAGATGCGGGTGAGCAAGCTTTAGAAATTGCTGATACACTAGTAAAATCAGGCTCTATTTCAGTTATTGTTATCGACTCTGTTGCAGCTCTAACACCAAAAGCTGAAATCGAAGGAGAGATGGGAGATCATCATGTTGGTCTTCAATCAAGATTAATGAGTCAGGCTTTAAGAAAATTAACTGGTTCAATTTCTAACACAAACACAATGATGATTTTCATTAACCAAATCAGAATGAAAATTGGAGTTATGTTTGGAAGTCCTGAAACAACATCAGGTGGAAACGCACTTAAATTTTATTCATCAGTGAGAATGGACATTAGAAGAATTGGTGCCATTAAAGATAAAGATGAAATTATTGGTAACTCAACAAGAGTTAAAGTAGTTAAAAACAAAGTTGCTCCACCATTTAAAGTTGTAGAATTTGACTTGATGTATGGAAGAGGAATTAGCAAGATGGGAGAACTCGTCGATCTTGGTTCCAAAGCAGATATAATTGAAAAATCAGGTGCATGGTATGCTTACAAAGGAGAGAAAATTGGTCAAGGTAGAGAAAATGCTAAGACTTATTTAGCTCAAAATCCTCAAGTTGCTGCAGAAATTGAAATGGCTATCAGAGAGAAAGCAGGAGTAATTTCTAAGAAAATAGAAGGAAACCCGCTTGATCCAGATAAGATTGAGAAAGAAAAGAAGGTAGCAGAAAAAGAGGAGGCTGAAAAAGCAGAAGCTACTCCTCCATCTAAAAAGAATTAATAGGTCATCTTTATTAATACAAAGGCGCTTAATTTAAGCGCCTTTCCCCCCTTTTTTAAACAAAATTTTAATAAATCGGCAAAAATAATGTCATTTAAAAGTTATAAAGAATATTTGATAAGTTTTTTATCATTATTCTCTTCCGGTTACAGGGCTTCCTAGGAAGCCCCTAACCGAGTATAAATGTATTTTACATAGATTAAAAAAGCTGTATTTTAAAAATATGGCTGACAGAACCTTAAATGAAATAAGAAATACTTTCTTAAAGTACTTTGAAAAGAATGAGCATAAAATTGTCGAGTCTAGTAATTTAGTACCCAATAACGACCCAACCTTAATGTTTGCCAACTCTGGCATGGTTCAGTTTAAAAATGTATTCACAGGTTTAGAAAAAAGAGATTATGTAAGAGCCACTACTTCTCAAAAATGTGTCAGGGCAGGAGGCAAACACAATGATCTTGAAAATGTTGGCTATACACCTCGTCACCATACTTTCTTTGAAATGCTAGGGAACTTCTCTTTTGGAGATTATTTTAAAGAACAGGCAATTCATTATGCTTGGGATTTAATTACTAAAGATTTTGGCATTGATAAAGACCGGCTTTATGTAACTGTATTTCACGAAGATGATGAAGCCTTCAATTTTTGGAAGAAAATAGCGGGTTTTAGCGATGATCGAATAATTAGAATTGCTACATCTGATAATTTTTGGTCAATGGGTGAGACCGGCCCTTGTGGACCGTGTTCTGAAATATTTTTTGACCATGGAGATCATTTAGCTGGAGGATTACCTGGCTCAAAAGACGAGGACGGGGATCGATTTATTGAGATTTGGAATTTAGTCTTTATGCAATATGAGCAAGTTTCAAAAGATAAAAGAATAAATCTACCAAAGCCATCTGTAGATACTGGAATGGGTTTAGAGAGAATTGCAGCATTACTTCAAGGAACGCATGACAACTATGAAACAGATCATTTTGAAAAAATTATAAATGCAGCTTCAGATATTGTTAAAGTTAAATCAAATAAAACTAATCTCTCAAGTTTTAGAGTTATAGCTGACCACTTAAGAGCAAGCTCTTTTTTAATTGCAGAAGGTGTTTTACCTTCTAATGAAGGAAGAGGTTATGTACTTAGAAGAATTATGAGAAGAGGGATGAGACATTCTCACTTATTAGGATCTAAGGAACCAGTTTTTTATAATTTGTTTGATACCCTTAAAAATGAAATGTCAGGAAATTATCCAGAGCTCGTAAGAGCTGAGTCATTGATTAAAGAAACTTTAAGAATGGAAGAAGAAAAATTCTTAGTTCTTCTTGATAGAGGAATTAAAATTTTAAATGATGAAATTTCTAAGATTGATAAAGTTTTACCAGGTGAAGTGGCATTTAAATTATATGACACATATGGATTTCCACTAGATCTTACCGAAGATATTTTAAGAAATAAATCAATGTCCATTGATACAGAAAAATTTAAAAGCTTAATGAAAGAAAGTAGAGAACTTGCTAAAAAAAATTGGAAAGGTTCAGGAGATGCTGCTGTTGAAGATATTTGGTTTGGGATTAAAGATCGGTTAGAGCCAACAGAATTTTTAGGTTACGAAACCAATCAAGCCGAAGGTGTTGTTTTGTCTTTGTTAAAAGAAAATAAAGAAGTTGATCAATTGAAAGAAAACGATGAGGGAATGATTATAGTAAACCAAACCCCATTTTATGGAGAGTCTGGAGGTCAAGTGGGAGATACTGGTCAGATCGTATCAAATGAATTTAAATTTGAAGTGACAGATGTTCAGAAAAAACTTGGAGATTTATTTGTACATTACGGGAAAGTGGTTAGTGGTTCTATAAAGATCAAAGATAGCGTTGAAATGAGGATAAATGTTGATAGAAGAGATGATACTAGAGCGTATCACTCTGCAACCCATCTTTTACATGAATCTTTAAGAAGAGTATTAGGGGATCACGTAACCCAAAAAGGTTCTCTTGTCGAGCCTAGCAGATTGAGATTTGATTTTAGTCATATGAAACCAATCCAAAATGATGAAATTGAGAAGATAGAGAACTTTGTGAATAATATGGTTTCAAAAAAGTCAGATGTAAAAACTAGGTTAATGACACCTGATGAAGCTGTAGAAAATGGAGCTTTGGCTTTATTTGGTGAAAAATATGGAGATGAAGTGAGAGTGCTTTCTATGGGAGATGAGGATGGAAAATATTTTTCCACAGAATTATGTGGTGGGACCCATGTTAAAAATACTGGAGATATTGGAAAATTTAAAATAGTCAGCCAATCTTCAATCGCTGCTGGGGTCAGACGAATTGAGGCTTTAAGAGACAAACAATTAGAGAATTATTTAAAAAATAAAGAAAAACTCTCAGCCCTATCTTCTGAAAAGGATGATGAAACCATTAAAGACTTAAGTCAGCAAATTACAAAGCTTGGAGGAAAACCAAGCTTGGATCAATCTGATCAAAAAAACTTGATTAAAAACTTAACAAAACAATTAGAAATTCTTTCAGTAAATTCAATTTTGAATGATAAATCTAAAAATATTATCAAAGATCAAGATATAAATGGAATAAAATTGAGACTTCAAAAAGTTGATGATCTTCCTCCAAAAGAGTTAAGAAAATTAGTTGATCAAGGTAAAAAAGATTTATCGGAGGGTATTGTCATAGTTTTTGCAAGCAAAGATGATAAAGTAGGTATAGCAGTAGGAGTTACAGAAAGCTTAACAGGCAAATATGATGCTGTTGAATTTGTTAAAATTGGATCAGAGATTATTGGTGGCAAGGGTGGTGGCGGAAGAAAGGATTTTGCTCAAGCTGGAGGTCAGGATCGGTCAAAAATAGAAGATGCTTTTGAAAAACTTAAGGCTCTAATTTAATTTCGCTTTTAGATTACCATCAATTTCATCTAAAAATTGATTAGTCGTTAAGTATTTACTTGAGGGACCAATTAGTATTGCTAAGTCTTTTGTCATAGCTCCGTTTTCAACACACTCAATACAAACTTTTTCAATTGTTTGTGCAAATTTAATTAATTCATTATTACTATCTAGCTTTCCTCTGTGCGCTAGTCCTCTAGTCCAAGCAAAAATAGATGCGATAGGATTTGTTGAAGTTTCTTTACCTTGTTGGTGCATTCTATAGTGCCTAGTTACAGTTCCATGAGCAGCTTCTGCCTCCATAATTTTTCCATCTGGGGTAAGAAGTGTACTAGTCATTAATCCTAACGAACCATAACCTTGTGCCATAGTATCTGATTGCACATCACCGTCGTAATTTTTACAAGCCCAAATATATTTACCACTCCATTTCATTGCACATGCAACCATGTCGTCGATTAATCTATGCTCATAAGTTAAATTATTTTTTTCAAATTCCTCTTTATACTCATTTTCAAATATTTCTTGAAAAATATCTTTAAATCTACCATCGTACTGTTTTAGGATTGTATTCTTGGTTGACATATAAACTGGCCACTTTTTAATAAGACCATAACTAAAACAAGATCTTGCAAAGTCTTCAATAGATTTATCTAAATTATACATTGAAAGCGCCACACCCGGGCCAGTGAAATTAAATACTTCATATTTTATCTCATCTTTTCCATCTTCTGATGTCCACTTAACTTCCATTTTTCCTTTACCAGGAACTTTAAAATCTGTTGCTCTGTACTGATCCCCAAAAGCATGTCTTCCTATAATTACTGGATCTGTCCAAGAAGGAACAAGCTTTGGAATATTTTTACAGATGATTGGTTCTCTAAAAACAGTCCCCCCAATGATATTTCTGATTGTTCCATTTGGTGATCTCCACATTTTTTTTAGGTCAAATTCTTCTACTCTTGCTTCATCAGGCGTGATAGTTGCACATTTAATCCCAACTCCAATTTTCTTGATGGCATTTGCAGAGTCTATTGTGATTTGATCATCCGTATTGTCACGGCTTTTCATACCAAGATCATAATATTCAATTCCTAGATCAAGATAGGGTAGGATAAGTTTATTCTTAATGAACTCCCATATAATACGAGTCATTTCATCGCCATCTAACTCTACAACTGGGTTATTTACCTTGATTTTACTCATTAAAATAAAAAATTATCTTATTAATTGAATTTGATTGGTTTATATACATATTAATCAAAAATTAGCAAATAGAAGAATATGTTTACCAAGATATTTCCAAAAATTCACACAGAGGGTTACAAGTTTTTAGTTATTGCTGCCTTCATTACTATTATTTTATTAATCTTTAACAACTTCTTAGGTCTAATAGGTTTGTTATTAACGGTATGGGTTTATTATTTTTTTAGAGACCCTGAAAGAACTATTATAGGTAGCGATGATTATCTTGTAAGTCCTGCTGATGGTGAGATTATAAAAGTTGAAGAGGTGGATGGACCTAAAGAAGTTGGTCTTGAAAATAAAAAATTCAAAAAAATTAGTATTTTTATGAATGTATTTGATTGCCATGTAAATAGAACTCCTTGCTCAGGAATTGTTGAAGATATTTTATACAAACCTGGAAAATTTTTTAATGCATCTTTAGATAAAGCAAGTGAAGACAATGAGAGAAATTATTACAAGATAAAAGATAAGCACGGCAATGACATAATAGTAGTGCAAATTGCAGGTTTAATTGCGAGAAGAATTGTTTGTGAAACAGACAAGAATCAAGAACTTAACCAAGGTGACAGAATTGGAATGATAAGATTTGGAAGCAGAGCAGATGTTTATTATGAAAATTATGAGCCGCTTGTAAAAGTTGGTCAAACGGCAATTTCTGGTGAGACTTTATTGGCTAAAAAATAATTATGCTAAAACCAAAAAACAATTTTAAAGTTGTTGGGGACAAAAAAAATGCAAGAGTAATTTTGCCCAACATGCTGACCCTAATTGGAGTTTGTATTGGATTAACGTCAATTAGATTTGCTTTAGATGGAAGATTTGAATTTGCAATTGTTGCTATAATCTTGGCAGCTGTAATAGACGGATTAGACGGACGTATTGCAAGATTAATTAAAGGCACATCCAAAGTTGGAAAAGAACTAGATTCTTTAACTGATATGATAAGCTTTGGTGTTGCGCCAGCCTTTATAATGTATTTTTGGAAACTAAATACTTTGGGACGATTTGGTTGGTTAGTTTGTCTAATATATGTAATTTGTGTTGCTCTAAGATTAGCACGGTTTAATGTTAATTCTGATCAAGAGCCTTCATGGAGAGATAACTTCTTTGAAGGTGTGCCATCCCCAGCAGGTGGAATTTTAGTTTTGACGCCATTGATATTCAGTATGACTAATTTTGAATTAATCTCTATTAATTATGATATAGTTGTACCAATTTTCTTTATTGTAACTTCATTACTATTAATAAGTAAGTTCCCAAGTTATTCTTTTAAGAAAATCGTTATACAAAGAAAAACCACAATCTTCCTTTTATTTGGTATAGTTTTATTTTTTGGTTTACTTTTAATTTATCCTTTTAATGTAATAGCTATAAGTGCGATTGTTTATTTATTAATGCTTCCTATAAGTTTTTTCCATTATCAAAAGTTAAAAAAACGAAATGAGGATCAAAATTTCAAAGATGAAGATGATGATCTAGAAGATATTCTTTGATGAAGAAAAATGTAATAATTTCGTTAGCAGACTCAAATTACTTTGAATTGTTGGAAGAGCTCGTAGACTCTGTAAAGAGGTTTAAAGAGAGTGAAAATACAGCAATTTGTATTCTGGATGCTGGATTAACAGAGGAACAAAAAAAAAATTTATCTGCTAAAGTGGATCAAATTAAATCTGCAGACTGGGACATTGAAGTATCTCAGTCAAAAGTAAAAGGGAAAGAGTGGTTAAAAAGTCAAGTCTCGAGAGCTTTTCTTCCTAAATATTTTCCAAATTATGAAAAATATTTATGGATAGATGCAGACGCATGGGTCAACTCATGGGAGGCAGTTGAATTATATTTGAGAGGATGTGAAAACAATAAATTATCAATAGCGACATCGGCAGATAGAGCATATGGGAGAGTGTTAAGAGCCGAATGGATATTAGGAAGTTTTGCAAAAATTAAATCTCAAAACTATAAACATGCAAAATCTTCTGGTTTCTCAGAAAAAATTGCAAGACAAGTAGCATTAAAACCTCATTTGAATATTGGAGTGTTTGCATTAGAGTCAAATGCACCCCATTGGGAAGTTTGGCAAAAAAATTTAAAGATAGCACTAAACTCTGGAAAAATATGGGGATCAGAACAAATAGCAATGAACGTAACAATTTATAATGATGAATTAGATGTCGAAATTTTACCCGCTTATTGTAATTGGACATTAATTCAAGCGCTTAAATTTGATAAAAAAAGAGAAACATTGGTCGAACCTTATTTGCCAAATCATGAGATTGGTATTGTGCATTTTGCTGGTAAGAATAATGATCACATTAGAAAAAATAAAAATTATATTTCCAAGATACAAACAATTGATGGTGATCATATTGATATAAAATTAAGATATAATAATTAATTGAAAAAAAATAAAATATCTAAGAATTGGGTTAATAAGCAAAGAAGGGATATCTATGTTAGACAATCTAAAGTAGATGGATACAGGGCAAGATCAGCCTATAAATTGATTGAAATAGACGAAAAATTTAAAATATTTAAGGGAGGGCTAGCAGTAGTTGATATAGGCGCTGCCCCAGGTAGCTGGTCCCAATATTCATCAAAAGTAATAAAAAATGGAAAATTAATTTCAATTGATCTTAAAAAAATGGAACCTATTGGAAATAGCTTACAAATACAGGGTGATTTTACAGAAAGTGACGTAAAAGATGAAATTAAAAATAATTTAAATACTAAAGTAGATGTAGTTTTGTCAGATATGGCTGTAAATACTACAGGAATCAAAAATATTGACTCAATCCAAACTGGCGAATTATGTAAAGAAGCAATGTTATTTGCTAAAGATATGATCAAGGAAAATGGTTATTTCATATCAAAAATTTTTATGGGTGGGACATTTAATGAAATAGTTGCTGAAGGTAAAAAGTATTTTAAGGAAGTTAAGGTTTTTAAACCTAAATCAAGTCGAAAAGATTCTAAAGAAAGTTTTATTATTTGTAGAAAAATTAGATAGGGACTTTAAATTTAAAAGGAATCGTATATAAAAGATTATGGTTCCTATAAAAGAAGCACTTACCTTTGACGATGTAACATTAGCGCCAAATTACTCAGAAATATTACCATCTGAGGCTGATACCACAGTATCTTTGACCAATAATCTGAAACTAAAAATTCCAGTTTTGTCATCTGCAATGGACACAGTCACAGAAAGCAAAATGGCAATTGCTATTGCAAAAGCTGGTGGAATAGGAGTTATTCATAGAAACTTAGATATTAAAACACAAGTTTCAGAAATTAGAAAAGTTAAAAAATATTCTTTAAAAGTTGGAGCTGCAGTTGGAGCGTCAGAGAAAGAATTTATTAGAGCAAAAGAAATTATTAATGAAGGTGTTGACTTGATTGTAGTTGATACGGCTCATGGACATACAAAAAAAGTTGGAGAAATTATTAAATATATTAAAAAAAGTAAAAACAACAAAATCGCTTTGTGTGCTGGAAATATTGCAACTCCAGAAGCTGCAAAATTTTTAATAAAGTTAGGAGTAGATATAATTAAAGTTGGGATTGGTCCAGGCTCAATTTGTACTACTAGATTAGTTGCGGGCATTGGGGTTCCACAGCTAAGCGCAATTTTGGCAGTAAGAAATGGTATGAAAAACAAAAAAGTTAAAATTATTTCTGATGGAGGAATAAAGTATTCTGGTGATTTAGCAAAAGCATTTGCAGCAGGAGCAGATGCTGTAATGATAGGATCATTATTTGCAGGAACAAATGAGACTCCTGGAAAATTAATAAAAAAAAATGGTAAGTTATTTAAAAGTTTTCGTGGAATGGGCTCTGTAGGAGCTATGAACAAAGGTTCAGCTGATAGATATTTTCAAAAAAAACAAAAAGATATGTCAAAATATGTGCCAGAGGGCGTTGAAGGTTTTGTAAAGTATAAAGGTGATGTTGGAAGCATAATATATAAATTAGTTGGTGGCTTAAAATCTTCTATGGGATATTTAGGTTCTAAAAATATTATTGGTCTCAGAAATAAACCTCATTTTGTAAAAATTACTAAAGCAGGTTTTTATGAGAGCATGGTTCATAATGTAGATGTTATTATAAGTGATAGTAAATACTAATGAGTAAAATTTTAAAATTAATTTTTATCAGCGCCATATTTTTTTCATTTAACACTCAAACATTTACTAAAGAAAATTTTTTTAACAAAGCACTAAAATTATATGAAAAAGAAAAGTATGAGGATGCGCGTTTTTTATTTGAAAGAAGCATAGTTTTTAACCCAAAAGATGCTGATTCATATTTATACCTTGCTAAAATTTATAATCATGAGGAAAATCAGAGTAAAGAGGAGCACAATCTAGAGACAGCCCTTCTTATAGAACCTAATAATGAGGAAGCTATGTTAATGATGATGAAAATAGCCATTGAACAATCTAATTACGACAAAGTTAAAAATATGTCTGACACATTCTCAAAAGTTTGTAAGAATTTATGTAATGAAAATCAGGAAATTAAAGAGTCATTAAAAAATATAGATCCAAAAAATGAGTCTTGATCAAAATCTGGATAAAGTTGTAATCATAGATTTTGGTTCTCAGTTTACTCAATTAATCGCAAGAAGAATTAGAGAACTAGGTGTTTTTTCAGAAATTGTAAGTCATAAAAAAATTAAAACTAGTGATATTAACCAGAGTGTAAGAGGAATTATTTTGTCTGGAGGTCCTTTAAATGTTTATCAAATCAATAAATATTCGTTTGATAAAAAAATATTAGAATTAAACATTCCTATCTTAGGAATTTGCTTCGGTCATCAAATTTTATCAAAGTTAAATGGTGGAAGAGTAAGACAATCAAAACATCGTGAATTTGGATTAGCTAATATTTTTAAAAAAAGGGACAGCTTACTAACTAAAAATTTCTATGGTGTTAAAAAAACTAAAGAGGTTTGGATGAGTCATGCAGATCAAGTGTCTAATCTACCGAAAAATTTTCAGGTCATCGCGTCTAGTACAAATTCTAAATATGCCATAGTTGAAAATAAACTTAAAAAATATTATGGAGTACAATTTCATCCAGAAGTTACTCATACTGAAAATGGAAAAAAATTGATCAGTAATTTTGTATTTTTAATCTGTAAAATTAAAAAAAACTGGTCTTCCAAAGATCAAAAAATAAAATTAATCAACGAAGTGAGATATCAAGTTGGTAGCCATAAAGTTATTTGTGCATTATCTGGAGGTGTAGATAGTAGTGTTGTTGCTCAATTATTAAATAATGCCATAGGAAAAAAATTGTATTGTATTTTTGTTAATACAGGGCTTTTAAGAAAAGATGAAGAAACACAGGTTGTTCAAACTTTTAAAAAACGGTTAAAAATGAACCTAATTTATGTAAATGCTGAAAATGAGTTTTTAGGAAAGCTAAAGAATGTTTCTGATCCTGAAAAAAAAAGAAAAATAATTGGAAATTTATTTATAAAAATTTTCGAACGATATGCAAAAAAAATTAAAGATGTTAAATTTTTAGCTCAAGGAACGCTCTATCCTGATTTAATTGAAAGTAAATCAGTTACTGGTAGTCAAACTTCTAAAATTAAATCGCATCATAATGTTGGTGGTTTACCTAAAAAAATGAACCTAAAACTTGTTGAGCCACTAAAGTTTTTATTTAAAGATGAAGTTAGAAAATTAGGTTTAGAATTAAAATTAAGTAAAGAGATCATATCAAGGCACCCTTTTCCAGGTCCTGGTTTAGCAATTAGAATGCCAGGAAATATCACTAATGAGAAAATAAAAATTTTAAAAGAGGCTGATTATTATTTTATACAAGCGTTAAAAGATCATGGTCTTTATCATAAAATTTGGCAAGCGTATGCTGCTCTGCTACCTGTCAAAACTGTAGGGGTGATGGGAGACAACCGTACTTATGAATATCTCTGTCTCTTAAGAGCAATTACTTCTGAAGATGGAATGACAGCCGATTTCTTTGAATTTAGAAAATCTTTCATGCAAACTATTTCTAATAAAATAGTTAACAGCATTAGAGGCATAAATAGAGTTGTTTATGACGTTACCTCAAAACCTCCAAGTACTATTGAATTAGAGTAAATGTTAAAAAAAATTATCATTTTTTTTTATGAAAATTGGAAAATCTATACATTTTTAATTTTCTTAACAATTACATTTCTTTCTTTATATCCATTAAAAGAACAACCCAATATTCCAGGAAGTGACAAAATTCATCACTTAATTGCATACTCAGCACTTACAGTTGGTATTGGATTGAGGAAACCTTCAAATTATCTTTTACTAATAATCTTTTTCTCTTTCTACAGTGGTTTTATTGAAATAATTCAACCATATGTAAACAGATTTAGGGAAATTGAGGATTTTATATTCAACAATCTTGGTATTTTGATAGGTTTAACTTTAGGAATTATAATGAATAAGTTATTTAATAAAATTTAAATTGGAGTATTTTGAATTATAAACTTATTTTATGAAATATTTACACACAATGATTAGAATTAAGAATGTGGACGAGTCTTTAAAATTTTTCTGTGACGGTCTCGGGCTTAAGGAAACAAGAAGAATGGAAGATGAGAAGGGGAGATATACACTTATTTTTCTTGCTGCACCAAATGACGATAAAGCAGAAATTGAATTAACTTATAATTGGGATGGAGACGAACTGGGAGAAGGTTCAAGAAATTTTGGTCATCTCGCTTATCGTGTAGATAACATTTATGAAACTTGCCAAAGATTAATGGATATGGGTTATACTATCAATAGACCTCCAAGGGATGGTCATATGGCATTTGTCAGATCGCCCGATAAAATTTCAATAGAAATTCTTCAAGAAGGAAACTTAGAGCCTAAAGAACCCTGGTCCTCAATGGAAAATACAGGTACTTGGTAATATTTTTTGGTATGGATCTATAAATTATTATTTTGGAACTTTACCGTAAAAATGTTTAATTATCTTACCATCTTTAAGATGATCTATTTCAAGATAAGTGAAATCAGGATCAAAACCATTCACTGTTTTTACAACAACTTCTGGAGTGTCTATTAGGCATTTTATTTCATGCTCACCTGTCCAATTCGACATAGCATCCTCAACCATTTCCATCATTTCATCGTAATTTTTGACTGAGCTACCAAAACTAGATTTGTGTATAGATTCACAGTGAACGTCTTTAGAGACTATTTCTTTAAAAGGTTTAATATTAGAATTGAATAATTCTACTGTAGCTTGTTTAACTTTATCAAAACTCATAAAAACAAACTAAATTACTTATGTAAAAGTTTTATTTAAATTTTGTTAAGATATTGTTTTAATTTAATATAAGTGTACTGAGGAAACTTATGAAAATAAAAAAGTTCATAAATAAGAAAAATAAAACTAAAATCGTAGCTTTAACTGCCTACTCAAAAAATATAGCTTCAGTTTTAGATAATTATTGTGATCTTATTTTGGTAGGAGATTCACTTGGGTCAGTTTTATACAATTATAAATCTACAAAAGAAGTAACTTTAAATACTATTATTGAACATTCTAAGAGTGTTCGAATGGGTATTAAACGAAGTTTAATGATTGTTGATATGCCATATAACACTTATCGAAATCCTAATGTGGCATTGAAAAATGCAAAACTAATCATGAAAAAAACTAAAAGTGATGGAGTAAAACTAGAAGGTGGAAAAAAAATTACCAAAATAATTAAAACTTTAGTTAAAAATAATATACCTGTAATGGGTCATCTTGGAGTGCTGCCTCAGTCAGATAAAAAGTTTAAATTTAAGGGTGAGGATAAAGTAGAAAAAGAAAATATTTTAAGAGACGCTAAATTATTAGAACAATCAGGTGCATTTTCAATAGTTTTAGAATGCATTGAAACTTCATTAGCAAAACATGTTACAAATAGTATTGGTATTCCAACAATTGGTATAGGTGCATCTAAGAATTGTGATGGTCAGATTCTAGTATTTGATGACTTAATAGGGTTAAATCCTATTAAAGTAAGATTTGTAAAGAAATACACTAATATAAAGACAGAGCTATCAAAAGCAGTTTCTAAATATGCAAATGATGTTAAAAAAAGAAAATTTCCATCAAAAAAATACTCTTATTAATTAAAAATATTTTTTAAATTCCTCATTAATATTTAATATTTCTAAATCAACTAATCCACCTATAATTAATTGAAGACCAACGATTAAGATAAATATTAAACCAACATAAGCAATCCAGATATGTTGTTGAATGTACTTAGCCATATAAGTTGCTAGTGCACCAGTTAAAACAACCGATAAGACTAATCCAAAAATCATAAAACCAAAATACCCTTTGGCTGCACCAACTACACCAATGACGTTATCGAAGCTAATTGTGATATCTGCAAATAAAACCTTATAAACACTTTTAATAAAAGAGGGCTCTTTTGATTTTTTGGTAGGTGATTTTTTTTCTTTTTTAATTTCAACTAAATCTTTTCTTAGATCATTGACAATCCATATTAATAAAAGGCCTCCTAAAATCTTAATGAAATAAAACTTAAATAAGTAGGTAGCAAAAACTGCAAAAATAACTTTAAAAACTAAAGCACCAGCAACACCCCACAAAATAATTTTTTTTCGATTTTTAGGTACAAAATTTGCTGCTATTAAACCAATTATAATAGCATTATCAGCAGCTAGAATAATATCTATAAAGATAATCTGTAATAATATTATGGATTGTTCAATCAAGATTAAAATATATTAGTCTAATTTTATCAAATTACAATGTGAGCTGTATGAATTTTTTATTTAAACAACTAGCAGACTAATATTTAGACTCTTTCACACCTTCTATAATATCTTTTAACTCGGCATATTCCTCACAATTACAACTTTCTAAAACTTTTAGTCTCTCTCTTGCTAGATCTAACCTATTTGTTGTAACATAAAGCTCACCCAGGTATTCATTTATACCTTTATGATTAGGATCAATTTTTAATCCCATAAGATAATATTTTTCTCCATTTTCATAGTCACCAAGTTTTCTAGTGGTGAAACCTAAATAATTTAAAGTGTCAGCCTGATTTGGTTTTTCACTATTTGATTTAAGAAGAAGTTTTTGAGCCTTTTCATATCTTTTTTTTGCTTTTTCAACCTTACCTTTTTTTTCAAATTTCTTTGCAAACTTTATAGACTCCACAGCTTTAGCATAATCATTTTTAACTTTAGCTGGTTTAGGATCTGATCCTGCTGAAAAAGAGTGTGTAGTGAAAAGTAATAAAAATAAAATTAAAAATATATTTTTTAACATTAAATAAATTTCTCCAAATTGTTTAAAGGTTTTAATTCAAGTCCATTTTCTAGCAAATTATCTTTTATTGACTTTGCGGTAGCCAACGAACTTTCATTATCTCCATGTATGCAAATAGAGTCTATTTCACAAGGTATTTGTTTTCCACTGTGACAATTAAGTGACTGATTTTTAACCATGGATAATACATGTTTTTTAGCTTGCTCTGGATCAGTTATTAAAGCGTGTGGTTTTTTTCTTGAGACCAGATTTCCATCGTCCTCATAATTTCTATCTGCAAAAATTTCGCAAGCAATTTTCATGTTTAATTTTTTAGCAGCTAGTTCCATTTTTGAGCCAGTTGGCACTAAATAGATTAAATCCTTACTAATTTCGTTTATAGCATTTGCCAAAGTTGTTGCTAAATTAATATCCTCACATGCCATATTGTTTAATGCACCATGAGGCTTGATATGAGTAACAGTTTCACCATGATTTTGTGCAATATTTTGAAGAATTTCATATTGATCAAAAATTAATTTTTTTATTTCATTTGAAGATAGATCAATTCTTTTTCGTCCAAAATTTTCAGGATCGTTAAATGAAGGGTGCGCACCAATACTAACGCCATTCCTTTTTGATATTTGGACTACTTCGGTCATCGATTGATTGTCGCCAGCATGATATCCACAAGCTACATTTGCAGAATTCACTATTTTAAGTAAATCAGGATCATATTTATTAGAATGGTGTTTTGATTTTTCACCTAAATCACAATTTATATTAATTTCCATAGCCCTAAATGTTGAAGTATAACATGGCATGATTAAAAATATATCAAATCTTGGTGACGCAGCATTATATTGTGATTTTGGTATTGAGGTAAATAAATCAACTAATCTAGAAGTAATAAAATACTTTAATGCTATTAGAGAAAAAAATATTAAAGGAATAAATAACCTTACCCCTTCATATAATAAATTAATTATTTCATTCGATCTTAGTGTTACTAATTTTAATGAAATTAAAAGTACAATTGAAAATTTAGATACTGGTATTCAGCAAAGTAAAAACAATACACAAATTGAAGTTCCTGTTTGTTGTGATGAATCTTTTTCTCTAGATATGAAAAGGTTAGAAATAAAGTTAAAATTAAATAAAGAGGAAATTTTAGAAAAGTTTTTTAAGGAAGAGTATTTTTGTTATATGACAGGATTTATCGCAGGTATGCCTTTTTTAGGAGACTTGAATGATGATTTAAGAGTTCAGCGTTTGGAAACTCCACGAGTGAAGGTACCTCAAGGAGCTGTTGGAATTACGGAGCAATTTACAAACATTTATACTTTTCAGAGTCCGGGTGGTTGGAATATTCTTGGCAACACACCTCTAAAGGTCTTTGATAATAAAGATGAAAAAAAACCAAATTTAATTAATCCTGGAGACACAGTTGTTTTTCGAGAAATTTCTTTAGAAGAATATCAAGGTTTTAATCATGAATAATTTTTTTGAGATATTAAGAGCAGGAATAAATACAACGTATCAAGATAAGGGAAGAGCAAACCTACATCATATTGGAATTCCTTTTAGTGGTGCTATGGATAATCGAAACTTCCTGTTAGCAAACAAACTAGTTAATAATGATTTAAATTCACCTGTTATAGAATTTGCTTACCAGGGACCTCATTTAAAATATAAGGGTGATAAAATAAATTTTGTAATTACTGGAGATGTAATTTTTAAAGTTAAAAAAGAAAATAGTGAAGTTGATGGAAATTGTTATCAAAGTTATCAAATAGAAAGTGGAGATGAAATTAATATTATTTCTACAAATAAATCAGTTTATGGCTATATAGCCTTAGGAGCAGAAATTGATTTAAATCTTCAGTGGAAAAGTTGTTCTGTAAATACAAAAGCTAATATTGGTTCAAATAATGGAAAAAAATTAGAAGCTGGTCAAAAGATCAATTTGTTAAAAATAAATTCAAACAAGGCCATAAAAAAAATAAATTATTTAAATTCTAAGATTGAAAATATAAGAGTACTTAAAGGGACCAACTTCAATTATTTTTCAGAGGAAGGAAAATCTTCTTTTTTTGAAAAAGAATTTGTAGTTTCAAAATTGTCAGACAGAATGGGAATGAGACTTGAAGGACCCAAGATTGAAAATATAGTGAATACCAATATTAAGTCTGAGGGCTTGATAAAAGGGGTTGTTCAAGTGCCAGCAGATGGTAATCCAATAATTATGCTATCTGATCATGGCACAGTTGGTGGCTATCCAAAAATTGGGGTTGTGGCGAGTGTTGATTATGACCGTTTAGTTCAAATAGCACCAGGTTCTAAAGTAAAATTTAAGAAAATAGAGTTATCGGATGCAGAAACTTTATTTAAGCTGTATGAGATGGATACAAATAATCTACTTAATCAAATTTAATGAATATTATTAGAAAATTACCAGGACCCTTATTAGTATTTTTGGGTGCATGTAGTTTAAGCTTTGGTGGATTAATAGTTAAGTCTTTTGAGGGTGCCACTCTTTGGCAAATTTTATTTTGGAGAACAGTTTTTTTTCTTATTATAATAAGTCTTTACTTGATTATAACTTATAAAAAAAAAGTATTCCACTCATTTTATGATTTAGGATTTCCAGGATTTCTTGGAGGTTTTATTTTATCATTTGGTTTTTGTGGATATGTTTTTTCGATGTACAACACCACAGTTGCAAATGCTAATTTTATAATTCAAACGCAAACAATTTTTTTAGCAGTCTTTGGATATTTTTTTTTAAAGGAAAAAATTTCAGTTATTACACTTACCTCAATTATTTTAGCAATTTCAGGCATTCTATTGATGGTAGGAAGTTCTCTATCAACAGGACAAATGGTGGGAAATATTGCTGCATTTATAATGCCTATTTCTTTTGCAGTTTTAATTCTTGTTGTAAGAAAGTACCCTAATGTTGATATGGTTCCTGCACAATTTATTGCTGGAATTTTTGCATTAATAATTGGTTTTTTGATGTCTGGAAAAATTTTAATTTCAGCACATGATATTTTCCTAGGTTTTTTAGCTGGTTTTATGCAATTAGGTTTTGGTTTTATTTTAATTACAATTGGTGCTCAAAGAACACCCTCAGCTATGGTTGGAATTATAATGTTAACCGAGGCAGTTTTAGGTCCTCTTTGGGCATGGATGTTTATCAATGAACAACCACCATTTATAGTAATTATTGGGGGTGCAATTGTTATTTTTGCTGTATTACTCCAATTTTATAATCTTTATTCTTCAGAAAAAAAGACTGCTTAAAATATTGACATTACTTCGTATTTAATAGAATATTTATATACGGGAGAGATCACAATTAATGTGGCACCGAAGGAGCAACTACCCAGGAAACTCTCAGGTAAAAGGACCGTAACATATTAACTCTGGAAAGAGATTAAATTCTCGCCGAAGGAGTAAAACTCTCAGGCAAATATACAGATGGGTACAAAAGAGTTAATATGGAAATTAAAAAAACACCTTTAAATAAATTACATCAAGATAATCAAGCTAAATTTGTTGAATTTGCTGGCTATGAGATGCCAATTCAGTATAGCAAAGGTGTTATTGAAGAGCATAAATTTACGAGAGCACATGCAGGAATTTTTGACGTTTCACATATGGGTCAATTATTTGTTTATGGAAATGAAAACCTAACATCTGATTTTGAAAAAATTTTTCCTTTAGATTTAAAAAATCTGCAACAAAATTGTTCTAAGTATAGTTTTCTTATGAATGAAGAGGCTGGTGTTTATGATGACCTTATAATTACCAAACTAAAAGATGGATATCTAATTATTTTAAATGCTGCATGTAAAGAAAAAGATTTTGAAATTTTAAGCACTAAATTGTCTAAAAAATACAAAATGGAACTTAACACTGATAGAGCGTTGGTTGCAATACAAGGTCCAAAGTCAGTAGATATTTTAAATGAAATTATAAATGGAGTTAAAGACTTAACTTTCATGACTGGTAATTGGTTTGAATTTAATGATCACAAGGTATTTGTTACTAGATCTGGATACACAGGAGAAGATGGTTTTGAAGTGTCGATCATAAATGATGAAGCAGAAGAATTCACAAAAAGTTTGATAAATAAGGGAGCAAAACTGATCGGACTTGGAGCAAGAGATACTTTGAGATTAGAAGCTGGATTATGTTTATATGGCCACGAACTAGATCTTAATAAAACGCCTGTAGAGGCAAACCTTAAATGGGCAATCTCAAAAGAAAGATTATCGAATGGAGGTTTCGTTGGCTCAGATAAAATAATGAGCCAAATTAAAAAAGGTGCAAAACAAATAAGAGTTGGAATTAAACCTGAAGGAAGGTTGATTGCTAGAGAAAAAACCAAGATATTCAACTTAACTGAAACACCAATTGGTGAGATAACAAGTGGTACCTTTGGCCCAAGTGTTAATGGACCAATAGCGATGGGATATATTGATAAAGAATTTTCTAAAATTGATACTAAAATTTTATTAGAAGTAAGAGGCAAAAAATATCCAGCAAATATTTGTAAGTTACCATTTTATAAAAAAAGTTATGTGAAAGGAGTAAATTAATGAGCGAAGTTAAATTTTCAAAAGAACATGAGTGGATAAAATTAGAGGAAGATGTAGCTACAATTGGGATAACCAAACATGCAACCGAAATGCTAGGTGACATTGTATTTGCAGAATTACCAGAGAAAGGCTCAAATGTCGAAAAAGATGGAACTGCAGGTGTAGTTGAATCTACTAAAGCTGCAAGTGACGTTTATACACCTGTAAGTGGGGAAGTTGTTGATATAAATCAAAGTATAGTTGATGATCCTTCAAAAATAAACGAAGATCCTGAAGGCAATGCTTGGTTTTTTAAATTAAAAATGAAAGATAACACTGAGCTAGATAGTTTAATGAATAAAGAGGAATATGAAAAGTTTGCAAAGGAGAGTTCTAGCTAATGTTACATAATTCACAAAAAGATTTTTTAAAAAGACATATTGGTCCATCTGAAAAAGACCAAAAAAAAATGCTCAGTGAACTCAAATATAGTTCTTTAGATGAACTTATAAATAAAACTGTTCCAGAAAAAATTCAGTTTAAAGGTGAACTTAATATTGGTGAGTCTAATTCAGAATATGAAGCACTAAGAAAATTAAAAGCAATTTCAAAAAAAAATAAAATTTACTCCAATTTTATTGGTATGGGTTATTATGGAACTTACACACCGTATGTAATTTTAAGAAATATATTAGAAAATCCTGGTTGGTACACTTCGTACACACCCTATCAGCCTGAAGTAGCACAAGGAAGATTAGAGATGTTATTAAACTTTCAACAAATGATTGTTGATTTTACAGGTATGGATATTTCAAATGCATCCTTACTTGATGAAGGAACGGCAGCAGCTGAGGCTGTGGGTTTAAGTCATAGGCTTAATAAAAGCGATAGCAATTTAGTTTTTGTTTCAGAGAATTGTCATCCACAAACAATTGATGTTATTCAAACAAGAGCTGAACCAATGGGTTTAAAAGTATTAGTTGGTAATGAAGATAAAGCTTTAGATAATTTGAAAGAAGATATTGTTTGTGGAATTCTACAGTACCCTGGAACTTTGGGAGATATTAAAGATCCTAGTGAGGCTATAAGTAAAATTCACAAGAGGAATGGTAAAGCGATTTTAGCATGTGATCTTCTAGCGCTTGCTAAATTAAAAACACCAAGAGAACTTGGGGCTGATATTGCAGTTGGTAGTTCTCAAAGGTTTGGTATTCCAATGGGTTATGGAGGACCTCACGCAGCATTTTTTGCAACTAAAGATGAATATAAAAGATCTATGCCAGGTAGAATTATTGGTGTTTCAGTTGATAGACATGGAAATAAGGCATACAGATTGTCACTTCAGACTAGAGAGCAACACATTAGAAGAGACAAAGCTACAAGTAATATTTGTACAGCCCAAGCTTTATTAGCAATTGTGTCAGCAGCATATGCTATTTATCATGGTCCAGATGGAATTAAAAATATTTCTGAAAGAGTATCTCAATTAGCAAAAAATTTTGGAGATAAAATAAAACAATCTGGATATGAACTATATTCAGATTATTTTTTTGATACTGTGACTATTATTACTAAAGATAAGACTGATCAAATTTTTAAAAATGCTTTAGATCAAAAAGTAAATATTAGAAAAGTTAATTCAGAAATGTTGTCAGTATCTTTTGATGAGAAAAAAAATGTTTATAGAGTAAATCAACTGTTAAAAATTTTTAATGCAGCAGAATCAATTAAAAAAGAAGACCCTACAGTTAGTCTACCCAATCTACCAAAAAATTTACTAAGAACTTCAAAATATTTAGAACACCCAGTTTTTAATTCATACCATTCAGAAACTGAAATGCTTAGATACTTAAAAAAATTAGAGGATAAAGATATCGCTCTTAATAGAACGATGATTGCATTAGGCTCATGCACCATGAAATTAAATGCTACTGCAGAAATGATACCTATTTCATGGAGAGAATTAGCTGAGCCTCATCCGTTCGTACCTGTAGAGCAGATGGAAGGATATAGAGAATTATTCACTGATCTTAAAAATTGGCTAAGATCAATTACTGGTTTTTCTGGAGTTTCACTTCAGCCAAATGCAGGCGCTCAAGGTGAATATGCAGGATTAATGGTTATAAGAAAATATCATTTAGATAGAGGTGAAGAAAATAGAAACATATGTTTAATACCTAGTTCAGCACATGGAACTAATCCAGCAAGTGCACAAATGGTTGGAATGAAAGTTGTAGTAGTTAATTGTGATAAAGAAGGCAATGTAGATTTTGAAGATTTAAAGAAAAAAGCAGAAACACATTCAGAAAATCTTGGAGCTTTGATGGTTACATATCCCTCTACTCATGGTGTATTTGAGGAAAAAATAACAGATATCTGTGATTTAATCCATAAACACGGAGGTCAAGTTTATATGGATGGTGCAAACTTAAATGCACTTGTAGGAATTGCAAAACCTGGAAATTTTGGTCCAGATGTTTGTCATATAAACTTACATAAAACATTTTGTATTCCTCATGGTGGAGGAGGACCAGGTATGGGACCAATTGCTTGCAAAAAACATTTACAAGTTTATCTGCCTAACCATCCAGTAGTAAAAGATTGTGGTCCTGCAACCGGTATAGGTGCAGTTTCAGCAGCACCTTGGGGAAGCTCAAGTATTTTATCTATTTCATGGATGTATATAAAAATGATGGGATCACAGGGTTTAAAATTAGCTACGGAAGTAGCAATATTAAACGCTAACTATATAGCTCATAGATTAAAAAACCATTTTCCAATCTTGTATAAAGGGACTAATGGAAATGTTGCTCACGAATGTATCATTGATATTAGATCAATTAAAAGTGAAACAGGGGTTACGGAAGAAGACATAGCCAAAAGATTAATAGATTATGGATTTCATGCGCCAACAATGTCATGGCCTGTTGCTGGTACAATGATGATTGAACCAACAGAGAGTGAAAGTCTAACTGAGATAGATAGATTTTGTGATACTTTAATAAATATCAAATCGGAAATAGAAATGATTAAGTCTGGTAAATTTGATAAAGTAGATAATCCAATTAAAAATGCACCCCATACTGATATTGAACTTTCTTTAGATGAATGGAATCACAAATATTCTAGACAGCAAGCAGCGTATCCTGCAAAATTCTTGAAAACAAATAAATTTTGGCCTCCAGTTGCGAGAGTAGATAATGTTTACGGAGATAAAAATATTTTTTGTACTTGTCCAAGTATGGACGAGTTTAAAGAAGATGCAGCATAAATAGTAATGAAAATTGCTGTTGTCGGCTCAGGAATTTCAGGTTTAAGTGCTGCATACTATTTATCTAAAAAACATCATGTAGATCTTTTTGAAAAAGAAGATCATTTTGGAGGCCATTCTCACACTATTGATTTAATGTTTGGTGAAAAAAAAGTTTCTGTTGATATCGGTTTTATTGTATTCAACTTTCAAACTTACCCAAATTTAATAAAGTTTTTCGAAGAAAATAAAATTGATATTGAAAAAAGCAATATGTCTTTTTCAGTTTCAGTTGACAACACAAATTTTGAATACTGCGGAAAAGGGATTAGTGGAATTTTTTCTAATAGATCAAATTTGTTTAATATGAAATTTTTAAAAATGTTCTTTGATATAATTAAATTTTATAAAAAAAGTGATCAAGAAAGTATCTCAGAAGAAAAATTAACTTTGGGTGAATATCTTGCAAAGAATAAATTATCAAAAACATTTATTGATTATCATATAATTCCAATGGTTTCTGCTATTTGGTCTATGCCACCATTAGAGGCAAGTAAAATGCCAATTAGTTTTTTTTTAAAATTTTTCCAAAATCATGGTTTGTTTAAATTAAAAAATAGGCCTCAATGGTATACAGTTTCTAATAGAAGCAGAACTTATGTTAATCAGATAATATCCAAAATTAGTGGTGAGCATTACAAAAATTATAAAGTGAAAAAAATAAAAAGAAAGTCGTCAGGTATTGACCTGTACTATGGCGGTCAAAGTGAATTTTTTGATTATGATAAAGTAGTTATAGCAACTCATGCTGACGAAGCATTAGAATTAATTGACAATCCAACAGATGAGGAGAGAAAAATTCTATCTAATTTTAGTTATAAAGAAAATATTGCATATATTCATACCGATAACAGAGCTATGCCTAAAAATAAAAGAGCTTGGAGTTCTTGGAATTCATCTATTGATGATAAAGATATTGAGAAAAATTCTATTAGTTATTGGTTAAATCTTTTACAAAATCTAAAGTGTGAACAAGATATTTTTTTAACCTTAAATCCCTACTTTGATATTGATAAGTCTAAAATACTTAAAAAGGTAAGATTTACTCACCCATATTACGATCAAAAAGCATTAGATACTCAACAAGAACTTTCTAAACTACAAAATCAGAAAGACTTGCTGTTTTGTGGAAGTTATTTTGGTTACGGATTTCATGAAGATGGAATAAAATCATCTATTGAAATGCTGAAAAACCTTAATGATTAATTCTTGTATTTACACTGGAACAGTGATCCACAAACGATTTAAACCAAAAGAACATTTCTTTAAATACAAAGTATTTTCGTTACTGCTAGATTTATCTGAACTAGAGACATTGAGTAATAAAATAAGATTTTTTTCTTTAAATCGTTTTAATTTAATTAGTTTTCAAGAAAAAGATCATGGATTAAGAGATGGTTCATCTCTGACAGAATGGGTAAAAAAAAACTTAGAACAAAATAATATTAATTCAGAAAATATTAAAATTAAACTTTTATGTTACCCAAGAATATTAGGATATGTATTTAATCCTCTTAGCATTTTTTTTGTTTACAATAATCAAGAACAACTAGTGTCAATTTTATATGAAGTAAAAAATACTTTTGGCGAACAACACACTTATGTATTTAGAGTCGATAATAATAACAATTTAATACAAAATAATTGCTCTAAGAAGTTTCACGTTTCCCCATTTATTGAAATGGACTGCCAGTATTTTTTCAAAATATTAAAACCAGGAAATAAATTGTCAGTGATTATCGACCAATATGATAAAGACGGAAAAATTTTATTTGCTTCTCAAGACGGAGATAGAAATGAGCTAAATAGTGCTCAGTTAATTAAATCTTATTTAAAACATCCTTTAATGACTTTAAAAATTATTTCTGCGATACATTTTGAAGCGTTTAAATTGTGGTTAAAAGGAATAAGATTAGTTAAAAAAAAATTAAATATCAAAAATAATTTAACGGTTGAGAATTAATGCTTTTAAACAAAATATCCGACAAATTAGTTTTCAATTTTTTAAGTAAGATTGATTATGGTTATCTTGAAATCAAAACTTTTGATGGAGAAATCTTAAAATTTGGAAATCCAGAGGAACCACTTAGTGCTAATATAATTATTAAAAAACCAAATTTTAATTTTAATTTGATACGTGGTGGCAGTATTGGGTTTGCAGAGTGTTATATGAGGGGGGAGTTCGAAACCGACGATCTTTCAAATTTAATTGAGCTTACAGCAAGAAATATTAAAATTATTCATAGGTTTTCCGGCTTACTTGATGTTCCAGTAATTAACTATATTAAAAATAAAATTATTAAAAATACAAAAAGTAGAAGTAAAGAAAATATTGCAAAACATTATGATTTAGGAAATGAATTTTTCTCATTATGGCTTGATGATACCTTAACCTATTCAAGTGCAATATTTAATGAACATTCTAAAAATTTAGCTGAAGCACAAAATAACAAATATCAAAAATTAATCGATCTTATTAAACCAAATAATGGTGACAAAGTTTTAGAAATTGGCTGCGGCTGGGGTGGTTTCGCTGAGTATTTAGGTAAAAAATATGATGTAAAACTTGATTGTATAACCATTTCAAAAAAACAATTTGAGTACGCCAAAGAACGAATTCATAAATGTGGCTTAAATGAAAAAGTTAACATTGAAATTAAAGATTACAGAGATTTACAAGGCAAATATAATTCAATTGCATCAATAGAAATGATTGAAGCTGTAGGACAAAACTATCTTAAAAGTTATTTTAAAACTATCAAAGATAATTTATCTGGAGGGGGTAAAGCTGCTATTCAAGCAATAACAATTGATGATAGTTTATTTGATAGGTATAAGAATAAACAAGATTTTATCCAAAAATATATTTTTCCAGGTGGATTTCTTCCTAATAAAAACAGCATAAACAGATATGTCTCAGATAATGGATTAACAGTAAACTCATATATCTCTTATGCGGATCATTATGCAAATACTTTATCTATTTGGAGAAATGAATTTATAAAGAAATGGGAGCTAATTAAAAATCAAGGTTTTGATTTAAAATTTAAAAGGATGTGGGAATTCTATCTGTCTTATTGCGAAGCTGGTTTCAAATCTAAGAATATAGATCTAATTCAATTTTCACTTCAAAACAAATAACAGTTACAAAGGATATTTATGCATCATACTAAAATAATTAAATCTATTTCATTGATAATTTGTGCTTTCTTAATTACAAGTTGTTCTAATAATAGTGCTATGAAACCAGAAGAATTTAAAAATAAAGAACCAAGATTAATAATTGAGGAATATCTAAGTGGTAACGTTAAGGCATGGGGTGTTTTACAAGATAGATCAGGCAAAGTTACAAGACAGTTTAATGCTGATTTAAATGGTACATGGGATGGAAAACAATTAGTTTTAAAAGAAAAATTTAATTGGGATGATGGTGAAATTCAAGATAGAGAATGGACAATTAATAAAATCGATGAACATAATTATGAGGGAACTGCCGGTGATGTTGTAGGCAAAGCTATCGGATACTCATATGGTCCCGCATTCAAATTTGAATATGTTTTATTAGTTCCAGTAAAAGGAAGAGAATTAAAAATCACATTTGATGATTGGATTTTTAAACAAGATGATCGTGTCGCAATCAATAGAGCTACGATGACAAAGTTTGGATTTAAAGTAGCAGAATTGACAGTCGTTTTTGTTAAAGACTAACGATTAACTGATTTAGAAATCAAATAATTATACAATTTATTTGGAAGTATTTGTATTAATTTATAAATAATTTTAATTGGTAAAGGAAAGATTATTTCAAAATTATTTTTTTTAATTAAGCCATTATAAATTTGATCAGCTGCATAATTAGTACTTTTCAAAAAAGGCATCTTAAATTCATTCTTATCTGTTAGAGCAGTTTTTATAAATCCAGGAGTTATTAAGGTAACTCTGACGTTAAATTTTTTAAAATCAAAATAAATACCTTGCGTAAAATTATTTAAAGCTGCTTTAGATGGAGTATATCCAGAAGATTTAGGCAGACCTCTATATCCAACTGGTGACGAAACTACAGCAATATGGCCGTTATTTTTCTCTTTGTAATATTTTTCAACAGCACTAACACAATTTATTACCCCAAGAAAATTTACCTCAATGACATGCTTTATGTTTCGCACATCTAGTTCTTTTTCAGATTTTCTTTCATATGTACCAGAACTAAAAATGCAAAGATCTACATGTCCATGATCGTCTATAATTTTTTTAAATACGTCTTTAGCCTTATCACTATCTGTTACATCTAATGGATAAGAAAATATATTTTCATCTACTGATAGTTTCTCTAAAAGCTCAACTCTTCTTGCAGAGACAATAACTTTCCATCCTTCTTTAGCAAATTTTATCGCTGTTGCTTCACCAATGCCACTACTTGCACCAGTTATCCATATAGTTTTTTTATTCATAGTTAATCGTATATATTACTAACATGTTTAAAAATAAATTTTTAACTTTTATCTCTTTTCTTTTTGTCACTTTTAGTGCTTCAGTTATTGGCGGCCTAGCTACAATTAATTATAAAGAACCATGGTATTCATTATTGAATAAACCAACTCTTAATCCTCCAGATTGGGTCTTTGGACCTGTGTGGACCACTTTGTATTTAATGATGACAATTGCAATATGGTTATTTTGGCATTCAAAGAGTAGGGATAAAAATACAGTTTATGTTTATTTAATTCATCTGGTGTTTAATACAACTTGGAGTGTAGTTTTCTTTGTTTTTCACAATATGGTCTTAGCTTTATTTGTTCTAATTTTATTGGTTGGATTGATAATTAATCTCATTTTAAGATTTAAACGTGTCAATCTAGTTAGTTCCTATTTAATGATTCCTTATTTACTTTGGTGTAGCTTTGCACTATTTCTGAATGTAAATCTTATAATGATAAATTAATATGGATGATGTAGTAGTAATCGGCGGTGGAATAATTGGGGCGGCAACAGCCTATTTTCTATCTAAAGAGGGTAGAAAGGTAAAAGTAGTAGAGAGAGACCCCACATATAAAACTGCTTCATTCCCATTATCTTTAGGTGGATTTAGAAGGCAATTTTTTCAAAAAGAAAATATTTTATTAGGAAAATTTGCTAGAGAATTTATAAATCAAATACCACAATTATTAAAAACTGAAAAAAATCCAAACCCAACCGCCAGTATGGTAACAAATGGTTATTTATTAATGTTTGGACCCGAACATGCTGAAGAACAATACCGAGCATTAGAAAATCATAAAAAGTGTGAAGCAGGAACCAAAAATATTAAAGGATCAGAATTAACAAAAATATTTCCCTATATAAATAATGAAGGAATAGAAACGGCTACTTATACCGATAATCAAACGGAGGGTTGGATTGATCCATTTCTTTTTCACACCGCTTTAAAAAGTAAAGCAATTGAACTTGGTACTGAATTTATTAAAGGAGAAATAAAAAATATTTCTGAAGTTAAAGCTAAAACAATTGTTTCAGCTGCAGGATGTTGGACAAAAAAATTACTTGAAGATATTCCAGTGGTTCCTCAAAAACACACGGTTTTTAGGGTTAAATGTCCAAAATATTTTAAAGAAATGCCTCTTACAGGAGATCTAACAACAGGTGTTTATTGGCGACCAGAAGGTGGTGAATATTTAGCTGGATCACCTCTTTCAGTATTTGATGCTGATGATTTAGAACCAGCATGGAATGATTTTGAAGAGTTAGTTTGGCCAGCATTAGCAAAAAGAATTCCAGCTTTTGAAGAACTTAAATTAACTGGAGGATGGGCTGGATATTATGATTGCAACAAATTAGATAATAATGCAGTTGTTGGAAAACACCCAAAATATGAGAATGTTTATATGGCATCAGGTTTTACGGGAAGGGGATTGATGCAAGCACCCGGTATTGGAAGAGCTTTAACTGAACTAATTACAACTGGATCTTATCAAACAATTGATATTAGTGATTTTTCAGTTGAAAGAGTATTAGGCAATAGTGCTCGACCAGAGCCATACGTCTTATAACTTAAGTCCCACAAAACGTTTGATATTTTTCTTTTGACTCTGGAGCTGGTGATTGATACTCCAAAACATCGACTTTAGGGTTATAGGGATTTTGTATCACAGATAATAATTTATAAAGTGTTTCATAGTTATTTTTATTTGCATCAGATAATGCCTCCTCTACCTTATGGTTTCTTGGAATAATAACTGGATTAACTTTTTTCATAAATTGAAATTGATCTTCTTTATTTGAATTATTTAAAGTTGATCGATTGTTCCATGCTTTTACCCATTCTATAAATCTTTTATCTTTATAGATTTCATCCTTAATTGGCATATCCATTAAATAACAAAAAGTATTTGTATAATCTGCTTTACTTTCTTCCATCCAATTCAATAAGGAATTAATAAGTTTTAAATCGTCTTTATTATCACCAATTAAACCAAGTTTAGATTTCATCATATCCAACCATTTTTGTTCATAAATAGTTTGAAAGTTATCTATAATTTGAGTTGCAGTCTTAATAGCCTGGTCTTCATTTTTATCGATAAGAGGAATAAGACACTCAGCAAATCTAGCTAAATTCCATTTAGCAATGGGTGGTTGATTAGAAAATGCGTATCTTCCAAATTTATCAATTGAACTAAAAACAGTTTTCGGATCATAGTGATCCATAAAAGCACAGGGACCATAATCTATAGTTTCACCTGAAATCGCCATGTTATCTGTATTCATCACTCCATGAATAAATCCTACTCGCATCCAATTAACTATTAGCTGACATTGTTTTTCAATTACCAAATTTAACAAATCTACAGCCTTTGTTCTCGATGATTTAATTTCTGGATAATGTCTATCAACTGTGTAATCAACTAACATTTTCAATTCATCAATATTTTGTTTTGCAGCGATATACTGAAATGTTCCAACTCGGATATGACTTGAGGCAACTCGTGTTAGTATTGCACCTTCTAATAAATTTTCCCTTATCACCTTTTCTCCAGTTTTAGTCACTGCAAGACTTCTCGTTGTTGGTATGTTTAATGAATGAATAGCCTCACTTATAATATACTCTCTTAGCATTGGACCTAATGCCGCTCGACCATCTCCACCTCTCGAAAAAGAAGTTCTGCCAGATCCTTTGAATTGAATATCGTATCGCTTTTTTTGATTAGTTACATGTTCACCAATTAAAACTGCTCTTCCATCACCTAACATTGTAAAATGTCCAAATTGATGTCCAGCATAAGCTTGGGCTATAGAATTAGTTCCTTCAGGCAGAATATTTCCTGCAAATAGAGCAGATAATTCATTTTTATCTATTTTAGAAAAATCAAGCCCTAATTTCTTTGCTAAGTCTTCATTTAAGATAACCAACTCAGGATTTAAAACTGAAACAGGTTTAATAATTTCCTTAAAAGCTTCTGGTAATTTTGAATAAGAATTATCAAAATTCCAATTAATATAGTTTTTCACAAATTTATAAGTTCCAAATATTATTTAAAATCTCTTCTCTTCTACAAGCTGTTTTATACTCCAAATATCTCTGAAACTTTTTAACATAAAAATCTTGGTGGTAAACTTCAGCTTCGTAAAATTTATCAAAACTTCTTACGTAAGTAACAATCTCTTTGTTAAATTTGTTTTCTAATTCTTTTACACTATTTTCTATCAGTTTTTTTTCTTCATCATTTTGATAAAACGCGACTGATCTGTAGCTATATCCTTTATCGCAAAATTGCCCATAAGGATCAAAGGGATCTATATTTTTCCAAAAAATATCGAGTAATTCTTTAAAAGAAATGATTTCTTTGTCATAGACAATTTCAACGACCTCAAAATGACCAGTTTTACCATAAGTCACCTCTCTGTAGGTTGGGTTTTCTGTAGTGCCCCCAGAGTAACCTGATATCACTTCTTCTACTCCACTTAATTTTTCATAAACTTCTTCCATACACCAAAAACATCCACCAGCAAAATATGCCTTACCCTTTTGATTAGCTTCAGCTGCAGTAATAAATGAGATAATAAAAAATATGATAGTAAAAAATTTCATTCACTATCATAAACAAAAAACTTGAATTAAGTCTATGATATTAAAGGTAGCTACTTTTAGTAAACTACCTTTAATAACTATTTTTTTGAGTTATTTTTTCTTATATTTAGCTGCTTCTTCAGATCCACCTGTAGCTGATCCTTTACTGTATGAGTGAGCACCCATTCCAGCTAATTGGCCGTCTTTTACAATAAGATATTGATCTCTAATTTCACTACCCTCGAAGAAACATTCCAAAATTTCTCTTACTCCATCAGCATATCTTGTTTGAGCCGATAATGAAGTTCCAGAAGTATGTGGTGTCATTCCATGATTTGGCATAGTTCTCCAGACATGATCATTTGGAGCTGGTTGTGGAAACCAAACATCTCCAGCATAACCACTTAACTGTCCACTTTCTAAAGCTTTTGCAATAGCCTCACGGTTACAGATTTTTCCTCTAGCAGTATTTACAATATAAGCACCTTTTTTCATTTTACTTATCATTGCATCGTCAAATAGGTTTTCAGTTTCTGGATGGAGCGGACAATTTATTGTCACTACATCGCAAACTTTAACCATAGACTCTACAGACTCATGAAAAGTTAAATTTAATTCCTTTTCAACACTGTCAGGTAATTTATGTCTGTCAAAGTAATGTAAATGTACATCAAAAGGTTTCATCTTTCTAAGTGCATCTAAACCGATACGACCTGCAGCTACTGTTCCAATATGCATACCCTCAACATCGTAAGATCTTTGAACTGCGTCAGCAATATTCCAACCACCTTCATTAACAATTCTATGTTGATTATGATAATCTCTTACCATTGAAACAATCATCATAACAATATGTTCTGCAACTGATCTTGAATTACAAAATGTAACTTCTACTACATCAATTTTGTTATCCATTGCTGCTTGTAAATCAACATGGTCCGATCCTATTCCTGCAGTAATAGCCATTTTTAAATTTTTAGCTTTTGCAATTCTTTCTTTTGTTAAATAGTAAGGAAAAAATGGTTGAGATATTACTATATCAGCATCAACGATGTGCTTATCAGCTTCACATCCTTCTCCATCTTTACTATTTGTAACAATAAATTCATGACCGTTAGACTCTAAATATTTTTTTAATCCTAATCCTCCTGAAACACATCCTAATAATTCACCTGGTGTAAAGTCTCTACCTTTTGGACTAGGTAAAGTCATTCCATCTGGATATTTTTCTAATTTAGGAAGATCACTTAGGGGATATGATTTTGGCATTCCACCTTTAGGATCGTCATATAATACGCACAATATCTTCATTTACTCTCCTGTATGTAATAAATATTAATTTATTTTTGGCCATCTAACCTCATTTTTAATGGGCTAGCAAACAAATTATTTCTTAGAGGGATAATTTTTTTTTAAGATAAATCGATTGAGAATTATTGCAAAAAGTAGAATGATTATTGAACCAGAAATCACAGGGGTCAATAAGTAGTCTACCGACACACTACCCATTATGACTATAATGGGATTACCACCAGCTGGTGGATGAGTTACATTAAATAATATCATCAATCCAACACCAAAACCTACAGCTAAAGGTATCGTTAAATATAAAGATAAAGGGATAAAGTATAAAACAATCATTCCTACAATTGTAGTAAGAACGTGACCAAAGAAAACATTTTTAGGTTGTGCGAAAGGACTTTCTGGATATCCGTAGAGTAGAACCATTGAAGACCCAAAAGAAGCAATCAAAAATATTCCGTACTCAGTTTTGTAAGTTAAAAGGGTAAGTATTCCTATTGTAATAATCGAAAAGAGACCTGCTAAGAATGATTGCTTTAAATTTCCCATAATTTAATTGGATACAATTTTTTTTAAGGCGTTGAAAGGAAGAAGAATACATTCTTTTCTTGATATATTTTTCTCATTAAACAATTTACTCAAAAAAGACCATTTTTTTTCTATACTCTCTTGTTTTTTGTTAAAAAAAGATTTCGCAAAATCACAAATTTCGTTAATTTTACTTTTTTCAGAGTTTATCAAATTTTTTGATAACAAACTCGCACTAGCTTGACAGTAAACACATGACTTACCTTGATAACCAAAATCAACTAGTTTTTCTTTTTTAATGACTAACTTAATTTGAATTTCATCACCACATAAAGGATTTTTAGATTTTGCAGCATGAGTGTAGTTTTTGATATTTTTGTTATTTTCTGTATCCGAAGCAATCTCTAAAATTTTTAAATCCATATAAACATTTAATTTTATTTCATGTATATCACTGATTTTATATATAGATTTAAAATATATTTTTGTTGTAGAAAATTCTATTTAGAATTAGATTTCGGCATATGATTGAGCTCAGAAGTCCCAAAATTGCTATTCCAGTTGTTTTGTTTGCCGGGTTACTGTGGTCATTTGGTCCTTTAGTTGTGAGATATATGGATAATCCACAATTAGTCCCATGGCAGTACATTTTTGGAAGAGGTTTAACTATTTTCATTTTATTAAATCTTTATTTATTTTTTGATGAAGGAAAAAATTTTTATAAAAATTATCTCAAAATAGGGTTATCAGGTGTCATAGGTGGATCAGGTTTAGGTATTGCAATGATCACCTTTATTTACTCAATAACAAATACTAGTGCTGCAGTGACATTACTTTGTTTAGCGGCAATGCCTTTTTTTACAGCATTATTAGCTTTTTTGTTTTTAAAAGAAAAAATCTCCTTAAACGTTTGGATTTCAATTATCATTGCTACTGCAGGTATATTAATTATGGCGCTTGGTAATACGAGTGAAAAATCTTTAATTGGATTTGTATTTGGACTAACAGCTTCAGTTGGTTTCTCGGTTTTTTCAGTATCACTCAGATGGAGAAAAGAAACTCCAAAATTTACAACAGTTGCTTTTGCTGGATTTTTTTGTGTCGTTTTTTCATCTATTGCAATAATTTCAAACGATTTAGTATTTTTTTCATCTAGTTATAATGGAACTTTATTTTCATTACATGGAACATTGGTCTGTTTTGGTTTAATTTTATATTCAATTGGCTCAAAAGCTATTCCAGCAGCAGAACTTACATTGCTATCTTTAACTGAAGTAGTGGGTGGAATATTCTGGGTGTGGCTACCACTATTTGGTATCAATGAGGTTCCTACAACTAACACAATTATTGGCGGATTTTTTCTTTTTGTTTCAATAATTTATTACAGTTTGATTATGAGATGGAATAAAAGATACATCGCTTTAAATTAATCTATGAATAAAAATCATATTATTGTGAATAGTTGGAATGAATGGGATCCACTCAAACATGTAATTGTTGGAAGAGCTGATGGTACGTGTATTCCAGCTCCCGAACCAGCACTCGATGCAAAAGTTCCTGAAGATAGTGATATGCGAGGCCAGTTTGGACCAAGAACTAAAGATACTGTTGATAAAGCTAATCAACTTTTAGATAATTTTTCAAATATACTTCAGAAAAGAGGAATTAAAGTTGATCGACCAACACCTATAGATTTTAATCAAAAAACATCTACTCCTGATTGGGAAGCAGAAACCATGTTTGGCTGTATGCCACCAAGAGATGTTTTGTTAACTGTTGGTAATGAAATTTTAGAAGCAACAATGAGCTATCGTTGTCGTTGGTTTGAATATTTATGCTACAGACCACTTCTGCAAGATTATTACAATCGAGATCCAAATATGCGACATGAGTCTGCACCAAAACCTAGATTGACAGATCTAGATTATAGAAAAGATTACTTATCAGATAAAATTGGAGTTCAAAAAAGATTAGAATGGACTGAAAAGAAACATTTTGTAACTACTGAAGAAGAACCATTATTTGATGCAGCAGATGTATTGAGATTTGGAAAAGATTTAGTAGTGCAACATGGTTTTACTACTAACTTAAAAGGTATTGATTGGTTAAAAAGACATTATAAAGATCACAGAGTGCATGCGGTAAATTTTCCTGGTGATCCGTACCCAATTCATATTGATGCAACCTTCACACCAATAAAAGAAGGGTTGATAATAAATAATCCTCAAAGAAGACTTCCAAAAGAACAAAGAAAATTGTTTGAAAATAATGGATGGGAAATAATAGATAGTGCGCAGCCAGCGCACAATGAGCCACCTCCTTTGTGCTATTCATCAACATGGTTATCTATGAATGTATTGGTTTTAGACTCTAAAACAGTATGCGTTGAAAAAAGTGAGACTTATCAAGCAGAACAATTAGATAAACTTGGAATGGAAGTGGTACCAGTAGAACTTCGTGATGCTTATGCATTTGGTGGAGGACTTCATTGTTGTACGGCTGATGTATATCGAGAAGGGGAGCTAAAGGATTATTTTCCGAAGCAATAAGTCTCTAATTTGGATTTTGCTTTAAAAATTCAATATATTTTAAGACTTCCTCAAGCTGCTCATCAGGAATATCTTTGTAACTCGCATTAAATTTAGATTTAACGCAAATAGCTACATGGGCATAGGCGTTTCTACCATTAGGATGATTAGGATGATCAGGTAATTGCCCTTCCAAATAATCGCCAGCTTCCTGAATAATTTTCCAGAGTTTACTTGCGTTTTCTTTGTTCATATTGACAAATTTTATCTAAAAAATAAACTTTTTTTAATATCTATTATTTCTCTTATCTTTTTTTCTTTAACAGCATTCCAAGAAACAAATAAAGTACACAATTGATACAAGGCAAATATCTCATTTTTTTGAACTTGGGACAAATCACTGTCCGCCTCTACATAGTTTTCAAAATGAGAAATATTATTTCTTGCACAGTTTAAATAATATTTACAAGCATCTGTCACTGTAGCAGTTGACCACCAATTAGAGTCTCTGAAAAGATTAGATAATTCTTGATAGAAAGAACTTGTTTCAGAAATAATTAGATCCTTTTGAACATTTTCAGAAAATTGATCTAATTCAAATTGAATTAAAGCTAATATCTTTTTTTCGCTACTTCTCTTAACAAGTAGTTCAATGACATTTTTATATGACATTGATTTAATCTTATTCCAATTATCAAAAAAATCGTTTGGCGCTTTATTTAAATCTCCCATATTTAATTATTTAAAGGTAGCCAAGAATTATATAAAGGATTGTCTTTACTGATTGGAAGTTTAATACTTTTATTTTTTCTAGAAGAATCGTACACAGCAGTCACAAATTCCAAAGATTTTCGTGCATCAAGTAATGTCACTTCATCGCTAGAAGATCCATCTAGTTTATTTGCAATTTCTTCAAACATTCCTGCATACCAGGATTTTGGTTCTTTTACTTTAGATAACACTTCAACAATTTGAGTTTGAGTAATAGGTGCTCTTGGTAAAAAGTCCCATTTATCATCAGCAGGACTATATGGTTTATCTGGGGATGCACCAGACTCAGCTGTTAATCCTTCAAAACAAAATCGAAGTCTACTAGTATCGTTTGCAGCACCTAATGTAATAGAACTTGTAACCAGAGTTCCATTCTCCATTTCAATAGAAAGGGCAGCACAATCCTCAACCTCAATATCATTTACTCTAGTTGTTAATTTTGAAAAAACATTTGAGACAGGCCCCAAGATCATACTCACTAAATCATGAATATGAATTGAGTGACTTAAAATAGCTCCACCTTGTTCACCTTCCCAAGTTCCTCTCCAAGGTTTTGAATAATAATCTTTACCTCTATTCCAGTGAGTTTCTAAAGAAGCAACCAAAGGGTTTCCAGCTAAACCTGATTTGATTAATGCTTTTAATTTTGAAAATCCTAGACCATATCGATATTGAAATACTGGGAAAATAATTTTACCCGTTTCTTTACTGATCTTTTCTAATTCGTCTACTTCTTTAAGACTTGAAACTAATGGTTTTTCACAAATCACATGCTTTCCAGCTATCATAGCCTTTTTACATGCAGAAAAATGTAAATGGGGTGGGAGACAAATATCAATGATATCAATTCCTTTAACTTTTAATACATTGTCAAAATTTAGAGAAACTTTTGTCTCAGTATTTGATTGTAATATTTTATCAATAGCTCCCCGAGTTAAACCACATAACGTGTGAACATTAAATCTTTCAGAAACTTTTTTAAAATCTTCAAAATGTTTTGCTCCTATGTTGGTTCCAATTATTGCTACTTGATATTTTTTCATTTTTTTTCAGCTTGCTCTTGAGCTTTAATAGCAAGTTCCATTGAAAAATAAGTAAGAACTTGAGGACATGCAGTTTCTGTTCTGTTTAAAACATCATTAATTAAATTACTAAAGTAGGGTAGCTTAACATTAGAACAATCAATATGTTTCACTTCATCATTATTTGCTAAATATAAATGATTACCTTTTTCAGATTTTGCTAAATCTGTATATTTTCTAATTTCTATGTAACCTTTGTCTCCAAGGATTAATAATCTTCCATCTCCCCAGGTTGGAAGGGCATCTGGAGTAAACCAATCCAGGCGAACGTATCCGTGTCCACCATTACCAGTAAGGTTCACTTCACCAAAATCTTGAAAACCAGGCTTATCTATCTTTGTCGTATTTTCTACTAATGCATGGTTGATTTTTGCCTGATCTGAATTTGTAAAAACTAAAAATTGATGAATTTGGTGAGACCCAATATCGGTAATAATGCCTCCATAACTTTGACGATTATAAAACCAATCAGGCCTTTCGTAGTTTCCATGCCTATGAGGACCTGTACCAATAGTTTGTTTTACTTTTCCTATTTTGCCTTCATTTACTAATTCTTCTGCTTTAGCAACTGCAGCAACGTGAAATCTTTCAGAAAAATTTATAGACCAGATCTTTCCAGTTTCTTTAACAGTATTTTTCAACTTATTTAACTGATCTAGAGTAGTACACCCTGGTTTGTCTACCATAACATCTTTCCCAGCTTTTAATGCATCTATTGAATGACCAGCTCTATTTACAGGGATCGAAGATATTAAAATCATATCAATAGATGAGTCGTTTAATATTTCCTCTTTATTTTCTTTTCTTTTAATATTTGGATATTTTTTATTAAATTCTTGAAGAGTTAAAGGATCCCCATCTGTCCAAAAGTAATTACAGCTACAACCTTCTTTAATCATTTCATCCAACATATCGAAAATATGCCCATGATCTATTCCAATAACTCCAAGGTTAAGTTTTTTTTTCATAAATTAATAAGAACCTTTTGTTTTGCACTTTTAAAAAAAATTTCTTAAAAATAATCATTTTCTTTTTTTCAAAGTAAAATACTTTCTTCACCCATATAATCTCTGGCTTCCTGAATAATTTTCCAGAGTTTACTAGCATTAATTTTGTTCATAAAAATCTAAAATTTATATAATCTAAAACTCTTATGATATTTGTTAAAAATTTAAATTCAATCTCCAATCAGGAATGGAAAACAAGTGAGAAATATCCCGGAGTGAGATGGAAGTTTTTAGTTGATGAAGATATTGATGGAAGCAAAGGAATTTCTTGTGGTTTTGCGGAAGTTTTACCCGGTGGAAAATTAACTTTACATCATCATGCCCCAGACGAAATTTATGTTGTAACCAATGGTTCTGCAACTTTAAACAAAGATGGTGAACTTGAAGAGATTAAAAAAGGTGACGTAGTTTATATTTCTAATAATGCTATACATGCACTTAAAAATAATAGTGATGAAACATTTGGATTTTATTGGCTTTTCCCAACAGATCGATTTAAGGAAGTTGAATATTTTTCTGATGAGTGAAACTTATTTAACTTAGACAATGAACACTAAAAAGTTTTTTGCCATCAACCCAAGTTTTATCTAGTTTCCATCCAGCTTTATTAGCTAAGTTTTTGAAGGATTTAATCGTATATTTGTGTGAATTCTCTGTATGTATCTCTTCATTTTTTTTAATTAAATAATTTGAACCATTAATTCTAATATTATTTCTTTTTTTAGATTTTAGTCTCATCTCAATTCTTTTTTTTTGTTTATTATAAATGGCTAAATGTTTATAGGAATTCAGATTTATATCTGCACCTAATTCAGTATTAATTCTTCGTAAAATATTTTTATTGAATTTTGCGGTTACCCCTTTTTTGTCATCATAAGCAGTAATCAGAGTTGGGATATCTTTTACTAAATCAGCACCAATGATAATTTTTTTTGCTTTAAATTTTGATTTTAACATTTTTAAAAATTTAACAGCATCCTTCTCTTTGAAATTACCAATGGTTGATCCTGGAAAAAAAATAATTATATTTTCAGATGAATTGATTTTAAAAGGTAGTTTATTATTTCTTGAAAAGTCATATCCCTTAGGAGTAATAGCTATATTTGGGAATTTTTTTTTAAAACTTTGAGATATCTTGTTTATATAATCTTCTGAAATATCCAAAGGTATATATTTTTTGGGCTTATCTAAACTATTGAGAAAAATAGCTATTTTTTTAAAGTCCCCAGCACCGGGTTCAATTAAAACTGCTCGCTTACCTATTTTATTAGCAATTTCAATTTTATTATCTTTTAAAATTTTTCTTTCAGTTCTTGTTGGGTAATATGTTTTTAGCTTGGTAATTTGTTCAAAAAGTTTTGATCCACGAAAGTCATAAAACCATTTAGAACTCAACTCCTTATTCTTTTTACTTAAACCGATACTTACTTCTTGTAAAAATGATTTCATTTTATACTTTGTCTAACTAAAAGACGACTAATTGGCATTGAAAATCGCCCTTGTCTTTCATTGTCTGTGCTCACTTTGGATATTGCGAGCATATTAGATAGATTTTTAATCATTAATTTTCTTTTTTCTGGTTTTAAGATAAATGCTGCGTAAAAAAATCCTGAAGCAATTTCAGCTACTTTGGTAACTGGTCCTTCCATAGATACAACATTTGTTTCGATAGTGACGCCTGCTTCTGGAAAAGCTTTATGTGCAAGATTACTTAGACTTTCAGTTCCTCGTATCCTTGGATCACCTAAATCAATTGCTCCATAACTAGGTATTTCTTCTTGAACATAACTATAAATTAAATCATGTACCTCTGCATAACCGGATGCTGCATTCATTGGTCCATCAACTAATGCTGCAAATTGACCCTCAGAAGTTAAAACTCGTTTGACTTCATCTAAAACAGGAACTATCGGGTCCATTAATGTCAAAGCCCAATGACATAACACAATGTCTATAGAGTCATCATTTATTGCTGTCAAATTTTGTGCTTTTGACTCGATAAGATCAACTCTACTATTTTTAAGACGAGTCTTAGCTAATACTAATTCTTCAGGACACATGTCTATACCTTTTAAATTTAAATTTTTATTACGATCAAATAAAATTTTTAATAACGGCCCTGACCCGCAAGCAAGATCTAATACAGTCAAACTCGAGTTATCAGGCACAACCTCACTTAGCCATTCATAACTATTACGTCCAGCTTCATCACGACAAGAACTTGCACATGCTTCAGTAAATCCAGTATTTTCTTGATGGATTGTTTTTAAATGATCTACTAAAGCATTACCATTAGGATGAAGATTACGAGCAAGACTTTTAGTCCAGATCGAATTTAATCCATTTTGATTATTTATGTTTTTCATGATTTGTCTTTTACTGGCCAACAAATCGGATTTAGTGGACTAGCAGCCAAGTCTCCTGGTTTGACATTTGGTACAAATTTCTGCCAGTCACCAGAAACCATCGTAGGTGAATCAACTATTCTCGCTCCATCACGATAATAAGTATTGGCAAGAGCCACTCGACTACGATTAGTTTGGTTGCGTGAAGCAGTATGAAAATTTAAATTATGATGAAAGCTAACTTCACCCAGTTCAAATGGGGTTTCATTCACAGTTACATTATTTTTTGAAAAAACATCTGTGACCCCACGGTCATATCCAGTACCAGTCTTTTCAAACGTAACTGCATTGACTAATTTGTGTACATCGAGCGGATAAGCGAAAGAAAGCGGTCCCATCTCAAGAGGAATTGGCTGTGCAGGCGCCCAAGCAGTAACTACGTCATTGGTATCTAGAGGAAAATGATGATCGTCGAAATGCCACGGGGTACGACCACAACCAGCTTGTTTAGCTAATACATTGTCATGATAAAGTCTGACAGCTGGTACTCCAAGAAGATCTGCTGAAATTTGCCCTAGACGAGGTGATAATACATAAGCACGAAGCAGTGCGTTGTCAGGCCAAATCATTTCAAGACTAAGGAAACGGGCATGTGCTCCCTTATCTGGATCAACCTTAAATTCTTCTTTTAATAAACTAATTAACTCAGATCTAAGTTTTAGCACGGCCCCAGGTGAAAAAACTTTTTTAAGTTTAATAAAACCATTTTTTTTAAAAAAATCAATTTGATCATTAGTTAAATGGTAGGGCTTAGCTAATTCTGAGATAACTTCATCATCACTGGGTATTGTAATATCTGGTAAAGGATCGGCATTAATAATTTCATTTTCTTTAACATCATTATCTGCGAGACTAACATACCAGTCCCACCAGGCCTGATTATCCTTATCCCAAGGTTTACTAATATCCGTAGCATCAGTTAGTTTAGAATTTAAATTAGTATTAGATTTAGACATTTAAGTTGTTCTTATAGTTTTATTTTTTTTTAGTAACAGCGCGTTTTGACATGTAATGATTGATTTATCTGAAAAAAGTTTAATTTTTTGTTCTAGTCATACAAAAATTCTCTCATTTAGCAAGTCTTAGTCCAGACATTTGCCATCTTTGATGAGGATAAAAGAAATTACGATATGATTTTCTCATTTGATCTTTAGGTGTAAGGCAAGAGCCTCCTTTTAATACCATCTGGTTGACCATAAACTTACCATTGTATTCGCTGATATCATCATTGTGATATTTAAATCCTGGATAAGGAGAAAAGTTAGAAGAAGTCCACTCCCATACGTGTCCCCAATGTTGATTTAAATCTACACCATTTTTTTTTGAATATGGCTGATATATTTTGTTTTCTAAAAAATTCCCTTGAATATGATCATTGGAAGCAACCTCCCATTCAAATTCTGTTGGAAGTCGTTTATTGTTCCATCTTGCAAAAGCGTCAGCTTCAAAGTAGCTAATATTACTTACAGGCGCATTGAGATTTATTTCTTTATTTCCATTTAAGGTGAAGTGAAACCATTTACCTTCTTTTTTTTTCCAATAAAGAGGGGACTGCCAATTTTCCTGCTGGCATTTTGAAAATCCATCGGACAACCAATATTCACTTTTATTATAACCATCATTATCAATAAACTCGATCCATTCACCATTTGTAACTAACTTATTTGATATTTCAAAAGGTAATATTAAAACTTCATGTTTAGGTCGCTCACAATCGAAAGAGAAATTTTCATCATCTGTGCCTACATTTTTAATAGCTTTTTCAAAACCAACCCATTCTTGTTTAATATTTTCACTTGCAATATCTTTTTTAGTTGGATCGTACTTGGGACTAGTAGGGTTGAAGCTTAAACCATGCTGTAGATCTGTTAACATTAATTCTTGATGTTGCATTTCATGGTGACAGCCTACTTCAATCATATCTAAATTTGAGTTACTTGATTGACATAAATCTGTAATTCTATGGTTTATAGTTTGCCTATATTCTAGAATCTCTTCAATTCCAGGGCGTGAAATTATGTTTCTAAGTGATCTTGTGTATCTTGGACCTGCTTTTACGTAATAGGAATTAAATAAATAATTATAATACTCATTAAAATATTTATAATTAGACTTTATTTTGCTTAAAACGAATTTTTCAAAAAACCAAGTAGTGTGAGCAAGATGCCATTTAATAGGTGACGCATCTTCCATCGACTGGATATTCATGTCTTCTGGACTTAGATTTTCAACAATTTTAATCGATTGATTTCGTGTTTTCTCAAATAAGTTCTGAATATCGTTATTATTCATAAGATTACTTTATCAAAATAACAATAAAGCCAACATAGTTCACTTTACAAAACGACGCTGATTATTAAAATTAATTAGATTGTTGATTGGAAGCTTTTATTTCTTCAACAGCAGATTCAGATGCTAATTTTGTTGGTTCATCAATTGGCTCTGTAGTTGGGCTTAATTCAATACCTGCAGGCGTAATTGACTGAGGCATTGCAATAAATTGAGAGTCTGGATTTTCAACTGCTGGTCTAACTCTAGATCTATAGACACCATAAACTCCAATCAAAATATGAAAAAACATTAGAAAAACAAAAAAACCATTAAGACCCGCTATGTCCATAAAAATTGAGCACAAAAATGGACCACCAATTGCACCTAAACCAAAAATAAATTGTAAACTAGCACCAGCTGCAACAAATTTTTCTTTAGGAATAAAATCATTTGTGTGAGCAAGGATCAATGAGAACATTGGTAAACTACAAAAGGCAAATAAAATTAAAAAAATATAAAACCAAAATTTACTCGTTCCTAGTCCTTCAGGTAAATACATTTGTGCAGAAGAAAAAATTGCGCATAATGCAAAAAAGGCTGCAGCAAAACTCACAACAATAATTACTTTTCTTCTATCATACATGTCTGATACTTTACCTATTGGCCACTGTGAAACTGCGCCAGAAATTGCTAACAAGAATGTAACTAATGAAATATGAAAAATAGAAAAATTCATTCCTGCAGCGTATACAGCTAGCAATGTGAATAATGCAGATTGAATTGTTCCATAAAGAAATGCACTAACCATTCCAAAAGGAGATGAAATATAAACCTCTTGAATAGACATTGTTTCTATTTTTTTAAATATTGGAGGTTTTCTTTTGGTAAGTAAAATTGGAATTAGAGCACCTGATGTTATAATTGATATTAATATAAAAGGTTCAAAATTTATTGGATTACTAAAGTTTAAAAAAAACATTCCTATGCCCATTGAACCATACAAAATCACCATATAGATTGATAAGACACTTCCTCTGTTTTTATTACTTGCTCTATCGTTTAACCAACTTTCAGCAACAGTATAAATAGAGACCATACTGATACCTGTAAGCACTCTCAATAAGAACCAAACAAATGGACTAACAAAAACAGCATGAATTAAAATCACTAAAGATGCAATTGATGCAAAAACTGCAAAGATTCTTATATGACCAACTCTTGATATTAATTTAGGAATAGTCATTGCTCCTATAAAATATCCAACAAAATAACCAGACATCATAAATCCGGTTGCAGTTAAACTAAACTCTTCTTTGACTGCTCGAACTCCTAAAAGTGATCCTTGAAAACCGTAGGCGAGCATAATTGCTCCCATACCTAAAAATAAAGCCCACGAATTTTTTAACACCTTGTTCATATGAATCGCTATCTATTTCTGATTTGTGGCCAAATCAAGTTAATTGTAATTGGGCTATGATTTTTTTAGTTTAAGAAAAGAGTGGATAGCTATCGTCAGAATGATGACAATACCTCCTTGAATTGTTTCTAGACTTGGTTGTTCTTTAATAACCATCCAGACCCAAATTGGCCCGATGATTGTCTCTAGCAAAAAGAATAAGTTTACCTCTTCTGCAGGTATAAATCTTGGAGCAATAGTGACTAAAACAAAAGGTATCGCAACACACATTACACACATTAAAGGAACAATTAATAGGTCTCTCCCAACTAAGGCATAAGTTTCAATAAAGAAAATGGCAAATATCGCAACCAACAGCTTACCAACTACAGCAGCAGGAACTAGGTTTTTTGTCTTTGCAGATCTAATCGTAACGGCTCCAACTGCCAATCCTAAGGCACAAACGAGGCCCAATAAATCCCCAAAAATATTCCCTAATTGTAAGGAGTCGTAAAATATATATATCGCAGCAAAAAAAGTTACTGCGATTGCTATCCAAGTTTTACTATCTGGCATCTCTTTTAAAAATATTGCCCCTAAAATTGCTGAAAGCATAGGCGCCATAGCAATCATAACCAATGTATTGGCTACATTCGTATTCTGAATAGAAACAACAAAAGCAATATTGGTTATGGAAAAAGTTATTATATAAATTATTCCATGACGCCCACTCGTGAAAAGCATTTTGAAGAAATTTGCTTTGTAGATAAGTAACATTCCGATCAACACGGTAAAAAAAGGAATTATTCCTCGATAAAAAACTAAACTCCAGGTATCAACACTTGCTAATCTTATAAATAAACTATCAGGTGTAATAAACATCACCGCAACAAAGGCTAGCAAAGAGCCTTTTTGCTGCTCGTTTAAAGTTTTCACGCTTTAAGTTCTTTCCAAAAAATTTTAGCAAGATTTATGCCTGATAAATCGAAAAGGGTTTTAAGTCCAGTTGGGGAGGTTACATTAATATCTCCATTAAGTTTTTGATCAATAAAATCTATTCCTGCAAAAAAAATATTATCTTTTTTTAAATCCTTAGCAATCAATCTTGATATCTTATTTTCATTTAAGCTTAGTTTAATATTAACAGGCTTTGCACCTTTACTCATATTACTTAAAATCGATCCTTTCTTTGGAATTCTAGAGATTGCTCCACAAACTTTACCATTGATTATAAAAACTCTTTTATCTCCTTTACTAATTTTAGGTAGAAATTTTTGCAACATAATGTGATCGTGTTTTTTGATGAAACTATTGATTAATTTTGAATTAAATTTTTTTAATAAATGTATATCGTTCCCACTGTAACTATGGATTGGTTTTAAAATAACCTTTTTGTTCTTTTTAAAAAACTTTTTTATTTCATTAATATTTCTACTAAAAATGGTATCTGGCATATATTTTTGATATTTTGCTGAGTACAACTTTTCTGAAACATTTCTTATAGAGGTAGGGTTATTTAAAATTTTTACTTTATGTTTAATAGTATCCAAAATGTAAGTCGTTGAAATATATTCAAGATTAAAGGGCGGATCTTGTCGTATAAGTATAAATTTAGATTTAGTGAGTTCTAAACTGCATTTTTTTAATATTTTAAAAAATTTATTTTGAGTGTAATTAAATTTTACAAAAAAACCAGTTGCAATTACTTTTGAATTGATAATTGAAAGGTCTTTTGGTTCATAATAGAATATTTTATAATTTTTATTTTGAGCCTCATTAGCTAAAAAAATACTTGTATCTGAAACTGGATTTAATTTTGAAGGATGATTACCTTGAATAGCAACAATTTTATTTGTCATATAATTCGTCTAAATTTTCATTTTCTGAAAATCTACTAATCATATGATCTGCGTTTGTTGTCTTGTTATCAATTACTTTTTGCAAATGATTTAAAAAAATCGTTTCGTTATTTCCTTTTTTGCTTAAAATATCCCTATTTTCCAAACCTTTTTTTGATAAATCTAATAAGGTTGAAGACCAATAAAGAAGATCTTTACCCATTAATTGAGTATTAAATCCTTTCTGGGGTGCTTCTAAATAGGCATTAATAATCTTATCTGTTTCCCACTTAGAGATAACATCATAAACTTCATCAAGATTACCATAAAGCATACCAATATTAAATGCGGGTCCAGCACATAAGCAATCCCAACCACAAGTATCCATAGATCTAAGCTCAATATATTTTTTTAACCTGTTCTCTGTAAAGATTGTACTTAAATGTGTTGTAAGATCACTTTCTGCAGGTAATCGGTTACCAACCTCTTGAATTTTACCCTCCATAAAATCTCTAAAAATATATTTTCTCCCAGAAATATATTCATCTTTATCTTGAATAAATAAAATAGGAAAATTCATTGTAAATTCTGCATATTTTTCAAAATCTAAATTTTCAAAAAACAATTTGGGAAGTCCACCTCTAGAAGTATTTTGCCAAATTTTTGATCGGTATGATAAATAATTACTATTTTTCTTTTCAACTATTGAGGAATTAGCAAATAAAGCAATAGAAATCGGTACAATTGAATTTATAACTTTAAATTTTTTTACAAAATCCTCCTCTGAACTGTAATCAATATTTAATTGCGTTCCACAAGTTCGATACATCATATCTAAACTTAATTCACCACCAAAGGGCATATCTTGGGTCATCAATTTATATCTCTGCTTAGGATTATTTGGAATCTCCTCTAATTTTGAAATAGGATCAAAACCAGCACTAACAATTTCAATATCTAATTTTTTTGTAACTTGCTTTAATTCAAATAAATAATCTTGAGATTCTGAACAAGCCTCATGTATATGGTTAAGTTTATCTCCTGATAATTCAATTTGATTACCGGGCTCGAGAGTTATATTTTTTCCACCCTTGTTAAGTGCGATTATATTATCTTTTTCAAAAACTGGGTTCCATCCAAACTCCAATAATGCATTGAACATCTCTTTAATTTTAAAATAATCCACTCGTTTATTATTTTTTTTATTAAATAGAAACTTTTCATGCTCAATTCCAATTTTAAAATCTTTAGTCTGTTTCACTCCAGATTTAAAATACTCAATTATTTTTTCTTTATTATCAATCATGTTTCTTTAGATAGTATCTTTTATTTTTTTTTAAAGAACTGTTTTTATCTTCCTAGTTGTTCGAGGCGGTACTTAACAAAGATAATTGTGTTATTTTACTATCTCCTAGCTCGTCAACTGGTTTAACAGGATAATCTCCTGTAAAATAATGATCTGTTAATTGAGGGTAGGTGTCATTTCGCTTATCAAAACCAATAGCTCTATACAAACCATCAATAGACAAAAATTTTAATGATTTAGCACCAATATACTCACAAATTTCATCATTCGTTTTATTTGCAGCTAATAGTTCTTTTTTAGTTGGAGTATCCACACCATAAAAATCAGGATATCTAATTTCAGGACAAGCTATTCTAACATGAACTTCTTTTGCACCTGCATCATATAACATTTTTACTATTTTATGAGAAGTAGTTCCTCTGACAAGCGAGTCATCAATTAAAATAATTTTTTTATTTTTAATAGTGGTTTGGTTTGCATTTAATTTAAGCTTAACCCCCAAACTTCTAATTTTTTGGCTTGGTTCAATAAAAGTTCGACCCACGTAATGGTTTCTTATTAAACCATGTTCAAAGTTCATTTTATGTTTTTGAGAAAATCCTAGTGCTGCTGCATTTCCAGAGTCTGGAACTGGTACTACGATATCAGCATCAATATCGTTTTCTTTTGCAAGTTCTTTTCCTAAATTTTTTCGATGTTCATATGCAGTTTTATTATCTAATAAACTGTCAGGTCTTGCAAAGTAGATGTATTCAAAAACACATGGTCTTACTTTTTTAGGAGGAAAGGGCTTGATGCTAGTCAGTTGATTATTTTCAATTAAAACAATTTCGCCATTTTCAACTTCTCTAACAAAGTTTGCACCAATAATATCTAATGCACAGGTTTCTGACGCTAGTACATAACTACTTCCCAATTTACCAATTAACAAAGGTCTAATGCCATATGGATCTCTTACCCCAATAAGAGAGTTTTGAGTAAGCATTACTAAAGCATATCCACCTTGTATTTGAAAAATTGCATCAATTACTTTATCGATAGTTTTCGATCTCTTTGATTTTGCAATCAATTGTACAATAGTTTCAGTATCTGAAGTGGTATAAAAAATAGCTCCTTCCTCAACAAGTTTTTTTCTTAAAGAAATTGAATTGGTTAAATTTCCATTGTGTGAAACTCCAATTCCTCCTGCATTAGTATCAGCAAAAAAAGGTTGGATATTTCGTAAAGTATTATTACCAGTTGTACTATATCGATTATGACCTATAGCGTAATTACCTTTTAAATTATTTAAAACTTTTTCTTTATTAAAGTTGTCTCCAACTAAACCAAATCGTTTTTCAGAATAATATTTCTCACCATCAAAACTAACAATTCCACAACCTTCTTGTCCTCTATGTTGTAAAGCATGTAATCCAAGTGCAGTTAAAGCAGAGGCATCTTTTGCATTACTAATACCAAATACCCCACATTCTTCTTTTAATTTTGGATCAAAGTTCTTCAATTTTTTCTCTAGATTCTTGATATGTTTTTTCATTAGGAAATTCTTTAATCAGATAATTACTACCTTTTTCTAAATATGGAAAGGCGTATGATTTATCTATATTTATTGGCCATTTATCATAATTATAAACGATATGAATACCTGAAAAAATACAAACAGAAATTATATAAGCTTTTATAAACCCAAAAAAGAATCCAAACGTAGTATCTAGCCCACCTATACCAGTGTATCTAACAGCTTTACTAATGCCTTTATTAACTAACAATACAAAAAAAATAACTACAATAAAAATTGCTATTCCAAGACCAACGTCTAATACATATTCATTATCAATAATATCTTTTACATATGGTTTAACTCTAGGGAATAGAATTAGTGTTATCACATAAGCCAAAAGCCACTTTGCCATGGATAGTATACTTAATATAAAACCTTTTTTATAACAGCTAATCAAAGACCAGATAGTGATGACTAAATAAATTAAATCTACAATGGAAGTTGCTCTGTAAAAATCTACCAAAGTTTCTAACATTAAGTGGATTTACTAAAGGGTTTGATAATCAAAATTAAAGCAGGCAGTAAAGTTAATACCAAGATCATAGCCAATAACATTGCTAAACCAGTGAACATGCCAAAATAAATTGTGGGGATAAACTTAGACAAAACTAAAATTGAAAATCCGAACACAATTGTGATTGAGGTATTTAAAATTGCAACTCCTACGGTTGAATGACATAATTGCAATGTTTTGTTATAATCTTTAATCTTAATGAACTCTTCTTTAAATCGATAAATATAATGGATACTATTGTCTACTGCTATACCTATAGTAATTGCAGCGATGGTAATTGTCATCATATCTAAAGGAATTTCTAGCAAACCTATTATTCCAAGTATGAAAAATGCAGCAATGAAATTCGGCACCACTCCTATTAAAGACAATTTTATATTTCTGAATAGAATTAAAAACATTGTAAAAATCCCAATCATTACCAATCCTAAAGTAAGTATTTGTGATTTAAATAAGCTCTGTAATAAATTATTAAATAAAATTAATACCCCAGCAAGCTGATATTCATTTTCTTCTAGACCAATCTTATCTTTAAGATCAAAATTTATTTTATTTATCAAATCGTTCCTTCTTAAATTTTCTTGAGAGTCTATTATTCTTAAACTAACCCTTGCTTCATCATTTTCTATTGAAAGATATGGATCAATAATTTCTGTTTTAATACTCTCAGGTATCTTGGAATAAAGCACACCCATTTCTAAAGTACCTAAGGGTTTATTGTTATTTAATTGGGTTGCCACATCAATAATTGATGAAAAAGACAAAACTTTTCCAATTTCAGGAAGACTATCTAAGTAATTATGAACAGATGCAATTTTATCAATTTTATCTTTAGTAAACCAATATTTGTCATCATTCTTATCATTTTCATCTCCCCAATCCTCAAACTCGTCATCTTCAGCTGAGTTTTTTTCTTTATCTTTCTTAGGAAACTTTAGAATTACTTCTAATGGTGTTGTACCTCCAAGCTCTTCATCTATAAGTTTCATGCCTTTATAGATTTCAGTATTTTTATTAAAATAATTTATAAAGCTGTTTTCAACTTCTAGCTTACTAATACCAATAACACTTAAAATAATTACAATTCCTGTTACTGAAAAAATTAAATTTTTTTTACTTATAGAGAGTAATCCTAGAAAAGTGGTGAATTTTGAATTTTGTTCTTTTTTAAGTGAAATATTATCCGAAGGAGCGAAACTTAAAAAAGTTGGGAGTAAAGTAAAGGTAATTATAAATGAAGTAATTAGACCAAAAGTCATCATCCATCCAAAGTCAATAATAGGTTTGATTTCACTAAAGATTAAAGACAAAAATGCTAAAATAGTGGTCAATACAGTGTAAAAAATTGGCCAAAACATTTTTCTGGTGGTTAAAGAAATAATTTCTAAAGAATTTTTAGAAGGGTAATCTTTTTTAAGCTGTAAAAATCTCGTGCTCATGTGAATGTTCATGGCCATTGTTAAAATCAACATCAAAGCAATGAAATTTGATGAAATAACAGTGACTTTCCATCCCAGTAGTCCAAGTAACCCAGTCATTATAACTACTGAAACTACACAACTACTAATTGGGACTATTATCCAGATAAGTTTCCTAAAGACAAACCATAGGGTTACAACAATAAATAATAAAACACCTATACCAAAAACCACAATGTCACTTTTAATAAAAGTCATCATGTCATCAGCAATCATTGGGATACCACCTAAATAAATCTTACCTACATCACCATAGCTCTGGATCACTTGTCTGATCTCTAGAATATTTTGATGATTTTGTTTTTTGATTTGATCTTTATAATTTTCAATTTCTTCTTTTGATTTGCTATCAATGTTTTCAAGTTTTTGAGATTGTTTGATATAAACAATTATACCACTGGTTTTACCATCTTCACTAATGACAAAGTTTCTAAACACAGGACTATTAAGAATTTCTTTAAACCCTCTATCTTTGTCAACTTCTTCATCTTTTAAAGTTTTAAAACTTTCTAATCTTTCTTGAAGTGGGGCATCCGAATTACTTAACAATGGTATGTCTAGAAGAGTTACAACACTATGAACCCAATTCAAACTTTGAATTTTATATTTTAAACTTAGTAAATTATTAATTGATGTATCAGAGACCATCCCCTCATTAGGTGTATAAGTAAGGATTAAAAACTCTCTAGAACCGTATCTTTCAGAAACTTCTTTGAGATAAGATAGATCTGGATCACCATCGATCAATAACGTCTCTGAAGATGCATCCAATCTAAAGTCTTTTGTATAATAACCAAAACTTAAGATGGCAATTATTAGAAATACAAGTACTGCTTTAGGATTCTTTAAAACAATGTTTTGATAGATATGAGCCAACATTAGCTCTTTTATATTGGAAATTAATTAGTTTGAGTATCTTTAAATTTTGTAAATCTTTCTTCAAATTCAAGAGTTACATTACCTATTGGACCGTGTCTTTGTTTCCCTATAATGATTTGAGCAAGGTGTGCGACCTCATTCATTTTTGCTTGCCATTCAGCATGCTCAACTGTTGCCTCTCTTGGCTCTTTTCTTTGCAAATAATATCCTTCTCTATAAACAAACATAACAACATCAGCATCTTGCTCAATTGAACCTGATTCTCTCAAATCTGCAAGTTGAGGTTTGTGATCATCTCTTTGCTCAACTTGTCTTGATAATTGAGAAAGAGCTACAACTGGAAGAGCAAGTTCTTTAGCAATTGCTTTTAACCCCTGAGTAATTTGAGATATTTCTTGAACTCTACCATCTTTGTTGAATGTAGTTCCTCTCATTAATTGAATATAATCAACCACAATCATATCAAGACCAAACAATCTCTTGATACGTCTAGCCCTATTACTTAATGCAGCAATACTTATTGCAGGTGTTTCATCAATATAAAGTGGAAGTTCAGAAATATTTTTTGAAGTTTCTAAAAATTTATCAAATTGATCATCAGAAATTCTTCCTCTTCTAATATCATTTGAACTAATTCTTGCTTGTTCTGAAATTATTCTGGTTGAAAGTTGCTCTGACGACATCTCTAGTGAAAAAAATGCAATTGAGGATTTTTTTCCACTATCTTGCAATTTTTGTGCAGCATTAAATGCAATATTTGTTGCAAGTGATGTTTTACCCATTGAAGGTCTTCCAGCTATAATGATTAAATCAGATTGATGTAATCCCCCTAGTTTATCATCTAAATCTCTAAGTCCAGTTGGGACACCAACAATTCCTTCTTCATTTTTATAAGCAGCAGATGCCATCTCAATGGTTTGTTTCATTGCTTCATCAAACTTTACTAAAGAGGAGTTAAAAGATCCTTTTTCAGCTAAATCAAATAATAGTTTTTCTGAATTTTCTATGATTGTTTGTCCATTGGTATCAAGATCATTTAATTTCGCACTATCAATAGTTTGCTCAGAGATTTTTATTAATTCTCTTCTTACAAACATATCGTAAATAATTTTCGAATACTCCACAGCCTGTCTAACAGATGTAGAAAATTTAGTAATCTTAACTAAATACTCTGGAACATTTAAATCATCTTTTTCATCTTCAAAATAATTCTTCAACGTAATTGGATTTGCTAGCATTCCTTTATAAATTAGACTCTCGATTGCTTCAAAAATTTTTTGGTGCATAGGATCATAAAAATTAATACTTGAAATTATTGTACTTATCTCATCAAATATATCATTGCTAACAAGAATAGATCCTATTACAGCTTGTTCAGCTTCAATATTGTTTGGTAGTTCCTTGAATTGGTTTTTAACTAGGCTTAAATTATTTTCCATATTTACAATTTATATGAAAAAATTATTTATAAAATTCTTAATTATTGCTGGGGAAAAAAATGTATAATTATTGAATTGTTTCTGCAGAAGAAACATTTATAGAGATTTCTGCGTCAACTTCTGAGTGTAAAGAAATTTTGACCTTAAACTTTCCCAAAGCTTTGATCTCTTCGATAGGTTGGATCATTGAAGGTTTAATTTCTATCTTATTTTCGTCATGAATAAGTTTAGCAATTTCAGTTGGTTTAACTGAACCATATAATTCTTTATTTTCTGTGCTTAATTTTTTAACTGAATATTCTTTTCCATTAATTTGCTCAGCTATTAAAGAAGCTTCCTTTTTCTTTTCATTATCCTTTTTGGATAAATCAGTTTTTATTTTTTCAACTTCTTTAATATTTTCTTTTGAGGCGTAAAGCGCTTTTTTATTGGCAATAAGATAGTTTCTTGCAAAACCTCTCTTTACATCTATTACCTCTCCAATAGATCCAATTCTTTTAACGTTTTCTAATAATATTACTTTCATTTATATTAATGCTAAATTTCTAGCTCTTTTAATTGATAAGGATAGCTCTCTTTGTTTTTTCTGAGAAACACTAGTTATTCTTGATGGTAAAATTTTACCATTTTCTGACATATATTTTTTTAATAATTTAATATTTTTATAATCAACTTGTGGGGCACCCTTTCCTGAAAGTGGACAACTTTTTTTAAATTTATACTTATTAGGTTGGAAAATACTTAATTTTGCAAAATTACTTTGTTTTCCTTTTTTATTTCCACTTTGTCTTTTAGGCATTAGTTTTTAACTCTCTCTTTTTTTCGGTGTCATCTTTTTTACCGAAGTAAACTGTATCTAAATCAAACTTTTTTACTCTAACTGTTAAATACCTTAACAATTTTTTATCAATTGATTCATTTTTTTCCAAATCATCAATAACTTTTCCACTACCTTTGATTTTAAAATGAATGTAACTACCTTTTCTATTTTTTTTTATTAAATACGATAAGTTTAACAACCCCCAATTTTCTGTCTTTACTACTTCTCCATCATTTTTTTCAATAATTTTTGAATATTTTTCTGATAATTGCTTTAATTCACTTGGTGAAGTATCTTGTCTAGCAATAATAGTATGTTCGTATAAATTCATTTAAATTCTTTAATAAAAAATGAGGATATACTATTATAAAAGTTCAATTACAATAGTTAAAAAGGCAAATTAATTATTTTTTTTTATATGTTTTCAGTAATTTTCCCTGGTCAAGGTTCCCAAATGGTGGGAATGGGAAAGGAGTTATATGATAAATTTGATTTGGTTAAAAGATTGTTTAAGCAGGCAGATGAAACATTAAATTTTTCTATTTCTAAGTTAATTTTAGAAGGTCCAAAAAAAGAATTAGATTTAACAATTAATACTCAACCAGCTATATTTTTAATTAGTTACTCAATATTCAGTATAGTTAAAAAAGAATTTAACTTAGATTTAAATAAAGCTAAATATTTTGCTGGACATTCTTTAGGTGAGTACTCAGCTTTGTCATGTGCTGGATATTTGGATTTTTCAGAGACTTTAAAAATTTTAAGAATTAGAGGAGAGGCTATGCAAAATTCAGTACCTAAAGGGCAAGGAGGTATGGTTGCAGTATTGGGTTCAAAAATTGATGTAATTGAAAAGATTTTAGCTGAGAATAAAAAAATATTTGATGCTCAAATTGCAAATGACAATTCTGAGGGTCAAATGGTTTTGAGTGGAAAAACAGAGGACTTAGAACAGTTAACTAAAATTTTAAAAGAAAATTCTATTAAAAATATTAAACTTCCTGTAAGCGCTCCTTTTCATTGTGACATGATGAGTGATGCTACCAAAATTATGACAGATGAGTTAAATAAGCTTAACTTTAAAAATGGACAAAATAAATTAATTTCAAATGTGACAGCTTATGAAATTAAAGATCTAGATGAGCTTAAAACTCTCTTAATTAAACAAATAGAGAATAGAGTAAGATGGAGAGAAAGCGTAATTAATATGATAGAAAATAATGTAAATCATTTTATAGAAATTGGGCCTGGAAAAGTGTTGTCAGGTTTGGTTAAAAGGATTAATAGAGATGTTAAAATTGATACGATAAATAGTCTAAGTGATATTGAGAGTATAAAAGTATGAGCGATCTAAAAGGTAAAAATATTATTGTAACAGGTGCTTCCGGAGGTATTGGAAATTCGATAATTGAAAAATTAAACCAGGCTGGAGCAAATATTTTAGCTTCAGGTACTAAAATTGAAAAATTAGATGTATTAAAAAGTAAATTTGAAAATATCAAAATATTAAAATTTGATATTTCTCAAAGTGATAAAATTGAAGAATTTATAGAAAATGCAACAAAAGAACTTGGTGGAAACTTAGATTGTATTATTAATAATGCAGGAGTTACTCAAGATAACCTTGCAATAAGAATGAGTTTAGAAGAATGGAAAAAAGTAATTGATATCAATTTAACATCAACTTTTTTAATGAGCAAATTTGCAATTAAAAAAATGCTTAAGAATAAATCAGGTAGGATTGTTAATATTACATCTGTTGTTGGCCATACAGGAAATATAGGACAGGCTAATTATACAGCATCGAAAGCAGGTATAATAGCAATGTCAAAAAGCTTAGTGATAGAATATGCGAAAAAAAATATAAATATTAATTGTATTTCCCCAGGTTTCATTAAAACTCCAATGTCAGACAAACTTGAAGATAAATTTAAAGAAGCTATAATATCAAAAATCCCCTCTGCACGTCTAGGAGACCCTGATGATGTAGCTAATGCGGTACTCTTTTTGTGCTCAAATCAATCAAACTATATCAATGGAGAAACATTACATGTTAATGGGGGCATGTATATGGCTTGACAAAATATGGTTTTAAACTATTAAGAATTTATAACGAAAAGGATCAATATGTCAGAAGACGTTTCAAGCAAAGTAAAAAAAATTGTAGCCGATCACCTAGGTATCGATGAGGCAAAAGTTAACGAAGAGTCTAGTTTTATAGACGATTTAGGAGCGGATAGTTTAGATACAGTTGAACTAGTGATGGCTTTCGAAGAAGAATTTGGATCTGAAATATCAGATAGTGAAGCTGAGAAAATTTTAACTGTTGGAGATGCAGTTAAATTTATCGAAGGAAAAGCAAACTAGAAAATTTAATGCCCTCAGAACAAGATGGGGTAATGATAATTTTATCTTCTCCTTCTGGGGCAGGTAAAACTACATTAGTTAAAATGTTATCTAAATTAGATAACTTTGAAATCTCTATATCCCATACAACAAGACAACCTAGACCCAACGAGACGCCTGATAAAGACTATTTTTTTGTTGATGAAAATGAATTTAAAAGATTCATTAAAAATGAGGAATTTTTGGAATATGCAAAAGTTTTTAGTAATTTTTATGGAACAACAAGAACACCAGTTATTGATAAACTTAATAAAGGTAAAAATGTTTTATTTGATATTGATTGGCAAGGTGCTGACCAAATTAAGAATAAAAATTTAGATTATAAGTTAATCTCATTTTTTATTCTACCACCAAGTAAAGAGATTTTGTTTGAGCGACTTTCAAATAGGGATATGAGAGATAAATTGATTGCCGATGAAAGAATGAAACAGTTTGGAAGAGATGTGCTGCATTGGATTAACTATGATTACGTAGTTATAAATGATAGTATTGAAACTTGTTATTTAAAGATAAAAAATTTAATTGATGCAGAAATAAACGATGGTTCAAAAGACTATGATGCTGAGTATATCAGAAATCATATTGAAAAATTAACTTCTTAAATTTTCATATTCATTTGTTAACTTGTAGTAAGTTTCAAGATCTAAATTTTGAGGTCTAAGATTCAAATCAATTTTGAGCTTATTTAATATATTTTGATCACCATTGAAAAGTTGGTTAAAAGGTTTTTTAAGCATTTTTCTTCTTTGGTTAAAAAAAATTCTTGTAATTTTTTCAAGATTTTGAGCATTCTTAATAGGGTAAAAATCATTTTTAGGAGTAAATATTAATAGTGAGCTATCTATTTTTGGTCTTGGATAGAATGATTTAGGTTTGATGTCGCAGATTTTCCTTATATTTAACTTCCAATTACTTAAAATAGATAGTCTTCCATAATCAGAAGAATTAGATTTTGCAATTATGCGATCAGCGACTTCTTTTTGAAACATAAGTATTAGACAATCAAACCAAAAATCATCTTTTAAGTTAATTATCCATTTACTTATTATCTCTGTAGAAATGTTATAGGGCAAATTGCCAAAGACTTTAATTTTTTCACTGAACAATAAATTTTCCTCAATTTTTAGGACATCTTCATTAATAACCTTAATTTTATTTTCAAAATTATTAGTAAGTTTTTCTGCCAAATCATTGTCTTTTTCAATAACACAAAATTCTTTTGGTTTTTTTTCAAGTATTAAAGAGGTAAGGTTTCCAGTTCCAGGACCAATTTCAAGAACAGATTTGTTTTCTATAGATGTTAAGTTAACTATTAATTTTAATATCTCTTTATCTATTAAAAAATTTTGCCCTAAACTTTTTTTGGCTTTTATCAATTTTTATCCAAAAATCGAATTGCTTGGATCAAGCTAAGAGGATTAGATAAATTTTTTCCCATCATTCTCTCGTTAGGTCCATGATCTGGAGATATTCTTATAAAAGGTAAACCAAGAGTAATATTAATTGCATCATATTCATACAAAGTCTTAATAGGGGTTAATACTTGGTCGTGATACATGCCTATGATTACATCAAAATTTTTCCTATTATTTTTTAAAAATATTGTATCAGCTGGATGAGGGCCAGAAATACTATATCTGTTCTTCCTCATTTTTTTTATAATTGGTTTTATTATTTTTTCATCTTCATTAAATTTATCTATACTTTCACAATGTGGATTTAAACCCAATATCCCTATTTTAGGTTTCAGTTTTAAAATATTCTTATAAAAGTCGCTAATTAATTTAATTTTTTCTATTATGTTCTTTTGATTAATTTTTTTGGATACTACCTTTAAAGGTAAATGTGTTGTTACAGGACAAACAGACAGACGATTATTGTAAATAAGCATAGCTTTATTCTTTATAGAATATTTATTAGCAATATATTCGGTAATACCTAAATGTTTTTTTTTTAGGAAATTTTTCTTGGAAATAGGTCCGTTAATTAGTTTATTTGTAATTCCATTGTCTATAATTTTAAAAGCTAAATCGAAACTTCGTTTGATATAAGCGTTGGATTTAGATGAAATTTTCTCAAATGGTTTTGAAAATGTATAATTTACATCAATTAAATTTATAGATTTATTATTTAATATATATTTTGGAAGATTTTCAAATTCTAATAATTTAATTTTTTTTTTATAATTTAATTTTTTCATTTGCAGTATTAGTAATTTGTATGAGGCTATTAAAATTATAGGACTTGAATAAGTTTTTTTTAAAGATTTAAAAAAGATCTCTAAAAAAATGCTATTAGGTTCACCAGCAACTATTACAATTGGTTTAAATTTTCTCAATTTTTATATTTTTTTTAATTTTATTGAAGTAAATATTTGAAAACTGATTTAATTGTTGATTTGTTTTCAATTTAACAAGATTATTTATTTCCTCTTTCATATTTACTGGTATTTTTTTATTATTTATATCATTTAATTTAATTATCAAAAATCCACCAGGTATAGTTTGTGGATCCGAATATCGACCTATTTTTAAATTTTTTATAATATCTTTTAGTTTATTATTTAAACTATTTTCATTTACCCAACCTAATACCCCTCCTGAATTTCTACTTTGAGAAACACTATGAATTAAAGCAGCATTATCAAAACCTTTATTTTCAATATCTGATTTAATTAAATTTATTTTTCTTTGGAGATTTTCTTTTTTATCAATATTAAATACTATTTCAGATAAATTAAACTCAGTCTGAATTTTTTTTGAAGAGATTTCGTTTTCCAATTTTGATTTGTCAATTTTAATTTTTGTTTTATATTTTTCAAAAATCATCTGGTTCCATAAAGAGTCTATCGTTATTTTCTCTACAAACTCCTCTAAACTAATATCTTTGCTCTTTATTTTTTTTTTTAATTCATTAATATTTTTCATTCCCATTTTTGAATATGTGTTTTTAATCAACTGGTTAGTATAATTCTCATCTAATTTTATTTCATCAATATGTTTTAATATCTCAATTTTTTTTATTTTTTCACGAATAATTGATTTTTCTGAAATTATAAATATTTCATTTTTTTCTAAGTTTAGAATTTGAGGATTTATCAAACTTAAATATCTTAATTCTTTCTTTAAATCAAAACTTGTAATTATCTCATTATTAATTTTATATATAATTTTATTCTCGACGGTGTACCCGAATTGTATTGAGAAAAAAAAATAAAAAGCGATTACTGATAAAATATAAAATTTTTTAATTAAAAAGGTCATTTTCTCTATAAAATCTTTGTTCTACATTTTGCTCTAAAGTAACCAATGGGAATAAGGTCAATGTTAGAAGTAAATCTTCTGTTGGCTTTGCATCTCTATCTGAATAATATGTTTTTCTGTATTTAAAGCCAGCTGTTAAACAATCATTCTTATATTCATATACTAAATCATAGTATTCAGTCAGACTTATTTTTCGGTTTCTTCTAGTTTCAAACGTTAAATAATTATTATCATCAATTTTTAATAAAGTAGAATTACTAATAGAATTTGAATCTCCCATCTCTCCATTTGATTCTGAAAATGAAAAATTTGTTATTAAATTATTTAATGAAAATTTTAAACCTATTTGATTACTTTCAAAGGTTGAAAGGTCATTATCAATTGAGAAATTGTAATCAAGTTGAACTTTATCACTCATTTTATTTGTTATCGATCCAAATAAGTTAGATGCTTTTCTATTAAGAGTAGTTCCACTCGAAATTTTGTCCTCTTCTACATCTCTTAAAACACCAGCTAATTTAATTTCAAAAAATTTTTCAACTCTTTCTACTTTAGAAATTTCACCATCGTTATTTAAATCTTTACCTATATTATTATCTATAGGCTCCTTTCTGTAATCCAGGCCAAGTGTTAAAGATTTTCCTTTCTCATAAGCTTCAGATAGTCCAAGACGATTTATTGAGAATATATTATCAACATTAACTCCTCTAGATCTAACATTTTTCATTTTTCCTGGATTTAATCTGAAAGATATAGTTGGAGAAATAGTCTCTGAGAAAATTTCTGTATCTTTAATTAATGGAAAAGATGATCTAGCCTCAAAAATACTCATTAATTGAGATTGAAAACTTGATTTATAAACGTCATGATTTTTTGCAACTGTATTTAAATTCTTAAAATACATTCCATAATTATTTTTAAAACCCATATTTGAAAAATAATCTAAACTTGTATAGCTTAAATCATTATTTATTGAGGTTTTTAAAACATTTGTATTATTTAAAACATTGCTACCAGATGAAGAAAAGTTAAACGTTCCGTCAGTCAATTCATTCAAAAGAATTGTTGAATAACTATAGTAAGGAAATTCATATTGATATCTGTCACTTTCAGCTCCAGATAAAGTCTCATAAACTTGCATTCCTGTATCAAAAGTATAGTCCTCGTGGTCTAAAATAAGTTCGAAACCAGAATTTAAAGAACTTGTGCCTGGTTTCACTGATGACTCTATTAAGTTGTTCTGGAAAACTTTTAAGAATGTATCGTTGGTAACACTATTAAATTTAAAGTTTAATTCACTCTTTGAATAATCTTCGAAATCTAAATCAATCTCAAATTTTGAGAATAAATGACCAATACTATTTCTATTACTACCCTTCAAAGATGATTGATAACCACTTGTTATACCAAAATCTGCAATAAAAATTGAATTTTTATTTACTTGTCTATACTCATTCTGAAACATTTCTATTTCACTATCAAAGATTTGAGGTTTAAAAGTATAATCTTTGTTATCAGAGATTACATGATAATAGGGTAAATAGAAGGATGTTCCTAAAGTTTTTGAACTGTTTAACTGTGGTCTCAAAAACCCAGATTGTCTCTTAACAGTAGGATCGGGATGAAAAAATTTAGGGAAGTAAAAGACAGGAACATTATATAAATTTAGAATAGAGTTCTCGTAAATTAGTTGTCGTTTTTCTTTATCATGAGTAATTTTTTTTGACTTCATGCTCCATGCTGGACAATCACCATTTTTTTTACAGCTAGTGAACACTCCTTTTTTTATAATTGTCTCACTATTATCTCCCTCTGAAGAAACTCCATATAATCTTGGTTCATTTTCAAAGATTATATCTTGGTTTATCATTTTATTTATTTCAGTTTTTCCTATTAATTCTAAAAATTTCTCTTTTTCTTTATCAAATATAGTTTTATGTAATAATATCTTAGTGTCTTTACCAGTAAATTTTTTATTATTTAGATTAAATATTCCACTTGAAAAAAAAAATTGATCACTTTTTTCTTCATCAAAGTTCGTTGTAATTTCTACATCATTTCCTTTTAGGATTTTTTCGTTAATCAAATAATCAAAGTTACTAAAATTATAAACAGATCCATCATCATCTTTTAAAGTAGCCTTTTCTGATGAGCTTAATTGCATTTCGTTCCTTAATAAAATCGTATCTTTTGATAAAAAATTGTATTTTGACTCAACAAACGTTTCTGTACTACCTTGGGTAAAAATTTTTTCTTTATTTTTTAAATAGGTAATGTTTTCCGAATATAAAAGTAAATCTTTAACTTTATCTTTTATTATTACATTTCCATTGGCATTAACTAAATTCAGGATATTATTATATTCAAATTCATCTGCTTTAATATTTAACCCATCGCCTATAGCTTCCGATCTATATTTAGAAATTAATTTTTCAGAATTTCTATAATATATTATATCTTCTGATCTTATTATAAATTTTTTAATATTTTCATTTACTTTTACGTTTCCTTTAGCATTCAATGTATTTAATTTTTTATCATACTCAAAAGTATCCGCATCTATGACAATCTCTTTACTAACCGCTTTAGACCTGGTTTTTGTGAAAATTTTTTCTTCATTTCTTAAGTAAGTGATATCATCAGAGGTGATTATTAAATCATTTTTTTTATCTTTAATTATTACATTTCCGTAAGCGAGTAGAATATTAGTTACTTTGTCGAATTCAAAAGTGTCAGCATCAATAAAAACCCCGTTATTTGTTGAAATTGTTCCTCTTTTAAGACCTTTATATTTATTTCCTTTTTCATTAATTTCAATTTCTGTAACATCAAAATTAAATTGTTCTTGAGCAAAATTAAAATTAAAAAAAATTATATTAAATATAAATACTATTATTAAAACTAATAAACTATTTTTCATTAATTTGTTTAACCATTATTAAATTAGCTACCAAAAGAAATATTAAAGGTATCCAAATTGAAACAAATATTGAGAGCTTTTCAGTTTTACCCATTACATAAAAAAAATTATTTATATAATAAATTACAACTGACAAAAATAAACCTATCGATATTTTAAAAGTTGTACTACCGTATCTCTTTATATTAAACATAAGTAACGCTGATAAAATAGTCATCAGAGCTAGATATACCGGGTAAGATATAATTTTATGAAGTTGTAAATCTACTTCTATCAACGAGTAATTAAGGGATTTGTAATTATTTCTTAATTCTATCAACTCTAATACTGACAAAGAGGATAAGTTTGAAAATAAACTTTGAATTTTTTGATAATTAAAATTTGAGTAAAATTTTAGTTCTTTTATGTCTTCACTAACATTATTCTTATATACTTTCACATCGTAAGCTACCCATTCTTTTTTACTAATATTAATCTTAGGACTTTGAATATTTTTTATTACTTCATAGTTTTCATCAAATTGGGTTATGAATGTATCGATTAGGTGCTCATTATCTATCTTTAGTGCATTAATAATATTTATTTTGCCATCTGTGTTGTCCTTAATCCACAAACCATTTTTGGTTATTACAGCTAGGTATTTGTCATCAGCACTATAATCATTTTTTAATTCTAAGTAGAAGTTTTTTAAATTTGACGAAAAATTATAAAAAACTGTTATTGCAAATAATCCTAATAAAAATGAAAAAATACTTATCAAAGTAAGTATCTTTGAATTTTTTAGGCCAGAATATTTAAATATTTGGATTTGATTGTCGTTAAATAAACTAATAAAAAAAAGTTGAGTACCAATCAAAAATATAAATGGAAACATTTCAAAAATTAAAGAAGGTGCATTAAGAGCTGAAATGTAGATTGGAAAGTAAAACTCAACATTAATATTCCTAAAAAATTCAAGTTCGGTTAAAATATTCAAAATTAAAACCAAACTAAACATTACTAAAAAAACATAAGTAAAAGATCTTAGGTAGACATTTAATATAAACTTTGAATAAGTATTCATCAATTATTATTTTTATGATTAAAATTTATTTTATAAAAAATTAAGAAATAAAATATTATAAAAATAATTATTGGCATTATAAATATAGCAATATTATACTCTAAGGAGTTTATAATAAATTTTTGAGTAGTTTCAGAAAAAATGATTAAACCAACTCCTAATAAAAATATAAAAAGTCTATATCTCGTATAATTTATAGTCTCTTTTGATTTTATAATTAATATAAGAGAAACTAATATTAAAGTTGGAATATAGACTGGTACTAAAAATCTTTTATAGACCTCTTTAAATACATTATCTAAATTTTCTGAGGTACAATTTTGAATAAATTTGGACGAATTTTTTTTTGTTTTATCCTCAAAATTAATAAATCTGTCTAAACATAAAATTAGATTATATGTTGATGTTTCTTGAATTTTGTCAACTTTAATAATGCTGGAATCTTGAGAGGACATATTAAGCGTAGACTCTTTAAAATTAAATGTTGTTATATCGTCGTTTATTTTATTGATAGTCTGTCCATTTTCTAAGACTAATATTTGAACATTTTTACTCGATTGAAAATAACCTGTTTTTGCATATGTTATTTGAAAATTATTATCTTCGGTTTCTTTTTTTAAATAAATATTTTTAAGTTCGCCTTTATCATTTTTTTCATCAGCAAATATTGTTAGTCCTTTAATATTATCATTAAACTTTCTTGGTTTAATGAAACTTTCAAAAAAATTCACATTAGATTTTTTTATTAAATCTCTTGAAATATTTTGAGTTTTGGGAACAATCAATGCAACTAATAAAATCTGCAAAATCATAAAAAATAAAGAAACTTTAAGAACAAAATTTATTAATTGAATTTTACTAATTCCAAAATTCCAAAAAATTATAAGCTCATTGTTGAGTTCGTACTTAGAAATTACATAAAAAAAACTAAAAAATAGAGCAAAAGGTAAAAGTTTACTTACAATTTTTGGAAAATTTAAAAAAGTATAATTTAAATATAAAAAGAAATCTCTTCCATCTTCGACCATCAAATCAAGAAAATTTACTGCCTGAAAAACCCAAACTATTGTTGAGGCCGATATAATGGAAATTAAAAAGAAAAAAGTGCAATCTAAGGCAAATTTTCTAAACATTATTTTTTTCATTGAAATTTGATAATTTAATTCATATATACCACTCATCTCAAACAGATAGAATTTAAAATTTATGAATGTCCAAATTAGTTATATTAATAGCTTATCCAAAAAAGAACTTACAAATAAACTCTTTTTTGTTGATCAAAGCTTAAATATTCGGCCATTAAAAAAATTTATTTCCAGCAGAGAATATTCCTATGTTTCTGATTTGTTACAAAACTTAGATAATAAAAAAAAAATTAGTCTTTTTGAATTTAGCTCAAAGCAAAGTATTATTCTCATTAAGCTTAAAAAAAATATTAAAAATTATGAAATTGAAAACTTAGGTGGAGACTTTTTTAATTTTATAAAAGGATTTAATAAGAAAGAATTTACCATTAATTCAGATGCTATTTCTTTAAATCAAAAAAATTTGATTGGATATTTTTTACATGGGTTCAAATTAAAATCATATAATTTTGAAAAATACTTAACAAAAAAAGAAAAAAAAAATATTATAATTACTGTTACAGGGAAAAATAAACCATCATTTCAGGATCAATTAAGATTTAAATCAATTGAGGATGGAACTTTTTACGCTAGGGATTTAGTTTCTGAACCAGGAAATGTTTTACATCCAGATGAATATGCAAGACGTATTAATTCTTTAAAAAAAGTAGGTTTAAAAATTAATATTTATGATGAAAAAAAATTAAAAAAATTAAGAATGAATACCTTGCTAGGAGTAGGACAAGGCAGTATCCGAGGTTCTTATCTTGTCACAATGGAATGGAAAGGTAAGAAGGATAACTCTAAGCCTGTAGCTTTTGTCGGAAAAGGAGTTTGCTTTGATACTGGAGGAATATCTTTAAAACCTGCTAAGTTTATGGAGGATATGACTTATGACATGGCTGGGTCAGCCACAGTAGTTGGTTTGATGAAAAGTTTAGCTTTAAGAAAGGCAAAAGTTAATGCAGTAGGAGTTGTAGGTTTAGTAGAAAATATGCCAGGAGGAAATGCACAAAGACCAGGAGATATAGTAAAATCTTATAGCGGTAAAACTGTTGAAATTTTAAATACTGATGCAGAAGGTAGATTAGTATTAGCAGATGCTCTTACTTACACAGAAGAGAAATATAAACCAAAATTTATTGTTGACTTAGCTACTTTAACTGGAGCTATCATTGTTTCCTTAGGGTCAGAATATGCAGGTTTATTTTCTAATGACGATAAATTATCCAATCAATTAATTGATGTAGGAGAAAAAACTGAAGAAAAAGTTTGGAGAATGCCTTTAAATAAAAATTTTGATAAATTAATAGACTCTAAAAATGCTGATATGCAAAATATAAATTATGTTGGTGGTGCTGGCTCAACTACTGCAGCACAATTTTTACAAAGATTTATTTTAAACAAAACACCGTGGGCACATTTAGATATAGCTGGAATGGCTTTTTCAAAGTACGGTGGAGCTCTAAATTCAGGTGGCGCAACAGGATATGGAGTTAGATTATTAAACAAACTAGTAGAGGATTATTATGAGTAATTTGGAGCAGACTTTATCAATTATAAAACCTGATGCGGTTGAAAGAAATCTTGAAAATGAAATTAAACAGATTTTTAAACACAAGGGTTTTTCAATATTAAAAGAAAAAAAAATTCAAATCGAAAAGTCTGAAGCTGAAAAATTTTATAAAGTTCACGAAACCAAACCTTTTTATAGTGATTTATGTGCATATCTCTCTTCTGGACCTATTGTTGTAATGGTTCTTGAAAAAGATAACGCAGTTCTCGGAAATAGAGAGCTAATGGGGGCTACCAATCCAAAAGATGCTGAGGAGGGCACTATTAGAAAAAAATATGGGATATCAATAGATAAAAATTCAGTACATGGTTCTGATAGTGTTGAAAATGCAAAAATTGAAATAGATTTCTTTTTTAAAGACTAAATACTTTTTTAATGGCTTTTGGATACAGTTTGTGTTCTTGAATTAAAATTTTTTTTGATAAAGATTTAACTGTGTCACTTTTACTAATCTTAACTTTTTTTTGAAGAATAATTTTTCCAGAGTCTAATCTGGTATTGACAATATGAACCGTACAGCCAGAGTATTTATCATTATTTGATATTGCGCGTTGGTGAGTATTCAAACCTTTATATTTTGGAAGCAAAGAAGGATGAATATTTAATATTTTTCCTTTAAAACTTGTTATGAAATCTTTGGATAGAATTTTCATAAATCCTGCAAGGCAAATTAATTTTATCTTTTTATTATTTATTTCAGAAATTATTTTTTTTTCAGCAATTATCTTATTTTTATAATTAAAAACTTTATTTAATATTTTAAAATTTTTTCCAAATTTTAATCCTTTTGCTTTTTTGTTGTCCGAAATTATTAATTCTATTGAGATAGGTGAATTTTTTTTTTTACTAAATTGAATAAGAGATTTAAGGTTACTGCCAGTTCCAGAAATGAATACTGCACACTTTATTTTTTTAATACCAGTTGATTGAACCATTTAATTTAACTTTGTTATTTCCTTTAGAAATTTTACCTATCACATAGGGCCTATAGTCTCTTGAAAAATATTTTATGACTTTTTTTAAATTTTTAGAATTTATTATTAAACAAAATCCAACTCCACAGTTAAATGTTTTCAGCATCTCCTTTTCTGATATTCCGTTTTTTTTAAGCCATTTAAAAATATTCAAAGTTTTTATTTGATCTAAATCAATATCAGCAATCATTTCATCTGGAATAATTCTTTTGATATTATCTGACAAGCCTCCGCCAGTTATATTTGCACAACCATTAATTAAATTCTGATCAATTAATTTTAAAACTTCATCAACATATATTTTAGTAGGCTTTAAAAGTTCTGACTTTAAAAATTTATTATTTTTTATATCAATTTTTTTTTGATTTATAAGATACCTTACCAAAGAGAAACCATTAGAATGCAATCCACTAGATGGTACTGCTAAGATAAGATTATTTTTTTTTATTTTATTTTTGTTTAAAATTTTATTTTTGCTTACTACACCTACTGCAAACCCCGCAATATCAAATTTACCTTTCTCATATGTACCAGGCATTTCAGCTGTTTCACCACCAGCCAATTCACAGCCAGACAATCTGCAGCCCTTAAGAATTCCTTTGATTATAGATTTGAGTTTTTTTAAATCAATTTTATTAATTGAAATATAGTCTAAAAACAAAAGAGGCTTGGCACCTTGAACGATTAGATCATTAACACTCATTGCTACTAAATCTATACCAATTGTGTCATACTTATTTAGCGTGTTTGCGACCTCAATTTTAGTACCAACACCATCTGTACAAGCTACAATTTTTGGTTGGTTTATTCCTTTAGGAATATTGGTTATGGACCCAAATCCACCTATATTTGAAAACTTTTTTTTGCCTTTTTTCTTTGATGAAACATTAGAAATGAAATTAACAAAATTATCAGCAGCATTGATGTTAACACCACTTTTTTTATAGGTAAATTTTTTTTTATTCATTAAAAAGATCTATGAAATATATTTTTCAAAATTTAAAATTAAAAAAGTTATATATTTTTTTTTTATTTCTTGCTGCACTAAATATTTTTTTTTCCACAGGAATTAGTCTCGCTAAGACTTTCTCTATAAATGATGTTAAATTATCTACTCCGTTCAAGGTCAATTTTAACAAAAATAAAATAATAGATGAAGGATTTGTTCAAGCTTTTAATCAGTTAATGCTATCCACTGTTCAGTCTAAGGATTATCAGAAACTTAAAAAAATACCATTAAATCAAATTAAAAGTATGATCGAGACATTTTCAATTAAAGAGGAAAAATTTGTTAATGAAATCTATTATATAAAACTTAACGTATCTTTTAATAAAAAAATAGTCTTTGATTTATTAGAAAAGAAAAATATTTTTCCATCATTGCCAGTAAAAAAAGATATTATTTTCATTCCAATAGTTGTTGATAATAATGAAAGTCAGATCAAAATGTTTTCAGACAATATTATATATAATCAATGGAATTCTAATCCCAAACAATTTGAACTTTTAAATTATATTTTACCAACTGAAGATCTTGAAGATTTAAACTTAATAAAAAAAAATATCGAAAATTTAGAAAATTTTGAATTTAAAGAAATAGTAAAAAAATATAATCTTGAAAACTATATTATATCTTTATTTTTTATCGGTTCTGACCAAACCAGACTCTTAAATAAAATAAGTTTTGATGACAAAAAAACTTTAAAAAATACCCTAATAAAAAATATCAATTTTAATAGCAATTCTGAAATTAATAAATTCATAGAAAATTTAAAAATTTTCTTTGAAGATTATTGGAAATCTCAAAATGAAATAAATACATCCGTTAAATTACCTATAACAATCTCAGTTGAAAATAGTAACAATATAACAATTAACCAATTAGAGGAAAAACTGTCTAACATAGACCTAATTTATAATTTTCATATTTTTAAATTTGATAACAAAAATAATATTTATAAAATAATTTTTAACGGAACACCTGATAAGTTTATTGAAGTAATGAAAAATAATAATTATGAATTTAACACTGTTAATAAAATATGGACGATGAAATAAAAAATCTAAACCAACAAATTCTTAGTTTTGATTATGACCAGAATTTTAAAGACCAGGATTTTTATGTGTCGAGAAGTAACGAATACTCATTTAAACTTTTAAACAGCTGGCCCAAATGGGAAAAAAATTTTGTTAATTTAATTGGTGAAAATTTCTCTGGAAAATCTCATTTGATAAATATTTTTTTGCAAAACTTTAAAGGTATTAAGATTACTGCTTCCAAAATTACCAACGAATTTTTAAAAGAAATCAAAATACATGAGAATATTATTATTGAAGACCTGTTGGAAAGTATTGATGAAAATTTATTATTTACTTTAATTAACAACATAGAGCAGGATAACAAATATCTTATAGTTACTTCCACAAAACCTGTTGTTGACTTTAAATTTAAACTTCAAGATTTAAATTCAAGATCTAAGAATTTTCTTTTATCAGCAATAGAAAAACCAGAAGATGATTTAATGTATGCTTTGATATTAAAAAATCTATCTGATCGTCAAATCTCAATTGATAAAAAATTAATAGATTTTATTATTAAAAGGATAAGCAGATCTTATGGTAAAATATCTGATTTCATATATAAAATCGACGAAATTAGTTTAAAAAGAAAAAAGCCAATCGACTTTAAAATTATAAAAGAAGCTTTAGGAGAATGATTGAATAAGTACAGAACGCATAAATGTAACGAGTTAAGAAAAAGTGATGTTGATAAAAATGTCTCTCTTTCTGGATGGATAAATAAAAAAAGAGATCACGGAAATTTATTATTTATTGATCTTAGAGACAATTATGGAATTACACAGTGCATAATTGATAAAGAAAATAAAAATTTTTCAGAATTAGAAAAAACACAGTTAGAGACTGTTATTAAGGTTAATGGTAAGGTCGTAAATCGTTCAGATGAAACCAAAAACAAAGATATTGAGACTGGAGAAATTGAGGTAGCAATATCTGAATATGAGACGTTAGGTACTTGTAAAGAATTACCATTGCCTGTTTTTAGTGATCAAGAATATGCAGAAGACATAAGGCTAAAATATAGATTTTTGGATTTGAGAAGAAAAAAAATTCATGAGAATATCATTTTAAGATCAAAAGTTATTTCTTACATCAGAAACGAAATGACAAAATCAGGCTTTTTAGAATTTCAAACTCCAATTTTAACTTCTTCTAGCCCCGAAGGAGCTAGAGATTTTCTAGTACCTAGTCGTTTAAATCCAGGAAAATTTTATGCCTTACCTCAAGCCCCTCAACAATTTAAGCAATTAATAATGGTATCAGGTTTTGATAAATATTTTCAAATAGCTCCTTGCTTTAGAGATGAGGATGCTAGAGCTGATAGAAGCCCTGGTGAATTTTATCAACTTGACTTAGAAATGTCTTTTGTTGAGCAAGAAGATGTATTCAATATTGTAGAAAAACTAATGGTAAATACTTTTAAAAATTTTTCTGATAAAAAATTAATGTATGATATATTTCCAAAGATACCATACTCTGAAGCAATGCTTAAGTATGGGACTGATAAACCTGATTTAAGAAACCCTCTTATTATAAATGATATTACAGAAATATTTGGTAGAGAGGATGTTTCATTTGATATTTTTAAAAAATTAGTAAAATCTGGATCTAAAGTTAGATCTATTACTACCAAAGATACAAAAGATAAACCTAGAAGTTTTTTTGATAACATTGATAAATGGGCTAAAGACCAAGGTGCTTCTGGATTAGCATACTTTACTTTTGAAAAAGAAAATAAAATTTCAGCCAAAGGACCAGTGGGAAAATTTTTTTCTGAAGAAGCACTCTTAGAAATAATGAAAATCACTAAATCTAAGGTAGGGGATAGTATTTTTTTAGCATGTGGAAAGCAAAATGAATTAGAAAAAATAACTGCACTAGCGAGAGATAAAATTGCGAAAGATTTAGATTTAATTGATGATAATACTTTTGCTTTCTGTTGGATAGTTGACTACCCTATGTTTGAAAAAGATGAATTAACAAATAAGATTAAGTTTAGTCATAACCCATTTTCAATGCCGCAAGGTGAATTAAAAGATAAAGATTTTGAAAATCCTCTTGATATTCTTGCTTACCAATATGATATAGTTTGTAATGGAATAGAGTTATCTTCTGGTGCAATAAGAAATCATAAACCTGATCTTATGTATAAACTCTTTTCAATTGCAGGTTATAATAAAGCAGAGGTAGATGAAAAATTTAGTGGGATGATTAACGCATTAAGTTATGGTGCACCACCACATGGCGGAATTGCACCAGGTATAGATAGAATTGTCATGCTTTTAGCAAATGAAAAAAATATAAGAGAAGTTACTATGTTTCCAATGAACCAAAACGCTCAAGATTTAATGATGAACGCACCATCAGAGATTAATCAAGACCAATTGAAAGAATTAAATCTCTCAATAAAAACCAAGAATTAAAAATTATTTTTTTCCCTTTAAGCTAATTTTAACATCAGATAGATCCACTAAATTCTTTTTGTAATTGTTTCTTACAAATCCTTTGCTTGTAATGTCTTTAACAATTTTTAGTAGTTGATTTTGATCTTCTGAGTTTTGATCATCTGAACCACTTGTGTCGTTTCCACCAATAGAGGGTGTATGAGCTAGATCCTCTCTATTTTGATAAGAAATTGCTAGCTCCCTAAATATATAATCTAAAATAGATGTAGCACTCATGATTCTATCATTTCCTAAAACCTTACCTGATGGCTCAAATTTTGTTCCAACAAATGCACTAATAAACTCATCTAAAGGCACCCCATATTGAAGCCCAAGAGAAACTGCAATTGCAAAATTATTCATTAATGCTTTTACTAGTTCACCTTCTTTGCTCGTATCAATAAATATTTCTCCAATTTTTCCATCTTCATATTCCCCTGTATGTAGATAGACCTTATGATCTCCAATTGTAGCCTTCTGGATATATCCTTTTCTTCGATCAGGCATACCAAATCTTTTCCCACCTCTTTCTGAGACTTTATTAAGATTTGTTACTATGTTTTCTTTGCTAATTGGATTTAACTTTTCTGAATTGTTTAATATTTCAACATTTTTATTATCTACAATTTTATTATTTTTAGGGTCAAGACTTTTTGTTTTTCTATTATCCAATTTTACATCTAAAACTTCGAATTTCCCGTCATCTCTTTTTTCTAAATTTTTTAATTCTGTTTCATTTATATCATCTAAGTAATGATTGACTTTGAATGTGCACGTATAATATGTTTCAACCAGATATTTTGCCATTTGACCTCAATTTAAAATTAATTTGAATAATGAATCATTTAATTTATATACTTATTCAAATTTTAGTCTAATTTAAATTTTACAATTTTTAATTGAAAAAATAAAAAATAAAAATGTTGACACTTTTAAAAAAAATTTTCATTTGGTGGAATCAAGATACATTTGGAACAAGGTTGAAAACTATTTTTTTTGGAAAACTTGTTGGAACAGATGAGCTAGGCAACAAATACTATCAAAGTAAAAAAGGGAAGAGGTGGGTTGTATATACTGATACAATTGATGCATCAAAAATTCCAGTTGAGTGGTATTCATGGATGCATTTTACTCCTAACAAAATAGAAAAAAAACATATTCTTGAAAAATATGAATGGCAAAAACCTCATCAATCTAATTTGACAGGTACTGATCAAGCATACTATCCCAATAAAAATAAAGATGGAGCTAAAAAAAAATATAAAAGCTGGAAAGAATAATCTTAAATTAAACTTAATAATTTTTGTTTATTTTTCTTTATTTTCATTTGCATTTTCGCAAAGTAACTTGGAGGGTACTTACACAGATATTAAAATTTTAGACAAAATAAGCTCCAAAAATACACTTTTGAAATTAAAAAATGGAGATCTAGTGGCATTTAAAGACTTATCAATAAAAAGTTTAAAATGTAAAAATTCAGAATTTGACGACAACCCTGAAATTACTGCTTACATACAAGTTACAGACCTTTATAATTCAAATAATGATGAAGTTTTTGTTTTTAATGGATGGATGTTTTCTTCAAGCCCATCAATAACTCCATTTGACCATCCAGTTTATGATATTTGGCTTGTAAACTGTTATTAAATAATTTTTTCTTTATCTATCCATCCTACATTGAAGTCAGACTCGATAAATTTTTTATGGTTTAACAGTTTTTTATGTAAAGGAATAGTTGTTGTGATCCCTTCAATTACAAATTCATCTAAAGATCTATTCATTCTTTGAATTGCTTCTGATCTATTTCGGCCATGACAAATTAACTTACAAATCATGCTGTCGTAATAAGGAGTTACTTTATAGCCTTGGTATATTGCTCCATCTACTCTTGTTCTAAAACCAGAAGGTTGATGACACATCCCAATAGTTCCTGGAGAAGGTTGGAAGTTTTTACTCGCATCTTCAGCGTTAATTCTACATTCAATCGCATGTCCTCTTGGATTAATGTCAGTTTGCTCTAATGCTGTCTCACCTGAGAACGCAATCCAAATTTGTTCTTTGATAATATCAATGCCTGTAACCATCTCTGTTACTGGATGTTCTACTTGAACCCTAGTATTCATCTCAAGAAAATAGAATTTACCACCTTCATATATAAATTCGACTGTCCCAGCACCCATATAACCAATTTTTTCAACCATATTCACTGTTTTTTCAAAAAGATCTTTTCTAACTTCGTTATTTAAAACTGGACTAGGTGTCTCCTCAATTAGTTTTTGATGTCTTCTTTGTACTGAACAATCTCTTTCATGAAGATGCACAACTCGGTTCTTACCAGCTAAAATCTGTACTTCAATATGCCTAGGATTTTGAAAAAATTTTTCAATGTAAACTTCATCATTTCCAAAATATTTTTGTGCTTCTGATTTAGCAGTAGAAAATAATGTTTCAAATTCCTCTTCTTTGTAAACGATTTTCATACCTTTTCCACCACCTCCACCTGAGGCTTTAATTAAAACAGGAAAACCGATTTTTTTACAAAGTTCCTTAGCTTGAGCTATATCTTTTACACCGCCCTCAGAACCTTCAATAACAGGTAATCCATTCTCTTTTGCAATTTTTTTTGCTTGAATTTTATCGCCCATCATCGCAATTAATTGAGAAGAAGCTCCAATAAATGTAATTTTATTTTCCTCTAATATTTTTGCAAAATTTGCATTTTCTGAGAGAAAACCATAACCAGGATGAACAGCTTCAGCATTAGTTAGCTCTATAGCAGACATTAATGCGGGAATATTTAGATAACTGTTTTGTGGTTGGTGGGATCCTATACAAACACTCTCATCAGCAAGTCTAACGTGCATACTGTCTCGATCAACATCTGAATGAACGGCAACAGTTGATATTCCCCATTCTTTACATGCTCTAATAATTCTAACCGCAATTTCCCCACGGTTAGCAATTAAAATTTTTTTAAACATTATTTATTCTAAAACGATAAGAGTTTGACCAAATTCAACTGGTTGGCCATCATCGATACATATTTCTTTTACAACTCCGTCAGCTGAGGAGGGCACATGATTCATTGTCTTCATTGCTTCAACAATCATTATTGTGTCACCTTTTTTAATTTTTTTACCTACTTCAATAAATTTTTTTGCACCTGGTTCAGACGCATGGTAAGCAGTACCGATTATTGGAGATGTAATTTCAATACCATTTTTAATATTTTGATTATTTTCTGAAATACTTTTTTCAGTTGGCGAATTGTAAGGAACCACAGAAGGATGATTAATGTTAGATCCTGTATTTTTTGAGACTTTAATTTTAGTGTCTTTTTCAGTGATTTCAATTTCAGTGAGATTAAACTCTTCTAAATATTCGTTTAATTCTTTAATAATTTTTTTATCAATTTTCATTTTCTATGATCTTTTGTATAGAAATTATGGCTAAAATATAACCTTCAGTACCTAAACCAAAAATACCACCAGTTGCTATATCACTTATTAAAGATTTGTGTCTAAACTCTTCTCTTTTATAAATATTAGATATGTGTAATTCGATTATTGGTTTTTTGAATAGACTAAGAGCATCTCTAATTGCTACTGATGTATGTGTAAACCCTGCTGCATTAATTATCATTCCTGTGTATTCTTTTCTAGCTTCTTGAATAATATTTACTATTTCACCTTCTAAATTTGATTGTGTAAAGTTTACCTCTAAACCAATTTCTTTTGATTTTTTTAAGCATTTTTCTCTTAATTCCTCAAATGTATCTGATCCATATTGTGATTGTTCTCTTTCACCTAATAGATTAAGATTTGGACCATTAATAATAATTATTTTATTAGTCATTCAGCACTTATATACGATGAAAAAAATAAAAATTAAAGTAAATGGTAAATTTAAAACAGTTTTGAATAACTCAAAATTGTCTAATCTTCTAAAAAATCTTAATATTCCAATAAAAAAAGTAGCAATTGAATTAAACCAAGAAATTATTGATAAAAAAAGATCTAGCAATATAAAATTAAAAAAAGATGATAAAATTGAAATAGTTCATTTTATTGGAGGAGGATAGTTTGAAAAAAGATAAATTAATAATTGCAAAAAAAAAATTTGATTCAAGGTTAATAGTTGGGACTGGGAAATACAAAAGCATGGCAGAATGTGCAAATGCAATAAAATTTTCTGGTGCAGAAATTGTTACAGTTGCTGTAAGACGCGTGAATATTTCAAATAAAAATAAACCACTTCTAATGGATTACATTGATCCAAAAAAAATTACATATCTTCCAAACACAGCAGGCTGTTTCAACTCAAAAGATGCTTTAAGAACACTAAGATTAGCAAGAGAAATTGGAGGATGGAAGCTGGTCAAGCTAGAGGTTTTAGGTGATAAAACGAATTTATTTCCAGACATGATTGAAACCTTAAAAACAACAGAGGTCCTTGCAAAGGAAGGGTTTAGAGTTATGGTTTATTGTAATGATGATCCTTTAATGGCAAAACGTTTAGAAAACTCTGGGGCAGATGCAATTATGCCTTTAGCGGCACCGATTGGCTCTGGATTAGGAATATTAAATAAAATTAATATTCAAATTATTCGAAAGCAAACTAAACTTCCCGTTATTATCGATGCGGGTTTAGGTCAAGCATCAGATGCAACAATTGCAATGGAGCTTGGTTGTGATGGTGTCTTAGTAAATACAGCAATAGCAAAAGCAAAAAAACCATTTGAAATGGCATTAGCTTTTAAAAATGCAGTTGTAGCTGGAAGACAATCTTACTGCTCAGGTAGAATTTCTAAAACATTAATGGGAAACCCTTCGTCTCCAACCGAAGGAATTATTTAGATTTTTTATAAAATCTTTTTTTTTTGTAAGTTTTTTTATAACTTTTTTTTTCTTTATTTTTGATTATTTTATCTTCTTTGTTTTGTAATTCTAAATTTTTAAGTTTTTCATAATACTCAACTAATTCTATAGTTTTTTTAGACTTGTTTTGAACATTTATAATATATTCAGGAATTATCAATGAATTATCGCTGATTATATCTAGTTTCATTTTATTTTTTTTTTCAAAATAAGTTAAATCATTAACAAAGTTTTCTTTTAAAAAATCAGAAATTTTTTTACAAACTTTTAATTCTACAAATTTTGCTTTGCTTAAAACTGCTTTTAATTCAACAATTTTAAGCAGTTTTTGTGCAAACGATTCGTCCGTTAAAGTAACTTTCCATTTAATGGCACTTTCTCTTAATCTTTGCCTAGACATTTCTAAAAGACCAAAGTTACTTATTTTGCCTATCTGTATTCTTGCCCTATCTGACCTGCATTTTTCTTTTAGTTTTCTCTCAACCAATCGTCTGTTTCCGTAACTTAACATGTCAATAAAATCTATTATAATTAAACCAGATAAATCTCTTATTTTAATTTGTCTTGCAATTTCCTCTGCTGCTTCGATGTTTGTATCTAACGCAGTGCTTTCAACATTTTTACCTTTTATGGAGCTTCCTGAGTTTATATCTATGGATACTAATGCTTCAGTTGGGTTAATAACTAAATAACCTCCTGATTTAAGTTTAATTTCAGAGTCAAAGATTTGATTTAATTTTTGCTCAATATTTTCCTCAATGAATAGAGGTACTTTACCTCTATATTTTTTTACTTTTTTAACACTAGATGGCATCATCGTTTTCATAAAAGACTGTGCCTTCTTATAACCATCTGTACCCTCTACAATTATATTTTTGGTATTATCATCAAACATGTCTCTTAAAGTTCTTTTAATAATTTCACTTTCTTGATGAATAAGTGATGGAGCAATAGAATTAATTGCATTATCTTTGATTTGACTCCAAGTTTTTATGAGAGTTGTTAAATCATTATTGATTTCATTTTTAGTTTTATTACTACCTGCCGTTCTAACGATTAATCCCATTTCTTTTGGAATTTCGATTTCATTTAAAATTGTTCTTATTTTTTTTCTATCAGCAGGATTAAAGATTTTTCTCGAAATACCTCCGCCTTTTGGGGTATTCGGCATTAAAACTATATATTTTCCAGCAATAGAAATGAAAGTACTAAGAGCAGCTCCTTTTTGACCTCTTTCATCTTTAATAACTTGAACAAGTATAACCTGATTTGGTTTTATAACTTCCTGAATTTTGTATCTTTTAAACCTAAACTTATTTTCTTTCTTTTTTTCTTTTTCTTCTTCAGTAATATTCTTTTCGTCTTTAATTTCTTTATTTTCTGTCTGATTTTCTATTTCTTTTTCAATAGGATCATCTATCTCTAATTTTCCCTCAGCGATGTTTTCTTCTTCTTTAGCCTCAACTTGTTTTGAAAGTTCTTCTCTAGCTTTCTCTTCTTCCTCTTTAATTTTATCTAAATCAGCCTTTGGTATTTGATAATAATCCGATTGGATGTCATTAAAAGACAGAAAGCCATGTCTATCTCTTCCAAAGTCAACAAAAGCTGCCTGAAGAGACGGTTCAATTCTACTTACTTTACCTAAATAAATATTATTTTTTATTAGGTTATTCTTTAAACCTTCGTATTCGTAATCTTCAATATTTTCGTCAGATTTAAGAACAACTCTAGTTTCATTTGGATGCGAAGCATCGATATATAAATTTTTTTCCATAATATTTTAATTGTTGATTTCATTAAATTTTCTAGGTTTAAATAAATTTTGTTAAATTCTTGTGCCTTATCTTTAACAAATTACAAGATATAATGGAATTAAAATGCATAAGTTTTTAAAGAATATTCTTCTTATTTCTATATCTATAGTTCTTTTAACTAGTGTTTTGATAGTTGGTGTCTTGTGGACTTATTCAAATGATATTCCTGATTATAAATTTTTAAAAAATTACAAACCACCGGTTTCAAGCAAGGTTTACTCAGGAGAAGGAGAGCTTGTTGCAGACTTTTCTCAGGAAAAAAGAGTATTTGTGCCTTACAGCTCAATCCCTAAAAATATAATAAATGCATTTCTATCTGCAGAAGATAAAAATTTTTTTTCGCATCCGGGTGTAGATGCTAAAGGAGTATTGAGAGCAGTAATTAACAATATATCAAACATTATTTCCTCTGAGCGATTAGAGGGTGCCTCAACAATAACACAACAAGTCGCTAAAAATTTTTTATTAACAAATGAAGTAAGTATTAATAGAAAAATTAAAGAAGCAATTTTGGCCTTTAGGATTGAAAGAGCACTTTCTAAAGAAAGAATTTTGGAATTATACTTAAATCAAATATATTTAGGAAGTGGAGCTTATGGAATAGCAGCTGCAAGCTTGGAATATTTTGATAAATCAATTAGAGACATAAACTATTCAGAAGCTGCATTGCTAGCCGCATTACCTAAGGCTCCAAGTAGGTATAATCCATATAAAGATATTGAAGTTGCAAAATATAGAAGAAATCTAGTTTTAAAAAATTTATTAGATAATAATTATATAACTTCTGAGTGGTATGAGAAATTAAAAAATAAAGAAATTATATTAAATAAAAATAAGAAAATTTATTTAGAAGATGCACAATATTTTATTGAGGATGTAAGAAAAAATGTAATCGAAAACTTTACCTATGATAAAGTATACAAACAAGGGCTCAATATAAATACACCCATCAATTTAGAGTTTCAAAAAATTGCTACAAACTCCTTAAGAGATGGATTAGTTTCATATGATCAAAGAAAAGGTTGGAGAGGACCATTAACTAACAAGATTTATAATAGTAATTGGAATAAAGATTTAAAAAAGTTTTATTTAGAAAAGTCAATTGGTTGGTCATTAGCAATAGTAAAAAAAATAAATAAATTCTCAGCAGAAATTGAGACAGAGGATAAAATTCAAGGTGTTATTAAATACAAAGATATTTCTTGGACCAAAAAAGAATTTAAAAATTTATTGCAAACAGGTGACATTATATATGTGAAAAAAATAAGTGATAAAAAATTTAGTTTACAACAATTACCCAAAATTAACGGAGGAATTGTCGTTATGGATCCTTTTACTGGAAGGATTTTGGCACTTAGTGGTGGATTTAGTTTTAAAAAAAGTGAATTTAATAGAGCGACTCAAGCGAAAAGACAGCCAGGTTCTGCTTTTAAACCATTTGTTTATGCATTGGCATTAGAAAATAATTATACTCCAACATCGTTAGTATTAGATGCACCTTTAGTTTTAGATCAAGGTGACGATCTAAAGATGTGGAAACCTGAAAATTATGGAAAAAAATTTTATGGCCCATCTACACTTCGAACTGGACTGGAAAAATCTAGAAATCTAATGACTGTACGAATTGCTCAAGATCTTGGCATTGAAAGAATTGTAAATTTTTCAAAAGATCTTAAAATTTATGAAAATCCAGAGGAATTATTGTCTATATCATTAGGTTCTGCTGAGACTACCCTTATAAATTTAACATCAGCTTATTCAGCTTTTGTAAATGGTGGAAAACTTGTTGAGCCAATACTAATTGATAGAATTCAAGATAGTGAAGGTAATACTATATACAACAATAACTTGAGACAGTGTATAGATTGTGACCAAATTTCCTACTTGAGTAACGATTATCCAAAAATTCAAAATAACTATAAGCAAATTTTTTCACCTGAAACCGCATATCAAATGACCTCAATTCTTGAAGGTGTAGTTCAGAGAGGTACAGGAAAAAAACTAAGAGACTTGAACTTAAATATTGCTGGCAAAACTGGAACAACAAACAAAAACACAGATACTTGGTTTATTGGCTTTACCTCAAACTTATTAGTGGGTGTTTATGTCGGCTCAGATAGCCCTTCACCTCTTGGAAAATATGAAACTGGTTCAAAAACCTCACTACCAATTTTTAAAGATTTTATTAAGCAAGCTGTAAAAAAATCAGATGCCAGACCCTTTAAGGCAGCCAAAGATACAATTATGATGGTAGTAGATCCTAAAACAGGGCAAAAGGCTAAATTTTCCACAAAAAATACAATCATAGAGGTCTTTAAAAAAGAAAAAGTGGTTAATGGAAAAGTTCTTTACTCAAATACAGATAGATTAGATAGCAATAATATACTAAAGTTTTATTAATGAATGATAATTTTCAAAATTATAAAGAAGAAATAGATAAAATAAATCAAAGAATTAAGGAGTATCTTTGAAAATAATAATATTTATTCAAAACTTCAGTCCCTAAATACAAAAATGCTAGAAGTTAATTTCTGGCAAGATAAAAGTAATTCTCAAAAAGTAGTTAAAGAAAAGAAATTTTTTGAGGATTTAATAAATTCTTTAAATTCATCTGTTGAAAAATTAAATGATTTTAAAGATTTAAATGAATTAGCTTTGGAGGAAAACAATTCGGATATTCAAGGTGAAATTATACAGAATATTAAACAACTGAGATCGGAAATAAAAAAAAGTGAAATCAAATGTTTTTTATCGAGCGAAGCCGATCCATTAGATTGCTACATTGAGATTCATGCAGGCGCTGGAGGTACAGAGAGTCAAGATTGGGCTGATATGTTGAGACGAATGTATTTAAAATGGTCTGATAAAAAGAATTTTAAATCTAACTTAATAAGTGAACATAGAGGAGAAGAGGCTGGAATTAAGTCAGCAACAATAAAGATAGAAGGAGATTATGTTTTTGGTTGGCTTAAAAAAGAGTCTGGTATTCATCGTTTGGTTAGAATATCTCCATTCGACTCAGGTGCAAGAAGGCATACTAGTTTTGCAAGTATCTGGATATATCCAGTTGTTGACGAAAATATTAATATAGAAATTTCAGAAAAAGATTTAAGAATAGACACTTATCGATCTAGTGGAGCAGGTGGCCAACATGTAAACACTACTGATAGCGCTGTAAGAATTACCCATTTACCTTCCAAAATTGTTGTTCAGTGTCAAAATGAGAGGTCTCAACATAAAAATAAAGAGACATGCATGAATATGTTAAAAGCCAGATTGTACGACCATGAAATTAAGAAAAGAGAGGAACAAAATCAAAATACCGAAAACTCAAAATCTGAAATTGGTTGGGGCCACCAAATAAGATCCTATGTGTTACAACCTTACAGATTAGTTAAAGATAACAGAACAAATTTTGAAAGTACTAGTCCGGACAAAATTTTAGATGGTGATCTGGATGAATTTTTAGAACAATCACTCTATAAAATTAAATGAGAAAATTTTTATTAAAGCTTTTTATAGCAACTACAATTTTAATATTTTTACCAATAATTTATTTAAGCACTATTGGAATTGAAACAGATAGTTTTAATGAACAGATAAAAAATAAAGTTAATGAGAGTAATAAAAATTTACAAATAAATCTAAAAAAAATAAAAATTAAATTAGATCCACTTAGATTAAAATTTAATGCCAAAACAGTTGGTGCTACTGTTTATTATTATAATAAACCACTTGAATTAGAATATATAGGAACAGAGGTATCTCTTGCGTCAATAATTAAAAATAAATTTGTTTCATCAAATCTTGAAATAGGATCAAAATCATTACCACTAGGTGATTTAATTAAATTTGCTAGGACAGCTTACAAAGGTCCAGAATTATTTATTTTAGAAAAAATTATAAAAAAAGGTCATGTAATATTTGATTTAAAAATTAATTATGACGAAAACGGGAAAATTAAAGATGACTATGAAATAAATGGCATAATAAAAGATGGAAAAATTCAATTATTAAATAATTATAGTTACGAAAAAATTAATTTTATATTTAATCTAAAGAAACAAGAATCTAAATTCCAAGAAATAAAATTTGCGACAAATAAAATCGATTTTTTTTCCAACAGGTTAAACGTTAAGCAAAAAGAAGATATTTTTTACATTGATGGAAATGTCAAAAATAAAAATGCTCCTTTATCAAAAAATTTCTTAAAAATTTTAAAATTAAATTTAAAAAATTTAAATTATGATAACACGACTTTCAGTTCAGATAATAGTTTTAGTTTTGAGGTTAATAAAAATTTTAAATTAAAAAATATGTTTCTTAAGTCTAATATTGATTTAGACCAGCTTAAATATAATAGAGAAAGTTATATCTCAGACTTTTTCTCGAACATAAATGAGGAAATTGTTTTAAAAAATCATAAGTTAAAATTACAGTATAGTAAAAATTTATTATCAATTATTGGGGAAGGAGAAATAAAATTAGAAGAAAATTTTAATAAAATTAACTATATCTTCAAAAATAATGATCAAAGTTATAATATTCAATCGAATTTAACTTTAGATACTATTAGTTTAAAAAAACAAGATTTTATTAGTGTTTTTTTCCCATCTGCTAATGAGAATATAAATTTAAAAAACCAAAAATTAAATATTAAATATAATAACAAAAAATTATCTTTAGCAGGCGAAGGTAAAATAAAAGTTGATGATGAATTTGAAAGTATAAAATATTTAATATCAACAAAAGATAAAAAAATTAATTTTGATTTAGATTTGAATTTAGACAAAACTGATTTTGAAGTAAATTTTTTTAATTATAAAAAAAATAATAAAATAGACACCCAATTGAAAATTGATGGTTATTATGAGCAAAATAAAAATCTTTCTTTAAATAATCTAACTATTTTAGAAGACAAAAATAAAATTGAAGTAAGTAACCTTATCTTAAATAAGAATAATTCAATTATTAATGTTGATTATGTTGAGTTTGATTATTTAGACACTGAGAATAAGTTAAACAAATATTCTATAAAAAAAATAAAAAAAGACTATTTTGATATAATTGGATTTAGTTTAAATGCAAATACCTTAATTACAAATCTTTTAAAAGGTAATGATAAAAAAAGAAATAATTTTTTTCAAAATAATATTGCTTTAAATATAAAGTTAGATGAAGTTTCTTTAGATGAAGTTAATTATGTATCAGATTTAAAAGGAAATTTATTTATTAAAGATAATAGTGTTGTAGATGCCAATTTATCTGCACTTTTTGGTGATAAAAAAAATATATCATTTTCAATCAATAGTGATGCTGAAAATAACAAAATAACTACACTATACTCCTCAAAAGCAAAACCATTAGTTGAACGATATAAATTTATTAAAGGATTTGATGAAGGATATCTAGATTTCTATTCATCTAAAAAAGATAATATTTCTATATCTAAACTTAATATTTATGATTTTAAATTGAAAGAATTACCAGTTTTAACAAAAATTCTTACTCTTGCTTCTCTAAAGGGAATTGCAGATATTTTATCAGGAGAAGGAATTAGATTTGATGAATTTGAAATGAATTTTAAAAATCAGGGAGATCTAATGACAATTGATGAGATTTATGCAATTGGTCCTGCAATTTCAATATTAATGAGTGGATATGTAGAGGATGATAAACTAATTAGCCTAAGAGGGACACTTGTGCCAGCAACCACTATTAATAAAACAATTAGTTCAATACCAGTTCTTGGGAAAATTTTGGTTGGAGATAAAACAGGAGAAGGGGTTTTTGGAGTAAGTTTTAAGATTAAAGGGCCACCTAAGAAGCTAGAAACTACTGTAAATCCAATTAAGACATTAACTCCAAGATTTATAACTCGTACTATAGAAAAAATTAAAAAAAATTAATTTAGCTCAACTTTAATGTGTCTTTTTTTTCCTATAGATAACTTGAGGTAATTTTCTTTAAAAAGATTGTGATCAATAATAAATTTTTCGTCAGATATAGTATTATCATTAATTTTTATCGCATTTCCTTTTATAAGTCTTCTAATCTCACTTTTAGAATTTTCTAATTTAGACAGTAAAATAAGATCTAAAACGTTAATTTTTTTATCAACATTTTCTAATGATATATTTACAGAAGGTAAATTTGAACCAAGTGAATTTCCAGAAAATGCCTCTTTAGCTGCTTGTTCTGAGTTCTTCGCTGCCTTTTCGCCATGAAGCAAAGAGGTAGTTTTATTTGCAAGCAAAATTTTTAATTCATTTATGTTATTTTTTTTTAATTTTTCTATCTCGACAATATCAAGATCAGTAAACATTTTTATAAATTTAATCACATCCCTGTCATCAATATTTCTCCAAAATTGCCAGTAATCATAAGCTGATAAAAATTTTTCATCTAACCAAACTGCACCGTTTTCTGTCTTACCCATTTTTGCACCTGTAGCTAAAGTAATTAGTGGAGTAGTTAAACCAAAAGTTTGATTATTAGAGTATCTTTTAATAAGCTCAACTCCGTTTACAATATTCCCCCATTGATCAGATCCACCAATTTGTAAAACACAATTTTCTGTTTTATTTAATTCTAAAAAATCATATGCTTGCAAAATCATATAATTAAATTCCATATAACTAAGTGATTGTTCTCTATCCAGTCTCAATTTGACACTATCAAATGTCAACATCCTATTGATAGTAAAGTGTTTTCCAATATCTCTTAGGAAAGATATATAATTCAAATTTTTTAACCAAGAATAATTATTTACAAATATTGGTTTTGTACTTGGGTCATCATCGTCTAAAAATTTTTTAAGAATATTTTTAATATTTAAAATATTTTTTTCAATTTCTTCTTCACTTAAAATTTTTCTAGTTTTATCTTTTCCAGATGGGTCACCAATTCTTGTAGTTCCACCACCAAGTAAAACTATTGGACGATGTCCATTTTTTTGAAGTAATCTCAAACACATTATTTGCAGTAAGCTACCAACATGTAAACTCTCTGCGGTACAGTCAAAACCAATATAAGCTTTGATTTTCTCTTTATCTAGTAAATTTGATAATTCATCCTCACTAGTACATTGGTAGAAATATCCACGATCTTTAAAATCTTTTAAAAATTTATTCATAAGTCTATAGTTACAATATACAAATTTTTAATAAAAAGAATATCAATGAAAAAAAAATTATATACATCTATAGGATTAATGAGTGGAACCTCAATGGATGGAGTGGATATATCAATAATCCAATCTGATGGGCAATATCAATTTTACAACATTTTAGATAAGTATTTTGAGTATGATGTCGAACTACAAGTAGAGTTAATTAGATTAAGAAACTTAGTTTTAGTAGAGAATGATTTATTTAAATATTCTAAACAATTGGGAAATCTAGAAAGAAAAATCACAATTTTTCATGCAGAAAAAATAAATCAAATATTGTTAAAATATAAGCATGAAATTGATCTAATTGGTTTTCATGGCCAAACTATATTTCACGAGCCACAAAAAAAAATTACAAAACAGCTTGGAGACGGAAAGCTGCTGTCTCAACTATTAAAAAAAAAGGTAATTTATGACTTTAGACAAAAAGATATTGAAAATGAAGGACAAGGAGCCCCTTTAACACCAATATTTCACTATCTCATATCCAATATTGTGAATGAAAAATATAAAATAGGTTTTCCGATAGGATTTATAAATATTGGAGGAATAACAAATCTTACTAAGATTATAAGTATTGCCAGTAATTTTGAAGACAATATTACCGCTCATGATATTGGGCCTGGGAATTGTTTGATAGATGACTGGGTTAGAAAAAATTCTAATAAAAAATTTGATGAAAATGGAAATATATCAAAAGCAGGAAAAATTGATCAATTAATTACTAATCAAATCATTGAAAATTTTAACATAGATACATATTCAAAATCTTTAGATATTAAAGATTTTGACAACTCATTTGCTAGAGGTCTCACTTTTGAAAATGGCTGCGCAACAATAACTAACTTTACAGGCTATCTAATAGCTAAAGGAATAGAAAATATAGGCACTGATAGTAAAATTAAATACTTAATTTCAGGGGGAGGAAGAAAAAATATTGCTTTAATGGATTGTATTAAAGAAAATCTTAACAATAAATACAATTTTATTTTAGATAATATAGATAACTATGGTTTCAATGGTGATTATATTGAATCTCAGGCATTTGGATATTTAGCTATTAGATCTTTTTTGGATTTACCTATTTCATTTCCAAAAACTACAGGATGTGCAAAGCCTACAGTTGGCGGCAAACTAGTAAAAAATTTTTAATAAAGAGCTGTCTCTTTTTTAATATATTTATCAAGACTTTTAATTAATACATTATCTGTTTTAGAAAAAAAATGATTGGCATCAGTTACAGCATGAAATTCAACTTTTATTCCTTTTTGTGCACTCAGTCTTTTATCTAGTTCTGTAATATACTCTAATGGAACCAATTCATCTTTTTTTCCATAAATTACCATTCCAGATGTAGGACATGGTGATAAAAAAGAAAAATCATAAACATTAGGTTGAGGTGAAATTGCTATAAATCTATTTATTTCAGGTCTTCTCATTAACAGTTGCATAGCTATCAATGATCCAAAAGAAAAACCAGATACCCAACATTGAGAATTATCAAAATTTTCTCTTTCTAACCAGTCCAAAGCAGCAGCTGCATCAGCTAGTTCCCCTTGGCCATTATCAAATTCCCCATCACTTTTTCCAACACCTCTAAAGTTAACTCTACAAACAGAAAAATCATTTTCCATAAATGTGTGAAATGTATCTACTACAACCTTATTATTCATGGTTCCCCCGTATTGAGGATGAGGTTGCAATACTAACGCTACAGGAGATGTGTTTTTTTTACTTTTAAAATATTTAGCTTCAAGACGTCCAGCTGGACCTGGAATAAATATTTCTAAAATTTTGTTATCCATAAGCGCAATTGATTATTATTCTCAAAAAAAAGTTACGTTTATCATAACTGAGCGACAATATGTTAGTTTTTTTTTGTAGTCTAAACTTGACCATTTTAGTCAGGTATGTATAAAAAGGCCATTATTTAAAGGGTAAAATGAAACTAACATCAAAAGGAAGATACGCTGTTATGGCACTTGTAGATCTTGCAAGGTTCGACACTATTAATCCAGTGTCTTTGCGTGATATTTCATTACGACAAGGAATTTCCTTAGATTATTTAGAACAAATTTTTTCAAAGCTTAAAAAAAATCAAATTGTAAAAAGTACCAGAGGTACTCAAGGTGGATATGTTTTATCAAAAAAACCTAATGAAATAAAACTTACTAATATTTTTAATGCTGTTGACGAAAAAGTTAAAACTGTTCAGTGCAAAAAAGAGTCAAAAAAGGGGTGCAATGGAAAAGCAACTAAATGTGTAACCCATAACCTTTGGGATGAATTAGAAACTCATATTAATAGTTTTTTTGAAAAAAAAAGTTTAGAGGATTTATTAAAAAATAATTCAGAACGGATTAATTAAGATGGAAAATAGACAAAAGGAAATAGACAAATTAAAAGATTATAAATATGGTTTTTCTACTGATATAGAAAATACGAGAGCACCAAAAGGTTTAAATGAAGAGGTAATTAAATTTATTTCTAACATTAAAAAAGAACCACAATGGATGCTTGAATTTAGATTAAAAGCTTATGAAAGATTTAAGCAACTAAAAGAACCAAATTGGCAAAAACCAAAATATCCAAATATAGATTATCAAGATTTATATTATTATTCTGCACCTAAAAGTATGGATGATAAACCGAAAAGTTTAGATGAATTAGATCCTAAACTTTTAGAAACTTATAAAAAGTTAGGTATCCCTCTTCAAGAACAAGCAAGATTAAATGGTATTGCAGTTGATGCAGTTTTTGACTCAGTTTCAGTTGCAACAACTTTTAGAGAAGAATTAATAAAACAAGGTATCATTTTTTGTCCAATTTCAGAGGCAATTCAAAATCATCCAGAACTAGTTAAAAAATATTTAGGTTCAGTGATTCCGTTAACTGATCATTTTTTTGCAACTTTAAACTCAGCAGTTTTTACTGATGGTTCATTTGTATACATTCCAGAGGATGTTAGATGCCCAATGGAACTTTCAACTTATTTTAGAATAAACGCATCCAATACAGGTCAATTTGAAAGAACTTTAATTATTGCTGACAAAGGAAGTTATGTTAGCTACTTAGAAGGTTGTACAGCTCCTATGAGAGATGAAAATCAATTGCATGCTGCTAATGTCGAATTAGTTGCTCTTGATGATGCTGAAATAAAATATTCAACAGTTCAAAATTGGTATCCAGGTGATAAAGATGGTAAAGGCGGAATATATAATTTTGTTACTAAAAGAGGATTGTGCAAAGGTAAGAATTCAAAAATTTCTTGGACACAAGTCGAAACTGGATCTGCAATCACTTGGAAGTATCCTAGTTGCATTTTAAAAGGCGATAATTCTGTTGGAGAATTTTATTCAATCGCCATTACAAATAATCATCAAAAAGCTGATACTGGAACTAAAATGATCCATTTAGGAAAAAATACAAAAAGTAAAATTATATCAAAAGGAATAAGTGCTGGCTTTTCAGATATGACTTATAGAGGATTGGTTGATATTTCCTCAAAAGCATCGAATTCAAATAATTACACTCAGTGCGACTCTTTACTGATGGGTAACAAATGTGGTGCTCATACAGTTCCTTATATCAAAAATAAAAATTCAGATTCAAATATAGCTCATGAAGCCACTACCTCTAAAATAAGTGAGGAACAATTACATTATTGCCAACAAAGAGGGCTTAGTGCCGAAGAGGCAGTTGGATTAATTGTAAATGGATTTTGTAAGGAAGTATTACAACAACTACCGATGGAATTTGCTGTTGAAGCACAAAAGTTAGTAGGGATCAGTTTAGAGGGAAGTGTTGGATAATGTTAAAAATAAATAAATTAAATGCAAAAATAGATAACAAGGAAATTTTAAAAGGATTTTCACTAAATGTTAATCCTGGTGAAGTTCATGCCATAATGGGTCCAAACGGATCAGGTAAAAGCACTTTATCAAATATCTTATCAGGAAAGAAAGGATATGAGGTTTCTGGTGAAGTTCTTTTCGAGGAAAAAGATTTATTTGAACTTGAAACAGAGGAGAGAGCTCATAAAGGTATTTTTTTAGCTTTTCAATATCCATTAGAAATACCTGGAGTAAATACTAATATTTTTTTAAAAACTTCATTAAATGCAGTTAGAAAAGCAAGAGGAGAAAAAGAGCTTGATGCGATAGAGTTTTTAAAACTTGTAAAAGAAAAATCAAAAGAACTTCAATTTGATGAGGAAAAATTAAATAGACAATTAAATGTTGGTTTTTCTGGGGGAGAAAAGAAGAAAAATGAAATTTTACAAATGTCAATGTTATCTCCAAAATTATCTATTCTCGATGAAACAGACTCAGGACTAGACATAGACGCATTAAGAATTGTTGCAGATGGCGTAAATACTCTAAGAAATGAAAAAAATTCTTTTTTAATAATTACACATTATCAAAGGTTGCTTGACTATATTAAGCCTGACTTTGTCCATGTTTTAATCAATGGAAAGATTGTTAAATCTGGTGGTCCTGATTTAGCTATAGAACTTGAAAAAAAAGGATACGAAAATTTTAATTAGATGAAAGAACAATTACAAAAAGATTTTGACAATACTATTAAAAATTTAAGTTTATCTCAAAAAGATATTGAAATAAAAAAATTTTCTTTAGATAATTTTATAAACAAAGGTTTTCCAAATAGAAGAGAAGAAGATTGGAAATTCTCAGATCTTAACCAGATAATTAATAAGAATATTGGTGAATTAAGTTTTTATAATGATTATACATCTACCAACAAAGTTGATACTTCTTTATTTGTAGATGGATTAGTACATAATAAAATAGTCTTTATAAATGGCAGAATTGAAAAAATTGATTTTGATTATGAGAAAAAAGATCAAATAGAAATAATTGATCAGTCAGAAATTATTAATAAATTTGAAAACAATAACTCTTTATCTGATCTAAATAGTGCTTTTACCAATAAATCCTTTAAAATAGTCGTTAAAAAGGGTTATCAGCTATCAAAACCACTTATTATTTACCATACAACAAACTCTAAAATTTGGTCCAAAAACATTAATTTAAGATTAGATTTTGAGCTGCAAGAAGATAGCTCCTTAAGATTGATTGACTTATTCAATGATACATCTGAAAAAAATTTTTTAAATATTTTTTATAATTTTGATTTAAAAGAAAATGCAATTTTTAAAAATTATAAAATAGATAAAATAGAAAATAAAAATATTAAATATTCTTTTAATAATATTGAACAAAATAAAAATACAATTTCAGAGACATTTATTTTATCTTCAGGATCAAATTTCTTTAAAAGTGAAGTTAATTGTAATTTAAAAGGAGAACACTCATCAGCTTTTGTGAATGGCATTTTCTCTCTTGATAAAAATAAACATCACGAAATAAGAACAACTGTAAATCATTTAACTGAGAATACAAAAAGCTATCAACTAATTAAGAGTGTTTTAGAAGACAGTTCTAAAGCAGCATATCAAGGAAAAATATTTGTAAATTCTGATGCACAAAAAACAGATGGATACCAGCTTAGTAAAGCAATATTATTAAATAAAGATTCTGAATTTAATGCTAAACCTGAATTAGAAATTTATGCAGATGATGTTAAATGTTCACATGGTTCAGCCTCAGGAAGTCTCAATGAAGAATCTATATTTTACTTAATGTCTAGGGGTTTAAATTATAATCAAGCAAGAGAACTTTTAATAAATGGTTTTTTACTTGATGTTGTAGAAAAAATTACAGACTCAGAAATTAAAAATTTAATTAAAAACATGATTGGAATCAAGGAATGAAAATAGAAAATATAAAAAACGAATTTCCTATATTTGATGAAAAAATTCAAAATAATGATCTTGTTTATCTTGATAGTGCCAACTCTTCACAAAAACCAAAAGTTGTTGCAGATAAAATTAATGAATTTTATACCAAACAGTTTTCGAATGTAGGAAGAAGTGTTCATTATCTTGCAGTTGCAGCTACAAATTTGTATGAGAATACAAGATCCTCTGTTCAAAAATATATTAACGCTAAAGACAAAAATGAAATAGTTTTTACAAAAGGTGCAACTGAAGCATTAAATTTAGTTGCAAATACCTTAGGACAAAATTATTTAAACGAAGGGGATGAAATTTTAATCACTGAACTTGAGCATCATTCAAATTATGTTCCATGGCATTTTTTAAGAAAATCAAAAAATATCAAAATTAATTTTGCAGAAATGAATGAAGATGGTGACGTTTCTTTAGAGGAAATTGAAAAAAAAATAACACCTAAGACTAAAGTTATAGCAATTACACATTTGTCAAATGTTACAGGTGCAATATTGCCTGTTAAAGAAATAACCGATCTAGCACATTCAAAAGGAATAATTGTTGTTATTGATGGTTGTCAGGGTGCGCCACATCTTAAACTTGATATGCAAGATCTCGATTGTGATTTTTATGCAATATCATGTCACAAAATGTACGGACCAACAGGACTTGGTGTTTTATACGGTAAAAAAAAGTGGTTAGAGGAACTACCTCCTTATCAAGGTGGAGGAGGAATGATCAGAGAAGTTAAAAAAGATAGTATTTCTTATGGTGAATTACCAAATAAATATGAAGCAGGAACAATGGCAACTGCTCAAGTCATTGCCTTTGACGAGTCAATTAAGTTTATGCAAAGCATTGGTATAGAAAATATTATGCAACACGAAGCTGATTTAGTTGAATATGGACAAGAATTATTACAAAAAAACAATTCTGTTAAATTGATTGGTAGTCCAAAAAATAAAGGTGGAGTTTTATCATTTACTTTAGAAGGTGTTCATCCACACGATATTGCAACTATACTTGATGAAGACGGAGTTGCAATAAGAGCAGGACATCATTGCTGCCAAATTTTACATGATAAATTAAATATACCTGCTAGTGCAAGAGCTTCTGTTGGAATTTATAATACTAAAGACGATCTAGACAAATTAAATGATTCAATAAATAACTGTAAAAAAATATTTAACTTAAAATGAATTTAAAAGAATTATATCAAGAAATAATTTTAGAGCATGGAAAAAATCCAAGAAATCTAGGAAAGACAGATGACTTTAATAAAGATGCAAAAGGTAACAATCCTTTATGTGGTGATAATGTTCATGTTTATTTAAAATTAAATGGTCAAAAAATAGTTGAAGATATTTCATTTGAAGGAAGTGGTTGTGCTATTTCAATGGCGTCAGCCTCAATCATGACAGATCTAATTAAAGGTAAAAATGAAAATGAAGCTAAAGAAATCGTCGAAGATTTTTTAGGAATGATTAAAGAAAATCCAGAATTAAAATCAGAATACTTACAAGAAGATGAAAAAACTAAATTAATGTGCTTGTCAGGTGTTAAACAATATCCAATGAGAGTAAAGTGTGCTACACTTTCATGGCATACTTTGGTTTCAGCATTTGATGACAAAAAAGAAGAAGTAAAAACAGAGAATTAATTATGTCAAAAAAAGAACTAATCATAGAGGAAATAAGAAAAATTTATGACCCTGAGTTGCCTGTTAACATTTATGAATTGGGTTTAATTTATGATATAGTAGTTGAAAATGAAAAATCTGCTAAAATTAAAATGACTTTAACAACACCAAATTGCCCTGTAGCCGAAAGTTTACCTAAAGAAGTAAAAGAGGGTGCAATGCAAGTTGAGGGGATTGAAGAAGTTGATTTAGAATTGGTATGGGATCCACCTTGGACGAAAGACATGATGTCTGAGGCAGCTAAATTGGAATTGAATTTATAATGTCTCAAATAATTAAATTAAGTGATAACGCTGCATCAAGAATTAAAGAGATAATGGCTAATGCAGAAAAAGATTATCTTGGAGTAAGAGTATCAGTTAAATCAGGTGGTTGCGCAGGAATGTCTTATGTTATGGATTATACAAAAGAAGTTAATCCAAATGATGAAATAATTGAAGATAAGGGTGTGAAGGTATTCGTAGACTCTGCTGCTATTATGTATCTATTAGGAACTGAAATGGATTATAAGAAAGAGGAATTATCTTCAACTTTTGTTTTTAATAATCCTAATGAAACCGAGCGTTGTGGCTGCGGTGAGTCATTTAAAACATCATAGGCCAACAATCCCATTTTGAGCATATCAGATTTGCATTATTTGCATATCTAGGATAAATCATATTAATGAATACATTTGAGTTTAAAAATCTTGTTAAAAACTTAAAAAATTCTTTGAAAGAGAAATCATTTTTCAAGGACCTCAGAAAAGAAGTAGACACTGGTGCCAACGGCACACAGGACTACGTTGTTAAAAAAGGTATTAACAAAGATACAATAGCTACAACTAAGCAGTAACTAATTACTAACTGCTGTAATACATCTCAAATTCAACTGGATGAGGTGCATGTTCAAATTTATGAATTTCTTCAAATTTAAGAGCGATGTATGCATCAATTTGATCATCTGTAAACACACCACCTTGAGTTAAAAATTCTCTATCTTTATCTAAACTTTCCATTGCTTCTCTTAAAGATCCACAAACTGTTGGAATAGCTTTTACTTCCTCTGGTGGTAATTCATAAAGATCTTTATCAAAAGACTCACCTGGGTGAATTTTATTTTTAATACCATCAATTCCAGCCATAAGCATTGCAGCAAAAGTCAAATATGGATTACCAGATGCATCTGGGAACCTAATTTCACATCTTGCACCCTTTTTACTTAAGGTAATTGGAATTCTACATGAAGCTGATCTATTTCTTGCAGAATATGCAAGTAATACTGGAGCCTCAAAACCTGGTATCAATCTTTTATAACTATTCGTAGTAGAGTTAGCAAAAGCATTAATAGCTTTTGCATGTTTTAAAATTCCACCAATATAATGTAAAGCTGTTTCAGATAATCCTGCGTAAGCATCACCAGAAAAAACTGGTGTGTCACCTTTCCAAATTGATTGGTGAATATGCATACCAGAACCATTATCTCCAGCCACTGGCTTAGGCATAAAGGTTGCAGTTTTACCAAACGAGTGAGTTACCATTTGAACAACATATTTATATAACTGAACATTATCTGCTTGATTTACTAAAGTTCCAAAATACATTCCAAGCTCATGCTGACTTGGAGCAACTTCATGGTGGTGTTTTTCAACTTTAATTCCTACTTCTTTTAAATTTTTAAGATATTCACCACGCATATCTTGTTCACTATCCACTGGTGGTACGGGGAAATATCCACCTTTAATTGGAGGTCTGTGCCCCATATTTCCACTTTCATATTCTTTTCCAGAGTTATATGGACCTTCTTTACTATCAATTTTAAATCCACACTCATTCATATCGTTTTTAATTCTTACATCATCAAATACAAAAAATTCTGGCTCTGGACCAAAGAATGCTTTATCACCTATACCTGAAGCTTTTAAGTATTCTTCAGCTTTTTTAGCAACACCTCTTGGATCTCTTTCATAAGGATCTTTTTTTATTGCATCTAAGATATCACAAAATAAAACTGCAGTATTGTGGGAAGTAAATGGATCCATAAACATTCTTGCAGTATCTGGTTTTAAAATCATGTCAGATTCATTGATTGCTTTCCAACCAGCAATAGAAGATCCATCAAAAAATACACCTTCATTTAACATATCTGCATCAACAATTGTTGCGTCCATTGTTAAATGTTGAAGTTTTCCTCTAGGATCAGTAAATCTTAAATCTACGAATTCAGCTTCTTTTTCTTTAATAAATTTTAAAACGTTTTCTGCACTCATTATATCTCCTATGTAATTTCAGTGCATTAAATAGCAAATAAACTCTTATAAATATTGCTTATTTAATAAATAACACTTATGCAATTTTCACATAAGTAGTGTATTTAATCAATATTATTAATCATAAGAGCAAATAAGTGAATTCCATTTTAGATAAAGAAACAGTTAAAAGAGTGGAGAAAATTCTTAAAGACTTTGATCCAAATCTAGATGTTGTCATTTTAGAACAAACAGCAAGGACTGCAAATGATGCAGCTACAGCTTTAGGTTGCAATGTTGGTGCTATTGTAAAAAGCCTACTTTTTAAAATAGGTGACAAATTTTGTCTTTGTTTAGTGTCAGGAGACAAAAGATGCTCTTTAAATAAGTTAAAAAAAAAACTGGACGAAAAAGATGTGTCAATGGCAAACCCAGAAGAGGTTAAGCAAGTTACTGGTTACACAATAGGAGGCGTATCTCCCATAGGTCATTTAGTGAAAATAAAAATATATATGGATAAAAATTTAGAAAGATTTTCAAAAGTTTTTGCTGCAGCAGGACATCCAAATGCAATTTTTGGAATTAGTTTTTTTGAATTAAAAAAATTAACCAATGCAGAAGTGGATGATTTAACAGAATGAAGCAACCAAAATTAATAGATTATACTTTATTAACTATATTATCTTTAATATGGGCATCTGCATTTTTTAATATTAAGATAGCAACTTATTCATTTGGTCCAGTCACTATTGCTTTTTTAAGAGTTTTTTTTGGAGCAATTCCAGTTCTTATTCTTTGCTATTATAAAAAAATAAAAATAGAGGCTTTTTCAAAAGACTGGCATTGGTTTGCAATGATAGGATTTATAAATTTGGTTGCACCATTTTTTTTAATTGCCTACGGAGTAAAATCTGTTCAAAGTAATTTAGCTGCAATTTTAATGTCAACAACACCATTGAGTTCCACAATATTAGGTCATTTTTATACGAAAAATGAAAAATTTAATTTAATTAAAACATTTGGAATTTTAATAGGTTTCTCAGGAATAATTTTCTTATTTTATGACAATCTTTTAATTGATCAGAACAATTTTACTTCAGCTTTGTTAATTTTGCTTGGATCCACATGTTATGTAATTGGTGGAGTTTTAACATTAAAAATTAGTAAGAAAAAAAATGAAAATGTAACAGGATCAATTTTAATTTGGGCAACAATAATTTTGTTACCATTAGTATCCTTTATTGAACAGCCATGGCAGGTATCACCTAGGACGGATTCTTTAATATCTGTTATTTATTTAGGGATTGTTCCAACAGGAATTGCATGGTTACTAAGATTTAAAATACTAAAGGAAAATGGATTAATTTTTCAATCACAAGTTTCTTATTTAATTCCAATTTTTGGAATAATTCTAGGATACATATTCTTAGAAGAATTAATTACAATTAAAGTTTTAATTTCTTTGACTGCAGTTTGTACAGGGATTTACTTTGTGCGACGAGCGGATATAAAAAAATTATCTTAGTTTAGCAATTTCTTTAATATCCTCTGGGGTAGTTTCACAACATCCTCCAAGTATTGTCGCCCCTTGTTCAACAAGTCTTTTTGAAAATTCATAAAACATCTTTGCTGAATTATTATCTCTTTTCCCAAGAGTAACGTTTGGATTTGTACCAATTTCGTGTGGTTTAGCTGTATTAAATGTTTGAACTGGTGTTGGCTCTTCTACTTTCCAAAGGTTAGCCTTAAAGCCAAAAGGAATATTTAATTTTTTAATTTCAGATGTGCACTCTTCAGCAATTTTTGGAGAGACACATGCAGTAATTAATCCAATCCAATTCCCATTTCTGTATTTTTGTAAAACTTCAGTAATACTCTCATTAGAGGGGAGTAAATTATTTTTTTTAACATGTATGCCTATTAGAACAGGTTTATTTAATTTAATTGCAACGTTTGAAGCTATATCAATTTCCCTTCCACTTGAGATCACATCTAAATATAAAAAATCTACATAAGGAGCAATAATTTTTGCTTGTTCATAAAAAGCTTTTTCTACTTCTTTGCTATTTCTTTGATCCTCAACATAAGTATCATTTTGACATGGCAAACAACCAGCAATAAAAACATTTTTTCCAGATTTTTCTTTTGCTTTAATTGACAATAGACAAGCTTGTTCATTTATATATTTAAAATGTTCATCAACTTTATTTTGTATTAATCTAATTTTTCGTGCCGCAAAGGTATTAGTAAGTATGACCTCAGATCCAGCATTTATAAAAGATAAGTGAACATCCACAACTAAATCATGAAAATTTTTATCTAAATTAGCAGTAGCAGACCATAAGGTGCCTTTTGATATTAATCCTTTTGCAAGCAATTGTTGCCCCATACCACCATCCAAAATTCTAATATTTTTAAAAAAATCTTTATTCATGTATTATTTTTTAAAAATAATTTTTACATTAAAAGAAAAAGATCTTCTTTCTCCACTAATATTAAATGGATATGCGGTATGCATCAGATAGTTTGGAAATATTATTAGGTCTCCAATTTTTGGAATTAGGTTATAAATACTATTACTTAGAAATGCTTTTTGTCCATTTATAAAATCTATAGTTCCATTGGTTTTAAGTTTTTTATTTTTGACTAAAATATTTTTGGTCATATTTTTAGGTAAAGTTAAATATCCAACACCAGATAAATCTCCCTCATGATAATGAATAGGGTTATATTCACCTTTAAATTGTCTTACTACCCAAAGATTTAATATTCTAATCTCTTTAATATTTTTAATTTTTTCGTTAGCTAAAAAATTTTTAATATTTTTTCTAAGCTCTTTTAATAAGTATTTTTTAATAAAGTTATTTGAAATTTTAATTTCGTTTTTTATTTGACTGGCTAATTTTGAGCTATAATCAATTTTTTTGAGATCTGATTTTTTATCAAATTCCTGGTTAAGTTTATTTAAAAACCTTTTAGATATTTTTGTTTTTCCAATTGATGGACCAAACGGTTTTATATTTTTCATATCAAAAGTAATTATATTAAAAATTAATTAAATCAATGTTACGAAACTAACGTATAATTTAATGTTGTTGTTAAATATTTAGAGAGGTATTTTAACCTGGGGTAAATACTCTTTCTGCTTCAGGATCAACGCTTGAAAAAGGAAGTTTTAGTATTTCATTCCAAAATTCAGTTGAAATATCTGCGTTTGCCCATTTTAAGTTTTTTTCTATACTCTCAATGCTAGTAACACCACACATTGAAGATGTAATCCTTTTATCTTTCAATGAGAATTGAAGTGCAGCAGCTCCCATATCAATATTATGTTTTTTACAAACTTTTTCTATCTCTCTTGCAGGAGCGAGTTTTTCTTCAGATACATCTTGATAGGTTATCTTCTTAAAATTATCAGGACCTTTAGCTAAAACACCACCAGCATAGGGAGCAGCATTAAAAATTGCAATATTTTTACTGAATGCATAATCATACATTTTATCAGCTTCTCTATTTAGTAAAGTAAATCTGTTGTGATTTATCATGACATCAAAATCCCAATTTTTAAGTAATGGAAACATTATGTCTACTTTTCCCATAGCTAATCCCACTGCTTTTGCCAAACCTTCTTCTTTAATTTTAAAAAGTTCGTCCATTGCACCATTCTCCTTGGTAACATCATTAATATCTTTTACATATTCTGGATCATGTAGGAATAGAATATCAACAGAATCTACATTTAACGTTTTTAAACTTTCTTCAAGAGATTCTCTTGTACGACTTTTATCAAGAACAAGTGTTTCCATATTTCTATCAATTTTTGTCGATAAAATAAAATCACTAGGCCAACCACCATTTTCTTTAATTGCTCTCCCAATTCTTTTTTCACTTTCGCCCAGTGCATAATTTCTGGATGTATCAAGCAAATTTACTGGGCCCTGAAAAAATCTCTTAAGTGTATCTTGTGCTCTTTCCTCAGGAACTTCATAACCATATGTATCAGGCATACTTCCTAATGATGAAGTACCAAAACATAATTCGGTAACTTCTAAACCTGTATTTTTAATTTTGTTTTTTTTCATAGGTTAAATTTTTAATTTATAGAATTTTATAACGTTATGATAAAATATATTTTCTTTTTCATTTAAACTCAAATCTTTTGTTAAGTTTTTTGAAGAATTTAGCCAACCTTTGTAATCTGTTCTTAATTTACAAACTGGCCAATCTGAACCCCACATAATTTTTTTATCTGTAAAAGCATTTAAAACAACTTCATAATAAGGTCTTAAATCTTCCTCAGTCCAATTATCACAAGCCTCTGTGACCATTCCAGAGAATTTACAATAAACATTATCTAGTTCCGAGAGTTTACTGATTTTATTCTTCCAATTATTAAATTCATCTTTGTCATTTTTACAAATTTTAGGTTTCATTAAATGATCAACTACAATTTTTAAATTTTCATAAGTTTTTGCAATTTCATAAAAATTATCTAAATGAACTGGAAAACCTAATGCATCAAAACAAATATCTAAATCAATTAAAGAATAAAATATTTTATTAAAATTTTTGTTTAGCATCCAGTCTACATCCTTAATATCTTGTATCATTGGTCTAATACTTACTAGTTTTGGATGTTCAGAAAAAATTTTTAATTGATTAATTTGATTTATATTTTCAAAATTTATCCACCCTACAACCCCTGCAACCAAATCGGTGCTATCAGCAATTCCAAGCATATACTCTGTTTCTTGATTAGAGGGTGCTGCTTGGACTAAAACTGTTTTAAGTAAATCTGTAGAACTAGATTCTTTTAGAAGATCATTTACACCATATTTTCTAAATAGAATTTTATCATCTTTGGACATCCAAAAATAATCACCTCTAGAAGGGTTCCAAAAGTGTTGATGCGAGTCTATTATTTTCATTAACTTATTAAGTTAACAACTTATTCACCTAAAATACTATCATCTAATATTTTAGTTTCATATGCACTATATGAATGCCATCCAGCAATAGTTTGATCAAAATCAACTATACTACCCGTCATAATTCCAGATTCATTTGAACATAAGAATGCTAAAATTTTTGCAACATCAATTGGTTTATTTAATCTTTTAAAAGGAACTTTTTTTTCTGCCTTTTCTAACCAATTGTCATCTGCATTATGAAATTTTTTTTGAATTATAGTTTCTGCAGGTGTGTCAGTCCAACCAAGATTAACACCATTAACTCTTATTTGATGCCCAGAAACAGAATTTGCTACATTTTTTATCATCACAGCAAGAGCTGCTTTAGATGAACTATAAGCAGTTAAAAATGGCATACCACTATATGCAGCCATTGATAAAATATGAGCTATTGTTCCTTTTTTTTTGTCTCTAATCATTATTTTAATAACTTCTTGCATCATAAAAAGAGGAGCTTTTACATTTACATTAAAATTTTTGTCATAATTCTCTTCTGTAGTACTTAAAATCGTACCTCTCTCTGTAAAAGCAGCTACATTTATAAAACTATCTACAGTATTAAATTTTTTATCAGTTTCTGAAACAATCTTTCTGCATTCATTTAAATTTTCTAAATCAGCTTTGACATAAATACATTTAGAACCTAAATTTTCAATTTCACTCTTTACTTTATTTCCTTTTTCTTCATTTCGACCACATATAGTAATTCCTTTAGCTCCTCTACTCGCAAGCAGTTTTGCGGTCTCAGCTCCGCTTCCTTGTGTGCTTCCGGTTACTATAATTATTTTGTCTTTGAATTGTTTTGTTTGTTCTGAAATATAATTATTCATTATAAATTTGAATTTATTAAAAAACTAAGCCCGACAACTAGCCGGGCTTAGAAAATGTTTAAAGAGTATTAACCTGCAATACAAGATCCAATGTTTGGTTTCATACAAACATCAAGACCTGTATAAATTGCATTGTTAGAAGTATTGTCAAACTTTAATGGTTTGCCATCAACAATATCTTTTAGAACATACATAGCTTTGTAGCCCATCATGTAAGGTTGTTGACCTACTTGACCATGAGTTCTTCCAGCATCTAAATCTTCCATTTGCATAGGAAGTGTATCAGCAATTACAACTGCAGTTTTCATAGAACTTATTCTATCTGCATGTTTTTCAGCAACTCTTCTAAATGCTTTTGATACGAACTGAGGGAACCCACCAGTAGGAACAAATGCAGTCAAGTTTGGATGTTTCGCAAAGATGTCTTCCATCTGTTGAACTGATAATGGGAAATCATCATTTGTATAAAGTGGACAACCTGAAGCTTCAGTCCATCCGTTTTCACCTTTAAGAGCGGCACTAGGATATTTTCCACCATCAGCTCTTCCAGCGATTGTATCTCTTATACCCGACATTCTCTCATTGTGGTTTGCTGCTGCAGCACCACCTGATTGAATACAAATTTCTCCACCGTTAGGTTTTAACATCATAACGATTTGAGCAAGATATACTCCAATATCGTAGTTTTTTGTTCCAACATACGCTTTTCTTAAACCAGCATCTTTATTTAAAAGATCTGAGTCCCATGTAATAATTGGTATATCAGTACCTTTAACAGCTTTTGCCATAGCTGCAGCGTTTGAAGAAGCTACTGCAATTCCATCTACACCTTTTGCTATTAAATCTTGAACAATTTGAACTTGTTCTTGTTCAGTATGTTCACCTGGACCTATGTATAGACATTCTATTCCACCAATTTCTTGTTCAGCCACTTTACAACCATCTCTTGCTAAATCAAAAAAAGGGTTGTTCATTGCTTTAGGAACTAATGCAAAAACTTTATTTTCTGCATATGAAATTCCAGAAATCGATATAAAAACAAATGCTAACATTGCTACTATTGTTTTTTTCATATTTATCTCTCTCTAGTTGGTTAATTTATATATTAATTCTATTTACTCAGAGTTTTTCATGCAAGTGGTAATTAAATATATTCAACTTTAGGTTGATCGATATACAATAATTTAGACCTATTTTAGGTTAATAATTAATTTATATTAGTAAAATTTAATTTAATTTTTTTTATTTTTTACTTTTTCTAACCAAACTGCACCAACAATAAATAAACCTAAGAATGTACCTTGCCAGTAAGGGTCAATTCCAGCCATCAACAAACTATTTCTAATTGTCTCCATTAGCGCTGCTCCAATAAATGCACCAAAGGTTCCACCAACACCTCCCATTAAGTTTGCTCCACCAATTACTGTTGCTGCTATAACTCTTAACTCATATGTGTAACCTAAAGCATTCGTAACTGAACCCATCCATCCTACAATCATTACTGCAGAGATTGCAGCAAATAATCCACTTATCATATAGACAGACATTTCAATCCATCTAGTGTTAATTCCAGATAACTCCGCTGCTTTTTTGTTGCTACCAACTGCATAAACATGTCTTCCATACGAAGTAAATTTCAAAACTAACCCCATAACAATTGTCAGTAAAATTAATAACCAAGTAGCGTTAGCTACGCCTAATATAGACCCTCCACCAATTTCATAAAACATTTCATCTTTTGGTCCAAACTCATAAAACATTTTGTTATTAGAAACTACTAAAGCTAAACTTCTTGCAATAGCCATCATTCCTAGAGTTACAACGAATGGTGATAATTTTAGATAAGCAATTAAATATCCATTCACAGCCCCAACTATTACTCCTGCTAATAGAGCTAAAAATATTGCAACCCAGACATAAATACCTTCAAAGTATGCAGCTTTTGAATACCATTCTGGCAAATATTGTGCATCTAAAAATAATCCACAAATAACTCCTGTAACACCCATTATAGATCCCACTGATAAATCAATACCAGCTGTAATTATAACGAAGGTCATTCCGATCGCCATAATTCCAATAAATGAAAAATTTCTAGTTATATTAAATAAATTATCTTTACTTGAAAAAGCATCTTCAACAAAAAACATCATAAAACAAATACCCAATAAAGCTATTGAAACCCAAAAAGATTGTTCTGATACAAGTTTTTGAAAAAATGTTTTTTCTGTTTTAGATATAATTTCCTGATTAAATTTGTTTGAACTCATATTCTATCAATAGCTCCTGTAATTAAACCTGTTGCTTCTTCAGTAGATGAATCTTTAATTTTTTTTTCACATACTTTTTCACCTCGTCTTAAAACTACTAGCTTTTCACAAACTTCAAAAATATCTGGCATTCTATGGCTAATAAGCAAAACTGCAATTCCTTGATCCTTTAAACGCTTAATTAGATCTAAAACTTCAGCAACCTGCCTAACACTGATAGCAGCAGTTGGTTCATCCATTAAAACTAATTTAGGATCCGTCAGTCTTGTTCTTGCGATAGCTACTGCTTGTCTTTGACCACCTGACATTTGCATAACTAGGTCTTTTGGACGAGTTTCTGATTTAAGCTCTTCAAATAATTCAGCCGATTTCTTAAACATAGCTGGATAATCTAAGTATTTAAAAGGCCAAATACCTTTTTGTATTTCTCGCCCTAAAAAGACGTTTGAAGCTGCTGTTAAATGATTGCAAAGAGCTAAATCTTGATAAACAACTTCTATACCAGATTTTCTTGCATCAATAGGTTTTTCAAAATCAACTTCATTATTTTCAAAGACTATCTCTCCAGATGAGGGTTTAAAATTTCCAGCAATAATCTTTAACAATGTAGATTTACCTGCACCATTATCACCCATCAAACCAACAGTTTCGGCTTCATTGATATCAAAACTCACTCCTGTTAAGGCTTGAATAGCTCCAAAGTTTTTTTCAATATTTTTTAAAGACAATATCGTCATATTAAAATTTTATATTTATTACTCTACCACTTTTGTATGACTCGTAAGCAGCATTTGCAATAATTAATGCATTTCTTCCATCCTCAAAATTAACTTTAGGTTTAGTTTTGTTCTCTACACATTTAATAAATTCATTAAATTGATCCCTATAAGCTTGTTCGTATCTTTCAATGAAGAAAAAATGAATTGGATCTTTTACATTAGTTGCTTTATCAGAAAATTTTTCAACTGAACTAGGTGTTTGATTATTTGATATAATCATGCCTTTACTTCCAAAAACTTCTACTCGTTGGTCGTAACCATATACTGCTCTTCTAGAATTATTTATATGTATCAGTACACCTTTTTTGGATTTTAATATAAACATGGCTGTATCATGATCTTTTTGCTTTTTGGCATTTTTGTCAAATAGCGCTTCACCAAAAGCTGAAATTTTTTCCACTGGATCATTTCCTAAAATAAATCTTGTTAAATCAAAATCATGAATTGTTGTATCTCTAAAAAATCCACCTGCAGCCTTTAAATAATCTATACCAGGAGGCTCAGGGTCTCGGCTTGTAATTACAACCATTTCTAGCTCTCCAATTTCTTTCTTCATTCTAGCTTGTTGGGCTCTTGCATGACTATTGTCAAATCTTCTGTTAAACCCAATTTGAATTGGAACTTTTGTATTTTTAATTTTTTTAAAACATTCATTCACTTTCCTAATATCTAAATCGATTGGCTTTTCACAAAATATTGCTTTTCCAGCTTTGGCAGACATTGTTATAAACTTTGTGTGGGTAGGTGTTGCAGATGCAATTAAGACAGCATCTATCTCTTTTGACACAATAGCTTGTTCAGGGGAACTTGCTTGTTTACATTTTGATGATTTAGCTACTAAGCCTGAAAACTTTGAATTTACATCATATACATATTTTAAATTTGCTTTTGGATGAGCTGAAATAATTTTTGCATGCATTTTACCAATTCGACCTGCACCAAGTAAGGAAAAATTAATCATAATAATATAGAACAGAATTAAAAAATAAAATCAACAAAGAATTTATTAAATAAAAATAGATTAATAAATTAAATAAAACTTTGATTAATTAATTAAAAATCATATTCTATATTTTATAAATAAATTTTAAATATTACTTAATTATATGTCAGTCAAACTAGGAATTGCACCAATAGCTTGGAGTAATGATGATATGCCGGAGCTAGGAGGTGATACTCCTCTTGAGCAATGTTTGTCTGAAGCAAGTGAAGCAGGATTTTCAGGCATAGAGTCAGGAGGTAAATTTCCAAAAAAATCAAAAGAATTAATTCCTTTACTTGAAAAATATAATTTAAATCTATGTTCTGGATGGTATGGAGCAAATTTAAGAAAAAATTCAGTTAAAGAAGAGATTAGTAAAATTCAGGAACAACTAAAACTTTTTCAAGACTGTAAAGCTCCATGTATAGTTTTTGCTGAAGTTTCAGATTCTATTGCGGGTGATCCCGATAAGTCTTTATCTAGCAGACCTCAGATGGATAAAGAAGGGTGGAATGAATTTTGCAAGAAAATTTCAGAAATGGGAAAATTTTTAGAAGATCAAGGCATGCCCTTGGCTTATCATCATCATATGGGTACTGTCATAGAAACCCAAAATGATACTGAAAGACTTTTAGAAAGTACAACAGACCATGTAAAATTAATCTTAGACACCGGACATATGTTATTTGCAGGTGGTGACTCGTTACAAGTAGCTGAAAATTTTAAAGAAAGAATTATTCATGTTCACTGTAAAGATATGAGAAAAAATGTTTTATATAAATCATTAAGTCATGACTCTAGTTTTAGACAAGCCTTTTTAGATGGAGCGTTTACTGTGCCTGGCGATGGGTGTATTGATTATAAACCTTTGTTAAACTTTTTAAAAAAAATAAATTATGAAGGTTGGCTTGTAGTCGAAGCTGAGCAGGACCCAGCAAAAGCAAATCCATTAGAATACGCCAAAATTGGACACAGTTATCTTACAAATGCTTGTAAAGATACTGGTTTAATTATTACTTTATAATTTTACTATTTTTGTTTTTTCTAAATTATCATCGAAAAAATCAATTATATTTTGAGTAGTTTCTTTTGCCATTCTTATCATGCATTCTTCTGTAAATGCTGCAGTGTGTGGACTAAGAAAGACTTTATCATTTTTTAATAGAGGATTGTCTTTGTTTGGTGGCTCAGTTTCAAAAACATCTAAACCAGCCCCAAATATTAAACTTTCATTTAAAGCTTGATCAAGATCATTTTCGTTTATCATTCCTCCTCTTGCTGCATTTATAATGATACAATTTTTTTTCATAGTTTTTAATAAATCTAAGTTTATCATATTCTTTGTCTCATTATTTAAAGGCATATGTAATGATATAGCATCCATAGTTTTTACTGCTTCTTTTAAATCTTCAACTTTTTTTCCACCCAAAGACTCAATTTTTTCTGAGGATATAAATGGATCATAAACAAAAATATTCATTTCAAATCCCAAACAACGTTTTATTAAACATTGACCAATTCTTCCAAACCCAGCTATTAAAATGTTTTTACCCCATATTTCTTGGGTTTTAGGTAACTTGTTTCTATCATTAAAATTTCCAGTTTTAACAATATCGTCATACATATTTTTTCTTTTAGAAATACTAAGGAGCATGAACATCACATGTTCAGCCACAGCAACAGCATTTGCGGTTGCCGTAATTGCTATTGTGATGTTATTTTTTTTGCAAGTCTGAAGATCTATATTGTCATAACCTACACCATGTCTTGAAATGATCTTAAGTTTCTTTCCAAGATTTATAATTTCACCTGTTAACTTTCCTGTTCTTAGTGAAACTCCGTCACAATCAACAATTTTATCTTTTAGAGAAGGATCGTTAATATCTTCTATAACTTCAAACACATAATCTGGATGTTGATCTAATAAGTTAAGACCTTTTTCATTTATATTTTGGATTATTAATATTTTCTTCATAAATTCTTATATACGCAATTAAATTTTATAAAAATATTATTTTATAGATTTAATAATTTATTTAAATCTCTTTTATTGTTTTTAAATGTAGGAAGAGGATATTTAAAAGCATATTTTCTAGGTATACATTTTTCTTTTGCTTTTTCCCAAAGTGTTAACCATTGTTTAAAATTTTGAATTTTAATATTTTTTTTATTTTTACTTCGTACATAAAAGTTTGGAAGTGGTTCTCTACCAGAAGGTTGTCCAGCAACATTGTATCTTAGATCTGCACTTATTCTAAAATGATTTGATCTATTAGGTAAAGAACAGTGTATGGAGTGCTTATGTAAGAGAATGATATCTCCAACTTCTGCCTCTAAAGGCACATGTTCCATTTTATCAAGAAGCTCACTATTTTTTACCTGAACTTGACCTCTATAACCAGATATATGATTTAGTAGTCCCATTTTGTTAATTTTTTTAACAGTTATCATGCAACCATTTTTTTTTGTGGTTCTTGTAAAAGGAATCCAGACGGTAACCATGTCAGTTAATTTTTGTCCCTTAGCATTAAGCACAGCAGCGTCTTGATGCCATGGTGTTCTTCCACTCAAACCATCATGAATTGATCCTTTAGGTAATTTTTTTTCAGGCTGTTTAATTCTAGTATTTTGTACTGGATTAGACATTATTTCTTTACCCAAAATTTTTTCAACAACATCTAAAATTTTTTTATTGGTAATCAAATTCCATAATGACTGGGTAGCAAAATAGTCACTTTCTTCTTTTACATGATCTCTTGGCAATCTAGTGTTAAAGTATTGATCTAAATCATGAATATTTAATTTTGAAATATAAGAATATTTTTTTCTAAAATCTAATTTTAGAATTTTGTTAATGTCACTTTTTTTTGCATTTTTCTGAATCAGACAATCCATCACGAATTCCATATCGTTTAAAATTGGCTGAAGATCTATTTTATAACTAAGTATATTTTTAATTTTTAAAAAACCTTGTTGGTATAATTTTTTTTGAAAATTATTTTTCATAATTATAATTTATTAGATCATTAATAAAATATCAATGGCCTGGTTTTGAAGTTAAATAATTTGCATCATGAAAAGAGGTTAACATTTTTGATTTTGAATAAATTATATGTGGATAATATGTAGCATCTTTATATTTCCAAATGACTGGTTTGTTTAAAGCATAACTTCCATAAATAAAAAATCTTTTAGGACATTTTTTTTCAATAAATCTATTCACTCCGTGATATGAATTTGGAGTAGATTGAAAAAGAACCATAGTTCCTTTTTTTGGTGTAAAAGACTTAACTATCTCAAGTTCATCAATTTTAGGAAACCTTCTAAAACTTTTTCTGATATTTTTTTTTGTCTTTTTTTTATAAATTGTAAGAGATCCACCATTTTTTTTTGGAATATCAGTTAAATAAATTAAGAAATTAAATAATCTTGTTATGTCATCTCTGTGAGGTCTTAATCTATATCCTCCTTTTGATACTGAAAAATCTATGTCTAAATTTACTTTTGGATTAGTATAATTGTTACCTAATATTTTTTTTAATTCACTAGAATTTAATTTTTTTTTAATAGTAAACTTCTTAGGATTAAAAATTTCAGGTTTATATAAATTGATCCATGATCCATCTTTAAAATTTTTTGTAAAAAGCTTATCAATTTTTTTGTAAAAAGATTTACTATTGAATAGTTTAAAAAGCTTCGCAGAGTTTACTGAATTTTTTATATATAAATTAAAATTTTTTGAACCTTTGTTAATTCTGCTTCTTCCTCCCATAATCATATCGTCAAATGCTTTGGAGTTACTGATTTCTTTAACTAATAAATTACATATATTTTTGGAAACAACATTGTCTCCAACTAAAACAGGAAAGTTACTTTTGATTTTTTTTAATTTATTTATACTTAGCATTTAGCCGTACATACCTTCTTTCACTTTGATCATTTTATACATAAGATCATTTAAAGGTGTCTTTAATCCATGTTTTTTACCTATTTTTGAAACCGCACCACTAATAAATTCTATTTCAGTTTTTCTTTTATATTGAACATCAAAAGCCATCGAAGACTTGTTAGTTTGCATAGAATCTACAATTTTATTAAACATAAATAAACATTCATCTTCAGAAACATCTACACCATCAGCAAGTGCAACTTCTCTTGTCTCTAAAATTATTTCTTTACCCAAGTCTCGAGATACTTCGTTTGCTTTATTATTTATGTATAAGTCAGTATGGTGAAGATCAAAAATTGCAGACAATGGCCCAATTGCAGTTAAAGCGAAGAGTTTCATCCATTTTCTTTTCTTCACATCTTCTGCTGCAATCATTTCAAGATTATGAGCTGTAAATGTGTCTGCTATTTCTTTAATTCTATCAGTAATGCCTCCTTCATATTCTCCAATCCAAGATGGCAATGAACCATGGTTCATTATATGTCCTGGTCCTAATATGTTTGAAGCTTGAGTTGTGGTCCCTCCAATTACCTTTTCATTACCTACAATAGTTTGAATTATTGCTTCATGACCAATACCATTTTGGAAAGACATGAATGCTGTTTTATCTCCGATTATGTTTTTAATACTTTTTAATGCTGGCTCTAAAGCAGTAGCTTTGCACATAACAATTACTGCGTCCACTTTATCTAACGATGATGGATCTGAGGTAGCTTTCACTTTGATGACGCGATCTCCACCATGTCCTTCCATTTTTAAACCTTCTTTGTTAATTGCGTCTACATGCTCTTTCCAAACATCAATCAAAATTACATTAAGCCCTTTTTCAGCAAGCAATCCTCCAAATAAACAACCCATTGCTCCTGCACCAAGTACAGCTACTTTTAAATCTTTATTTATCATCGTTACCTTTATTAAAATTATTTATGTATAGAAATTATATATATTATCTATAGACAATATGCAAAATAAATTATAGCTTATTCTGATCATGCAATTAAAAATAGAAAAAGGAATTTTTAAAGATTACTCATTAGAGGATATTTCAGAGGCATTAAGAAAAGGGCTTTCAGAAAATTTCAAAACAGTTGAAGTTGAAGTAGTGGATTGTCCAAATCTTAGAGATTGGGATTGTCCATCAGAAGGAATAAGTGGAAATCAAAAAATTATAGATGTTGGTGGAGAGCCTTACATGCATGATCCAAATTTTATTGGAGCAGAGTTTGACTATCAAGAAATATCCAAAATGATTGACTCTGTAAAATCTTATGCCTTGGGAGCCGGATCAGGTGCAATGACTTGTTCAGACGGTCATTGTGGAGAATTAGTAATTAATGAAAATTTGATAACTGACGAGTCTAGATCAATATTAGCAAGAGTAAGTCCTGAAAAGAAATGTATTGTTGAAAAGTATTCTGCAAAAAAACATGGTGGACTTGGTAATATTTATTACACTGACGGAAAAAAAGGAAAAGTTATTAAAATAAAAATCAAAGTTAGAACTGGAGAACAAGGTTCTTTACCCCAAGCGATGAGATCTTCCTTATCAAAATATTTAAAAATTAAAGAAAATCAACATATGTCCCTTGCTGGTGTTTTTAGAGTCCTAGATGGAAAAATAAGATCTCACGTCCAACCTGATTATAAAGATATTAAACACGAGTATTACGATCCAAAACAAATGAAATGTGTAAAAGATTTTCTTCAATTTTATGAGCCCGTTGGACCAAAATTACAATGTTATACTGTTCTTTGGACTGGTGATCCAACTGGAGGAGAATTAAATTTAAGAGAATCTGGTGAGCATACACACTTCCATTCTTACGAACATAACAGAGACGCTGGTCATTATCATTTTGATGTAACACCTGCAGAAATTGAATACGAAGGGTATTTTAATACTGCAGCTGAAGTACACAGAGTAAATAATATTTATAAAGAACTATTGAGCAAAAATAGTATTGAATAGAAAAGTCAATGAGTTTAAGTTTATTCTAATGAAAAGACAGTTCAAGTATCCTAAACACTTTGAAGAACAAAAAAAAATTCCAAAACTAACTCAAAAAAGAATTCAACTAGCTGAAATATCCCTTGGAGATTTTGAAGGAAGATTGGCTAATGAATTACTGAATTGGTTTTCCTTAACCCCACAACATTGGATAATGTTACATATGGTAATGCTTGCTTATTATAAAAATAAATCAATTACAAAAAATCAATTACTTAAAGTTATTGAGAAATCTTATTTAACTTCAAATGTTTATATCGATACAGCGATCAAAAAAGGTTATTTTAGAATTATAAGAAATGAGAGAGATAAAAGATCTATTTTTATTTTACCTTCAGTAATTACTATCAAAACCTTTGAAGAGTTTATTGATAGAAGAGATATTCTTTATAAAGGCATTAAATGAAGAATATTTATACATGGGCAGCAAAACCAGCAAAGAGAACTTTGACAGTTGGAGATTTAAAAGCAGCTAAAGGAAAAAAAAAATTTACACAAGTTACTGCAAATAATGTTGAAGAAGCTGAAGCAGCAGAAAAGGCAGGATTTGATATGATTATTTCAAATGCAAAAAATGTAATTCCTGCAAGAGAAGGTTCAAAAAATCTATTTTTAACTGCTGCTTTAGTGTTGAATGAGTTTGTAACCGAAGAGGATATTATGCGTGGTGCTTTTAAAGCATTAGAAAACGGTGCAGATGCAGTAATGACACCGAGAAGTATGGACATAGTTGAAATGTTAGCTAATGAAGATGTGCCGGTAATGGGTCATTTAGGTTTAGTTCCCCGAAAATCAACTTGGATCGGTGGGTTAAGAGCTGTAGGAAAAACTGCTGATGAAGCTTACGATCTTTTTCAAAAATTTAAAAGATTAGAAGATGCAGGTGCTTTTTCTGCAGAGTGTGAAGTTATACCTGAAAATGTGATGAGTGAAATTTCAAAGCGTACAAATATAGTTACTGTTTCATTGGGTTCAGGTAAAAATGCTGATGTAATGTATCTGTTCATGGAAGATATCTGTGGTGATACTGAAAATCCTCCAAGACATTCCAAAGCGTATGGAAATTTATTAAGATTAAGAAACGAAATAAAATTAGAAAGAGTAAAAGCTCTTAAGGCATTTAAAAAAGATTCAATGAATGGAAAATTTCCAGGTAAAAAACAATCATCTAATTTAGAAAAAAAACAATTTGAGGAATTTTTAAACCAGCTTGATTAATAAGTAGCGTTATCTTCTTTTTTTGACAAAGAGCCCTTCATTTTGTCAACAGTTGCTTTAGCGCCAGCACTTAGAGCTCTTAAATCAGATGCTATAGTTACAAAATCAAAACCTTTTTTAATCATATTGGCTGCATATTCTGTAGTACCGTTGTGAATTCCAGCAAAAATTTTATTTTTTTTAGCGTGCTCTAAAATTCTTAAAATTTCAGAATAAGCTTTTGTAGACTCTGGTCTATCAAAACCAGGCTTTTCACCTATGGCTAAACTTAAATCTGCTGGCCCGATATAAATACCATCGACACCTGGCGTAGACATAATTTCATCAAGATTTTCCAAAGACTCTTTTGTTTCTATCATTGCTAACTTTAGTATTTCGTCATTAGCGTGATCTGCATAATCAGGTCCACCATATATTAAACCCCTTACAGGACCAAAACTTCTGTAACCATCAGGTGGGTACATGCAAGCTTGAACAAAATTTTCTGCCTCTTTTCTATTGCTTACCATTGGGCATATAATTCCATAACATCCTGCATCTAAAATTTTCATTATTTGACCTGGTTCGTTCCAATTTACTCTTGCTAAAGGAGTTACATCTGTTGTTGATATTGTTTGCATCATTGGAAGTGCGTTACTGTAATCAACTAAACCATGTTGCATATCTACAGTTAAAGAGTCCCAACCTTGATGAGCCATTGCTTCAGCAGATGCAGTACTTGGTATTGCACACCAACCATTTATGACGGGTTTACCGTCTTTCATCATTTGTTTAATTTTGTTTTTTCTCACAATTAGATTTTTAAACCCATGTGAGTATATTTTACATTTAAATAATCTTTAATTGCTCCTGAGCCACCCTCACGTCCATAACCTGTTTGTTTTATTCCACCAAATGGTGCTTCAGCAAGTGCCACAACTCCGGTATTGACTGCAACACATCCAGTTTCCAACTTTTCAGAACCTATATGAGCTTTGTCCATTGAATTCGTGTATAGATAGCTACATAAACCTAAGTCATTATCATTTGCTCTTTCGATTACTTCATCAAAAGTTTTAAATGTTAAAATTGGAACTAACGGACCAAAAGGCTCTTCCTTCATAATTGTATAATTATCTTTAACATCATCAAAAACTGTTGGTTCATAGTAGTATCCTTTATTGAAACCTGATGGTCTTTTTCCACCCATTAAAACTTGAGCGCCTTCTTGTTTTGTAGTTTCAACTAATTTTTCTATTTCTTCTAATCTCTTTGAGGTACTTAAAGGGCCTAAGTCCACACCTTCATCCATACCATTACCAATTTTTAATTTTTTGGCTCTATCTATAAAAGCACTAACAAATTCATCTTTTCTATTTTCTTGGATATAAAATCTATTAGGTGAAATACACACCTGGCCATTATTTCTAAACTTGCCAGTAATTGCTATATCAGCAACTTTATTCATATCCACATCCTCACACACAATAAAAGGAGAGTGTCCGCTTAGTTCCATAGTAACTCTCTGAACTTTGTCTGCAGCTTTTTTTAAAATAATTTTACCTACTCTTGTTGACCCTGTAATTGAAACTTTTTTAATTATATCAGATTCCAATAATTCGTTAGATATTTCAGCAGGATCTCCTGATAGAAGATTTACTACTCCATCTGGTACACCAGCTTCTTTACACATATTTACCAATTCCATTACAGCTCCTGGTGTAATTACATCTGGTTTACAAATAACGGAACAACCAGCAGCTAAAGAAGTAGAAATCTTTCTTGCAGCTAATACTATTGGGAAATTCCAAGGAACTAAAGCAGCCACCACTCCAACAGGCTGATAATAAACATGAACTCTAGTATCAGGAAATCTACTTTGTTGAGTTTGACCATAAATTCTTTTAGTTTCTTCTGCATTCCACTCAAAAATGTCTGCTGCACCACCAACTTCTCCTACAGCTTCTGTCAGAGGTTTTCCTACTTCAAGAGTTAACCATTTTGCGAGAACATCTTTTCTCTCTCTCATTAGGTCAGCAATTTTTCTAAGAACGTAGGCTCTTTGCCATGGAGCAGTATTTTTCCAAATCTCCAAACCTTTTTCTGCAGACTTTAAAGCTTTTTGAACATCAACAGAGGAAGCCTTTGATGCTTTTCCTATTACCTCTTCTGTAGCAGGATTTATTACATCATAAGTTTCTTTTTTTTCAGCTTGTTGCCATTTGCCATCAATGAATTGTCCAAAGTTATTATACATAGAATTAATTTTTAAGTTTACTTATTTGGGTTTTTTAATTTATAATTTAATTATATATAAACACTATACATAATTAAAGACAAACTTAGTTCATGAAAAAAATAACTCTCACTTGTGCTCATGCAATTGTTAAATATTTAATAGCTCAGAAAATATTAATTGATGGTAAAAAAGAACCTTTGTTTCCAGGTGTATTTGGAATATTTGGGCATGGTAACGTAGCATGTTTAGGACAAGCTCTGGAAGAAAATCAAAATGAACTACCAACATACAGAGGACACCATGAACAAAATATGGCTCTTACAGGTATAGGTTATGCAAGAGGGAAAAGAAGACAACAAATTTTTGTAGCAACTTCATCAGTAGGACCTGGTGCAACTAACATGGTAACCGCTGCAGCAGTTGCAATGAGTAACAGATTACCAATTTTGTTTTTACCTGGAGATACTTATGCAAATAGAATGCCCGATCCAGTTTTACAACAGGTTGAACATTTTAATAATCCTGGAATGACAGCAAACGATGCATTTAAACCAGTTACAAGATATTTTGATAGAATAACAAGACCAGAACAAATAATTCAATCTTTTCCAAATGCAGTGCAAACAATGCTAGATCCAGCTGACTGTGGACCGGCATGTATTTCTTTGTGCCAAGATATTCAAGGACAGACATTTGATTATCCTGAAGAGTTTTTTAAAGAGAGAATTCACTCAATAAGAAGGCCAAGACCAGATGATTTTCAAATAAAAGAGGCTGCTGAAAAAATTAAAAAATCTAAAAAACCAATAATCATATCTGGTGGTGGAGTTTTTTATTCAAATGCAATGGAGGAATTAAGTAACTTTGCAATTAAACATAATATACCAGTTACTCAAACTGTAATGGGATATTCAACAATGAAGAGAGACCACTCTCATTATGCTGGACAAATAGGAGGCCTTGGAGGAAAAAATACTAATGACCTTGCTAAAGAAACTGATCTTGCAATTGCAGTTGGAACGAAGCTTGCTGACTTTACTACAGGATCATGGGCTAATTTTGAAAATGAAAACTTTAAACTTCTATCAATTAATGTTTCAAGATTTGATGCAAACAAACATTTAGCTCAAGCAGTAGTAGGGGATGCTAAAGTTTCATTAATTGAGCTTTCCAAAGCATTAGGAGATTGGAAAGTTGGAGACGAATGGAATGAAAAATCTCAAAGAGAATTAAAAATTTGGAACGAACATATTAATAAAGAAAGTGCACCAACAAATCAGGAAGTTCCAAGCTATATTCAAGTAATAGGAGCTATTTATAGAAATTCTGAACCAACAGATATTGCAGTTACGGCTGCAGGTGGTCTTGTAGGAGAGGTAGTTCAAGTTTGGCGACCAAAAGAATTAAATACACATGAAAGTGAATGGGGATTTAGCTGTATGAGTTATGAAATTTCTGGTGCTTTAGGGATTAAGATGGCCAATCCTGACAAAGAGGTAATTTCTTTTATAGGTGATGGTTCTTATTTATTAAATAATACAGATATTTACTCATCAGTAATTACAAAAAATAAACTGATTATAATTGTTTGTGATAATGGAGGTTTTGCAGTTATAAATAGACTTCAATTGTTCAAGGGTGGAAAAGAGTTTAATAATTTATTGAAGAGTTCTAAAACGCCTGGATTAGTTGACGTCGATTTTGCAAAGCATGCTGAAAGTATGGGAGCCAAATCAGAGCACGTAACATCTATTTCAGATTTAGAAGAGGCTTTCAAAAGAGCAAAGAAGTCAGATGTGACTTACGTAATTTCTATAAAAACTCATGCTTATAAATGGGTGGAAGGTTCAGCTTTCTGGGACAGTCCGACTTTAGAAATTCCATCAACAAATGAAAATAAAGAGGCTTTAAAGCTTCATAAAGATGGCAAGTCCAAACAAAGACAAGGCATCTAGTTTTTCAATGAACAAAGTATTTAAGGTTGGTTTGATAGGGTGTGGACATATTGCAGAAACCTATTTTAGAGGACATCAGTATTTTAATAATTTTAAAATTATTGCTTGTGCAGATATTAACCAAAAAGCTGCAGATAAGTGCGCGAAATTGTACAATATTAAATCTATAACTGTAAACGAGCTTCTTAAAGATAAGGAGATAGATGCAATTCTTAATCTTACAATTCCCCAATCTCATTATTCTGTATCTAAAAGAGTTTTAAATTCAGGTAAGCATGTTTATTCTGAAAAACCTTTAGCAACTTATTTTGAGAAAGGTAAAGAGTTGGTTGCTTTAGCAAAAAAAAAGAAACTTTATATCGGTAACGCACCAGATACTTTTTTAGGTGGAGGGATACAAAAAGCAAGAGAGTTAATCGACTCTGATTTAATTGGAGATATAAAACTTGGCAATGCAATTTTTGCTTTTCCAGGAGTAGAGTCATTTCATCCAAAACCAGAGTCTTGGTATAGAAAAGAAGGTGGACCTGTAATTGATATGGGACCTTATTTTTTTACAACACTTGTTAATTTACTTGGACCAGCAAAACAAGTACAGGGAAGAACATTAACAGCTTTTAAAAAAAGAATTTATGGGGCAGGGCCAAAAAAAAGCAAATCTTTTAAAGTAGAAACACCTACTACTTATTTAGCAACTATTCAGTTTCATACTGGAGCAATTATTCAGGTCACTCTATCATTCGACGTAGTTAATCATCAAAGAAATCACATGGAACTTTATGGAACTAAGGGCTCAATTATAGTGCCTGATCCAAATATGTTTGGTGGTTCTGTTTACATATCAGTTACTGAGGGAGGCAGGTGGGGAGAGCATAAAACAGATAAAATGCATTTAGGAAAAATAAATATTACAGCCTCTAGCGGTAGGTCAAATGAATCTGCTACCAACGCTAATTATAGAAGTGTTGGTTTATCTGAAATGCTTTATTCAATTCAACAAAAAAAGAAGCACAGATGCTCAGGTGAACTATCGCTTCATGTTTTAGATATTATTCAATCTACAATGAGAGCTGCTAATACTGGGATCCCACAAAAAATTATAACTAAATGTGAAAAACCAAAAAAATTTACAGAGGAAGAGGTAAAGCGTTTACTTATTTAAATGAAAAAATATATTGCTATTCTGGATCCTTTTCCAAGAACACTTAAATTAATTTTTTCTAAAGACAATTTCAAAGCATTAAAATCAAGATACAAACTTATTTATGCTCCAAAAAAGTATAAAAAAAATTTTTATGATAAAAATATTCACAAAGCCTCATTTATTATAGGGCAACCTGATTTACCAAAAGATCTACTCATCAAAGCAAAAAAGTTGAAGGCAGTCATTAATGTTGAAAGTAATTTTATGAATAATATGGATTATCAATATTGTTTTAAAAAAGGTATCCATGTAATTGCAACTTCACCAGTTTTTTCAAAACCAGTAGCTGAAATAGCACTAGGGATGACTTTATCTTTACTGAGAAATATCCATACCGCTCATTCAGATTTTATAAAAGGAAAAGAAAAATATGGATTAGAGAGTAATCTCAATGCCTCTTTGTTGTCAGGAAAAAAAATAGGGTTATTAGGTTTTGGAGACCTTGCTAAATCTCTATACCCGTTATTGTTACCATTTTCTAAAGATATTAATGTTTATGATCCATGGATACCAAAAATAAATATTCAAAAGTTAGGTTTAAAAAGTATCAGCTTGAATAAAATGTTTGAAAGTTGTGAAGTCATATATGTACTGGCGACTGTTACTACCAAAAATAAACACTTTATTGATAAAAAACTCTTAAATAAAATGAAACCAAACACATGTTTTATTTTAATGAGTCGAGCAGCAGTTGTAAATTTTAAGGATTTGATAAAACAAGTTAAAAAAAGAAATATACTTGTTGCAACTGATGTTTTTCCAGAAGAACCAGTTTCAAAGGAAAGTTCGTTAAGAAAAGTGAAGAATATATTGTTTTCTGCTCACAGAGCAGGAGCATTAAAGTCAGCCTTTTTTGAAATGGGAAACATTGTTTTAAAAGATATGAGTTTAATGACAAAAAATTTAAAACCAAAATTCTGTAAAATAGCAAACAAGAAAACTGTCAATCTTCTCGCATCAAAACCTGTTGCAATTAATTGATTTTTTTATAATTTCGTAATTTATATTTATGTCAACTTTGAATAATCCACTATTAGAAGCAAAAGGAATAACAAAATATTTTGGAACAATTACTGCATTAGAAAATGTTGACCTAAAAGTTCATGCAGGAGAATGTTTGGGAGTTGTTGGTGATAATGGAGCAGGTAAATCAACTCTGATGAAAGTTTTATCAGGGCTATACAAACCTAGTTCAGGTTCATTATATTTTCAGGGGAAAAAAGAAATTTTAGAAAGTCCAAAGGACTCGCAAAACTTAGGACTAGAAATGGTTTACCAAGACCTTGCTCTAGCTGGAAATTTACCTATTGGAGAAAATATTTTTTTAGGAAGAGAACCAACTAAAAATGTGGGTTTTTTGAAATTTTTAGATTTTAATAAAATTAAAGAATTAGCTAATGCTCACTTAGGAAAACTTAAGATAAATGTAAAGAGTGCAGATCAAAAAGTAGAAGAACTTTCTGGAGGTCAAAGACAAGCTGTTGCAATAGCAAGATCAACTGCATTTAATGCAAAAGTTGTTATTATGGATGAACCTACAGCAGCCCTTGCAATCAAAGAAGTTGGAAAAGTTTTAGATCTTATTAATAGTTTAAAAAAAACTGGTGTTGGAGTGATTGTTATAAGTCACAGAATGGATGATATATTTTCAGTTTGTGATCGAGTAATGGCTCTATTTCAAGGTACAAATTTTGCAGAGTCTGAACTTTCAAATACTTCAAGGGATGAAGTAATTGGATGGATTATGGGTAAAAAATAAATGGAAGAAAAAGATAATAATAAAGACAGTCTGTATTTAAAATTAATGCCCTACATTGAAAAGTACGGCATCCTTTTATTGCTTGTACTTATGATACTGGTAATGCACATTCTGCAGCCAGATGTCTTCTTATCATGGAGAAATGTAACCAACGTTTTTAAGCAAATCTCTTGGCAGTCAATGTTGGCTTTAGGGGTCTTCATGGTTATCGTAACCGCTGGGATAGATCTTTCTGTTGGTTCAATAATGATGTTGTCTTTGATGGTTTTAGCAATTGTAGCTAAAGCAGGAGCGCCTTGGTTTATAGTTGTCATAACTCCTTTGATAGCAGGATTTTTATGTGGTTTATTTAATGGAGCAGGAATTACCTTACTGAGGATGCCCCATCCATTTATAATGACCTTGGGGACACTTTATATATTTAGAGGAACAGGGAATTTAATATCAGGTGGGACTCCAATCAGTGGTTTCACAGATGAAGTTAGATATCTAGGACATGGCAGAATTGATCTTACTTGGTTAGGATTAGAAAAGTCACAGTATCTGCCTGTTAGTTTAGTTTTGATTGCAGTAGTATATATTATTTTTTGGTTCTTTCTTAATCATAGTAGAACAGGGAAGTGGATTTACGCAATAGGTGGAAACCCAAGTGCTGCTAGAGCATCAGGTATAAATGTAAATAAAATTTTAATCATAGTATATTCTCTTTGTGGGTTTTTATCAGGCATTGGTGCATTAATTTTAGCAGGAAGAACTGACTCTGGTTATCCAAATGCAGGTTTACAATCCGAATTGGATGCTATTGCAGCATGTATTATTGGAGGAGCAAGTTTTTTTGGTGGAAGAGGAACAGTGTTAGGAGTTTTTGCTGGTGTCATGATTATGGGTATTTTAAGAAATGGCCTTAATTTGATGGATGTAAGTTCATTTTGGCAGCAGGTTTTAATTGGCTCAATTATTGTAATAGCTGTTTACATCGATGTTCTTAGAAGAGACCTAGGAACTAGAAAATAATTATAATTAGTTTTACACGTAAGAGTTGTTTTGATTTTATAAACAGTTGAATTTTTTCTCAAATTTTTATTTAATTCAGATTATTCAAATAACAATAGGGGAATAAATAAATGAAAAACTTAACAAAAAAAATTGTTGTCTTTTTTACAGCAATATTTTTATCAATTAGTTTAGGTTCAGTTTCTTTTGCTGATGGACATGGTAAAAAAATCTTGTTTAGCATCAAGGGTCCTGGATCTGGAAATCCTTTCTGGGCGTCTGTAACAAAAGGTGCTGAGGAAGAAGCTAAAAAATTAGGAGTTAAATTAATTTTAATTGCACCTCCTCAAGAAGGTGATGTTCAGGCACAAATAAATCAAGTTGAAGACCAACTTGCAAAAGGTGTTGATGCATTAGCACTAGCACCAGGAGATCCAAATGCTTTTGCACCAATTGTTGATGATGCAATTAAAAGTGGAGTTCCAGTAGTATTTGTTGACACCAAAGGAATAAACGAAGGTGTAACATTTATTGGAACTAACAATATGAATGGTGCAGAATTAGCTGCAAAATTTATATGTGATAAAACTCCAAAAGGTTCTGACGTTGCAATTTTAACGGGTATCGAATCTCAGTCTACTGCGTTACTTAGAAGAGATGGTGCAATCAAAGGGTTTAAAAATTGTGGTTTAAACATTGTAGCAACACAAACTGCAGAGTGGGATACAGCAAAAGGTAGATCTGTAACAGAGTCTATAATTTTGAAAAATCCTAACATCAAAGCAATATTTGCTTCTAACGACAACATGGGATTAGGTGCCATGCAAGCTCTTAAAGATGCAGATATGAATGATGTAGTAGTTGTCGGATTTGATGCTACTCCAGATGCAGCTACAAGTATCCTTAAAGGAGAAATGACAGCAACAATTGCTCAGTTCTCTTACAACATGGGTGCTTATGGTGTTAAATATGCACTTGAGTTAGCTAATGGAGGAAGTATCGATATTAATATAGATACTGGTACTCAATTAGTAACTAAAGCAAACGCTAACGATTTTAAATAATCTTTAGAAAAAAATTAAAATTAAAGGGTGGGATTTTTATTCCACCCTTTTTTTTTATGTAATATAATAATTTAATGTTAATTAATATTAATCCAATCCTAAGTCCTGAATTACTATTTCATTTAAGATCTATGGGACATGGAGAAAAATTAATTTTAGCAGATGCAAATTTTCCATCAAATACATCTAATGATAAAGTAATAAGATTAGATGGTGTTGGTATTAAAGAAGCAAGTTCAGCAATTCTGTCAGTTTTTCCTCTTGATAGTTTTGTTGTTTCTCAAGGTGGATCACCAGCTTTAAGAATGGAAGTGGATGATAAACCAGATGAATTAACAGAAACACATAAAGAATTTATCGAAGTAGTTAAAAAAGTATCTGGTGAAAATTGGAATGTTGGTTCGATTTCTAGACAAGATTTTTACAAAGAAGCCAAAAAAGCTTACTGTATAGTTACAACTACTGATGCAAGACCTTTTGGATGTTTTATATTAACTAAAGGCGTAATTTTACCTGATGGTAAGGTTTGGTCATAAATATTTAGGTAATGAAATCAATTTGTATCTTTGGAGTTTTTGTTGCTGATCTGTGCTTTGTGGGAGGCAAAATTCCAACAAAAGGTCAAACTATTTTAGGAAAAAAACATATAGTAGGTCCCGGTGGGAAAGGATCAAATCAAGCGATTGCAGCCGCAAGATTAAATGGGGATATAAGTTTTATAACCAAGGTTGGCAAAGACAGTCATTCCGAAATGGCTTTTAATCTTTACAAGGAAGCTGGAGTAAAAACACATTCAATTATTCAAGATGATAAACTATTTACTGGAGTTGCTGGAATTATGATTGATGAAGATGGAAATAACGCAATTAATATTATTTCTGGTGCAGCAGAGCATCTAGTTAATAGCGATATAGATAATCATATAGAAACCATCAAAAAATCTGAAATATTTCTAACCCAGATGGAAACTCCGGACGAAACAACAATTTATGCCTTAAAAAAAGCAAAAGAAAATGGATGTACAACTGTCTTAAATCCTGCTCCTGCACGTAAAATTGATGAGGAAAATTTTCAATTAGTTGATTTTTTTACACCAAATGAAACTGAGGCTGAATTTTATTTAAATAAAAAAATTAAAACTGACATAGATATTAAAAATGCAGCGCAAGAACTCTTAAAAAAAGGTGTAAAAAATATAATAATCACTTTAGGTGAAAGAGGTATTTATTTTGCAAATAATGATGAAAATTTTTTCATAGATGCTTTTAAATTGAAACAACCTGTCCTTGATACAACAGGAGCAGGTGACGCATTTAATGGTGCTTTTACTGTAGGTTTGGCAAAAAATTTAAATATTAAAGAGGCATTAAATTTTGCAAATAAAATAGCAGGAATTTCGACAACAAAATTAGGTGCTGCTGCTTCCATGCCTTTTACAAAAGATTTGGTAAATTATTAATTTAATTCTTTTTATTTTTAGCCATAGATAGAGCAATTTTAAAAGAATTTAAAATTGGATCTAAGTTAGCTTCATTTTTTCCAGCAATAGCAAATGCTGATCCGTGAGCAGTAGTCGTAACTGGTACAGTTAATCCACCTTGAACTGTTACCCCTCTATCAAACCCAAATGCTTTGAGACCTGATTGTAGTGCATCATGGTACATACCAACCATGCAATCATGATTTTTATTCTTATAAGCTACTACAAACGAGGTATCACAAGGTAAAGGACCATCTACATTATATCCAAGTGTCTTTGCTTCCTCAATCGCAGGAATAATTTCATCTTTTTCTTCTGTACCAAACTCAGCATGTGGATTAAGTGCCTGAATTGCTATTCTAGGATTTTTTACACCATTAAGTTCCATGATCTCATTTATTAACTTGATTGGTTTCATAATATTTTTTTTGGTAATATGTTGAGCAACTTCTCTAATTGGAATGTGAGATGTTACCCTTGCTGTCCAAAAATTATCTATCACATTAAACTCACAACAAAAACTATTTACCTCAAGTTTCTCAGCCATTAGTTGTAATTCATCTGAGTATTTATTTCCTCCAAGTTTTAAACTTGTTTTGTTCATTGGAGCAAAATTAATAGCATCAATTTTTTTTTCTTTTGCAAGAGTTAAAGCTAAATCTAAAGCTTCTAAAACACTTTCACCAGATTCTTTAGATGGTTCAGCCAATTTGTATTTATGATTTTTTCCTTTTGAAATATCTAACAAAACTTTATTTGTTTTATTAAAATCAATTTGATCAAATTTTTCAACCACATCTATATTATGGGAAATTCCAGTGATATTATTACCATTTTCAAATACTTGCCTTTCACCAATAATGACTATGTTGGCTTTATTAGTCATCTCATCATTTAGAAGCTTTGAAATTAATTCAGGTCCTATTCCAGCCGGATCTCCTAAAAGCACTGCGATGGTTGTTTTATTCTGTTGCATATTTAAACTTATTCTAATGTAGAAATTTTACTTATTTTTTGATTTCATACTTTTTATTTTATCAGGATTGTGATTATATCTTATTATATAACTAACAACAGGGGAAAAAATGAAAAAAAGTTTTAAATTATTTTTAGCTGCCGCATTTTTGGTGACTGAATTTTTTGTTGTTGCACTTCCATTAATGATCACGTCTGCAAAAGCAGATGGTCACCCAATTCAAGCAATTACACATGCTGGTTTTGGTGGTGGAACAGATGTAACCACTAGAATGATGTTATTAAGAACTAGAAGGTATCTAAAACAAGACATGCAATTAGTTAATAAAAAAGGTGGTGGTGGAGCTGCATCTATGGATTACATGATGACTTTACCAGCAGATGGAAACCATACTTTAACTTGGACTACTGGTCATGCTGTGTCTATGGCATTAGGTAAAACGAAAGTTAAATTAAGTGACATGCAACCACTAGCAAGAGGAACTGATGATCCTCAATTATTCGTTGTTAACTGTAAGAACGACATTAAGGATGCTAAGAAGTTTATTAGTGCTCAAAAATCAAAATCATTAAAGTATGGAACAACACACGTAGGTGGTATTGATGATGTAAGTGCTATTGCTTTTACTAAAAAAGGTAAACTTACAGATCCAACAATCGTCGCTTACAAAGGTGTAGGACCTATTAAAACTAACCTTATTAAAGGAGATATTGATGTAGGTGTTTTAAACTTAGGTGAAGCTGTTACTGAAATAGAAGATGGTACTTTATGTGTGTCAGTTGTTTTAGCAAGTAACAGAATGGAAAAATTAAGTAATGTTCCTACAGCCACTGAATTAGGAATTCCAGTTGTTTTATCTACAGTTAGAGGCTTTGTAACAAAAAAAGGTGTTGCTGGAGATCGAAAAAAACAATTAGAGGATTCAATGATAAAAGCTATGGAACATAAATATTTCCAAAGTTTTTTAACTGACATTGGTCTTGATTCAACTAGTGTAGTTGGAGCTGATGAGTGGGGCACGCAGATGGAAACTATGCTTGCAGAAATGACTGCTCAACTTAAAGCTTTAGGTTACATTAAGTAATTTTAATTAAGTACATTTCTCAATATGAATAATGTACGTGACAAAAAAAGGGCAAACAAAAGTTTGCCCTTTTTTTTTAGAACAGAATTTAAAGTTTTTTTTACAATTATTTTAGTTTCAACAATTTTACTAATATCAACTTTTTCATTTGATACTGTCCCACCGATTTTAAACAGAGGTATTCAACCAGCAACATTCCCAAAGGGACTACTAGTATTAATTATAGCGTTAACCTCAATAATTTATTATTTATCTTTCAAAAAACCCTGGAAAAAAGAAAAAAAATTACCAAAGCCTTTTTTTCTTACAATTTTAAGTTTCATTATTTTTATAATTATCTCAAAAACTTTAGATTTTTTTCTAGCAATCTCAGTATTATCAATTTTTGTTTCTTATTATTGGGGTGAAAGAAGAATATTTTATTTATTACTACTAAGTATAATTTTTCCTTTAGTTGTCTTTATTTTTTTTGAAATGATTTTAGGACTAAGATTTCCTCCTGGAATAATCACTAATCTTTATTACTATTAAAATGGATAATTTAATTTTAATGATGGCTCCTTTGTTTAGCTCAAAGCTATTATTAGTTTTGTTATTTGGAACTTTGTTTGGGTTAGTTTTAGGAGTTCTGCCTGGCTTAGGTCCTACGACGGGTGGTGCATTAATATTACCTTTCACTATGACGTTAGATCCACTTTCTGCAATTATTTTATTAACGTCTATATATTGCGCAGGAACATATGGAGGAGCAATTACTGCTGTACTTATAAATACACCCGGCACTCCAGCTGCAGCAGCAACATGTTTAGACGGATATCCTTTGGCTCAAAAAGGTGAAGCAGGTAGAGCTTTAGGTATGGCAACTGTTTCAAGTACAGTTGGTGGTATATTTAGTGTAATCGTATTAGTGTTTTTTGCACCAATATTAGCAAATCTTGCATACGAATTTGGTCAACCTGAATATTTTGCTTTAGCAATTTTTGGTTTAACAATGTTGGCTTCCATCGGGGACGGTAGTCCAATAAAAAATTTAATAGCAGGAGCTTTTGGAATTTTAATTTCAACAGTCGGTAAAGATTTCATGACATCAATAGATAGATTTACTTATGGAATTAATGAACTTTCAGTAGGTATAGGATTTATACCAGTTGTTGTTGGATTGTTTGCTATCAGCGAAATGTTAACTCAATCTACACTACTTGATCAAGTATTTAAAAGAGTGGCTTTAAAGGCTGTAAAACTTCCAACTAAAGATGACTATAAAAAAACTTGGAAAACAATTCTTAGATCAAGTGGAATAGGATCATTTATAGGAGTATTGCCAGCAGAGGGAGGGACTGTTGCCTCTTTGATTGGCTATTCTGAAGCAAAAAGATTTTCAAAAGATCCTGAGGAATTCGGAAAAGGTTCTGTAGAGGGAATTGCAGGAGCAGAGGCAGCTAACAATGCTGCTACAGGTGGAGCCATGGTTCCTACATTAGCTTTAGGTATACCTGGAAGCGCAACTACAGCAGTTATATTAACAGGATTAATTATTCATGGAGTAAGACCTGGACCAGATTTATTTAAAGAGCAGCCAGAATTTCTTTATGGAATTTTTGGAGCAATGTTAGTCGCAAATATTTTATTCTTTATATTTGGTTTCTTTGGAGCAAAAATTTTCGCAAGAATTACTCTTGTACCTAATAAAATTTTGTGGCCAATGATTTTTGCAGTATCAGTCTGTGGAACTTATTCGTTAAGTCAATCAATAATTGATGTTTGGATAATGTTATTTTTTGGTGTGCTAGGTTTTTTTATGAGACGATATGGTTTTTCGGTTGTTCCAGTTATTATTGGATTAATTTTAGGAGAACTTGTGGAAGGTACTTTGAGACAGTCAATTGTAATATTTGATGGTAATTGGCTTATGTTTTTGACTAGACCGATAGCCTTAACATTCTTTATTTTATCTTTAATTGCACTTGCTTTTCCTTTAATAAGATCCAAAAAAAATAAAAAAATTATATGATACAATTTGATTTAAAAGATAGGGTTGCAGTTGTTACAGGAGGAGCCCAAGGTTTTGGATTAGCGATCACAGAGAGATTTATAGAATCTGGTGCAAAAGTAGTAATCTGGGACATCGATGAAAATGAAGCTAAAAAAGCTTTAGAAAAAGTAAATTCAAAAAACTTATCTTATCAAATTGTAGATGTTAGCAACATAGAGACAATTAATGATAAATTGTCTGAAATTGAAAATACACACAGTAAAATAGATATTTTTATAAATAATGCAGGCGTTGCCGGAAAAAATACTACAGTTGCGGATTACCCAGTAGAAGAGTGGAATAAAGTAATTAACTTAAATCTGAACGCAGTATTCTATTGCTGTAAGGCTGTTGTTCCTTTTATGGAAAAAAATAATTACGGCAGAATAGTAAATATTGCCTCAATTGCTGGAAAAGAAGGCAATCCTAATGCTAGTGCTTATAGCACTTCAAAAGCCGGAGTAATTGGTTTAACAAAGTCATTAGGTAAAGAGCTTGCACAAAAAAATATTGCTGTAAACTGTGTAACCCCAGCAGCAGCAAAAACAAGGATTTTTGATCAAATGACTGAGGAACATATAAATTATATGCTCTCTAAAATCCCAAGAAATAAGTTTGCGAAAGTTGAAGAACTGGCATCCCTGGTAACCTGGCTTTCTAGTGAGGAAAATTCTTTTTCGACTGCAGCCGTATTTGATTTAAGTGGTGGACGAGCCACCTATTAATTATGCAAATTGGTATTGATGTTGGTGCAACTAAAATTGAAAGTGTTGTACTTGAGAAAGATGGCCAAGAAAAACATAGATCAAGAATAGCCTGTCCAAAAGATTATCTTCAAATAATTACTTCGATTAAAGACATTCATCATAAGTTAGAAAAACAATTTGATAAAGAACTTCCTATAGGAGTGTGTCATCCTGGAATTCATTCACCTCAAACTGGTCTAGTTAAAAATGCTCCAAACTGTTATTGGCTTGAAAAAAAACCTTTTCAAAATGATCTACGTAAAGCTTTAGGAAAAGAAGTTTTTTGTGAAAATGATGCAAATTGTTTTGCATTATCTGAGTCAATTGATGGATCAGGTAAGCACTATAAAATTGTTTATGGAATTATTTTAGGTTCAGGAGTTGGAGGAGGATTGGTAATTGATAAAAAAATTGTAAGTGGTCCGAATGGTGTAGCTGGGGAATGGGGACATAATCAAATTCCTTATTTCGCAGCAAAGAAAGAGAATTTTGACTCAAACAATCCTAGAGAGGCAGAAATAGAAAGTTTTGTTTCAGGACTAGGTTTAGCTAAAAGATTTAATAAAGCATTTGGAAAAAATTTAAAAGCTAACGAAATTTTTGAATTAAATAGAAAACATGATCTAGATGCTGAAAGATTTGTTGATGATTTTAAAGTAAATCTAGCAATGTCTCTTTCAAGTATAATAAATATTCTAGATCCTGATGCTTTTATTTTTGGTGGAGGAGTTTCAAACGAAATTGATTTTTTAACTGAAGTTGATTCATTAGTAAAAAAATTTGTTATAGGAAAAGAATACGAGGGTGTTTTTTTAAAACCTAAATTTGGAGATGCTAGTGGCGTAAGAGGAGCTGCTAGATTAGGTAGAAGTGCAACATATTAAGATTACAATTACTAGTTGAATTTAAAAATAAAAGTAAATTTTTTAGCCTTAAAAATACTTATTTTAAATTTTAAAAAGAAACTTCTATTTCAAGTTGTATTAAATTTTTTTAATTTACTTTTGCTCTTTATTCTACCTATAGTCTTTTTTTATATAAAAAACGTTAAATAACAAAAGGGAAGAGAAGATATGAGAAAACTATTAATTGCTTTGATAGCATTTGCATTTACATCTACTTCATCTTATGCAGCACCAAAAATTGAGGTTTTGCACTGGTGGACATCAGGTGGTGAGGCAGCTGCTTTAAAAGTTTTAAAAGATGATTTTGCCGCTAATGGCGGTGAGTGGTTGGACATGCCTGTAACTGGTGGTGGTGGAGATGCTGCTAACGTTGCTTTAAAAGCAAGAATTGTTGCTGGTGATCCTCCATCTGCTTCACAAATTAAAGGTCCTACAATTCAAGAGTATGACCAAGAAGGTGTAGTAGCTCCATATAACATAGACTCAATTGCTCAATCTGAAGATTGGGATAATTTATTAGATCCTATGATTGCAGCTATTCACAAATGTGAAAATAACAGCGGACCTTATTGTGCTGCTCCAGTAAATATTCATAGAATTGACTGGATGTGGGCAAATAAAGCTGTGTTTGATGCAAATGGTATTTCAGTTCCAACAACATGGGATGAATTAAATGCTGCTGCTGAAAAATTAAAAGCTGCTGGTATTATTCCTTTTGCTCACGGTGGACAAGCTTGGCAAGATGCTACAGTTTTTGAAGCAGTTGCTATGGGTTTAGGTGGCAATAACTATTACAAAAATTGTTATGTAGATCTCAAAGAAAGCTGTTTAAGAAGTGAAACTACAGTTAAAGTTTTTGATCAAATGAGAAAACTACAAAGTTATACTGACGAAGGTAGCCCAGGAAGAGACTGGAACGTTGCTACCGGTATGGTTATCGAAGGTAAAGCTGGTTTTCAAATCATGGGTGACTGGGCTAAAGGAGAGTTTACAGCTGCTGGTAAAGTTCCAGGTGTAGATTACTACTGTGCTGCAACTCCATCAAACAACGGTTATTTATATAACGTAGATAGCTTTATTTTTTATAAATCTAGCGATCCAGACAAACAAGCTGGCCAACAATTATTGGCTAAACTAATGATGGGTAAAAACTTTCAAAAAGTTTTCAACTTATACAAAGGTTCAATACCAGCTCGTCTAGACGTATCAATGGATGAATTTGACAAATGTGCAAAAACATCTAATGCAGATATCAAAACTGCAGGTGCAAAAGGTGGACTTGTTCCAAGTTTTGCTCATGGTATGGCTCAAGGAAATACTATGAAAGCCGCTCTACAAGATATTATCACAGAACACTTTAACTCTGATATGTCTTCAGTAGATGCTGCTAATGCTTTAGCTGACTCAGTTTTAGCAAATATGTAAAAAAACAAAATTAAAAGGCCACTTTTAAGTAAGTGGCCTTTTTTTTTAAATCAAAATTAAATATATTTAATGTTCAAGTGGCTAGAAAAAAATTTACCTAAAATCGTGATGGCTCCTGCAGTTGGGCTTATTGGATGGTTTGTTTATGGTTTTGTACTTTGGACTTTATATATATCTTTTACAAATTCAAAAATTTTACCTAAATATGAATTATGGGGTTTTGGACAATATGAAAAGTTATGGGCCTCAAGAAAGTGGCTCATTTCAGTTGATAATTTATTAGTATTCACTGCATTATTTTTAATATTTTGCATCGTTATAGGAATAATTTTAGCTATTTTTCTAGATCAAAAAATTAGAGCTGAGGGTGTATTAAGGACAATTTATTTATACCCAATGGCTTTGTCTTTTATTGTTACAGGAACTGCTTGGAAATGGATTTTAAATCCTACACTTGGTATCCAAAAAATGTTCATTGATTGGGGATTTGAAAATTTTACATTTGACTGGCTAGTTAATCGAGACATGGCAATTTACACCATTGTTATAGCTGGTGTTTGGCAATCTGCTGGTTTTGTAATGGCTTTATTTTTGGCGGGTTTAAGATCTGTTGAGGATGAAATTGTTAAAGCCGCTAAAATTGATGGTGCTGGTTTATTTACTGTTTATTGGAAAATTTTACTTCCTATGATGAGACCAGTATTTTTCACCAGCTTTGTAATTTTAGTTCATATATCGATTAAAAGTTATGACCTCATAGTTGCCTTAACGCAAGGTGGACCAGGTATATCAACGACTATGCCAGCTTTATTTATGACACAAGCTGCATTTCATAAAAGTCAAGTAGGATTATCAGCGGCTAGTGCAATGATGATGTTTATGGCTGTAGCAGCTGTAATAATTCCTTATCTATATTCCGAACTAAGGAGAGAAAATGCAAGATAATCTTCAATCATCCTCTTATAAAGAATTAGAGCAAAAATCTAAATATACAAATATGTTTTTGAGGTGGTTTTTGTATTTTGTTTTAATTCTTTTTGCTTCGTATTTTATCTTTCCGCTTTATGTAATGGTTGTCACTTCTCTTAAAACAATGGAGGAAATTCGACAAGGAACACTTTTAACCTGGCCTAGTTCGTTAAATTTTGACTCATGGTTAGTTGCTTGGGGTGGAAGAGGTTATGGAGCAGGAGACACTTTTTTAAGACCCTATTTTTGGAATTCAATTAAGATGGTAGTGCCAGCAGTATTTTTTTCGACATTTATAGGAGCAATGACTGGTTATGTTTTAACTAAATGGAGATTTAAAGGAGATCAGTGGGTTTTTCTTTTTTTATTATTTGGATGTTTTATCCCTTTTCAAGCAATATTACTTCCTATGGCTAGAACCTTGGGAACTTTAGGAATATCAAATTCAGTTGTAGGACTTGTTTTAGTTCACACAGTTTATGGAATTCCATTCACCACTTTATTTTTTAGAAATTATTATATTTCTGTACCAACTGAATTAGTTAAAGCTGCAAGAATAGATGGGGCAGGTTTTTTTAAAATATTTTTTAAAATTTTACTACCTATTTCAGCACCAATTATAGTTGTAACAGTTATCTGGCAATTCACCCAAATTTGGAATGACTTTTTGTTTGGATCAACTTTTTCATTTGGTGAGGCTGCACCAATTCAAGTTGCTTTAAATAACATGGTTTTATCAAGTACAAGTGTTAAAGAGTATAATGTTGATATGGCCTCAGCTATAATAGCAGGTATTCCTACACTTATTGTGTACGTTTTAGCAGGAAAATATTTTATTAGAGGATTAACTTCAGGAGCTGTGAAAGGATAAGCATGAAAACTTTAAAAATTGAAGAACTATCAAAAAATTTTGGAACAACAGAGGTATTAAGAAAAATTAATTTAGAAATTGATGAAGGAAATTTTTTGGTTCTATTAGGACCCTCTGGATGTGGAAAGTCAACTTTATTGAATATTATTGCGGGCTTAGAGACAATCAATGAAGGAAATGTTTTTATAGATGATTATAATGTCAGTAAAGTAGAGCCAAAAGACAGAAATATTGCGATGGTTTTTCAATCTTATGCTTTATATCCATCTATGAATGTTGCTGAAAACATGGTTTTTGGCTTGAAACAAGCAAAAACTTCAAAAGAAAAAATCCAACAACAATTAGAAAAAGTCTCAAAATTTCTTCAGGTAGATGCTTTATTAGAGAGGAAGCCATCACAATTATCTGGTGGTCAAAGACAACGTGTTGCAATTGGTAGAGCATTGGTTAGAGAGCCAAGAATTTTTCTTTTTGATGAACCATTATCTAATCTGGACGCCAAATTAAGAGTAGAAATGAGAAGAGAAATAAAAAAACTTCATCAACAACTTAAAACTACAGTCGTTTATGTAACTCACGATCAAACTGAGGCCATGAGTTTAGGAACAAAAATTGCAATTATGAATCATGGTGTCATACAACAAAACGATACACCAGAAAATATCTACAATAAACCAAGCAATACTTTTGTTGCTGATTTTATAGGATCACCTTCAATGAATTTAATTAAAGGTAAACTAAAAGAAAACGCAAATAATATTTCATTTTCTGCTGATGGAACAAATATTGATATTCCCATTAGTAGTTATAAATTTGAAAATACATCTCAATTAAATGGCAAAGAAGTTTTTTTTGGTATTAGACCAGAGCATATACATTTCAAAAGTTCTAATGAATACGATTTTGAAGTAAATCTAAAAGCTGATTTAAGTGAATACATTGGTCATGAGCAAATCATAACTTTTAATTATTCAAATCAAGAACTATTAGCAAAATTTCCATCAACAATTAAAATAGAATTGAATAAAGAAACAAAATTATATTTTGACTTAACTCAAGTTTCTTTATTTGATACAAACTCAAAGGAGAGAATATAAATGAATGTAAAATATAATGATTTAGAAAACAAAAGAGTTTTTATAACTGGAGGTGGATCAGGTATAGGATCTTCAATTGTTGAACATTTCTGTGCACAGGGATCAGAAGTTTACTTTATAGATATTAACGTAAATGAGTCAAAAAAATTAATAGATGATATAAAAAATAAAAATTTTAGTGTTCCAACTTTTATTGAATGTGATTTATTAAATATCAAACAGTTACAAAAAACAATATCTGTCATAATTGAGGAAAAAGGACCAATTAATATTTTAATTAATAATGCTGCAAATGATACCAGACATAAAATTGATGAGGTTACAGAAGAATACTGGAATGAAAGAATGAATGTTAATTTAAGACACTTTTTTTTTACAGTTCAATCAGTTAAAAAATCTATGATTGAAAATGGAGGGGGTTCAATTATTAACATGGGATCAACTTCTTGGATGATAGGACAAGGAGGGATGGCAGCATATACAGCAGCTAAATCAGGTGTTGTAGGATTAACTAGATCTTTTGCACGTGATTTAGGCGAGTTTAACATAAGAGTTAATTCAGTAGTTCCCGGATGGGTCATGACTCAAAGACAAATAGACTTATGGTTAAATGAAGAGTCTGAAAAAGAATTAATGCATAGACAGTGTTTAAAAGAAAAATTAATGCCACATGAAATAGCTCAAGCAGTATTATTTTTTTCATCTGAACAGTCTTCTGGCTGTACAAATCAGGCTTATGTAGTTGATAAAGGCTGGCTATAATAGACTGTGTGAAAATACAGAGCTCTACAATTGAAAATAAATTTTTAAGAATCCGAACTATCAACCTCGGTGCAACTATATTTGAATTTTTTCATAAAGCTAAAAAAGTCAATTTAGTTTTAAATCTTGGTAGTATTAAAAGCTATATGTACAAAAATTTGTATGTAGGAGCAACTTGTGGAAGGTATGCAGGTAGAATATCTAATTCAAATTTTAAGATTAAAAATAAAATTTTTTCTTTAAATTCAAATGAAGGTAAAAATACTCTACATGGAGGAAAACAGGGATTTGATCGTTCAATTTGGAAAATAAAATTTAAAAATAAGAATAAAATTATTTATCAATTATTTTCAAAACACCTCGATCAAGGTTTTCCAGGCAATCTTAATATAAATTGTATATATGAACTAAAAGACAAAAAATTAAATATAAGATACGAATATAATTCTGACAGTGATACTCATGTAAATATTACCAATCATAGTTATTGGAATTTAAACAAAAACAAAAATCATAATATTTTTAATCATGACTTAAAAATAAATTCTGAAAAGTATCTTGAAGTAAACAACAAATTAATTCCAACAGGAAAACTTAAATTGGTAAAAGACTCTTTATATGACTTTAGAAAATTTAAAAATATAGGTAAAAAAATTTCTGCAATAAAAGAAAGAAGCCCTAAAAAAATTTCCAATACAATAAATCAATCTGGATACGATTTAACCTATTGTATTAAAAGAAATAAAAAAAATTATGTTGCTACTCTTAAAAATCAAAAAAATAAATTAACTTTAGATTTTTTTTCTAACCTACCTGGAGTGCAATTATACACAAGCCAAAGTCTTAGATACAAAAAAAAACTCTTCCCCTACCAAGGAATATGTCTAGAAACTCAATTCTATCCTGATGCTCCTAACAAAAAAAAATTTCCTAAAACTTTAATTAAACCAAATAAAAATTATAAGTTTTTTACAAATATTAAAGTAAATTAAAATTCATGAAAAAAATTAATATATCAATTGTCGGAACAGGTTTAATGGGCCTTCAGCATATAAAGGCAATTTCAAAATCAAAAAAAGCAAATTTACATTCAATTGTTGATATCAGCGATAATGCAAAAAAACTGTCAAATAAGTACAAAATTCCGTTATATTCTGATGTATCTTCTCTTTTAAAGTCAAATCAATTAGATGCTGTAATAGTTGCAACTCCAAATCAATTACATGAAAAACATACAATTAGTTTTTTAAAAAAAAAAATACCAGTTCTCCTAGAAAAACCGATCTCAGATAATATTAAATCTGCAAAAAAAATCATAATTAGCTCCAAGAAAAACAAAACCCCTTTACTGATTGGTTATCACAGAAGACATAATGCAATTGTTTCTAAAGTAAAAACAATCATCGGATCTGGTAAATTAGGAAATATTGTTTCTGCTAATGTATTATGTTGGCTTTACAAGCATAAGGAATATTTTAAAGAAACTTGGAGAATAAGCAGAGGAGGTGGCCCACTTGGTATAAACCTAGTACATGATATTGATATGATTTGTTACCTATTAGGTTCAATTAGGTATGTTCAAGCTTTTACAACCAATAAAACTAGAAAACATAAAGTTGAGGATACGGCAACTGTAAGTTTAATTTTTGAGTCAGGCGCTTTATGTACGTTAAATATTTCTGACACTATTGTTGCTCCTTGGAGTTATGAGTTAACCGCTGGGGAAAATCCTGCTTATCCTGTCACTAATCAATCTGCGTATATGATAGGTGGTACCAAAGGGTCTATACAATTTCCAAATTTAAAATACTGGTTTTATAAAAAAGAAAGAAGTTGGTGGAATAAGATATTTCTGAAATCTGATATTAATAAAAAAGACGACAATACATTAGTTAATCAAATTGATCATTTTTCTGATGTTGTTTTAAAAAAGGTTAAGCCTAAAGTAAATGGTAGTGATGGATTAAATTCATTAAAGATTTTTGCGGCAATTACAAAGAGTGCAAAAACTGGTAAAAAAATTAAAATTTAAAGATTAGATAAAATAGAATTTGAACACTCAATTGTATTATTTTCACCCCCCAAGTCTTTAGTTCTATTTTTTTGAACACTTAAAGACTTTTCAATAGCGGAGACTATCGAATTCGAAGCTTCTTTTTCGCCTAAATAGTCAAGCATCATTGCTCCTGACCAAATTTGACCAACAGGATTTGCAACCCCTTTTCCAGCTATATCAGGCGCTGAGCCGTGCACTGGTTCAAATAATGATGGATGTTTATTTTCAGGATTTATATTCCCTGATGGGGCAATTCCTATGGTTCCGGTACATGCTGGACCTAAATCAGATAAAATATCTCCAAATAAATTGGATGCCACAACCACATCAAACCATTCTGGATTAAGAACAAACCTTGCTGCTAATATATCAATATGAAATTGATCAGTTTCAATTTCAGGATATTTATTTTTCATTTTATTGAAACGCTCATCCCAGAATGGCATTGTTATTGAAATACCATTAGATTTTGTTGCATTAGTTAGTTTTTTTCTCTTTCTTTTTTTTGCTAATTCAAAAGCAAACTCTTGAACTCTATCTATGCCGTGAGCAGACATAATAGTTTCTTGTATCGCTATTTCTCTGTCAGTATTTTGATACATTCTGCCACCAACTGATGAATATTCTCCTTCAGTGTTTTCTCTAACAATCATCATATCAATATCGCCAGGTTTTTTGTTTGCCAGTGGAGGATTTACCCCTGGAAAAAGTTTAACTGGTCTTAAATTTATGTATTGATCAAATCCTCTTCTAAATTGGAGTAGCGATCCCCATAATGAAATATGATCAGGAACCTGATCAGGCATACCAACAGCGCCAAAAAAAATAGCATTATGTTTACTTAATTTTTCTTTCCAATCATCAGGTAACATTTTTCCGTGCTTTTCATAATAATCACATGATGCAAAATCGTACTCAGTGAAATTAATTTTAAATTGATGTTTTAGGGCTGCCTCTTTTAAAATTTTAAGTCCCTCAGGCACAACTTCTTTACCTATCCCATCTCCTGGTATGGCTGCAATATTATATTCTTTCATAAATAGAGGTTTATACGTTAAATATTTGATAAATAATATTGTTAAATTATCTTTAAAATTTTAATCATCCATTGTTTTGACATATTTAATTTGTTAACTTTAAATATGAAAAAGTTAATTTTTATCTTTTTATTTAGTCTATTTTTTATTTCAAATTCAAATGCAGCATGCGATGACCCTTTAACTGAGGGTGTGGATTATTCAAATTGTAGATTTTCTGATGCACAAGATTTACAAGGAAGTTACTTCCCAAATTCTAACTTATCTTTTGCAAGTTTTATTCAGGTTAATTTAGATAAAAGTATAATGATGAACTCCAATTTATCATTTGGAACATTTCCTGAGTCTACTTTTGTAAGAGCTAATCTTTATGAAACAGTTTCTATTGGTGCCAATTTTGAAAAAACGAACTTTACAAGTGCAAATTTAACAAGAGTTGATTTTATGGGAGCTACTTTAATTGAAGCTAATTTTCAAAACGCAAATTTAATGGAAGCAAATTTTACATCCTCAAATATAACAAATGCAAATTTTGATGGCGCCAATTTAATCGGAGCAACCTGGACTAATGGTCAAACATGTGGACCAGAGTCTATCGGAACCTGTAACCAGTAATTAATGAACAGCTCTGTTAAGACTGATGATGTAATTTTTAATTTTTTTAAGCAAATTTGTGATGAAAAAGACGATCAAAAGTGTGTTGAACTTGGGAAAAGTTGGATTAAAGCCATGGAAAGTAATTTGTCTAATATGGAAGCAAATCTAGATGGTGCTGATAAACTAAAACATAAAGATGATATTCAAAGTAATCGAGATCATTTAGATAGCCTGAAGACTAAAACTTCATCTGAATGGAGAGATTATGCAACACAGTGTATGGTTGAAATACTAAGTCATAAAGATAAGTAACCAATTTTTATTTACTGTTTGATTTAAAGTATAATTATAATAATATTTCTTTAAGGGGTGTCTTTATAGACTGAGATTATACCCTAAGAACCTGTCCGGTAATTCAGAAAGGGAGAAAATGGATAACACATACTTTATAAGTCAATCAACATCACTAACATTAGTAATAATTATAAGTTTAATATTTGTAATATTTGGAATTTATCATTCAAAAAAATTTCAAGGTATAAATAATTATTTAACAGCAAATAGAAATATTGGTTTATTTTCACTAACAACAAGTTTAGTTGCATCAGCGTTAGGTGCTTGGATTTTGTTTGGCCCAGCATCTGCATCAACATGGGGAGGAATTGGAGCAGTAATTGGTTACGCTCTAGGAACTGGTTTTCCAATGATATTTTTAATTTATTTAGGAAAAAAAATAAGAACAGACTTTCCTAAAGGCTCATCTTTAATTGAGTACATGAGACAAAAATTTGGCAAAAGTTTATTTAAATTAATTCTGCTAATGACTATTTTTTATATGTTCATTTTCTTATGTGCAGAAGTTACAGCAGTAGCTGTCTTAATTAACTATATATCTGGAACCGATTTATGGATAACGGCGTTAATAGTGATAATTTCAACTTTGACTTACACTTTATATGGAGGCTTAAGAGCTTCAATATTTACAGACAATATTCAAATGTTTGTTATTGCAGTTTTGTTTTTAATAACTATTTCATATATCACATTATTTAGTGGTGACAGCTTCTCTTTTTCTTTTATAGAGAGTAAAAATCCTCAGTTATTAAGTTCTTCCTATATACCTAGCTACACTGCAGGTTTAACTTTTTTTATTGCTGTAGCTGCAACCAATCTCTTTCACCAAGGTAATTGGCAAAGAGTTTATGCAGCTAAAAATTATGAAACCCTTAAAAAAGGTTTGATTATTTCTTTTTTAATTATTGTTCCAATTGTATTTTTGATGGGCTTTATAGGGATGGTATCTTTTTCTATAGATCCAGCTAACAGACCAGATCTTGGATTTTTTACTTTATTATTAAAAGATCAGACTGAATTGTTGTCATTATTAATAATTGTACTTGGATTAGCGTTAACTATTTCAACAGTAGATACATTAGTAAATGCTATATCTAGTTTATTTGTGGTTGACGGTAAAGCGACGTTTAATTTTGACAAGAAAACAGATTATTTAAAACTATCTAAATATTTCATTATCGCAATTTCTGTTGTTGTATTTTTTGTTGCTTCAAAAGGATTTGATATCTTGTATTTATTTTTACTAGCTGATTTATTTTGTTGTGCATTTGTTTTAACTGTTTTCTATAGTTTTTATAATAAGAAGATTAATGAAAAAACTGCATATATTTCAATATTAGTTGGATTAATCGCAGGATTTTTAATGTTTCCTTTTCCAGATTTTTCCAAAAGTTTATTGGTAGGAGTGTTAGTCCCAATAGAAGTATTCAGTCCTTTTGTTAGCCAATCTTTATTATTTTTATCTTTCTTAATCGCAACTTTTCTACCTGCTGCAATTTTAAAAATAAAATGAACTAATGATTGTTAGTTGCCAGCAATTTGGGAATAGATTTTTTCTTTATTAGTTTGACCAATACTTCGTGAAATTTCTTTGTTGTTTTTATAAACAACAATCGTAGTCCAGTAATCGATATCTAATAGTTTAGCTATATCTTTGTCTTTAGTTTGTTCGTAACTTAGAAAAACAACATCCTCAAAGTCTTTCTTCGCTTGATCTAATATGATTACTTGCTTAGCACATGTACCGCAGGTTTTATTCCATGAGTTAATAACAACTGTCTTTCCACTTGCTTGAGCGTCATTAAATATCTCATTAGTAAAAGTTGTACCTTTTCCAAATGAAATTGAGCTAAAGCTAAAAAATAACAACAAAGTAATTATAATTTTTTTCATAGATCAAATACTACACAGTTTAATGTTATTGTAATTGATTAAAATGTCTCTATATATCCACAAATCACATGTCTACTAATCAAATAACCATTAACAATCTCTCAAAAGTTTACGATAACGGATTTGAAGCTCTTAAAAAAGTTAACTTAGATATAAAAAAAGGTGAGATTATAGCTCTCTTAGGACCAAATGGTGCGGGTAAGACAACTTTAATTAGCGTCATTTGTGGTATTGTTACACCTTCCTCAGGAAAAGTAACTGTAGAAAATTTTGACATTATTGAAGATTATCGTGAGACACGTTCTAGAATTGGATTGGTACCTCAAGAGTTAACATTAGAATTATTTGAAACTGTTTTTAATAACGTTTCTTATTCAAGAGGGTTAAATGGAAAAAAACCTAGCCCAAAACATATAGAAAAAATTTTAAAAGATTTGAGTATGTGGGATAAAAAAGATCTAAGGTTAAGACAACTATCTGGAGGAATGAAGAGAAGAGTTTTAATTGCAAAGGCATTATCTCACGAACCTTCAATATTATTTTTAGATGAACCAACAGCAGGAGTTGATGTTGAGTTAAGAAGAGATATGTGGAAAGTTGTTGAAGATTTAAGAAAAACTGGAGTAACGATAATACTAACCACTCATTATATTGAAGAAGCAGAAGCAATAGCAGATAGGGTAGCAGTTATTAATCAAGGGGAAATAATTGTTATTGATGAAACAAAAGAATTACTAAAAAAGATGGGTCAGAAAAAGTTAAGTGTAAATCTTCAAAGTGAAATAAGCGAAATTCCTGATAGTTTAGGTAAATATAATTTAGAAATAGGTGAAGATAAAAAAACGGTAGAATATACCTATGATGTCAATTCAGAAAGTACTGGGATAACTAACTTACTTAAAGATATAAAAGATGCAGGTTTAAAGCTACAGGATTTAAAAACTGAACAAACTACTTTAGAAAAGATATTTGTTAGTTTAGTAAAGGAGAATAATGAAATTTAATTATTATGCGTTTAGAGCCATGTATCTCCATGAGATGGATCGTTTTAAAAGAACTTTGATGCAATCTCTTTTTTCACCAGTTCTTTCAACCTCTTTATACTTTATCGTTTTTGGTTCAGTAATAGGTGGTTATGTGGAGAATATTGATGGCATCAGTTATGGATCTTTTATTGTTCCAGGTTTATTAATGCTTACGTTGCTTACCCAGTCAATTAGTAATACTTCGTTTGGTATTTTTTTTCCAAAATTTAACGGGACGATGTATGAAATTTTAGCAGCACCAATTTCTACATTTGAAATTGTCCTTGCATTTGTAGGAGCAGGCGCGACCAAAACTTTATTAGTAGGTGTAGTAATTTTTATTACAGCTACTTTTTTTGTAGAAGTTCAGGTGATGTATCCATTGCTAATGATTTTTTTATTAGTTCTTGTTGCTTTTACCTTTGCTTTATTTGGGTTTTTAATTGGCTTGATGAGTTCTAACTTTGAACAAATGTCAATTGTCCCAACTTTAGTAGTTACACCTATGGTTTTCTTAGGGGGAAGTTTATATTCCTTAGATATGTTGCCAGAATTTTGGCAAACTGTTACTTATTTTAATCCGGTAGTATATTTAATCAATGGTTTAAGATATGCGTTCTACGGAGTTTCTGATTTCAATATTTGGATCAGTATAAGTTCGATGGTATTTTTTTTAATAATATGTGTAACAGCCGTATCAGTTTTACTGAAAAAAGGTTATAAAATTAAATCCTAGTTACTGGCAATTTTCTTTTTTGGATCGTAAAAAGGTTTTTCTACTATTTTAGCTGTAAATATTCCTTTATTTGTTTCAACTTTAAGATCAGTTCCAATCTCAGAATTTTTTATATTCACTATTGCAAGAGCAATATTTTTTTTTAATCTTGGTGAATATACAGCAGAGGTTACTTTTCCAATTTCATTATTATTTTTTTTGATAGGCCAGAAAGTTGTGTTTGGACCAGATAGCGGTTCACAATTAATCTCTAAGCCAATTTGTTTTCTTTTAATGCCTTCAGCTTTGATTTTTTTTAAAGCAACCTTTCCTATAAATTCAATATCGTTATCTAAGGATACCAAACGGTCAAAACCTAATTCAAATGGATTTGTATGGATATCAGCATCAGCGTGGTAAGATAACATTCCTCCTTCAATTCTTCTTATAGAAGAGGTATGACCTGGCTGAAGACCATGTTCTTTTCCAGCATTCATTATTTTTTCATACAGATCATTTCCTTTAGAACCATCTCTTAAAAATAATTCATAACCAAATTCACTTGACCAGCCTGTTCTAGAAACAATTAAAGGTATGCCGTCTAAATCAAATTCTTTAAACCAATAATATTTTAAATCTTTAATACTTTCACCGAAGAGTTTAACCATGATGTCTTTAGAAGTAGGACCTTGTAACTGCAATGGTGAAACATCGGGTTCAGATATATTGACATTTAAACCTGAATTAATTGCAACACCTTGAGCCCATAACAATACATCACTGTCTGCAAGGGAAAGCCAAAAATGATTTTCAGCCAATCTTAATAAAACTGGATCATTTAATATTCCTCCCTCGTTATTAGTGATTAAAACATATTTACACTGACCAATCGAAATATTTGAAAGATCTCTAGGAGTTAAGAGTTGAGTGAATTTGTATGCATCGGGTCCAGTAATTTCTACCTGTCTTTCAACAGCAACATCACAAAGAATTGATTTTTCAATCAAATTCCAAAAATTTTGCTCAGGATCACCAAAATCTCTAGGAATATACATATGATTGTAAACTGAAAAACCAGTTGCACCCCATTTTACCGTTGAGTCAAAATAAGGAGATTTTCTAATTTGTGTTCCAAAACCAAAGTTTTTATTAGTCATTTTGAAAAATGCTTAACAGATGGAGTAAATTTTGCAAAGAAATTTAAGACATTTATAGCCCATTTAAGGGCTATAAAAATAATGAGAGAGAGTTATTATTTTTTTAAAATTGTTCCGACTCCGTAGAGCCAGCCATTGCAGTAGTTGAACTTTGTCCACTGCTAATGGTATTTGAAACTGCATCAAAATATGAAGTACCTACTTCACGTTGATGCTTAACGCTAGTGTAACCGTCTTTTTCTCTAGCGAATTCTTGTTGTTGTATTTTTGAATATGCAGTCATACCTTCTTTTTTATATTTTTCTGCAAGTTCAAAAATTGCAATATTTTGAGTATGAAATCCAGCTAATGTAATGAATTGAAATTTATATCCCATTTTAGCAATTTCTTTTTGAAATGAAGCAATCTCATCATCACTAAGATGTTTCTTCCAATTAAACGAGGGTGAACAATTATAAGCTAGAAGTTTTCCAGGATATTTTTCATGAATAGCATCTGCAAATTTCTTAGCCTCTTCTAAATTTGGAGTAGCTGTTTCACACCATATTAAATCTGCATAAGGAGCATATGCAAGTCCTCTTGAAATTGCTTGCTCAATACCATCTTTAACATAGTAGAAACCCTCAGGAGATCTTTCACCTGTTAAAAAAGGTTTATCATTTTCATCAAAATCATTTGTAATTAATTTAGCAGCATTTGCATCAGTTCTTGCTAATATAATCAAAGGAACTTCTGCTATATCAGAAGCAAGTCTTGCTGCTTTTAAATTTTTGACCATAGTTCCAGTTGGCACTAAAACTTTACCACCCATATGACCACATTTTTTTTCGCTAGCTAACTGATCTTCAAAATGAACCCCAGCTGCACCCGCTTTAATAAATTTTTTTGTTAATTCGAAAACATTTAATGGTCCACCAAAACCAGCTTCACCGTCAGCTATAATTGGCAGCATGTAATCCGTTCTATCTTTTGCCTGAACATCACCATCTTGCATTTCCATGTGTTGAATTTGGTCTGCTCTTATTAAAGAATTATTCATAGATTCAACTAATTTAGGGGCACTATCATATGGATAAAGGGATTGATCAGGGTACATTTCTCCAGCTGTATTTGCGTCTGCTGCAACTTGCCATCCACTTAAGTAAATTGCTTTTAAACCTGCTTTAGCATGCTGTACTGCTTGATTTCCAGAAAGTGAACCCAAAGTATTTACATATGGTTCTGAATTTAATAATTTCCAAAGTTTTTGTGATTGATTTTTACATAAAGAATATTCTATTTTAATTGAGCCTCTTAATCTTTCGACTTCTTCCTCCGTATAGTCACGTTTAATTCCGGCGAATCTCTTTAAGTCGTATGAGATTTTCTCTGCACTCATTATAATCCTTTAGTTTAATATTAATGAAAAATGAAAAAGTAGATTGAATTAATTATTATCGTTTGAAGTTTCGATAAGATCATTCATTCCACTTGAACCCCAATCACAGTGATCATCTCTCATGTAGATACCTCTACTATTATGACGATCTAAATCTTCTTTTCTGATGATTTGAGCTTCATTTTCAGTGTTTTTGATTTTTTTATTCATGTAAATCTTATAATTTACTAAATTTACAAAAGCTATAAAAAAAGACAAAAAGCTTGTAAATGCTATAAAATAATTGTAAAAATAAATTTACAAAATTTACAAAAAATAAAATGAGTCAAATAGATCTAAAAATAGGCCCAAAAATCAAGGCATTTAGAAGACAACTTGGACTTCAAGCAAACAAATTAGCTGAAGATTTAAACATTTCTCCTAGTTATTTAAATTTAATCGAGAGTGGCAAAAGAAAAATTGATGGTGATTTACTTTTAAATGTCTGTGAAAAGTTAAATATTCAACTATCTGACCTTACATCAAAAACTGACATTAATCTTCAAAACACAATCTCTGAAATTCTAGATGATAGTTTGTTTGAGGATTTAGATATCTTAGGACCTGAAGTAAAAGATTTAGTTAGCACAAACCCAAAAATTGGAAAAGCAATAGTTAGATTGGGAGATATTTTAAAGAAAAAAGATCATGAATTAATAAATAAGATTGAGACACTTTCTGGAAAAATAGTAGACAATAGAAAAAATTCTTTTCCAGGTGAAGTAATCTCTGACTTTTTACAGGACAATAAAAATTACTTTCCAAAATTAGAAGAATTTGCAAATAATGTTTTTGATAAAATCCAAAAAAATAATCGAACTCGATATATTTCACTTTGTGAATATTTAAATACTGAGTATTCTATAACAGTAAAAGATGTAATCCCTGACGAGAAAAAACCTTTTTCAAAAATTTACAAAAAAAATAAAAAAGAACTTTTATTAAGCGATTATAGTTCTTTAGAAACTAAAAAATTACACGCTGCTGCTCAAATAGCTCAAGAGGGAGCAAGTAAAGAAATAGATAATTATTTATCAGGATTTAATTTTCCATCTGAAGAATCTAAAAAATTAACAAAAGTTGCTTTGTTAAATTATTGTGCTGCTGCAATTTTAATGCCTTATAAATTATTTCATGCGGAGTGTAAAAAACTTAAATACGACTTGGAATTATTGCAAAATACATTTGCAACATCCTTTGAACAAGTTGCACATCGAGTAACATGTTTGCAAGATCCAAAACTTCCTGGAATTCCTTTTCATTTTTTAAGAGTGGATATGGCAGGGAATATTTCTAAAAGATTTTCATTGTCAGGAATAGATATTCCAAGATATGGTGGCGCTTGTCCTAGATGGAATGTTTATTCTGCATTCACTCGACCAGGCGTTATCCAGGCAGCAGTGAGTAAAATGAATAATGGAGAAAAATATGTTTGTATTGCAAGAACTGTTGAAAAAGGAATTGGAAGATTTGGGCAAGCTAAAAGTGTTTTATCTATTGGTCTTGGTTGTGAGGCAAAATATGCAAAAGAATTTATTTATACTGAAAACGTAAATATAAATGATAAATCTTCAGAAATACCAATAGGGGTATCTTGCAGAACATGTGACAGATTTGATTGTTCACAAAGAGCCTTTCCACCTTTACATAAAAAGTTTGATGTTGATTTAAACTCCAGAGGAGTTTCTGTTTACGTTAGTGATAGTAATTCCTAAAATATGATAAAATATATAATTCCAGCCATTCTTATTTTTTTAATTGTTTTGTTTTGGGAAAAAATCACTGAATTCTTTGAAAAAAAACTAAATATTAAACTTAATTATATTGTTGTTAGTTCCATAATAGTAGTTATAGCAGTTGTTCTTTTACTCTTAAATTACTAGAGCTAATGGCAAAAATTGATCTTTCACAATATAAAATAGATGAATCTGATGGGGTTTTTACCTTTAAAAATGAAAATACAACATTAGGCTTTGTAAGATTTAATAGTATTGGTGAAGTCGAATATATCTTTGTAAATCCATTATTTAGAAAGCAAGGTTTGGCTACCAAATTGTTAAAACTTGTAAAAGATAAAACTGGAAAAGAAATTATACTTCAAAAACCAATAAGTCCTCTAGGATCTAAATTACTGAATTCTTTAAAACGATGGAATTAAATCTATTATTTTTTTTTACTGTTGTTCCTGCAATAGTTTTATTTGGGATAGCTAAATCTGGTCTAGGTGGATCTATAGCGCTCATTTCTATTCCTTTAATGACCATTTCAATGCCTTTAACAACAGCACTAGGAATTATTTTACCAATTCTGATATTTTCAGACTTTATAGCAACCTATAAGTATAGAAAAGAATTTGATTTAGGGACTTTAAAATTAATAGTTCCTTTTGCAGCCATTGGTATAATTATTGGATCACTTACCTTTTCATATTTTTCTGAAGAATTACTAAAATTTATAATTGGTTTGATGGGATTTTTGTTTGCAGGTCATTATTTCTTTTTTAAAAAAAATAAAGAAGCAAAGTCAGAAAAAAATTTATTGAAAGGTGGAATTTGTTCAATTGTAGCAGGTTTTACTAGTTTCAGTGTTCATGCAGGTGGTACACCGACTAGTATTTATTTACTTCCTTTGAGAATGAAAAAAGAAATTTATGTTGGAACTAGAATTATTTTTTTTACTTTTGTAAATTTAATTAAACTTCCTCTTTATATCAATTTATCGATGATGAACCTTGAAACATTCAAGCAATCATTAATTTTGTTTCCCGTTGCACTTATTGGAATTTTAATTGGTTATCAACTCCTAAGGATAATTGAAGAAAAATTATTTTATAATATTTTGTATGCTTTAATTTTTATTACTAGCTCAAAGCTAATTTTTGACTTTTTATAAATGTATATTCTAACAAAGATTATTGATTTCTTATAAGTGGATAGATTTTAGGATTTAAATATCTTAAATTGGTAATTAAAATCAATATCAAAGTAACCAACCCAATAGAAAAACCTAAATAAATTAAAACTTTAAAGTCAAACTGCCAAACTAGTTCAAATATATTTTCCATAATAAATTTAGACCCTATTACTGCAAAAAATGTTGCAATCAAAATTACAGACATAAAAATAATAATGAATTCAATTAAAGATGAGAAAATAATTTGTTTTTTTGAAAAACCTAAGATTTTAAAAACTAGATTTTGATATTCTTTAATTTTTCCCTGAACCATAATTGCACTTGATATTACAATTAAGCCAATAATAATTGTTACAGCAGAAATTAAAGTAACAGCAATAAATACTTTGTTTAAAACTGCAGTTACTTTTAAGAGATAATCTGCAATTTTAATCATTGATAAACTAGGCATTATTTCCAACATTTCTGTTTCATCAAATTTATCAGAATTAAATTTTGCTGTTGCTAAGTATTCATGTGGAATTTGCTTAGCAAATTGGGGGTTAAACAGCATTGCAAAATTAATACTTAGATCTCGGTAATCTACTTCTCTAAAATTAATTACTTCTCCATCAATTTCTCGCCCATATACGTTTAAAGTAAAAATGTCACCTAATTGAATATTAAAATCTTTTGCAACTTTAGCATCCAAGGATATTTGTAACTGATTTGGCTTAGATAAATCCCACCATTCCCCCTCTAAGATTGGATTGTCTTTTGGAATATTTTCTACCCAGGATGATCTTCTTTCACTTCCAATTACCCAATAACTATCATTATCAGGCTTGATGAATGTATTAGGATCAACTCCATTAATTTTAACAATACCAGATGATACCATTGGGACTATTTCAATATTTGCGTCTTTATCCATATTTAAAATACCTTGTTCAAATTTTTCTCGCTCTCCTTTTTGAATACCAACAAAAAAATAATCTGGCGCAATATCAGGGATAGACTTAGCAATTTCTCTTTGAAAGTTAGTGCCCACTAAAGCCAAAGTTAACAATAAAGTAACTCCTAACCCTAAAGACATTACAGTAATAGGAGTAATACTTTTTGTTTGAGTAATATTTTTAATTGAGACTTTAAGTGAAACAATTGAACTTGATTTGAATTTCTTTAGAAAAAAAATAATTAATTTTGAAAGCAAGAAAAAAACTATTAAACATACAAAAAAAGCTACAAAATATCCTAAACTATAGGTTGGTTGTTCGGTGCCAATTGTAAATAATATAATTAAAATAGATAATAAAACAAAGCTTACAGCGACCGATTTTTTTGAATAGTAAAACTGTAAATTTTGAAACACATTCCTAAATAAGTTAGAGGCCTTGACTTGGTCAATAGAACTTATTGTTGGTATAGAAAAAATTACAAGCACCAGCAATCCAACTAAAAATATTTTGAAAAAATTTAAAAAAGAAAAAACTGGATAAACATTTAATCCTAAACCATCAGACAAATATTTATCTGCTATTGGAACAATTAAAAAGCTAGACCCATAGGAAATTACAGTAATAACAAACAGTAAAATAAATAATTGTAGATAATAAAGTATTTTTATATTTCCAGAATAAAATCCTACTGCTTTTCTAACAGCAATTGACATGTTATTTTGATTAATAAAAGACAATAAAGTATTTGCAATTCCAATTCCAGCAATCAACATTGCACTTATTGATACAAGAGATAAAAATTGAGAGAAATTGTTAATAATTCTTTTAATACCACTTGCTGAATTTTCAGGGTATCTAAGTTTTACTTTTTGATCGTTTTTGAAAATATTTTCAATTTTTTTTTCAATTTGCGCAGGATCATCATCATTGTTAAATTTTACTTTATATTCATAATTTAAAAAACTTCCTATTCCATTTAGTTTTAAAATTTCTAAAGTTTGTTTGCCAGCTAGGGCCCAATCTCCAAATGCAACAAATCCGCTTACATCTGGTACTGATTTAATAATTCCAATGACAGTGAAGTTTTGATCTTGAACTTTAACTTGCTCATTAATCTTTATATTGAGTGTTTTTGATAAACTTTCGTTAATTAAAATTGTATTTGGCTCCCTTTGCATTCTTTCATAAGCTTCGATTGGCTCATAATCAACTTCACCATAAAGTGGATATTTTTCATCCACAGTTTTAATTCTTGTAAATAAAGATTTATTTCTCTCTCTTCCAGTTGTTGAGAGCATCGTACTAAACTCAATCATTTGAGAAACTGTTGCAAACTCTTTGACTTGATTTACCAAATCCAAGTTTCCTTGATTACGATTATAATCAATCTCTAAATCTCCACCTAATAATGCTTTAGCATTATCATTTAGCTCTTTTTTTAAGCTATCTTCGATTGTGAAAATAGCACTTAGAATAAAAAGACTAATAAACAGAGTTATAATAATGCTTGAGATTTTGTGATAATTTCTTCCCAAATCTTTTAAAGCATATTTAAGTATTAAATTGAATTCTGAAGAGTTATTTGATTTTTCCATCTTTAATTTTAATTTTTCTTTTTGCTTTATCTGCAAGTTTGGGATCATGGGTTACCATAATTAGAGAAGAACCTTCTTCTTTTACATATTTAAACAATATATTTGAAATCAATGTAGAGTTCTCGGTATCTAAATTACCAGTTGGTTCATCAGCTAAAATCAATTCGGGTTTCATAGCAATTGCTCTTGCTATGGCTACTCTTTGCTGTTCCCCACCAGATAATTGACTTGGAAGGTTATTAAAACGATGTTTTAAACCAAAACGATCTAACAAAATCTTTGCTTCTTTTTCAGGATTTTTAAAATTATTTAGTTCTAGTGTTAAAGCAACATTTTCAACTGCAGTATAATTTGGGATCAAATAAAAGGATTGAAATACAATTCCAATATTTTTCTTTCTAATTTCAGATACTTCATCCTCATTAAGGCTTGTAATTTCTTGATTTTGAAAAATAATCTTTCCAGAGGTTGGCTTCTCCAATCCACCAACTAGCATTATTAAACTAGTTTTTCCTGAACCACTTTCACCAACAACTGAAACCGTTTCTTTTTTCTTAATATTTAAATCTATATTTTTTAAAACTCTGATATTGTCTTTGCCAGTTTGATATTTAAGATTTATTTTTTTTAATCTTAGAAGTGTGGACATGAATAAAAGTTTATTTATAAAAATTTTGTTAATCTTTCTAGTGCACATAAATGCAAGTGCAATAGAAAAGGTAGTATTATTCGGAGACAGTTTAATGGCTGGCTATGGCTTACCTAAAGAACATCATTTATCCTTAGTTTTAGAGAATAATTTAAAACAAGCTGGATTTAATATTCAAGTTATAAATGGAAGTGTTTCTGGCAGTACATCTTCAGGTGGATTAAATAGGGCAGAGTGGAGTTTATCAGATCCAGGGATAGATCTTATTATTTTAGGAATGGGTGCAAATGATATGCTTAGAGGAATTCAGCCAGATGAAACAAAAAAAAATTTAGAACAAATAATAAAAATCGCAAAAGAAAAAGAAATAGAAATAATTTTAGCTGGCATGATTGCTCCAACAACGCATGGAGCAAAATATAAGAAAGACTTTGATGCCATCTATCCAAAATTATCCAAGAAGCATAATTTACGATTTATACCTTTTCTTTTAGAGGGTGTGGCACTTAACCCAAGTTTAAATCAACAAGACGGAATTCACCCTAACCAGCAAGGAACAATAAAAATAAGTGAAAATATTCAAAAAAGTATTCTTGCTATTTTAGATAAAAAAAAAAATTTATAATTTTATAAATTTATCATTTATTATTAATTTTATATTTATATGGATAAAATACCTTATCATCATTTACCAGACGGCACTTTTAGAAACCCTCTAGGTTCCCCTAAAGTTGATCGAAATTTTAAATGGTCTTTTAAAGTATTTAATAAAGAAAAAAAGAAACTCAATATGACTGTTCCAAAGGATCATGTTGTAGATAAGGAACAAGTATTAGCTGATATCAAAAAATATAAAGATGGGGATTATATTGGATGGATAGGGCACGCAACGTTTTTGATAAAATTAGGGAATACAACAATTATAACTGACCCTGTTTTTTCTAAAAATGCAGGTCCGTTAATATTTGGACCAAAAAGATTTACTGAACCAGCTTTAAATTTAAAAGAAATACCTCCTGTAGATATTTTTTTACTAACCCATAATCATTATGATCACCAAGATATGATGACAATCAGAAGATTCCCTTTCAAAAATACCAAAGTAATGGCTCCTTTAAAGCTAGGTAAGTATTTTAAAAGAAATGGATACAGCGATGTTAATGAAATGGATTGGTATGAAGAAATCATCATCAATGAAAAAATGAAAATAACATTTTTACCAGCGGTTCATTGGTCTAAACGTAGTTTAACAGATACCAACAAAACCTTATGGGGAAATTTTTTAATTGAATATGATGGTAAAAAAATTTTATTCGCTTGTGATACTGGGGTTGGAAATGTTTATAAAGAGATTGGTGAAAAATATGGTCCAATAGATATTAATATTATAAATATTGGAGCGTATAATTTTTATCCAATAACACCATATAAAGATAAATCATCTTATCACACTAGTCCTGAAGAGGCACTTCAGATTTCTAGAGATTTAAAAAGTAAAAAAGTAATTGGTATGCATTGGGGTACTTTTGTATTATCGTTAGAGCCAATTATGGAACCAAGAGACCGATTTAGAGATAATGCAGAAAAATATGGCTTTAAAAAAGAGGATGCACTTGTTTTTAAAATTGGCCAAATAACCCCATTAAATGAAATTTTAAAATAATATTTTATGAAATATTTTATTTTGATAATTACCTTTATTCTAACTAGCAATGTTTATGCAAAAAATATTAATATTACAGTTAAAACGGATTTAGATCTTAATTGTAAGTTTGAAAAAGTTATTATTAAAAACGCAGAACATAATTTTGTTTCTTTTACGAATAATCAAATTAAAAGAGAAAATCTCAAAAGCTTAAAAATAATCGCAAAAAATCCAGATATCTTAATTATCGAAAATTTGTCAAAATTTATTAATAAGATTAATTTGGAAGTAAAAATATCTAATAAAGATATAATTTTGATACAGGCTTTTGATCAAGAACGAAATTATTCTGAGTCTGCAGTTTTTACTAGAAGCACTGGAGAGTTTATTCATGAAATCACCAAAAAAATAAACTCTGATGAAAAAGAGAAAGATATTTCATTTTATAGTTGTAAAAAAAACAACCAAGACACTTAAGACCAAAGACTCCAAATCCTTTTTTTGATAATATAAAAATATGAAGAGGCTTTTTTTAATATTGGTATTTTATATATTTTCGCAGACAAGTACTATTGCAATTGAAAGAGACATAAGGCTAAATCAGTTATTCAATGAATTAAAGGTTAATAAGGCAAAAATAGCATCGATTGTTGAACAAGAAATTTGGAAAATCTGGAGTACACATCCAAGTGATGCAAAACTTACTGCAAGGTTAGAAGAAGGCTCACAGTTTGTAAGAAATCAGCAACTAAGTAAAGCAATAGAGATTTTTACAGAGGTTATAAATCTTGATCAAAATTGGGCTGAAGCATGGAATAAACGAGCTACAGTTTTTTATATGATGGGTGAATTTGAAAAATCTCAAGATGATATCGATAAAGTGTTAGCAATAGAGGCAAGACATTTTGGTGCTTTAGCGGGACAGGGATTAGTTAATATACAATTGAAAAATTATGAAAAAGCAATTTTTAGTTATCAGCAGGCAAAAGAAATACACCCTTCAATGCAATCGCCAGAAATTATGATAAGAAGAATAGAAGAATTAATTAAACAACAATCAATATAATGTGTGGAAGATACGTTGTTAAAAACCCGGTTACTAAAACTTCCTCATTAGTAAAGTCTGCTATTCAAGTTGAGGATACAGAAAATTATAATGCTCATCCTTATCAAAAACTTCCAGTTATCAAAAAATATAAAAACGGAAATACTTTAGAGTCTTTAAAGTGGGGATTAGTACCTAGTTGGGCAAAAAATAAAGAATTCAAAGCTTTGATAAATGCAAGATTAGAGACAATTGATGAAAAGGTTTCATTTAAAAAACTGATTAAAAATCATCGATGTGTTGCAGTTGCAGATGGTTTTTATGAATGGAAGAGGGAAGAGAATGAAAAAACCCCTCATTACTTTGTTAGAAAAGATACCAATGTAATTTATTTTGCTGGTATTTTTGAACAGGACCAATTTTGTTTAATTACAGAAGAGGCAAAAGAAAATATTAAAGAAATTCATCACCGACAACCAGTTATTCTAAATCAAGCAGATGTTAATCGTTATTTGAATTTAGAGCTACAGGGCTCAGCCTTTTTGAATGAACGTAAAGTTCCAGATCTTGTTTTTCATGAGGTTTCAAAGGATGTGAATAAACCAACAAATAATACAGCCTCATTGATCCAAAAGATTTCTAATTAAATCTTATTTCTTTTTATGCTTTTTAAATGAAAATTTTTTAGGTCTTTGTCTTTTTTTGAATTTTTTTCTTCCTTTAAAAGAGGATCTTTTGTCGTCTTTTTTAACTACATCATCTATTTTTTTACCAAAATATTTAGGATTATTGGTAAAGCCAAAAGATTTTTTCTTGTCCTTAAATTTTGATTTTTTATCTTCATCTTTTTTAAAGAATTTCTTTTTGCCTTTAAAATTAGATTTTTTATCATCATCTCTTTTAAAGAACTTGTTTTTATCTCTGAAGCTACCTTTTTTGTTATCATTAAATTTCCTTTTTTTGTTAAATGGAGCCTTATCTTTTTTACCACCTCTAAAACTTTTCTTTTGACCTCTATCTCTTTGAGGTGGTTTGTAATTTGGATCTATTAATTTACTTATAGAATTCCACATGGATCGATCACTTGGAGTTAAAAAGGTTAAAGCCGAACCCTCTTTACCAGCCCTACCGGTTCGTCCTATTCGATGAACATAATCTTCTGGAACTTGCGGTAGATCGTAATTAATAACATGTTTGATCACTGGGATATCCAATCCCCGTGCTGCAACATCAGTTGCAATTAGGATACGACTGTGTCCATTTCTAAATCCATTGATAACTCTATCTCGTTTACTTTGTCTTAAGTTTCCATGAATAGCATCAGCTTTATGACCATCATATTTTAATCTTTTAACTATTTTATCTGCACCATGTTTAGTTTTAACAAATACTAAAATGGATCCGCTTCTTTCTACAAGTTGATTGATTAGTTCATAATATTTTTTATCCTGCGAAACTTCAAATGTTTCTTGCTTAATTTTATCAATTGGGGCTGATAAAGATCCGACAGATACTCTTTCAGGATTATTTAAATACCTTTGAGATATTTTTAAGATGTTGTTTGGAAGAGTTGCTGAAAATAATAATGTTTGATGTTCCTTTGGGACAAAATTTAAAATCTGTTCTATTTGAGGAGTAAATCCCATATCAAGCATTCGATCAGTCTCATCTAAAACTAAATAATTAACTTTAGATAAATCTAAACTTTTTCTCTTTAAATGATCATTAATTCTTCCAGGGGTTCCAACGATTATCCTCGCAGGTTTGCCTAACTTTCTAAGTTGCTTTTGCATACTCTCACCACCAATTAAAAGAGCATTACCAATTCCTATTTCTCTAACATTTAATTTTAAAACAGTTGCCATTACCTGTGTTGCAAGTTCTCTTGTAGGACAAACAATTAAAGCCATTGCCTGCTTATCTTTAATTAATTTATTAATCATTGGGACGGTGAAGGCTAAAGTTTTACCCGTTCCGGTTTGAGCGGTCCCTAAAATATCTCTACCTTCAAGACTTATTGGAATTGATTGACTTTGAATTGGGGTAGGAGTTTTAAAATCAGCAAGCTCAATTGACTTTTTTAGCTTATTTTCAATTTGTAGATCTGAGAAATTCATGAAGATAGGGAAAGGTATATATTAAGTATTTATGATGGATGCTTATATCTTTTTAAACCAAATACAATGAATAGTTTGATCAAGAATTAATCTCTAAAGTTTACAAAATCTATTGGAAGACCTATATCAATGGATTTTATGGCATTCATTGCTTCTTGAAGGTCATCTTTCTTTTTACCATCCACTCTTAATTCTTCACCTTGAATTTTTATTTGTATTTTTAGCTTAAGCTTTTTTATATCAGCTATAACTTTTTTAGCATTTTCCTGACTAATTCCTTCTTTTAACTCACTGACTTGTCTAATCGATCCCCCTGAGGCACCTTCAGAGCTTTTAATTTCTGATACTCTAGGATCTACTTTTCTTCTAATTAAATGGGTTTGCAGCAATTCATTAATTTGTTTTAATTTTAATTCATCAGGTGCAGTAGCTGTAATCGTTTTGTCTTTTCGCTCAATTGTAATGTGAAGTCCTTTAAAATCATATCGATTACCAATTTCTCTTAAACA
>CACJMX010000002.1:0-131680 GCA_902594635.1 uncultured Pelagibacteraceae bacterium
CTGCTCTATTACAAAAATATTTTGGGCTCCGATAGCTAAAATTAAACTCAGGCTGGTAAAAAAACCTAATAATAGAAATTCCAAATTATTTACTATTCTTTTAAGTTTAACAATTCGTCTAACGCTTTATGTTTTTTTAAGGCTTGTAAAAATTTTGCAAGTGATAAAAGCTCCCTCTTTGCAAAAGGTTTCATAATATCCTCGATTTTATCGCTGGGTAATAAACCTAATTGAGAAGTATAAGAAATGAATTTCTTCTTTTTTAACATTTCAACTTTTCTTCTAACAGTTTCTTTTGGTATATCGAGTAAATGAGCAACAGCAAAAATTGTTAATTTTTTTTTACTATAAAATTCTCCAACATGTTTTTGTCTGGTTGTTTCCCACACACTATCCCAGTTGCTCCCTTGTTTGGTGTTATGAGCTAAATGGTGAGCACCAACTGTAGAAAGGATTATAAACGATTCATAATCAATACCGATCATTGATCTTGAATCTCTAAACTGTCTACTTCTAAAGTTAATCAGATGAAACAAGGTTTCAGCGTAAGAATCCAGATTTTTTTTCATCAAAAAAAATTATTCTGAATTTGCTGTGAGTGTCTTAATTTCTAAAATATTTTCGTTTGGATCTTTAACAAAGAAAGTTTCTTGCTCATATTTTGTCCCCTTAAATCTCAAATAAGGTTCGTCATAATATTTTGTTCCACTATCTTTTAATCTTTGTTTTAAACTATCAAAATCTTTTCTGGATAAATGTACTCCAAAATGAGGAACGGAAACATTGCCCATATCTACATCATGTCTTTCACTATCTAATTTGTGCTCACTTTTGTGAAGAGTTAATTCATTTCCCCAAAAATCAACATCTGCCCATTCCTGAGCTGAATTATCTAATCTACATCCTAAAGTTTCACTGTAAAATTTTTTCGCTATCTCTAAATCTCCACATGGAATTGCCAGGTGAAAACAGTTAGTGTTTTTATACATAAATCATCCTTTAATTAATGAATTTAATCACTATATAACTTGTAATTTTAAATTCAACTAGCATAAATATGAATGACTTTTTACAATCAATAATTGACCGAGATCCTGCGGCTAAATCAAAATTAAGTTTAATTTTAACTTATCCAGGTGTGAAGGCAGTTTTTTTTCATAGGCTAGCTAATTTTTTTAGTACTGCAAAATTTGATTTGATTGCAAGAATCATTTCACAATTTTCAAGATTCTTAACTGGAATTGAAATTCATCCTAAAGCAAAAATAGGAAAAAATTTATTTATTGATCATGGGATGGGAGTTGTTATTGGAGAAACCTCTGAAATTGGAGATAATGTCACAATTTATCATATGGTAACTTTAGGAGGAATAGCTCCATCTATAAATTCAGATAATCAAAGAAATGTTAAACGTCATCCAACAATTGAAAATGAAGTTGTTATAGGTTCAGGTGCTCAAGTATTAGGTCCAGTGACTGTTGGATGTTGTGCAAAAATTGGAGCAAATGCTGTTATTACAAAAGATGTTCCAGAAAAAGCTGTGATGGTTGGAATACCTGCTAAAAATGTTGGTCTCGCTGATAGTGAATTTAAACCTTATGGTATTACTCCTGATAGTGATAAAAAATCAGAATAATGAATGATTTACAAAATGATTTTATTTCAGGGATTGGAAATACCCCTTTAATAAAATTAAGAGCTGCATCAGAAATAACTGGTTGTAATATTTTTGGAAAAGCTGAGTTTTTAAATCCTGGAGGTTCTGTCAAAGATAGAGCGGCCCTTGCTTTAATTAAAGATGCCCAAGAGAAAAAATTAATTGCTAAAGGTGGAACAGTTGTTGAGGGTACCGCAGGCAATACTGGAATTGGACTGGGTCTATTAGGAAATTCATTGGGGTATAAAACAATCATTGTAATGAATGATAATCAAACACAAGAAAAAAAAGATCTTTTAAGAAATTTAGGTGCAGAATTAAAATTAGTTCCAGCTAAACCTTATAAAGATGATAACAACTTTGTAAAAGTTGCAGCAAGGCTAGCTGATGAACTTAGACCGACAAATAATAATGGAGTAATTTGGGCTAACCAATTTGATAACACTGCAAACGCAAAAGGCCATTATGAAGGAACGGGCAAAGAAATTTGGGATCAAACCGAAGGTAAAGTTGATGGATTTGTGTGTTCTTCAGGAACTGGTGGAACAATTTCAGGGGTTAGTAATGCTCTTAAAGAAAAAAATAAAGATATAAAAATTCATTTATCTGATCCAAAAGGCTCTGCTCTTTATAATTATATAAAAAATGGAGAATTAAAATCTGAGGGTGGTTCTATAACAGAAGGTATAGGATCAAGTAGGATAACAGCAAATTTTAAAGATGCTAAAATAGATGATGCGTATTCAATTGACGACAAAGAGGCATTACCAATTCTCTATGATTTAATTCAAAATGAAGGATTGAGCTTAGGAACTAGCTGTGGGATTAATATTGCAGGAGCTATTAGAATGGGTAAAGAATTAGGACCAGGAAAAACAATTGTTACTATTCTTTGTGATAGAAGCGATAAATACGCTACTAAAATGTTCAATAAAAAGTTCTTAGAAGAAAAAGGATTGCCAATACCTAATTGGTTTTAAACATAAATTTTATCAGCTAATCCGTAGCAAAGAACACCACTTAATATTGTAAGCACTAACGGAGCATAAATTGCTTCATCTGAAGTTTTATCAGTGTGCCCAAGTTTATTTATTTTGGTACTATAAAAACCAACAATAAAAGCACATAAGTTTTGTAAGAAAATTACATTAAAGAAACCCCAAGTAGCTTCCAAGCCGTTAGGTCTTATAAAGCCGACATAGATTGCCATTAAGGTTGAGCCAATAAAAATAGATCCAAAAAATCTAACTACACCGGCACCTGTAGCATCCATGCCATATTGATTTAAAAAAGATTGAGTTTGAAAAACACATCTAAATCCATAATAAGCAAAGCCTATAAAATGAATTAAAAAAAGAATTAAATAAAAAACTCCATTAAATTTTTCAACCATATTTTAACAATATCAAAAATAGGTTTTGAATACACTCTATTTTTTGCGAAAATAAATCAAATTTCAATTGTGAGTTGATGAAGGTTTTGCATATTTAATATACACATTTGACGCATGACGTTTTAATGAATGTGTAACAGTATCAAACTAAAAATAAATAAGTGTATTAATTAAAAAAAATTAAAGGAAAACTATGGACGCAAAAGAACAAACTAAAAAAGCATATGAACTATTTAGTTCAGGAGATATGGAAACCTTTTTTAAGGATATAATCGATGATGAAATCGTTTGGACATTTCCAGGCAAAGAAGGTGTACATCCACTTTCTGGAGTTCACAGAGGAAAACAAGCTATGATGGCTGCAATGTCCAAAATCCCAGCTACTTGGCCAAATTTCCATTTAAAAGTTTTAGATATGATAAGTGAAGGTAATAAAGTATTCGCAAGAGTTCATGCAACTGCGGATAACATGGATACTATGTTTGGTCACTATTTTGAAGTGAGTGACGAGGGAAAAACAAAAGTTATGATGACTTTTGATGATACACTTAGCATGTTCAATGCAATGAAGAAATAAGAAACAACAGTTTGGGGCGAATAATGGTAAAAATTATAGGTAACTTTGAGGTTAATGATTGGGTTCATTGGAAAAAAATGTTTGACCAACATTCTAATGCAAGAGAAGCCGCAGGAATTAAGACAATTTATGTTGGAAATGAAATAGAAAATACAAATAAAGTACATATCGTAATGGAAACACCTGCAGCAGATACAATGCAAAAGTTTATGCAAGATCCTGAAAATGCTAAAGTAATTGAACAATCAGGACACAAACAAGAAACGACAGTAATGAGCGTTTGCTCTAACTAAACAACAAAAAAAGGAGAAAAAATGAAATACTATATGGTAACTCACACTTTCAAATCGAAAGAAATGAAAGACAAATTTAACGAGGTTACAGGAGGCATGTCCAGAGAAGATATGATTAAATCTTCCACTAGTGATAAAGCAAAATGCCAAATGACATATTTCACCCCGGGTGATACTATGACAATGTTTTGTCATTGGATGGCAGAAAGTACTGATGCTATTAATGAACAGCTTTCACAGATGAATGATTTTTTTGAACCTCACCAATTTACTGAGGTTAAAGAAGAAGTTTTTGATTTCAACAAATAAGAGGTAAAATGAAAAAAACATTATTTACATTAATAATTTCACTATTAACAACCTACTCTTTAGCAGAAACAGGTAAATTTAATGCTTCTGGAGCTGGGTCTTGGGCAATGAATGTTATGAATGCTGGTAACGGAAACATGAGTATTACTTATGATGGTAATGCTGGACTTTCAGATAAAGAGGGAAGTATTTTTGATAAGTCTACAATGCACTGTATTGGAGGATTAACTTTAGTTGCAGGTAAATTTGATGATGAAACAGGTATGTGTACTTTTTACTTAATGGATGGTGAAAAGGTTTTCATTAATTACAAAGGTAAAGGAACTGGAGGCCAAGGTGGATCCGGAGAGTTTGTAATTGTTGGTGGAACTGGGAAATATGAAAAAATTTCTGGAACAGGTTTCTCTAGTAGACAAAATTTAAAAGGTAAAGCTGGAATGGCTCATTCATTAAATCAAATGAGTGGAAACTTTACTTATTAATAAAAAAAGGAGATAAATAATGAGAAAAACGACATTGGTATTATTATTTAGTGCTTTACTTTCATCAACTGCAATTGCAGGGATGTCTGATAGTGATAAATCTAAAGCTTGGGAATGTAGTGGGATTTATATGGCTAACTATTTTTTACCCTCTGGTGAAACTTTTGAGTACAGTATGAAGGAAAAATCGATGGCTTCAGTAAAAGTTCTTAAAGCATATGCTTTAGAAACAGGTATTGCTGCAAAAGAATGGGATGATGGAGTAAATAAAGCTGTAGATAAATTTTACGGTTCAAAATATGACGAAGCTAAAACTGAAGCTTGTCATAGTTTTGTAAATTCTACTGTTCCAAACGGAGAAGAAAGAGTTAAAAAAGTAGTACAAACTTTATATTAAATTAAAGAAAGGAGATAAAAATGGAAAAAGAGATGTTAGCGTTAGTAAATTTTAAAGAAGGTAAAATGGAAACCTTCATGGGATGGATGCAGTCTGATGAGGGTATGGGTGTAAGAAAAAGTGTTGCCTATCCAGAAAAAACCATCGGAGCAATGAAACCAGATAAAACAGGTATGCTGTTTAAAGTTACAGTTCATAATGAACCAGGAATGAAAGAGTTTGTATCTGGAAATAACCCAACTGCTAAAGCAATTTATGAAGAATGCATAGAAAGTGCTCAGCTATGGGAAATGTCAGAGGTAAAGCTTTAGAGAATTTACTAAAAAAGGAAAAATATGAGTATAATGGTTAGATACGCTCCAAAGTCTATGACTGCAGAGCAATATAATGCAATTGTAAAAAAAGAATATGACCTAGGAATACATCCTCACAAAGGATTAGACTTTGAAGTATGCTTTGGTGAAGGAGATCAAATGAAGGTTTCAGTGGTTTACGATACAATGGAATCTTTTGAAGATCATGGAAAAAAATTAGGTCCTATATTAGAAGAAATGGGTATTGATCCAGGAGAACCTCAAATTTTTCCAGTTCATAATACTATTCACAGAGGTGAATAGATATGCAGGCAGGTTTTGTTATTTTTAACATTGATGTAACAAATCCAGAAGACTACAATGAGTATATTACTAAAGTGAAGCCAATTGTTGAAAAGTTTGGTGGAGAGTACATTGTTAGAGGTGGAACAAATCAAGTTGTAGAAGGAAATTGGCAATATAGCAGAACTATTGTATTAAAGTTTCCCTCTTACGAAAAAGCATTGGAGTGGTACAATTCAGAAGAATATCAACCAATTAAACAAATCCGATTAGATAACGCAATTTCTAACGGAATAATAATACAAGGAGCATAAAAATGTCGATATTAGAAAAATATAGCGCTGCTTTGAAAAATAAAGATGAAGCAGCAATGAACGAACTTTTGCATGATGATTTTAAATTTACAATGCATAAGTCAGGAAATGTTTTAACTAAAGCTGACGTAATGAAATGGGCCATGAGTGGTGACATTAATCAAGATAAAGTAAGAATAGTTTACGAAAATGATGAGGTCGGTGTTCATCATTCTTTTGTAACATTTAATGATGGTAATGTTGAAGCTGTAATGGCTGTTTACAAATATAAAGATGGAAAAATTGTTAGTTTAGAAACTGGTGCCACACCTATACCAAAGTAAGTGAGTGGTATTGATTTTTATTTTTCGATAGGTAGCACTTATACCTATTTATCCGTAACTAGAATACTTGATGTTGCAAAACAACATCAAGTAAAATTTAATTGGAAACCCTTTTCAGTTAGAGCAATTATGAAGGAAATGAATAATATTCCATTTCCAAAAGATAAAATTAATAAAGTAAATTACATGTGGAGAGATATTGAAAGACGTGCAGAGGGATATGGTTTTTTTGCTAAGACACCAGTTCCCTATCCTCTATCAGAATTCGATTTAGCAAACCAAATTGCAATTCTTGGATTTAAAGAAGGCTGGGGAGAAAAATTTGTAGTGTTAACTTATAAAAAATGGTTTCAGGAGAATAAAGAACCTGCAATTGAGCCTAGCATTTCTGAAGTTTCTGCTGAATTAAATTTAAATAAAGATGAAATCATATCTAAAGCAAAGTCAAAAAATATAGAGGCAAAATATAATGAAAACACAAAATCAGCTCGTGAAAATAAAATATTTGGCAGTCCATCTTTTATTGTAAAAAATGAACTCTTTTGGGGAGATGACAGAATGGAAGATGCGATTAATTGGTCTCTTAAATAATTCTATATATTCTATCAAAATTCATTTAAGGTCATTATATGAGTCTCACTACTTCTTACCTATTTCTAGGGATTGCAGTTTTTCTAGGCGTTACTTCTAATAGTTTTGCAAAAAGTGCTGAGGGTTTTACTCTTTTCTTTCCAAGTGTAATTACTGCAATTACTATAGTCTTATGCATGTATGCACTTTCTTTGGTTATGAAAAATATACCAATGGGAATTACTTACGCCTCATTTGCTGGTCTAACAATCATTGCAACTGTTGTAGTAGGTATTATTAGATTTAATCAAGTTCCAAATTTTTACTCATTAATAGGTTTAGTATTAATTATTATTGGTGTGCTAATGGTGAATTTATTAGGTAATAATTAAAAATGTTTCCCAAAAAATATTCTAATTTGTTGTTTATATTGATTATGGGTTTTGGAATGAGTTTATTTATGACTCTTATTATTACATATATTAATACTGGTATAGATAAAGAGTTTATAAATAGATTTTTAAAAGCTTGGGCTGTAGGACTGCCAATAGCTATATCAACAGCTTTGATAGTTGGGCCAATTGCCCGAAGATTTGTGGATAAAATTACAAAGTAAAATTTAAATTTTTTTAAGTGGACTTAATAATTTAAGTATTTTTTTATGCACTAATTTGTTAGCTGACACCAAAGCATTGTCTCTTTTAATAATATTTTCATTTCTCCAGTTCGTAACCACTCCACCCGCAGCTTTTATAATAGGTATAGAGGGATGAATATCCCAAATATGGTTACCACATTGGATTGCTACATCTAAAGTACCATCAGCTACTTGCATATAACTTAACGCGTCAGAAGTTGGAAAATGATTTAATTTTAATATTTGAGAAATTTTTGCTTGTTGTGAAAATGACAAATATCCATGAAAAGCAGCTGTAAGCTTAACACCTTTTATTTTTGCACTTCCATTTACCTTTAATCTTCTTTTTTTTCCATTTTCAAAAACATGTGCAATTTTATCTGTCCTATTCAAATAGAATTTATTTAATACAGGAAAATTAACTAATCCCATTACAGGTAATTGTTTATAGTTAAGAGATATTAAATTACTCCAAGTAGGACTGCCAATAACAAAAGATCTTGTCCCATCAATTGGATCTATAACCCAAGTGTAATCACTTTTTGATTTTTTGAAACCAAATTCTTCTCCAACAATTTGGTGATTTGGAAATTTTTCGTTTATTTTTAATCTAATAAATTTTTCAAAAGCTTTATCAGATGTAGTTACTGGATCATACCCTTTACCTTTAATTTTATTAGATACTTTGAAATTTTTACAAAGTTTTTGATGATACAACTTTGTTAAATCTTTAGCTAATCTATTTAGGAAATTATAAAATATTGAGTAATTTTTATAATTAAATTTATCCACGAAAAACTCTTACTATTAAATTTGTACAGATTAAAGTTAATATTTAATTAATTTTACGATTATTTTTTGAATAGACTTTCGATTTGAGCTTCTGCATCTTTAATAGATTTATCATAATCCAAAGCCATTTGATCAGCACTAATAACATCTACTTTTTCTATGCCAAAAAAATTTAAAATAAATTTTAGCCAAGGAGTTAAAAAATCCTCAGAGCTATTTAGTTTAGTGCCCCCAGAGGTAATAACCAAATAAGCTTGTTTATTTTTTAGTAGTCCTTCTCTTCTTCCATTGGGTTTAAACTTAAAAGTTTCTCCAATTCTAGCTGCCAGGTCTGACCAAGCTTTTAATGTAGCTGGTGGACCGTAATTATAAATTGGGGCTGAAATAATAATTATATCACTTTCTTTAAGTTCTTTTACAAGTTGATCTGATAACTCAAACATTTTTTTATGATGTTCTGTTTGGTCTTTTTCATCAATTTTCATCCCTGACTCTGTAAGCCCACTTACAAAAAGCATTTCTTCATCTAAATCTCGATACAAAACTTCGTCTCCAGGCTTTTTGATTTTATCTAATAATTTTTTAGCTAAAGCTCTTGAAGTTGAGCCTTTTTTTCTGGCACTTGAGTCTATTTGATAGATTTTCATCTCTTCTTTTTAGCCGAAATTTTGCATAAAAGGAAAAACTTTAATTATATAAAAACCAATTGCCTGTAATTGATTAGTTAAAATTAAAATACCTGTAACTAAAAGAGTTATTCCACCTATTTTTGAGATTAAATTTATGTTTTTTCTAAAATTTTTAGAAAATAATAAAAATCTTTGAATTAAATATCCTGACAAAACAAAAGGTATAGCAAGACCTAAGGAATAAAATATCAATAAAATTATTGCTCTAGTAAGTGTTTCTTCAATTGAGGCTAGGGCCAAAATAGAACCTAAAATTGGTCCGATACAAGGAGTCCATCCAAAGCCAAATGCAAGTCCAATTACATATGGAAATAAAATATTTCTAGATTCTTTTGCATCAAATCTTTTTTCAAAATTAAGATATGGAATGTTTATTATTCCAAGTAATTGAAATGAAAATATAATAATTATTAATCCTGCAAAAATTCTTAAAATTTCTGAATTTTGTAAGAGAGCTTGACCTAGAAAAGATGCTGACGCTCCTAAAAGAACAAATACAGTTGAAAAGCCTAAACAAAATAAAACCAAAGAAAAAATATTAGTTTTTTTAGACTCAATTACCTCTTGAAGCGATTGACCTGAAATGTAGGAAACATATCCAGGTATCAGTGGTAAAACACATGGAGATAAAAAACTTATAAGACCTGCACCAAAAGCAATTAAGTATTCAAACATTTAACCTGTATTTTTCATGGCTGCTGATATTCCAGCTATTGATGTTAAAAGAGCATCATTTAAATATTTTTTGTCAGACATTTTTTTATTTTTTTTAAGTTTAAATATAACTATTGGTTGGATAATATTTAGTACTTCAGAGTATATAGCTCTGACAGTTATTAAAGTTCTGAATTGTTTACGTGTTAAAATAATTTCTTTTGTAGTGATTTTTTTATTTAATTTTTTTATTACTTTAAATTGAAATCTAAGTTTTTGTCCAACCCTTTTTAGTGCATTATCTGCTAAATATTTTTCATAAATTTTTGAAATTTCAGGATCAGCTTTAGTAATTACCATATCAAGAATGTCTAACATTGAATTGAAAAAGGGCCAATTTTTTTCCATGTCTATTAAGGTATTTCTAAACTTTTTTATATAAGCATATCTTAAAGCCTCAGCGCTACCTAACCACGCAGGCAACATCAATCTTATTTGTGTCCATGCGAACACCCAAGGTATAGCTCTTAAACTCCTAATATTATCAACATTTTTTCTTTTTGATGGTCTCGATCCAATTGATAGTTTTCCTAAAGCTGCACTAGGTGTGACGGTTTTGAAATATTTAATAAATTCAGAGCTTTGATTAATATTTTTTCTATATGAACTTTTAGAAATATCGGACATTTTTTCAATTAGTAATCTCCAGTTTTGTTTAGGAGTAGGTGGAGGATTTAATGTTGCTTCAGTTACAGCACCTATGTAACTACATAGATTATATTCAGCTATTGGTTGATAGCCATATTTTTGCTGAATAACTTCACCCTGATCGGTAATCCTAATCTTTCCATTAACTGAACCTGGAGGTTGCGATCTTAAAGTAGCCTGAATTGGTCCACCACCTCTACCAGGTGAGCCCCCTCTTCCATGAAAAAAAGTAACATTTACATCGAATTTTTTTCCTAATTTAACGATTTCTTCTTGGGCTTTGTATTGATGCCAGCTAGCACATATTTTTCCTGCATCCTTACTAGAGTCTGAATATCCTATCATTACTTCTTGTTTATTATTAATTAGTTTTCTGTACCATTTTTTTGAAAATAAACTCTCCATTATTGATTTTGCATTAATCAAATCATCTAATGTTTCAAATAAAGGAACTACTCTTAATTTATTATTTATTTTTGCCTCTTTTTGTAGAAATGAAACTGACAAAATATCTGACACAGACGTAGTCATTGAAATTACATATGCTCCTAAGCACTCTGAGGGTTCATCTGCAAGTATTTTAAAAGTAGACCAAACTTCATTGTTCTCTTTATTAGAAAATTTAAATTTATTAATATAGCTCTTAGTTGAAGTTAATTTAGATTTTAAAAAATTAATTTTTTCTTCCTCAGTAAAATTATAATAATTTTTATTAAATTTCTTTTTAATAAGTTCAGCAATTAATTGTCTATGTCTTGAAGACTCTTGTCTTATATCTAGTCTAGCTAAATTTATTCCAAAACATTTTGCTCTTCGCATGAGATCTAGTAGGTCCCCACTTGCAACGTTTTCATTTTGGTTTTGTTCTAAAGATTCTCTTACAACCCTCAAAGGTTTTAAAATTTCTTCAGTTGAACTTAATAAAATATTTTTATCTAAAGGTGTCTTATTAATAAAATATTGTTCTATAGATCTATGAGTTAGTCTCAATTTATCTCTAAGAGGTCTTAGAAAAACTCGATATGGTTCAAAAGTTTTACCAACTTTAGAGTTTATTTTTTTTGAACATTTTTTCATTGAGTAGGATCTAATAATTTTAGTCAAAGATTTTTCATATAGTTTTGCTGCTTCCCATCTTGATAATAAAATTACTTCTTTAGTAACTTTTGCAGTTACATTAGGATTTCCATCTCTATCTCCACCCATCCATGAGCCAAACTGAATTGGATTAAAGTTTTTTGGTAATCCTCTATTCATGTTTTTCAAAAAAATTGAATTTAACCTTCTGTAAACTTTAGGAATTGTGTCCCACAAACTATCTTCTATAATCGCCAAGCCCCATCTTGCCTCATCAAATGGAGAAGGTTTGGTTCTTTTAAGATCATCAGTGTTCCAAATAATTGTAAACTCATCATGAAGTTGTTTATTTAATTGTGTTAACTTTGATGGATGAGAATTATAAAGATCTCTTTGCTCTAGAATTTCTATGATCTTATGATATTTCTGAATTAAAGTTCTTCTTTTTACCTCTGTTGGATGGGCAGTTAAAACTATTCCAATATCTAGATTTTTAGCAAGGTTATAAATTTTATTGTTAGATATTTTTTTATTTTTAAAGAGTTTTTCAAATATTTCTTCAATAAAAATATTATATTTTAGATTTTTACGCTTAGTTTCATATTCATCAAGATTTCTTGATGTATCAATTGACTCAGCTAGATTTATAAAATTAATTAAATGAGTAAATGCTCTAGTTAATCTGAGAGTATCGATTGGATTACTATTTCTTACTGTTTTGACTAGTTTTTTGAATGAATTCTTATTTTTAAGATTTATTTTATTTGCTTTTGATAGCTTTCTGACCTTTTCAACCAGATTAAAAAACTTAATACCTTCCTGTTCTTTAATTACTTCTCCAAGAATATTTCCAAGATAACGGATATCTTCTCTAAGTAACTTTGTAGGTATTCTTTCATAATAAAGATCTCTTTTTTTCATCGCTCAAAACAAATTTTTTTTGTAAAATTCCTTTTGAGTTAGTTTTTACACTAAATAAAGAGCCTGAGTATCTATATTTTCGCAATTCTGCACTGTTCATACCTTTGGTTGCTGAGGTAACAAAAATTTCATTATTATTTTTGCCACCAAATGTACAATTGGTAATATTTTTTGCAGGAAATTGAATTCTGTGGATTAACTTTGCTTTATTATTAAATACAGAAATACAGGCTCCATGATAATGAGCGACCCATAGATTTTTATTTTTATCTAGAGTCATGCCATCTGGAACTCCTTCTTTATCAGAAAAAGTTTTAAAAATTTTTTTACTTACAATTTTATTATTTTTATTTATTTTAATTTTATATATTTTTTTTTTTGAACTATCGGTATGGTAAAAATTATATTGGTCTAAAAATGCTGGTCCATTTGTAATTCTATAGTTTTTATCAACTTTAGTTAATATTAAATTTTTATCTAATTTATAAAGTGATCCTTTTTCAATTTTTCTCTCTAGGTTATCCATAGTGCCAAACCATAGATTTCCGGCTGGGTCTGTTTTACCATCATTGGTTCTGTTTAATTTAATATTTGGTTCGGTGAATATTGATTTTAAAATTTTTTTAGATTTAAGATTTTGAATTCTAATTTCTCCTTGTAATCCCAAAATAAATATATTTTTTTTAACATGAGCTAAAAAACCCACTTCTTTATTTACCTTAATTTGTTTTTTTTTATTATTTTTAATATTTAAGATGCAGATTTTCTTTTTCTTAATATCTACAAAATAAATAGAATTATGCTCTTTTACCCATAAGGTGCCCTCACCTAATTTGCATTTAATATTCCAAATAACTCTTGGTTCGGTAGTTCTGATTTTATTCATTTATTTCAAATTCATTTATAAAATCTTTGTTAGGAGTAATACCTATGCCAATATTATCAGTTACAGATGTAAATCCATTATTTTCATTTACCTGCTTTAAAATTGAAAAATCTTCATTTGGTAGATCTGTAATAAAAATATTTTTTTCAGTGGTATCAAATTCCAACATTGATTTAGAGGGAAATAATCCTCCTGGCATATCAGGTTGAGCTGTAAGTAAGTGTAAATTAACAGCTATACTTATTGCAGACCCCCATACATGATTGATAACTGGGATAAAATTAGCTTGTGCCAAAGCTGAGACTTTTAAATACTCAGTAATCCCACCTAAACCGCAAACTTCTGGTTGGGCAATATCAATACAATTATTGGAGATTAATTTGTTCCAACCATATTTTGTAAATTCAGCCTCTCCTCCTGCAATACTGGTAGAAATTTTACTTCTTAATTGTCGATACCCTTCATAGTCCTCGGGTGCTACAGGCTCTTCAAACCAAAATATATCTAACTCATCCAATCCTTTACCAACATAAATAGCATCTTTTAAATTGTATGCATGGTTAGCATCTACCATTAATCTAAAGTCTTTTCCTATGCTTTCTCTAACCGCTTGTACTAATTTAAGATCTTCCTTTGCACCTAAGCCAATCTTCATCTTCATAGCTTTAAAATTTTTAGACTTGATTTGTTTTGCTTCCTCTTTAAATGAATTGATCAATTCTTCTGTAGATTTTTTTTGTAACATCATCCCATAACCATAAACCGGAATATGTTCATTACATTTTCCACCTAAAAGTTGATAGAGAGGTACTTTGGATTTTTTTCCAAGGATGTCCCATAACGCAATATCCACACCCGATAAAGCTTGTATTGGCATTCCTTTTTGACCACTATCTCTTAGAAGATTGTACACTTTTTGCCAGATATGTTCTTTATTTAAGGGATCTTCACCAATTATTATTGGCTGGATAACTTTTTCAACAATATACTTATTAGCTAATGCAATATTTCCTGGTCCAAAGCATTCTCCCCATCCTGTAATACCTTCATCAGTCTCAACCTCCACAAGATGAGCAGTTCTATGTTTATAATATTGTTGAGAATAACCAAGTTCTTTGTCTAACTCATATCTAAGTACATGACTTTTAATAGAAGTTATCTTCACAATTATTTAAAGTGCAACAACTTTAGAGTTTTGCTCACCTAAGTTTTCAATTGATAACTTCATTGTGTCTCCAGCTTTTAAAAATTGTTGAGGCTTCATACCCATACCTACACCAGGAGGCGTTCCAGTGGTAATGATATCACCTGGTTGTAAAGACATGTACTTACTTAAATAAGAAACAATAAAGTTTGCATTAAAAATCATTGTATTAGTATTTCCTCTTTGCATTTTATTTCCATTAACATCTAAACTCATGTTTAAATTGTTAATATCTGAAATTTCATCTTTCGTTACTAGGTAAGGTCCAATTGGTCCATAAGTATCATGAGATTTTCCTTTAACCCATTGACCCATTTTTTCTAATTGCCATTCTCTTTCACTAATATCATTGACCAAACAATATCCTAAAATATGTTCTTCAGAGTCACTTTCAGATATATGTTTTGTCTCTTTTCCAATAATAATTCCTAGCTCAACTTCCCAATCAAGTTTTTTGGATCCTGACACAATTTCAATATCATCATTAGGACCATTAATGCAGCTTGTAGCTTTCATAAACACTATTGGTTCAGACGGTGCTTCCGCACCAGTTTCTGCAGCATGATCAGAAAAATTTAATCCAATTGCAATAAACTTACCTGGCTTAGTTATACATGATCCAATCCTCTCCCTACTTGATATTTCAGGAAGTGAAGATAGATCAGCATTTTGTAGTTTAGAAATAGTTTCAAAATTTAAATGATGAGGATTTAAATCTTCGACATGTGAACTGATATCTCTAATTTTACCATCTTTATCTAAAGCCGCGGGTTTCTCTTTTCCTTTTTGTCCTACTCTTAATAATTTCATAATTCTCCTTTTATTATTTAATTATATTGAAATTCCACCATCGATGGAAATTGTTGTTCCCGTTGTAAATGTTGCATCATCACTTGCTAAATATACTGCCATTGCTGCAATTTCTTCAGCTGTACCTAATCTTCCCATAGGTTGTCTTGCTATAAAATCTTTTTTAGCTTGTACAGGGTCAGGGCTTTGATTAACCCTATCTTGCCAAGAAGGTGAAAAAACTGTGCCTGGTGCAATTGAGTTACATCTTATATTTTGTTTAACAAAATCAGCTGCAATTGATTTTGTTAAACCGATTACGGCTCCTTTTGTGGTTCCATAAACAAATCTATTTGGAAAACCTTTTAAACTAGAAGCACAAGAAGAAACATTAATAATACTTCCACCATTTTGTTTTACCATTAGCGGTAATATTGCTTTGCACATAAAAAACATAGATTTTACATTTACATCACTAGAAAAATCCCAATCTTTTTCATCACAATCAAGAATACTTCCATGATGAACAAATCCTACAGCATTAAATAAAACATCTACTTTGTCTAAAGATTTTGTGAAATCTAAAATCGCGCTATTGTTTGTTGAGTCTAATGTTTTTACAACAATACTAGGAAATTCTTTATTTAAATCAGCTAAGGTTTTATCATTTAAATCTGTAGCAATGACATGAGCTCCTTCATTATGAAAAGCAATAGCAGTAGCTTTTCCGATACCTTGTCCTGCTGCTGTAACTACGATTTTTTTACCCTCTAATCTTTGGCTCATTTTTTGTTCATCCTTTTAATTTCCATATACAGTGAACTATGATCTTTATTTCCATGACCATTTTCAACTAAAGTCTTATACATTTCTTTAACCAGATTTGAAATAGGTAAATGCGTGTTAAAACTATTTGCACTATCTAAAATATTATTCATATCTTTTAAATGAGTAGAAGTTTTTCCTTTAGGACTAAAATCCTTATCTATCATTCTTTTCCCATGAGTTTGTAAAATTTTACTATCAGCCCAACCTCCAGATAAAGCGGTAATCATTTTAACAGGATCTGCTCCTGCTTTTTCACATAACGTTACTGCTTCAGCTACTGCGCCTATTGTTAGGCCAACAATAATTTGGTTAGCAAGTTTTGATATCTGGCCGCTACCTATTGGACCAACTAATGTAGGGTTTCCCATAGTCTTTAAAATTTCATTTGCTTTATCAAAAACATTTTGCTCACCTCCAACCATAATCGCTAAAGATGCTTCCTCTGCACCTATAGTTCCCCCTGAAACAGGTGCATCCAGATAATTTATATTTTTTGATTTTAAATTATTTCCATGTTTAGTTGCTGTTGATGGTTTTACTGAACTCATATCAATCACTGTAGCTTCTGATTTTAATCCTTCCAAAAAGTCAGAACTACTCATGATCTCATCAACGGCGATATCGTCTGTTAACATCGTAATAACTACATCACTGTCAATCACAGCTTCTTTAATTGAACTTGATATCTCTGCACCCTGATCTTTTAAAGGAGCAGCTTTATTTTGAGATCTGTTAAAAGCTTTTAAATTGTATCCTGCTTTTAATATATTTTTAGCCATTGGTAGGCCCATAAGACCTGTCCCAATAAAACCGATTTTTATCATTATTTTGGTTTAAATTCGTGGAAATTTTGTGTCATTGCCTCAGGAAAAAACATTACACATGCAAGTACAATCAATTGAATTACGATAAATGGAGCAAAACCTCTAAATATATCTGTTAAAGATATATGTGGTGGTGCTACAGATTTTAAATAGAAAGCTGCGGGTCCAAATGGAGGACTTAAAAATGAAACTTGCATATTCACACAAAATAAAATTCCAAACCAAATTGGATCAAATCCAAGCGCAATAACAATCGGTAGAAATACTGGCATTGCTAATAAGACAATCCCAACCCAATCCATAAATGCTCCCATAATCAAAAACATTATTTGCATCATAAAAATTAGATACATTGGTTTTAAATCATAAGCTAAGATAGTCTCTGCTACATATTTTGGACCTCCAGCAAGAGAATAGGCACCTGCTAAAACTGTTGCACCAAAAGTAATAGTTAAAATAGTTCCTGATGCTTTAAATGTTCTAGTTAATGCATCTTTAAATAAAAACCATGTTAATTCTCTTCTAGCAAAAATTATAATTAATGTAGCAACAACACCCATTCCGGCTGCTTCTGTAATTCCAGTTATACCTGAATAAATTGAACCTAAAACAATTATCACTATTCCTATTGGTGGTAACAGACCTGGAAGATATGACATTTTTTCTTTTAGAGTTAAAGGCGCTTCATCACTTAATGGTGCAAGATGTGGTTGTAATCTTGTTCTAATTAAAATGTAAGTAATGATTAAACCTGAAATCATTAAACCTGGAACAATTGCTTCTTGGAACAACATAGTTATAGATGTTTCTGTCGTTAAACCATAAATGATTAAAACAATAGAAGGTGGGATCATTGTACCTAAAGAACCTGAGGCACAAATAATTCCAATGGACATATCTTGGTCATATTTTAATCTCAACATTTGAGGTAGTGCAATCAATCCTAATAGAACTATTTCTCCTCCAATAATTCCACTCATTGCAGCCATAATTGTTGCCATGATAGCAGTTACTACACCTACTCCTCCTCTTGTTTTTCTCAACCACGCATTTAAAGCATCATATAAATCTCTTGCTATATTCGAGCGTTCAAGCAAGGAAGCCATAAATATAAATAAAGGTACTGATAAAAACGAATAAGTAACGACTAGAGAATAATATCTTGAAAGTAAAATACCTAACGCATGCTCACCAATATAGAGAAATACTAATACCGCACCCATAAAACCTGAGGCAAAACCCATAGGAACACCAATGGATATAAGAATTAGTAACCCGACTATAAGTATTAATGAAAGTGATCCTATTTCCATTTTATTTTAACTCTTTAGAAGGGTCGTATTGTTTTTCTTTAGGATTTCTCCAATCAATAATTAAATTATTTACAGATTGAACTGCAATTAGAAATACACATATAAGTGTAAGAGGCTTCATGGTAGCGGGAATAGGTGGATCCCAATAAGTTGCAAATCTTTCCCAGTTTACAAATGATCTGTATGCATCTTCCATACCACCATAAATTACAGCAGATGCAAAAAGAACAATAACTAGTGTGCTAATTAAATCAAAAATTCTCTGAGTTGGTCTGCTCACCCAATCATATAATAAAACTATTCTAATATGGCTTCTTAATCTTGTTGCGTATATACCACCAACTAAATAGCAAACCCCAGCCAACCATAAACATAATTCGTTAGCCCACAAGGTTGGTTTAAAGACCACGTACCTCATAAAAATTTCGTACATCATGACAAGTACGATTATGGGTATTAAGTACTTAATTGTATGGCTTAAAAATAAAGAAATTCTATCGATCCAATTTATTGGAAAATCATCTTTGCTTGCAACTTTTTCATTTTGTTCTTGTAATTGTTTGTCAAGCATAAGCTAAAGTTTTAAGTTAATAAGAAGGGCCTTTTAAGGCCCTTCAAGATTTTAATGTACTTTTAATTATAGGATACCGTTAGCTTTCATGTAAGCTGTGTGTATATCTATAAGAGCATTTGCTTCAGGAGATTTTTTTCTCCACTCTTCCCAAGCACCAAGTGCAGCATTTCTGAACTTAAGTCTATCTTCTCTAGACCAGTCATGAAGAGTAACGCCCATTTCTTTTAAAGCTTTAACAGCCTCAGCGTTTTTTCTCTCAACTAAACTAGTGATAGTTCTTCCAGCAATTTCTATACCTGCTTTCATTGCACCTTTTTCATGCGGTTTTAACTTGTTCCATACTTTCGTATTACAAGCTAAGTGGTCAGCTGGCATAGAGTGGAAACCTGGATATGTAGCATATTTATTTTGCTCATAGTGTCCACCTGCATAGTTAGTTGCTAAAGATGAATAGTCAGCACCGTCAATTAGACCAGTTTGTAAAGCAGTTGGAACTTCACCAAAGTCCATTACGATTGGCTTAGCGCCTAATGCTGTAAAGATCATACTTTCCATACCTGGAGGTGATCTAAATTTAAAGTCTTTAATAGATGCAACATCTGGAATTGGTTTACTAGAAATTAAAGACTCATGTCCTGGTATCCACCAACCAATTAAAGTCATTCCATATTTATTATAGAGTGCATCAACAGCTTCTTGAGCTCCAGGGAACTTTAAGAAGTCATATTGTTGATATGGGTTATCATATCCACCCATTACATCACCTGCGAATTGAAACGCTGCATTTTTACCAGTTTGGTAACCAGCACCAGTCATATCACAATCGATAATTCCAGTTTGAGCAGAGTTAAATACTTCAGCAGATTTTCCTGTTACAGAAGATGAGTAGAACATTTCTACTTTTAAGCTTCCACCAGAAAACATTTCTACGTTTTTAGCGAATTGAGCCGCAACTTCACCATTTGGTGAACTAGCAGTAAAGTGAGTTTCAATTTTTAAAGTCTTTGCATTTGCAGAGCCAAATAAAGCAACTGAAACAATAGCTACTGCAGCTATAGTTTTTGATATTAATTTAAACATTATCTTCCTCTCGTTTATGTTATTTAGAAAGTTAAACATAAAAGAAATAAGTTTTCAACATATGGAGATTAGATTTATATATAGAAATTATATATATATATTAAACTTACAACTTAAAGTTGAACTAAACTACTTCAGAAATCAAAGGTTTATTGTTAAAAAAACAGTAAATATTATCTACTGCCATCATACTCATCGCAAGTCTTGTTTCATGAGTGGCGCTTCCGATATGCGGTAAGACAAAACAATTATCTAATTTTGTGTATCGAATATCTAAATTAGGCTCGTTGTTAAAAACGTCTAGACCTGCTCCATATATTTTCTTATTTTCTAATGCATCAATTAAAGCATTATCATCAATTGTAGAGCCTCTTGAGGTATTAATAACTACAGCATGTTTTGGCAGTAGACCAATAGTAGAAACATTTAGAATATTTTTTGTATCTGGTGTAGCTGGTGTATGAATGCTGACAAAATCACACTCGGGTAACATTGAATTTAAATCTGAATAATATTTTGCACCATCCTCTAAGTCTTCTGATAATTTATTTCTATTATAATAAATAATTTTCATTCCGAATGCTTTAGCACTTTGTGCAACTATACGACCTATTCTTCCCATTCCTATAATTCCAAGAGTTTTGCCAGTTACTGAGTTGCCTATCATAAATTTAGTAAGGTCTGGTTTTTGATTTTTCCAATTATCTGATCTAACTAAATTATAAGCTTCTCCTGCTCTTCTAGATGCTGCTAATATTAAAAGAATAGTAGTTTCTGCCACCGCTTCATTTAGTACATTTGGAGTGTTTGTTACTTTAATTTTTTTTACCTCAGCTGCCTTGATTGAAATATTATCGTATCCAACTCCTACGTGAGCAATAATTTTTAATTTTCCATTCAAATTTGAAAAAAATTCTTCTCCAACTTTATCAAATCCAGAAGTGATTATGCCATCATAATCATTACCCATCTTAGCGAGTTTATCTGTTGGAATTGGCTCATCTTGTAAATTTAAATTTGCATCAAATTCTTTTTTTAACTTTTCTTCAGCGCCATCTGAAATTTTTCTAGTCACTAATATTTTAGGTTTCATTTAGTGAGAGTCTCTTGGAAGACCTTTGGTGTGGGAAACGTCTAAATATTTACCTCGTGAATTAATACATGCTCCATCATCGACTTGGGTTACAGTATTTCTAAATATTTCCTGCCATGGAGTTTGATTATTTATTTTAAATTTCTTTCTATTTTTTCTTCGCTTTTTAAACTCTACTTGGGATATCAATAAGTCAACCCTTCGTTTATTTAAGTCTATTTTAATTTTATCACCAGTCTTAACAATTGCCAAATCTCCACCTACGGCTGACTCTGGGGAAACATGTAGTATTGAAGGGCTGGCTGATGTCCCACTTTGCCTACCATCTCCAAGAGTTGGAAGTGTGTTGACACCTTTTTTTAATAATTTGTCAGGTGGCTGCATATTAATTACTTCGGCTGATCCAGGATATCCAACAGGGCCACAGCCTCTAACAATTAGTATAGAATTTTCGTCAATTTTTAATTTTTTGCTATTTAATCTTTTATGGTAGTCCTCAGGGCCTTCAAAAACCACAGCATTGCAATCAAAAGCATTTATGTGTTTAGGATTTGATAAGTATCTGTCTCTAAATTCTTTACCGATTACAGATGTTTTCATTATTGCTGAAGAGAAAAAATTACTTTTCATTACTAAAAAGCCAGCTTTTTCTGTTAAAGAATTCTTAAAGGATTTAATTACTTTATTATCTACATCAACTTTTTTTCTTAAATTCTCTCCAACTGTTTTTCCTGTAACCGTTTTTATATTTGTGTGAAGTTTTTTATTTTTAATTAATTCTTTCATCACCGCAGGAATTGCTCCAGCTCTGTGAAAGCTTTCCATTAAATATTCACCTGCTGGCTGACAATTAACAAGTAAGGGAATATCATGTCCAAGTTTTTGCCAATCAGATAAATCAAATTTAATTCCCATGTGTTTTGCAATTGCGCTTAAATGAATTGTGCAATTACTTGATCCACCTATTGCACTTGCAACCACGACTGCATTTTCAAATGCTTTACGTGTCATAATTTTTGAAGGTGTCAAATTTTCATGAACCATTCCAACTATTCTTTTTCCCGTTTCATATGAAATTTGTTCTCTTTCTCTGTAAGGTGCAGGAATTACAGCACCGCCAGGTAAAGACATACCTAAAGCTTCTGCAACTGAATTCATTGAAGATGCGGTTCCCATGGTATTACAATGACCAGCACTTGGTGCTGATGATGCTGCCATTTCCATAAATTCTTCATAATTAATATCTCCTTTGGCTAACATTTTTCTAGCTTCCCAAACCACCATTCCTGAACCAGCTAATTTACCTTTGTAAACTCCGTCCAACATTGGACCACCAGATAAAACAATTGCAGGAATATTGACAGTCGCTGCAGCCATTAATGCAGCTGGAGTGGTTTTATCACATCCAGTTGTTAATATTACTCCATCAATTGGATAACCATACAAAACTTCTACTAAAGATAAATATGATAGATTTCGGTCAAGCATAGCTGTAGGTCTTTTGCCAGTCTCTTGTATAGGGTGAGTTGGAAATTCCATAGGAATGCCACCTGCTCTCCTTATTCCATCTTTAATCCTTTCGCTTAAAGATAAAAAATGTCGATTACATGGGGAAAGATCACTTCCTGATTGGGCTATTCCTATTATAGGATTTCCAGATTGTAATTCTTTTCTAGTAAGCCCATAATTTAAATAACGTTCTAAATAAAGAGCAGTCATATCTGGGTTTTTTGGATTATTAAACCAATGGTGACTTCTAAAACTCTTTTTTCTTTTTTTTGACATAATATTTATAATGGTCTGTTTAATATAATAGTTATATAATAATTAAATGAATAATCTAATAGTTTTAAATCAGAATGACAATGTTGGGGTAAGTCAATTTATCATTCCTGAAAAAACTAAAATTGAAGGTCATGAAATTAGTACCGTTGATCCAATCCCTTTTGGTCATAAAGTTTGTTTAAAAACAATTAAAAAAGGTGATCCTATTATAAAATATGATCAAATCATTGGTTTTGCACTAGACGACATTAAACCTGGACAACATGTACATTCACATAATTTAGAATTTAGAGAATTTAAAAGAGATTTTAAAGTTACAGATAAGAAGCATATTGTTGAAGAAAAAGCTGATACGTTCTTCAATGGAATTTTAAGAGATAACGGCCAAGTTGCTACGAGAAATTATATTGGAATAGTAAGCACTGTTAACTGTTCTGCTACTGTGACCAAAATGATTGTAGAAAAAATCAAATACTCAGACATTTTAAAAGATTATCCCAATATTGATGGAATAGTTCCAATCACTCATTCTACAGGATGCGGAATGAACACTGAAAGTGAAGGGATGCAAATGTTCCAAAGAACCATTGATGGATTTAAAAATCACCCGAATTTTTCTCATGTGTTTGTTATAGGTTTAGGTTGTGAATGCGCACAAGTTAGTTTGTTTGACGAGTCTTTAAAAAAGCATAACCGAATTCATTTTCTTACTATTCAAGATGAGGGTGGTACAAAAAAAATTGTAGATAAAGTATTGTCACAAATCAAAAACTTATTAAAAGAAGCAAACAATGTTGAGCGAACCTCTCAGTCAGTAGGTCATTTGACACTTGCTTTACAGTGTGGAGGTTCGGATGGTTACTCAGGTATTACGGCTAATCCAGCATTAGGAATTGCCGCAGATCTTTTAGTCAAAAAGGGTGGAAGTTCAATTTTGTCTGAAACTCCAGAAATTTATGGAGCCGAACACTTATTAATTAATAGAGCTAATTCACAAGAAACTGCAGATAAACTTATTAAACGATTAGAATGGTGGAAACATTATACCTCAATCAATAATAGTTCTATGGACAATAATCCAGCACCAGGAAATAAAAGAGGTGGTCTCACAACTATATTAGAAAAATCACTAGGAGCAGTTGCTAAAGGTGGAAATTCAATTCTTCAAGATGTCTTACAATATGCTGAACCTTTAAAAAATAAAGGATTTAATTTTATGGACTCACCTGGTTATGACCCAGTATCTGTAACAGGACAAGTTGCATCTGGAGCTAATGTAATTTGCTTTACTACTGGTCGTGGATCTTGTTTTGGTTGTAAGCCAGTTCCAAGCCTTAAACTTTCAACAAATTCTGCAATGTATGAAAAAATGTCAGAGGACATGGATATAAATTGTGGAACTATTGCTGAGGGTAAAGAAAAAGTAGAAGAAGTTGGTCAAAATATATTTAATTTAGTTGTTAACACTGCATCAGGAAATAAATCAAAAAGTGAGATCAATGGCTACGGTGACGAGGAGTTTAATCCTTGGCAAGTAGGCGTTGTAATGTAATTTTAAATCTCACAGTGCCACAACAAACTTCATTATTTAATGTAATTTTATTAGCTGCTGGTGGTTTTTTTATGTTTGTTTGCATGGACTCAACCGCAAAATACCTAGGGACAGTAATGCCAGTTACACAGGCAATTTGGGGAAGATTTTTCTTTCATATGGTTTCTCTAATTATATTTTTTTTAATTTTTAAGCCAAAAGTAAATTTAAAAAAAAATTTTAAAGTTCAAATTATCAGATCAATTTTGATGGTCACAGCTACAACATTTATGTTTTACTCATTACAAAAATTTGACTTAGTTGACATTTATGTTGTCTTCTTTACTGCACCACTAATAGTCTCTTTACTTTCAGCATATTTCCTAAAAGATATCTTAACCCCAAAGGGAATAGCTCTAATGCTTCTAAGTTTTGGCTCAATTGTTTATTCATTGGGACCAAGTATGAGAATATTCAGTCTAGACTTGATTTTTCCCATTGTTCCACCAATTTGCTGGGCTCTCTATCAATTTTTTACAAAAGTAGTGTCAGGTGACAATGATCCATTTGCTGCTATTTTCTATACTTCAATATTAGGAGCTGTAATTTTTAGTGTATTTATATTTTTTAATTGGGTTCCGTTAGAAAAAAATATTTATTGGCTTTATTTAACACTTCTTGGTGTTGCTGGATTTGTAAGTCATTCTTTAATTATTTATGCAATACAACTTTCAAATTTATCGTTTGTAACTAACTTTCAATATTCGCAATTAGTTTGGTCAACAATTATTAATTTCATAATTTTTGGTGTACCTTTTGATTATAATAAAATTATAGGTGTTATAGGGATTATAATTTTTGGTATAATGTTTATTAGAACAGAAGGGAAAACAACTTAAATTAAGGATAGTTATGAAAAATGTCGGATTTATAGGTATTGGATATATGGGTTATGGAATAGCCAAAAATATTTTAAAAAATAACAACAACCTTTTTGTAATAGCTAACAAAAATAGAGAGCCCATAGAAAGAATTGTTAAAGAAGGAGCTGAAGAAGTTAATTCTTTTGAAGATTTTGCTAATAAGAATTTGGATGCTTTATTTATGTGCGTTACCAATACTCCAATTGCAAAAACAATTTCAGAAAAAATATCTAAAATATTAAATGATAAAACTATAATCATCGATATAACTACTCACAATAAAACAGGTTCAGTTGAAACTGATAGTATTTTTAAAAAAAAAAATATTGGTTATGTGGAATGTCCTGTGATGGGAGGTCCTGTTCAGGCAGAAGAAGGTGTTTTAGGTGGTATTGTTGGTGCATCTGAAGATAATTTTAAAAAAGCAGAGCCTTATTTGAAATTTTTTTGTAAAGAATACTTTTATTTTGGAGAAGTGGGAATGGGAGCAAAATCAAAGCTTCTAAATAATTTTTTAACATTGGGAAATGCTGCTTTAGTAAATCATTTAGCTATAGGTGCAAAAGAATTAGGTTTAGATTTACAGAAAGTGTATGATGTGGCTAAACTTGGATCTGGAAATTCAGCAGCATTAAAGAGAGTATTTGATAATTTATTAAAAGGTGATTTTACAGGATTTAAATTTACAGCTAGTAATTCGGTTAAAGATTTAACTTATATACAAGATCTCTTAAAAGATTTTCCTGAAGCTGAAAAAGTTGCTGAGGTAAATAAAAATTATTTCCAAAAAGCAGTAGATCAAGGACATGGGGAGAATTTTATCAGTGAGTTAATAAATAAAAAATAATTACTGAACTAATTTAAGATATCGGGAGTTTACTAAAGCACTAGGTTGTATTCAAGAAATATATTTTATGAAAATTAAAATAAATTAATTGAAATTTATTTTATTTTAATTACCTTTTTTATAAGGAGGTTATTATGTTAAAACTATCACCACCTGACACTTAGCTGAATAGCTTTATATTTCAAAAACAAATAAAAAATAAAATCCACTTGGATTTAAATGCCAAAGAGGCAATATAAGGGAGCTCTTTAGGTAAAATCTTAAAGAGCGAACCCTTAAAAAAATTAATTAATAGATTTTAATATTTCTAGTGGAAGTGGTGCTTCTGGGTATTTTTTTTGACATAGTTTTTCGTAACTTTTACAAAAATCTATAATTATCTTTAAAACCGATTTTTCATTTGAACTGGTATTAATCTTTAACTCCGATATTAATTTATCTCGATTGTCCTCTAATTCTTTGATTTGCTCTCCTGTAAAAAATTCACCTGTCTCAATCTCCCAATAAGTATTATCTAATTCTTTATCACTTAAATTGTTTAATTTATTCTGTAGTTCCAAAATAGTTGGGTCATCAGTTTGCTTATTTCGCATTGGAGAATTCTTTAACTTTCCAAGACATTTATCTCTTAATCCTTCAATAAAATGATCATAGGGTCTTCCTTCTGATAAATCTCTGAAATGATTGGTTTTAAAATATTTATTAATGGCTAAATCATTTGAAACTTTTTCTTTACCTTTAATGATTGCTATTTGAACGTATATTTCTTGGCTAATGTACTCTTCTAAATGCTCTATAACTTTTTGAGGTATCACTGTTTGATAAGAAATTAGATTAATTACTCATACGGTATTTACTATGGCACGCCTTACAATTGCTCCACATTAATTCTTGAAGGGTGCCTCGAATATCATCACTGTCTTCAATTACCGAGGTAAGCTTAATCATATCGTCTGAAGATTTTTGCATTAAAGCATTAAACGCATCTTTTTCCTTCCAAATTATTGGTAAAGATTCTGTCTTAAATCCCATTTGAGTATTTTTAGGAAATAATCCTAATAATGTTTTATAATTTTCACTCATTTCGATCATCAATTCTTTTGCTTCATCAAAATCGCCATTAAAGGAAAATGATTGAACACGCTTTGCTGTACTGTAATTCTTACTAAAAAGAGCTTTTCTTCCTTTGATAATTTCTTCTGCTGTTTGCTCTGCGATACTTTGAGATCCAATTATGTTAAAAAACAGTGACAACAAAACGATACTAAAGCAATACTTAATATGGTTTACTAGCTTATGCATGTTAAAAATACCTTAACAGAGTATGGTATTATTTCAAAGCTGTTACATTGGCTAAGTGCAATATTGCTGATCATTCAAATTCCACTTGGTTTTTATTTAGTTGATTTAGATTTTGGAGAAGAAAGAATCAATGTTGAAAATATACACATCATCATTGGATTATCAATATTTTACCTGGTGATTATAAGATTGCTAAATAATATTTTTAACCCCACTCCAAAATTAAATCCTAGTGTATTTAGTGGTCAAAAATTTATTGCTAAACTAAATCACGTTCTTCTTTATGTGGCAATTTTATCCATAACTATTTCTGGAATTTTAAAAAAGTTATTTAATGGAGAATCTTTAGTGATTTTTTTTAAAGAAATTAAAATCCAAGATAATTTTGAGTTAGCTGATCAATTTTATAATATACACATATTCTCTAATTATACGATTGTCGCTTTAATCGCTCTACATATTTCAGCTGTTATAGTTCATAAATTATTTTTTAGTGATAATTTATTAAAGAAAATTCTTTAAAAACATTTAATGACAGTTAATTCCAAACTTTTTTAATCTCCAATAATTATAAGGCCAAGGAGTTAAAAAACCAGCTATAAGCATTATTGGTACGACCCACCATGTTAATATGGCACCACCTGTTAAAAGATAGTCTGTTAGATTCATTGCAATTTCCATACTTACCATTGAAATAAAACTCATTCCCAAAGCGGTTTTTAAGGCATCCTTAAATTTAAAATTTTGTCTTATTAAAATTATGGTTTCTAAAATAATACTTGTAATTAAACCATTGATAATTGCTAAAGTCATAATGGCTAAAACAGGCCAGGGAATTCCTGTTATTTGGAAATACAATATAGTTCCAAAGTCACCAATTGCACATCCTAATAAACACCAGGCAGTATTTTTGGCACTTCTTTTCCATGTGTGATTACAAGACCAATTAAAATTAACAGTACTTTCCATATAAAAAAATTTTTAATTAATTCCTACTTTTGCAATCATTCCTACATCGTAGTGGCCTGGGACATTGCAGGCTATTTCAATATTAGACGCATTTTCAAATTTCCAAATTAAATCTTTACTCTTCTTTGGCTCCAACAGAACACTATTAGCATGACTATGAGCCATAGATTTGTCCATCATGGACATTTTGTCAATGCTATCAGCTAATATTATTTCCATCTCGACCAATTTTTGCATTTCAGATTGATGATCTTTGTGCATAGTTTGATTAGCAATATTAAATTCATGTACTAATTCACCAACATTCTCTACCTCAAATTTTATAGTTTCACCAGATTGAACATTAAAAGAACTTGGTTCAAAATAATTATCATACATTAAAACTTTAATTATTCTTGAAACGTCCTCTTGTTTTCCTTTTTTACCAATCTTCATACTTTTATCAGCTAGTGCAGTCGAAATTGATACAGTGAATGAAATTAATATTATAAAAAAATGTTTAAACATGTTTTTGATATAGCTAATTAAATCAAAAATTCAATGCATCAATTAAGCTTTAGTTGATATTCGTAATTTTCTTTAGACCAATAAGATTTCATATATGCTAGTACACTATCAATTTCTTTGTCAGATAATTTATCTTCAAATCCAATCATCTTACCTTCATAATTTTTTACCAATTTAGCTAATCCATATTTTATTATCGCATGTAGCGTTTTATCATCATGGTGCCAAGTATGACCAGATCCATCCAAAGGTGGTGCTTTTCTATGTCCGTCACTATCTACACCCTTCCAATTTTCAGCTCCAGATAGATTTATCATATGACAAGAAACACAATTATTTTCGTATGCAATTTTACCTCTTTCAATCATAAGTTTAGAGACAGTAGTAATTGGAAAATGATTATGGGCGTTTGCAATATTGAGACCATTAGAGATAAAAAAAACAACTATTAAAGAAATTAGTTTAATACGATTTCTCATGATACTTATATGGATAATTGATTTATATTAACAAGTACATGTGTTAATTTAAGCAATGATCTTTAAACAACTTTTTGATAATAAATCCTCAACCTATACCTATCTAATTGCCTCAGCAAAAGGAAGAGAAGCAATCATTATAGATCCTGTTTTAGAAAATGTTGATGAATATATAAGTCATTTAAAAAAACTTGATTTAAAACTGGTAAAAGTAATAGATACTCATATTCATGCTGACCATGTCACTGGTGCATCTAAATTAAAAATTAATACTAATTGTACAACAATTATGGGAGAAAATTCCCCTGCTGAAACTGTAGATATAAAACTTGAAGATGATGGGATAGTTAAAGTAGATCAATTATCAATTAGAGCCATGTTTACCCCAGGTCATACTTCAGATAGTTACAGTTTTATAATGGATAACTATTTATTCTCTGGTGACACTCTTTTAATAAATGGAACTGGAAGAACTGATTTTCAAAATGGGAGTTCAAAGGATGCTTACCATTCGCTTTTTAATAAATTATTAAAATTACCTGAAGAGACAATTCTTTATCCAGGTCATGATTATAATGGAAAAAAATCAAGTACTATTGGTAAAGAGAAAAAATTTAATCCAAGACTGCAAGTTGAAAATGTTGATCAATATATTGAAATTATGTCTAATTTAAAATTGTCAAAACCAATTATGATTAATCAAAATATATCAAGAAACCTTACGCTTGGGGCAATTTAGTATGCCTCTCCGAGAAAGAGAGGCATAAGTTATAAATAACAAGAGAGATAATTAATCAAAAATAAAATGAATTCTTAAATTAATTAATCTCTTTATACATTTTGAGAATAATTTTAATAACTTTAATTGATCAAAACAGCTATGCGTTATGTGAAGTGATATATAAGTAATATTAATTACAATTAAAAAATAAATATAACAAACCAGTAAGATAATAGACCCGAAAATATTGTTGCAATAACATTCTTAGAAAAATAGCCAACAAGAACTGCAACTATAGCACCAAAGATTTTAGGATCATTCATTTCGATGTAGACACCATAATCATTAATAAATATTGCAGGAAATATGATCGCTGGAAACACAGCTGACGGAACGTAAGCCAATACCGCTTTAATTCTTTCACCTAATAAATCCCTTCTAACCAATACGATCATAGTCATTCTTGTCATATAAGTTAGTATTCCTGCGATTGTTATTGATAACCAGGTCATTTTTTTAACCTCAACAATAATGCTGCAACAAACAAAGCAATAACCGGTGAAATAAGTATGTAAGATTTAAATGGAGCATCAAAAAATAATAAAGAACTAATTCCGCAAACAAGCATTACAATTACATGATCCAATTTTTTTAAGTCTTGAACAACAATAGCTATAAAAGTAAGGGGTATTGCAAATTTTAATCCAAGTTCTTCAGGAACAAATGAGCCCAAGATAATTCCTGAAAGGGTAGCAATTTGCCAACAAACCCACATTGTCAAACCAGTACCGATTAAATGGTAATGCAAATATTGTTCAGTTTTATTTTTTTTAAAAAATTTATTAGACTCAGCAAAACCTTGATCAACAACAATGTAAGAAATTAATAATTTTTTGATAAAAGATAATTTTTCCAAATATTCAGATAAAACAGCCCCATATAAAAGATGTCGTGAATTAATAACACCAACTGAAGTAACTGCTACTAAAGCGGAAGCACCGCCTGATAAAAGTTGCAAAAAAACAATCTGTGAAGCTCCCCCAAAGATAATGATAGACATTCCATAAACTAAATATGGACTAAAACCAAGATCAACACCAATTGCACCACAAATAATTCCAAATGGAATTACCGAGAGCATATGTGGAGCAATATCAAACATACCTCTTGAAAATAATTGTTTTTTTGAGAGCATCTATTTGGTTTGTATTAAAAACAAACTATATGATCAATATTTATTGGTCTCTTAATACCAAATTTTTCATCAACTTCATGTTGGTGAACGTGATGAGAATGAACAAAAACAGGTATCAATAAATCACTATTAGTCTTTAAAGTATAAATAAAATTTGTACCTCTGAATTTCCTATCAACAACCTCTAACTTAAGATTGCTTTGATCATCATGTTCAAGATCTTCTGGCTGTAATAGCAATTGAACGTCTGAGCCTTTAGGGTAGTGTTTAATAAAATTACCTTTAATTGTTCCTAAATCTTTATTTTCAAGTGAATTTTCACCTGTGACCTTTGCGGGAATTAATATTCCTCTATTTAAAAAATTTACTACTTCAACTGAATTTGGGAAATGATAAACATTATAAGGATCATCAAACTGCTTTATTTGACCATCTAAGATAATGGCACATTTATTTCCTAAATAAAAAGCTTCATAGGAATCATGAGTAACTATTATCGTTGTAATTTTGAGTCTGTTTAGTATTTTTTTTAATCTAACTTGAATTTCCTCCTTAAAACTTTGGTCAACATTTGATAGAGGTTCGTCTAACAACAAAAGATCAGGTTGTGTTAATAAAGATCTTGCAAGAGATGCTCTCTGTGCCTCACCTGCACTTATCTCATGTGGATATTTAGATAATATTTTTGAGATATCTAGGAATTCTATTATTTCTTTAAAGCTTATTTTCTTTCTTTTTTTTCCTTTATTTTTTTCTGCACCTAACAATATATTTTTTTCAACATTATAGTGAGGAAAGAGACTGTTATCCTGAAAAGCTAAAGATATATTTCTGTGCTCAGGTTCGATATTTTCTTTTTTAGAGGATAATAATTTACCATTTAATTTGATTGATCCTTTATCAATTTTTTCTAATCCAGCTATTGTTCTGAGTATAGTTGTTTTTCCAATACCTGATGGACCAAGAATACATAAAGTTTCGCCCTCGTTTTCAATGTTAAAAGAGGCATTCTTAACCTTAGTTTTACCACCTATGATAAAATCAACGTTTTTAATTTCTAAAAAACTATTACTCATTTTTCCCTCAAGATATATTTAGATGTAAGCATAATAAATGTGGTTGCAATTAAAATTAAAAATAATGAAGGTGCAGCAGCAGCTTCAAGTAAATCTTCAGATGCAGAAATATAAGCAGTTGTTGCAAATGTTTCAAAGTTAAAAGGCCTTAAAATTAGAGTAATTGGAAGCTCTCTGATTATTTCAAGAGAAATTAATATTACAACAAATAAGAGTGAGTTTCTTAAATATGGAACATGAATATTCATAAATGTTTTTTGTTTTGAATAACCAAGAAGATAAGAACTTTCATCGACGGATATGTTTATTTTTTCATAACCAGATTTAATTCCATTAAATGCCAAGGAATAAAATCTTACAAAATAAACTAAAACTAAACCAATAATAGAACCAATAAATATTTTTTTAATAGATAAGAAACCTAATGCTTGAACTATATTCTCATCGAACCAAGCTATAAAAGTTATAAACGCTAGGGCTAAAATAACACCCGGTATTGCATATCCAGAAATAGATAGAGTAGATAAGATATTTAATATTTTATTTTTTGAAACTCTATTTCCATAATTTGAAATCAAAGAGAATAATATCAAAACTAAGCTTGATAAAAATACTAAATAAATAGTATTTAAAGTAAGCGTTAAAATATTAAGATCAAAAAAGTTTTCAGGGAATTTTATTGTCCAATATAACATTTGACCTAAAGGAAATAAAAAACTCAAGAAGAATATAATTAAGCAAATAAAAAATACATAAAAAGCTTTAGCTCCTGAAAGTTGTATTTTTTCTTTCTGTTTAAACCCACCCTTTGTATTCGAGTGGTATCTTGCTTTTTTTCTAGATAAATTTTCTAAAATAAAAATTGCAAATATAAATATTAAAAGAAAGAAAGATATTCGATTTGAAAAAGCTAAATCATCAAAAGTAATCCATGCATTATAAATTCCAGTTGTTAAAGTATTGATCGAAAAAAAGTCTACGGCACCAAATTCAGCTAAAGTTTCCATTGCAACAAGTGATAAGCCAGTAACAATCGCTGGCCTAGCTGCTGGTAAAATTAAATAATAAAAAGATTTTAATTTTGAAAATCCCAGACTTCTTCCTAAATCAATTAAGTTTTGAGATTGATAAAGGAATGATGCTCTTGCGAGAATATATACATAGGCAAATAAAGAAAAGGAAAGTGAAAGAACAGCTCCAAACAAGCCATCAAATTTTGGTATATATTGGTTATAATTTCCTGGTCCAAATAAATTTTTTAAAATTGAATACAATGTTCCATAATTCTCAAAAAAGGCTGTTAATGAATAAGCATAAATGTAAGGAGGCACGGCAAAAGATAAAATCAAGGCCCATTTAAAAAAATTACTTAGTGGAAATTTATAAAATGAGACTAAATAAGCTGTGCTAGTACCAAATATAAAAGTTAGAACTAAAACACAGATTAATAAAGTAAAAGAATTAAATATATATTCGAATAAAAAGGTATCTTTTAAAATTTGATAATAATTAGAAGTATCCTCAAAAAAGCTTGAGAAAACAGTAATAATTGGGATCGCAACAATAATTGAAATTAATAAAGAACTTAAAAACCAAAAATTAACTTTTCTTAAATGCATATTTACCCTTTTTATTATTTCCAACCTGCCGCAGTCATTACTTCTAATGCTGCTGCTTGATTTTTTCCATAAGTAGAAACTTTTGTCGCTAGATCTTGTTTAAAATCTAATCCCAGGTTATTTACTACTAATGGGCTTGGTGAAACCCCTGAAATCATAGGAAACTCAAAAGTATTATTTGTAAAATGCTCTTGAGACTCTGGTGATAATAAAAAGTCAACTAAAGCAATAGCATTTGCTTTATTTGGTGCACCTTTAACAAGGGCAGCACAACTAATATTCATGTGTGTTCCTCTGCCATCTTGGTTTGGAAAGAATGCTTTGACTTTTTTAGCTGCCTCTTGTTGTTCTGGGCCTTTTTTACCAGATAACATTAGCGCTAAGTAATAAGTATTAGCAACAGCAATGTCAGCTTCGCCAGCTGCCACAGCCATAATTTGAGCTCTGTCATTTCCTTTTGAGTCTCTAGCCATATTAGCTACAACTCCTTTTGCCCAATCTGCTGTTGCTTTTTTTCCATTGTTAGCAATTAAAGAAGCTACAAGAGATTTATTATAAATATTGCTTGATTTTCTTATTACTAATCTACCTTTCCATTTTGGATCAGCTAGACCTTCATAAGACATTCCAGATAATTCAGCGCCGGTTACTCTTTCTGGTGAGTAGTAAATAATTCTTGCTCTTTTTGCTACTCCAACCCAGTGTGATGTTCTAAAGTTTTTTGGAACTGACGACTTAATTGTTGATGAAATTAATCCACTTTGTGTCATGCCTTTTGCTTGAAAAGCACCACATCTTCCAGCATCAGCGGTAATATAAAGATCTGCAGCAGAGTCGGTACCTTCTTCGATCATTCTTTTTTCTAAAGCGCCTGATTTACCATTAATTAAATTTACTTTAATCCCTGTAGCTTTAGTGAATTTTCCATAAAGCTCAGCGTCGGCTTTATAGTGTCTTGCGTTAAATATATTGACTTCGTTTGCAGCCAAAAATACTGGGGCAAAAAAAGTTAAAATTAATGTTAAAATAGTTATTTTTCTCACTTGTTTCCTTTTCTTTACCCTTATTGATTTGCGAATGAGAATTATTCTCAATGCGAATGATTATCAATCGCATATTTTGTCGCAGATTACAATGAATTTTTTAGTATTTTAGATTTATTTCCAGTCGCCAATCTTGCTGAATAAGAAGTTCCTAAAAGCTTGAACTCTAGCAGTATTTTTTAGGGACTGAGGGTAAACGAAATGTGCTTCTGTAATTGGTCCTTCTGATTTTGGTAGTACTTTTATAACTTTTGAAGAATTTGTTACTAAGTATTCTGGCAAAGCAGCCAAACCGACACCCGACTCTACTGCAAGCAATAATCCCATTACACTATTCACCTTCATAATTGTTTTTCTTTTTTTTCCGTCATGCATTCCAAGTTTTAAAGCCCAATCAGGATTGTAAACTGGTGATGGTGCTCCCTTTCCAAAAGAAATGAATTTATGTTTGTTTAAATCACCAATTGTTTTTGGCATTCCATATTTTTCTAAGTATTTGTTTGATCCATAAATATAATATTTTATATCAACAAGTTTTTTTTGAATATAATTAAGTTGTTTGGGTCGTCTCATAAATATTCCAATATCAGCTTGTCGTGTACTTAAGTCTAATTCTTTATCATCAAAAACTAAATCTATTTCTATTTCAGGATTTAAAGTCATAAATTCCTGAATTCTTGGAGTTAACCAGTGAGTTCCAAAACTTCTTACAGTTGTGATAGTTAATTTTCCAGTTGGTTTGTTTTTTTGATCTCCCAATGATGTTTCAACTTCTTTAAGTTTGCCTATAACTTCATGAGCAGTTTTAAAAACATATTCACCGTTTTCAGTTAAAGTCAAACCTCTTGCGTGTCTCTCAAATAATTGGACTTTTAAATCTTGCTCTAATGATTGTATTTGTCGACTTATTGCTGACTGACTTAAATTTAGGTTAACTGTGGCATTTGTAAAACTACCAGCTTCAGCTACTGCATGAAAAATTTTTAATTTATCCCAATCCATTATTTATTTAAGTCCACTAATACTCTCCCAGAAATCTCGCCTTTTAAAATTTTTGGATAAGTTTCTAGTAATTCCTCTAGACCAACGGTTAAGATTGATTTTTCTAACAATTCAAAATCAATTAATTTTGAAGCTTCACCCCAAATAAATTCTCTTCTCTTGATGCTACAATTAGCTGAGTCCATACCCCAAAGCTTAATTCCTCTTAACATAAATGGAACTACACTTGTGTTTAACTCATTGTTATTTGCATTACCACAAACTGCTACAATCCCATTTGGTTTAGTTTGAACAATTGCGTTTGCTAAAATTTTTCCACCAACGGTATCTACTACTCCGTCCCATAATCCTTTATCTAAAAGTCTTGGATCTTTGTCAAATTCAGCTCTATTTACAATGTTTTTAGCTCCAAGTGACTTAAGGTAATCTGTCTTAGAATCTTTTCCTGTAACTGCAGTTACGTTGTATCCTAGTTTTGTTAAAGCCATGATTGCTACACTCCCTACTCCTCCAGTAGCACCTGTTACCAATACATCGTTAACTTTTTCTCCTAATAAAATACTTTCCCTCGCTTGAATTGCAAAAGCACTCATTAACGAAGTAAATCCTGCTGTTCCTAGGATCATTGCTTGTTTGGTTGTTAAGCTATCAGGCTTTTTTACTAAAAAATCTGCATTTACTTTTGCAACTTGTGAATAACCACCGTAAAAAATTTCACCTACTCTAAAACCTGTCAAAATTACTTCATCCCCTTCTTTAAATTTTGAATTTTCGCTTTCTAAAACTTTACCTGCAAAATCAATACCTGGAATATGAGGAAATTCTTTTACTAATCTACCACCATTTTTTAAAATCATTCCGTCTTTAAAATTTAAATCAGAATAATCTACTTGAATAGTTACATCGCCGTGTTTTAAAAAACTTTTATCAATTGTTTTAACTTCTCTCGTAAAATTTTCACCCTCTTGATTTACGATTAATGCTTTAAATTGATCTGGCACTTTAATCTTTTGGTATGCTAATAAATCTTAAATATCTATTTTGATAACTAAGGTCCTCTTTAAACTGGCCTAAATAATAATTAGTTACAGTGGTTGCTTGTTCTTTTTTAATACCTCTCATAGTCATACATTGATGAGTAGAATCTATTGTTACCGCTACACCTTTGGCATCTAAAGACTCCATTAAAGTTTTAGCAACTTGCATTGTTAATCTTTCTTGTGTCTGTAATCTTTTTGAAAATACTTCAACAACTCTTGCAAGTTTACTTAATCCTACAACTCTTTCTTTTGGAATATAAGCAACATGAGCTTTTCCAATAATTGGAGCCATATGATGCTCGCAATGACTTTGAACAGAAATATTTTTTTGTATAACCATGTCGTCATAACCATCGACATCACCAAAAGTTTTATCTAAAATTTTATTCGGATCAACTTTATATCCCCCAAAATATTCTTTGTATGCCTTCATTACTCTTCTTGGAGTTTCAAGTAGTCCTTCTCTATTAGGATCTTCACCCAACCATTTCAAAATTGTTTTAAATGCCTGTTCAGCCTCTTTGTCAGAAACATCAGGTGTTTCAATTATTTTATTGTCAGTATTTTTAACTAATTTCATAGCGGCCTTTTATACAGTAATTACTTAATTTTAAAATATTTAATATAATGAGATTTATGCTAAATAGTCACTGCATATGTTCAAAAAAAGAGAAAATGTAATAGAAATTGAAGAGGGTAATCTTTTATCACCTAAATTTGATAATGATGGATTGATCCCAGTAATTACAATGTGCTCGCAGACAAAGGATGTTCTGATGCATGGATATATGAATGTTGAGGCATTAAAAAAAACAATAGAGACTAAAGAGGCTCATTATTTTAGTCGATCAAGAAATGCTATTTGGCACAAAGGTAAGACAAGTGGTTTCACACAAAAAGTTATAGAGATTAGAATTGATGATGATCAAGACTCTATTTGGTTAACCGTTGATATTGGTGATGGAGCAAGTTGCCATGTTGGTTATCGATCATGTTTTTATCGATCTATTCCGATGGGACCAATTGAAAATGGTCGAAAAGTTGAAATGAAATTTTTAGAAGATAAAAAAAAATTTGATCCCGAAGAAGTCTATAAAGGTCAACCCAATCCCACTAAGATTTAAATGAAAGAAAAACAAAAAAATGTTCTAGGTGAAGATCTAGAAGAATGTTCTAATGATCCATTAACTGGATGGTTTAGAGACGGTTGTTGTAATACAGATGAAAATGATCATGGTGTGCATACTGTTTGTGCAAAAGTAACAACTGAATGTTTAGAATGGTTAAAAGAAGCAGGTAATGATTTAATTACCCCTCACCCAGAATTTGGATTTCCTGGTTTAAAGGATGGAGATGGTTGGTGTTTATGTGCTAGCTGGTATGCAAAAGCTGTTGAGGCTGAAAAGGCTTGTCCTATTTTCTTGAAAAGAACTCATCAAAATACCTTGAAATATGTTCCAATTGAAACTTTAAAAAAGTTTGCAATAGATTTATCTTAATTTACATATTTCCGTATTTTGGTCCACCTCCACCTTCTGGAGTTACCCACACAATATTTTGTGAAGGTTCTTTGATATCACATGTTTTACAATGAATACAATTTTGAGAATTGATCACAAATTTATTTACATCATTTTCTTTTTGAACTTCATAAACACCTGCAGGACAATATCTTTGAGCAGGTTCATCAAATTTTTCTAAAGTATAATTAATTGGTAAATTAGGGTCTTTAAGTTTTAAATGAACTGGCTGATTATCTGCATGATTTGTACCTGTTAAATAAACTGAACTTGTTTTATCAAAAGTTAAAACATTGTCGTATTTTGGGTAATCTATTTTTGGCATATCTTTAGCAGTTTTTAAAGTTTCGTGATCCGCATGTTTATGTTTAAGAGTGAAAGGCAATTTTCCTCTAAATAAAATTTGATCTATACCTGTAAATATTATTCCTAAAATTAATCCCCAACTAAAACTAGGTTTGACATTTCTTGCTTCAAACAATTCTTTGTAAAGCCAACTATTTTTAAACTTTTGATCAAATATGGATAAATCTTTATTTTCTTTTAAATGTTCATTAATAGTTTCAGCAGCTATCATTCCACTTTTCATAGCTGTATGAGAACCTTTGATTTTTGGCATATTTAAAGTCCCCGCATCGCAACCAACTAGCAATGCTCCTGGCATAAACATCTGGGGTAAACTTTGAAAACCCCCTTCAATTAAAGCTCTTGCACCGTATGAAATTCTTTTTCCACCTTCTATAATTTTCTTAATAGCTGGATGAGTTTTAAATCTTTGAAACTCATCATATGGAGATAAGTGAGGATTTTTGTAATCTAAACCAATGACATATCCTAAGAAAATCTGTTTATTTTCTGCATGATACATAAAGCTTCCTCCATAAGTACTGTTATCTAATGGCCATCCGGCTGTATGCATCACTAGACCTTCTTCGTGATTATTCTCATCGATCTCCCAAATTTCTTTAAAGCCTATTCCATATTGTTGTGGATCTTTACCTTTGTTTAAGTCAAATTTTTGAATTAGCTCTTTTCCTAAATGACCTCTACAACCCTCAGCAAAAACTGTAACCTTTCCTAATAATTCAATGCCTGGTTCAAAACTGTCTTTTTTATTTCCCTCTTTATCAATACCCATATCTTGAGTAGCAACACCTTTTACAGATCCATCATCATTATATAAAACTTCACTAGCTGGAAATCCTGGAAAAATTTCTACACCTAAATTTTCTGCTTGTTCAGCAAGCCATCTACATAAATTTGCTAAACTTATAATATAATTTTTATGATTTTGTTGTACCGCTGGTAGCAACCAAGTTGGCCAACTTAATGATTTTGTTTTTCCTAAAAATAAAAACTTTTCTTTTGTTACCTTAGTTTTAATTGGTGAATTTAATTCTCTCCAATTAGGTAGTAGTTCATCTAAGGCACGTGTCTCAAAAACATTACCACTTAAAATATGTGCTCCTATTTCTGAAGCTTTCTCAAGTATGCAAACATTCAGATTAGGATCTAATTGTTTTAACTTTATTGCTGTTGATAAACCTGATGGCCCCCCACCAATGATCACCACGTCATATTCCATCGATTCCCTAGACATAAACTAGTTTTTAACTGTAAGGATTATTTTTGTATAGTGTTTAATTTGTTCAGCTCTGCCATGAACTGCGGCAGTGCTTCAAATAAATCAGCTTCGAGACCATAATCTGCAACACTAAATATTGGAGCCTCTCCATCTTTATTGATTGCGACAATTACTTTACTTTCTTTCATTCCTGCTAAATGCTGGATCGCTCCTGAAATTCCAATTGCGATATATAGATCAGGTACAACAACTTTTCCTGTTTGACCAACTTGATGATCATTACTTATATAGCCAGCATCTACAGCGGCTCTTGATGCACCGATTGCTGCTCCTAGTTTGTCTGCAACTTCTGTTATTAATTTAAAATTATCTCCACTCTGCATTCCTCTACCACCTGAAACAACAATTCTTGCAGTGCCTAACTCTGGTCTATCGGATTTAATTTCTTCTCTCTTTATAAATTTTGTATTTGAAAATTCTTCACCAGCCTCACCTTTTTCAATTGTTGCGGTTCCACCAGAACTTTCACATGGTTCAAAAGATGTAGGTCTAATTGTTATACATTTCTTAGCATCATTTGTTTTCACTGTAGCAAAAGCATTTCCCGCATAAATTGGTCTTAAAAAAGTATCTGGTGAAATCACTTTTATAATATCACTGACTTGAGAAGTATCTAAATGAGCTGCAATTCTTGGCATCAAGTTTTTACCAAATGTATTTGCAGAACAAACTATGTGAGAATAGTTTCCTGCAAGTTTTACTATTGCTGGTGCAAAGTTTTCTGCTGTAAAATTTTCATAATGCGGAGCTTCTATGCTAATCACTTTCTTAATTAGTGGTAATTCGGAGAGTTTTTTAGCAGCAGTTTCGCTGTTTTGACCAATAATCACCGCATGAACATCGGCATCAATTTGAGAAGCAGCGGTTGCAGCATTTAATGTAAAGGGCCTAAGCTCTTTATTGTTATGCTCTGCTATAAGTAAGACTGCCATTATATAACTTTTGCCTCATTTTTTAATTTTTGAACTAGTTCAGCAACATTAGCTACCTTGATACCAGCTTTTCTCTTAGGTGGTTCTTCAACTTTTAATTGCTCTATTCTGGGTTTGATATCAATTCCTAAATCTGAAACATTTATTTCTTCTATTGGTTTTTTCTTGGCCTTCATAATATTTGGTAACGATGCATATCTTGGTTCATTTAATCTTAGATCACAGGTTACAATTGCTGGAATATTAATTTGAATGGTTTCAAGACCTTCATCAATTTCTCTAGTAACTTCTAAAAAATTATCTTTTATTTCTATATTTGATGCGAAGGTTGCTTGCGGCCAATTTAATAAAGCACTTAACATTTGACCAGTTTGATTACAATCATCATCTATTGCTTGTTTACCCATAAAAACTAAGTCAGGTTTTTCTTTTTCTACAATCTTTTGTATGATTTTTGAGACAGCTAAAGGTTCTAGTGCCCCCTCTGTTTTTACATGAATTCCTTTGTCTGCACCAACTGCTAAAGCTTTTCTGACGGTTTCTTGGGCTTTCTCTTCTCCAACTGTTATTGCAACAATCTCAGTTGCTTTACCAGCCTCTTTTATTTTAACTGCTTCTTCAATAGCATTGTCATCAGGTGGATTAGTTGACATTTTCACATTATCTGTAACTACACCTGAACCGTCTTCTTTAACTCTAATTTGAACGTTGTAATCAATTACTCTTTTTACAGCGACTAAAATTTTCATTATGCTCTCAATAATTTATTTTCTGTATCGTATGGGCTTTCTTCTAATACTGTAGCCTCATACATTTCTCCCAAGATATCAACTTGTAATTTGTCGCCCACATTTGCAAAATCAGGTTTAACCATTGCTAACGCTATTGATTTATCTAATCTAAAACCAAACTCTCCTCCTGTAGCTCTTCCAACAACCTTGTTATCTTTATATATGGGATTATTCCCTAAAACATCTGCATCTTTTGTGTCATGCACTTCAAGCGTAACTAATTTGTTGTCAAATCCCTTCTCTCTCCATTTATTTAAGGCTTCCAATCCAATAAAATTTCCTTTGTTTGGATGAATAAATCTATCCAAACCAGATTCGTAAGGTGAGTATTCAATTGATAGTTCTGTGCCTACAAGTTTGTATGATTTTTCTAATCTTAAACTGTTCATAGCTCTTATGCCAAAAGGTTTTATTCCTAAATCCTTACCTGCATCCATTAATTTATCAAAAATATGATTTTGATACTCAATTGGATGGTGCAATTCCCATCCGAGTTCACCAACAAAATTTACTCTCATTGCATTAATTGGAGCGTAACCAACATTAACTTTTTTAGCAGTTAACCATTTAAAATTTTCATTAGAAAAATCATCAGTAGAAACTTTTTGCATTAGATCTCTAGCTTTTGGACCGGCCACCACAAGTACACCAGTACTATTAGTCAAGTCCTCAAATATTACCGAACCATCTGTTGGCATCCATTTTTGTATCCAATCATGATCCAGTCTTAAATTTGCTCCTGCAGAAACAAGGTAATAACAATTTTCAGCCTCTTTCATAATAGTAAATTCAGAATGCACGCCACCTTTAGTATTTAAAGCATGGCATAAATTTATTCTGCCAATATTTTTTGGTAATTTGTTTGCAACTAAAAAATCTAAAAATTCCTCTGCTTTGGGTCCTTTTATTCTGCATTTTGCAAATGCTGTCATATCTAATAAACCAACATTTTCCCTAACATTTTGACACTCTTTCTTGATTGCATCAAACCATTTTGATCGTCTAAACGACCAATCATCTTTTTGTTCCATGCCATCTGTTGCAAAAAAATTAGGTCTTTCCCAACCAAATTTTTGTCCAAAAACTGCTCCCAAATTTTTCATTCTTTCATAACAAGGTGCTGTTCTTAAAGGTCTTGCTGCTGGCCTCTCTTCATCAGGATAGTGAGTAATAAATACATGACTATATGCTTCCTCATTTTTTGCTTTTAAGTATGACTTAGTTGCATAATTTCCATAACGTCTTGGTTCTACTCCCAACATATCAATAGTCGGTTCGCCGTCCACAATCCACTCTGCTAATTGCCAACCAGCTCCACCAGCTGCAGTAATTCCAAAACTGTGCCCTTCATTAATCCAAAAATTTTTTAATCCCCACGCTGGACCTACGATTGGATTTCCATCAGGTGTATAACAGATTGCACCATTATAAACTTTTTTTACACCTACTTCACCAAAAGCAGGTACACGGTGAATAGCTCCTTCTATATGTGGTGCCAATCTATCAAGATCTTCTTGAAATAATTCATATTCTGAATTTTTTGACGGTCCTTCTACGTAACAAGCTGGTGCACCATCTTCATAAGGTCCTAAAATTAATCCACCTGCTTCCTCTCTCATATACCACCTGCTATCACTGTCTCTTAAAACTCCCATTTCTGGAAGACCTTCTTTTTTTCTTTTTTGAATTTCTGGGTGAGGTTCAGTTACTATGTATTGATGCTCGACAGGAATTACCGGGATATCTAAACCTACCATTTCACCGGTTTGTCTTGCAAAATTTCCAGAGCATGAAATTACATGTTCACATTCAATTGAACCTTTATCTGTTTCTACAACCCAACCATCTTTAGTTTGTTTCATACTAATTACAGCTGTGTTTCTATAAATTTCCGCACCTCTATTTCTTGCTCCTGTTGCTAAAGCTTGGGTTAAATCAGCAGGTTGAATATATCCATCTTCTGGGTGTTGTATTGCACCAAACAAATCATCCGTATGACACAGAGGCCAAATTTCTTTTACTTGTTCTGGTGATAAAAATTTTACGTCGACACCAATGGTTTGAGCAACACCTGCATATTGATGATATTCATCCATTCTGTCTTTAGTGCTAGCTAATCGAATATTTGAAACAACACTAAAACCAACATTCTTTCCTGTTTCTTCCTCTAATGTTTTATAAAGATTAACAGCATATTTATGAAGCTGTCCAACAGAATAACTCATGTTAAACAAAGGTAATAAACCAGCTGCATGCCAAGTTGATCCTGAAGTTAATTCTTTTCTTTCAACTAAAACAACATCAGACCAACCTTTTTTTGCTAGATGATAAAGAGCACTAACTCCTACAACCCCACCACCAACAACTACAACTTTGGTTTTTGTTTTCATTGAGCGATTCCTACTAAATTTTCATTAATTACGAAACAAAAATGTATCAACAAGATATCAGATTGAGCTACCTAGAGGAATTGGATTTGAGACCATCGTTGTGAGCCAGCAGTCCTTTAATTCTCCCTCAAGGATGTATTTTTCAACTTGCCAATTAAATTTATGATAAATTTTATTTTTATCTAGAATAATCACCTCAAATTGTGCCAATTTATCATTACTACTTAATTCGGTTATTGTATGACTTAAATGATCAATCATCATTTGATAAGAATTTCCTTTTAGCATTCTTTTAAAGTTATTTAATGGTCCTGTAACTTTTTTATTGTTTGGATGTGCAAAATTCCATGTTTGTTCAATACCGCTATCTTGATAATTTAAATCATTTTGTTGAAGTCCAGTTAGTTGAATTTTGACAACTTCTTTAGGTTTGATATTTTTATCGGGATTTAACAAATCAGCCTTGGAAAAACTTGTTAACAGAAAAAATAAAATAAATATTTTAAATGTTATTTGCAGTTTCTTTAACATCTTCTAAAAATTCTTGTCTCTTTGAATCACTAACAAATGGTACCGCAAAATACCTTCTGTAGATAATGTTATATATGCCACACATGTGAAAAACTCCTCTTTTCAATCTTCGAATAGGCAAATTTAAAAAGAAAGTTGTGATAGCTAATCTTGGAGAGCCATATGTGCAAAATATTATTGCTTTTTTTTGTTTTAAATTACCAATTGGATATCCATAGTTTCCAACCAACTTTTTAAATTTAAATGCCCAAGGTGGTGCTAGAACTTTATCAATCCAACCTTCAACAATAGCAGGCATTCTAAAATTCCAAATTGGAGCGATCAAGACAATTATATCTGAATTTTCAATTCTTTTTCTATGATCAAGAACTTCTTGATCAGGTTCCTCACCTGCAAATACTGGATTAAATTTTTCTTTATATAAATCAACCACATCTACGGAATTACCATTTAGTTCTACTTGTTTGATAAATTCATTTTTAATTGCAGCATTAAAAGAATTATCTTTGTAATGGCCATAAATTAAGAAGACTTTTTTCATAGATACGTATTAGCTCAATAATTTAAAAAAACTAATAAATATTTATGAATATTTGTAATAGCTACTCTGCAGTTTTGTATTTGCTGTTGTTAATGATAAAGACAAATAAAATTGGAAGTATTAACGTTAATAAAGTTACCACAATTAATAAAATTCCTAATTCTGAGTAGTCTGCGGTAGTTTGGATTTCACCACTAACTTTATCTTTAACTTCTCTTGTAATAGTGAAGACTTGATTTAAATATTTAGTTCCTAATGCACTTGCTGACAATGCAAGGTTAGTAAAAGATGCAAAAACTGCAAAAAATGTTGCTTTTAAATGTGCTGGTGCATTCTTTGCAATCCAAGCAAGTAAAGGTATCATAGATATTTGTCCTAAAGGAGACTCTAATGCTGTATTTATTAACGCAATGAATTTTGCATCTACGACTCCTCCAGTTAGAGAACTTGTCCAATCGTGAAATCCATAATACATCCCCACACTAGGCAAAAACAAAATTGAACCAGCAATACTTAAAATAACTATTATTTTTGCGATAGAATTTTTAGCCATAAATGGCCTTAACAATACAATTCCAGCTAAAGTTAGAACCGATGCCAGTAATGATAAAACAGAAAAAAATTGTTCATTGAACTTAAGAACATCTATTTCAAACCAAGTTAGTCCTGGTCCTGGACCAGGCATGGCTCTAAAGATAAAAATTATTACAGCTGTTCCAACAATAGTTAACCTTAATTCTTCTGGCAGTTCTTTAATAAGTTTAAACATTAAAAAAAGAATGATTACTACTGAACCAATAAATACGATTTCTTGAGCAAATGGGACATTAAATGATCCAACAGAAAGAGTAAAAATAACAAAGATTAAGCTTCCACCTAAAATCCACCAATTTACTTTTGTTTTTTCTGTCCCTCTTTCGTTTTTAAATTCTAACCCTTGTGATTTTAATATCTTAATTTTTTTATTTCTGAGATAATTTGCGAGAATTACACCAAAGATTGAAACCAATGGAATAATTAAAGCGTAAATGTAAATAGAGCCGTATAAATTAATTTTTTCAGCTTGCTCTAAACTTTCAACATCTCTGAATAAAATAACATTTGCTAATGCAACTAAAACTGTTCCACCAATTATAGCAAATCGACCAAGTGTTTGCATTGTAGTGTGCATAATTTTTACTTGGTCTTTACTATAATCTATTCCTTGTTCATCTGATAAAGGAACTGCTTCAACAGTCATTGCATCTGCAACTACATCCTGAACAACATATCCAACTGGAGCTAAAATAACACTAATGACAAACCAAGTTTCAACAGAAAATATTTCTGCCATGGTTTCTGTATGAATAATTAATCCATACATAATCATCAAACTTAAAGCTATAAGGCTAGCCCCTAAATAAACCATATAGTTTTTTCTTTCCCAAATAAGATCAACAAGATGACCTAAAGGCATTTTTAATGCCCAGGGTATACCTGCCCAAAAACCAAGACCTGCAAGAAAAGCGGCTGATAAATTTAAATAATCCTTAACAAAAAAAGTTCCAACTATACCTGTGAGACCTGAAATACCAGCGGCCACATAAACCATAAGTGGAGGTAGATAAGTCCATTTAAACTGACGACCTAAATCTAAAAAAGTGTTATCTAAAAATTTTAATATTTTACTCATTAGTCACTAAGAACAGGGAAAGCTTGTCTTACTTTTAAAAAATATTTTTGATATTCCATTTTTGTACATTTGTTCTCAATATACTCCATATGATTTTGCTCAACTAACTCTCTTGCATTTTCATCACGAATTCCAAGCTGTAACCATAATACTTTAGCTCCAATTTTTACAGCATCCTCCGCAATTCCTAATACTTCTTTCGATGGTCTAAATACATCAACTATATCTACGTTTTCCTTAATATCAGTTATTTTAGCATATACTTCTTCACCTAAAATTTTTTGAACCTTAGCTGATGGGTTTACTGGATAGACTTTGTATCCATATTTCTGCATATACTTCATTACAATAGTAGACGGTTTGGTTTGATCGTTGCTAACTCCAACCATCGCAATAGTTTTGTATTTTGAGAGAATATCTTTGATTTGACACATTATTATCTATTACTTTTGATTTGTTCTTCGCAAAATTTCTTTGCCTCTTCTAAATCATTAATTTTGGTATCAGAAAGTTTTTGGCTCGCGGCTAGACACGCATCTACAGCTCTTTTAGTGTTATAATCGTTAAAATTAAAAACTAAGAACATTCCAAAAATAATTAAGATAATGATGAAAAAATTTTTTTTGTTCATTATTATTTATTTTTCCAGACAGGCTTTCTTTTTTCTAAAAAAGCTGAGATACCTTCTTTGGCATCCATTGCCATCATATTGACTGTCATCATTTTGCTAGTATGCGCATAGGCTTTTCTCAAAGGCATTTCTAATTGCTTGTAAAAGGTTTGTTTGCCTATTTTAATTGTCAAATTAGACTTTGAAGCAATTTTTTTAGCTATATTTAATACTTCTTTGTTAAGTTTTTGTTTTGAATAATAATCATTAATTAATCCTATTTCCTTTGCATAATTTGCTTTAATAGGTTCACCAGTAAGTAACATCTTCATCATAGGCTTTCTATTAATTTTTCTACTTACTGCTACCATTGGTGTACTACAAAATAATCCAATATTAACTCCTGGGGTTGCAAATAAAGCATCTTTAGTACTATAAGCTAAATCACAACTCGCTACCAATTGGCACCCAGCTGCAAAAGCAGCGCCATGAACTTTTGCGATTACAGGTTTTCTACCTTCAACAATTTGAAGCATAACTTTTGAACAAAGATTAAAAAGTTTTTGATATTTTTCTTTTTTTTTTAATCCTCTAACCTCTTTTAAATTGTGACCTGCACTAAACCCTTTGCCTGCTCCTTCAATTATTATAACTTTAACTTTTTTGTCTGAGTCTAATTTTTTTAATGCTTTTAATAAGTCATTAAGATTTTTAAATGATAATGAATTATAAGTTTTTGGCTCATTGATTAATATAAATGAAATTTCACTATTAAGTTTAACAATTTTTATATTACTATTCATTGTATTTACTTTAATTTACCCTCTTCTCGCATCTTGGCTCTAATTTTTGTAGCTGAAATTTTTTGAGTGTCTTCATCTAATTCTATTTCTTCTATTTTGTATCCGACCCCTCTGCCATAACAAATATTTGTGATATTCGGTACTACCATAATCTTAAACCTGCCTTCAAATTCGGGATTTAATCTTTCTTCTATATTTTTTTTCACTGTATCAAAATCAAATGGATTATCATCTACACCCTGTACGTCTCTTATTTGAATACAAACTTGACCTGTTTTTTTAATAATTTCTTTAAATAAAGTATAATGACCATCATGAAACGGCTGCCATCTTCCAAGCATTTGTGCAGTTGGTTTTTTATTGTCCCATTTGTAAGTCATTTTTTATCTCCTGAATGATTTTTAAAGCCCAATTCTTAGCATCTTGAGTAGTAACATGATAATTAAATGTCTTAGGTTTCACAAACATTTGATTTGTGTCCTGAAATCGACCCTCTTTAATTGTATCTACCCAAATTATGTAATCTGCTGGGAACAAACTTCTTGCCTCAGGTGTGGGAGCAATAAAATCTGCAATAACATAATGTCCTTCAGCCTTTATTTTTAATGCAAAATCTGCCATTCTTTTTGCTTGTCTAATCCTACCTTCTTCTGAAAAATCCCAATCATCAGCAGCTTTTCTCACCTCGTCAGCATTAAGTCTTTTTGCATTCAAGAGTGGTGCTAATTCATTTGCTAAAGTTGTTTTACCTGAGCCTGGTAAACCCATTACTAAAATGATTTTCATACCCTCTATATAAACTAAACTTAGCCTTCACATCAATGTTGAATTTCTTTGACAGCTTTTTCAAAACAGATAATGATCTGAGAAATGAATTTTTCTCTAGAAATTGGTCCAAACACAGATATTGATGCTGTCCCTGCATTAAGTGATGTTTACATCACTATGTTGCCTGGTGGAGATTATAGAGAAACTGCAGAAAAAGCCTCGGAACTTGTTAAAAAAGGATTTAATCCAGTTCCCCACTTTCCAGCAAGATCAATGCATGATGCTAATGAACTTAAAGATTATGTTTCTAGATGCAAAGATGGTGGAGTTAAGCAAGTTTTAATTATTGGAGGTGGAAGAGATCCTGCAGGAAAATTCGAGAGTTCATTTCAACTTTTAGAAACAGGTTATTTTGAAAAAATGAAAATCGGAATAGCCGGACATCCTGAGGGTAGTCCTGATATATCCGACTCTGAATTAGAAAAAGCTATGATAGATAAAAAGCCTTACGCTGATTATATTGTAACCCAATGGTTACTTGATCCTCAGCCTATCATAGATTTTATTTCTAAACAAAGCGTACCAGTGCATGTTGGAATTACTGGGCCCTTAAAAATATCTAGCTTAATAAAATTTGCTAATATTGTGGGGGCAAAAAATTCCATTAACTTTCTTAAATCTAATTTTACTAAGGCGTTAGATTTATTGAAACCTAAAGACCCTAATGATTTAATTGGGAAAGTTAAATCACATACTGATAACTTCCACATTTATACATTCGGCGGCTTGAAGGAAACTAACAAGTGGTTGAAGGAGAATAGTTATGTCTAATGAATTTGACTATACTAAATTAAAGCATGTTACTTCTGTTGATCAATCAGACAGAGAAGTACCATATAATTTAAGACAAAGTGGGCCAACGAAAGTTGAAATGTTAATTTCAACGAGAGTGAGGAAATCACCTTATTGGCATTTATCAATGCAGGCAGGATGTTGGAGAGCAACAGTCTATAATCGTATTTATCATCCAAGAGGTTATGTAAAACCTGAAGATGGTGGCGCAATGGTAGAGTACGATGCAATTGTTAATCATGTAACTATGTGGAATGTTGCTGTTGAAAGACAAATAAGAGTGAAGGGTCCAGATGCAGAAAAATTTACTGACTATGTTATTACAAGAGATGCAACTAAAATTTCTCCAATGAGAGCAAGATATGTAATTTTATGCAATGCTTATGGTGGAGTTTTAAATGATCCAATTCTTCTAAGAATTTCTGAAGATGAATTTTGGTTTTCTTTGTCCGACTCTGATATTGGAATGTATTTACAAGGAGTGAATGCAGATGGAAGGTTTAATTGTACTGTTGAAGAAATAGATGCATGTCCAGTTCAAATTCAAGGACCAAAGTCAAAAGCTTTAATGAAAGACCTTTGTGGAGATCAAGTTGACTTTGATAATATGCCTTTCTATGGTTTGGCTGAAGCTAATGTGGGGGGAAGAAGTTGTGTAATCTCTCAATCTGGTTTCTCTGGCGAAGCTGGGTATGAAATATATTTAAGAGATGCAACTTTGTATGCCGAAGATATGTGGAATGCTGTTCTAGATGCAGGAAAAAAACATAGTCTAATGGTTATTGCTCCAGCTCACCATCGAAGAATTCAAGCTGGTATTCTTTCATGGGGACAAGATATGGATCAACAGCATAATCCTTTTCAATGTAATTTAGGATACCAAGTTTCTTTATCGGGAAAAGGAGAATGGAATAAAAAAGGAGACTACGTAGGTAAAGCAGCTTTAGAAAAAATGAAATCAGATCTCGTAGATGGAAAGAAGCCTTATAAATTACAATTAGTAGGATTGGAATTTGGTGGAAAACCAATTGAAGATTATGCACCTGACTTTTGGTTAGTATCTCCTGAGGGTGGTGGTGATCCTGTAGGATTTATTACTTCTCCCTGGTATCACCCTGAAAAAAAACAAAACATTGCAATGGGATATGTGCCGTTTGATGGAACTTTAAATTCAAATGGTTTTCCTAAAGGTAAAGTTGGAACAAAATTTAAAGTTCATTTACCTGAGCAGTACTCGGAAAAAGCTGGAGTTCCAGTTGACGCAGTTGTGGTTGATATTCCATTTAAAGAGTCTTTTAACGCAAACACACGAGAAGTTGTAAAAGGCTAAAAATATTATGGGGGAGCAAAGTTTAACTCCCCCACAAAATCAATGACAAAAGGGTTTTTAATAGCAATTTGCATTACGATTGCGATTGCATTAATAGTATTCCCCTTGATAGTTTCATATAAAGCACAAAAAAATAAAAAGAATAAAAAATAATGTTTGGTGAATTTTTAAATATAATTTTTAAATCTATAAAATTAGATAAAACGCTTTATTCAGATAATAAAAATTTTACTGAAGCCTCAATTTATTTTGCAGGTATTATAATGATTTTAGATGGTGTAGCTGGAGCAGTTGCAGCAAACACAATTATCAAAACTGCGGTTGCTATGTCAGGACTGACAGCAATTATTACATGGTTAATTTGGGCAATTTTTATTTATGTTATCGGGGTAAAACTATTTCCAGATAAACAAACAAAAGTTTCATTTAAAAAAGTTTTAACCGCAGTTGGTTATGCACATGCTCCAGGATTGTTAAGATTTTTTGCAGTTACACCAGATTTAATGATACCAATAATATTTCTTACACAATTTTGGATATTTGCAGGTCTAATTATTTCAACAAAACAAATATTAAATCTAAAATCTAATTTTAAATCTTTTGGGATTATTCTATTATCTTTTTTGATAATAGCATTTTTATCAATTTCTTTTGTAATGAGTAGAATGAATATGTTACCGGTTAGTCAAATAAGTTAAAGTGGAAAGATAGTTTTTGAAACCCTGCAAGACTTACAGAGTTTAAATCCTGTCATTATTAGATTTTGAAATACACTTTCATCCTCTTTTTTACATTCATCACAAATATTATTTAAATCATTATTAATATTGTCTTTCTTGTCTTTTTCTAAGTCTTTAGTCATTATCTGTTAAACCTGCTCCTGCAGCACGTTTTTTCAGACTGTCAGTTTCTTCCACAAAGGTGTTTTCAGATAATTTATATAAACTTCTCCATTCCTCTTCACTAAAGTTATCTCTATTTTCAACAAAATTAATCTCTAAATTCTTAGAATTTTTAGGAAATTCCAATTCTAAAAAATTAGAATAAATATTCACATTTAAATTTAATAAGATTTCTTTTTCATCAAATTTGACATTTAATTTTTTCCCAATAATTTCTGAGGATCTACTCAAAAATGATAAAAAAAGAATTGGATAAGCTATGCTTGAAAAATATATTTTTTTGTAATTTTCCAAAGTTTTTAGTTGGTCTAAAAAATTAATTCCCAAAATAATTGGACAATAAGGACTTGAAGGCGAAGAGTTTGACTGATTAATTAAACTTAAATTCTCATAATTATTTTTTATTTTATCATGAAAATAAGAATTAAGATGCTTAATGCCAGGTAAACCAAACATCTCTAACTGTCTAATACATTTACCAATCTCTTCAGATTCACCCCAAGAAAATCCTGCAGCTTTTGAGGCTCTTTTAGCTGTGGTTTCAATTTCGCTTAAGGATTTCATTTTTTAAATACTTGTCTTGTAGACCCACTGTTCATCATAATTTTTTAGTTCATCAGGTAGTGGTGCTCCTTGGAACATACAAATTCTTAACCATTTATCTGATCGTGGATCAAATTTTAAAGCTCCAAAAAAAGATAACTTTAACCTAAGCATATCTATAGGCATTATATTTTTACCAATAGTATTGTCCTGAATCTCAGAGTATGGAAATTTTTCAACAATAAATACTCTTCTAATAATATGTCTTAGCTCAGAATTTTTAGACAAAAATTCTGCAACGGTAGAAATATTTGTTGTATTTAATAATTTTTCATAAAGTTTTTTTACATCTCTAGCTATTGCAAGTGGTTGCTCTAATTCAGATCCACTTTCTTCAAATCTATCAGCTAGTCTTGGCTCTTCCTTATTCTTTGAAATAAACCAAAAATTTTGGGTATTTTGTTTTTTATCAAAGTTTATTTTTAAAATATTTGAATATTTTTTTTCAATAATATTTCGTAACTCCATAAGACTTCTGCTGCTAGGGATGGTAAAGTATTTATCCTCTTCTGAGCTCATCTGAGTGATTAATGGAGTAGTTATTTCATTATATGGTTCCATCATTATTGACACTACGTACTCAATACATTCCTCACATACTTCATTTTCTAACCAAAGATATATTTTGTTAAAAGAATATTCGTCTTCAAAATCAAAAGGTTTATCAATAAATTTGATGAATTTTTTTATATCTTTCAAAAGATTTTTAATTTTAATTTGTTGGTACTCGCTATCCGTATTCCAGCTAGTAATATTTGTTAAAGATTTTTTAATACAATCAACAAACAAATCACTTTCTTTTTTCTTAACTGTCTTTATTTCTCTAATTTTTTTTAAAGCTATCTCCCTGCTCAATACCCAATTATTCAACAAGGTTGGGTGATTAACTATAAATGGGGCCATGCCTAATCCAGTAGAATTGCCAATACCTAAATTTTTACAAATCTTTTTATCTAATTTGACAGCTTTACTTGGGTTTTTATGATGAGCAACATGGTTTACTTGATCAAATGTGAATTGTCTAACCAGATAAACAAGCATCATTTCTAGTCTAAAAGGTCCATTAATTTCTTCTCTATTTTTGATCCTAAAACGATCTGCAAGACCAAATTTTCCAGATCCATACACTGCTGTTGTTCTGTACAAATATCCAACTTTTGATAGCAATTCTAAATCTGGTTGTTTACCTTCACTTAATTTTTCAACAACATGATTGAATACTCGGACAGATTTATTTGCTCTTGATAATGTTAATTCTTTAAATGAAAGTCTACCAACTTCCTGCTTTGGAACTTCATTTTTAAGTCTATCGATATCTTTTTGAGTAGGGACACCATCATGTAAAGTAAATGCTGCATCCCATTTTGTTGCAATTACTCTATCTGATCTTTCATTATCTTTTATCTCATTTGCAAAACAAACTAGTGAATAGGTTCTTTTATCTTTTCTAAAAGAGTAAACTGCTTCTCCATAACCAAATTTATCTAAATTAAACAAATCTCTTTTATACTCCCAGTCTTTAAATTCATTTAGAAAGCTTCTTAAAAAAGATAATTTAGACTGATGAAATGATCCCAATCTAGATAACTTCATTATCGTGTTGGGATCTCTAAGTTGAACTTTCATAACTATATTAATTTATAGAAATTGTACCAATTGTTTCCAAGTATTCCATTTGTCTCTTCGTCAGAAAATCCAACTTTTCTAAGCCCTTTTTCAATATTTAAAAAGCCTCTTGCATCCTTAAACCATTGAGGTTGTTTAGGAAAACCAGCTTTGTTTTTAGTTCCTTCGCCAAAATTTGTACTTTTAGACCATGTACCATTTCTCATCCATTCAACGACACTATCAGGTTGTTGAAGGCAAAGATCAGATCCAATACCTATTTGTTTTATATTCATTATTTCAGCTGTCTTAGCAACCATCTCACAAAAGCTTTCAAGAGTACAATTTGTATTATTTTTCAAATGATGAGGATATAAAGATAGCCCCAAGATACCTCCACTATCACTTAAAATTTTTAACAAATCAGAGGATTTATTTCTTTTTGCAGGATGCCAAAAAGATGGGTTTGCATGTGTTATTGCTATTGGTTTTTGACTTAACTCTATTGCATCAATTGTGCTTTTCTCTGCAGAATGAGACATGTCAATTACCACACCTACTCTATTCATTTCCTTTATAACTTCACGACCAAAATTAGTAACCCCACTATCTATCTTTTCATAACAACCAGTAGCTAATAATGATTGGTTGTTATAAGTAAGCTGCATAAATCTACAACCAAGTTTATGTATTTTTTCAACTAATTTAATATCATCCTCTATTGGAGAGCAATTTTGAAAACCAAAAAAAATTGCTGTTTTATTTTCTTTATTTGCCTTGTCTATATCTTTGTAATCCCATCCTTGAAATATGATGTCTGAATTATCTTTAAAAAGTTTTTCCCACTTTTTAGTTTCAGTTAATAATTCATTGTAATCTTCATGATAAACTATTGTAACGTGAACAGCATCAAGACCAGCAGTTCTATTAAACTCGAAGGTTTCTCTTGACCAATTACAATACTGTAGATTATCAATTTTAAAATTCATATTAATTTAACTCTAATCAATATGTTTTTTAAATACTATTAATTTTATTGAAATTTTAAATTAATTTTGAAATAAAGTAATACTTAAAATTCCATGAAAAAAAATAAAAATCTAAAAGTTTCAATTGTTATGGGCAGTCAGTCTGATTACAAAATTATGCAGCTAGCAGAAAAAACACTTAAAAAAATTGGTGTTTCTTTTGAAACAAAAATTATATCAGCACATAGAACTCCAAAGAGAATGTATGATTATGCTTTAAAAGCCGAAAATAATAACATAGCAGTAATTATAGCAGGTGCAGGTGGATCAGCACATTTGCCTGGGATGATCTCGGCTCTTACTTCAATACCAGTTCTTGGTGTTCCTATCGAAAGCAAAAAATTAAAAGGTTTAGATAGTCTTTTATCAATAGCTCAAATGCCAAAAGGAATACCTGTTGGAACACTTGCTATTGGTGAAGATGGGGCAATTAATGCTGCTTTATTAGCAGCTTCAATAATAGCTAACCAAAACTCATCTATTAAGTTGAAATTGAAAAACTGGAGATCCAGCCAAACCAAATCTGTTAAAAAAAATCCTAAATAAAATGTCTGATATTACTCTTGGCATTATAGGGGGTGGACAGTTAGGAAGCATGTTGGCAATTTCTGCAAAAAAATTGAATGTTAAAACTGTAATTTTTTCTGATGATGCAGAAGCCCCAGCACAAAACTTTTGTAATCAATTTATTTCAGGAAATTATGATGATAAGCAGAAAGTTGCTGATTTTGTTAGTCAGGTTGATGTTGTAACCTATGAATTTGAAAACATACCTTTTGAGACCCTCAACGAAATAAACAAATTAAAACCAGTCTTACCTAAACCCTCAGTAAATAGACTTATTCAACATCGTTTAGCAGAAAAAGATTTTATAAATAACTTAAATATCAGAACCACAAGGTATGTATCAATTGAAAAAAGATCAGACATAGATGCTTTGGAAGATTTTTTACCTGGTATATTGAAGACGACAACGCTGGGTTACGATGGAAAAGGACAGCATCCAATAAGCTCTAGTGATGAGTTGAATTCTATTAATTTAGATTTTTCAAGAGGATATATTCTTGAAAAATTGGTTAAGCTTAAAAAAGAAATCTCAATAATTATAACTAGATTTAATAATAATAGATATGAAATCTATGAACCAATCGAGAATAGTCATGAAGATCAAATACTGAAACATTCAAAAATACCTGCTGAGATAAGTGAAAAAATTTTTAATCAATCTAAAGAGTGGGCAATGCTAATTGCAGAGGAACTAAAGTATGTTGGAACTTTGTGTGTTGAATTCTTTATTGACAGAAATGATAACTTATATGTAAATGAAGTTGCACCAAGAGTACACAACTCTGGCCATTTAACAATTAATGCTTACAACGTAAGTCAATTTGAAAATCATGTTAGAGCTGTTTGTGGACTGGAACAAATACCTTTAAAAAAAATTTCTAATGCAAAAATGATTAATTTACTTGGTGATCAGATATCCCATTATAGAGATTCTCCAAATTTAAAAGAGAATGAATTTTTCTTTGATTATTTAAAAAAAGAGATTAAAGAAAAAAGAAAAATGGGTCATATCACAATATTAATTTAAATGTTTAAATCATTAGAAGGTAATTTTGATAATCCTAAAGTCCATGAACTTTTAAGCAAACATTTTGTTGAGCTCAGAGCTGCATCTCCAGAAGGTAGTACCCATGTTTTGGATATACCTGGGCTTAAAATTTCCTCAATTAAATTTTGGAGTTTGTGGCAAAATGAAAAATTAATAGGTTGTGGTGCTCTAAAATTCTTAGAAGAAGGTCATGGAGAATTTAAATCTATACGAATTCATGATGAATTTAGAAATAAAGGTTATGGGATTTATGTGATTGATCATTTAATTAATGAGGCTAAAAAGCTTAAGATTAAAAGATTAAGTATTGAGACTGGTGCTGGAGATTTTTTTTTACCGGCTAGGAAACTTTTTAAAAAATGTGAATTTGAAGAATGCCAACCTTTTGCGCACTATAAAGAGGATGTGAATTCTGTATATTTAACCAAAATTATTAGCACAAATTAAATAATATTTTTAATTTACAATATATTTTGTTGACAAAACCCTTCAAAATCTAAACAAAGCCAGAATTACTTAATTATAAGTAATAAATTAATATAACAAAAAGTAAGAAGATAAATATGAGTCTACAAGGAAAAGTAAAATGGTTCAATCCAACCAAAGGTTTTGGTTTTATTGAAAGAGAAGATAAAGAAAAAGATGTGTTTGTACATGTTTCAGCTGTAAGAGATGCTGGTATGAACGGTTTAGATGAGGGTCAAGCTTTGACTTTCGATGTTGAAGATGGTCCTAAAGGTCCTTCAGCAGTTAACTTAAAAACTGCATAATTTCACACTTCCTATTGGCTGAAAACATTAATTAGTTTTTATAATTTTTATTTTTCAGCCAATACCAAATGTTGAAAACCAACGTTTAAACACAATTATTAATTATAGAAATTGAAATCAAAATTTATAAATTAATTAAAGATTATGATCGGAATTTTAGGCGGCATGGGAACTCAAGCAGGGCTTGATTTTTGCAATAAACTTGCGGTGCTAAATAGAGGAAAAATCGATCAAGAATACCCTTTATTTTTACTTTATAATAAATCAAATATTCCTGGTCGACCTGAGTCCATTGGGTCTCAAACCAAAAATCTTTCTAATAAATCCACAAACAAAAATAGTAAAATAAAATATGAAAAAGTTTTAAGAAGTTTACTTAAAGGTTGTAAATTACTTGAGAAAAATAAATGTAGATTTATTGTTATACCATGCAACACAGCTCATTATTGGTATGATGATCTGCAAAAAAAAATAAATATTCCAATAATTAATATGCCTAAAGAAGTATTTAAATTTACAAAAAAAAATTGCAAAAAAAATTCAAAAGTTGGACTTTTAGCAACTGAGGGTACTTTGAAAACTGGTGTCTACAATAATTTTTTTGATGAGGAGTATAATCTGTTAAAACCTTCTGAAAGTATTCAGAAAAACTCTGTTAATAAAGCAATAAAATTTGTAAAGATGGGAAATGTTCGGGCTGCTGAAAAAGCCATCAAGCCTGCAATAAACTATTTGATGAGTATGAAATGTAAAAAAATAATTTTGGGATGTACAGAACTTCCAATAGCAATATTTGCATTTAAATCATTTAAAAATATAAAATCTTCGAAAATATTTTTAGATCCCAATCTTATTTTGGCAGAGTCTGCCATGACAAAACATAAAAATTAAGTTATGCAGACAAAGATTGAAAAGCCTTACGTGCTTAGAGTTGCAGAGTTTATTTATTTTAGAATAATTGATATTAAAAATAAAAATCCAGAAACTAATAATATTCAAGCATTTGAAATATTTATGACAACTAAAGAATATGAATTGATTAGCTCAGGAGAATTTCATGATAAATGGTTTGAAGAATTAGAAAAGAATAACTTTGTTGATAAATTAACAGGAAAAAAAATTACTGACGAAACTATAAAATTATTGGAGGTGCAAAAAGATTCGATGATAAAGCTTTTAATGAAAATTCCTAAACTTTATTATACTAAAAGCCATTTCCCATTAGAAATATCTCAAAGAGCCTTTGATCATCTTTGGCGTGTCTGCGAGAGCTACGAAATGTGGTGTAAAGAGACAAAGCAAGATAAATTAATAAAATTAGATATCCTGAATTAATTAGATAATAGTTTTTGTCTAGTAATCTCTATTCTACTTTCTATTAACTGTTTTAATTTAACGTGAAGTTTTTTTTCTTTATTTTTCTCATCAACTGCATCTTTAATATGAGTTAGAGCATCCTTGCCGGTTTCTTTTTTCAATGCAGTATTGGCCCCATACTGAAGACCTGCTTGAAGCACATTTCCTGTAGTAGCTACGGTTATTCCTGGACCTAAAAGGGATGTTGTTTGAATGCACCCTGATAAAATTACTAAGATAAAAATTACAAAAAATGTTTTTAATATTTTCATAAAAGCTTCTTTTATTAATACTTATTTAGATATTCAACTCAAGATAGAATTGGTTCAAATTGGTTATTATTATTGAGACTATGTTGAATAATTAACTATAAAACAAGATGGTTAAAGTTTTTCCATTTATCTTTATTCTACTTTGGTCTTCTGCCTTCATTACCACTAAACCAATTATAGATAATAGCGACCCCTTTTCAGCTCTTGCTTTTAGATTTGCTTTAGTTGCTTTAGGTTTTTTTTTATTTTCTATTTATTCTAAAAAAAAAATTATAATTGATAGAAAGAACTTTTTTGAATCTTTTTTCAGCGGCGTTCTTTTTCATGGAGTTTACTTAGGAGGTGTTTTTTTTTCAATTTCAAAAGGAATGCCTACAGGAATTGCGGCACTCATAGTAACTCTACAACCCATACTCACAAATGTATTAAGTGGACCAATTTTAAATGAAAAAGTTTCTCTAAAACAATGGATAGGGGTTCTGTTGGGTTTTTCTGGTGCAGTAATGGTCTTAGGTTTTGATATTGGTACTGAGATTCCCACTATTGGATTAGTAGCAACAGTAGTTGCATTAATAGCTATAACAACATCAACTATTTGGCAAAAAAAATTAAGTAATAATTTACCTTTATCAGTCAGTAATATGAACCAAGCTTTAGGTGGATTTATTTTTCATATTATAATTATTATTCTTTTTGCAGAACCTTACATTAATTTCTCAACTACTTTTATAATTGCAATGAGCCACCAAATTTTTTTAGTGTCCTTTGGTGCTTTTACAATTTTAATGTTTTTAATAAAAAAAAATTCTGCAAGTAAAACAGTTTCTATTTTCTTTTTAGTTCCACCTACCTCTGCATTTATGGCTTGGCTTTTTTTAAACGAGAACCTTAGTAATTTAGATCTTTTAGGTTTTTTAATTGCAACGATTGGTGTTTATATAGCCACAAGAGAATAAATTATTTTCCTATATAGCCAAATTCTAAAGACGAATCTGTTATTGAATGATAAAGAGACTCTCCAAAACTTCTTAAGGCAAATATTCTAAATGTATCTGGATTATCATTAATCATATCAACAATTATTGACATTCCATTAAATGTAGAATTCAGGCAATTATTTTTATAGAATTCGTTAAAATTAAACGGGCAGCCTTTTTTTAAGACTTCTTTTGCCTGATCACCTTCTAGCTCAATAATTGATTTTGAATGAGAAATATCAGTAACTGCAAAATCATCTTCTTTAAATTTTTCATCAATTTCAGTGAAAGTTTCTTTTTTAGATGTAATAACTAACCAATTTCGTGGCCCATTCCAGAGAATTCGAGTATTTTCATTGTTTACTACAGATAATGGTTTTGAACTTAGGTTAAGGTTGTCTATTTTAATTTCTTCACAAACAACGTTAGAACTTTTGAATTGAACAATCTGAGTAATTAATAAATTTTTTATCTCTGAAATTTTTATCAAATTGTTTTCATTTTTTTCTTCACAGTCACCAAATTTTCCTTTTTGATGGATATTTTCTAAAGCTGAAATTGAACTCATGATCTAACTCTTTCCCCTTTTGGATCTACATAATGCGATGAAACTATTTCTACTGGAATTACTTTATTTTTTAATGGAGACATTACAAATAATTTTTCCCCGATCATATTTTTTCCATCTTTCAAAATTGCAAGTGAAAAAGGATTATCGTGCTCTACACTCCAACATGAGGCAGATATGTGTCCTAATTTTTTATTTGGTAAAGGAGCCTTAGCGTCTTTAACCAAATGAGAGCCCTCTGGTATACTTGTTTTTTTATCTAAAGGAACAACTCCAACAATCTTTTGCCTATCTTCTGAGGTAAAAGCTTCTCTATTTAATGACCTTTTACCGATAAAATCTTTCTTTTTACTTACTAATCCATCTAATGAAGTGTCGTAAGGAATAGTTCTTCCATCAAGTTCTGATCCCGCTACATGTCCCATTTCAATTCTCAATGTGGATAATGCTTCTGTTCCATATGGTTGAAGTTGAAACTCTTGACCTAACTTAATGATTTTTTCCCACATAAAGTTTCCATTATCAGACTCTACATTTACCTCATAAGCTAATTCACCTGAAAATGAGATTCTGAAAATTCTAGCTTTAACTCCAAACAGATCTGACTCCATATATCCCATAAAAGGCAGTCCCTCATTTGAAACATCATTGTTAGGAAATAATTTTTCTAATAACTTTCTAGATTTTGGTCCTGCTATAGCTGCTCCAGCCCATTGTTCGGTTGTAGAAACTACATTAACATTCAATTCAGGCCAAACGAGTTGTAAATAATATTCTAGATGTGAAAGAACATTTGCTGCTTGTGCTGTAGTGGTTGTCATATGATAATGATTTTCGGAAATCCTAGTTGTGGTTCCATCATCCATAACAATTCCATCTTCTCTAAGCATCACTCCATATCTTGCTTTACCAACCGGTAGTTTTAACCAAGCATTTGTATATACTCTATTAAGCAGTTCTGCTGCATCAGGACCCTTTATATCAATTTTTCCCAAGGTAGTAACATCACAAACTCCAACATTTGTTCTTACATTTTTAGCTTCTCGCTTTGATGCTTCGAAAAGAGTTTCATTCCCTTGTTTATAATATCTTGGTCTTAACCAAACTCCAGCATCAACAAATACAGCATTGTTTTTTTCATGCCAAGAATGCATTGGAGATTTACGAGTAGGTTTAGAATGTTTTCCAACTTCTCTCCCTACGATTGCTCCAATAGATATTGGTGTATATGGAGGTCTAAAAGTTGTATGGCCTACTGCTGGTACTACTTTATTTTCAATATCAGAAACTAATTGTAATCCATTCAAATTACTTGTTTTGCCTTGGTCAGTTGCCATTCCAAGAGTTGTATACCTTTTAACATGCTCTATAGATCGATAACCCTCTTTTAAAGCTATTTCAATATCTGATACAGAAACATCATTTTGAAAATCTAAAAATCTTTTATAATTTTTTCCTTCAGGCAAAGGAACACACCAAAACTTGTCATGTTGAGAAGATTTTTTTTCAACAACGTTAGGAAACGAAATTTTATTGTCATTATTTGTAATCTTTTTCGATAGATCTTGACCAGCAGTGAAAGAGTCTTTTAAAGTTTCTTCTAATGTAAAAATCCCATTAGCGGCACCTAAAGTTGTTTCATTTTGCTTAGACGTTCCAGGTACAAAAGCATCAATTTCTTCTTTAAATTTAGTTTTATTGCCTGATTGTGATGCTAAATGAATAGTTGGCGTCCAAAAGCCTGAAACACAAATGCAATCACACTTAATATTTTCAACTGTACCAAGTTGCTTTTTATTATCTGAAATTTTTGCTATATCAGCTGAATTTACTTTTTTATATCCCTGTGCAGCAACAACAACGTATGAAAATTTAATGTTAATACCAAGATTTATTGCTTCATTAATTATTTCTGATTGTGGATTAACTCTAGAGTCTAAGATGATTGGATTAATTCCGTTTTTCTTAAACTCAATTGCTGTCTCATATCCACTATCATTATTTGTAAAAACTAATGGGTTTTTACCAACTAATACACCATATACTTTTAAATATTCTTTTGCTGCTGAGGACAACATTACACCGGGAGTATCATTATTGCCAAAAACCAATGGCCTTTCAATTGATCCTGAAGAAATTAAAACCTCTTTTGCCCTAATATACCAAAGTCTTTGTTTTGGATGATACTTTTTTGTTTTTGGGAGATGATCGCTAACTTTTTCTAACATCACTAACATGTTATGGTCGTAGTAACCAAAAACTTGGGATCTATTTTTAACAACTACATTTGGCATTTCTTTCAGCTCAGCAATAATACTATTTGCCCAATCCTCACCAGATTGGTTTCCAATATTTACATCACTAGTTAATAGGGATCCTCCAAATCTTGGTTTATCCTCAGCTAAAATTACTCTTGCACCATTTTTTGCTGCTGCATAAGCACTTGCTAAACCTGATGGACCAGAACCAGCAATTAATAAATCAAAGTATTCATATTTATGCTCATACCTCTCCTTATCGTGTTTGGTCGAGGCAACACCTAAACCTGCTGCTTTTCTAATAAAAGGTTCGTAAACTCTATACCAAAAACTTTTAGGCCACATAAAGGTCTTATAATAAAATCCTGCAGGTAGAAAAATTTTTAAAAAATTATTTATTGCACCAATATCAAAATTTACACTTGGCCAACAATTTACACTTTTAGCTTCTAATCCCTCAAAAAGTTCTTGTTCAGTAGCTTTGACATTTGGTTCTGTTTCATTATTTCTATAAAGCTGAACAATTGCATAAGGCTCATCTACCCCAGCTCCAAAAAAGCCTCTTGGTCTGTGATACTTAAAGCTTCTACCTACTAAATGAACTCCATTCGCAATTAATGCAGATGCTAAAGTATCTCCTTCATAACCATAGTATGTTTTTCCATTAAATTTGAATGATAACTTTTTATCCCTATTTATCAGTCCACCATTTTCTAATCTAAATGCTTGAGTCATTAAGAAATTTCCTCGTCTGCTTTATGTGTATTAAATATTTCGTGAGTAGCAGTATCTCTCTCTACCTTAATCCATTGCCTACATCCAGATAGATGCTGCCACAACTCTAAGTGCTTACCTCTTAAACTTTTTCGATTGTATACAAAACTATCCCATTCTTGATCAGAGATTTCTTTGTTAAGTTCAGGTCTTTTTACGCTTGCATCTCCACCGTAAGAAAATTCATTTTGCGATCTCATCCCACAATAAGGACATTTAATATGAAGCATTTAAGATATCCAGGTCTTCGTACCAAGTCCTTTTTCATCAATTAAGTGTCCTGTGCTAAATCGATTTAAACTAAATCCAGCATTTAATTCATGAACTCTATCTTGAGCAATTGTGTGTGCAAATGTCCAACCAGATGCTGGTGTTGCTTTGAAACCTCCGTAACACCAACCACAGTTCAAATACAAACCATCAATATGTGTTTTGTCAATTATAGGCGAACCATCCATTGACATATCCATTATACCACCCCAAGTTCTGAGCATTTTCAATTTACTTAAAAAAGGCATCATTGCTATTCCCTCGGTCAAAACATGTTGGAGAGTTGGTAAATTTCCTCTTTGAGCGTAGCTGTTATATCCATCAAGATCTCCACCCATCACCATTTCTCCTTTATCAGATTGACTAATGTAAAAATGACCAGCACCAAAAGTTACTACTCTATCTAAAATTGGTTTAACTGGCTCTGATACACACGCTTGAAGAAGGTGTGTTTCTATAGGTAAAGTCATATTTAACTTTTCGGCTAAAATATTTGTACTTCCAGCAACACATAAACCAACTTTTTTTGTTTTTATATTTCCTCGAGATGTTCTTATGCCATTAATCTTGCCCGCTGTAACATCAAAACCAGTAACTTCACAATTTTGAATTATATCTACACCCATCGAGTCTGCTTGACGTGCGTATCCCCAAGCAACTGCATCGTGTCTTGCTGTTCCTGCGCTTGGTTGCATTAATCCACCAAAAATTGGAAACCTTACGTTTTCGGAAAAGTCAGCCATTGGAATTATTTCTTTTACTTGTTCACGGTTTAATAAGACTGCATCAATCCCGTTTAATCTCATTGAATTTCCTCGTCTTGCATAGGCATTCATTTGCGCATCTGAGTGTGCAAGATTGATAATTCCTCTTGGAGAAAACATCACATTATAATTTAAATCTTGGCTCATTTTTCTCCACAGATCCATTCCAAACTCACTAAAGAGAGCGTTTTCATCATGCATGTAATTTGATCTAATTATCGTTGTGTTTCTTCCAACGTTTCCACCACCTATCCAACCTTTTTCAATAATTGCTACCTTGGTAATATTATGTTCTTTTGCAAGGTAATATGCAGTGGCAAGTCCATGGCCTCCACCACCAATAATAACTACATCATATTCCTCTTTTGGGGTTGGATCTTTCCAAGCTAAATCCCAGTTTTCATGATTAGAAAACGCGTTTTTAACTAAATTGAATATAGAATATTTTTGCATCCATTAATTTTATAACAAAGAATATAAATAGTTCTTATTTTTTTTATATATATTTTTTAGAAGTTTCCAAATATGACAAAAAAGGATAAGAAGTCTGCAACGACAACATTTAATTTATAGGATTAATTATGAGCGATGTTAAATCAGATATCCAAATAGCTAGAGAAGCAAAAATGCAGCCTATAAATGAGGTATTGGCAAAGATAAATGTTCCAGATGAGAGTGCTGCTTTCAGTCCAATGGGACGACATATTGCAAAAATTAACTTAGAATATTTAGATACATTAAAAGATAAACCAGAGGGAAAACTAATTTTAGTCACTGCAATTACACCTACACCTGCTGGTGAAGGTAAAACAACTACTTCAGTTGGTTTAAATGATGGATTAAATAAAATTGGAAAAAAATCTATAGTTTGTTTAAGAGAGCCAAGTCTCGGACCTTCCTTTGGGATGAAAGGTGGTGCAGCTGGAGGAGGTTACGCTCAAGTTGTTCCAATGGAACAAATTAATTTACATTTTACTGGAGATTTTCATGCAATTACTTCAGCTCATAATCTATTATCAGCATTAATAGATAATCATATCTATTGGGGCAATAAATTAGATATAGATGTAAGACGGATTGTTTGGAAAAGAGTTATGGATATGAACGACCGTTCATTAAGATCAATAAATATAAATTTAGGTGGAGTAGCAAATGGTTTTCCAAGAGAAGATGGATTTGACATTACAGTTGCTTCAGAAATCATGGCAATTTTCTGCTTATCAAATGATTTGGAAGATTTAGAAAAAAGAATTGGTAATATAACAATTGCTTATACCAGAGATAAAAAACCTGTTTATGCAAAAGACTTGAAAGCACACGGTCCAATGACTGTATTATTAAAAGATGCAATCAGACCAAATGTAACTCAAACATTAGAAAATAATCCTGCAATTATTCATGGTGGTCCTTTTGCAAATATTGCACATGGATGTAACTCGGTTATAGCAACTAAAACTGGATTAAAACTCGCAGACTATGTTGTAACAGAAGCTGGTTTTGGTGCAGACCTTGGGGCAGAAAAGTTTTTAGATATAAAGTGTAGAAAATCTAACTTAAAACCGAGTTGTGTAGTCATTGTTGCAACCGTTAGAGCTTTAAAAATGCATGGTGGCGTTGCAAAAGATGACTTAAAAAATGAAAATGTTGAGGCCTTAAAAAAAGGCCTAGTCAATCTTGAGCGACACATAGAAAATGTTAAAAAATTTGGATTACCTGTAGCAATTGCGGTAAATCATTTTATTAAAGATACAGACAGCGAAGTTAAAGCTTTAATTGATTTTTGCGACAGCCTAGGAGTTAAAGCAAGTTTATGCTCTCACTGGGCAAATGGTGGTGAAGGAACAAAAGAACTAGCAGCACATGTTGCTGATTTGTGTGAAAAAAAAGATGCTAAGTTTAATTTTCTTTATGAAAGTAAAACACCTCTGTTTAAAAAAATAGAGACAATTGCTAAAGAAATATACAGAGCTGATGAAGTAATTGCCGATACAAAAATAAGAGATCAATTAAAAAGTTTTGAAGAAGCTGGATACGGAGAACTACCTATTTGTGTAGCGAAAACACAATATAGTTTTTCAACTGATCCAAATTTGAAAGGCGCACCAATTGGTCACGTTTTACCTGTAAGAGAAATAATATTATCGTCAGGTGCAGAATTTATTGTTGTTGTTTGTGGAGCAATTATGACTATGCCAGGACTTCCACGAGTTCCTGCAGCAGACTCTATAAAGCTAAATGAAAAAGGTGAAATCGAAGGATTATTCTAGGTTAAGATAATTTAACCAATTTTCTAATTCCCTCATCCTAGAAATTTTATCAAGCTTAGTATTTTCAGTTTCGATATACTGTATATGACTATTAATTTCTTTCTCATCACTAAAAGCTCCTTTTTTTAAAAGCCTCTCTTTTCTAAAAACAATAATATTAACCATTTTATTATAGGTAATTTCTGGATGATATTGGAGCCCCCAAATATCACAATCATTTACTTTAAAATTTAAACCTTGAACTTTATTAATTGGATTTGAGGCTAACAACACAGAATTTTGTGGCATAGTTACTACTTCATCAAAGTTAAATGCAGGCGTATTAAATTTTTTTTGTTTATTCTTATAAAGTGGATGATCTAATCCTGTTTCATTTATTTCAACATCAACAGCAATTCCTTTATGTGAACCTTTGGTACCCTTTTTAACTTCACCTCCAGCTGCTGTGACTGCTACTTGCATACCCCAACATATTGCTAAGATTTTTTTAATTTTTTTTTGACACTCTTTCATAAACTGAATCTGTCTTCTAATTTCAGGTGTATCATTATAAATATTTAAACTACTACCACCCCAAATAAGTCCATCATAACTGTTCAGATCGTCTATATTTTTAAATATATTTTCATCTGATGAAGGATTAACAACATCTGTAGTTAAATCTTTTGTGAAAAAACTAAGACTATCCTTCAAACTTTCAGTATGCGTTTGAATACCTGCAGATGAAAAATGTTGATTTTCTTCTCTCAAATTTCCTTCAACAATCAATATTTTTTTCATTAAAACAAATTTCCAGAAATGCTTTTTTCATACATTTCTTTTAAATCCTTTTGATTAATTTTTTTTGGGTTTCCACCAGTGGACGGATCTTCAAACGCCATTATAGAAAGTTCATCAAGATTAATATTATTACAGTCCATAACATCTGATAGTTTGTGAGGGATGTTCAAATCTTTTCTCAATTCTAAAATCCACTCTAAAAAACTATCAAAACTTTTATTTAAATTTAAATAATCACAAATTTCAATAATCTTGTGTTCTATTTCATTTCTATTAAATGATAAGACATAAGGCATAAATATTGCATTTGATAAACCATGATGAATATTAAACTTTGAATTAACCGGATGACTTAAAGAATGTATTGCTCCAAGACCTTTTTGGAATGCAGTTGAGCCCATCGATGAAGCCGAAAGTAAATTCATTCTTGCTTCTATATTTTTTCCATCTTTATAGGCAGTAATTAAATATTTTTTAATTAATTTAATACCTTCTATTGCAATACCATTTGCCATTGGATGGAAGCCTGGTGCACAAAATGCTTCCAGGTTATGTGCTAATGCATCCATACCTGTTGCTGCTGTTAATTTGGGTGAAAGATCTATAGTTAAAATGGGATCTAAAATAACAATTGATGGCAACAATTTTGGATGAAAAATAATTTTTTTAACACCTGTATCTTTATTAATAATTGCAGAAGCTCTTCCTGTTTCTGAACCTGTACCAGCAGTTGTGGGTATTGCAATAATACTTGGGATTTTAGAACTAGCAGCTCTTTTCCAATAGTCACCAATATCTTCAAAATCCCAAATTGGCCTTTCTTGACCACACATTAATGCTATTGCCTTACCAACATCAAGTGCGCTACCACCACCAATTGCTATTACACCATCGCAGTTAGATTTGTTATAAACTTTTACACCTTCTTCTACATTTTCGCCTATTGGGTTTCCTGAAAAATTTGAAAAAATTTCTAAATTATTAAATTTTTTTTTCAAATCCTGTATAATTTGCTTAATCATATCCAGATTAATTAGATCTTTGTCAGTAACGAATAATGGATTTGATATTTTTAATTCTTGACAGGCATCAAATAAATTATTGATCCTATTTTCACCTACCCACATCAAAGTTGGGTAATTCCAATTATGATTCATAGTAAATTATAATTTTATTTTTCTTTTTTTGTTAGTAAGATATATTTATAGAATTATTAATGATAGGAAAATTTAGATGTCTAAAGTAGCGATTATAGGTGCGGGTCCATGTGGTCTTTCAATGTTGAGAGCGTTTGAACATTTGGAAAATAAAGGAGAAAAAATACCAGAAATAGTTTGTTTCGAAAAACAAGATAACTGGGGTGGACTTTGGAATTATAGCTGGAGAACAGGTTCTGACCAATATGGAGATCCAGTACCAAACAGCATGTACAGATATTTGTGGTCAAACGGTCCTAAAGAATGTTTGGAGTTTGCTGATTATTCTTTTGACGAACACTTTGGTAAACCAATACCATCTTTTCCTCCTAGAGAAGTTCTATATGACTATATAGTTGGAAGAGTAAGCAAAGGTAATTTAAAACATAAAATTAAATTTAATACTCGAGTTACAAATACATCATTTAAAAATGACAAGTTTGAAATTAGCTATCAAGATAAAGCTAATAATAAAATTTTAACCGAAAATTTTGATTATTTGGTTATTTCGACTGGTCATTTTTCTGTGCCTTTTATCCCAGAATATGAGGGAATGAATTCCTTTCCTGGAAGGATTATGCATTCTCATGACTTTAGAGATGCTGAAGAATTTAGAGACAAAAATGTAATTGTTCTTGGCAGTAGCTATTCTGCAGAAGATGTTGCACTACAGTGTAATAAATATGGAGCTAAAAGTGTTACTATTGGCTTTAGACACAATCCAATGGGATTTAGATGGCCCAAAGGTATGAAGGAAGTTCACTATTTAGATAAGCTTGATGGTAAAAATGCAATTTTCAAAGATGGCACAAAACAAGAGGCTGATGTAATAATTTTATGTACTGGTTATCTTCATCATTTTCCATTCTTAGAAGAAAGTATAAAATTAAAAACTCACAACAGATTATATCCACCAAAATTATATAAAGGGATTGTATGGCAAGATAATCATAAAGTTTTATATCTAGGAATGCAGGATCAATTTCATACTTTTAATATGTTCGATTGCCAAGCTTGGTATGCACGGGATGTTATTACGGGCAAAATCAAGATGCCTAATAATGATGAGATAGATAAAGATATTAACAAGTGGGTTGGAATGGAAGAAAAATTAGAAAATCCAGATCAAATGATAGATTTTCAAACAGAGTATACCAAAGAACTTCATGAAATGTCAGATTATCCTAAGATAGATTTTGAATTAATAAGAAAACATTTCAAAGAGTGGGAGCATCATAAAGTTGAAGATATTCTAACTTATAGAAATAAATCCTTTTCTTCACCTGTGACTGGTTCTATTGCTCCAATCCATCATACGCCTTGGGAAAAAGCAATGGACGATTCTATGAAAACTTTTCTAAATAAATAAAATTTAATATTTTATTTTTAATTTTTTATTTTTTGTGATTGCGTTTAATAATGCAATCATTAAAGGGATTTTTTTACGATTGAGTTTCTTTAAAATATATGGAGCTATTTCGAAGGCCAAATCAGCACCTTCAACAGTATCATCTTTCATAAATTTTCTTTTAGCCGATCTAAAAGTAAATCCTTTACCAAGATAATCACCCATTTTACTATTTCTGCCGCCAACTGCACTTACATACAGATCACCTATACCAGCAAGTCCATAAACAGTTTCTTTTTTTCCTTTAAAATGTTTTATTAAATAATCCATTTCATCAATTGATTTTCTAAATAAAGCTGAGGATGTATTCTCGCCTTGGCCTGATCCAATTATCATAGAATATATATTTTTAATTGCTGATGAGAACTCTACTCCTCTAACATCAGTTGTATGTTCTGTTTTGTAATAACTTGTGGATATCATTTTTCCAATATCTTTTGCAACCTTGAGTTTTTTGTTCCCAATTACAGTGTAACTTTTTATCTTTCGAGCCAGCTCTTTTGCTAAGCATGGTCCTTTTAAAACTGATACATTTAGTTTGTTATTAGTTTTATTAAGCTGTTCAGACATAGTAATAATTTTTTTTGTTTTATCTAACTTTAGTCCTTTTGTAAGAACCAAAATGGGAGTTTTACTTTTAAAATGCGTTAAATATTTGCTGATGATATCTATCCCAACCGAACTTACAGCCACAACTATAAGATTCCATTTTAAATTTAACATTTCTGGAACAAATTTTTTTGTTATTATTTGTTTTGGTAGATTAATTTTTAAAGATGGATGAAATTTTTTTTTAAGATTTAATTTATTAATTAACTTAATATTATGCGGCTCTGATAATGTTACTTTATGTTTGTTTTCTATCAAAGGAATAGAAAAGGCTGCTCCCATTGCCCCTGATCCAATAATCAATATATTTTTCATATTTATAAATTAGGCTATTCCTAAGTGTTTCTTTCTTTTATCGACCCAAGTTCTTATCAAATTATCAAAAATTAACCCTATAAATGCTACACAAATTCCTAGTGTCAGGCCTATACCTGCACCATTTTTATCAGACAAAGCTTTTAAAATATATTGCCCCAAATCTTCTGTGCCAATGAATGCCCCGATAATTACCATAAATAAAGCAAAAACTATTGTTTGATTTAAACCAAGCATCATGTGAGGAAAAGCTAATGGGAATTCAATTTTTGTTAATCTTTGAAACTTATTTACACCAGACATCGTTGCAGCTTCATGTAAACCTACTGGAACACTTCTAAGACCTTCAATTGTATATCTTGTTGCAGGAATTGTTGCGTAAACTATTACAGCAATTAAAACTGATGTGTCTGTTATTCCAAATAACATCATTACCGGAATTAAATATACAAACGATGGAAAGGTTTGAAATATATCACAAACTCCTAACATAAATTTCGCTGCACTTTTGCTTTGAAAACACAAGGTTCCAACTGTAAAACCAATCAAACACGAAACTATAACTCCAAAAGTTGCCATATATGTTGTAACCAATGCTCTATCCCACCATGGACTAAGAGCTATGAACAAAGTTAATCCGCATACTACTAACGCTGATCTAATTCCACCAATTAAATAACCAGCCCCAACTACTAAAACTATAGTAGCAATAGCAGGCATTCTTAAATAGAGTGCTCGCATTGGCTGCAGTACATCTTGAATTAACCATGTATTAAATGCTTTTATGTAAACAAAGAATGTATCAAAGATCCAGTCAACTCCTTTATTCCAAAAGTCAGCAGTTGATATTCCTTTATTATGAGGAATTTCAAATAAGTAATTAAATGTATCTTTGAATAAAAAAGTTCCTATATAAGCAAGCACAATTCCTATTGTAAATGCTCCAATAAAAAATATAGTGTTTTTATTTCTTTCAAAGAATGAAAGATTGCCAAAATAATCTGTTTGTTTATTTGCCCATGCCAAAGACATTTTATCTAATAATATTGCAATTAGACTGATGCACAAACCTGCCTCTAGAGCTAATCCAATATTAAGCTGATTAAGAGCTAACAATAAATTAAAACCTAAACCCTTCGCTCCAATAAAAGCTGAGATAACTGCCATTGAAAAACAAACCATAATCACCTGGTTTACTCCGATCAGTATATCTCTTCTAGCTGTAGGAATTAATACTTTGAACATTAGTTGCCAATTATTACATCCACTCATTTTGCCAGCCTCGATTACTTCAGGAGGTATGGCTCTTAATCCTAATAAAGTTAATAATATCATTGGTGGAATGGCAACTATCATAGTTATAATCACTGCTGCATGATCACCAACTCCAAATAAAACTAATGCAGGAACTAAAACCGCATATTGTGGCATAGTTTGCATCACTAAAAGTATTGGATATAAAGCTTTTTCAACACGTTTACTTTTAAATGCAGATATACCAAGGCCTAGACCAAATATAAATGATAATGGTGCTGCAACTAATATAAATGATAAAGTTTGCATCGATGGTTTCCATTGACCAAAAATAGAAATGTAAACCATAGTCAAACCAGCAAAGATAGCTAAACCTTTGCCACTCAATTTGTAAGATAATATTGTTGCACCCGCAGCAACTATGGTCCATGGTAAGCCTGGAAGTTCGGCCCATGGATTGGCATCAATAAAATCCCAACTTGTAAATGCAACAATAGTTTCCAGTCCGCCTAATAAAATCTCTCTAATTAACTCAATTATAAAAGTCATGAAACCTGTTAAATTTCTACTAATTTGTAAAAGAAGAGGTCTTGTTTTAAATTCTTGAGTATCTTCATTCCAGAACTCCATTGGCATCCAATCGTTCATTAAAAAAAATAGTGAGTCATTTATCCAAATGGGCAACCAACCAAGTAATGGAGGCAATCTCCAAAACACATCGAAAGCATAATATCTCACCTCCTTACCAGCAAAAACAAAGGTGCTTTGATTGGGGTCTTTAATAAACTCTGCCTGACCTCTTATAAATTTATATGTTTCAGGAACTTCGATTGCAAAACATAATGCAAAAAAAACAATTAATAAAAATAACCATTGAAATATTTTTGGATTTTTTTTTAAAAATTCCATTGGTTAATTTCCATTTTTCCTTCCGCCAAAGACTGTATTGATTATCTTTGTGGGGTTGATAGAGCCTATAACTTTATTATTCTTATCTATTACTCCTACAGTTTTATCTTGAGTTAGAATTTTTTCAGCAACGTTTTCTATAATCTCATGTTTTGAAACTCTTAAATCTCCTAAATTATCACCAGTGGATTGTTCCATTACATCTTCAATTAATAAAACCTTTTCTCTAGGAACTTCTTCAGTAAATTTCCTAACATATTCAGTTGCGGGATTTAAAACTATTTTGGCAGGTGTATCTAATTGTTCAATTATACCATCCTTCATAATTGCTATTCGGTCTGCTAGTTTTAAAGCCTCATCAAAATCGTGAGTAATAAACATTATAGTTTTTTGAAGTTTGTCTTGAAGTCTTAAAAATTCATCCTGCATTTCTTTTCGAATCAAAGGATCTAATGCTGAAAAAGGCTCATCTAAAAACCAAATATCTGGTTCAACAGCTAAGGATCTTGCAATACCAACTCTTTGTTGTTGTCCGCCTGAAAGTTCTCTTGGAAAATAATTTTCTCTTCCATCTAGTCCAACTAACTTAACCATATCCATTGCCTTACTAATGCTATCGTCAGTATTAATTCCCTTAATTTGCAGTGGAAATGCTATATTTTCTACAACAGTTTTGTGTGGTAACAGTGCAAAGCTCTGAAAAACCATTCCCATTTTATTTCTTCTAAGATCAATTAATTCTTTGTTGTTTAACTCTAATAAATCTTGACCCTCTATAAAAATTTTTCCACCTGTTGCATCTGTCAATCTTGAAATACATCTAAGTAATGTTGATTTGCCTGATCCAGATAAACCCATAACAACCAACATTTCTCCTTTTGCTACTTCAAAAGAAGCATTGTTAACTCCGACTATACATCCATTTTCTTGAAAAGTTTTTGCGTCAACGTTTCCATTGGCTTCTTTAAGCATTTTTTCGGCATTTTCTCCAAAAATTTTATAAACTGACTCACATTTAATAACTGCTTCAGACATAAATTACTAATAAGTTATACGAAAATTAATTGAATTAATATCTATATAATAATTGTTTCTCCTTAATTAAAAATTTTTGATGTAATAAATTCTAGTATCAATGCCAGTGCTCAAAAAACTTAATGCCTCCCCACTTACTGTGATTTTTTCATCAACCCCAACATTATTTCCACTTACTGTAAAACCTGCAAAACATTTATTTTTTTCTTCGTCCCACTCAACAAATGTATCATCAATTTTATTGCCATTAATTGTATAAATTTCATGTGCTCTAAAATTGAGGAAATTAGCTCCCATTATTGCTCTTTGAGGGATAAGTTTTGTAGCTTTGCAGACTTTCTCATAAACCTCGTCAGATAATCTATGATGATCAGTTCCATCAAAAGTAACCAAAATTCCAGATGGCAGAGTTGAAATTAATTCATTTAATTTTCTCTCTTCTGCAATTCTTTCCTCTTCTATTTTCATCCTTTTAACTAAATCTTCACCTTCTCCAAAAATATTATTTAAGATAAAAAAAGATAAGATTATAATTAATGTAATAATTACTAATCCCCCAAACTGTCTAACAGACTCTGGTAATTCTTTTAATTTAGTAAAATAATTTTGTTGAGACATTATTCCTGTAATTTTCCGTTTTTCCAAATTCCTGATTTTTGTTTTCCATCTGCCCAAGTAAATGTTCCCTGACCATTCATGAAACCATTAGCCCACTCTCCATCGTATGTAGAGCCATCTGGGAATGTTAAAATTCCCTGCCCACTCCATACGCTATTTTCAAATTCACCTTTATAGATATATCCATTAGGCCAAGTTTCTACTCCCTGCCCTTGCTTTTTTGTTGCAACCCACTCACCTTCATAAGTGGTTTTATCTGTATAAACCCATTTTCCATATCCATTTTCACAATTTCCCTCTTTACATCCAGTGCTTCGGGCAAAAACTGCAGTAACGATAAAAAAAGTTAGAAGTAATAATATGGGAATTTTTTTCATGAATTTATTTTACACAAAATCAAATAAAAAAAAATCCCCCCCAACAATGTTGGGGGAGACTCTAAATTTAACTTTTATCCCTACTTAGTAAAAGCTTGCCAAACTGACTTATTATCAGCTAACCATTTTTTAGCTGCGTCTTCATGAGTCATCTTATCTAAATCAACTAAAGCTGCCATTGCTCCAATTTGACTTGTAGAAAATGACATTTTTTTAAATGCTTTAGCTGCATTTGGATGAGTTTTTGGAAAATCCTCATTAACTGCTTTTTTCAGATAACCATCTGGAGAACCGCATTTTCCATCTCCACCATCTTCTGGTCTGCAACCTGCGGTGTATGGAGGAAAGTCAATAAATGTAAAACCAGCACCATCAGTAAAGTTTGGTGTCCAATTGAAAATTATTGTTCCTCTTCCTTCTTTTTCAGCAGCTGCTAATTCAGCCCAAAGCGCATCTGCACTTCCAGCAAATTTTACCCACCAAAGGTCACCTAAACCTAAAGCGTCAACCCTTTGAGGTATTAAATCACCATGCCAAGTTTGTGGACCTTCCAACATTCTTCCTTTTCCATTTGGTGAGTCAGGTGTTGTGAAGTTTTTAGCACAGTCAGGATTTTTTAAAGCTGTCCAGTCTGGAAGACCAGGGCATAATCCTTTATCTGTAACCCAGTTAGGATATCCCATATCTTCAAGTGTTCTTGCTTCATGGTCTCCCCAATCAAGTAAGCCACCTTTGTCTAGAGCTGTTGTAAATGATTTACCAAATGCAGATTCCCATACTTCATGAGATATAGTTACATCTCCAATTCTGATTGACTCGTATACTGCTTGTGAGTCAGCATTTACATATTTAACATTGTTACCCATGCTTTCGAAAATTCCACCAATAACATACGCCATTACAATTTGGCTTGACCAGTTATGAGTTGGGATTACGATGGGTTTTTTGCTATCTGCAGCATTAGAAATTCCTGCAAAACTAACTACAGAAATTATAAGAGCAGATAATAATGATATTATTTTTTTCATTTTTTTCCCCTCGATTATTAATATTAATGTCAAAGTATGTTCTGATTTAAAGGTATAGTCAACTCGTTTTCAGTATAATATGGTCACAATAAAATTATAATAAAACATTGAAGATGTTAGGAACTAGTAAAGAAATAAAATATCCAGGACTTAATATTTTACCACCAGGAGTTGAAAGACATATTGTAAATGGTGGTGGCCTTACTGCTTTTCATATTTTTCCTGATGATGAAATAGAGATTATTAATAACGAGGGAAATCAAATTTGTGAAATTATATGTTTCAATAAAGATGGAAAATCAGATGTAGGTATTTTAAACCTTAAAAGTAACAATAATAAAAATTTTATTAGAGATATCTTAAGTAAAAAAGATGAGAGTATTCTAGCAACCAATTATCAACTTAAAAAACTAAATTTAAATATTTCAAATTCAAAATCCTCAATCGTATTTGATATTGATAGTCAAATTGGCGAAAAAATTAAATTAAAGTCTAAAGATAATTGTTTTGCAATATTTGCAGCTCCTGGACAAGACATGGATATTACAAAGCAAAATCCTCCTACAGATTTAATTATTTATATTAAAAGAGCAAATATTATTGATGACAAAGAATTAAATGTTATTCCAAACCCTGTCTTTGAACCATTGCACGAGGAGAATATAAAAAAAGCAAGTAGTATATCTTATGAAGTTAAAGAAGGTGACTACATCCAAGTGATAAGTCCAACTGGAAGACAATGTTCAGACTTTGTGGCATTTGACACAAAGAAATTAGAAAAAGGAATTGAGAAAGGTTTAGATTGGCAAACAACTAGAACTTTCATGGGAAATACATTTCCAGGTCCAGGATTATTTTCTAAATTTTATGATACTGACCATGAGCCTTTGGTAGAAGTAATTAGAGATACCGTTGGTAAACATGATACGTTTAATCTTGCCTGTACTTCAAAGTACTATGAGGATGCTGGTTATTTTGGCCATGCAAATTGCTCAGATAATCTTACAGAAAGTATGTCTAAGTATGGTCTTCAAAAACAAAAAGGCTGGCACGCAATCAATTTATTTTTTAATACCTCTGAAGGTGGTTTAAACTCAGTCATTTCCGATGAATCTTATTCTCGTCCTGGAGATTATGTCATGTTTAGAGCGTTAAAAGATTTAACTATTGGCACAACAGCGTGTCCAAGTGATATAGATCCTTGTAATTCATGGAATCCAACTAATATTTTTGTTAGAACATATGACAAAAAAAAAGAATTTACTAAATCATTTGCATTTAGGATGAAAACAGACTCTGAAAAAAAACTCACAAGAAATTCTGGCTTTTATGAAAGAACATCCAGGCTAACTAGAAATTTTATAGATGCCAGAGGTTTTTGGCTTCCAAATGATTATACAAAACATGGGCTTGTTAATGAGTACAACGCTTGCAGAAATGATGCGGTTTTAATTGACTTATCCTCGTTAAGAAAATTTGAAATTATTGGCCCTGATGCAGAAGAGTTATTAAATTATACACTTACAAGAAACATTAAAAAATTATCGGTAGGTCAAGTTGTGTATTCTGCGATGTGCTACGAAAATGGAATGATGTTTGATGATGGTACTCTTTTACGATTAAGTGAGACTGGTTTTAGATGGATTTGTGGAGATGAATATGGCGGCGAATGGTTAAAAGAAATTGCAAAAAAGAAAAATTTTAATGCAAACATTAAAAATTCAACAGACCAAATAAGTAACGTTTCATTACAAGGACCAAAAAGTCGGGAAATTTTAAAAAAGATAATTTTTACACCTCCAACTCAACCTTCCATAGATGAACTTGGTTGGTTTAGATTTAGCATTTGTAGAATAGAAGAGTTGCAAGGAATACCATTGATTGTATCTAGAACTGGTTATACTGGTGAGTTAGGTTATGAAATTTGGTGTCACCCTAAACATGCTCCTGAAGTCTGGGATAAATTAATGGAAGCAGGAAAAGAAGATGGTTTGATTCCTGCAGGATTTGGAGCTTTAGACAAACTTAGAATTGAAGCAGGATTAATTTTATTTGGTAATGAGTTTGATGGTCAACAAGATCCTTTTGAAGCAGGAATTGGTTTTGCTGTTCCTTTGAAAACAAAAGAAGAGGATTTTATTGGTAAAGAAGAATTAATAAAAAGAAAAAATAACCCTCAAAAAAAACTTGTTGGGTTGGAATTAGCTGGTAAAGAAATTGCTGGTCATGGTGACTGTGTTCATATTGGAAGATCTCAAGTTGGTGTGGTTACAAGTGGATGCCTATCATCAACTTTAAATAAAAATATAGCATTGTGTAGAATTGATATGCAGTATTCAGAGATTGGGACTGAGGTTGAAGTTGGTAAAATTGATGGTCATCAAAAAAGAATAGCTGCCAAAGTAGTTGTCTTTCCTTTTTATGACCCAACTAAGTCTAGAGTAAGATCATAAATTAAATGCCAAAAGACAAAAAAACCCTATTAAATTTCTGGGAAGATCAAATGAGACAATCTCATACCTCAAGTAACTATTTTTTTAGAAAATCACCTTCTCATTATCATATGATGTTATTAGTAATGTCTGCCTACAAAGAAAATAAAAAATTATCTGTTGAACAACTAAAAACTAAACTATTCAAAACATCGAGGCCAAAATCGGCTTTAATCATTAATGAAGCTTGCGAAAAAGGATTCTTCTTATTAGAAAAAACTTCAACAGATCAAAGAATTAAAAATATTAAGCCAAGTGTCTCTTTTATCAAAGAGTTCAATGAATATTTGACTACTCTTAAAAATATAAGCTATTAAGCAAATATTTCTGTTAAGTTTAAAGTGTATATTTTATATATATACTTTTTAGTTCTAAAAATAATTATATTAATTCTACTTTGTAAAAAATAAGGTTTCATAATGTCATTACCCACAAAAGCAAAAGTAGTCATTATAGGTGGTGGAATACACGGTTTAAGTACCGCATGGAAACTATCAGAAACATATAAAAATCCTGGAGACATAGTTGTTCTAGAAAAAAAAGATACTGCTGCAGGTGCAAGTGGCATTGCATGTGGTGTTGTAAGAAATAATTATTTTCAGCCAGCAATGAGAGAATTAATGGCACATTCAGTTTCTATATGGGAAAGTGATCCAGATGCTTTCAAGTATAATGCAGTTGGATATTTACAAATTTCGCCTGAAGTTATGCATGAAGACGTAGCTTCAATTTATGAGCAGCAAAAAGCAATTGGTTATGATTCAGAATTTATAGAGGGTGAAAAAGATTGTACGAATTATATGAAAGGTATGTTCGATGATTGGCAAGCTAAAGGCATAACGTCTATTTTGCATGAAAAAAAAGGTGGTTACGCATTTAATGTGGACTCTATAAAAGCGCTTGAAAAAAAATCAACATCAAACGGAGTAAACGTATTTAAAGAAATTAAAGTAACTGGATTTAAAAGAGGAAGTAACAGTAAAGCTGTAACCGGTGTAGAAACTGATAAAGGTACTATTGAATGCGAACAAGTAGTAGTTGGTGCAGGTCCTTGGGTAAGAGATTTCTGGAACATGTTAGAACTTCCAAAGACTGCAAATATTAAAGATAAAGATGGTAAGTTTCATAAAACAGACATGTGGAAATACTGGATGCTGCAAGAAGGTGTTCTAGGTGTTGAGCCAGATTTTTTAAAAATGAATAATGGCAAACAACCCCCTGTGATTCATGTCGACTCTACAGCTCCATTATATTCTGACTCAACAAAAAAACTAATTACCGATAAAATTTGGGGAATTTATTACAAGCCAGACATTGAAGGATTAGGTGTACAGGGCGGGACATCTCCTTACATAGTTGATAAACATTTTGATCAAGTTAATGTTGACCCGTACGGAGTGGAGTCTCCTGAATACCAAACAACAGAAGCATTTAATGATATGTGGTGTTCAGCTCTAGCACATTGTCAAAAAAGATTTGAGGGAAAATCTGGTTTATATAGAAAAGGACCATCAGGTGGTCTTGGATGCATGACACCAGATTCATTTCCTATCTTTGATAGATTTTTAGAAAATGTTTATATGATTGCTGATGCTAATCATGGATATAAAATGATTGGTGTAGGTGAACTTGTTGCAAAAGAAATTTTGGGTACTGAGAGTGATTTATTAAAACCGTTTAGATTCAACCGTTACGAGAAAGGTGAACTTCACCCTACTTCGAACAGTCCGTTCCCTTGGAGTTAAACTTCAAGCCTAGACACAAATAAATTTTTCAGCTACGCTTTATAAAATTTATAATTCATTAAGGGGAAAAATGACTGATTTAGAAAAACATGTTAACCAACCTGGAAGAGATAAACTAGTAAAACAGGTTAGAGCTAAAATTAATGAACTTAAAATTGATTATATTTTTTTTCAGTTCATATCTGTTACTGGAAGAGTTGTAGGTAAAGGAATACCTGCATACCATTGGGAAAGAACATGTGAAAAAGGTTTTCAATTAGTTTATGGTGCAACAGCAAACCTTTTCTTAGATCGTCACAATAACTACATAGGTTATGGACCTGAAGCTAAAGAACTTGTTGGAATACCAGATCCTGAAACTTTTTGTCAGTTGCCTTGGGATAAAAAAGTTGCGAGAGTTTTTGTAACATGTTTTAGAAACAGAGAAGAAAGAGAAAATCCAGGAGGTCATCTTACATCTGATTGTCGGGGTAACTTAAGAATTATAGCTAATGAATTTAAGAAAAAGCATGGTTATCAGTTAAGAGTTGGAACAGAGCCTGAGATGATGTGGTTAACAAGAAATGAGGATGGAACTCCAACTGGTAAGGGTTTCTCTAAACCATATTGTTATCATATTGACCAATTCGAGTCATTAAGACCAGTGTTTATGAGGGTAATGGAATACGCAAGAGCTATGGGTTTTGATATGATTCAAGGAGACCATGAAGATGCTCCAGGTCAGTTAGAATTAAACTGGATGTTTGATGATGTTTTAAGAAATGCAGACAGATTATCAACTTACAGACAAATTTGTGCACAAGTTGCTAGAGAGTTTAATTTAATTGCTTGCTTTATGACAAAACCATTTATGGGTGTTTCAGCGAGTGGATGTCATACAAACATGTCTTTATGGACAGGCGGAAAAGACAAAGTAAACAAATTGGGTCATAAATCTCTTCCTGGAATGGATGAAGTGTTTAGTTATGTTGAAGGTGGAACAAATACATTCATGCCAGACACTAAAGATGTTCAGTTACCAGGTAAGATTGGATTAAAATCTATTGGTGGTGTTATGAAACACCTTCCTGCTTTAACTGCTATTGGATCATCCACAGTTAATTCTTATAGAAGATTATGGGATCAAGGTTTCTGGGCTCCTGTTTATGCTGACTGGGGTTATCAAAACAGAACTTGTGGTTTAAGAGTATCTGCTCCTGGTAGATTTGAGTACCGATCGGTAGACTCTATGCATAATCCTTATTTAATGGGAGCATCATTATTAAAAGCGTTTGATGATGGATTAACAAACAAGATTGATCCAGGTAAACCTGAGTCTAGAAATATCTATGAAGCTCAGAAAGCAGGAAAGAATGTCAAAAAATTACCTTTAAGTTTGGGTGAAGCTTTGGACAGATTAGCAGAAGATAAAGTAATACAATCTGCAATGCCTGATGAAATGTATAAAATTTTCCATTGGTACAAAAATGATGAATGGGAAAGATTTTTAGGTGCAACAACTCAATGGGATTTAGATACATATCTAGATTGTCTTCCATAGGTCTTAAAATAAAAGAAGGGTATAAAATATGTGTGGTATCGCAGGTTTAATTCATAGAGGAAAATCCTCAAATGTTGGAAGTGAGCTTCAAGGTATGCTTCAAGCATTAAAACATAGAGGTGAAGATTCAACAGGTTATGCTTTATACGGAGATACGGATGGTAAAAATTTTATCATGCGTTTTAAAGTTGGAGAAAATGTTGGAGAAGGTAGTTCTTCAGTTATGGAAGATGTTTCGGTCTACGATGAAAGAAAAAAAATCGTTGATCAAACTCTGGCTGAGATGGGTGCAAAAATTGTTAAAGAAGAGAGAACTCTTCCTTACTCACTAAGATATGAAATTGACTATGAAACTAAAGATTTATTAGATTTTTCTCAAAGAATTGAAAGTATTCCTGGAGTAGAAATACTATCTATGGGAAAATCTTTAGAAGTAATTAAAGACTTAGGAAATGCAAAAATGGTTTGTGATAGATACAGTTTAAATAAACTTGTTGGAACACACGCTATTGGTCATGCAAGAATGGCAACTGAGTCTGGTGTAGATATAAAATCAGCCCACCCTTTTTGGGGATATCCTTTTAGTGATGTGTCAGTTGTTCATAATGGACAGCTTACAAATTATTGGAACAATAGAAGAGTTTTGGAAAATAAAGGTATGAGATTTATGTCAGAATGTGACTCAGAATTGATAGCGGTTTATATAGCACAAAAAATGAGAGAGGGAGCAAGTCTTGAAGAAGGAATGAAAGACTCTCTATCTGGGCTTGATGGTGTTTTTACTTATTTTGTAGCAACAAAAGACTCTTTAGGTATGGCAAAAGATACAATGGCAGCAAAACCTTTGGTGCTTTATGAATCGGACGATTTAGTTGCAATGGGATCAGAAGAGATTGCGATCAGATCTGTGTTACCACACGAAATTGATACTTATGATCCTTTTGATGGAGAGGTAAAAGTATGGCAAATATAAAAACTAGCGAGAAAAAGTCCAAAGCCCAATCAATGGGAATGCATACAGAGGTATTAACAGGAAGAACTCAGCAAAAGTTTTTTAACCCTGATGAAGCTGAAAACTTTTATTATTTTGGAACTTACGATGTTGACTTCAATAAAAGAACAGACTTAGACGTAATGAATATGTCAGCACCTGAAGCTAATAAAGAAATAGACAACTTAATGAGCCAAGGATATGGGACAATAGTAATTAAAAATCCACAAGGAAAACATAGTTTAGGTGTTGGTATTTTGAATAAACTAAATTTAATTTTTGAAGGAAGTTTAGGTTATTTTGGAATGGGATCTTGTGATGGTCCAATTGTTAGAATTAACGGAAGGGTTGGTTGGTCATGTGCAGAAAATTTAATGGCTGGAAAAGTTGTTATTGAAAAAAATGCAGGTTCTTGTTTTGGAGCTGCTATAAGAGGTGGAGATTTAATCTGCAAAGGTAGTGTTGGTGCAAGAACTGGTATCGATATGAAAGGTGGAACGATTATTATCGGTGGAGATGCTGGTGCATTTACTGGTTTTATGATGCAAAGAGGACGAATAATAATTCTTGGAGATGTTGGAATAAATTTAGGAGACTCTATGTACGATGGGACAATTTTCGTAGGTGGAGAAATTGGGTCATATGGTAGTGATGCTGTGGATGCAGAATTAACTTCTAGTGATCAAGATTGGTTAAGACGAAAACTAAAGGTTGCAGAAATAGGTGAAGATTTTGACGTTAGCAAAATGAAAAAAATTGTAGCTGGTAAAAAACTTTGGAATTATGATAATTTAGAACCTACGGAGAAGAAGGGAGCAATTTAATGCCTAAGAAAAAAAGTAAAAAAAATGGAAAAGTAAAATCAAATGGAAAAGGAGTTGGTGGAAAAGCTGACGTTCATGCACACGAAGATGGAAAAAGAAATAAAAGTTTATTAGGGCATAACGCTATCTTCACTCCTGAAGTAATCGACGACATACATATTAAAGCACAGTTAGGAAGATACAGAATGCGTGGAATGGCATTAATGAAAAAAATTCCAACGTTCGATGATTTAGTTTTCTTACCAGGAACATTAACAAGATTTGTAATTGAAGGTTATAGAGAAAAATGTGAAACCAAAACAGTAATTGGTCCAAGATGTGAAAACCCAATTGAATTAGATATTCCAGTTTATATTACAGGGATGAGTTTTGGTGCATTATCTTATGAAGCTAAAACTGCTTTAGCAAGAGGAGCTACTATGGCTGGTAGCGCTACTTGTTCAGGTGAAGGTGGAATGATACCAGATGAAAGAAGATATTCTGAAAAATGGTACTATCAATGTATTCAATCAAGATACGGTTTTAATCCTCATCATGCTCAATTAGCTGATGGAATAGAAGTTTTTATTGGACAGGGTCAAAAAGTTGGAATGGGTGGCCACCTTATGGGGCAAAAAGTAACTGACCAAGTTGCAGAAATGAGATCATTACCTTCAGGTATTGACCAAAGATCACCTGCTAGACACCCTGACTGGTTAGGTCCTGATGATTTAGCTTTAAAGGTTGAAGAATTAAGACAATTAACAAAAAATAAAGTACCAATTCAATTAAAATTAGGAGCATCAAAAGTTTATGATGACGTGCGTATGGCTGCAAAATGTGATCCTGATTCAATTTATCTAGATGGAATGGAAGGATCAACTGGAGCGGGACCACACATTGCCGCTGCAAATACTGGAATACCTGGAATTGCTGCTATTAGAGAAGCCAGAAGAGCGATTGATGATGTTGGTAAAACTGGAAAGGTAACTCTAATTTATGCAGGTGGTGTAAGAGATGGTGCCGATATGGCAAAAGCCTTAGCATTAGGAGCTGATGCAATTGCAATTGGTACAGGATCAATGATTGCACTAAACTGTAACAAAGATATTCCTGAAGCTGATTTTGAAAAAGAAATGGGTGTAAAAGCTGGAGAATGTTACCACTGTCACACAGGTCGTTGCCCAGTAGGAGTTGCTACGCAAGATCCAAAATTAAGAGCAAGATTAAATCCCGATGACGCTGCTTTAAGAGTTTATAATTATTTGCATTCAATGACTCTAGAAGCTCAATTATTAGCTAGAGCTTGTGGTAAAACAAATATCCACTCATTAGAGCCTGAGGATTTAGCTGCATTAACATCTGAGGCATCTGCTTTAGCAAAAGTTCCTTTAGCTGGAACTAATTATACTGTTGGAGTTGATAATTATCACAAAATATAAATTAAATATGCCAAAGAAAAAAATAAAAAAAATAAAATCTAAAGGTAAGTCAAAAAAAGACAAGCTTAGTACTTTTAAGGAAACTGCAAGAGAAAAATTAATTGGTCAACATATTGGTTATAGATATGATGTTAACTTACTTCCTGATTACAAAAAAATAACTCCATTTTTGAAGAAGTATATTGAAGCTATGGGATGGGACGATCTTAACTGGCTAGAAGATGTTCATATGGGTTATGAAGAAGATAGACCAGCAGTATTTTGTAGAAATGCTAACGGGTGGGTTACTATTCCAAAATCAATTAAATTACCTAACAATCAGCAAGATAGAGATATGATAGCTAGAGAACTGTTAGTTAAATTTCAAATGTCTCCTAAACATCCACTTGTTGATTTGAAAAAAGCCTATTTAAAATTTTAATATCACAATCAAGAGTTGATTTTATTTTTAAATCTATTGTCCACAATAGGTTTTTAAGAGTTGTTTTGTTTGTCACACCCCTAAAAATTTCATAAGATTTCTTAAACAAATATGGGGGTAAAAAATGACTGATCAGTTAGGTGCTCTTACTACTATATTTACAGAGTTTTACTACTGGGTAACGGTAGTACTGATGTTTTTAATTCACGTCGGTTTCTGTATGTATGAAGTTGGAGCGTCAAGATACAAACACCACCAACATACCTTAATGAAAAACACAATGCTTATACCTTTGGTAACGGTGACTTGGTTTTTATTTGGTTGGTGGATTTATTGGGCTTTTCCTACAGGACCAGGAATAGCACCATCAATAATGACGGAAAGTACCGGACTTGTTTTAGGTGGAGGATTTGGAGGAAATGATCTCGCTAATCCAACTAATGCTCTTATGGCCATTAATCTTAACGACCATATAATGGGTGTTTTCTGGGCAGCGTTCTTATTATTTTCATGGACAGCTGCTTCTATCGTTTCGGGTGCTATTATTGAAAGGATAACAACTTTCGCATTTGGAGTTTTAGCAATTGCGATCGGATCTGTTTTCTGGTCGATAGATGCTTCATGGGGATGGCACTTTGATGGATGGATGCTTAAAATTTTAGGATATCACGATGCGTATGCATCAGGTGTTATTCACGCAATAGCAGGTGGATTTGCACTAGGTGTTCTAATGGTTTTGGGACCAAGAATTGGTAAATTTTCATCAAGTGGTGAACCAAGAAATATAGGACCAAGAAATCCTTGGCTAGTTACTATTGGATTATTTCTAATTTATACTGGTTTCTGGGGATTTTATGCAGCTTGTAATGTTCCGATATATGACCTTGGACCTGAGTATGGAATGGAAGGAGTAACATTCTGGACTGCAACTAACATCTATTTAACACCTACTACATTAAGTGGAATAACTATGAACTTCTTAATGTCGTTATCAGGTGGATTGTTAGCTGGGTATGTTATAGCAAAAGGTGATCCTTTCTGGACTTACTCAAGTGGACTAGCAGGTATAATATGTGCATCAGCTGGAAATGACTTATATCATCCAATTCAAGCTTTAATTATTGGTATGATTGGTGTTGTGATTTCATACAAACTTCATTATTGGGTTGAACGAAAGTTCAAAATTGATGATGCGGTTGGAGCAGTAGCTGTACATGGTTATGCTGGTTTTATTGGACTTGTAATCTGTGGGTTTGTTTTGAATGGTTATCCTTCATCTGGATATAGCGTTGGAGCTATGTTTGATGGAACAACCTACGCTACAATTAATCCATTGGGTCAATTTATAGGAGCAATAATAATGTTCTTAGTTTTAGGACTAATACCAGGATATATAATTGCTAGAGTTCTTAACGGAATGGGTAAATTAAGAATCCCAAGAGAAGTTGAGATAGCAGGACTAGACTATGAAATGATGGAGGCTGCTAAAGATGATGAAAAAGCAGTTTCATCGGCAACCAGGTAAAGGAGAAAAATATGGCTACAGTATCAAACTGGATAGATCATCTAAATAAACCTGCAGAAGAGGTTGCTGGATCGGTTTATCCTGGAGCAGGATCTAGTGAATTTATTCTAGTCCTATTGTTAATTGCTGTATGGATTGGATGGAGTGTCATCACAGATAAATCTGAGAGAGAAGAACTTGATAGATTATCTAAAAAAAGACACAGTGCAAACGATCATAAAAGCAATATTACCGATTGGTAATTAAAAGAAAATTTGGGCGCTACTTGAATGTAGCGCCCTTTTTTTATAATCTTATTAAAATGAGTGAAGATAAAAACAAAGAGCTAAGACCAACCAAAATGAGGGGGGTTGCTTTTCCAAAAGCAAAGTATGGTGTAATTCTTGCAATTATCTTAATAGTAGTAGTAAATTTTATTTTGTATAAAGAAACTATCTTTTCATTTTTTAAATAATTGTGATAGCCTAGGCAATGGCTAAAAACTTGTTCAAAATAGCAAAACAAAAAAAAATAAAATATTTCTTAATAAGCTTTGTTGATCTTTTTGGTGTTCTTAGATCAAAACTAGTTCCGGCGCATGCTATTAAAGAAATGCAAACTGCTGGAGCAGGGTTTGCTGGTTTTGCAGCTTGGCTAGATATGTCTCCTGCAGATAGTGATATGTTTGGTATTCCTGATCCAGATAGTTTAATTCAATTGCCTTGGAATAAAGAAGTGGGATGGCTTGCATCGGACTTATGGATGAATGGTAAGCCTGTAGAAGCCTCTCCAAGAATAATGTTAAAAAATCAAATTAAGAAATTAAAAAAACAAAATTTAACAATGAAATCAGGTGTAGAGTGTGAATACTTTTTAATCTCACCAGATGGAAATTCAATTGCCGATCCAAGAGATACTCAATCTAAACCTTGTTATGATCAATCAGCGCTAATGCGAAGATACGACTTAATAAAAGAAATTTGTGATTGCATGATTGAGATGGGATGGGGTCCATATCAAAATGATCATGAAGATGCTAATGGGCAATTTGAGATGAATTGGGACTATGATGATTGTTTAAAAACAGCTGATAGACATACTTTTTTTAAGTATATGGTTAAAACATTAGCAGAAAAACATGGATTAAGAGCAACATTTATGCCTAAACCATTTGAAAACTTAACAGGTAATGGTTGTCATGCCCACATATCAGTTTGGGATAAAAAGAAAAATAAATTTTTAGATAAATCAGACAAACTTGGACTTAGTAAAATGGCTTACAATTTCTTAGGAGGTGTAATTAAAAATGCCTCATCTTTGTCTGCTTTCTTTAATCCAACAATTAACAGCTATAGAAGAATTAATGCACCACCAACAAAATCTGGAGCATCATGGTCGCCAAGTAGCATATCTTATACAGGCAATAACAGGACACATATGATAAGAATTCCAGATCCTGGTAGATTTGAACTGAGATTGATGGATGGATCTGCAAATCCATATTTATTACAAGCAAGTGTATTAGCTGCTGGTCTTTATGGATTAAAAAATAAAATTGATCCAGGAGAGCCTCTGACTTGCAATATGTACACAGATTATGAGAAATATCCTAACTTACCTAAATTACCAAACGAACTCCAAGATTCTCTAGAACTTTTGAAAAATAACAATGAGATGAGTGAAGCTTTTGGAGAAGAAACAATTAATAGTTATATTAAACTTAGAAAATCAGAAATTAAAGAATTTGATAATAAAGAAAAATTTGATAAGTCAAAACCTGTAACAAAATGGGAAAGACAGAATACTTTAGACTGTTAAAGTGAAGAGTTTAAAAAGTATTAAGAACTGGACACTTACAAAATCTTTAAAAAATAATAATTTTAGTTTTAAAAGAGAATATGTTTTAAAATTTGTTCCATCTTTGTTTTTAACAAACGCTTTTACATCAATTTCCAATTGGAAAAATTATAGGGCTACACCCCTAATAAAACTAGATAAATTAAAAAAAAATTTAAAACTAAATAATATTTTTTATAAAGATGAATCAAAAAGATTTCATTTAAAATCCTTTAAAGCTTTGGGGGGTGCATATGCTGTAGAAAAAATTTCTAAAGGAAAAAAAAATATAATTATTTCATCAGCAACAGCCGGAAATCATGGAAGATCTGTTGCATGGGGTGCCAAAAGATTAGGTTTAAAATGTAAAATCTTTGTTAGTCAATACGTAAGCGATTCTAGAGTTAAAGAAATAAAAAAATTTGGAGCTGAAGTAATCCGAGTTAAGGGGGATTACGAAAATTCACTTAATGAATGCAAAAAATTATCAAAAAAAAATAATTGGAAAATTGTTCAAGATGTTGCGACAAGAGACTACAAATTAGTCCCCCAACTTACAATGGCAGGATATTCCATAATGATAAGAGAAATATCTAAGCAAACTAATCAATATATAACTCATATTTTCTTACAAGCTGGTGTGGGGGGCATGGCTGCTGGTGTTGTAGCTGGCGTTGCAAAATATTTTAAAAGAATTCCAAAAATTATAATTGTTGAGCCTGATAGAGCTGATTGTGTGCTTCAGAGTATTAAAAATAATAAACTTAAAAAAATTAAGATTAAAAAAGAAAGTATCATGGGAGGTATGTCATGTAATGAAATGTCGTATATTCCTTGGCAAATATTAAAAAAAGCGAGCAATTGTTGTGTATCTGTAAGTGATCGAAATGTTGCCAAAACTGTAGCTATGTTAAAAGACAAAAAGCTCAGTAAAAATTCAATAATTGGTGGAGAGTGCTCTACACCTGGAATTATAAGCCTAATAGGCATTTGTAATAATTCCAGTACTAAAAAACTGATTGAACTTAACGAAAAATCTAATGTTTTAGTAATTGGATGCGAAGGTAATGCAGATGTAAAACTTTACAAACAACTGCTATCTAAAGGCAGAAGATAAATACACATGACAAAAAATGCAATATTTTGGATTAGGGAGGATTTTAGAATTGAACATAATCCAGCACTATCTTATGCAAGTCAAAACCATGATAACGTTATTGCAATATTTATTTATAACAAAACTGATTTTGATAAAAAACGCGAAGCACAAAAATGGTGGTTGTATAAATCTTTAGAGGAATTTAAATCAGAATTATCTAAATATAAAATCAATCTTCAAATATTAGAGGGAGATGAACTACATATATTATCAAAAATAAAAAAAAAAGATAATATTTCAGTATATTGGAATAAAATTTATGAACCAGATGTAATTGCTAAGGGTAAACAAATAAGAGATGCTTTTTTGAAAAATGAAATTGAGTTTAAATATTTTAAGGGAAATATTCTAAATGAATATCAAGAAGTAACTAAAAACGATGGAACCCCCTTTAAAGTATTTAGTCCATTTTGGAGAAATGCTGAGGAGAAATATCTTGGTCTTCCCCCAAGCAAAAATTATATTGTTAAAAAAAAAATAAAATCAATTTCTTTTTTTAAAAATAGTATTGAGCCTAAAAATATTTTACCTAAAAAAAATTGGTATAAAAAATTTGAGAAATATTGGAAGGTTTCTGAAAACGAGTCGAAAAAAGTTCTTAATAATTTAATTGAAAAAAGAATTAAAGATTATGGAACAGCTAGAGATTATCCATCAATCGAAGGTACATCAAAATTATCTCCATTCATAAAACATGGCCAAATTCATGTAAGTACTATTTGGCAAAAATGTAATGAAATTAAATCTAAAGGAATTGGCTACAGAAAATATATCAACGAATTAGGTTGGCGTGAATTTTCACATAGCTTAATAAATTATTTTCCAGAATTTTTAAAAGGAAATTACAGAAAAGAATTTGATCGATTTCCTTGGGTAAAAAACGAAAAGTTTCTAAAAGCATGGAAATCTGGAATGACAGGTTATCCAATTGTGGATGCTGGAATGAGAGAATTATATGAAACTGGATGGATGCATAATCGAATTAGAATGGTAGTTGGTTCTTTTCTTGTAAAACATTTAAGAATAAATTGGACAGAGGGTGAAAAATATTTCAGAAATTGTTTGTTAGACTTTAATAAAGCAAATAACGTAGCTCAATGGCAATGGGTTGCTGGTTGTGGAGCTGATGCTGCACCTTACTTTAGAATATTTAATCCGATTTTGCAGGGAGAAAAATTTGATAAAGAAGGACTATATGTGAGGAAATGGGTTCCTGAATTGAGCAAAGTACCTAATAAATACATTCATAAACCTTGGGAAATGGAACTCAAGTACCAAGAGGCAATAAAAACTATAATAGGCAAAGATTATCCTAAACCTATTGTGATCCACGAAAAAGCAAGAGCGGCAGCTCTAGAGGCATTTCAGTCACTAAAGAAATAAATGCTTTATTCCCCAATAAAATGCATAATAATCGTTCTATCTTGTGGCTCTAAACGATGTTCAAATAAATATAATCCTTGCCAAGTTCCAAGTAATAATTCGCTATCTTTAATACTAAGAGAGATTTGATTGTTAGTTAATACAGACTTTATATGGGCAGGCATATCATCTTTTCCCTCTGTAGTGTGTACATACAATTTATTGTCCATAGGAACTAATTTATCAAAATAATTTATTAAATCTGTTTGAACATCTTGATCAGCATTCTCTTGTACAATTAAAGATGCACTAGTGTGTTGAATACTTATATTAATTATGCCATTTTTAAGATTATTTTTGTTGATCCATTGAGTAGTTTGATCAGTGAATTCATATAACCTCTGACCAACAGTATTTATTTTAAGATTGAAAAATTCTTGCTTCATTAGTTCATTTCCTCAGAGGTTAATTCATATAATCGACTGACAGTCCGTTTAAACGGATTTTCTAATAATCTCGACGAGGTAAACTGATCTATATTTTTTTCAGCAGTTACTGCTAAAGGAATATCTTTATCATACAGGACATCAATTAAAGTTATAAATCTCTGTTGTTGATTAGAATTCACATCATTAAATTGTGGAATATTATCAAGAGTAATAAATTTACAGTTTTTAATTATTTCTAAATAATCTTCTGCTCCAAGATTTTGATTACATAGATCATCGAAATCAAATCTAGCCACTCCCTCATAAAAATTTTTTATTTTAAATTCTCTTCCTTTAACATTAATTATTTTCGATAAATGCTTTTTATCTTTTGTAATAGTTCTAAAAAATTTATTTATTTTAAAATTTGTTTCTTGGTTAAGAGGATAAAAATATCTTTGTTTTTGGTTTTCATTTGATTTTCTATAATCGTCTTCTATTTTGAGTTCAAGCTCAGTACATTGTTCCTCCATAATTTTTATAAAAGGTTTAAACTGATCTCTTTGAAGGCCATCTTTATAAAGTTCAGAAATTTTTGTATTGGAAGTTAAAATAATTTTAATATTTTCTTTTAATATTTGTTCAAATAACTTTCCTAAAATCATTGCATCAACTATATTGGTTACTTGAAACTCATCAAAATAAATTAATTTTGTTTTAGATTTTAAGTCTTTTACAAATTTATTGATTACATTTTCCTCATTTTTTTCTTTTCTTTCATGCGCAAAATCATGAAAGCTAAGCATAAACTCATTGAAATGCTGTCTTAATTTTTTATCCTCTACTAAATTAAAAAAAAAATTTAGGATCATAGTTTTTCCAACACCAACACCACCATATAAATAAAAGGCTGGTTTTAAATCAATTTTAGAAAATAATTTATTAAAAATTGATTGATTAAAATTTAATTTGTAAAAACTTTTGAGCTGATCAATAATTGCTAATTGATAAACATTTATTTCTAAATTATTTTTTTTACAAAAATTTTTGAAAAGATTTTCTAAATTCATTTTTTTGTTTTAAAATCAATACCATATTCTGATCTTGGTCCTTTACGTAATCCAAATGGACCTGATATAAATATAGTTAATGGTCTTGTTCCTGGCTTAAGATCTACTCTATGTAGATTATTTGCTGATCTGAAGCCAATATAACCAGGTGGTCTCCAGAATTTGCCTGTACTCAAGGTCTCCCAATAACCATCTCTTAAAACTATTGTTATATAAGGAAAAGTGTGATTGTGCACTCCATCACCGTGATCATCAGCAAGCATCTCATGAATTAATATATTAAATGGAAACCACTTAGGTCGGTTTCTCATTAAAACATAATACCGGTTCATCCAGGGCTTTGCTTCACTGAATTTAGGATGAGAAGGCCCTCTATCTAATACAACTTTTTTTCTGCCGATCTTATCTAAAAATTTTAAGATCATACTTAATTAAACTGAATGATAGATCCATTTCTGACTAAAAATAAATTATTATTAAATATAAATGGTTTTGAGACAAGGTTAGAAGAAACTTTTTCTGTTTTGAGAATGTTACTATTTTGTAAATCTACCACAATCATTTTACCATCAGAATTTGTTAAATATAAATTTTTGTTACCTATTGCAAATCCTACTGGGTAAATATTTTTTCTTTTTTTCTGTTTATAAATTTTAAAAAGATCGGTTACTCTAATTATATTGCCTTTATTCTTTTCTATTGCATACAAATAACCTTTATTTGAAACTGTAAATATTAAATTTCCAGTTATCAGTGGCGTAATATTAGAATTAATATCGCTTATCCAGTTTGTGGTACCTGTTTTTACATCAATTGAATAAAATTCATTTTTATTATTTGAAATAAAAATAGAATTACCGTCAGAAACAAGTTTTGAAGTTTTGAAATTATAAGATTCATTTATAATACTGCTACTTTGAGTGGGTAGCTGCCAAATAATTAGACCACTATCAACATCAACAGCTGTTATGTCGCCAATTGAATTACTAAAAACTATCATGTCACCGATTATAATTAATGAATACTTAGAGTTTGATATTGTAAAAGAATCTTCTGTTTGTAAATTCCAGCATTCTGATCCATCCTCTATTTTATAACATCTGAGTGTATTTTTATAATCGATAACAAAAAATTTATTTTTATATTTTTTAATCTCTGAGTTAAAAGGATAGGTATTATTTTTAGACCAATTCAATTCACCATTATTTGCATTAATTGAATAATATTTTGCAATACTGTCGCTAACCAAAATACTTTCTTCATGTAAAATAAAATTTAATTTTGGATATAATTTTTTTTCTGCTTTAGAATAATGGTTTTTTTTCCAAATAGCTTTTTGCTTTTCATCATATCTTGTAATTGATCCTTTTTTGTCAAAAAATACGATATCATTTTTAATAAATAGTGGTTTGAAATTAATTTGGTTTAATTCCTCTAACTTAGAAAATTTATAACTGCCGATTTTATCTAGTTCTCCTTTATAATTTTGTGAGCCAAAATTATTTTGATTATCAATAAATTTATTATTTGTTTTAATGCCTGATAAATCTAAATTTAAACTTTGATTAAATTCTTGAACTTCTAACTGTTCTTCTGCAAATACTTTTTTTAACTTTGATTTAGTTGAAAGCTCTTTCTCTTTATTTTTCCATATTTTTGAATTTTCGTTAAATGAACAGTTGTTTATGAAAAAAAGAGCAATTAATAAAATAACTAATCTATTCACTCAAATCTCTATTCAATCTTTTCTCTGCTTGTAACCTTATATCTGGATTCGGGTTTTCTGAACTGATTATTTGATTGAAAAACTCTTTTGCCTTCTGATTTTGTTCTTTGGCATAAAAATACTCTGCCATTAAATATAGGGCATGCGATTTCCAAACACTTTTAGAGTTAATTAGTGGATTTAGAATATTTAACATATCTCCCTCGGCATATTGATCTGCATTAAACAAAGCTTTTTTGTAAATAATTAAATTATTAATTTCATCATCTAATGGTGTCTGATTAATTAAAATATCAAATAACTCATTTATCTGTTTTTGATCAGAAAGAAGTTTATTATCAATAATAAAATAAAGTGACAACGGAGAATAAGTTGGATCTTTTGCATTTACTATTTCAATCAACTTATTAGTCGTTTTTTCTTTATTGTTTTCTGAATATTCAATTGTGATTAAATTATAATTGTCTGAGATTTGTTGTTTTTTATTTGTCTGATATTTATCAAAACCATAAACTACAACAATTCCTACCAGTATAATTATAATTCCAAAAATTAATTTATTTTTATTATTTACAAAAAAATTTTTTATTTTTTCGTTTCTAGTGTTTGTGTTTATTATTGATACGTCTTCGTCCATATTAAATCATGTTCCTTAACACATACTGTAATATCCCACCATTTTTATAATACTCCAGCTCATTTTTGGTATCTATTCTACACAAAGTTTTTACTTTCTTCATTTCGCCAGATGCATATTTTATCTCTACCATCACTTCATCAGATGGATTAATTCCTTTTTCAATATCAATAATACTGATTAATTCTGAGCCAATTAATTTTAAATTTTTCCGATTAACTTCATTTATAAATTGTAAAGGTAAAACCCCCATTCCAATCAAATTGGACCTATGAATTCTCTCAAAACTTTCAGCTAATACTGCTTTAATACCCAATAATTTTGTTCCTTTAGCTGCCCAATCCCTTGAGGAACCAGTTCCATATTCTTTGCCACCTATTACTACTAAATCAGTACCTCTCTTTTTATATTCTACTACCGCATCATAAACTGATAAAACCTTTTCTTCTGGATATAATTTTGTAAATCCACCTTCTGTTCCAGGGGCCATTTCATTTCTTATTCTAATATTAGCAAAAGTTCCTCTCATCATTACTTCATGGTTTCCTCTTCTTGATCCATATGAGTTATAATCTTTTGGTAAAATCTGATGCTCCATAAAATACTCCCCTGTTGGACTATCTTTTTGAATACTTCCTGCTGGGGAAATGTGATCCGTTGTAACCATATCTCCTAATATAAGCAAAGGTCTTGCATCTTTTATTTCTTTAAATCCTTCTGGTTCATCTGGCAAAGAGTCAAAAAATGGCGGTTTTTTTACATACGTTGAACCTTTGTCCCAACTATAAATACTAGTATGATCAGTTTTAATTTTTTGCCATTGACTTGGTCCTTCTGAAACATTTGAGTATCTATTAATAAACATTTCAGCATTTAAAGATTGTTTTAAAGTATTTTCAATTTCGTCATTTGAAGGCCATATGTCTTTTAAAAAGACATCGTTGCCATCCTTATCTTTTCCTAATGAATCTTTATATAAATCAAATTCCATATGACCTGCTAGGGCATAAGCGACAACTAAAGGTGGTGATGCTAAATAATTAGCTTTGATATGAGGAGAGATTCTTCCTTCAAAGTTTCTATTTCCCGATAAAACTGAGACCGCATAAATGTTCTCTTTTTGAATAGCCTCAACAATATTATCTGCTAATGGTCCAGAGTTACCGATACAAGTTGTGCACCCATAACCTACTAAATTAAAACCTAATTTATCTAAATAAGTGTTCAATCCTGCTTTAGCCAAATAATCTGTTACAACCTGAGATCCTGGTGCTAATGAGGTTTTTACCCAAGGTTTAACTTCTAACCCAAGCTCGACTGCTTTTTTAGCTAACAAACCAGCGCCAATTAAAACATTTGGATTTGAAGTATTTGTACACGAAGTTATTGCTGCAATAAGTATTGAACCGTCTTTTATTTCAAAATCAGAATTCGAAACTTTTGCAATCGACTTTTCTTTTGTGTTAGTCGCTTCCTCTAATACTTTTTTAAAAGATGTTGGAGCATCTGTTAATAAAACTTTATCTTGTGGTCTTTTAGGACCTGATATGGTAGGTACAATTGAAGACATATCTAATGTAAGTGTGTCTGTAAAAACAATATCATTGCTTGCCCATAGTCCTTGCTCTTTTGCATACTTCTCAACTATATCAACTGTATGTTGATCTCTTCCTGAGAATTTTAAATATTTTAGAGTTTCATCATCTATTGGAAAAAAACCACATGTCGCTCCATATTCAGGAGCCATATTTGCAATAGTTGCTCTATCAGCAAGAGTTAAATTTTTTAATCCTTCACCGTAAAATTCAACAAATTTTCCAACAACTCCTTTATCTCTTAACATCTTCACAACTGTTAAAACTAAATCCGTTGCAGTAGTTCCTTCAGGCATTTTATTTTTAACTTCAAAACCTATAACTTCAGGAATTAACATCGAGATAGGTTGGCCTAGCATCCCAGCTTCTGCTTCAATACCGCCAACACCCCATCCCAAAACTGATAATCCATTAACCATGGTTGTATGACTATCTGTTCCAACTAAAGTGTCAGGAAAAAGATAATTATCACCTTTAAATTTCTCTGACCAAACTACTTTAGATAAATATTCTAAATTTACTTGATGGCAAATACCTGTGCCAGGGGGTACTATTCTAAAGTTATTAAAAGCTTGTTGTCCCCATTTTAAAAAAGAATAACGCTCAGCATTTCGTTCAAATTCGATATCAACATTTTTTTCAAAAGAATCTGCTTTTGCAGATTGATCAACTTGCACTGAGTGATCTATAACAAGATCAACAGAAGATAGTGGATTAATTGTATTTGGATCTTTATTTTTATCTTTGACTGCTTCTCTCATTGCAGCTAAGTCTGCTACAGCTGGAATACCAGTGTAATCCTGAAGTAAAACTCTTGCGGGTCTATAGGCAATTTCCGTATTTGAGTTTTTTGTTTCTATCCAATTTTTAATAGAGTCTATTTGGTTTTTATTTACTGATAGATCATCTTCATATCTTAATAAATTTTCTAAAAGAACCTTTAAAGATTTTGGCAACTTAGATATGCCATTTAGTCCATTTTTTTCAGCTTCAATTAGAGAGTAATATTTGTAATCTTTATTATTTACTGAAATTTGTTTAAGTGAATTGTAAGAATTTTTGTTTCCTGGTGTCATGTTATAAATAAAAAGTTATTATGCTTATTAAAAGAAGCAGTGACATAGCATAATTAAAATAATTAATATATTTCTGATTTGTCGCAAATTTCCTTATAAATTTGCCCATAAATGTCCAAAGAGTGATGCTGGTTACTGAAACGATTAGCGCTAAAATAATAATTTGAGTCGTAAAATTAACAAAATTTTCACCTGGATTTAAATAAGTCGAAACAACAATCACAGATGCAATTACCCCTTTTGGATTTAAAAATTGAAAAACAAAAGTATTTATAAATTTCACAGGATTTTTATCTTTATTTTCTACATTGGTAGATTTTGAAAATGAAATCTTATAAGCCAAATAAATTAAAAATAATGTTCCTAAATATTTTAATATTTCTTGAATTAATGGATATAACTTAAATATATTAATTAATCCCAGTGCAACACATAATAAAAGAAAGGGGAAACCTAAAGTAACTCCAATTATAAGTGGGATAGTTCTTTTAATTCCAAAATTAAATCCAGAATAAAATGCTATAAAATTATTTGGTCCAGGAGTGAACGCAGCTACTATTCCAAACAATGTGATAGATAAAATTTCTGGGTGCATTTTTATGCTATAGGAAGACCATTCTCAGATTTTTGAGATGGATGGACTAGTATTACTTTACCTTCTGCATCAATTGATCCAAGAATAAGAACCTGAGAAACTACACCAGCAATATTTTTTTCTGGAAAATTACAGACTCCAATAACCTGTTTTCCTTTTAAATTTTCCTCATTGTAATAGTGGGTAATTTGAGCTGATGATTGTTTAATTCCAATTTCATTACCAAAATCTACACTTACGACTAATGATGGTTTTCTTGCCTTTTCATTTTTTTGAACTGAAATTACAGTGCCAACTCTAATGTCAACTTTATCGAAAATATCGTAGGTTATTTGTTCTTTCATATAATTAATATATAATGAAACCTAAATATGAGTACAGAAAATAATTTAGAAGTTTTGTTTGATAATTCAGTTAAGATTTTAACTGACTTAATAGCGTTTAAAACAATCTCTGGAGAAGATAACAATTCTCTAATTGATTATTGTGATAATATATTAAAAAAACTCGGAGCTACTTCTTTTAGAACTTTTGATGAGCACAAAAAAAGAGTTAATTTATTTGCAACAATAAAATCTAAAAAACCCAGTAATAAAAAACCTATAATCTTATCTGGACATACAGATGTTGTGCCTGTATCCAAAGGTTGGGCAACAGATCCTTTCAAAGCAACTATCAAAGGTGATAAACTTTATGGAAGAGGATCGTGTGATATGAAAGGATTTATTGCATGCTCATTAGCTTTTGCACCAATTTATTCAAAATCTAATCTGGATAGAGATATTCATTTTTCTTTCACTTTTGATGAAGAAACTGCATGCCAAGGAGCGCCAATTCTCATTAAGGAGTTAAAAAAAAGAGAAATTAAAGATGGAATTTGTATTGTTGGAGAACCTACAAACATGAAAATTATTGATGCTCATAAAGGATGTTACGAATACACTACTTATTTTAAAGGTTTAGCGGGTCATAGCTCTGCGCCGCATAAAGGTGTAAGCGCAGTCGAATACGCTTCAAGATACGTGAATAAATTGATTGAATTAAGAGATAAACTTAAAGAAAGAGCCCCTAAAGACTCTATATTTGAACCCCCACATTCAACTCTTTCGATAGGAGGGATATTTGGAGGAATTGCTCACAACGTGATTGCAGATAAATGTCATGTCAACTGGGAAACAAGACCAGTGATTAAAGAAGATGCAATATTTCTGAATCAAGAATTAGATAAATATGCAAATGAAGTTTTATTACCAGAAATGAAAAAAGTTTTTTCCAGTTCATCTATTGAAAAAAAAGTTATTGGAGAAATAATTGGATTTGATCGTAAGGATAAATCTGATGCCTGTGAATTAATTTCAAGTTTAACAGGTGATAACTCGAGACAAGTTGTATCTTTTGGAACGGAAGCAGGCTTATTTCAAGAAATAGGAATAAGTACAGTTGTTTGTGGCCCAGGTTCTATTGAACAAGCACACAAAATTGATGAATTTATAATTTTAGATGAATTAAAAAAATGTTTAAAATTACTTGATGGGATTAAAGAAAAATCTTCTTTAAATTAACTCCATCCACCAACTGATTTTACTTCTAAAAATTCGAGCAGACCTTCTTTACCTGCCTCTCTTCCAATACCAGAATGTTTAAAGCCACCAAAGGGTGCATCAACAGCAATACCTGCACCATTTACATCAACCATTCCAGATCTTAGTTTTCTAGCAAGTCTTCTGATTTTTTCAGAGTCTTGGCTTTGAATATAATTAGTTAAACCATAATCAGTATCATTAGCAATTTCTATTGCCTCTTCCTCAGTTTCAAATGGTATTACAGATAAAACAGGACCAAATATTTCAGTCCTGGCAATTTCCATTTGGTTGTTTACATCTGCAAATACAGTAGGTTTTACATAATAACCATCATTCATACCTTCTGGTTTTCCGGGGCCTCCAGCGACTAGTTTTGCACCCTCGTCTATTCCTTTTTGAATTAATGTTTGAATTTTATTATATTGAGTTTCAGAAATTACAGGGCCTATATGTTCGCCTTCTTTTTTTGGATCATCCACTTTAAATTCATTTGTATATTTTTTTAGTCTTTCTATTGCTTCACCATACATAGATTTTTCAACCAACATTCTTGTTGGAGCATTACAAGATTGACCTGAATTTCTAAAACATCTTAAAGCTCCTCTTTCAATGGCTTCAGGATCTGCATCTTTAAAGATAATATTTGCACCCTTGCCCCCTAGTTCTAAACTAACTCTTTTAAAATCTTTAGCGGCATTTTGAGATATCAACGCACCTGCTCTAGTAGATCCTGTAAATGAGATCATATTAACATCTGGATGACTTGTTAAAGCATCGCCAGTTGTAGCTCCATCGCCATTTACTAAATTAAACACCCCTTTTGGAAATTTTGCTTCATCAATTAGTTCTGCGAGTATCATAGCTGAAAGTGGCGCTAGTTCTGATGGTTTTAAAATCATAGTACAACCAGATGCTAAAGCGGGGATTACCTTTAAAGTGACTTGGTTCATTGGCCAGTTCCAAGGAGTAATTAAAGCACAAACACCTTTTGGCTCATATATCAATCTTTGATTTTTTGCATGCTCCCCCAATGGTTTTTCAAATTCGAACTCTTTTAGATATCTTATAAAAGATTTAGTATGACTTGCGCCAGTTCCTGTTTGAAGTTTTGATGCGAAATCTCTTGGTGCTCCCATTTCTTGAATAATAGCATCCGTTATATCGTTCCATCTTTTCTTATATAAAGTGTAAAATGTTTCTAATAGCGCAATTCTATCTTCTCTAGTTGAATATCCCCAAGTTTTAAATGCTTCTTTAGCAGACAGCACTGCATCATTAATATCATCTTTACTTCCAAGAGAAATTACTGCACAAGCTTTTTCTGTTGCCGGATTAATAACTTGAATATCACTAGATTTTTTTGGAGCAACCCATGAACCATTAATATAAAAATTTCTTTTTTCTAACATCTGAGAAAACTATCCTCTCTTTATGTTTTTGCAAACAAATTAGTTAATTCATACACTATTGTTGCTGCAGCTAGAGACGTGACCTCTGCATGATCATAAGCTGGGGAAACTTCAACAACATCAGCAGATACAAGATTTAAACCTGATAAGCCTCTTAAAACATTTACCATTTCCCTAGTTGTCATTCCTGCAATTTCAGGTGTACCCGTTCCAGGAGCAAAGGCAGGATCTAATACATCAATATCTATTGAAAGGTATAATTGATTGTCTCCAACTCTTTTTCTAATTCGCTCAGCTATTTTATCTGTTCCCTCAGATTGAAACTCATCACAATGAATAATTTTGAAACCAAAACTTTCATCATTTTTAATATCATCTCTGCTATAAAGTGGCCCTCGAATACCAACATGCATCGAAGCATCATCTAAAAATAACCCTTCCTCTCTAGCTCTTCTAAAAGGAGTTCCGTGAGTGTAAGGTGCTCCAAAGTATGTATCCCAAGTATCTAAGTGAGCATCAAAATGTACTAAAGATACTGGACCTTTATTTTTTTTATTTATTGCTCTTAACAAAGGTACAGCAATAGTGTGGTCTCCACCTAGACTAATTATACCACCTACTTTTTTTAATAAATCTGTAGCACCTACTTCAATTTGTTTTATTGCTTCATCGATACTAAATGGATTACAGGCTATATCACCCGCGTCAGCCACCTGTTGAATTTTAAAGGGCTCGACATCATAACTTGGATGATAATTTGTTCTTAAATGTCTAGAAGCTTGACGGATACTTTGTGGTCCAAATCTCGCTCCAGGTCTATAACTTGTTCCCGCATCAAAAGGTACACCTACTATTGCTACATCGCAGCTTTCAACATCTCTTAACTCAGGCAATCTAGCAAATGTAGACGGGCCTGCATATCTTGGAACTTTTGTGCCACTTACAGGCTGAATTGGATTTTTATTTTTTTCTTTTTTCATTTTATTTTAAAACTAAGTTAATATTATCCAGCTTAATTCGTCTATAATAATCTAATGAAATATATAATTTCCATAATACTAATATTTAATATTTCAGCAGTAAATGCGAACGAAATTTTTAATCTTTTAAAAATCCCTAATCTAGAGATCTATAATACAAACAGTTTAAATGGATTAAAATATTTATATGCTGAGAATAACTTTAAAATAGGATTAAGAAAAAATATTTCTTGTGATAAATCAAAAAAAAATGAATTAGATAAAAAATATCCAATTGTTGAAAAAAATTTAAACAAATATAAAGCAGATTTTTTAATAAAGAATAATCTCAAATTCATTATTTTATGCGAAAATCTGATAGTTTCCTCAATTAACACAGGAGGAGTACCTAACATTCTTAAAAGGTCATTAATCTTAGATATTAACTTCAATCAAAAACACTTTGAAAGAATGATCCATCATGAATTCTTCCATATGATACAAGCAAAGCATAATAGGATGTTTGATGAAGCTTTATGGTCTAAATTTAATAGAACATCTTTTAAATATGCAGAATGTTCAACTTGTTCAGATCAAACTGATCTTAGTCTCTATAAAAATACAGATGGATTTTTAACAGAATATTCAAAATCTATTCCTTCAGAGGATATGGCTGAAATTTTTTCCTTTCTTATGATCAATAAAGAATTAGTAGAAAAAAAAATTGAGAATGATTTAATTTTAAAAAATAAAGTAAAATATTTAGAAAAAAATTTAAAATTAATTGATGATGACTTCGTATTTTAATGATTAAAAAAATTAAATCATCATTATCAGAAAAAATATTATTTATCTTTCTAATTTCATTAGCAGTTTTTACTTTTGGTTCTTTTTATTTAATTAAGAATAAATGTTTGTTTGTCAAAGAACTTGATTTGGATAAACTTAAAATTAGTGATCCAAAAAATTTAGCTATTATGGATGTTGAGTGTGGAAGAGTTGCAATTGAACTTTATCCTCAAGTTTCACCTAAATCGGTTGAAAGATTTAAATATTTTGTTAATTCAGGTTTGTATAATAATTCAGCATTTTATCGTGTAATAGAAAATACTCTGGTTCAAGCTGGTGATCTTGAGTTTGGTTATCATGATAATATAAACTATTTTAAAGTTGGAAGTGGTGGATCTAAGCTTGGTAAATTAAAATCAGAATTAAGTAACGATTACGAATTTAAAGCAGGAACTGTAGCTATGGCTAGAGGAGAATTTGATACTGAGGATAGTGAATTCTTTATTATCTTAAAAGATATTCCTTTATACCAAGGAGAATATACACCAGTTGGTAAAGTAATCTTTGGATTGAATGCTTTAAAAAAAATTAAAGTTGGTAATAAAACAGATTATGTATTGCGGCCTGATTATATTAAAGAATTTCAGTTATTAGAAAATTAATTAACCAAAGGCTTTCCAGTTGCAAGGGTATGCTTTATTCTTTCCTGAGTTTTAGGAGTTTCAATAAGCTTCATAAAAGCATCTAGCTCTAATTTAAACAAATCATCTTCTGAAAGTTGTTTGTCTATTGATGTATCTCCACCACTTAGTACATATGCTAATTCCTTAGCAACTTCCATACCGTGATCTTGTATAACTTTATCATTATAAAGTTTATCTAAAACTTTGTACATTTCGCCCCTAACACTCTCACCTGGCAAATTGAATACTAATTCGGATGGCGAGTTAAAATCTCGGTTTTCATCTAAGATTTGTTTTGATGCTTCAAGCAAACTATTTCTATTCATTATTTTTTTGTCTTCCGGCTTAAGGTATTTTAAAGGTTCTGCCTCTACCGGTGAAGTTGCTGTCTTACCATAACCAATAATGTCAAAAACTTTTAATGGAGCAAAATGAGGATCTTTTTTACTTTCTTCCGTATTCTGCCATCTTGCTAACATTTCTTTGCAACCACCACCTGCTGGTATTAATCCTACTATTGTCTCAACTAAACCAATTACAATATTTGTGTGCGATGCAACAAAATTACTTTGCACAAGAACTTCAAAGCCTCCTCCTAAAGTTAAACCTGAAGGTGCAGATATTACTGGATATTTTGAATACTTAAGCTCTTTACACGTTTCTTGAAAATATTTAATAAATTTTTCAATAGATTTAAAATCTCCTTTATTTGCAAAATCCATCGTATAACTTAAATTTACTCCTGCAGAAAATTGCATACTTTCATTAATAATAATCAGAGGTTTATCAGTTGCTTTTTTTAGAGCATCCATAGAGTCATAATCTAGGGCGTTTGCTTTTGTGGTAAACTCAACAATATTGTAGTCTTTAAATTGATAAATTTGTGCAGAGCTATTTCCATCGATACTTTGGGCCTTTCTCTTAACTTTTCCTAAAGTTTCAATTTTTGTATATTTTTGTCTCTCTCCATAAAAATTTTCATTTTTTGATTTTGCAAGATTTTCTAAAAATTTATTTCCATCATAATTATCTATTTTGCTAAAAAAGTTTTCTACTCCAATTTCTTCCAACATCTCAAAAGGTCCTTTAGACCAATTAAAACCAAGTCTCATTGCTTCATCAATATCGTTAAATTCATCTGTAATTTCAGTTACCAAAGATGATGCATATTTTATTATTTTTGAAATTACTGACCACGCATATTTTCCATACTTGTCATCTCGATTAATTAATTTTTTAAGATCAACTTTTTCGGATTTAATATCAATTTTTTTGCTAGGTGAATAATCTCCTGTTTCTAGATTTAGTGCCTCTAAAATTTTTGCACCCCCATCTTTATTTATTCTAAAAAAGCCACCTTTACCTTTTCGACCAGTATAACCAGTTTCAATTAGTTTTTTAATTAGAGGTATTTCTTGTGCAACCTCATGAAATTTATCAGTTTTAGGTAATTCTTTTATAAAACTTTTTAGTACATCGGCCATTAAATCAATACCAATTAAATCATAAAGTCCAAAAACTCCTGTTTTAGGAATTCCCATTGGTCTTCCAAAAATTGCGTCAGCTTCTTCAACAGTCAATTTCATTTTGAAGGCCTCGGTCATTGCTATTTGCATAGCATACACACCAACCCTATTTCCTAAAAAACCTGGAGTATCGTTACAAACTATTGCTCCTTTGCCAAGTTCAATCTCACAAAATTTTTGAAGTGAATTTATTTTTTCTAAATCATTATTTTCATTTTTAACGATTTCTAACAAGCCCATGTATCGAACAGGATTAAAGAAGTGTGTAATACAAAAGTCTTTTTTTTGTTCGTTGGTTAGATTTTGTGAAAGTACTTTAATTGGAATTGAGGATGTATTTGAGGAGACAATAGCTCCCTCTTTTCTGAATTTAAATATTTTATCGTATATTTGATGCTTAATATCTATTCTCTCAACAACCGCCTCTACTATCCAATCAGCCTCTTTAACAATATCAAAATCATCCGAAATATTTCCTACTTTGATGTTATTAATTTTAGATTTATCAATTAATAATGGTGGTCTTGATTTAAAAATTCTATCTCTTGCATTTGTGCTGATTTCAGTGGTTAAATCTAACAATGTTACTGGTACATTAGCGTTACATAAATGTGCAGCAATACCACTACCCATAGTGCCTGATCCAATAATAACTACTTTTTTAATTTCCACCTTAAGTTCTATATATGAAAAGTATATTTAGGTAAATTATCTATTTATTCCTCTTAATCTCTCAGATCTTCTTCTTAGTAGTTCTGCTGTGACTAAAATTAAAGTAGATAAAATAATTAAGCATGTTGCAACGGCAAGAATAGTTGGGCTCAACTGTTCTCTTAAACCTGTCCACATTTGAACTGGAATAGTAGTATTTTCTAATCCTGCTAAAAATAATACAACAACCACTTCATCAAATGAAGTAACAAATGCAAACAATCCTCCTGAAATAACTCCTGGAAGTATTAAAGGTAATGTTATTTTCATAAATGTGTTAACAGGATTACTGCCTAAGCTTGAAGCTGCTCGAGTAACACTATGATCAAAGCCTGAAAGTGTCGCGGTAACTGTTATGACTACAAAAGGAGTACCTAATATAATATGAGCCAAAACTATTCCTGTATGTGTTGCCGCTAAACCAACTTTTGCCATAAAAAAGAAAATAGCTACACCAGATATAATTAATGGGACAATCATGGGAGAAATTAAAACTGCCATAATCAAACCTTTATAAGGCATATGTCTACTGCTAAGTCCTAAGGCCGCAAGTGTTCCTAATATGATTGATCCAATCGTTGCAAATATTGCAATTATAAAACTATTTTTTGCAGCTAATCCCCATGGATTTTTAGTTCCATAAACCATTTCATGATACCATCTAAAAGAGAAAGCTTCTGGATCAAGTCTTTTCATTCCTTCTGAAAATACTAAAAACTCTTCTGCATTAAATGACAAAGGAAAAATTACAAATAAAGGTGCAATTAAAAAGAAAAATACAAACGTACAAATAGCAACATAAAAATAATGCCAAATTCTATAACGTGTTTCTGTATAACTTGGTAAAGCCATAATTATCCTAATTTAATATTATCTACTCCAACTAATTTGTTATAAATCCAATAAATAACCAATACTCCTGACAACAGCATTAAACCCATCGCTGATGCAAAACTCCAATCTAATGTTGATTTCATGTGATAAGCAATTTGATTACTAATTAAAGTACCTGAGGCTCCTCCAACTAATGCCGGTGTAATGTAATACCCAATTGCTAAAATAAACACTAACAAGCAACCTGCACCAATGCCTGGAATAGTTAATGGAAAATAAACTTTCCAAAAAGCAACAAATGGGGTTCCACCTAATGATTTCCCTGCTCTCATTAAACTTGGAGATATTGTTTTCATAACACTATAGAGTGGTAGTACCATGAAAGGTAATAATATTTGTGTCATTGCCACATAGGTTCCAACTTTGTTGTACATCATCTCTGGTCTATTGTTATCTGCGACAAGACCAATAAGTACAAAGAAATCGTTCACGATTCCTTGTTGCTGCAGTAAAATCATCCAACTGGCAGTTCTTACTAGTAGAGAGGTCCAAAAAGGTAATAGGACACATATCATTAAAAGATTGCTATATTTCATTGGCAATGTTGCAAGTAAGTGAGCTATTGGATAACCCATTAAAAAACAGAAAATTGTTACAAACAATGCTATTTCTAAGGTTCTTAACCAAAGTATTCTATGAATTCTTCTGTCTTCATCGACCTGGGCAATACTTCCATCCGCTGCAAAGTACATATCCATACCTTTTAAATATTTTGCCATAGTGTAAGGAGGAGCAGTTCGTTTGATTGCTTGCCAATATTCGACATCTCTCCATCTTTTATGGACTTTCATAATTTGCTCTTTTATGCTTTGGCTTTCATCAATTTTATTTCTTTTAATTTGTCTCATTAATTTCTTGGTAATGGAGTTGAAACCATTCTTTTCTTTATTTAATCTTTGGCCAAGTTTCCCTTGAGTTTGGTTTTCCACCAAAACTTTGAAATCTGAGTAAAAGCCTACAAAGACTTCCTCTGGAGGTAATTCTTTTCCATCCCATTTTTCCATTGCTTTAAAGGTTTTAGGGAGCATGTTAGTAACCATTCTATCATCTACACTTCTAGTAAACATTTCTCCGATTGGAAAAACATAAGTGATAAATAAAAATAACAGTAATGGAGCAACTAGAAGAAAAGCTTTAATTTTATTCTTCTTTTCTGCCTTTTTTAGACTGACTTCAAGTGGAATTCCGTCAGTAGTTAAAATTTGTTTTGTTTCTGAGCTCATAAAAAAAGGGCGGTTAGTAAATAACCGCCCTAAATATATTATATTAATTCAGTGTTTAAAACTGAAATTATAGGCCTGCTTTCATTGCTTCCCATTTTTCACCAATCTCTGTTCCGTTATCAGCCCAGTAGAAAGGATCAACTAAGAAATATTTCTTAGTGTTTTGAGGAGATGTAGGCATTTGTGGCATCATTTCAGTTTTACCGTCTTTGTACCAAGGCTCATTAGCTTTGATAATATCTAAAGATGATAATCTGTAAGGAGCATATGCAATGTACTTCGCACTACCAGCTAACATTTCAGTGTTAGTCATCATAGCTAAAGCTTTTTTAGCATTTGCTTCATCTGGTCCACCCTTAACTAATGCAAAATACTCATAGTCAAGACCTTGACCATGCCATACTTGCTTAATTGGAGCGCCTTCACCTACTTCAGCGTTAAAGAATCTTCCGTTCCAACCAGTTGCCATTACAACTTCACCAGCAACTAATAATTCTGGTGGTTGAGCACCTGCAGACCAGAATACACATCCACCATTTGGATCTGTACAAAGTTCTTTAATTTTATTCATAGCTCTGTCAACACCGCCTTCTTCTTCAAGTTTTCTGTAAAGTAATTCTCCACCTTTACCCATATTTACACCGTCAGCAGCTAAAGCGATTTCTAGGTTTGTTAGAGCACTTTTGTAGATCGCTCTTTTACCTGGAAATTTTTTAGTGTTAAAAAAGTCTTTAATAGTTTTAGGCTCTTTTCCATCAAATGCTCTTGTGTCAAAAGCATAATTCCAAGAGTACAGAATATTTCCTACTGCACATTCACTTGGCATTGGAGCAAAAAAGTCTTCACTAGCTGGTGTTCCATCTGGAGCTGCAGGAAAGTCTTTGTCAAAATCAAATTTAACAAATAAACCTTCGTCACAACCGTTAATAGTATCAAATGCAAATACATCGATAATATCCCAAGTTATAGCACCCGCTTCTTTTTGAGCTTTTATTTCTGATAGTCCACCAGAATAGTCAACCCAGTTGATATCTATACCTAGAGCTGCTGCTGTTGGATCACCATACCCTTGTTTTTGAGAGTCTGTATAAGCTCCACCCCATGATGCTACAGTAACAGCAAAGGCTGAAGAGGTTACAGATACAACAAAAGAAAGAGCAAGTATCAATTTACTTATTTTTCTCATTATTCCTCCGTTTAAACGTTTAATATAAATTAATTTATATAAGTAAATTACACCAAAATGACTATTAAGAGTCAACAGCTTATAATGTTCTTATAAGTGTTATACTTTAATGTATGGATTGTTTATTTTGGGTCTAAAGCTCTTGCATCAGAACTATTCCAACCGATTTTAATATCTTCTTTGACCTTAAGTTCTAGATTAGAAGTGCTGTTTGGGACCTTTAAAATAAATTCTGGGTTTCCTAATAAATTAATTCGAACTCTAGTATGATCACCATGATAAATTACCTCTTCTATCTTGCCACTAAACATATTATCCATTTTTTCACTTGGTTCGATTAAAGCTCTCTCAGGTCTCAAAGATACAGTTGTTTTTTCACCTTTAGATTTTACTGAAATAGCACTAGCTATAATTTCTGCGTTAGATAGCTTAACTTTACATTCATCTCCTGAAATATCTGATACCTCACCATTAAAGGTATTATTTTCACCAATAAACTCTGCGACAAATGAATTTACTGGTTTTTCATAAAGCTCTGAAGGATTTGATAGCTGTTGAACTTTTCCATCATTAAACACTGCAATTCTATTCGACATTGTAAGAGCTTCACTTTGATCATGAGTAACGTAAACTACAGTTACTCCAATGTTTTCATGAATATGTTTAATTTCATACTGCATACTCTCTCTTAAATTTTTATCCAATGCACCTAAAGGTTCGTCCATTAAAACTACTGCAGGATCGAAAACTAAAGCTCTAGCTACAGCTACCCTTTGTTGTTGTCCTCCTGAAAGTTGTCCTGGCATTCTTGTTTCAAACCCATTTAGTGAAACCATTGATAAAGCTTTGTCAACTTTCTTATCAATTTCATCTTTTTCCATTTTTCTAACTCTTAAAGGGAAAGCTAAATTTTCATAAACAGTCATATGAGGAAAAAGTGCATAATTTTGAAACACCATTCCTATTCCTCTTTTGTGAGGTGGAATATTAGAAATTATATTTCCATCTAACAAGATCTCTCCGTTTGTTGGAGTTTCAAAGCCAGCAAGCATCATCAAACAAGTTGTTTTGCCGGATCCAGAGGGACCAAGCATAGTAATGAACTCACCTTCCGCAATATCTAACTGAAGATCTTTTACAACTAGAACTTTACCATCATAGCTTTTGTCAACTTTATCAAATTTAACGAATTCTGGATTATTAGACATAAAAGTGAATATAAAACATTTGTAGAAATAGAATTCAATAGCTAATTAGCTCTTAATATGGAGTTCTTTTGGAAAATCACAGAATAATTCAGAGCCATTCTCAGTAACTCTAATCGCTTCAGAAGCTTCAACTCCCCAATCACCAAATTGCATTACTGCGATCATATGAAAACAGACATTAGGCTGAAGCACGGTCATATCACCTTTATAAATATTTAGAGTGTGTTCACCCCAATCTGGAGGATAACCAATTCCAATTGAATATCCTGTTCTAGATTTTTTTTCTATTCCGTATTTATCTAAAATTTTCCAAAATGCTTGAGCTACATCATCGGCTGTACTACCTGGTTTGATTGCACTAATACCTGAGTTCAAAGCCTCAATAGTTTTGTTCATAGTATCTATTTTTTTTTGATCAGGTTTGCCTAATAAGACTGTTCGAGCCATTGGAGCATGATATCTCTTATAAGTTCCTGATAATTCAACAATTGTTGCTTCACCTTCTACAAATTTATCTTGAGTGGCGGTTAAATGAGATGCTGAGGTTCCTTTTCCTGTTGGTACCAATGTTGCAATACTTGCGTATTCACCTCCAAATTCTTCTGTGCCATAAAATAATGATTTTTGAATTTCCCCAACAGCATCACATTGTCTTACACCTGGATTAATAACTTCCATGGCAGTTTTCATTCCTCTTTCAGAAATTTTGGCAGCAGCTTTCATATAGGTTATTTCAGGATCTGACTTAACCAATCTTGCCCAATTAACTAGGCGATCACTATCTTTAAGTTTAGCATTAGGCAGTCCAGATTTAATTTTTTCATAGCAAAATGCAGTAAAATAATGTGCATCCATCTCTAAACCAATTGATAATTTATCCCACTTTCTGTCTTTAATTATATTTACCAAGTAATCATAAGGATGTTTTGGCCACGTATGAATATAAGACTCATCATAAACTAGAATATTTTCATTTTTTAAGTAAGTTTTTAAGTAAGCGCCTCCTGCATCTTGAGCTCTGACAAAACACAGAGGCTCCTCAGCATTAACATGTACAATCGCACACTGAGCATAATAAAATGACCAGGCATCATAACCGGTTAAATAGTTTAAGTTATTGGTGTCATGAGAAATTAAAAGTTCTATGCCTTTTTCTTGCATCATGTATTGAACTTTATTCAATCTTTGTTTGTACTCTTCTTTTGTAAAAAGCATTAATTTATTTGGAATAATTTACCAAATCCCTCTACTGAATTATTTTTATTTATTTTATTAAGGGTATCCCAAATCAATGCCTGGTTGCTTGATAAAACTGTAGTATTTAATTTTTTTTCTAATTTATCTATGATGGGTAAAACTGGAAGAGCTGTACATGAAACAAACAGAGCGTCAGCATTATTTAAATTGATATTAGATAATACTTCATACAAATAATTTTGATCAACTTTACCAATATCAAGATCAGACTCGATATCAAAATAAGAATTTGATGTAATATCGAAACCCTCGCTTTTAAAATACTCTAAAACTTCATCATTTAGTTTTTTGCTATAAGGAGTAAATAAGCAAATTTTATTAATATTCATTTTTTTAAGTGCTGTAATTGCAGCTGTGCTTGGAGTGGTCACATCTGCTTTAGGTTTTGCTGCCTTTACTTTTTTTTCAATTGATGCATGTCCAGCAGCAATAGTTCCTGAGGTACAGCCATATACTACACAATCTAAATCTTGATCTGGTAAAATATCTTTTGTAACTTCTGTTACTTTTTCTGACATTTTAATTAAATTTTCTTTTGTTAAAGGATTATAACACTCAATTCGATTTACAAAAAAATCTATATCTCTATCTTTAATTACATTTATAAAATCCTTTTCAATCATAAAATCACTCGCAAGTGCAATTAGCCCAACTCTCGGATTTGATTTACTGATATATTTAGGATCTATTTTTGTTGAATTCATATTTTAAAAGGTGAATATATCAGAAGTTCTTTAATAATCATTAATATTAAAAATAACGACATGAATATAAAAGACACCTTTGTTGCATCATTGGTTCCTATATTTTTAGGTTTTGGTTTCGTTATTGCAAAACCTGCATTTGAATCTTTTCCTCCTATTTTATTGATGGGATTGAGATTCATGTTTGCTGCCTCTATTTTGATTTGGTGGTTTCCAATACCTAGAGGTTATTTAAAAAAAATATTTATTGCATCCTTCATCGCAAACACTTTGCAATATAGTATTACTTACTCTGGGTTAAATTTAATTGATGCCTCTGCTGCAGTTCTTCTTGTTCAAACAGAGGTTCCGTTTGGAGTTATATTTGCTTACTTTATGCTAAAAGAAAAACCAACAATAAGAGCTTTGATTGGGATAAGTATTGCTTTTGTTGGCGTTTATATACTAACAGGATCTCCTAATTTAGAAGGCAAGTTTATTGGTATTGGACTTACTATACTAGGTTCGGCGACTTGGGCGCTCGGTCAAGTCTTAGTTAAACCATTGAGTAAAGAAATTAATCCTTTAGCTTTAGTTGCGTGGTTAGCATTATTTTCAGCCCCTATTTTAATAGTTTTTTCTGCAGTGTTAGACGGCAATACAATAAATTATTTAAGCAATGCAAAATTTGAACATTGGATTATTGCAATTTATATTGGTTTTATTATGCAACCAATTACATATGGCTGTTTCTATTATGTTTTAAAAAATAATCCTTTATACAAAGTACTTCCAATTGTAACGATGGGTATTCCGCCAACTGGTTTATTAGCAGCTATTTTTCTATTAGGAGAAAAACCAACACAAGAATTATTTATTGGTGGGGCAATAATCATAGTTGGAGTAATTTTAATTGTATTTACAAAAAATGGAAAAAAGAAATTTAATAAAAATTATTAATATTTAATGTTATTAAAAAGTTTTGAAGTTAAGCAAGAATGGGTAGACTACAACAGTCATATGAATATGGCATACTATGTCCTTGTATTTGATCAAGCTTTAGAAGTTGCACTTGAAAAATTTAACATGGGAGAAAGCGCTGCTAAAAATTTAAATAGAACAACTATGGTGGTTGAAACAAATACTAAATATTTAAATGAAGTAAGATTAGGTGAAGAAGTAGATATCCAAATGACTTATTTTGATCATGACACTAAAAGACTTCATGTCAAAATGGAAATGATCAAAAAAGGTAAAAAAGAAATTTCGGCCTCAATGGAATGGATTTCTCTTTATATTGATTTAAGTAAAAGAAAAGTAACTGAATTTGAAAATGAAAAATTAGAAATTATGGATAAGTTTATTAAAGATAATAAATCAAATTTTACATCACAAAATCTACAATTTACCTCTAAATTAAAAAAAATAATTTAATAAAGTTTCAAACAACAGGTAAATATTAGATTTTTTGAATTAGACACATATATAAAACTTATTGAATATAAACATTACTAATAATAGAGTTCTCCTATAGAACGATACATAACTCGTCGGTAAATTCATAAATTTACGAAAGTGGGATCGATCGTCTTAGATTTAATTATTTAAGGAGGTTCGAATGAAGTTTGGATATTTTTGTAACACCACTAATTGGGATCATAAACCTTACAATCAACTGCTAGATGAAACAAAAGAGATAACAACTTATTGTGATAAAAATAATTGGGACTCTATTTGGTATACCGAGCATCATTTTAATCATGAGGGAATGGAGTCTTGTACTAATCCATTAATGATGGGAGTTGATGCTGCTGCAAGAACTAAGCAAATAAAGATCGGACAAGCATGCAATGTCATTACATTTCATAATCCTTTAAGACTGGCTGAAGACATTGCTTTATTAGATCAATTATCAAACGGAAGAGCTCTAGTTGGTATAGGCAGAGGAATTTATGGAAGAGAGGCAATGAATTTAAATAAAGAAGCCGATCTAAAGGACCAAGCAAAAAATTTTAGACTGTTTGAAGAGTCTCTTACAATAATGAAAAAAGCATGGACTGAGGAATTTTTTAGTCATAAGGGTGAATTCTATACTTATCCATCTCCAAATTTTGTGTGGCAACACGACATGAGTCCACCTAATGAAGAGTTTGTAGACATTGAGACAAATGAAATAAAAAAAATTAGTGTTGTCCCTAAGCCTAAACAGAGTCCACATCCACCAATTTGGCAAGTAGTAGATGGTGCGAGATCAATTGAATGGGCTGCACAAAACGGTTTGAATACTATTATGTGGATACCTACAGTTAAAGCTCTTAAGAAAAGATTTGAGATTTTCAAAGATGCAAAGTCAAAAGCAGAGAATAGAGAAGTTCCCTTAGGTGAAGGTATATCTTTAGTACGCGATATGTTTGTTGCTGAAACTATGGAAGAAGCTGAAAAATTAGCTGGTGAACATATTATAAATTATATGAGATGGGTTTGTCATTGGCGTGGTTTAGGAAATCATATGGATCCAGGTGAAGAATTACCTGAAACAAAACATAAGTTGGAATTGTTAAATTATGAATTTTTACATAAAAGAAATTTATTATTTGGTACTCCAGAATATGTTGTTAACAGGATCAATGAATTAAAATCAGAGTTGAATTTACAAAACCTTCAGGTGTGGTCAAATTTTCCAGGAATAGACCATGAGGCTTGTATGAGAAGTATTAAATTATTTAATGATGAAGTAATTCCTAAAATAAATTTAGATAGCTCCAACATAGAAAAAGCAAGTTAATGAAATTAGAAATCAGGAAATTTACAAAATTTGTAGACAAAACTTTTATTGAAGGTGGAAAGAAAGCTAAGGAACCAGTTTTATTAGTTTCAGTAGCTGCAGTCTTTCAAAATCCTTGGCACGGGCAAGGCTTTGTTGAAGATCTTAGACCAACTATTTTGGATTTAGCTCCTAAACTTGGAGATTTACTTGTTCCTGAATTAATTAAAGAAATGGGTTCACCTGATAAAATACTAGCATATGGTAAGGCAGGAGTTGTTGGATTAAATGGAGAAATAGAACATGCCTCAGCGTTTATACATACTTTAAGATTTGGAAATAAATTTAGAGATGCTGTTGGTGGCACATCTTATTTAAGTTTTACAAATACTAGGGGACCAGCTGGTTCAAAAGTATCAATTCCCATGATGCATAAAACAGACTCGGGTTTGAGGCCATATTATTTAACTCATGAGTTTACTATTCACGATGCACCATTTGATGATGAGGTTGTGATCGCAATAGGAGGTGCTTCAAGTGGAAGAGCCCACGCAAGGACAGGTGATAGATATCAGGACATGAAAGAAATGGATATTGAGCCTAAGTAAAACTTAATGACCATAGCAACTACTGCATCTGGAACCCATTATTTCTACAATAAAAAAGAGCAGGATATTCCCATCGTGTTTATTCATGGTGTTGGCTTAACTTACGAAATTTGGCAACCCCAATTAGATTTTTTCAAAAACCGAACAGTACTTGCTTACGATATTTTGGGTCACGGTAAGTCTTCTTTAACTAAAAAAAACATATCTTTTGATGATCTTGCAGACCAAATAATTGACTTAACAGATGAACTTGGGATACAAAAGTTACACTTAATAGGCTTTTCGATCGGTTCTTTAATTGCTAGGAATTTTGCATCGAGATTTAATCAAAGATTACAATCATTAATACTAATAGGTTCAATTTATAAAAGATCAGATGAACAACAAAAAACTGTAAACCAACGTTTTGAGCAAGCTCAAAAAGAATTAAAGCTTTCGAAGCAAGCTCTTAGAAGATGGTTTACTGACAAATATTTAGAAAAAAACCCAGATATGTATGAAAAAATAAGCTCAATTATTTCGTCAAATAACATAACAAATTTTCTAAAATTATATGAGCTTTTTGTTAAACACAAAAATGATGAAGATTTTAACAAAATAAAAGTTAATACTTTAATTATTACTGGTGAACTTGATATGGGCTCAACAATTGAAATGGCAAAAGAATTAAATCAAATAATTAACAACAGCAAATTGAAGATAATAGAAAACGGTAAACATCTTTGTAGTATTGAGTGTGCAGATGAAGTAAATTTAACTATTAAAAACTTTTTAGATATTAATGAGCAAACTTAAACAATATAAAATGTTTATTGATGGGGAGTGGGTTGACTCTGAAAGTAAAAAAACATTTGAAACTTTAAATCCTGAAAATAATGAGCCTTGGGCAGTAGTGCCAGAGGCAAGTACAAAAGATGTGGATAGAGCTGTAAAAGCTGCACAAAAAGCATTTGAAGGTGAATGGCCAAAATTATTTCCAAGAAATAGAGCTAAATTTTTAAGAGCAATTGGGGATCAGTTAAGAAAAAATGCTGAGATGCTTGGTAAGGTTGAAACCATAGATACTGGAAAACTTTTTAGAGAAACGAAACAACAAGCAAACTATATTGCAGAATACTATGATTATTATGCGGGTTTAGCTGATAAAGTTGAAGGCACAGTTCTTCCAATAGATAAACCTAATGTTCAAGCTATAACAACAAGAATACCTATTGGAGTTGTTGCTGCAATCATTCCATGGAACTCTCAAATGTTCTTAACAGCAACTAAATTAGCCCCTGCCCTTGCAATGGGAAATACTGTGGTTATAAAATCCTCAGAGCTTGCACCTGCTGTTTTGTTTGAATTTGCAAAACTTATTGAGAAAACTGGCATACCTAAAGGAGTGGTTAATGTCATTACAGGTTTTGGCGATCCTTGTGGTAAAACTTTAACAACACATAATCTAGTAGAGAAAATTGCATTTACTGGAGGACCAGAAACTGCAAGACGTATTATTAAAAATTCAGCAGAAAATCTCTCTGAAGTAAGTTTAGAGCTTGGTGGAAAAAGTCCAGTCGCTGTATTTGACGATGCGGAGCAAGAAAATGCAATTAATGGAATAACTGCTGGAATTTTTGGAGCAAGTGGACAAAGCTGTATTGCAGGTTCAAGGCTTTACATACAAAAAGGAATTTATAACGAATTTTTAGATAAGCTTTCTAGTAGAGCTTCCAAAATAAAAATAGGAGCTCCAATGGATCTGGATACAGAGATGGGTCCTTTAAGTAGTTTTAAACAATTAAAGACAATTGAAAAAAATATAAAAGATACGGTTGATCAAGGTGGAAAAATTAAGTGTGGTGGTAAAAGAGACTCCTTTTCAAACAAAGGATACTACTTCCCACCAACAATTATAGAATGTGATAATCACAATCTGCCAACTGCAGAAAATGAGTTATTTGGGCCTATATTATCAGTAATGAAATTTGATACAGAGGAGGAAGTAATTAATAAAATGAATGATAATCAATATGGATTATCCTCAGGTGTTTATACAAGCAATCTTTCAAGAGGAATGCGAGTATCTAAGGCAATAAGAGCTGGAATTACTTTTGTTAATACTTACAGACTAATTTCACCTTCGGCTCCATTTGGAGGTATAAAGGACAGTGGGTACGGCAAAGAAGCTGGCATAGATTCTATTAAAGATTATACAAGAGTAAAAACAACTTGGTTTTATACATCTGATGAACCTTCATTAGATCCATTCTCAATTAGATAAATCAATTTACTGCGATAAACTGGTTTAAAACACGATAATTTAGTCATTGAATATTTAAATTATTCATAATTAAATTAGCTTTTATAAATTGTTAACAATATAGAGGAAGATAATGAGAAAACTATTTATCGCTGTATTTATGTTTGTTTCTAGTTTCGGATCGAACGTAATGGCAGACGGACATGCTATCAAGATGGGGATTATTTTAGGATTCACAGGTCCTATTGAATCTCTTACACCAGCTATGGCAGCATCAGCAGAGCTTGCATTTAAAGAAGCTTCTGATTCAGGTTCGCTATTAGGTGGAAAAAAAATTGAACCAGTAAGAGCAGACTCAACTTGTGTCGACTCAGCAGCAGCAACTGCAGCAGCTGAAGGAATTATTTCACAAGGTGTAGCTGCTATCATGGGAGCTGATTGTTCAGGTGTTACAGGTGCTATTGCATCAAACGTTGCTGTACCAAACGGTGTAGTAATGATTTCACCTTCAGCAACCTCTCCAGGATTAACTACTTTAGATGATAATGGATATTTCTTTAGAACTGCTCCATCAGATGCTAGAGGTGGTCAAATTCTTGCAGATATTACAAAAGATAGAAAAGTTAAAAGTGTAGCTATTACTTATACTAATAATGACTATGGAAAAGGTTTAGCTGACGTATACGAAGCAGCTGTTAAAGCTCATGGCATTAAAGTAACAACAGTAACAGCTCACGAAGACGGTAAAGCTGACTATTCATCAGAAGTTGCAACACTTGCTTCAGCTGGTGGAGACGCTGTAGCTGTAATTGGATATCTTGACCAAGGTGGAAAAGGAATTATCCAAGCTTCATTAGATTCTGGTGCATTTGATAAATTTATTTTATCTGATGGTATGATCGGTCAATCTTTGGTTGATGCATTTGGAAAAGATTTAAGTAAATCTTTTGGATCTATGCCTGGTTCTACTGGCAAAGGTGCTGGTGTTTTTGCTGATGTTGCAAAAGCAAGTGGTATAGACTCTTCTGGACCTTATACAGGCGAGTCATATGATGCAGCAGCTTTAATCGTTTTAGCAATGCAAGCAGGAAATTCTGCTGACAGAGGTTCTATTGCAAAAAATGTGATGGATGTTGCTAATGCTCCTGGAACAAAGATTTATCCAGGTGAACTGAAAAAAGGTTTAGATTTACTAGCTAAAGGTAAAAAGATTAACTACGAAGGTGCAACCGGAGTAGCTTTTACATCAGTTGGTGAAGCTGAAGGTTCTTTTTTAGAACAAGAAATTAAAGGTGGAAAGTTTAAAACTAAAAAACAAAGATAATTTTTACCTATAAAAAACCCCGATAGCTAAAGTTATTGGGGTTTTTTTTAAAACATATACTTATCTGCCATGTACATGGCCCAAGCAATTGCAGCACCTAATATAATATATTTCATAATAACTTATTTTATTTCTATTTTTTCAGGAAGTATACCCTTAGGTCGATATCTCATTATCAGTAACAAGCCTAAGCCCATCATTAAAAATCTAAAGTAAGGTACACTCTCTATTAAATGAAGTTTAAGAGCATGAGTTTCAGACATTCCTGCAGTAAAAAAGTTTATTAAAAATAACGCAATTGGAGCAGCCTCTATCCATAAGAACCAAACCGCAAAACCACCTAATATGGCTCCAAAATTATTTCCACTTCCTCCTACAATAACCATAACCCAAATTAAAAAGGTATATCTCATAGGTCTATAACTTCCTGGGGTAAATAATCCATCTTGTGTCACTAACATTGCCCCTGCAATTCCAACAATTGCTGAGCCTAAAATAAAAATTAATAAATGCTGTTTAACAACATTCTTTCCCATAGCATTTGCTGCTTCTTCATTATCTCTGATAGCTCTCATCATTCTGCCCCACGGAGAGTAAAGAGCTTTTTGTGTCAAGATTAATAAAATTATTACTACTGTCAAAAATAATCCTGAATAACAAAGTTTTACAAATACAGACGAGCCTTCAATTACAAGTTGGTTTAATGCAGCTTGTCGATCAGATAAATTAGAAATTAATTCTAATTTTCCAGAATTAAATTTTTCTACTAAATTTATAAACCAATCTGTTGACTGAAGATCTACCTCATAAGGAGCCGGCCTTTTAAGTCCAATTACATTTTTAACACCTCTAGTTAACCAGTCCTCATGTTTTATAATTGCTATGACAATTTCAGATATTAATAGAGTTGCGATTGCTAAATAATCAGCTCTTAGCCCTAAAGCTACTTTTCCAACTATAAATGCTAAACCCCCTGCAAAAAAAGCACCTACAATCCATGAAAAAATAATTGGTAATCCAAATCCACCAAGAAAACCTGTTTTGGCTGGATTGATATCTTCAATTGCTTCAATACCAGGTTCTGCAGTGAACCTTATTAATATAATTCCTGATACTATAAGAGCAGCAATAGAATAAGTTCTCACCTTTGACTTTTGAAAATTCTTTAAAATAAATCGAATAATTAATACCAATGCTATTATAAGCCATAGGCACATCAAGATATCAAAACCTCCAGCACTCCAAGCCTCTTGAACTGGATCAACGGAAATTAAAACTGCAGCCAATCCACCTAGGGCGGTATATCCCATAATTCCAAAATTAATTAATCCTGCATAACCCCACTGAATGTTTGCACCCATTGTCATTACAGCTGAGATTAAACACATATTGAAAATTGATAATGCGATATTCCAAGATTGAAAAACACCAACAAGAATAATTAAAACCATCATTATGCTATAAGCAGCAATAACATTTAAATTTTTTCTCACAGTACCTTCCCTTTAAATATCCCAGATGGTCTATAGAGTAATACAATTACTAATATTGAAAATGAGACTGCAAATTTATAATCTGTAGATAAAAGCTGAACTAAACTCTCAGGTTCCATACTTTCAGGCAACATATACATAAAAAATTTCTTATATGCATAAGTTAGAAATATCTCAGAAAAAGCTATGACATATCCTCCTAAAAAAGCACCAAATGGGTTTCCAATTCCCCCAACAATAGCAGCAGCAAATATTGGAAGCATATTGTTAAAATAAGTAAATGGTTTAAAGCTTTTATCTAATCCATACAAAGCACCACCTATAGTTGCCAAGATTCCAGCAATTATCCATGTTATCACTACAATTTTTTTAGGATCTATTCCTGAAAGTAAAGCCAAGTCTTCGTTATCCGAATAAGCTTTCATGCTTTTACCAGTTTTAGTTTTATTTAAAAACCAAAACAACAAAGACACTAATACAATTGTAACTAATACTGTAATTACTTGTGTTGATTTCAATGCTAGACCTTCATTAAGTCCTGTCATTTCTTTAAATTCTCTAGCTTTAATTATAAATTTTTCTCCATCAAAAAATCTTTGGTCTGAAGGTCCAATAATAATTCTAACCACTGCTTGAGTAACAAACATAACTCCAATACTAACCATAGCTAATTGCACAGGGGGGCTTTTGTTAACTCTGTAATATTTAAATACAAATTTATCTATCGAAAGCATATAAACTATCATAAATAAAATTCCAAAAGGAATAGCTATTAATGCAGTTGGCAACACTCCTAAAGAAATTCCTAGTGACTGAAAATACCAGGTGAATAATATTGTTACCATGGTCCCAAAAGACATCATGTCTCCAGTTGCAAAATTAGCAAATCTTAAAATTCCATAAATTAAAGTAACAAAAATTGCTCCAAGAGCTAATTGAGACCCATATGTAAGTGCAGGTATAAAAATATAATTTAATAAAAGAATTAATGCATTTAATATATCCACATCAACCTCCTAAAAAAGAGCTTCTTACTCTTGGATCGTTTAATAACTCATTACCTGTTCCTGAATAACGATTTTCTCCAGTTACCAAAACATAACCTCTATCAGAAATGCTCAATGCTTGTTTGGCATTTTGTTCAACCATTAGAATTGCTACATCGTTTCTTTTGACTTTTACTATATGATCAAACAATTCATCCATTACAATTGGTGAAACACCAGCAGTAGGCTCATCAAGCATCAAAACTGTTGGTTTAATCATAAGCGCTCTACCAAGTGCAACCTGTTGTCTTTGACCACCTGATAGTTCACCCACTAATTGGTTTCTTTTTTCTTTTAAAATTGGGAATAATTCATAAATTTCCCCTATTATATTTTCTATTTCCTCATTTAAGAGAAATGCTCCCATTTCTAAGTTCTCTTCAACTGTCATGCCGGCAAAAACATTTTTGTTTTGAGGAACAAAAGAAATACCTTCTTTAACTCTATCTTGTGGAGAAAGATTAGAAATATCTTTACCGTTTATTTTAATTGATCCAGATTTTAAATTTAATAAGCCTAACATAGCTTTCATAGCAGTAGACTTACCTGCTCCATTAGGACCTAGAATTGATACTATTTCGCCTCTGTTAACATTTACTGTACATGAGTTTATTATATCAGGACCATTTCCATAACCTCCTGTCATTTCTATCCCCTCAAAATATGCCATTAGTTATGATCCTTAATTTTAGATCCTCTTCCAAGATAACTCTCAATGACCTTTTCATCTTTTTTTGCATCTTCCACAGAGCCTTCAAATAAAACTGAACCTTCAGCCATTACAATTACTGGGTCACATAATCTTCCAATAAAATCCATATCATGTTCGATCATACAAAAAGTATATCCTTTTTCTTTATTCAATTTTTCTATTGCACTTCCTAGATCTTTTAAAAGTGTTCTATTAACTCCTGCACCTACCTCATCAAGGAGTACTAATTTAGCATCCACCATCATTGTTCTTCCAAGCTCTAAAAGTTTTTTTTGTCCTCCAGATAAGTTGCCAGCTAATTCATTTGATAAATGACCAAGATTAAGAAAATCAACAACCTCTTTTGCTTTTTCTTTAACCAATTCTTCCTCTTCAGAAACTAAACTTGGTTTTAATAATGCTGTCATAAGCTTTTCTCCAGACTGGTTACCAGGGACCATCATTAGGTTTTCCAATACTGATAGGTTAGAAAATTCATGTGCTATTTGAAAAGTCCTTAATAATCCTTTTGAAAATAATTCAAAAGAAGGCACATCTGTTATATTTTCATTATCAAAAATTACTTCACCGCCAGAGGACTTTAAATTTCCAGCAATCAAATTAAATAATGTTGTTTTGCCAGATCCGTTAGGACCAATAATCCCTGTTATGGTTCCTTTTGATACTTTTAAAGAACAATCAGAAACAGCAGCCAATCCACCAAAATATTTTGATAAATTTTTAATTTCTAAAATATTTTCTGACATTCAGTCTATTTATTTAGTCTTCGATGAATGCTATTTAAAGTTTTTTCAAGTGATTTATAAAATCCAGCTTTTGATAACTCTTTAACACCTTGCTCGTTTAAACCTTTTGGAGTTTGAGACTCTTTAACCAAAAACTTTAAATTTTCTTTTGAATTTTTAACTGCATCTTCAGATAAGGCTAAAAATAATGACGTAATATATTTTTGGGCATTATCTCTCTTTACACCTCTTTTAACTAACCAATCAGTCATAACTCTCAATAATTCGTAAAATGGAGCCATCATGCCAGAAGTTGTCCAAAAGTTAATTGAGGATTTTTCTTTTTTAATTTCAACAGTAGTTCCTAAATTATTAAAAAACTTCTTAACTTTAATATTTGGAGGGCAAATAGGTACTGGGCCTTTCTTTAAGGAGATTGGTGGCAAAGGTATTGCTCTAACTATTTTTGCTTTGACTTTTATAGCTTTTTTTAATCGAGATAATGTAATCGTAGAAATAAAACTTATTATTGTCTGTTTAGACTTGAATTTTAAGTTTTTAATAATTTTTTCACCCACGCTTGGAGTTACTGATAAGAAAACCCAATCCGATTGATCTACAATTTGCTGATTGGTTTTAGCAATTGTAATTTTCTTAAATTTTGCCTTTAAAGCCTTAGCTATTTTTGTATTTCTTGGAGAAATTATTATTTTCTTATAGGAAATTTTAGAAGTACAAATTCCAGTAATTACTGAAGATGCTATTTTGCCAGTGCCAATAAATCCTAAATTCATAAAGTTTTGAATACTTTATATTGATTATATTGAATTAATTAACAAAAAAAGAGCCTCTAATTCTCAACAATTCCCTACTTAATTCTTTATTTTCTTTGAATGGTTTTCTTCCATGAAGCCAGAAATAATTATTAGCTATAACAGAATGACCAACTGGCAATTTAGTAATTACTTTATTTTTACTTTCCTCTAATGCATCGGATAATTTTTGTAAAAAATTTCCCTGTTCCATATTTTTAGGTTCCGGAAATTGATCTATGTATGAAATTTTAGGTCTTCCTTCTTTATCAAACGAAAAAACTGGATGCTCTACCTTGTAATCAATATTTTTACTTTTAGGAGATCCCCAAACAAAATCTTGTTGACCGACAGGATCTTTGGATAAATCATCACAATGTTCCCAATCATCTAAATGTAACATAGCGGTTTCACCACCTTGTACGTTTTGCTCCTCTAGTTTGGTCATAACTAACCAATCTGTCACTTCCTTTACATATGTTCCATCTGTGTGCAAATCCATATTTCTGTAAGCTTTTCTCAAATAAGAGTCGCTAGCATCTTCATGCTTAACATGAAATCTCGCATAGTATTTTCCAGCCATGGAGTCATGATTTGGGACTCCAATAAGGTGAGCAACAGCAGTTGCCAATTTAACTAAAAATTTGTCATTAGTTTTTAATGAAATATTTTTAGGACCAATAATAAAGCAACCAGTTGATCTATCTCGGAGTATCGAATTGATTAACTTACTTAGTTTATTATTAGTTAAATCATCAAGACTCTTCGCAATTGTAAATCTAGTAAATGGTTTAAGTTCTAGTGCAGTAAGATCAAATTTATTAAAAGGAAAAATTAATTTTTTTACGATTTCATCATCTAACTGAATACTTAATATTCTACTAGAGTCTTTGTGATTATGAACTTCTATACCCTCGATTTTTTCCATATTAAATTTTAAATTAACTTAAATAATAAATCAATTTGAATTAAAAATAATTGTTAATTGCTGCCATACATAAGGCAGAAAAAACTGTGGGATAAACATAATTTTGTTTAGACACAAAGAATACAACTAATGACAATACGACAACAATTATTCTACTTAAATAACTTGCGTCAATAAGAACACCAGCAGGAAAAATAATTGTTCTAGCTATTAGTGCTGCTAAAGTTGCATAGGCTAAACAATTAAACCATTTAAATAATTTTGAAGTTTCTTTAATTCCCTGTGAGCTTACAGCCCCAAGAAATCTTGAAATAAAAGTAGCTAATGAAGTAACTAAGATTGCATAAAAAATACTAACTGACATTTAGCTCTCCTATGAGATATGCAATTGTTCCACCAATTATGCCTCCAAGTAAAATCGACCATTCTGGTGACAAAAAATAAAAGATAGGTCCTAAAATTGTTCCAAGAATAACAGATAATGTAATTTGTATTGTTTTTGAAGCTCCCACCATCATGCATAAGAAATAGACTGGATTAAGAATAGCTAATCCCATCATCATATCTTTATTTAAATACTCTGAAAAATAAAAACCTATAAAAGTACCTAAAACTGCTACGCTCCAAGTCGCACTACCTATCCCGATCCAAAAATCAATTCTTTGTTCTTTGGGAACTGTCTTATAGTTACTTTTCATTATCAACCAAGCAGAAACTGCAATGAAATGACATGAAAAATAGTATTTCCATTTAGGTTGATTTTTATGCATCATTAGTGGAAACAAAGAAACTGCCATTGGATAAAGTCTCGCATTAACAAACCAAACTGCTAAAAAAATATTTAGTAATGATGCTCCGACTAATAACGACTCAGCCATTACTAAAGAACCTGGCAAAGCATAAGTTAACATTGTAGAAAAAATACTTTCTTGAATATTAAAACCTAAGTTTTTAAGTAAAGCTCCTATAGCAATGAAACAACAGCCTAAAGCAATTGCAGGACTATCGGGTGCGAGAATAGATTTATATCCCTTAAAAAAAAACTGCCTATTAATCATTAGCCGCCAAGGAAAAGTCGACCAACATCAGGATTTTTAAGTAAATCGTCTCCTTTGCCAGCAATAGCAGTTTCACCAGATACTAAGACGTATCCTATATCTGCAAATTCTAATCCTTTTTTAGCATTTTGTTCAACAAGAATAATTGTTTTTTTTTCATTTTCCTGAAGATCTCTTAAAATTTCAAAAACCATATCAATGTATCTTGGTTCTAATCCAATCGATGGTTCGTCAACTAATAAAACTGATGGTTTCATAACAAGGGCTCTAGAAATTTCTAACAATCTTCTCTCTCCTCCTGATAAAACTTTTGCAGGCTGATTTCTTCTATTTCTTAATCTTTCATATTTCTCAAAAATTCTTTCAGCTTCTTGATAAGACTCATCTGTATTTTCTTTTATATATCCACCCATTAATAAATTTTCCTCTACAGTCATGTCAGGAAATACTGAATTATCTTGAAGTATATAAGCTATACCTACAGATTTTAACTTTTCTGCTGGTGTTAAATTTGTAATTTCTTTACCATCAATTTCAATTTGACCTGAAAAAATATTTGTAAATCCATAAATAGAATGAAGTATTGTAGATTTTCCTGCACCGTTTGGACCTATTAAACATAAAGACTGTGCCTTGTTTACAAATAAATCAAAATTATGCAAAATTTCCATCTTTCCATAACCAGCATTCAAACCTTTAATAGTTAAATGTATTTCGCTTGGTGATAATTTTTTTAAATCTTCTGGACCAGGAGCTTTTCCTAATACCTCATATTGATTAGACATTATTGAGCTCCTAAATACGCGTCTATTACACGTTTATCGTTTTTAATTTCATCAGGCGACCCGTTAGCTAACATTTTACCATGTGCTAGGCAAAAAATATTTTCAGCCAGCTGCATAATTACTCTCATGTTATGCTCGATAACTAAAAGAGTAATTCCAAAATCTTGGTTTACTTTAATTAGCCTATCTATAATTCCATTAATCAATGTAGGATTAATTCCAGCTGTTGGCTCATCTAACAATAGCATTTCTGGCTCATTCATTAGTGCCATGGCTAATTCTAATAATTTTTGCTGTCCAAACGATAAGTCACCTGCTCTTAAATTTCTTTTTTGGTATAAGCCAACAAAATTTAATAAATTTTCTGCTTTTTCTGTTAGTTCCATAGGAATTGCTGCAAAAATCTTCATTAAACTTTCATCACTTCCTTTATGACTAATGAGCATATTTTCTACACAGTTTAATTTTCCATAAATTCGAGTTTGTTGAAAAGTTCTTAACAATCCAAGTTTTGCGATAACCGGCACTGGTAGTTCTGAAACCTCTTTGTCATTAAACTTAATTGAACCATCATCTATTGGGTATGTTCCAACTATCGAATTAAATAATGTTGTCTTACCGGATCCGTTAGGACCAATTAATCCAACTATTCTTCCTTTTTCAACACTCATTGAAATGTCAACATTGGCTTTAACGCCACCAAAAGATTTACTTACGTTGTTAACCTCTAAAATACTCATTTAAGCTCCACCTGTGCCTTACGATCTTTTTCATCTACAACTTCACCAAATCTTTCAGGGTATTTTTCTCTTAACCAGCCCATTATCCCTTCAGGAAAATAAATAACTATAACAACTATTAAAACTCCAAGCGCAACATATTGCCAACCTAGGAAGAAAGTCCAAAAGCCCTCTTTAAAAATATGAAAAACTGTTGCACCAATAATTGGTCCCCAAAGAGTTCCTTTACCTCCTAAGATTGCCATTAAAACCATGAAAACTCCCATCTCTCTTCCATCAAAAGCAACATCGGTTGAGTCTATATACCCAACTAAGCCACCCATGATACCTCCAGCAAGACCACAAAAGAAAGCTGATATCATCCAACCAACTATTTTGTATTTCATGGTTTGAATTCCCATAGCCTCAGCCTTATCTTCATTATCTCTTATTGCATTTAATATTAATTTAAATCTAGTTGAGTAAATTCCTCTAACAGCTATGAAGGTTAGTACTAATACAATAAAACTTAGGAAATAAAAAAATTCACCTCTAGACTCTAAATTACCAACATTGGGAAATGGTGGAGTAGTGAAACCTTGCCCAGCTCCAATGATTTCAATTCCTCCCGAAATTTCACCTGCTGCAACCCCTAATCCTAATGTGCAAATAGCAAAGTAATGTCCTCTAAGACCTAAAATAGAGTATCCAATTAAACCTGCTACAATAGTTGGTACTACCGCTGCAACTAACAATCCAACTGCCATTCCTTGAAAAAATTGTGCGGGAGTGTGTACAAATGTTTTTTCACCACCACTTTCTGTCCACTCCGCTAATGGAAAAAACATTCCAACTTGCACAGAGGCACATAGATACATGCCAAGCCCATAAAAAAGTATATTCCCAAATGAATTGTATCCCATTTCACCACCTTGAATATTCCACGTGGTCGCTAAAACTATTAAAACACAAAGAATTGATAGTTGTACTTTAAAAGCTGGAAATATAAATGGAGCGGCTATACCAAAAGTTAATATTCCAATATATAAAATTAAATTATTTTTGCTGATACTCATTTTAAATACTCTCTTTTTCTGGAAAGTTTAAATCTTCTGTAAACAAGTATTAAAACTAACAATAAAAATACCGACCCAATTCTAAATTCTGTACCAAGTATGTAATCTGCAAATTCTTCAAATACACCTAAACCCATTCCTGACATTGCAACACCGGGTAAGTTTCCTAATCCTGCAACAATAACAATCATAAATGATCTAATTGTATAAGGTAATCCCATATAAGGATGAATTGTAAAAGTAATTGAAATTAATGCTCCAGCAACACCGCAAAGAGCTGCATTTATACCAAAAGTTGCCGCATAAACTTTTTCTGTATCTACACCCAAAATCTTTGCTGCTCTTGCATTTTGTGCTGTAGCTCTGATCGCACGACCAAGTTTAGATTTTTTCATGTAAATTACCAAACAAATTGCAAATAGAATGCTTATAAAAGCTGAAAATATTTTTGAATTTGGCAGCACAACATTACTGTTAAATAACATTGTTGTTCCATAATCTGAGTTTGCAAGAACAACATCAGCTCCAAATGCAAAGTTCATTAATTGCATGAACAGAATACTTATTCCAAATGTGGCTAATATAGATATAAATAAATCTCTATCGACTACTTTATTAATTACAAGTTTGTATATTGCTATACCTACAAAGAACATTATTATTGGTGACACAATCACTCCCCATGCTGGGTGAATGCCGTAAAGATACATAAAATAAGCAATGTATCCTCCTAAAATAACAAGATCTCCTTGAGCAATATTAATTATATTCATTACTCCCCATTGAAGTGCCATGCCATATGCAATCAATGCAAATAAAATTCCAAGTAAAATTCCATCCAAACAAGCTTGGACAGAAATCATTGGATATTGAAAGACCATGAAATCCATAATGAATCCTATAAAAAAATACCCCCTATATATATTATATTAGGGGGTATTTATAGATTTGTTTATCTTTTAGACCACGAAGGAATTGGATGAATCAACTTAGCTGATGCCCATTTAGTTGGAGCAACAACTTTGTTTTCACATTTTCCTCCATCATCACACATAACCTGGAAAAGTACCATTGGCTTATCAACATTCTGACCACCTTCAGCAAATTTTATGTTTCCATAAAAAGTTTGCATGTTAGTAGCTGCAAGAGCATCTCTTACTTTCTTTTGATCAAAAGAATTTGCTCTTTCAAATGCATCTTTAAATACTAATAAAGCAGCTGAAGATTCTGCTGCTTGATATGGTGGTGCATAACCGAACTCTTTAGTAAAGTCTGCATCATAAGTCATACCATCTTTAAAGAAGTCATCTTTGTAAGTTAGTGTTTTATGCCACTGAGAAGCACATAAAGCATATTGTGAGTTTTTACCATGTTGTTTTGATAGTTTAGCAGCATCACAGTGAGTCATTGCTAACATTGGTACGTCTACTTTCATCTCAGAAATTTGTCTGATTGCAGTTAGAGCACCTTTTGTATGACCTGAAACAACTAAAACATCTGGTTTCATTTGCTTCACTTTTACTAAAGTAGCTGCCATATCATTCAGCTCTTTTGGCAATTTATCATCAATTACCTTTTTAGAGCCAGTTCTTTTAATTGCATCTAAAACTCCAAGTCTTACGTCTTGAGAAAACGCATCTTGTTCAAATGCCATTGCAACTGTTACACCTTTTCCATTATTCTTTTCAACTGCTAGATCAATAGCAACATCAAGATATAAATTAGCAGGAGCTAAAACTGCAAATAGATATTTGTAACCTTTTGTAAACAAAGATCTAGATGCACCATTTGCCTCCACCATTGGAACACCATACTTTTCTGTAACAGGAGCTATCGCTTTAGTTAATCCTGAACTGTATGGACCAAGCATAAATTCAACACCATCTTGTGAAA
>CACJMX010000003.1:0-126083 GCA_902594635.1 uncultured Pelagibacteraceae bacterium
CAAAAAGATTTAAAAAATTAACAGAAAAAACAAAAGATCTTAGTGCTGAGGCTTTTGAAAAACTGATACCTGAGCTAAAAAAAAATTGCACTACAAAATTTGACGAGTCTTTAGATTTAAGTTTTCAAATAAACAATAAACAGAAGAAAAGTGAAGTTAATATTAGAACAGTAGTTAATTTACCAGGTGGTACAGGCAAAAAAGTTAAAGTTGCTGTTGTTTGTGAAGACAATAAAGCTCAAGAGGCCAAAGATGCTGGAGCAGATATTGTAGGTAGTGATGAATTTGTTGAAAAAATTAAAGGTGGTGAATTAAATTTTGAAAAATTAATTTGTACACCTGGAATGATGGTAAAACTTTCAAAATTAGGAAAAGTTTTAGGACCAAAAGGTTTAATGCCAAATCCAAAACTTGGTTCTGTCTCTGATAATATTAAAGAAGCAGTAACAAATGCAAAATCAGGTCAAGTTGAAATTAGAAACGATAAAGATGGTAATATTGGTGTTAGCATTGGTAAAAAATCTTTTAGTGATGATCAATTAATGAAAAATTATAATGCTATACTAGAAACTTTAGAAAAAGAAAAATCAAACAATACTCTAAAAGGGGATTTAATAAAAAATGTTTTTGCAACCTCAACAATGGGAGTTTCTTACAAAGTTAAATTAGGTAAGTCGATATAGTTATGATGAATAAAGATCAAAAGAAAAATTACATTGAAGAAATGAGTTCAAAATTTGAGAATAGTAAAGCTGTCATGGTTACTCATTATCAAGGTTTAACTATGACTCAATTAGATGATCTAAGAGCAAAAATGAGAGAGCATGGAATAGTTTTTAAAATCACTAAAAATAGAATTACTAAACTTGCATTAGAAAAAACCAAATGCAAAGATTTGACTAATTTGTTCACTGGTCCAACAGCGGTTGCATTTGGTGAAGATGCAATTATGTCAGCAAGGATTCTCTCAAAATTTGCAAAAGATAACGAAAATTTAAAATTAATTGGCGGCATAATGGATAATGAAGTCTTAGATCAGGCTGGTGTCCAAAATGTAGCAAGTTTACCAACTTTAGATGAAGCTAGAGCTAATATTGTGGGTATTTTAAATGCACCTGCATCTAAATTAATTAGCATTTTACTTGCACATTCGGAAAAAATGAGTAGTTTGTCCGCAGAAAATTCTGAAACACAACCCAAAGAGTAATTGATATGCCAGACCTTAACAAAATTATTGAAGATCTTTCAAGTTTAACAGTTGCAGAAGCAGCTGAACTTTCAAAACAGTTAGAAGAAAAATGGGGTGTAACTCCAATGGCCGCAGCAGCTCCAGCAGCAGCAGGTGGTGCAGAAGCAGCTGAAGAAAAGGATGATTTTACTATCATGCTAGTTTCTGCTGGTGATAAAAAAATTAATGTCATTAAAGAAGTGAGAGCAGCTACTTCATTAGGATTAAAAGAAGCTAAAGATCTAGTAGAGGGAGCACCAAAAGAAGTTAAATCTGGTGTTAACAGAAAAGAAGCTGAAGAGATCAAAGCTAAGTTAGAAGCTGCAGGCGCTAAAGTAGAACTTAAATAAATTAATAAGAAAGAATTCAAATACTGATTATTTTTAATCAGGATTAATAAATATAAATGCAATTATCTTTTACTGAAAAGAAAAATATAAGAAAAAGTTTTGGAAAACTAAAAGAAAGTTTATCAATACCAAATTTAATAGAAGTTCAAAAAAACTCATACAAAGAATTAACTGAATTTGATTCTGAAGCAGCAGATCTAACCAAAGGGTTTGATAGAGTTTTTAAAAGTATATTTCCTATTGAGGATTTAAACGATAAAGCAACATTAGAATATGTTTCATATAGATTAGAAAAACCAAAATTTGATGTTGACGAATGTATTACTAGAGGACTTACTTACTCATCAGCCTTGAAGTGTACTTTGAGATTAGTTGTTTATGAAATAGATCAAGATAACAACTCAAAAGATATTTTATCTGCTAAAGAACAAGAAGTTTATATGGGTGAAGTTCCAATGATGACAAATAGTGGAACGTTTATTACTAATGGTGTTCAACGTGTTGTAGTGAACCAGATGCATAGAAGTCCTGGTGTTTTCTTTGACCACGACAAAGGTAAAACTCATGCAAGTGGTAAACTTCTATTTAATTGTCGAGTAATACCAAACAGGGGATCTTGGTTAGATTTCGAATATGATGTCAAAGATTTTTTATATTTTAAAATAGATAGAAAAAAGAAAATTTTTGCATCCACTTTACTTTTAGCACTTGGATATACTAAAGCTGAAATTGCAGACGAGTTTTATGAAAACGAACAGTATACTTATGATGCTAAAACAGAAAAATGGAAAACAAAGTTTAATCCTGAAAATTACAAAGCTAAAAACTTTGCTGAAGAAGTAATAGATGCAAAAACTGGTGAAGTTGTAATAAAATTAGGTGATAAAATTAATTTCTTAAATGCAAAAAAATTAGCAAACGATGGACTAAAAGATATTTTAGTTTCAAGAGAATCTTTATTCGGTAAAATTTTACACAGAGACATCAAAGTTAATGATGAGGAAGAGGGAACATTTAAAATTGGTACCGAATTAAATGATGCAGTAATCCAGCAAATATTAGACGCAAATATACACTCAATTCAGATTTCAGTTACAAACTCAATTAACAAAGGTCCTTATTTGCTTACTACAATTTTGAATGACAAAAATAATTCAAAAGAGGAGGCAATAACTGAAGTTTATAAAATGTTAAGACCTGGTGAGCCACCAACAATAGAAATTGCTACTCAGATATTTAATAACTTATTCTTCAGCTCAGACAGATACGATTTGTCTGATGTAGGAAGAGTGAAAATGAATTCTAGATTAAATCAAGAATGTTCTGATAAAATTACAATTCTAAGAAATGATGACATTATAGCGATTATTCATAAAATGTTGGATTTAAGAGACGGTAAAGATGAAGTTGATGATATTGACCATTTAGGAAATAGAAGAGTTCGTTCTGTAGGTGAGTTGGTTGAAAACCAAGCTCGTATAGGTGTTTATAGAATGGAAAGAGCAATCAAAGAGAAGATGACCACTTTAGATGTAGAGTCTGCAATGCCGCAAGACTTAATTAACGCAAAACCTTTAACAGTTTCTTTAAAAGATTTTTTTGCAAGTTCACAACTTTCACAATTCATGGATCAAACAAATCCTCTTTCTGAAATTACTCACAAAAGAAGAGTATCAGCTTTAGGACCTGGTGGTCTAACTAGAGAAAGAGCAGGATTTGAAGTTCGTGATGTTCATCCAACTCATTATGGTAGAATTTGTCCAATCGAAACCCCAGAAGGACCAAACATTGGTCTAATAAACAGTTTATCTACTTATGCGAAAATTAATAAGTATGGTTTTATTGAAAGTCCCTATAAAAAAGTTAAAGACGGAGTTGTTCAAGATAAAGTGGAATATCTTTCTGCTATGGAAGAGACTAAATACACTATTGCGCAAGCAAATACCAAACTTGATAAGAATGGAAAAATTATAGAGGATTTAGTTTCATGCAGACAAAACTTAAACTTTCTTTTATCTAAACCAGATACAATTGATTATATTGATGTTTCACCTAAACAACTTGTTTCAGTTGCAGCATCTTTAATTCCTTTTTTAGAAAATGATGACGCTAACAGAGCTCTTATGGGTTCAAATATGATGAGACAGGCTGTTCCATTATTAAAACCAGAGTCGCCACTTGTTGGAACAGGTATTGAAAGCGATGTTGCATTAGACTCAGGTGTTACAATTGTTGCAAAAAGAGATGGTATTGTTGATAAAATTGATGGAAAAAGAATTGTTATTAAAGTCACTGAAGAAACAGAATTTAGTGAATCTGGAGTTGATATTTACAATCTTCAAAAATTTAAAAGGTCAAATCAAAATACCTGTATAAATCAAAGACCGCTAGTTAGAGTTGGTGATAAAGTTAAATCAGGAGATATAATTGCAGATGGTCCGTCAACAAAACTAGGTGAATTAGCATTAGGGAAAAATGTGACTGTAGCTTTTATGCCTTGGCAAGGTTACAATTTTGAAGATTCTATCCTAATTTCAGAAAGATGTGTAACCGATGACGTATTTACGTCTGTACATATTGAAGAATATGAAATTATGGCAAGAGATACAAAGTTAGGTGAAGAAGAAATTACAAGAGATATTCCAAACGTTAATGAAGAAGCCTTAAAAAATCTTGACGAGTCAGGTGTAGTTTATATTGGTGCAGAAGTAAACGCAGGTGATATTTTAGTTGGAAAAGTGACACCAAAAGGTGACTCAGCATCAGGTCCGGAAGAAAAATTATTAAGATCAATATTCGGTGAAAAGGCAATTGATGTAACTGATACATCTTTAAGAATGTCAAGAGGAAGTAGTGGGACAATTGTAGATGTAAGAGTATTTAATAGACACGGTATTGAAAAAGATGAAAGATCAATAACTATTGAAAGAGCTGAAATTGAGGAAGTTCAGCAAGATAAAATAGTTGAAGAAGAAATCTTAGAGAGAAGTATCAAGCAAAGAGCAGGTCAAATTTTATCTGGAACATCATTAGCCAAAAAAGTCAAAGATTTAGCTGAAGGAATAAAACTAGACTTTGAGGCTATAAGCAACCTTCCAATTAATGATGTTTTCAAAATTTCAAATGGAAATGCAGCAAATGAAACAACTCTTTTACAATTAAAAGATCAGTACAATAAAGCTAAACAGGATATTACTGAAAGATTTGAAGACAAAGTTCTTAAAATTAGAAGTGGAGACGATCTACTTCCAAGCGTAATGAAAATGGTAAAAGTTTTTGTTGCTATCAAAAGAAGATTAAGACCTGGTGATAAAATGTCTGGAAGACATGGTAACAAAGGTGTAGTTAGTAAAATCGTTCCAGTTGAGGATATGCCTTACCGTGAAGATGGTAGACCTGTTGACATAGTTCTTAATCCACTAGGTGTTCCTAGTAGGATGAATGTAGGTCAGATTTTAGAAACACACTTAGGTTGGGCTTGTAAAGAATTTGGGGAAGAAGTTAAAAAATTAGTAAACGAGAACAGTAAAAAAATTGAAAAAACTGAGAAAATTGCAAGTTTTTTAAAATCTGTTTATGGAGAGGAAATCTTTAACGATAAAGTTGATAAATTAAGCAAGAATGAATTTAAAGATTTGTGCGAAAATTTGCAAAATGGAATAGCAATCTCAACTCCAGTATTTGATGGAGCTAAAGAAAAAAATGTTACTGAAATGCTTGAATTAGCAAAATTACCAGGTTCTGGTCAAACATATTTATGGGATGGAAGAACAGGTGAGAAATTTGATAGACCAGTGACTGTTGGAATTATTTATATGTTAAAACTTCATCATTTAGTTGAAGATAAAATACACGCAAGATCAACAGGGCCTTACAGTTTGGTTACACAACAGCCACTTGGAGGAAAAGCTCAACTTGGTGGCCAAAGATTTGGTGAAATGGAAGTTTGGGCGCTGGAGGCTTATGGTGCTTCATACACTCTTCAAGAAATTTTGACCGTTAAGTCTGATGACGTAGCTGGTAGAGTTAAAGTTTACGAGACAATAGTTAAAGGTGAGGAGAACTTTGAATCAGGTATTCCAGAGTCCTTTAACGTATTGGTTAAAGAAATTAAATCATTAGCATTAAACGTGGAGCTTAATTAAATGAAAAAAGAGTTAACAGATTTATTTAAAAATACTGAGATATCCGAAGCTCAAAATTTTAATAGTATTAAAATTTCTCTTGCTAGTCCTGAAAAAATTAAATCCTGGACGTATGGTGAAATAAAAAAACCTGAAACAATTAACTATAGAACTTTCAGACCTGAAAAAGATGGTTTATTTTGTGCGAGAATTTTTGGGCCAATTAAAGATTATGAATGTTTGTGTGGAAAATACAAACGAATGAAATTTAGAGGAATTATTTGTGAGAAATGTGGTGTTGAAGTTACAAAATCAAATGTAAGAAGAGAAAGAATGGGCCATATAAATCTTGCTACACCAGTAGCACATATATGGTTTTTAAAATCATTACCTAGTAGAATTGCTCTTGCTGTTGATATGAAGCTTAAAGAAATAGAGAGAGTTCTTTATTTTGAGAATTTTATTGTCATAGAACCTGGTTTAACTGGTCTACAAAAAAATCAGTTATTAAATGAAGAAGAATTAGCAAAATATCAAGATGAGTTTGGGGAAGAGTCGTTCACTGCAGGAATAGGTGCTGAAGCGGTTCTTGAGATGCTTAAGAATTTAGATTTAGAGCAAGAGAGAAAAAATTTAGTTAATTTTATTAAAGAAACAAAATCAAAAGTTAACGAAGAAAGAGCTATTAAAAGACTAAAACTTGTTGAGTCATTTATTGAAACTGGTCAAAAACCGGAGTGGATGATTATGACAGTTGTACCTGTAATTCCACCTGAATTGAGACCACTTGTTCCATTGGATGGTGGTAGATTTGCAACTTCCGATCTGAATGATCTTTATAGAAGAGTAATCAATAGAAATAATAGATTAAAAAGATTAATGGATCTTAAAGCTCCAGATATTATTGTTCGAAACGAAAAAAGAATGCTCCAGGAGTCAGTTGATGCATTATTTGACAACGGACGAAGAGGAAGAGTAATTACTGGTACAGGAAAAAGACCTCTTAAATCCCTTGCTGAAATGCTTAAAGGTAAGCAAGGCAGATTTAGACAAAACTTATTAGGAAAACGTGTAGATTACTCCGGTAGATCTGTAATTGTTGTTGGTCCAGATTTAAAACTTCATGAATGTGGATTACCAAAAAAAATGGCTTTAGAATTATTTAAACCATTTTTGTACGCAAGATTAAACAAACTAGGTTTAGCCTCAACAATTAAACAGGCCAAAAAACTTGTTGAAAAGGAAACCAACGCAGTTTGGGACGCACTTGAGTTAATTGTTAGAGAACACCCAGTATTACTAAATAGAGCACCAACACTTCATAGACTTGGTGTTCAAGCATTTGAACCAAAATTAATTGAGGGAGATGCAATTGAACTTCACCCTCTAACATGTGCAGCATTTAATGCTGATTTTGATGGCGACCAGATGGCGGTGCACGTACCCTTAAGTTTAGAAGCTCAGTTAGAGGCAAGAATTTTAATGTTATCAACTAATAACATTCTTTCACCTTCAAATGGTAAACCTATTATCGTTCCAAGTCAGGATATGATCCTAGGGATTTATTATCTTTCCCAGGAGCCAGTTACTGATAAGCCAGCTGGATACTTTGTTGACTCTGATCAAATCGAATTTGCATTATCTTCTGGTCAAATTAAAGTACATAATACAATTATATCTAGATTTGAAACTGTTGATGAAAATGGAAATAAAAAATTTGAAAAGTACACTTCTACTGCCGGAAGATTTCTACTAGCAAATTTACTACCAAAAAATAGTAATATAAAATTCTCTTTAATAGACAGATTGTTGCCTAAAAAAGTAGTTTCAGAAATTATTGATATTGTCTTTAGATTTTGTGGACAAAAAACTACAGTTATATTTTGTGATAAGTTAAAAGACTTAGGTTTCAAACATGCATTTAAAGCTGGAATATCATTTGGAAAAGATGATCTTGTAATTCCTGAGAGCAAAACACAATTAATTGATGATACTAAAAAATTAATTGCTGATTATGAAACACAGTATGCAGAAGGCTTAATTACAAGAGGTGAAAAATATAACAAAGTTGTAGATGCTTGGTCTAAATGTACAGATAAAGTAGCTGGTGAAATGATGAAGGGTATTTCTGCAACAGAGAAAACATCAGAGGGATTAAAAATTAATTCAGTATTTATGATGGCTGATAGTGGAGCGAGAGGTTCTGCAGCTCAAATGAAACAATTAGCTGGAATGCGTGGTCTAATTGCAAAACCATCTGGAGAAATTATTGAAAGTCCTATTATTTCAAATTTTAAAGAAGGTTTAACAGCTCTTGAATATTTCAATTCAACTCACGGAGCTAGAAAAGGTCTTGCCGATACTGCACTTAAAACTGCAAGTTCAGGTTATTTAACAAGAAGACTTTGTGATGTAGCCCAAGATTTAACTGTAACTAAAAAAGTTTGTGATTGTAAAAAACCAGGTTTCATAGAACTATCTGAAATTCTAGAAGGTGGAAACGTTGTGGTTAGTTTATCTGAAAGAGCGCTGGGAAGAGTTACTTTCGATGAAGTTAAACATCCTTTAACAGGTGAAGTTATTATTAAAAAGGAAGAAATGATCGATGAGGCAGGCTGCGATAAAATTGATGCAGCAGGAGTAAAAGCAATTAAGGTTTATTCTGTAATGACTTGTGGATCTAAAGAAGGTGTTTGTGCAACCTCTTATGGAAGAGATTTATCTAGAGGTAAAATGGTTCATGTTGGTGAAGCTATTGGGATGATTTCTGCTCAATCTATTGGTGAACCAGGAACTCAATTAACTATGAGAACTTTCCACGTTGGTGGTACAGCATCTGTTAAACAAGATTCTCAAATTGTAACTAAGAATGAAGGAACATTAAAAATTTTAAACTCAAATATATTAGAGGACTCTAAGAAAAATTTAATTGTGATGGGAAGAAATACACAACTTTCTATTGAGGATGATAATGGTGTTCAAATAGCTGTTTATAAGGTTGCTTATGGTTCTAGATTATTTTTTAACAATGGTGACAAAGTTAAAGCAAATACAAAAATTTGTGAATGGGATCCATACACAACACCAGTTATAGCTGAAAAAAGCGGTGAGGCTAGTTTTGTTGATTTGATCGATGGTGTTTCTATTCAAGAAACTACTGACGATGCAACTGGTATATCTTCTAAAACTGTAATTGACTGGAGAGGTCAATCAAAAAGTACAGACTTAAAACCAAGAATTACTTTAAGAGATGAAAAAGGGAATGTAATTAAAAAAGCCGATGATAATGAGGCCAGATACTATCTAGTACCAGATTCAATTTTATCTATAAAAGATGGACAAAAAGTTTTTGCAGGAGATGTTATTGCAAGATTACCTAAAGAGACTACTAAAACAAAAGATATTACTGGTGGTCTTCCAAGAGTTGCCGAATTATTTGAAGCAAGAAAAGCAAAAGACAGTGCAATTATTGCTGAAAATGATGGCCAAGTTGTTTTTGGCAAAGAAGTTAGAGGTAAACAAAGAGTTTCGATTGTGCCAGAAGATGGAGCAGAACCTTCAAATTATTTAATACCAAAAGGTAAGCATATTAATTTCAATCCTGGTGAAAGAATTAAAAAAGGTGAATATCTTCTCGATGGTCAGCCATTACCACACGATATTTTAAGAATTCTAGGTATTAAAGAATTAACAGAATATTTCGTCAACCAAGTTCAAGAAGTTTACAGATTGCAAGGTGTAATCATTAACGATAAACACATTGAAACTATCCTAAGACAGATGTTGAAAAAAGTTGAGGTAAAAGTTTCTGGAGATTCTTCTTATTTACCTGGTGAAATTGTGGATAGAATTAAATTTGAAAATACAAATGAAAAACTGGTTGTCGAAGGTAAAGACCCAGCTGTTGGAGAAAGAGTATTAATGGGAATTACTAAAGCATCATTGCAAACTGAGTCATTTATTTCTGCAGCATCTTTCCAAGAAACTACAAGAGTATTAACAGATGCGGCCATTAAGGGTAAAGTGGATCCATTAAACGGTCTTAAAGAGAACGTTATTGTTGGAAGATTAGTACCCGCAGGAACTGGAAATATCAAAAATAATTGGAACAAGAAAGCTCTTAAGGATGATAATGAGTTCTTATCCGAACAAGAAAAAATTGAGAGCTCGGAGCCGTCTGAAACACAAGCAAATCAGTAAAAAAATCGCTTAATACTTGAAATTTTAGTTTGACAATGGTCAATTAATAAGTATTTTGGCGGTGTTTTTGGTTGGAATGTAGTGCTTCTAACAGTGCTAAACGCTGCCACAAAATAACCCGTCAGTTATTTTCATCTAAAAATAAATTAATTAATTTTAAAAATTTATGCCAACAATTAACCAATTGTTAAGAAAAAAAAGAGTTAAACAAGTATCCAGGAACAAAGTTCCTGCTTTACAAAAACAACCTTTAAAAAGAGGTGTTTGTGTTAAAGTTTATACGACCACACCAAAGAAACCCAATTCAGCTTTAAGAAAAGTTGCAAGAGTAAGACTATCAAATGGTTTTGAAGTTACAGCTTATATTCCTGGTGAGGGTCACAATCTACAAGAACACTCAGTGGTTCTGATAAGAGGTGGTAGGGTAAAAGATTTACCAGGTGTCAGGTATCATATTCTTAGAGGTAATCTCGATACCCAAGGCGTTGCTAACAGAAAACAAAGAAGATCTTTGTACGGAACAAAAAAAGGTAAGTAATGTCTAGAAAAAAAACCCAACCTAAAAAAAACGTTGTTCCTGATCCAAAATTTAACTCAACAATAATTCCAAAATTAATAAATAATATTATGTACGATGGCAAAAGGGGCGTTGCTGCTAAAATTGTTTATGATGCAATCGATAAAATAAAAACGAAGAGCAAAGACGAGCCAATTAATATTTTTAATGAAGCTATCAATAATATTAAGCCAACAGTAGAAGTTAGATCAAGAAGAGTTGGTGGTGCAACTTATCAAGTTCCTGTTGAGGTTAAAAGTAAAAGAGCACAAGCTCTAGCAATTAGATGGTTAGTAGACTCAGCAAGAAAAAGAAAAGATAAACATATGTCAGATAAAATTTTTAATGAACTTTACGATGCATATGAAAAAAAAGGTGCTGCAGTTAAAAAAAGAGAGGATGTTCATAAAATGGCAGAGTCTAATAAGGCTTTTGCTCATTTTAGATGGTAAAAAATTATGGCTAGAACTCATACTTTAGATAAATATAGAAATATTGGGATCATGGCTCATATAGATGCTGGTAAAACAACTACCACAGAAAGAGTTTTATACTATACAGGAAAAAGTCACAAAATCGGAGAAGTTCATGATGGGGCTGCAACAATGGACTGGATGGAACAAGAGCAAGAAAGAGGAATTACTATTACATCAGCAGCAACAACTTGTTTTTGGAATGATCATAGAATTAATATAATTGACACCCCAGGTCACGTAGATTTCACAATTGAAGTTGAAAGATCACTTAAGGTATTAGATGGAGCTGTTGCAGTATTTGACGGTGTAGCAGGTGTAGAACCACAATCAGAAACTGTATGGAGACAAGCAGATAAATATAAAGTTCCTCGAATCTGTTTTGTTAACAAATTAGACAGAACTGGTGCAGATTTCTTTAGATGTGTCGACATGATCAGAGATAGATTGGGGGCAAAACCTTTGGTTCTTCAAGTTCCTATAGGTGCAGAAGCCTCTTTAACGGGGGTTGTTGATCTAGTCAAAATGAAAGCACAAGTATGGAAAAACGAGGCTCTAGGAGCAGAGTGGGAATATAAAGATATACCAGAAGAGCTAAAAGAAATTTGTGAAAAATATAGAACGGAATTAGTTGAAACAGCAGTTGAGCAAAATGAAAAGCTTATGGAAGCTTATTTAAATGGAGATGAAATAAAAGAAGAAGATTTAATTCAATGCATAAGAAGCGGAACTTTAAATTTTAGTTTTGTACCTGTTTTAACTGGTTCGGCTTTTAAAAATAAAGGTGTGCAGCCATTACTTGATGCTGTTGTACATTATTTACCAAGTCCCGTTGATATTGGTTCTATTAAAGGAACCAAATTAGGGTCTGAAGACGAGATGGAGATGAAATTTGATGACAATGTTCCTTTTTCAGCTCTTGCATTTAAAGTTGCTAATGATCCATTTGTAGGGTCTTTAACTTTTATAAGAATTTATTCAGGGACAGTCAAAACTGGAACTGCTGTTTTTAATTCATCTAAAGAAAAAGAAGAAAGAGTTGGAAGAATGCTTTTAATGCATGCTAACTCTAGAGAAGACATTAAAGAGGCTAATGCTGGAGATATAGTTGCTTTAGCAGGATTAAAAAATACTATTACTGGTCATACTTTATGTGATGAGGAAAATTCTGTTTTACTTGAACCTATGGAATTCCCTGATCCAGTTATTGAAATTGCAGTAGAGCCAAAAACAAAAGCCGACCAAGAAAAAATGGGTGAAGCTTTAGGTAGATTAGCAAAAGAAGATCCGTCATTTAGAGTTACGTCTGACGAAGAGTCTGGTCAAACGATCATTAAAGGAATGGGTGAGTTACACTTAGACATTATTGTTGATCGAATGAAAAGAGAATTTAAAGTTGAAGCTAATGTTGGCGCTCCTCAAGTTGCGTATAGAGAAACAATTGAAGCTGCATCTGAGGTTGAATACACACATAAAAAACAAAGTGGTGGAGCAGGCCAATTTGCTAAAGTTAAATTGTTAGTTGAACCACAAGAGGCTGGCAAAGGTAGAGAAGTTGAAAGTAAAATCAAAGGTGGAGCAATTCCTAAGGAATTTATACCTGGTGTAGAAAAAGGAATTGAAACTATATCGGATGGTGGAATTCTAGCTGGTTTCCCAATGATAGATTACAAAGTAACTATTTTAGATGGACTTCATCACGATGTTGACTCAAGTGTTTTAGCTTTTGAATTAGCAAGTAGAGCTTGCTTTAAAGAAGCGTGTACAAAAGGTGGTTTGAAGCTATTAGAACCAGTTATGAGAGTAGAAGTAGTAACTCCAGAAGATTATATGGGTGATGTAATTGGAGATCTAAACAGTAGAAGAGGTCAAATTAGTACCCAAGAGCAAAGAGGAAACGCAACTGTAATTACAGCCATGGTGCCTCTAGCGAATATGTTTGGATACATTAATAATTTAAGATCAATGTCACAAGGCAGAGCTCAATATTCTATGTTTTTTGATCATTATTCTAAAGTCCCACAAAATGTTCAGGACGAAGTAACTAAAAAGATTGCAGGGTAATTATGGAAAAACAGAATATTAGAATTAAACTTAGAGCCTACGATAACAAGGTATTAGATGCATCAACAGAGGAAATAGTAAATACAGTAAAAAGAACTGGTGCAACGATTAAGGGGCCAATACCTTTACCCACAAGAATTGAAAGATATACAGTACTTAGATCACCTCATATTGATAAAAAAAGTAGAGAACAATTTGAGACCAGAACACACAAAAGATTAATCGATATTATTGAACCAACACCTCAAACAGTAGAAGCATTAATGAAATTAGACTTAGCTTCCGGTGTGGATGTGGAAATAAAAATTTAATTATGAGTGAAATAGCTTTAATAGGTAAAAAAATTGGAATGACTAGAGAATTTTACAAAACTGGTCAGATAGTTCCCGTCACTGTCTTGAAAGTAGAGAAAGCAAGAGTAATTCAAGTTATTGAAGAAGAAAACCGTGGATATAAAGCAGTGCAACTTGGTTATGGTAAGATTAAAAATTCGAAGCTAACAAAAGCCATGAAAGGTTTTTTTGCAAAAAAAAACACTGAAGCGAAGAAAAAATTAAAAGAATTTAGAGTAAATGATACCTCTGCATATAAAGAAGGCAATGAGTTTGGTTTGGAAATTTTTAAAGATACTAAATTTGTAGACACAAGATCAAAAACTATTGGTAAAGGTTTTGCAGGTGCTATGAAAAGACACAACTTTGGTGGCTTAAGAGCTAGTCATGGAGTATCTGTCTCTCACAGAGCACATGGTTCAACAGGTCATAGCCAAGATCCTGGAAAAGTTTTCAAAGGTAAGAAAATGGCAGGTCATATGGGTGACAAATTAAGAACTATGCAAAATATTGAGATTATTAAAACAGATTTAGAAAATGAATTACTTTACCTAAAAGGATCAATACCAGGTTCAAAAAATACTGAAGTATTAGTTAAAGGTTCAGTTAAAAATATTAGTAAAATGACAATTGCAGAAAAATTAGCCGCAGCTGAACAGGCAAAGAAAACACCTGATAAGAAGAAAAAATAATGAAATTAGATAAAATTAGTATAGATGGAAAAAAAGACAGTATTGAGGTATTGGATAAAATTTTTTCAGCAAAAGTAAATAACAAACTTGTTAGCAGTGTACTTTATAAAACAAACGCAAATTATAAAGGTAGACATGCTAAGACAAAGCAACAAAACGAAGTTAGAGGGCCAACTTCTAAAATTTATGCTCAAAAAGGAACTGGTGGAGCTAGGCACGCAAGTAGAAAAGCTCCAATTTTTGTAGGAGGTGGTATAGCACACGGACCTAAAGGTGAATTAGCATACAAAAAAAGAAAATTAAATAAAAATGAAAAAAAATTAAGTGTTGCTTCACTTATTACTGAAAAAAATAATAACAAAAACTTATTAATTTTAAATGATTTTAGTTCTGAGATTAAAAAAACTAAAGAAATGAGCTCAATAATTAACAAACTAGAAATTTCAAACTCACTATTGATACTAGATAAAAATTCTAAAGAAAAAATAGAAAAATCTGCAAGAAATATTCCTAATGTTAAGGTTACAGATGTTAATCATTTTAGTGCCTACGATATTATTAAATTTAAAAAAGTTGTATTTACAGAGAGTTCAGTAAAAGAACTAGAAAAGAGATATTCTTAAAATGGATAAAATACATTTATACGACAAAATTCTTTCACCAGTTGTGACTGAGAAATCAACAAATTTATCTGAATTGAATAAAATTACATTTAAAGTACCTGAAGGTGCTAATAAGAAAAACCTTAAAAAAAATATTGAAAAAATTTTTAAAGTAAATGTTACTAAAATTAATATTATCAATAAACAGAATAGAACTAAAATTACTAGAGGGAAAAAAGTAAAAGTATCAGGATATAAAAAAGCAATAATTACACTTAAAAAAGGTCAAAGTATTGATCTAACTACAGGAATTTAATAAATGGCATTAAAAACTTTCAAACCCTACACAAAATCTACTAGAGGAACTATTTTAGTTGATAGAACTGGATTATGGAAAGGTAAACCATTTAAATCTCTTGTATCCCCTAAAAATGCCATGAAGGGTAGAAATAATAATGGACACATTACTTCAATAAATAGAGCGGGTGGTCATAAGAAAATGTATAGACATGTCGATTTTTATAGAAAGAAATTTGACATGGAAGCTACAGTTGAAAGAGTAGAATATGATCCAAATAGATCATGCTATATCATGTTGGTTAAATTCGAAGATGGAACTCATTCGTATTTTCTTGCACCTCAAAAAATAAATATAGGTGACAAAATTGAAAGTGGATCAAAAAAAGAGATTAAAATTGGTAATTGTATGCCATTGCAAGATATTCCAGTTGGTATCAATATTCATAATGTTGAAATTCAGCCTGGTGGTGGTGGAAAAATTGCTAGATCTGCAGGTTCTTCTGTAACAATAAGTGGATTGGATGGAAATTACAGTTTGATTAAACTTGCCTCAGGTGAAGTAAGAAAAATTGATTCAAGAGCCTTAGCTACAATAGGAATTTTAAGTAATCCAGATCAAAAAAATATTAAAATTGGAAAAGCAGGTAGATCAAGATGGCTAGGGAGAAGACCGCACACAAGAGGTGTTGTTAAAAACCCTGTGGATCACCCTCATGGAGGAGGTGAAGGTAAATCTGCTGGTGGAAGACATCCTGTTTCACCTACTGGTCAATCAGCAAAAGGATTAAAAACAAGAGATAATAAGAGAACAGATAAATTTATAATCAAGAGAAGAAACAAAAGGAAGGATGCTAAATAATGGCTAGAGCAGTTTGGAAGGGACCTTTTGTAGAAGAAAGTTTAATGAAGAAAGTTCACAAATATAAAGATGACCCAAAAAAAATTCCTATCAAAACATGGTCAAGAAAATCAACTATTTTACCTGACTTTGTCGGAGTTAGCTTCCAAATTTATAATGGAAAAAAATTTATACCAATTACAATATCAGAAGATATGGTTGGACATAAGCTAGGTGAGTTTGCACCAACAAGAACATTTTTTGGTCATACACCTGCAGATAAAAAAGCAAAACCTGCTACAGCGGATAAGAAATAATTATGGGTAAAAAAAAGAAAATTGATAAGAATAACGATAAGACTGTAAAGTCTATCAATAACGGCGTTAGATCAAGTGTCAGAAAACTTAATCCAATACTAAAGAGTATAGTTGGAAAAAAAGTTGATGTGGCAATCAGAGATTTACAGTTCTCTGAAAAAAGAATTACAAGAGATATTAGAAAAACAATCAGTTCAGCAGTTGCAAACGCAGAAAATAACTTTCAGTATGACATTGATAATCTAGTTGTTAAGGAAGCATATTGTGGAAAAAAAATTGTTATGAAAAGATTTAGACCTCGTGCAAAAGGGAGAGCAGCTCCAATTTTGAAACCATGGTCTTCAGTTACAATAATTTTATCAGAAACAAAACAAATGGAGAAGCATGGGTCAAAAAGTTAATCCTGTAGGTTTTAGATTAGGTGTAAACAGAGGTTGGGATTCTGTTTGGTACGCTAAGAAAAAAGATTTTGGTAACTACTTAATTGAAGATTTTAAAATCCGTGAATATGTAAAAAAAAATGTTATCAATTCAGGCGTGTCCAAAGTTATGATTGAACGAACATCTAACAAGTGTTACGTGACTATCTATACTTCTAGACCTGGTTTTGTGATTGGTAAAAAGGGAAGTGATATTGATAAAATAAAAAACAATCTTTCAAAATTCACTAAGAACGAAGTAAATTTAAATATTAAAGAAGTAAAAAAACCTGAGACCAATGCTTATTTAGTTGCAGAGAATATTGCACAACAGCTAGTGAAAAGAATTTCATATAGAAGAGCAATGAAAAGAGCTATGCAATCGTGTATTAGACTAGGTGCAAAAGGTATAAAAGTTTCTGTCAGCGGAAGACTAGGTGGAAATGAAATTGCTAGAACTGAATGGTTAAGGGATGGAAGCATTCCTTCACACACATTAAGAGCAGATATTGATTACGCTGAAGCAGAAGCGCTAACTACTTATGGAATAATTGGAATTAAAGTTTGGATTTACAAAGGTGAAGTTTTTGCAAGAGAATTTAGCCAAGAAACGAATAAAGCAATACCACAAGAGGGCAAACAGTAATGCTACAACCAGTTAGAACTAAGTGGAGAAAAGCTCACAAAGGTAGAATTCATGGTACCGCTACAAGAGCAAGTACCATTAATTATGGAGCTTATGCCTTAAAAGCTTTACAGCCCGAAAGAATAACTGGTAAACAAATTGAAGCTGCTAGAGTTGCACTAACAAGACATATGAAAAGGCAAGGTAGAGTTTGGACAAGGATTTTTCCTAATATACCCGTTTCCAAGAAACCGATTGAGGTTAGAATGGGTAAAGGAAAAGGGTCTCCAGAGTATTTTGCTTGTAGAGTTAAACCAGGCAGAATTTTATTTGAGGTTGACGGTGTTTCAGAACAAATAGCAAAAGAGGCATTATATAAAGCTTCTGCAAAATTACCAATTAAAACAAAAACAATTAAGAGATTTTTATAATGAAAAAGCAAGAAATTAAAAAATTATCAAAGAATGAAGTTCTAAAGAATATTGAGAAACTTAAAAAAGATCTTTTTAATTTTAGATTTCAGAAAATGAATTCACAAATAACAAATCCAGCTAAAATTGGTGAAACAAGAAAAACAATAGCGAGATTAAAAACTATATTAAAAGGAAAAATAAATGCCTAAAAAAATACTAACAGGTGTAGTTATAAGCGACAAGCCAAACAAAACGGTGACTGTAATGGTTGAGCGAAAGTACTCACATCCTGTTCTTAAAAAAGTAATTAGGGTTAGAAAAAATTATAATGCTCATGATGAAAACAATAAATTCAAAACAGGTGATAAAGTATCAATAATTGAAAGTAAGCCTTTTTCAAAAAATAAAAAATTTCAAGTTATGGAGAATACAAAATAATGATTGGTGTACAAACAGAATTACAAGTAGCTGATAATACTGGTGCAAAAAGAATAGAGTGCATCAAAGTTCTTGGTGGATCTAAAAGAAGATATGCAAGTATCGGAGATACAATTGTTATTGCTGTTAAAGAAGCTATACCTAAAGGTAAAGTCAAAAAGGGAACAGTTCATAAGGCAGTTGTTGTTAGAGTTAAAAAGGGAATTCATAGAAATGATGGTTCAAAAGTAAAATTTGATAATAATGCAGCAGTTTTAGTAGATGACAAAGGTGAACCAGTTGGTACTAGAATTTTTGGGCCTGTCACAAGAGAATTAAGAAGCAGAGGTCAAATGAAGATAATCTCATTAGCTCCGGAGGTTTTATAAAATGATTAAAAAAGGTTTAAAAGTTAGAGTTTTGACTGGTAAAGATAGAAAAAAAGAGGGTGAAGTCATAGAAATTGATAGAGCAAATAATAGAGCAAAAGTAAAAGAAATTAATATGGTCAAAAAACATGTTAAGACAACTAAAGAGAAAAAAGGTGGTATTTTTCCAAAAGAGAGCTTTATTCATTTATCTAACTTAAAATTAATTGATGAAAAAAATGCAAAAAAAAAAGAGGCTAAAAAATAATGACTCCGAGATTAAAAGAAATATTTAATAAAGAAATTCAGCCAGCATTGAAAGATCAATTTGGATTTAAAAATATTTATATGGCACCAAAAATTGAAAAAATTGTTTTAAATATGGGTCTTGGATTAGATGCTTCAGATGCAAAAATTCTAAAATCTTGTGAAGAAGATATGGCTAAGATTACTGGACAAAAACCAGTTACAACAAAGTTTAAAAAGTCAGTTGCTAATTTTAAGACAAGAAAAGGATCTAATGCTGGTTTAAAAGTTACACTCAGAAAGAACAAAATGTATGAATTTTTAGATAGATTAGTTAATATTGCTTTGCCTAGAATTAAAGATTTTAGAGGACTATCTCCAAAAGGATTTGACAAATTTGGCAATTACACATTTGGTATTAAAGAACATATAATTTTTCCTGAAGTTAGTTTTGATAGAGCTGAAAAGGTGAGAGGACTAGATATTATAATTGTCATTAAAGCGATTAATAAGGAACATAGTTTCGCATTATTAGAAAAAATGAATTTTCCATTTATAAAAAAAGGAGATAATTAAACATGGCTAAATTGAGCGCTGTAAATAAAAATAAAAGTAGAATTAAATTATCAGATAGGCTTTACAAGAAAAGAGCAGATTTGAAAAAAATTGTGATGGATAAAAAAATTACACTTGAAGAAAGATTTAAGGCACAACAAAAATTGTCAAAATTACCAAGAAACTCAGCAAAAACCAGAGTTATGAATAGATGTGAAATAACTGGAAGACCGCATGGAGTTTATAGAAAATTAAAAATTTCAAGAATTGCATTAAGACAATTAGGATTACAAGGAAAGATACCAGGTTTAGTTAAATCTAGCTGGTAGAAAGGATAATTATGAGTTTAAGTGACCCAATAGGAGATATGATTGCAAGAGTTAAAAATGCTCAAGCTAGAAATCATAAAAAAGTAGAATTACCCTCTTCTAATTTTAAAACTAAAATTGCTGATATATTAAAAAATGAGGGATTTATAAAAGATTTCAAAATAAATGCTGAAGATAAAAAACCTACTTTATCCTTAGAATTAAAATATCATTCTGGAAATCCAGTTATTAGTGCATTTGAAAGAGTCTCAAAGCCTGGAAGAAGAATATTCTCAAGTGCAAGCGGTCTACCGAAAATTAATAATGGACTTGGTATTGCTATAATCTCTACACCAAAAGGTGTTATGACTGATATCGATGCCAGAAAACAAAAAGTCGGTGGAGAAATAATCTGTAAGGTATTTTAATGTCTAAAATAGGTAAAATAAATATATCAATCCCTGAAAAAGTAAAAGTTGCAGTAGCTGGTAATATTATCAACATAGAGGGCCCATTAGGTAAAAAATCAATCAATATTGATCTTGATATGTTTAATTTAGATATAAAAGAGGGAAAAGAAATATCAATCAAACCTAAAAAAGTTGATCAAAATTCAAAAAGACTTTGGGGTATGAATAGAAGCTTAATTAATAATGCTGTTATAGGCTCTAGTGCTGGTTATGAAAAAATCTTAGAATTAGTTGGTGTAGGATACAGAGCTGCTGTTAAAGGTAATCAATTAAATTTACAATTAGGATATAGTCATGATATTGATTTCGATATACCCGAAGGGATTAAAATTGCAGTTGAAAAACAAACAATTTTAAAAATTACAGGCTCAGACAAGCAACTTGTTGGTGCTGTTGCATCCAAAATTAAAACCTTAAGAAAAATAGAACCTTATAAAGGTAAGGGAATAAGAGAAAAAGGACAATACGTTCTTAAAAAAGAAGGAAAGAAAAAATAATGAAACTAAACACAAGTATTAGAAAAAGGTTTCGTGTAAGCAACAAAGTTAAAAGGGTTGCGGCAAGCGACAGATTTAGATTGAGTATCTCAAGATCAGCAAAAAATATTTCAGCTCAAATAATTGATGATATTAAAAAGGTAACATTATTGTCTGCATCTTCAGTTGAAAAGGACCTTAAGTCTGGTGAAAAAGTGAACAAAACTGAACTATCTAAACTAGTGGCACAAAAATTAGCAAAAAAGGCTCAAGAAAAAAACATAACTAAAATCTATTTTGATAGAGGTTCGTATAAATATCATGGCAGAGTTAAAGCTTTTGCTGAAACTTTAAGAGAAAATGGAATGGAATTTTAATATGGAAAATTTTAAAGATAAAAAAAACGACGATATACTAGAAAAATTAGTTCACATAAACAGAATTACTAAAGTTGTGAAGGGTGGAAGAAGATTTGGTTTTTCAGCACTAGTCGTAGTTGGCAATCAAGCAGGAAAAATTGGAATAGCTCATGCAAAGGCGAAACAAGTTCCAGATGCCATTAAAAAAGCTAATGAAATGGCTAGAAGAAAACTTACTCATATTCCCCTTAGGGAAGGCAGAACTATACATCATGATGTTAAAGCAAAAGATGGTTCTGGTAGAATTGTTTTAAGGGCAGCGTCTAAAGGAACAGGTATTATCGCTGGAGGACCTGTTAGAGCAGTTTGTGAAGTTTTAGGTGTAAAAGATATTGTAGCTAAATCAATGGGCACTTCTAATGCGCACAACGTTATTAGAGCAACAATGAAAGCTTTACTGAAACAAAGTTCACCTAAACAAATATCTGCAATAAGAAACAAGAAAATTTCAGAAATAGTTGAAAAAAGAGGATAATGATAAGTTTAAATAACAGAGAAAAGATAAATAAATCTAAAATTAGAGTTGGAAGAGGTATTGGATCTGGTAAAGGCAAAACATCTGGTAGAGGAGTTAAAGGCCAAAAATCAAGATCCGGTGTCGCTATTAAAAGTTTTGAAGGTGGTCAAATGCCATTGTATAGAAGATTACCAAAGAGAGGATTTAATCCAATCTCAAAGGAACAAGTAGCAATTTTAAACTTAGAAAAAATTCAATCATATATTGATAAGAAAAATATAAACCCTAACGAAGTGCTTAATTCTGAATTATTAAAAAAGTTAAAATTAATAAATAAGAATTCAAAAAAACTTAAGATTTTAGGTACAGGTGAAGTTAAGGATAAAATTAATATTGAAGCAGATTTAGCTTCAAAGTCCGCAATAGAAAAACTTGAAAAAATTGGTGGATCTATTCAACTAAAAAAATAGTTAATTGATATGAGTGGTTCATCATCAACAACTGATTTACGAAATAGGGTAATATTTACTATCTTTATTCTTGCCGTATATAGATTTGGAACTTTTGTTCCTCTTCCAGGTATAGATCCAGAACAATTAAAGATAATGATGGATGGTAATCAAAAGGGATTGCTTGGAATGTTTAACGTGTTTGCAGGTGGTGCTGTTAGCCGAATGGCTATTTTTGCTCTTGGTATCATGCCATATATTTCATCTGCAATTATTGTTCAGCTTTTAACTGGGGTTTCCGATTATTTTAAAAATCTAAAAGCACAAGGCGAAACTGGTAGAGCAAAGATTACACAAATTACTAGATATGGAACTGTTTTGTTAGCAACTGTGCAAGGTTATGGATTATCGGTTGGATTAGAATCTTCGGCAGATTTAGTCATTAATCCTGGAGCTTTCTTTAAAATTACAACTGTAACAACTATTGTAGCTGGTACTATATTTTTAATGTGGCTAGGTGAACAAATCACTCAAAGAGGTATTGGTAATGGTATATCATTAATAATTTTTGCAGGGATTGTTGCAGAAATACCTAGGGCTCTTGTAACAACTTTTGAACTTGGAAGAACAGGTGCTGTATCAACCTTTATGATCTTAGCTATCTTTGTTCTACTGATTTTGACAATATTGTTTGTTGTATTTATGGAAAGAGCACTAAGAAAAATTCTTATCAATTACCCTAAAAGACAAATGGGTAACAAAATGTACGGTGGAGAATCATCACATTTACCTTTAAAAATAAATCAAGCAGGTGTAATACCTGCTATATTTGCTTCTGCACTTTTATTATTACCAGTAACTTTTTCAAATTTTTCGTTTTCAGATAATGAGACTTTTTTAAATTTAAGTTCATTCTTTACTCAGGGTCAACCTTTATACATGTTGCTTTATGCATCTGGAATAATATTTTTCACTTTTTTTTACACATCTATAACATTTAACCCAACAGAGACGGCAGAAAATTTAAGAAAATATGGTGGGTTTGTTCCAGGCATTAGACCAGGTGAAAGCACCGCAATGTATATTGAAAACATTTCTACAAAACTTACCACTATTGGTGCTTTATATTTAACTTTGGTATGTTTAATGCCTGAATTTTTAATTGCAAATTATCCTATTCCTTTTTATTTGGGTGGTGCTTCAATTTTAATTGTTGTGGTAGTTGCCATCGATACTGTGACACAAATCCAAACTAGATTGATGAGTTCACAGTACGAACAATTAATTAAAAAAACTAAATTTGGTAGATAGGTGAATATAATTTTATTTGGACCTCCGGGTGCTGGTAAAGGAACTCAAGCTAAATATTTAGTAAAAAAACTTAATAATTTTCAAATTTCAACAGGAGATATCTTAAGAGAGGAAATAAAAAATAATTCAGATATTGGTAAAAAAATTATTGATGTTATGAATGATGGGAGATTTGTCAGTGACGATATTGTTAATCAACTTTTAGAAAAACAAGTATTCGATCCCCAAAAAAAAAATAAATTAATATTTGATGGCTATCCACGATCTATAAATCAGGCAAAAAATCTAAACTTATTACTTGATAGCTCAAACCAGAAGATAGATTTTGTTTTTTTTCTCAATGTTAATAAAGAGACAATAATTAAAAGAATACAGAAAAGAAAAATCCTAGAAAAAAGATCAGATGATGAATTGGATACAATTTTAAAAAGATATGACACTTATATGGAGACAACTAAACCAGTTTTAGATTTCTACTCTAAAAATTCTAATTTCCATGAAATTGATGGAAGTGATGAAATTGAACAAATAACCAATAAAATCGACACTTTTATCAATGTTTAAGGCGTTGACTTTGATTAATCTTCTTATATAAAAGGCACAATTTATCACAAAACTTATGGCTCGTATCGCAGGTATAAATATTCCACAAAATAAACTTGTTCACATTGGACTTACCTATATCTATGGAATTGGAGATAAATTTTCCAATCAGATTTGTTCATCACTTGAAATTCCAAAAGCTAAAAGAGTTAACGATCTTACTGACGATGAAATATTAAAAATACGTGAGTATATTGACCAAAATTTTAAAGTAGAGGGAGATCTAAGAAGAGATTATTCACTGAGTATAAAAAGACTCATCGATCTAGCTTGTTATAGGGGAACTAGACATAGAAAAAAATTACCAGTTAGAGGTCAAAGAACTAGATGTAATGCAAGAACAAGAAAAGGAAAAGCAATAGCAATTGCTGGAAAAAAATTAACACCAACTAAAAAATAGTCATGGCAAAATCTGATAAAATTGAAAATAACGATCAGAAGGTAGAGAAATCTTCTAAAAAAAGTGCAAAAAGTTCTTATTCAAAAAAGAAGAAAGTTAAAAAAAATATTCTAAATGGAATTGCATATGTGCAATCAACTTTCAATAACACAATAATTTCAATTGCTGATACAAATGGTAATGTAATATCTTGGGCTTCAGCTGGTCAAAAAGGTTTTAAGGGATCAAGAAAATCTACTCCATATGCTGCTCAGATTGCTGCAGACTCCGCTGCATCAAAAGCGCTAGAATATGGAATGAAAACTTTATCTGTTGAGGTAAAAGGACCAGGATCAGGAAGAGAAACTGCTTTAAGAGCTTTACAAGCAAGAGGATTTAAAATTTTGTCTATTAAAGACACTACACCCATGCCTCATAATGGGACTAGGCCACCAAAGAAAAGGAGAGTTTAATGGAAGTCGAAAATGTTAATATAAAAAATTGGAAGTCATTAATTAAGCCATCAAAACTTGATGTGCAAATAAGTGATGACTTAACTCATGCAAAAATAGTTGCTGAACCATTAGAAAAAGGCTATGGCCTAACTTTGGGAAATTCACTTAGAAGAATTTTACTTTCTTCAATAAGAGGTGCAGCAGTTACATCGATACAAATAGATGGTGTTCTGCATGAATTTACATCAATTAAAGGTGTTAGAGAAGATGTAACAGATATTGTTTTAAACGTTAAATCTTTGGCGTTAAAATGTAGTTCAGAGGGTACAAAAAAATTAATTTTAGATGCTAAAGGGCCAGGTGAAATCAAAGCTTCTGATATTGCACCTGTTGCTGATGTTGAAATATTAAATCCAGAATTAGTAATTTGTAATCTAGACGAAAAGACTTCTTTTCATATGGAAATGAATGTTAGTACTGGAAAAGGTTATGTGCCAGCTGATCTTAACAAGCCAGAGGAGCCACCGTTAGGATTAATTGCTATCGACTCTCTTTACAGTCCAGTAAAAAAGGTTTCGTTTTCAGTAAGTACCGCTAGAGAAGGAAAAGCCCTGGATTACGACAAACTAATTATGGAAGTTGAAACTAACGGATCTATATCAGCTGAAGATGCTGTTGCTTATTCAGCAAGAATTTTTCAAGATCAACTAAAAATGTTTATCAACTTTGATGAACCAGTAGAAGCTCCAGTGAAAGAAGTTTCAACAGAACCTGAGTTCAATAAAAATTTGTTAAGAAAAGTAGATGAGCTAGAACTGTCTGTTAGATCTATGAATTGTTTAAAAAATGATAATATTATCTACATTGGAGATTTGGTTCAAAAATCCGAGGGTGAGATGCTCAGGACTCCTAATTTTGGACGAAAATCCTTAAATGAAATTAAAGAAGTTTTAACTGGCATGTCATTATATTTAGGTATGGAAATACCTAACTGGCCACCAGACAATATTGCAGAAATGTCTAAAAAATTAGAGGAAGCCATCTAATGAGACACGGGATGGCTAATAAGAAGTTAAATAGAACTTCTGAGCATAGAAAAGCTTTATTAAAGAATATGCTTAACTCTTTAATAAAATATGAGCAAATTAAAACTACATTGCCAAAAGCTAAATTTTTAAAACCTCAAGCAGATAAAATTATTACTTTAGGGAAGAAGGAAACTTTACAAACAACTAAAATGTTAGTTACGCAACTTCAAGATATAAAGTCTGCTAATAAAGTTAAAAAAACACTTTCTAAAAGATACGAAAATAGAAAAGGTGGATATACTAGAATTATTAAGTCTGGATTTAGATATGGTGATAATGCACCGATGGCAATAATTGAATTTGTTGATAGAGATGTAGAAGCAAAAAGAGTAGATAAACCAAAAAAAGATACAACTAAAGAATCACCAAAGGCTGTAGAAAAACAAGCATCAGCATAAATCTAAAGTTATGAAAAAGTCTTACATCGTTGATACAACGTGTAATGATATGCGTATTGATCGATGGATCAGGTTAAAATTTGGAAAGATACCCCAAGGATTAATAGAAAAATATTTACGCTCGGGTAAAATCAAATTAAATAAAAAAAAAATTAAAAGTTCACAAAAAATTAGCACAAAAGATAATATCAAATTATTTAATATCGAATTTAAAGAGACGATTGTACAAAAAAAAATTAAATTTAAGCCATCTAAAGAAGTGATAAAATCAAATGAAGATCAAATAATAGATAATAATGAAAATTTTATAGTATTAAATAAAAGTTCTGGAATATCAGTTCAAGGTGGAACTAAATCAAAAAAAAACCTTGTTGATATTTTTTCTAGAAGTGAAATCTTCCAAGGCACAAAACCTTTTTCAGTTCACCGTTTAGACAAAGATACATCTGGAGTATTTATTATGGCAAAAAATAGAGAAAGCGCACAGTTATTAACTTCTTTATTTAGACTAAGGAAAGTTCACAAAACTTATTTAGCAATATGTCATGGAGAACTTGTTAAAGATTCAGGCGAATGGAATGATGATTTAATAAGATATGATGGAGAAAAAAAAATTATAGAAAAGGCTAAAACACTATACAAAGTACTCGATAAAAATTCAGAGGCAAGTTTAGTCGAACTAAAGCCAATAACTGGTCGTAAGCATCAATTAAGAAAACAACTGTATGCATTGGGTCAACCGATTTTTGGAGATATTAAATATAAATTATCAAATTCTACAAGAGGCCTTAATAAAAATTTGATGCTTCACTCATATCAAATAAAATTTATTATTAATAATGTTAAACACACTTATACTGCTTTATTACCTGATTATTTTAAGAATTTATTGAAAACTAAGAGACTTAGTTTCTCAGGTTTAAAATAAATTTTTCTATTAATAAATCTCCCAATTTTGAATAATCTTTTTTTTTAATTTTAACTAGATTCGTAATTCCTTTATCTTTTATCCCACAAGGTACAATTTTTTTATATTGATCTAAATTATTGTTTATATTTATAGCGAAACCGTGATAAGCAATCCATTTTTTCACTCTTACTCCAATTGCCGCAACTTTTTTTACTTTGCCGTTCTCATTATACCAGATCCCAATGTTGTCTTTATCGGAAAAAGTTTCTATATCAAAAGTTTTTAAAGTTTCTATAATTGAATTCTCAATTGAATTAATAAATTTTCTAATATCTTTTTTGTTTCTTAAGTCTAAAACAAAATAAAAGATTAATTGCCCAGGACCATGACAAGTAATTTTTCCACCCCTGTTTGTTTTAATAATTTTGATCGATTTATCAATAATATCTATTTCGTTGTAACTACTTCCAGCAGTGTAAATTTCCTCATGCTCTAAGGTCCAAATCAGTTCTTTCTCTTTATTATTAAATATTTGCTCTAATCTTTCTTCCATAATATTTATGGCATCAATATAATTTACCGGTTTTACTGACTTTTTGATCTCTATATTCATTTATAAATTGTATTATCTTTATTATGTATTAATAGTGCAAATCTAAATTATAGGTAGATCTATGTCTTTAACAAAAAAAACTAAAGATAAAAAAGCAAATTTTGAATTTAATAAAGAGTACATCAGAGTTGTTACCTCAAAAATAGCTAACAATGACGCTCAATTTATTACTAATTCTTTCAGCGAAATGCACCCAGCTGATGCGGCAGATATAATTGAACACCTAAGTCAAAATGATAGAGAAAGTTTAATTAAACTCAATAACTTTAATATAGATCCGGAAGTATTTGTTGAGTTAAACGAATCTATACAAACAGAAATTATTACTAATTTATCTTCTGACTCAATTGTAAGTATTATTAAAAATTTAGATTCTGATGATGCAATATCTATTTTAGAAAATGTTCCTGAAGAAGATAAAAATAATATTCTTAGTTCTTTACCACCCAAAGATCGTTTTGCTTTATTGGAGAGTTTGAGTTATCCAGAAGATACGGCTGCTAGATTAATGCAAAGAGAATTTACTGCCATACCTAGTAACTGGTCTGTAGGACAAACAATTGATTATTTGAGAGAAAACAAGGATCTCCCTGAGGAATTTTTAGAAATATTTATTGTTAATGAAGACTTTAATCCTGTTGGTACTGTTCCGTCTTCTAAGGTATTAACATCACCAAGAGATACCAAAATGGCAACCGTAATGTCAGAGTCTCAATTATTAGTACCAGTTGATATGGATAGGGAGGAGGTTGCTAATTTATTTGAAAATTACAATTTAAATTCAGCAGCAGTTGTTGATAAAAACAACAAGCTTGTTGGTATGATCATGAATGATGATGTTCTAACAGTATTAAAAGAAGAAGCTGAAGAAGATGCATTACGTTTAGCAGGGGTTGGTGATGAGGAAATCACTGATGGGGTAATAACAAAAACCAAGAGAAGATTTAATTGGTTACTTCTTAATTTATTCACTGCATTTCTAGCAACTTGGTGTATTAGTTTATTTGGTGCAACAATAGAACAAATGGTGGTTCTAGCTTTTTTAATGCCTATAGTAGCATCTATGGGTGGAAATGCTGGAATGCAAACATTAGCTGTCACTGTACGAACTATTGCAACTAATGACCTAACTAAAAACAATTTCTCATCAAATGTTTTTAAAGAATTTTCTATTGGTATTTTAAATGGAGTTATTTTTGCAGTAATAAGTGCTTTGATTGTTCAAATATGGTTTCAAGATAATCTTCTTTCATTAATTATTGCTATTTCGATGGTATTGACAATGATTATTGCAGGTTTATTTGGAATATTAGTTCCTTTCACTCTAAAAAAAATGAATATTGATCCAGCTATAGCATCAAGTGTATTTGTTACCACAATAACAGACGTAATTGGTTTTGTATCTTTTCTAGGAGTAGGGGCTTACTTTTTATAAATTATCAATTAATCTTATGCCATTTAAATAATACGCTACAAATAACCTAGATTTATTTATAACACTCGATAATTTTAGATTGTATATATTCCTTAATTCTAAGTACTCAATATTAATATTAAATTTTTTCTCAAGTTCATTTTTCACCGTTTTTAAGTATTTATTTTTATTTTTTTTTAATTTAATATTTTTTTTCAAATTAATTAATTTTCTTATTATTACACTTGCTAAAGCAAGATTTTCTTTAGATAGTAAGTAATTTCTTGAGGATAGAGCTACTTTATTTTTTTCACGGATAGTTTTGCATCCTATAACTTCTGTACCATATTTATTTTTTAAAAATTTTTTAACTAAAAATAATTGCTGAAAATCCTTTTCACCCATAAAAATTTTATTTGGTTTTACTATATTTGTTAACCTCTCCATTACATCTAAAACACCTTCAAAATGGCCCTTTCTAAATTTAGCACATAGAATCTTATCTTTTTTATTAATTTTAATTTTAGGTTTCTTATTGTTGTTAAAGATATCTTTAAATTTTGGAATATAGATAAAGTCAACTTGTTTTGTTTTATTCAATAATTGTAAGTCTTTCTTCATATTTTTAGGATAATTTTTAAAATCTTTTTTGTTATTGAACTGTTTTGGATTTACAAAAATACTAACAATTGTTTTGTTGCAAACTCGATTCGATTTATTAATAAGTGACAAATGACCTTTATGTATAGAGCCCATAGTAGGAACAAACCCAATGTCATTAAAAGGCCCTAATGATTTAGTCAATGATGTCTTATTTAATAAAATTTTCATTTGTGTAAAAGTCTTAAATAAGTAAAACATTTAAATGATTAAACAAGCTATAATTCCATTAGCTGGTCTAGGGACCAGATTATTACCTTTGACAAGTGTTTTTGCAAAAGAGTTATTACCAATAAATGGTAAACCTGGTATCGAATATATATTAGAAGAATGTATTGACGCTGGAGTAAAAGAAATAATTTTTATTATTTCTAAGAAGAAAATGATGATCAAAAAATATTTTTACAGTGATAAATTTTACAAAAATATTATCAAAAAAAAAAAAGATCCAAAAATTATCGAGGAGTATAATAAAATTCTTAAATACAAAAAAATGATAAAATTTGTTTATCAAAATAAACCTAAGGGGACAGGTGACGCTGTTCTTAAAACTAAAAAATTTATTAAAGATAAATATTTTTTAATGTTGTTACCTGATGATTTGATAATGAAACATAATTGTTCTAAATCTATGATTTCTGCCCATAAGAAACACAAATCATCTGTCATGGCGAGCATGAAAGTTGAAAAAAAATCAGTATCTAGGTGGGGTATTTATAATTTAAGTAAAAAAGTATCCAAAAATAATTTTATTATTAAAGAGGTTGTAGAAAAACCAACGATTAAAAATGCCCCGTCAAACAAAGCTGTAATTGGTAGATATATTTTACCAAAGACGATTTTTGATAAATTATCAAACCAAAAGCCTGGTAAGGGTGGTGAAATTCACATTACAGATGCAATACAATCTTTAATTAATGAAAATGAAAAATTTATCGCTCACAATTTTACAGGTAAATATTTGGATTGTGGTACAATGAATGGATTTATAAAATCTAATATTGAAATAAGTAAATTATGAAACTTTGTATGATAGGTACTGGTTATGTGGGTCTTGTCAGTGGAGTTTGTTTTTCTGATATTGGAAATACTGTTTACTGTGTAGATAAAGATCAGAAAAAAATTGATTTATTAAATAAAGGTATTATCCCTATTTTTGAACCAGGTCTTGAGGAGATTTTAAAAAGAAATTACAAACAAAAGCGATTAATTTTTACGTCAGATTTAAAAAAAGCGGTAATAAATTCAGATATAATTTTTATCTGTGTTGGAACACCCACTAAAAAAAATGCTAATTCAGCTGATTTGAAATATGTTTATAGTGTAGCCAAAGATTTAAAAAAAATAATTAAAAAAAAATATAAAATAATAATAACCAAATCCACAGTACCCGTATCAACAGGAGATAAAATTGAGAAGATTTTAACTAATTTAAAAAAAAAGAAATTAGTTGATGTTGTATCAAATCCTGAATTTTTAAGAGAGGGAGAAGCAATAAGAGATTTCATTTATCCTGACAGAGTTATTATTGGAACAGACAGTAATAAAGCTAACAGAATATTAAAATCTCTTTATTTACCAATTATTAAAAAAAAAAGTAGATACTTTAATACTTCAAGAAGAGGTGCAGAGCTTATAAAATATGCTTCTAATGCTTTTCTAGCGACAAAGATTTCATTTATTAATGAAATAGCTAATTTGTGTGAAAAAACAGGTGTTGACATCAAGGATGTATCTCAAGGTATGGGTTCAGATGAAAGAATAGGTGATAGGTTTTTGAGAGCAGGTCCAGCCTATGGTGGATCTTGTTTTCCAAAGGACACACGTGCATTGATTGATACTGGAAATCAATTTAAAACTGATTTAACCATAGTTAAAAGTGTAGTTAATTCAAATGATAATCGAAAAACTTTACTAATTAATAGAGTTGTAAAAATTCTTGGTGGTAATTTAAAAAATAAAATTATAACTTTTTTAGGTGTAACATTTAAACCAAATACAGATGATATGCGTGAAGCAACAAGTATACCAATGATTAAATATCTAAATAAAAAAAATAGTAAAATTAAATATTATGATCCATCAGGAGAAAAAGTTGATTTTAAAGATTTAAAGAATGTTAATTATTGTAATACAATTTCTTCTGCTTGTTTAAATGCAGATATGGTTATTTTACACACTGAATGGAACGATTTTAAATTATTAAATTTCAAAAAATTAGTAAAAAAACAGAGATTTAAAATATACGATATGCGTAATATGTATTCACCTTCAAGAATGAAAAAATTGAATATCGATTATTATGGTGTTGGTAGATAAATCAATTTAATTCAAATATAGCATCTACTTCAACGGATACTCCCAATGGTAGACTGTTAGTACTAACAGCAGCTCTAGTGTGTATTCCGGCATCACCAAATATCGATGCTATAATATCCGAGGCACCATTTATTACCTTAGGTTGTTCTATGAATTCTTCAGTAGAATTTACATAGCCAGTTAATTTTATACATGATCTTATTTTTGATAAATCATTATCGCAGGCTTTTTTAACTTGAGATATTATACTCAAACCACATCTTTTAGCAGCGTTATAACCATCTTTAGTTGTTAGCTCTTTACCAATTTTGCCTTTTATTAATTCTCCGTTCTCACCAATAGATATTTGTCCTGATATAAATAATAGTTTCCCTATTATCTTAGTTGCAACATAAGAACCTACTGGTGCTTTTGCATCTGGTAAATTTATTTTTAAATTTTTGATGTTTTCTTCAAAAGACATAATTAATTTTCTACAAAATCCTTATGTGATTTACTATTTTTAAATTTCAATAATTTATCTTTTATGTTTAATTTATTAAATTTTTTCTTTCCTTGTTCGATTTTATAAGACGCTTTATTTTTTAAAACTTCTGCATTTTTTTTTAATAATTTTGCGTTACATTCAGTATACTCTTTACTTAATTTATCTAATTTACTGCAATCTTGGGCTAAGACAATCGACTGATTTGTACAAAATAGGGCTAATGATAAAATTAAAATATTTATTATTTTCATTTTTTTTTCTTTTTTTTAGTTTTCTTATTTTTATCGTATTCACGTCTTTTCTCAATAAGGATAAGAGCCTCTTCCATATTTAGCTCTGTAGGGTCTTTTTCCTCAGGAATTGTTGCATTAAGGGATTTATATTTTATATAAGGGCCGTATTGCCCTTTCATGATTCTTACAGGCTTTTTGTCTTCAGGATGTTCGCCAAGATCTTTTATGATTGAGGATGATATTCTTCCTGGTTTGGCATCAGCTATTAATGTTATTGCTCTGTTCAAGCCTATTGAAAAAATCTCCTCAACATTTTCTAGTCTAGCAGACTTATTTTCACACTTTAAATAAGGTCCAAATCTTCCTGTGTTTAGAAAAATCTCTTTTTGATTGTCGGGATTAATGCCTAAAGATTTTGGTAGTGAACATAAAAATCTCGCTTTATCAATATCAATACTGTCTAATTCAATTCCTTTTGGAATGGAGACATTTTTTAACAATTCATTTAAATCTTTTTTAGCTTTTTTTATTTTTTTCTTTTTTTTCTTATTTTCTTTTTCAATGCTTTCTAGAAGTTTTTTATATTGTAAATAAGGTCCGAATCTCCCATTTTTAAGAAAGATATCATTTCCATTATCATGTTTGCCTAAAAATTTTGGTTCAGCTAATTGAGCCTGTGCTGCAGCCTTAGCTTTTGACAAAGGTCTAGTAAATTTACATTCTGGATAATTAGAGCAACCAATAAATGCGCCACCTCTAAAACTATTTTTTAAACTTAACGATCCTGTATCACACAATTGGCACTTTCTGACAATATTACCACTGTCATCTTTGTCAAAAATTAACGTACCCAAACTTTCATTTAGTAAATCCAAAACTTCTCTAGTTCTTTTCTCTTTCACTTCTGATACATTGTTGTTAAAATCTTTCCAAAATAATTCTAAAACATTTATCCAACTTTCTTTTCCAGTTGTAATTTCATCTAATTGGTCTTCTAATCCTGCAGTAAAATTATAATCAACATATTTGGAAAATAATTTTTCTAAAAAAGCAGAAATTAATTTTCCGCGATCGGTTGGAAAAAATCTTTTATTAGTTATCTCAGCGTATCCACGGTTTGAAATTGTAGATATAATACTTGCATACGTAGAAGGTCGTCCAATTCCAAGTTCCTCTAATTTCTTTACCAAGCTCGCTTCCGAATATCTTGGAGGTGGTTGTGTAAAATGCTGTTCATCTAAAAATGACTCAATATTAATAGGTCCTTTTTTTACTTCTGGAAGTATTTCATCGTCATCTTCTGAATTAGGATTTTTATAAACTTTTAAAAAACCATCAAATTTTAAAACTGAGCCACTTGTTTTACAAACGGTATTTTTATCTTCAGTTTCAATAGTTATTGTATTTCTATCAAACTTAGCAGATACCATTTGAGAGGATAGTGCTCTGCTCCATATCAAATTATACAATTTATTTTGGTCAGTACTTAAATATTTTTTAACAGCTTCAGGAGATCTATTAATATCCGTCGGCCTTATTGCTTCATGTGCCTCTTGTGCATTTTTGGCTTTTTTACCTGAATAATTATTAGCTTTTTCAGGTATATACTCATTCCCATAACTTTTTTTAATATAATTTCTAAAATCACTAATAGCATCAGCCGATAAGTTTGTACCATCAGTTCTCATGTAGGTTATTAAACCAACTGTATCTCCCTCAATTTCAATTCCTTGATAAAGTTTTTGTGCAATTTGCATGGTTCTAGAGGCGCCAAATCCCAATCTACTTGAAGCAACCTGTTGTAGTGTAGAAGTTGTAAATGGACCAGATGGATTTCTATTAACAATTTTTGATGAAATATCACTAATATTAAATTTTTTATTCTTTAATCCAGAGATTGCCTTTTCAATATCTTCTTTTTTTCTAAAGGTAAATTTTTCAATTTTTTTCCCATCTAATTGATATATGCTTGCGGTAATTGAATTTTTTTTCTCATCTTGAAATTTTAAACTTAAAGTCCAAAACTCTTCTGGATTAAATAACTCAATTTCATGCTCTCTTTCTGTTATTAATTTTAAAGCAACTGATTGCACTCTACCTGCTGACTTTGACCCAGGAAGTTTAGTCCACAATATTGGTGAAATATTAAAACCAACAAGGTAATCAAGTGCTCTTCTTGCCATGTAGGCATCAACTAGCAAGGGCTCGATTTGCCTTGGATTTTCAATTCCAAAAGTAACAGCTTTTTTAGTAATTTCGTTGAACACAACTCTTTCAACCTCTTTATCTTTGAGTAGTTTTTTCTCATTCAAATATTCCTTTACATGCCATGCTATAGCTTCTCCTTCACGATCAGGGTCTGTTGCTAAAATAATTTTAGATGATTCTTTTGCAGCATCAGTAATATCTTTAAGATATTTTTTTGAAAAGTTATCAACTTCCCATTCCATTTTAAAATTTTGATCTGGATCAACCGAACCATTTTTTGATGGTAAATCTCTAATATGACCGTAACTAGCTAAAACGGTATAATTATCTCCTAAGTATTTATTAATTGTTTTGGCTTTTGCAGGACTTTCAACTATGACTAGATTCATAATTTAACAAACTACTTAAAAGCAGTTGATAGTCAATTTAATAAATTTTTGTCTTACTTTCTTCTTTATTTTTCAGACGTTTAATATTTTCTCTGTGAGTATAAAATATCAATACAAACATAATTCCAAAAAAAAGTGAATTACTCATTTGATCATTAAAAAAAATATATACTGGTATCGTTAGTGAACCAATAAGTGACGACAAAGAAGAGTATTTTGATATTAAAAAAATTAGTAACCAAGTCACACAAAAAATAAAACCTAAAAGAATATTTATAGTAAACAATATGCCTACATATGTGGCGACACCCTTACCACCTTTAAACTTTAACCAAATTGGAAAAACATGACCTAAAAAAGCACAAAGAGATGCAATATAAATTAATTCTGGGTGATTAATTTTTACATATAGTACAGGAAGTATAGCTTTCATAACATCTAATAAAAGAGTTGAATAACCAATCAATTTATTACCTGTTCTTAATGCATTTGTTGCACCTATATTGCCAGATCCAATTTCTCTTATATCTTTTTTTAAAAAAATTTTTGTTAGTATAAATCCAAAAGGTATAGAACCCATTAGGTATGAGATTATACCTATAGTTAAAAATTCCATTTTTATACTTTAAATAATTCTTGACCTTTTACAAACGTATTGGTTACTTTTCCTTGCAATTTTTTATCCTCTATAGATGTATTTTTTGATTTAGAGATTAAATTTTCTTTTTTAACAACCCAAGGTTTGTCTATATCTACAATACAAAAATCAGCTTCATTTCCAATAGATAAGTTTCCTTTATTTATATTTAATATTTTTGCAGGATTTGATGTCAATGCTTGAATTATAGTATCCAGTTTAATAGATCCATTATGAAATAATTCTAAGCTTAATGATAATAGCGTTTCAATACCTGATGCTCCGGTCGCAGCTTGGGAAAATGTTAATCTTTTAGACTCTTCATCTTCAGGTTTATGGTCTGAAACGATTACATCAATCACGCCATCTTTTAATCCTTGGACCAATGCTTCTCTATCTTCTTCTTTTCTGAGAGGAGGGGATAATTTTAAAAAAGTTCTAAAATCTCCAATGTCATTTTCATTCAAAGATAAATTATTTATTGAAACTCCTGATGTAAATTTTATATCTTCTTTTCTTTGTTTTATAATATCAACAGACTTCGAAGAAGAAAGTTGTGAGATATGATATCTACATTTAACCTTTTCAAGCAAAGTCAAATCTCTTTCAATTATAATTCTTTCAGCAATATCTGGTATTCCAGACAGCCCTAGCTTTGAGGCAATTATTCCAGAATTAATCATACCGTTTTCTGATAAATGTAAATCTTCAGCGTGCTGCATAATCAAACAACCCAGGTCTTTTGCTGAATTCATTATTCTTGACATTAGTCTTGTATTTTGAATAGTTTTGACCCCATCGGTAAATGCAATTATTCCTTTTTTGGCCAAAAGGCCAAATTCGGTCATGTTAGTTCCTTCGATATTATGAGTTAAAGATGCGCAAGGAAAAATATTTATCTTAGATTTATCTCTTCCTCTTCTTTTTAAAAAATCAACAATAGAAACATTATCTATAATTGGATCTGTATTTGGCATAGTAACAACAGAAGTTACACCACCAGATAAAGCAGCATTACTTAAAGTTCTAAAATTTTCTTTATATTCGTAACCTGGTTCACCTACAAACACTCTCATATCCACAAGACCAGGGAAGATATATTTTCCTTTTAAATCAATTGGTTTTTCTCGTGATGGAAGATTATTGTTATTTACTTTTTTACCTATTGCTTCGATCTTTCCATCTTCATCAATAATTAATCCACCATTTTCGTTTAATGAATTATGAGGATCTATAATATTTGCATTTATAAAGTATTGTTTTTTCATTTATTCACAAAATATTTTTAAACACGCCATTCTTACAGCAACACCAAGTTCTACCTGTTCCTTAATAACACTCTTGTTAATATCGTCAGCTAACCTGGTATCAATTTCGATACCCCTGTTCATTGGACCAGGATGCATAATAAGGGCGTCAGATTTTGCATGATCTAATTTGTCTGGTGTTAAACCATAGTATTCATAATATTCTCTATTAGATGATAAGAAAGAACTGGTCATTCTCTCATTTTGCAATCTCAACATCATTACAATATCACAATCTTTCAGTCCTTTTTTCATATCAGTAAAAGTATTAACACCAAATTTTTCTATTTCTTTTGGCATCAAATTTGTAGGAGCAACTATATTTACTTCAGCTCCAAGCATGGTTAACAAGTAAATATTTGATCTAGCTACACGTGAATGCAAAATATCTCCACATATTGCAATTTTTAATCCTTGGATTTTATCTTTTCGATTAATTATTGTTAACGCATCTAGTAACGCTTGGGTAGGATGTTCTCTGCGACCATCTCCAGCATTTAATACTACACAATTAACTTTTTGTGAAAGAAGATTGCAAGCGCCTGAGTCTTGATGTCTAATCACTATGATATCTGGATGCATTGCATTTAAAGTCATAGCAGTGTCAATTAGTGTTTCACCTTTTTTAATTGCTGAATTACCCATGTTCATTGACATCACATCAGCTCCTAATCTTTTTCCTGCTAATTCAAATGAGCTTTGAGTTCTGGTTGACGGCTCAAAAAAGAGGTTTATTTGAGTTTTGCCTCTTAAAACATCAATTTTTTTATTCTTACTTCGATTTACTTTTATAAAGGTTTGAGCTTCATCAAGAATAATATTTATGTCACTAACTGACAAATCTTGAATACCTAACAAATGTTTTTGAGAGATTTTAATAGCTTTATTGGTTTTAGATGCCATTAAAATTAACTCTATAACTATAATACAGTTAGTTGGCAAGCATTAATTATTTAAAAAATCTATTGCTCCTTGAAGTATAAATGCAGCAGCATTCTGATCTATATTTTTTTCTCTTTTAGTTACATTTATATCCAATTGACTAGATAAATTGAACGCACCTACTGTTGAGAGTCTTTCATCCCATAAACAAACATCAATATCTAATTTCTTATCAATATTGTTAGAGACATCATGAACAGACTGGGCAGATCTACCTAAAGTTCCATCCATATTAATAGGATATCCTATTATAATTCCCTTAATACTATTTTCCTCAATAATAATTTTTAATTCATTGATTAAATTATCTGCACTAGTTTTATTTAATGTTTTTAATGGTGTAGCTATAGATTGTTTTTCATCACAGATTGAAACTCCAATTCTTTTAGAGCCAAGATCTAGACCAATTAATCTACATGTTTCTGACTGTTTTTTTTTAAACTCTTCTATAGTGATCATATTGTATAATTAAGACTTAAGTGGTAGTTTGCGACATATTTAATTATCATATGAGTATCGATCTTAAAACAATAAAGCACATATCAAAATTATCAAGAATTTCTGTTGATGAAAAAAAAGCAGAGAAACTGGTAGGAGATTTAAATTCAATTTTTGAATTTATTGAAAAACTTAATGAATTAAAGACAGATAATGTTCAACCTTTAACTTCGGTTGCAGAAACAACATTAAAGTTAAGAGATGATGAGGTAAAAAGTAAAAATTTAAGAGAGCAAATAATTAAAAACTCTCCTCAGGAAAATGAGGATTATTTTGTTGTGCCAAAGGTGATTGAATAATGTCAAATATTACAAAACAATCACTTTCAGAATTAATTAAAAATATTAAAGATAAAAAACTTTCATCCACTGAAGTTACAAAAGCATTTGTAGAAAGATCTGAAAAATCTAAAGAGTTAAATGCGTATGTAACTGAAGACTTTTCAGCTGCAATTGATAAAGCTAAAAAGTTTGATGAAAACCCCAATCTAGATTTAAAATTACCTGGTATACCAATGGCTGTTAAAGATCTATTTTGTACAAAAAATGTTAAAACTACTGCAGGTAGTAAAATTTTAAATAATTTCACTCCAACTTATGAGTCCACAGTTACTCAAAATATTTGGAATGAGGGGGCTATTCTTCTTGGAAAATTAAATTGTGACGAGTTTGCTATGGGATCATCAAATGAAACAAGTTTTTTTGGTTGTGTGCAGAACCCAATTGACAAAGATTTAGTTCCTGGTGGATCCTCAGGTGGCTCATCTTCAGCTGTTGCAGCGCAATTAACACCAATTACAATAGGAACAGATACTGGTGGTTCAATTAGACAACCTGCATCCTTCACAGGTATTGTTGGTTTAAAACCAACTTATGGAAGTTGTTCAAGATACGGAATTGTAGCATTTGCATCTTCTTTAGATCAAGCAGGACCAATGGCTCAAAATGTAAGTGATTGTGCTTTATTACACGAGGTTATTAGTTCTTATGACGAAAAAGATTCTACCTCAATAGATTTTAAGCGAAACAATTATTTTAAGGAATTAACTAATAATATTAAAGGAAAAAAAATAGGAATTCCTAAAGAGTATAGAGTTGATGGGATGCCCAAGGAAATAGAAGATCTTTGGAAGAAAGGTATTGATTATGTAAAAGATTGTGGTGCAGAAATTATAGATATTTCACTACCCCACACTAATTATGCTTTACCCACTTATTATATTGTAGCTCCCGCAGAAGCTTCATCTAATCTTGCGCGATACGATGGTGTTAAATATGGATTTAGAGCTGATGGAGAAAATTTGATAGATATGTATGAGAAAACTAGATCTGAAGGCTTTGGTGCAGAAGTTCAAAGAAGAATAATGATTGGGACTTATGTTTTATCCTCAGGATATTATGATGCATATTATCTTAAGGCTCAAAAAGTAAGAAAGCTTATTAAAAATGATTTTGACGAAGCTTATAAAAAAGTTGATGCTATATTAACTCCATCAACTCCAAGTTCAGCGTTTAAAATAGGTGAAAAGACAAATGATCCTGTTTCAATGTATTTAAACGATATTTTTACAGTTCCAGTAAATTTGGCAGGTTTGCCTGGAATTTCGATACCTGCTGGTCATGATGCAAAAGGTTATCCTTTAGGACTACAAATAATTGGAAAAGCATTTGATGAACAAAATTTATTAAACATCGCATATGCAATGGAAGAAAAGATTAATTTTAAAAATAAAATTACTGATTGGTGGATAAAATGAGTAAAGATAAATCAGAGTATCTAATCAATAGAAAAGATAATCAATATGAAGTTGTTATAGGCTTAGAGGTTCATGCTCAAGTCACTTCAGAATCAAAGTTATTTTCAACATCATCAACTAAATTTGGTGCTGAACCCAATACTCAGGTAAGTTTAGTAGATGCTGCTTTGCCAGGTATGCTGCCAGTTATAAATGAGTATTGTGTAAAACAGGCAATAAAAACCGGCATAGGATTAAAAGCCAAAATAAATAAACGATCTGTTTTTGATAGAAAAAATTACTTTTATGCAGATCTACCTCAAGGATATCAAATATCTCAATTTAAAGATCCAATTGTAGGTGAGGGGAAGGTTATTTTAGATATGCCAGATGGTCAAAAAGAGGTTGGTATTGAAAGATTACACTTAGAACAAGACGCTGGTAAAAGCATACATGATTTAGACCCAAAATATACATTTGTTGATCTGAATAGATCAGGCGTTGCCTTAATGGAAATTGTTAGTAAACCAGATTTAAGATCACCAGATGAAGTAAATGCTTATGTAAAAAAATTAAGATCAATAATGAGATACCTTGGAACGTGTGACGGGAATATGCAAGAGGGTTCATTAAGAGCTGATGTCAATGTTTCTGTTAGAAAAAAAGGATCTAAAGAATTTGGAACTAGATGTGAAATTAAAAATGTCAACTCCATAAAATTTATGCAAATGGCTATTGAATACGAAGCTAATAGACAAGTAGATCTTATTGAAGATGGTCAATCTATTGATCAAGAGACGAGACTTTTTGATACCAAAAAAAATGAGACAAGATCAATGCGATCAAAAGAAGATGCACATGACTATAGATATTTTCCTGATCCGGATCTTTTACCTCTAGAGGTTTCAGAAGATTTTATAGAAAAGTTAAAATTAGAAATTCCAGAGTTACCTGATGAAAAGAAAAAAAGATTTATTGAAAAATTCAAACTATCTCCTTATGAGGCAACCATTTTAGTTTCAGACAATGAAACCTCTAATTATTTTGAAAATGTAATTAAAAAATCAGATGTGAAACTTGCTACTAACTGGATAATTGGTGAGCTGTTTGCTGCTTTAAATGAAAAGAATTTAGAAATCACTGAAAGCCCCATAAGTGCAGGTAATTTATCAAAATTAATAAATCTAATTAAAGATGGAACTATTTCTGGGAAAATAGCGAAAACCGTTTTTGAAAACATGATGGAGGGGGACAAAGATCCAAAAAAAATAGTTGAAGAAAAAGGATTAAAGCAAGAAAGTGACCCTAAAGCTCTAGAAGCACTAATTGATAAAGTTATTGATGATAACCGAGAAAAAGCCACTGAATACAAAAAAGGTAAAATAAAATTATTTGGTTTTTTTGTTGGACAAGTAATGAAAGTATCAGGTGGTAAAGCCAACCCTCAATTAGTAAATGAGATTTTAAAGAAGAAACTTTAAAGTTTATGGGTTCAGACCTTAATATTACACAAGAGCTGCAAGATTATATTTTAGAACATGGACACAATCTTCACCCAGTCCAAAAAGAAATAATTGAGTACAATACATCACTTGGTGACATAAAAAGAATGCAGATATCAATCTCACAAACTCAGTTACTTCATTTAATTATTAAAGTTTCTAATATAAAAAAAGTATTAGAAATTGGCACATTTACAGGTTTAAGTACTTTATCTATGTCACTAGCATTACCTGATGATGGTAAAATAATTGCATTAGATAAAAATGAGCAAACAAATAAAGTTGCTATTAATTTTTTTAAAAAAGCAAAACAAGATCATAAAATTACAACATTAATTAAACCAGCCCTAGAGAGCCTGGTCGAAATTAAAGAAAAATTTGAACTCATATTCATAGATGCCGATAAAGGCAACTATAAAGAATACTATGAAAGATCATTGAGTTTGCTTGAGACAAGTGGCTTAATTATAATTGATAATGTCCTTTGGTATGGAGAAGTGGCAAAGAAAAACGAACATGACAAAATTACTAAAACCATTAAAAACTTTAACGAATTTGTCTCTAACGATAAAAGAGTAGAGAAAACCATAATTCCTCTAGGGGATGGAATGACTATATGTAGGAAATTGTAATGTATGAAGTATTTGGTTTCTATAGGTTTTTAAATATTCAATATTTAAAAAAAAATAAGAGATTGATAAATGAAGTTTTAATAAAAAATAATATTCGAGGAACAGTAATAATTTCAAAAGAAGGTGTAAATGGTACTATATCTGGTAAAGGACTAGATATTAAAACTACTATTTATAAGTTAAAAAAAATTTTAAAATTTAAAGATTTCAATAGTTTTAATAAATCAAAAAGTTTGTTTCAACCGTTTCATAAACCCAAAGTAAAAATTAAGACTGAAGTTGTTCCTATGAACTTAAAACTAAGTCAAATGATCAAAAAAAAAGACAGTCATGTTGAACCAAATAAATGGAATAAATTAATAAGAAATAAAAAAACACTTGTTATTGATGCTAGAAAACCATTTGAATACGATGTTGGTACTTTTAAAGGTTCTACGAATCCAAATATTGATAATTTTAGGGATTTTCCAAAATATTTAAAAAATCTTAAAAAAAATCAACCTATAGCAATGTTTTGTACTGGTGGAATTCGTTGTGAAAAAGCTTCAGTTTATCTAGAAAAAAAAGGTTTTAGTAATGTGTATCAATTAAAAGGCGGTATTTTAAATTATTTAAAAAAGACAAATCAAAAAAGAAGTTTATGGAAAGGTGAATGTTTTGTTTTTGATAACAGAGTTAGTTTAAAACATGGTCTAAAATCTGGTTCTTATTCAATTTGTAGTGGTTGCAGAAAACCAATTTCTCCAAAAATTAAAAATTCAAAAAAATATGAAGAAGGCGTTTCCTGTCCAAATTGTCACGATAAATTAACAGATCAACAAAAAACAAGATTTAGAATGAGACAAAAGCAAATTAACCTTGCTAAAAAAGTTGGAAAAAGACATATCTTCCAAAAAGAATATTAATAAAGCCTTTATTAAATAGATGAATTTATTAAAAGACGAAGTTTCAGTTTTAGTAAGAAAGCTTGCTATACCAGCTAGTATAGGAACACTTTTTCAAACTTTATATACAATTGTAGATACATTTTATGCTGGCAAAATATCCCCAGAAGCATTGTCAGCTTTAAGTAAATCTTTTCCAATTTATTTTATTATAATTGCAACTTCAATAGGGGTAACTGTAGCTGGTACATCTTTAATTGGAAGCAGTATAGGAGAAAAAAATGAAAAAAATGTTTTAAGTTATTTTGGAAACGTAATTATTTATGCTATTATAATTTCGTTTATTGTCTCATTGCTCGGTTTTACTTTTGGAGAAAAAGTATTTTTATTAATGAATTCCTCAAATGAGGTTACCGGTCTTGGTCTTAAATATATTAATGTAATTTTTTTAGGTACAATTTTATTTATATTAGTTGTAGCGTTAAATTCATTTTTACACGCTGAAGGAGATACTGTCACTTATCGAAACGCACTTATTTTTTCTTTTTTCCTAAACATTATTTTAAATCCTGTATTTATTTTTGGATTTTTATTTATTCCAGCATTGGGTATAACAGGAATTGGAGTAGCAACTCTAATTGCTCAATTTGTTTCCTTTCTGATTGTACTTAGAAAAATATTAATTAACGATAGAATAAAGAAGATAACTTTTGAATATTTTAAAGTAAAATATTTTTTCTTGAAAAATATTTTTTTTCAATCAATGCCAATAACAGTTGCTATTTTAGGGTACTCTGTTGCAGCAGCTATTGTTTTTACTTACGTTGGTTTTTCAAGTGAATATGCAGTAGCAGGTTATGGATCAGCTACAAGAATTGAACAAGTTGTACTACTTCCCATTCTAGGAATAAATACAGCAATTATTTCTATAATTGCTCAAAATATTGGCGCAAAACAATATAAACGTGTTGAACAATCTTATTTTACATCTGTTAGATATGGTTTGTACTTAATGTTATTTTCAGGAGCGATTGTATATTTAACTGCCGATATTATACCTAGATTCTTTTCATCTAATTCTGACGTGATTGCATATGGCTCGATGTATTTAAAAATATCTGCCTTTATTTTACCAGCATATCCAATTTTCTTTTTGTCAAATGGTTTATTTATGGCTTTAAAAAAATCTGAAAAAGCAATGTTAAATAACATTATAAGAAACGTAATAGTGCCTATTTTATCATTTTATATTGCTAGATATATTAATGCAGATTTTAAAACTTTTTTTTATATATGGGCTATTTTTCAATGGTCTATATCAATTATTTTATTTTTTTATGTTAAATATTATATAAAAAATAAATTAGAGAGCACATAGTTTATTTAAATTTTAAGATGTTTTTTACTAAAAAAAAAGTTTTTATAATGATTATAATTTGTTTTATTATTTTTATATTTACATACGAAGATGTAAAATCAGAAGAAATAAAAGAGATTAGTGGATTTGCAAAAATTATTGATGGAGATACAATTAAAATAAACTCTAAAAAAATAAGGTTACATGGGATAGATGCCCCAGAAAAAAAACAAACATGTAAGAAACCCTACCTAACAATTGGTATTTTTTCTTTCACCAAGAACTACTTATGTGGACAGGTTTCTACTAATAAACTAACTAAAAAAATAAATAATCAGATTATAAAATGCAAGATAAAGGATGTTGATAGATATAGTAGGCTTATTGGAGAATGTTATAAAAGAAATCAAAATCTAAACTCTTGGCTGGTTGCCAATGGTTATGCAGTTGCTTATAGAAAATATTCTAAAAAATATGTTTCTGATGAAATCAGTGCAAAGAATGAAAAACTGGGAATCTGGCAGGGTAAATTTGAAATGCCTTGGAATTTTAGAAAAAAAAATTAAATTTATAATCTTGAGGCACAGTCTTTAATCCAGGACCAAAGGTGTTTAGCAAAAGATCTTCTTACAAATAAATTTACAATTTTATCTCCCTTATTGTGAACTATAACATCTATGTGGTTCAAAATGGTTTGTGCAGATGATCCTTTTTTATCTTTAAATTCATTAAAATTAAATGGACTTCCAGCTGAAAATATTTCGTAAATATTTTTCCCTTTAATTTCTAATTGAACAAATTGATCAGTAACATCAATTACGGCACCTAAGTTTTTTTTTGAAATATCATTAAAGAGCAATTTATTTAACTGATATTCGTTTGTATCTTTTTTTACTAAATCGTTAGTTATTATCATCCATTCATCAGGACTAAGCCAAATTGCTGTTAATTTATCACTTATTGTTGAGGTATTAGCTTCTGTTGGAAGAAGAAGATTTAGATTTTTTCCTATATTTGTTAAAAATTCTCTTTTTTTACCTCTTAAATTCAATTTCATTGTAGGTGAAATTTCTTTTACAACTACACCGTTGTAATTAATTTCTCCATTTGTAGCTGTTTTATAATTTAGCATTTATCCTCTTATTTTCCTCATCATAAAAAATTGTATTTGAAATTGTGACACCAATATTTTTATTTTCCATAGGAATAAAAAGTTTTTTACCCATCATATTTTTTCCATCTTTAACTACTGCTAGTGCAATTGATTTATTAAGATTTGGGCTGAAGTAACTTGATGTTACATGACCAAGCATTTCAATTGGTTTTTGATTTAGTTCAGAAACTATTTGTGCACCTTCCTCTAAAACAATGTTTGGATCCTCAGTCAACAAACCTACTAATTGTTTTCTATTTTCTTTCATTGTATCTGATCTATAAAGTGATCTTTTTCCTATGAAGTCGTATTTTTTCTTGCTTACAATCCAGTCCATTTGAAGATCAATAGGGGTCATGGTTCCATCAGTATCTTGACCTACAATTATAAAACCTTTTTCTGCTCTTAATAAATGCATTGTTTCTGTTCCATAGGGAGTGATATCAAATTCTTTTCCAGCCTCTATACACTTTTCCCATACAGCTTCACCAAAACTTGCTGGAGCATTAATTTCGTAGCTTTGTTCACCTGTAAAACTTATTCTCATTATTCTACATTTAATTTTATCTATAATTACTTCTTTAAATGACATGTGCGGAAAATTTTCATCTGATAAATCTAACTCAGGAATAATTTTATTTAATATCTTTTTACTATTTGGTCCACATAAACTAGCTGTTGCAAAATGATCTGTAACAGATGTTAAATATACATCTAACTCTGGCCATTCGGTTTGAAGATAATCTTCAAGTTTACTCAAAACATTCGCAGCCCCACCTGTTGTAGTTGTCATAATATAATGATTTTCACCTAATCTTGTGGTAACGCCATCATCGAAAACCATACCATCCTCATTAAGCATCAATCCATATCTACATTTACCAATAGCAAGTTTTGACCATGCGTTTGTATAAACTCTATTTAAGAATTCAGATGCATCACTTCCTTGGATATCAATTTTACCTAAGGTAGAGGCATCTAATATTCCAGCACTTTTCCTTGCAGCTTTACTCTCTCTTTGCACAGCCTGATGCATAGTTTCATTATCGATTGGATAATACCAAGCCCTTTTCCATTGACCTACATTTTCGAATTCTGCTTTATTTTTAATATGCCAATCATTCATAGGGGTTCTTCTAAATGTATCAAAAAATTCTCCTACGTTTCTTCCAACAATGGTTCCAAATGTTAAAGGAGTGTAGGGGGGTCTAAAAGTTGTTGTACCTAGTTCACCCATTTTTACACCAGCTGTATCGGCAATTATTCCTAAAGCATGCATGTTGCCAAGTTTACCTTGGTCGGTACCCATTCCTGTTGTTGTATATCTTTTAACGTGTTCGATTGATCTAAAACCCTCTCTTAATGCTAATTTTATGTCTTTTGCGGTTGCATCGTTTTGATAATCAACAAACGGTTTAGTTTTTCCAGTAGGCTTATCAGATGGTAAAAGCCATATATTTCGTTTTGAAGTCTCTTTATCATTTTCTAAACTAATATCTTCAAAATCAGTTTGACTTATATTTAGAAAATTTTTTAATTTATTACTCAAATTTTTAATTATTTCATCTAGCTCAAAATCACCACCGCAAGACCCAACACATATTTGTTCTGAGTTATCAGCCTTAGGTACAAAAATATTTCGATCTTCATCAAAAGTTAGTTTGTTACCAGATTGTGTGTATAGATGCACTGCAGGCGTCCAACCACCTGCTATACCTAAGCAATCACAGGAAATAGAAGTTTTACTACCGATAACTGACATACCATCATTTGAAAGTTTCATTATTGATATATCACTCAATCTTTTGTAACCACTAGTATCAACTATTGTATGGGACCAATATATTTTTATGCCTGCTTCATTAATTTTTTTAATTATTTTTGCATTAGAATTTTCCCTGATATCAATAATAGCATCAACTTTAATTCCTTTGTTGTGCAAAGATAGAGCACTTTCATAAGCGCTATCATTGTTTGTAAAAAAAATATTTTTTTTCCCACAAGCAACACCATAAAAATCAATATATTTCTTCACAGCTGAGGAAAGCATAATTCCAGGTCTATCATTGTTGTTAAATACCAATGGTCTTTCTAGTGCACCAGTTGCTAAGATAACTTTTTTAGCTCTAATTTTAAGAAGTCTTTGTCTAATTTTATTTTTTTTATCTTTTTTTTCCAAATGATCAGTTAAATTTTCTCTTGCAAGAAGATAATTATATTGGTGATATGCAGCAACGCTAGTTCTAGTTTTAATTTCAAGATTTTTAATATTTTTTACTTCACTAATTTCTTTCTTTAACCATTCAGATGAAAATGTATTGTTAATTTTTTTATTTTCATTTGTTTCAAAAATTGTTGATCCACCAAGTTCATTTTTTTCATCTATAAGTAACGTTTTGTAATTATTTTTAGCTGCATTCTTTGCTGCTAATATTCCAGATATCCCAGCTCCTACTACTAATACATCACAATGAATATTTCTATGGTCATATATATCGGGATCTCTTTTAGTTGGTGATTTACCTAATCCAGCAGAATGTCTAATGAAGAATTCATATTTCTCCCAAAAACTTTTAGGCCACATAAATGTTTTATAATAAAAGCCAGCAGGCAAGAAGGGAGCTAGAAAGTTATTTATTCCACCAATATCAAAATTAACACTTGGCCAACAATTTTGGCTGGTTGTCTCTAAACCCTCGTAAATTTCTATTTCTGTTGCTCTTGCGTTTGGTTCTGTAATATTTGAATTAGGATTTACTTGAACAATTGCATTCGGTTCCTCTGAACCTGATGTCATAATTCCTCGTGGTCGATGATATTTAAAACTTCTACCAATTAAATGAACATTACTTGCAAGTAAAGCAGAGGCCAAGGTATCACCTTTAAAACCATAGTATGTTTTTCCATCAAACTTAAATGAAATTCTACTAGTCTCATCTATAAACTCACTTGATTTTACCCGTAGATTTTTGGTCATATTATTATTGTGGAGGTGGTTTTTCACCCATTTTATAAATTGCTTTTATTTCATCATTAGATGTATCTCTTGCCATATTAAACCATTTTCGACAACCATGGGCATGGTTCCACCTTTCAAACTGTACACCTTTAATATTTTTTCTCATAAATAAGTATTCTGCCCATTGATCATCACTTAGTTCAGTTGGTTGTTTTGGTCTTTCGATGTGTGCTTCTCCACCAGCTTTAAATTCTTGCTGATCTCTTTCTCCACAGTATGGACAATTAATTAAAAACATTAATGAGCAACTGCAGCAGCACCATGTTCATCTACAAGGTCACCACTTACAAATCTATTTAAATTAAATGCAGCATTTAGTTTATGAGGTTCGTCGTTAGCAATAGTATGAGCAAATAAATCTCCAGAACCAGGTGTTGCTTTAAAACCTCCTGTACCCCAACCACAATTAAAGTATAATCCTTTAATAGACGTTTTGCTAAGAATAGGACTTGCATCTGGACATATATCAACGATACCACCCCATTGTCTAAGCATTCTCATACGACTAAAAATCGGATATAATTCTAAAATTGCATTTAACGTTCCTTCCACAATTTGATGGCTACCTTTTTGAGAATAAGAGATATAATCATCTGTACCAGCACCTATAACAAGCTCACCTTTATCTGATTGACTAACATAAGCATGAACAGCATTTGACATAACAACAGTATCGATAATTGGCTTTACAGGTTCAGAAACTAGCGCTTGTAATGGCTTGCTCTCAAGAGGTAATCTTACTCCTGCCATATTAGCAATTACACTTGAGTGTCCTGCTGCTACTACACCAATTTTTTTTGTTTTAATAAATCCTTTTGTTGTCTCTATACCTTCAACTTCATCACCATTTCTTTTAATTCCTTTAACTTCACAATTTTGAATAATATCAACTCCCATTTCGTCCGCACCTCTTGCATAACCCCATGCAACAGCATCATGTCTTGCTGTACCTGCTCTTTTTTGTAAGGTACCCCCTAAAACTGGATATCTTATATCTTGCGAGGTATTGATAATTGGACAAAACTTCTTTACCTCTTCAGTATTTAAATAAACTGCATCTATACCATTTAATCTATTAGCGTGAGTTCTTCTTTTTAAATCTCTCACATCTTGTAAATTATGAGCAAGATTCATTACACCTCTTTGACTAAACATAACATTGTAGTTTAGTTCTTGAGATAAACCTTCCCAGATTTTTAGTGCATGATCATATAATCCAGCGCTAGCATCCCATAAATAATTCGATCTGATTATTGTTGTATTACGACCAGTATTTCCACCACCAATCCAACCTTTTTCTACCACCGCAATATTTTGCATGTTATGTTTTTTTGCTAAATAGTACGCAGTCGCTAAACCGTGACCACCACCACCAATGATTACAGCATCATATTCTTTTTTAGGTGCTGGATCTTTCCAAGCTCTTTGCCAATTTTCATGATATGACAAAGCATTTTTGAACAAAGAAAATATAGAGTACTTATTTCTCATAATATTGAATAATTACTTTATAAACATTGAATTTTCAATACAATCGCTTATTACACAATGTCATACGGAAGAGTGGGTGAGAGGCTGAAACCAGTCGTTTGCTAAATGACCGTGCGAGGAAACTTGTACCGAGGGTTCGAATCCCTCCTCTTCCGCCACTAAAAAAGGGGACGGTCTTTAAAGAAATCTCTCATTGGAATTGGTCTTTGTTCTAATATGTACCTGTAGACATTATAATTTTCCATGACACGCTGAACATAGTTACGTGTTTCCCTAAATTTTATTAACTCAACCCAGTCAACGTAATTAATTTGTTTCTTTTGTGGATTTTTATTAATTTTTTTCCAATACTTAACTCGGTTTGGTCCTGCATTGTAAGCAGCAACAGCAAAAGGGTATGCACCGTCATACTGCAAAATAAGTCCTGCAATATAATGAGAACCTAAATTAATGTTGTATTCAGGATCTGTTGTTAATCTTGATTTTGAATAAGGAAGTTTAGCTTGTTTAGAAACCAATTTGGCGGTGTAGGGCATTAGTTGCATTAAACCTTTTGCACCTGCATGACTGTTAGCTTCTAAATCAAACTCACTTTCTTGTCTGATAATAGATAAAATTAAAGCACTATCTGGGATTTTTCTACCGTTAATATTTTTTGGTGTACTTATAATTGGGTAATTAAATTTATTATGAAATCTTTTTTGATATGATGCAATTTTAGAAACTTGTATAGCAAAGTCATATCTATTTATATTTGTTGCAAGTTCGGCTGCCAATACCTCACTGCCTTTAGAAACATTGTCATTCGCCAGGTGCCTTAGAATAAATTTAGTATATTTATCTTTTTTCAGCTCATCTAAAAGATAAGTAATTTTAACCAGTTCTTTATTGAAAAAAATAAGTCTATATTTTTTATCAACTTCCATATCTTTATTAAGCTCAAATTTTCCATTTGGATTGATCTTTAAAAATGCTAATTGACCATAATAAGTAGTTAAATATTTTGATGCTTCTAAATACCATTTATTGGATTGTTCTTTGTCTCCAAGTTTTTCATAAGCACTAGCAAGCCAATAAGCTCCTCTGGAAGTACTAATTGGATAGTTCACGTTATCATAAAAATTCTTAAAATGATTTTTAGCGGTTAAAGGATCATTTAAAAAACTCAAAGCTATCCAGCCACTCATCCATTCTGCAGCTGCAAAATCTGGCCCTTCACTCATACCGTGATTACTTGATATTTTATAGGCAATTTCATATTTTTTTTTATAAATTAAAGCGCGTGATATTATTTCTCTCTCTTTCCACCATTTCTCTGGCATTACTAAATAATCTTTATCATTTCTAATCTTAAGTAAAATTTCTGTTGAAGAGTCTACTCGACCTTTTTTTCTTCGCCATTTTAAACGGTCATAATTAAGACCCGCATCATTTTTTAATTTTTGAGGAACATTTTTGATTGCTTGATCAACACCGTATCCCTTGCTTATTAGAATTTGTCTAGCTGTATATAAAAGCTCATAATCTTTTGGTAAATATCTGGTTAATCTTTTAAGATCCCAATGCTTTCCATTCCATGCAAGGTAATCTGCTCTTTTAATATAATCATCGGCATTTAGACTTTTCTTGAATTTTTTTCTAAAAAATTTTAATTCGTTTTTAGATAATTTAGCAGTGATCCATCCCTCTTTAATCAACTTTGTACCCTTAGATTTGTCACCAATTAGCAAGAAACTTTCACCTAATATCATTTTACCAAATCCACTAAGTGGTTCTTTTGTTCCAAACCAATTTATAATTTTCTTAGGAGAAACATTAGCTGTAGATAATTTATGTTCAGCCAAATATCTCAATCTATCTATTCTTGGATATTCAGGGTTACTATCTATAAAAAGTTTGTAATCATAAAAAGAGGCTTGATTACCTGTTGTTAATAGATGTCTCCATTGGATAAAATTATAAATTGATTTATCCTTAGCTTTTTTGGAAATACTTAAAGCTGAGGCCCATTTACTTTTTTGCATTTCAGATATCGCCTTTTTTGCTAAACCAAAATCCTTTTTGCTATAATATTTTGATATTTTAATGTTTTTACGAGTTGTTACTCCTGCTACAGTTGGTTTTTTTTTAGGTACTTTAAAACTTAACTTTTTCTCTTTGAATTCCTTAGTAACAATTTTTTTTTCAACTTTTTTTAATTTTGAAGGTTTTTTAAGAGGTGTAATAATATTTTTTGATATTTTTTTAATTTTCTCTTCTGATGATAAAGTTGGTTTTTGAGGCGGAATAATTTGTAAGCTATCTGCATGTAGGTTAGTTATTTTAAAAGAAACAAATAAGACCATTCCAATAATAACTAATATTTTTTTGCACATAATCTTTTAGTATATGAATCTGTAAACTATGTTATAAGTATTTATGTTTAAAGGATCAAATGTTGCCTTAATCACTCCATTTAAAAATAATGGTTTAGATGAAGCTGCATATATAAAGCTCATTCATTTTCACATTGATAATGGCACGTCTGGGCTAGTTCCAGCAGGCACTACTGGAGAATCTCCAACCCTCAGTCATACTGAACATGAACGTGTAATTGATTTATGTATTAAAGAGAGTAATGGAAAAATACCTGTTATCGCTGGAACAGGATCTAATTCTACAGAGGAGGCAATATCCTTAACCTCTCATGCTGAAAAGGCAGGAGCAAATGGTGCCTTAGTTGTAACGCCATATTATAATAAGCCTACACAAGAAGGGCTGTACCAACATTACAAAGCGATTAATGATAAATGTGGGATCCCTATTATAATTTATAATATTCCAGGCAGATCAGTAATTGATATGTCGGTTGATACCATGGCAAGATTATATGAACTAAAAAATATTGTTGGTGTAAAAGATGCTACTGGCGACCTAGATAGAGTTAATCAACAATTAAATAAAATGGGTAAAGACTTTATTCAATTAACTGGAAATGATGATAATGCATTTGAATTTAACAAAAGAGGTGGAGTAGGCACTATTAGTGTGACTGCAAATATTGCACCAAAACTTTGTTCAGAATTCCAAAAAAATTCAATATCTAGAAAAGACGAGGATCTTGCAAAAGCAAAAGAGTTAGATAATATTTTACAACCAGTTCATACTGCAATGTTTGTTGAAAGCAATCCTAGTCCAGTTAAATATGCAGCTAAATTGATGAATTTGTGTGATGATGAGGTGAGATTACCATTAGTTAAAGTAACTGAAGAGACTAAAATAATTGTAAAAAAAGCCATAGAGACTGCAAAACTTATTTAATGAACAAAAAAACCAATCCTGGTTTAAAGATCATTTGTTTAAATAGAAAAGCAAGTTTTAATTATTTTTTTGAAGATCTTTTAGAGGCAGGAATAGTTTTAAAGGGTTCAGAGATAAAATCTATTAGAGATGGTAAAGTTAATATAGCTGATGCATATGCTGATGAAAAAAAAGGTGAAATAGTTCTTATTAATTCACATATCTCTCCATATAAACAAGCAAGCTATTCAAATCACAATCCAACAGATGAAAGAAAACTTTTATTAAACAAAAGAGAAATAAATAAACTTATTGGAAAAATGCAGAGAGATGGTTTTACTATTGTGCCAACAAAAATGTATTTTAAAAAAGGGAAAGCTAAAATTGAACTAGCAGTTGCCAAAGGTAAAAAACAATACGATAAAAGAGCTACTAAAAAAAATAGAGACTGGAACCGTGAAAAATCAAGATATATCAGAAGATCTAGCTAAAACGGTTTATTTAGCAGTCGGATCCAATCTTGGAGTAAGGAAAGAGAATATTGAAAAAGCTAAATTTTTTTTAAAACAAAATAATATAAATTTTCTTTCAGTTTCAAATTATTATGAAACACCATCCTGGCCCAATCCGAAATATCCAAAATATTTAAATATATTATTAAAAGTTAAATGCAATCATAGTCCCTTAAAATTACTTAATATATGTAAAGAAATAGAAGTAAATTTAGGCAGAAAAAAATCGAAAAAAAACTCACCAAGAATATGTGATATAGATATTATTGATTATAATGGAATGAAATTAAATATCAAAAGTAAGCTTAATTTACCTCATGCTAGAATGCATAAAAGAAATTTTGTTTTAATTCCCTTATTTGAGATTGAAAAAAAATGGAAACACCCATCTAAAAAATTAGATATTAAGACCTTAATTTCATCATTACCTATGGACGATATTACATCTATTAAACAAATTTAATTTAATGATATAGTACAGAATGTTGAATTCGAACGAACTCATAAATAAAGTAAAAGTGTATAATAAATTTCTCAATCATGAGAGATTAGATAAAGCATATAACTTTGCTGTGAAGGCACATCAAAATCAAAAAAGAGCTTCTGGTGATCCTTATTCTGTTCATCCAATTGAAGTTGCTAATATTCTTACAGAATTAAAATTAGACAGTGCAACAATAACCACTGGTTTATTACACGACACTATTGAAGATACTTTTGCTACTTATGAAACAATCAAAAATGAATTTGGACCAGAAGTTGCTGATCTAGTCGATGGAGTTACAAAAATTTCAGTTTTTGAAAACACTGCAAGTTTTAATTCAAAGGCGGAAAACTTTAGAAAACTAATTTTAGCAACCTCTAAAGATATCAGGGTTCTATTAGTTAAGATTGCTGATCGACTTCATAATATGAGAACAATTAAAGCAATAACTAAAGAGGATAAAAGAAAGAGAATTGCACAAGAAACGATGGAAATTTATGCACCCTTGGCAGATAGAATGGGAATGCATAGAATTCGTGATGAGCTTGAAGATTTATCTTTTGAAATTTTAAATAATGATGCAAGAAAATTAATAAAAAAAAGATTAGATGAGATTAAACTAGATAAGAAAAACCTTTTTGAAGAACTTTCATTTGAATTGAGTTCTATTTTAAATGAAAATCACCTTAACGTAGAGATTTATGGAAGAGAAAAAACACCTTTTTCTATATGGAGAAAAGTTCAAAAAAAAAGAGTTTCACTAGAACAGGTAACTGACATTATTGGATTTAGAGTAATTTTAAAAAATATTGATGACTGTTACAAAACATTAGGAATTTTCCATAAAAAATGGAATTGTATTCCTGGAAAATTTAAAGATTATATATCATCCCCAAAAATTAATGGTTATGAGTCTATACATACTTCAGTAATTGGTTCAAATAAGAAACCTATTGAAATACAAATAAGAACAAAAGAAATGCATGAATTTGCTGAAAGAGGCATAGCATCACATTGGAAATATAAATCTTCAGAAAAATTTAATTCACTAAGCTGGAAAGAATACGACTGGTTGAAAGATCTAGTTGAAATAATTGAAAAAAATGAAAATCCAGAACACTCATATGAGTACACAAAACTGCAGATGTTTCAGGAAAACGTTTTTTGTTTTACTCCTAAAGGTTCAGTGATTAAATTACCAAAAGAAGCTACTGCTATAGATTTTGCCTATGCTGTTCATACCAAGATTGGTAACTCTGCTACAGGATGTGAAATAAATGGTAATAAAAGTGACTTACAAACAATTCTTCATAATGGTGACCGTGTTAATATCATTACCTCAAAAAATAATTCACCATCACTTCACTGGATACCTACTACAAAAACTGGAAAAGCAAGAGCAGCTATAAGACGTTATTGGCATGATAAAGGTGAGCAAAAAGAGGAGAAAATAAAAAAATATAATACAACATTATGGATGTCATTGCCTGACAAACCAGGTCAACTTGGAGATATTAGTTCACTGATTGGAAGTCATAAACTAAATATATCTAGTTTGGAGATGGTAGGCAAAAACCCAAATTATATTAATTTTAAATTCAAACTAATCATAAGAAACCTTAAAAATTTTACAAATTTTATTGCAGTGCTAAAGCAAAAAGGTATAAAATTTAAGATAATTAGACACGAAGAAAAAAGAAATGCTTTCACACAAAAAATCCTTAAATATTTTAAAAAAAACTAATGCTTTGTTGGAAGGACACTTCATTTTATCATCCGGTTTACACTCATCAAAATATATACAATGTGCAAAACTTCTTAGTTTTCCATATCTAGCAGAAGAAATTTGCAAATCACTAGCAAGTCAAATTAAAAAAAAATATAAAAAAATAGATTTAATTCTTGCCCCAGCTATGGGTGGAATAATAATTGGTTATGAAATTGGCAGACTTTTGAAAAAGGAAACAATTTTTTGCGAGAGGGTTAAGGGTAATTTTACACTACGAAGAGGTTTTAGTATTAATAAAGGTGCTAAAGTTTTAATTATAGAAGATGTTATAACAACTGGAAAATCTAGTTTAGAATGTGTTAAATTAATAAAAAAAGCTAATGCTAAATTATTGGGATTTGCATCTATTATAGATAGATCTTCTAAAAAATCTCTGAAAATAAAAACCAAAATTATTTCCCATTTAAAAATTGATGTACCTGTATACAGTTCAAAAAAATTACCTGAAATACTTAAATCTGTACCTATAACAACTCCAGGAAGTAGATTTATTAAGTGAAAAGATTAGGTGTAAATATTGATCATGTTGCAACATTAAGAAATGCTAGAGGTGAGTGGCACCCTGACCCGATCTATGCCGCACTACATGTGGTAAAATGTGGAGCAGACTCTGTAACTATACATCTTAGAGAAGACAGAAGGCATATTAAAGATAAGGATGCAAAAAGTATCTGCGATTTGAAAAAGGTATTAGTTAATCTAGAAGTATCTATGAACAAAGATATTATTTCAAATGCACTTAAAATGAAACCAGATTACATTTGTATAGTTCCAGAAAATAGAAGGGAAATTACCACAGAAGGAGGTTTAGATATAAAAAAAAACTTTGGTAAATTAAAAACAATTATTTTTAAATTTAAAAAGGCTAAAATAAGAACTAGTTTATTTATAAATCCTTCATTAAATGATATTAAGCTCGCTAAATTACTTAAGGTTGATTGCATTGAAATCCACACAGGAAAATTATCAAACAAAATTAAGTCAAAGATAAATCACACCAATGAGCTTAATAGAATTATCAAAAGTTCAAAACTTGCAAATTCTTTTGGGATAGAAGTCCATGCAGGACATGGTCTCGATTACAAAACCACTAAATTACTGTCAAAAATTAAGGAAATTGAGGAATATAATATTGGTCACTTTATAATAGGTGAGTCTATATTTTATGGATTTTCAAGAGTAATTAAAAATTTCAAAAAATTGTTAAAATAATATGAAAATTTTGGGAATTGGGGTCGACATAATTGAAAATAATAGGATCAAAAAATCAATTCAAAATAATAAATTTAAAACCCGCGTTTATAGTAGCAATGAACTCAAACTATCTAAAAATGTTAAAAATAAAGTTGCTTATTTTTCTAAAAGATTCGCTGCAAAGGAAGCTTTTTCTAAAGCGTTAGGAACTGGATTTTCTGAAAATTTAAACTTTAAAGATATTGAGATTGTAAGTGATAAAAAAGGAAAGCCTAAATATGCTAAAAATAAAAAAATTATAAAAATTGTTCAAAAAAAGTATAAAATTAAGAAATTTAATTCTTTTTTGTCAATTTCTGATGAGAAAGATTATTCAACAGCTTTTGCAATTATTCAATCAGTATGAAGATAGATAAAAGTTTTTTTTCAGAAAATATAAAAACCTTATTTTATGCTTTAGTAATTGCCATAGTAATAAGATCTCTTTTAATTCAACCATTTTATATCCCTTCATCATCGATGGAACCAACATTGCTAGTAGGCGATAGGTTGTTTGTTACAAAATATTCTTACGGCTATAGTAAGCATTCTTTTCCTTTTAGTCCTCCGATACTCAGCAAAAGAGTAATGTTCAATAGTCCTGAACGTGGAGATGTAGTTGTGTTCAAAACACCAGCAGACAATAGAACAGACTATATAAAAAGACTTATTGGTCTACCAGGTGATAAGATTCAATTTATAGACTCTAACGTATATTTAAATAGCAGTGAAATATTAAAGTCAAAAACACCTAGTAAAAGTAATATTTATTGTGGAAGTGAAATTATCGATGTTTATAAATTTGAAGAAAAATTACCAAATGGAAAAAAATTTCACACAGTCTACTTAAAAGAATACACCTTCCAGAATTCAGACGTCTTTACTGTCCCTGATAACCATTATTTTTTTTTAGGTGATAATAGAGATTGCTCTAAAGACAGTAGATATTTAACAAGTGTTGGTTATGTTCATAAAGACAATCTAGTGGGTAAAGCCCAGTTTATTTTTTTTTCATCTGATAGACAGGTTGGTAGTATCTTTGAAATTTGGAAATGGCATAAGTCAATTAGATTTAATAGAACATTTGATAAAATTAATTGATGAAAATAAATTATCCAAAATTACAAAAAAAACTAAACATAAAATTTAAAAATATTAATTTGTTAATCCAATCATTAACTCACAAAAGTTTTAACCCAAGTGAAAACAATGAAAAGATTGAATTTTTAGGGGATAGAATACTTGGCTTAGTTATTGCCCAAAAACTTCTAAAAATCTATCCCGATGAAAAGGAAGGTATACTCGATAAAAAATTTGCATCTTTAGTGAATAAAAAAACATGTTTAGAAGTTGCAAAAGCAATAGAATTAGAAAAATACATAAAAACTTTCAACCCAAAAAATAAAATTATTAAAATTGAAGACAAAATTATTTCAGATAGTTGTGAGGCATTAATGGGAGCTATTTACTTAGACAAAGGATTAAATATAGCAGAAAAAGTTATCTTAAAGCTTTGGAGTAGTCATATTGAAAAAAGTGTTGTTACTCAAATTGATGCAAAAACAAAACTTCAAGAACTAGCTTTAAAAAAATTTAAAAAATTACCAACCTATAAAGTAATTTCTAATACTGGTCCACGTCATAAGCCTATTTTTAAAGTTGGAGTTAAGCTTCCTAATACGAAATTTTTTATATCATCAGGTAAATCAAAAAAAGATGCTGAGCAAAATGCTGCTATCGAATGTCTAAAAAATATAAATTGAAAAAAATATGAATTGGATTGATCAAGGTTTTTTAGTTAGCAAAAGTAGGTATAGTGAAAACTCCATAATTGCTGAATTATATACTTTTGACAGGGGTAAAGTTTCAGGCATTATATTTGGAGGAACATCTAAAAAAATTAAAAATTATCTTCAAGTGGGCAATAAACTCCATATTAACTATAACTCAAAAAACGATAATAGAATCGGTTATTTTAAAATTGAAATTTTGAATGCTTACAGTCCATTTTATTTTGATCATAAGCAAAAGCTTTCTTGTATTACTTCAGCAATGAATTTAATAAAAATATTAACTGCAGAAGCACAAGCAAATAAAAAAGTTTATTCTCTTATCGAAGGCCTTTTTAATTTATTAAATGAACAAAACTGGCTTAAAAAATATATTTTCTGGGAATTAGAGTTACTAAAATTACTAGGTTATGATCTTGAGTTAGAAAATTTGGTAGAAAAAAATTTAGAAGATAATAAAACCGTTTATTTTGCAGCTTCTTATACTGAAAAGAAATATGTTCCTAACTTTCTTATCGAGAAAGATTTAGAGGTAACAGATATTAATATTTTATTAAGTGGATTAAAATTGGTTGGAGACTATTTGGATAAAACAGTCTTGAAACCAAATAATTTAAATTATCCTAATAGTAGATTAAATTTTTTAAATTCTTTGAAATAATTATTCTAAAATTTTGTCTATTCTATCAGCGTAATATGAGACAATGGCATTTGCTCCTGAACGTTTAAAAGAGACTAAACTTTCATAAACTGCGTTTTTTTGTATTAGTTTTTTATTAATAGCAGTTTCTAAAAGACTATATTCACCAGAAACTTGGTATGCCAATACTGGAATTTTAAATTTTTGTTTTATTGATTTAATTATGTCCAAATATGGCATCCCTGGTTTAACCATAATCATATCTGCACCTTCCTTTATATCTAAAGCAACTTCACGCATAGCCTCATCACTATTTCTAAAGTCCATTTGATAAGTTTTTTTATCACCCTTAAGGGAGTTTTTAGAACCAACAGCATCTCTAAAAGGTCCATAAAAACTAGAGGCATACTTTGCTGCATAGGATAAAATTTGAGTATTTTTAAAATTAGAATTATCAAGTGCTTTTCTTATTTTTCCTATTCTCCCATCCATCATGTCTGAAGGAGCAAGAACATCACATCCCATTTCAGCCTGTAATAGAGATTGATTTATTAGTACTTCAATTGTTTCATCATTAATTATTTGATTAGACTTTATTAATCCATCATGACCATGTGATGTATAAGGATCTAAAGCAACATCACACATAATTCCAATTTGGTTTTTGTATTTTTTTTTAATTTCTAGTATGGCCCTGCAAACTAAATTATTTTCATTTAATGACTCAGTGCCCAAATCATTTTTTAAAGTATTTTTTGTTTTAGGAAAAAGAGCAACCATTGGAATACCTTTTTTAATTGCTTTATCTACTATTTGAGAAACTCTATTTATTGTGTATCTAAAAACACCTGGCATCGTAGATATTGATTCTTTTTTGTTTGATCCATCTATTAAGAAAATTGGTAATATAAAATCATTTGGACTGAGTGTGTTTTCTTGAACCAACCTTCTAGTCCACGATTCCTTTCTGTTTCTTCGTAATCTTAAATTTGGATATTTTCCTGTAATCATGTTTAAATATACTTTATTAATGCGACAAAAGTATTATACAAATAAATAAAATTATAAGTAAAAAACAATTTCGATGACTATAGATAACACAAAAATTGTAGACCTGAATATAAAAAAAGAGGAAAGAATTTTAGATTTCAGTGATTTTCAAAAACAGAACATAAAATTTGACATAGATAAGTTGCAGGAAGCATACAATCAAATTGTAAATATTAAAAAATTTGATGATGGTGGTGGTGTAACTCACTTTGGTGCCATTTCGCTAACTCAAATCCCTGGTGATCCAGATTCAATCAAAGGCAGCAAGGCTAGAGGAGTTTATTGGACTAAGCCAGATAAAACTGGAAAAGAAGTGTCAAGAGATATTAAGGTTGATGAGTCGCAATATTCTGAATTTATTAAAGATTATGAAAACACATATTTTAAGGAAGTTTATGATGTGCTTTCCTCAAGATATAAATTGGGTAGAATAAGAATTCTTTTAAAAGAGCCAAGATCTACTTTGAGTTGGCATAGAGATCCTGAGCCAAGACTTCATATACCAATTATTACTAACCCAGGTTGTTTAATGGTAATAGATAATGTTGCAAAACATATGCCCGCAGATGGTTCTGTATGGGTTACAAATAATACTAAATATCACAATGCATTTAATGGAGGTGAAGAAAATAGAATTCACCTTGTAGCTTGTGTTCTTGATTATAAATTTAATTAGTTTGAAAAAAATATATATTTCTTCTGATCACGCTGGCTTTAAATTAAAGGAAATCATTAAAAAACATTTAATTAAAAAAAAAATGAATTATTTTGATTTAGGACCGTCCTCTGATAACAGAGTAGATTACCCCGATTATGCTCATAAGGTTGCTAGAAAAGTAAAAATTAGCAAAAATAATGTTGGAATTTTAGTTTGTGGATCTGGAATGGGGATGAATATAGCTGCAAATAAACATAAGAATATTCGTGCTGCTCAATGTTTTAATTTAAAATCAACAAAATTATCAAGATTGCATAATGATGCAAATATCATTACATTAGGTTCAAGGTTGTTAACTAAAAAAAATGCTTTAAATTGTGTTGGTGTTTTTTTGAATACTAAATTTGAAGGCGGTAGACACTTAAAAAGGATTAAAAAAATATAATGTCTAGTGAAAAAAATTATATAAATGATAGTTATAAAAGTTTTTTTGAAGACAGTTTGTCTTCAAAAGACCCAGACCTTTACAAGGCAATTCAAGATGAACTCTTGAGACAGCAACAACATATAGAATTGATTGCTTCAGAGAATATTGTTTCTCAAGCAGTATTAGAGGCTCAAGGTTCAGTGCTAACTAATAAATACGCAGAAGGTTACCCTGGTAAAAGATATTATAATGGTTGTGAACATGTTGATGTTGCTGAAAATTTAGCAATAGAAAGATTAAAAAAACTTTTCAATTGTAAATTTGCCAATGCGCAGCCACACTCAGGAGCACAGGCTAATGGTGCTGTATTTTTGGCGCTATTAAAACCTGGTGATACTTTTATGGGTATGAGTTTAAATTCAGGAGGTCATATCACTCATGGTTTAAAAATTTCAATGTCAGGAAAATGGTTTAATCCGATAGGGTATGATGTTGATAAAAAATCTGAACTTATAGATTATGACAATGTTGAAAAACTTGCCTTAGAACATAAACCAAAATTGATAATTGCAGGTGGAAGTGCATATTCCAGAGTTATAGATTTTAAAAGATTTAGAGAAATTGCAGATAAAGTTGGTGCATATCTAATGGTTGATATGGCACATTTTTCAGGTTTAGTTGCTGGAAAAGGATATCCAAACCCATGTGACTATGCTCATGTAGTAACATCTACTACGCATAAAGTTTTTAGAAGTGCAAGGGGTGGAATAATTTTAACTAATCATGAAGAATTATCAAAAAAATTTAATACAGCAGTTTTTCCTGGCTACCAGGGTGGCCCATTAATGCACGTCATTGCAGCTAAAGCAGCTGGTTTTTTAGAAGCTCTTCAGCCTGATTTTCAAGACTATATTAAATCTGTGTTAGCAAATGCTAAAATTTTAGCAGAAACTTTGAAAAATAATGGTTTTAAAATTTATTCTGATGGAACGGATACCCATCTTATGTTGGTTGACTTACGCCCTTACAATGTAAAAGGTAACTTAGCTGCTGAAAGCTTATCCAGAGCTAATATTACTTGTAATAAAAATGGAATTCCTTTTGATACAGAAAAACCTATGGTAACATCCGGTATAAGACTTGGAACTCAAGCTATTACAACACGTGGTTTTGGTTTAAATGAATGTAAGAAAGTGGGTGAATTGATTACAAAAACTCTCAAAGGATTATCAGAAAACCCAGATGATAACAGTAAAGTAGAAGATGAAGTTAGAAATGAAGTTATTGCTTTAACTTCTTCGTTTCCGATATATAAGAATCTTTAATTAATGATTTGCCCCTGTGAAAAAAAAGGTGAGACCTCTGTAGTTGACTCACGTCCTACTGAAGATGGTACTGCTATAAGAAGAAGAAGAATGTGTGTATGTGGCGAAAGATTTACCACATTTGAAAGAATTCAGTTTAGAGAGCTGATGGTAGTTAAAAAGAATGGGAGAAAATCAGCATTTGATAGAGATAAACTATCTAAATCAATATATATCGCCCTAAAAAAAAGGCCTATAGATACTGGAACCGCTGAAAAATTTATTAGTAAAATTTCAAGAGCTTTAGAAGAACTTGGTCAAAGTGAAATTTCAACAAGTACAATTGGCACAATGGTAATGGAAGGTTTAAAAGAATTAGATCCAGTTGCTTATGTCCGTTTTGCATCTGTTTATCGTAACTTCAGAGAAGAACAAGACTTTGTTCAATTCGTGGACAAGATAGATGTCTTCAAAAAAAAATAAATTTACAAAAACAGATAAACTATTCATGGAAATTGCCTTGGACTTGGCAAGATCTCGACAAGGATTAACAGGAACTAATCCATCTGTTGGTTGTGTAATAGTTAAAAACAACAATATTATTTCAATTGGTCAAACTTCTTATAATGGTAGACCACATGCAGAATTTAATGCAATTAAAAATTGTAATGAAAAACTTAGTGGTGCAAAAATGTATGTCACATTGGAACCATGCAATCACCAAGGTGTAACTCCACCATGCACAAATGAAATAATTAAATCAAAAATATCTGAAGTTGTTTACGCACTTGAAGATACTGATATAAGAGTGAGAAAAAAAAGTTTTAAAATTTTAAAATCCCATAAAATTAATGTTTCGACAGGTCTTCTTAAAGATAAAGTAAAAAAATTTTATAATCCATATTTTTTTAATAGAAAAAATAAAAAGCCTTTTGTTACTGGAAAGATAGCTATTTCAAAAAACAAACTTATTTATAGTAAATTTAAGACAAAAATAACCAATCAGTATTCTGATAAATTTACTCATTTATTAAGATATAAAAATGATTCAATAATGACTTCAAGTAAAACTATAAATATTGATAATCCAAAATTAAATTGCAGAATAAAAAGTTTTGAAAAATTTTCTCCAGTAAGAATTATCTTAGACAACAACTTAAATTTAAACAAAAATACTTATATTTTTAAGTCAGCTAATAAAAAAAATACTATAATTTTTTATAATAAAGCAAATAAGTCAAGAATTTCTATGTTTAAAAAAAAGAAAATAGGACTCATTAAAGTAAAATTAAAAAATAGTAAGCAACTAGATCTAAAACAAATTATGAAAAAACTTTATTCTTTGGGTTTTAGAAATACTTTAGTGGAAGGAGGAGATCTTCTCACAACAAACTTATTAAAGAATAAAATATTTAATGAATTTTATTTATTCGAAAGTCAAAAAAAACTACCAACAAACTCAGATTTTGTTAAATTTAATGGATTAAATATCTTAAGTAAAAAATATCCATTTAGACAAAATCTTAATTCTTATTATGGAAAAGATACAATAACCCTCTATAACAAATAATATGTTTAACGGAATTATATATAATCAAGGGTCTATTTCTAAAATTGTCAAAAGAGATAAGGGGCTTAATATTTTTGTAAAAAGTAACCTTAAAGTTTCAAGTAGAGATATGGGTTTATCAGTAGCTTGTGATGGTGTGTGCTTAACATTGATTTCTTTTAAAAAAAAAAATATGGAATTTTATCTTTCAAATGAAACAATCAAGCGATCAAAGTTTAAATTTTTAAAACCTAGAGATATTATAAACCTAGAATTACCTTTAAAGTATGGAACTAAAATTTCAGGTCATATTTGTCAAGGCCATGTAGATACTGTTGGTAAAGTGTTGAATATCTCAAGGGTTGATAAATCTTATGTTTTTGAATTTGAAATTCCTAAGAAAGAAAGAAAACACTTAATAGAAAAAGCATCTATAAGTGTAAATGGTATATCGCTTACAATTTCAAAAGTTACAAAAAAAGGATTTCAAATTTGGATTATCCCACATACATATAAAGAAACAAATCTATCGAAATTAAAGATATCAAGTCTGGTAAATATTGAGATAGATATCCTATCTAAATACGTTAGAAATTATTTTAATGAAAAAAAATAATTTTGCTAAAATTGAGCAAATAATTAATGTAGCCAAAAAAGGTGGCATGTTTATTCTTGTAGATGATGAAAAAAGAGAGAATGAAGGTGATTTAGTTATTTCCACTTCTGACAGTAATGCAAAAAATATAAATTTTATGGCTAAGTATGGCCGTGGATTAATTTGTCTTGCTTTAGATAGTGTTCAGGCAAAAAGATTAAATTTAAGTTTAATGTCCCCTATCAATCAATCAAGAAACAAAACTGCATTTACAATTTCAATAGAGGCAAAAAAAGGAATTACCACAGGTATTTCTGCAAAAGATAGATCAAGAACAATAAAAATTGCATCAAAAAAAAATGCAAATAAAAACGACATTGTTTCACCAGGCCATATCTTTCCAATTATAGCTAAAGATGGTGGGGTATTAGTTAGAGCAGGACATACAGAGGCATCAGTTGATATATCTAGATTAGCAAAAAAAAATAATTCAGCGGTTATATGTGAGATTATGAATGAAGATGGGACAATGGCAAAAGGTGACAATCTTTTTAATTTTGCCAAAAAACATAAACTTAAAATTGGAAAAATTGAAGATTTAATTGCTTACAGACTTAAAAAAGAAAAATTAATACGACTTAAAAAACAAAGTAATATTGAAGTAAAAGATCAAAAATATAAAATAAGAATATATGAAAATTTATTAGACGGTGCAGAGCATTTTGCATTAATAAAGGGAAATATTAAAAAAGGAGTTACACCTAGAGTTAGAGTAATTTCGTCTAATGTAGTTCAAAATTATTTAATAAGTCAACAATTGCCAAATTCATTTAATAAAACTTTAAATTATTTTAAAAAATATTCTTGTTGTGTTTTAGTTTTTATTAAAGATTCTAATCTACGATCTGTTACTCAAACTCTGAAAGATTACAAAAACAAAGAATTTTATAAAAGAGGTAATGATAAACTCATAAGAAACTATGGAATAGGTGCTCAAATAATTAAAGATTTAAAAATTAAGAATATGATTTTGATTACTAAATCACCGAAAAAAGTTATTGGTTTAGAAGGATATGATATAAAGATTACTAAACAGGAATTAATTTAATGAAAAAAAAATATTTAATAGTTATTGCAGATTATTATAAAGATATATCAAAAGGATTACTGAGCAGTGCCCTAAGTTTAATTCCTAAATCAAATATAATTAAAATTATATCTGTTCCAGGTGTATTTGAAATACCTGTTACAATTTCAAAAAATATTAAAAAGTATGATGCATTTTTAGCTCTCGGTTGTGTTATCAAGGGACAAACACCTCATTTTGATTTTATTTCTCAGGCATCAACCAATGCAATTATGGATTTATCTGTTAATAACAAAAAGCCTATTGGTAACGGCATAATAACATGTCTGAATATGAAACAAGCTAAAGCAAGAAAACAAAAAGGTGCTGAAGCTGCTAAAGCAGTGATTTCTATTTTAGCTCAAAAATGAGAACCCATTTCAATCCAAAAAATAATCCAAGAGTTATAATTATTCAAAAATTATATGGTAAATTTTATAATGAAGATGATAATTTAGATTTCCCGAAACACCGATTTAAAAAATTTATTAAAGATATAGTAACAGGGACCATAGAGAGAAATGATCTAATATTAGACGAATTAAATACAAAACTAGGTGATGATTTTGTATTTGAGAATCTTGATAAAGTTTTTCAAACTATTCTTAAAGCGGCAACTTATGAATTTATGTACAAGCCACAATTGTCATTAAACATTATCATCAAAGAATATTTAAATTCATCTAATTTTTTTTTAGAAAATTCTCAGACAAAATATCTAAATGCTTTACTAGATAATGTTGGAAAAAAATTGAGATCTAAAAATGCATGAATTTGAATTAATTAAAAAATATTTTTCAAAGATCTCAAACAAAAATAAATCTGCTTTAAATTTAAATGATGATATTTTTTTTGATAAAAAAAAAGGCATAGCTATTTCAGTTGACACATATATTTTGGGTTATCATTTTATTGATTTTAAATATCCTGATTTAGTTATCAAAAAAATTTTGAGATCTTCAATTTCAGATCTAATTTGTAAAGGAGTGTTACCAAAATTTTATTTTATAGCTGGCTCAGGTAATAATATGACTTTCTCAAAAAAGAACTTATCTTTAATTTCAAAATCCTTGAGTGAGGAACAAAATAAATATAATATTTCTCTATGTGGAGGTGATACTACATTTTCTAATAAACTTAGTTTTACTGTCACATCGCTAGGTTATTCAAAAAAAATTATTTATAGAAATAAAGCTTTAGTAAATGATGATATTTATGTAACAGGTAATTTGGGTGATAGTTTTATGGGCCTACAAATATTAAAAAATAAAATTAAAGTTTCTAAAGAACTAAAAAAATATTTTGCTCAAAAATATTATCTCCCTGATATACGAATAAAATTGACTAAAAAATTATTAAATATTGCAAACACCTCTATTGATTTATCTGATGGTCTCATTGATGATTTGGGTAAAATGATAAATAATCAAAACTTATCATTTTCTTTAAATGAAAAAAATATACCTATTTCAAAAAATCTATTAAAAATATTAAAAGTAAAAAAGTTGAAAAAAATTAATCTAGTATCTAACGGTGATGATTATCAAATCTTGTTTACTGCAAGCAAAAATAAATCTAGAATCATAGCTCAAACATCTAAAAATTTAGGGATTCAAATTTCTCAAATTGGCAAAATTTGTTCTAATAAAAAAAGATCGGTAATAATTGATGAAAAAGGTAGGGAAATACTGCTTAAAAATAAAGGTTATGTTCATCAATTCTAAAAGTTAATTATTGTCTTTTTTAGCTTTTTTTGTATTGTGCGGACTTAAAATTTAACAACCAACAACATTAAGGTTTTCATGAGCTCAACAGTCGAAACGATTTTATTATATACAATAGTTGCAGGTTTATTGTCTATTGTTTATGGATTTTTCACAGGAAAAAACATTCTAAACTCAAGCCCAGGTAATGCTAAAATGCAGGAAATTGCATCTGCTATTCAGATTGGTGCTAAAGCATATTTGGCAAGACAATATAAAACTATAGCAATTGTTGGTGTTGTTGTTTTAGTAATTGTTAGTATAGCTTTTAGTCCTTTAGTTGGTGTAGGATATTTAATTGGTGCTGCTTTATCAGGTATAGCTGGTTATGTTGGTATGTTGGTATCTGTTGAAGCTAACGTAAGAACAGCTGAAGCTTCAAGAAAAGGTTTAGCTCAAGGCCTTTCTGTTGCTTTTAAATCAGGTGCTGTAACAGGTATGCTTGTTGCTGGCTTAGCATTATTGTCAATAGCTGTTTATTACTATCTATTATTAAAATTAAATGTTGATGAAAGAGAAATTGTTAATGCTCTTGTTGCACTAGGTTTCGGTGCTTCTTTAATTTCAATTTTTGCAAGATTAGGTGGTGGAATTTTCACAAAAGGTGCTGACGTAGGTGCTGATTTAGTTGGAAAAGTTGAGGCTGGAATACCGGAGGATGATCCAAGAAACCCAGCAGTTATTGCTGATAACGTTGGAGACAATGTGGGTGATTGTGCGGGAATGGCTGCTGATCTATTTGAAACTTATGCAGTGACTATAGTTGCTACGATGGTTTTATCTTCTATCTTCTTTGTTGGAGATTTAAACATGATGATTTATCCTTTAAGCATTGGTGGTGCATGTATACTAACTTCAATTCTTGGCACCTTTTTTGTAAAACTTGGTAAAGATAAAAATGTGATGAATGCTTTATACAAAGGTTTCATTGTATCTGCAGTAGCATCATTAGTAATTTTATGGCCTGTGACAGATTATGTAATAGGTTTTACAAATGAATATACAGTGAATGGTAAAACTTTTAATGGTATGAACTTGTATTATTGTGGAGTTGTTGGTTTAGTTATTACAGGTTTATTAATTTGGATAACGGAATATTATACAGGAACTAATTATAGACCAGTTAAATCTGTTGCTTTATCTTCAACTACTGGACATGGAACAAACGTAATTCAGGGTTTAGCAGTATCAATGGAAGCTACGGCAATTCCAGCTCTAATTATTGTTGCAGGTATTCTTATTACTAATGCAGTCGCAGGTTTATTTGGGATTGCTATAGCCGTAACAACTATGCTTGCATTAGCAGGAATGGTTGTAGCATTAGATGCTTATGGTCCTGTAACTGATAATGCAGGTGGTATAGCAGAAATGTCAAATTTAGATAAAAAAGTAAGAAAAACTACTGACGCATTAGATGCTGTTGGTAACACAACAAAAGCTGTAACAAAAGGTTATGCAATTGGATCAGCAGGTTTAGGTGCTTTAGTTTTATTCGCTGCTTATACTGAAGATATTAAACATTTCTCAAAAGAGGCTGGCTCAGCTCTTGAAGGTATTGTTGTAACTTTTGATTTATCAAACCCTTATGTCGTTGTTGGTTTGTTAATCGGTGGAATGTTACCTTATTTATTTGGATCAATGGGAATGCAAGCTGTTGGTAGAGCTGGCGGAGCTGTAGTTGTTGAGGTAAGAAGACAATTTAAAAAATACCCAGGTATAATGAAAAGAAAACAAAAACCTGACTATGCCAAATTAGTAGATTTATTGACGGTGGCAGCAATTAAAGAAATGATTATCCCTTCTTTATTGCCAGTACTTTCACCAGTGGTATTATATTTCATAATTCTGGCCATTGGTGGACAAGTTGCAGCATTAGCTGCAGTGGGTGCAATGTTATTGGGTGTAATTATTACTGGTTTGTTTGTTGCAGTTTCAATGACAGCAGGTGGTGGAGCATGGGACAATGCTAAAAAATATATTGAAGACGGTAATCATGGTGGAAAAGGCTCTGAGGCTCATAAAGCTGCAGTGACAGGAGACACCGTTGGTGATCCTTATAAAGATACTGCTGGACCAGCTGTTAATCCAATGATTAAAATTACAAATATAGTAGCATTGTTATTGTTAGCTGTTATCGCTGGCTAATTTCTTTACGTTTTTTGGCCCTCTGACCTAGAGGGTCATTAATTTTTTGTCTCATGCTTGACATAAAATTGTAAACAAATGAACTTTTTTTAAAACCCGCCTCTGTAGTAGCTTCGACAACTTTTATATTTTCCATATCTTCTTTGTTATAAAATTCTTTTTTTTTCAGTACTCCATAACTGTCTATTTCTAATACCAAAACATCATTTTTAAAAATTTTCATTCTTCCCAGATTTTTTAATTTTGATTGAGTTTGTTTTCTTTCAATATAAATCCATATATCATTATCAAATTTACTTTTAGTTGATGGTGATCCTAAGGTTTTTTTGATATCATTTTTATTGCTTTTATTAACTATTAAGGAGGCTTGTTTTTTTTCTAGAAAAGGAACACCATGATGTTTCACTACAGGCTTAAAGGAACAATTTGTAACTATTAATGAAAAAAAAATTATATATAATGTTTTATGCATGAAACAAAATTATCTATATCTTTATAATAATTTAATAAATTACACTAGAAATAAAGATTTATATAAAAATTTAAATAGAGAAGATAACTTTTCTGATCGATTAACCTTATTTTTACTCCATTTTTCTTTTTTTCTAAAAAATTACAAAAAAGATGAAAATAAGAGTGTATTACAAGAAATTTATGATTTTAATTTTCGTCAACTTGAATTGAGTATTAGAGAAATTGGTTATGGTGATCAATCTATTAATAAAAAAATGAAAGACTACATAAATCTATTTCATTCAATGGTTTCCGAGATTCATTTTTGGGAAGACTTATCCAAACACGATAAATTAAAAAAAATTTCAATTTTTTTGAGTGATTTTGGAAATATTGATTATTTACTTGATTATTTTGAAAATTTTAATGATGATTTGTCAAAAAAAACTTTGAATTCTTATTTAAAAAGTGTAAGTAACCTCTAATTATGGCCGTACCAAAACGAAAACAAACCCCCTCCCGTACTGGGATGAGAAGGGCCCAAACTATGAAATATTCAACTAAAAACATTGTCGAAGATAAAAAATCTGGTGAATATAGATTATCTCATCATCTAGATTTAAAAACTGGCATGTATAAGGGAAGACAAGTTTTAGACCCAAAAGAATAGTATAATATTCCAATAATATGTCAGATTTGATTAAAATTGCAGTTGATGCAATGGGAGGTGATGGTTCACCTAAAAAAATTATTGATGGAATTATTCTAAATAATAAATCAAATAAAAACGTTTTTTACAAGATTTTTGGTGACCAAAATCAAATTTCAGAATTAATTAAAAATAAAATTGATAGTAAATTTTATGAAGTTATTCATACTGATAAAGTGATCAAAAGCACTGATAGTCCTTTAGAAGGAGCAAAAAGGGGTAAAGAAACTAGTATGTGGCTTGCAATTCAGAGTGTTAAAGAAAAGCAAGCTGATATAGTTATATCGGCTGGGAACACAGGGGCTTTATTAGTGGTTGCTAAACTAAATTTAAAAATGATTGAAAATATTGACAAACCAGCTTTGTCTGCACTTTGGCCAAATAAAAAAGGAATGAGTGTAGTATTAGATTTAGGTGCAAATATTGAATGTAGTTCAAAAAATTTGATGGATTTTTCTATAATGGGTGCTTCTTTATACACCTCATTACATCCTGATGAAAAACCTAATGTAGCATTATTAAATATTGGATCTGAAGAACTAAAAGGAAATGAAACAATTAAAGAAACATATCAGATTTTAAATGAAAAACATTCTGTTAATTATAACTTTGCAGGATATATCGAAGGAAATCATTTAATGGATGGTGAAGTAAATGTGATTGTTTCAGATGGCTTTACAGGAAATATTGCATTAAAAACTGCTGAAGGAACTGCAAATTTTATTACTAGTGAATTAAAGAAAACAATGACTGGAAATATTATGGGTAAAATTTCATCATTATTAAACATATCAAATTTAAAAAAATTCAAGAAAAGACTTGATCCCAGATTGTACAATGGTGCAATTTTTATTGGGTTAGACTCACCAGTAGTTAAAAGTCACGGTGGAACTGATTATATAGGATTTTCAAACTCACTAGATGTTTGTCATAGAATTGTAAAAGGTAATTTGATAGAAAAGATCAAGCACAATATTTAAAATGAGAATAAATTTAACTAAAAAAGACTTAGTTAATTTGGTTTATATGCAGCTTGGTTTTTCTAAGCAAATTTCAGAAAACTTAATTGATGATTTTTTATCAACAATAGTCAAAAATATTAAATCTGAAAAAAAATTAAAATTATCAAAATTTGGTACGTTTTCTATAAGACAGAAAAAATCAAGAATAGGAAGAAACCCCAAAACTAAAGAATCAAAAGTAATATCAAGCAGAGAAGTTGTTTTATTTAAGCCGTCAAAAGAATTTAAAGAATTTATCAATATTAAAGAAAATGGATAAGTCAGAAAGTGCTTATAAAACTATTGGAGAAGTAGCAAAAATTTTAAAACTACAAGTGAATAAAAAAGGCATTCTTCCAACCCATATAATTAGATTTTGGGAGACACAATTTAAGCAAATTAAGCCTAAAATATTAAACTCAAACAGAAGATATTATGATGAAAAAACAATTAATCTTTTAAAGAAAGTTAAGTTCCTTTTAAAGGACCAAGGCATGACAATTAATGGTGTAAAAAAGATGCTAAATAATGAAGTTTCTTTAAAGCTTGACGAAATTGCAGATAAATCTATAAAAGCTGAAAATTTAAAAAATAAATTAGTTAAGATTTCTAAAATTATAAAAGAGTTGAAATAATATGGCCAAAAAAACACATGTAAAAGTAAGATTAGTTCCGGAAGCTAAGCCTGACAGTTCATTCTTTTATTATGTAAAAAAACCAGCTGGTGGAGAAAAAGCTAAAGTAAAACTTTCAGCTAAAAAATATAATCCCGATACAAGAAAACATGAAATGTTTGTAGAGAAGAAATTACCCCCACACAGTAAATAACTATTTTTTTTTAAAGTTTCTTTTCTCATACTCAATATAAGCCCAAATCATATTCTTCCAGATTCTATTTGTAATTTTTGGATCTATTTTATTTTTGACTGATTTTTTCTTAATATTTCTTAAAATAATATTTATTCTTTTTTGATCAATAATTTGGTTTTTTTTATCTTTTAATTCCAGAACCTTTTTTACAAGATTTGTTCTTTTTTTTATTATTTTAATAAGTGAATTGTCAAGTTTATCTAATTCAATTCTAATTTTACCTAATTTTTTTCTTTTTAAAGGCGACATTTATATATTTGGATAATCAAAAAAATATTATATTTAAGCGCTTATGTACACCGTAAATCCAAAAATTAATAATCAATTGTCGATTTGGTTGATTTCAATGTTTATTATAATTTCTATTATGATTGTAGTCGGTGGTTTAACTAGATTAACTGACTCTGGTCTTTCAATAACAGAATGGCAATTATTTTCTGGTTTACTTCCTCCTCTGAACCAAAACGATTGGATATTGTATTTTAATTTATATAAAGAAATACCTGAATTTAAGTTACAGAATTTCAACATGACATTGCGAGAATTTAAAGTAATTTTTTGGTGGGAATGGGCACACAGATTTTTAGGGAGATTAATAGGTTTGTGCTTTTTAATCCCACTCATATATTTTTCCTTCAAAGTGAAAATATCAAAAATATTAGATTTATATTTTATATTTTTTCTCATTTGTTTTCAGGGCTTTATTGGTTGGTATATGGTTAGTAGTGGTTTAGTTGATAGGGTAGATGTTAGTCACTTTAGATTATCTATTCATCTATTAATCGCTTTTTTGATTTTATCATTAATTTTTTGGAATTATTTAAAATTTCAAAATTACAAATATATTTCAGATGGAATAAATTCAATAATTCCATTTATATTTTTGGTTTTAATTTTAACTCAAATTGTAATTGGTGCGTTTGTATCAGGAATGGATGCAGGCAAAATTTATAATTCTTGGCCACTTATGGGAGGCACCTATTTCCCAAATGATAATAAAATTGAAAATTTATTTAAACTCTCTGCTTTTAGTGATCCTTCATTAGTACAATTTATCCACAGAAACCTCGCATATGTAATTGGTTTTTTTTATGTATTGATATTTTTTAAAGTCTATAAAAATAAAATAAATAAATTATATAGATCAGTTAATATTTTAGGATTTTTTTTAATCTTGCAGATAATTTTAGGAATTTTTACAATTATACTTGGTGCACAAATTTATATTGCTGCCGTACACCAAGTAAGTTCAATTTTTTTAATAACTTCTTCTATTTATTTTTTCTTTATAAATACTAGAATTAACTAACTGCTTTAAGCTTACTCTTTGACGATTTATTTAGAGCTTGATCTAAATCTTCAATAATATCATCAATATGCTCAATACCTATGCATAGTCTAACATAACTTTGAGTTACACCAGATGCGGCTAGCTCTTTTTCATTCAATTGGCTGTGAGTTGTACTAGCTGGATGTATGGCTAAACTTCTAGCATCACCAATATTAGCAACATGATAAAACATTTTTAAGGATTCAATAAATCTTTTACCAGCATCAATTCCACCCTTAAGCTCGATACCAACCATTGGTCCGTTTCCACCTTTTAAGTATTGTTTCGCTCTATCTGAAATATGTTTATCATGTTCAGTTGAATAAATTACTTTGGTTACTTCTTTATGTTTTTTCAAAAAATTAACAACCTTTTGTGCATTTTCACAATGTTGTTTCATTCTCAAAGCAACAGTCTCAAGTCCTTGTATGATTGCAAAAGCATTATCTGGAGGGCAGGCTGAACCAAGATCCCTTAACAAACAAACTCTAGCCCGTACAGAAAAAGGAACGTTAGCTCCCGTCATTTCAGGTACTGCTTTTCCCCATATTACATTGTTATAACTTGCATCTGGTTCATTGAATAATGGCTGTCTTTTAGGATCAGCTGTCCAATCGAAATTTCCACTATCAACAATACTTCCAGCAATTGCAGTTCCATGTCCACCGATATATTTTGTTAATGAATGAATAACTACAGCAGCTCCATGCTCTATAGGTTTACAAATAACAGGGGCAGCAGTATTATCCATTATTAGAGGAATATTATATTTTCTTCCAATATCAGATACTTCTTTAATAGGGAAAACTCTCAAATATGGGTTAGGTAGAGTTTCACCATAAAAGGCACGAGTATTATCATCAATTAGTTTTTCAAAATTTTTAGGATCACTTGGATCTGCATATCGTATTTCTATTCCAAGTTTACTAAGCGTGTTATTAAACAATGATACAGTTCCTCCATATAGATCAGTAGAACTTACAATGTTATCTCCTGCTTGAGCTACATTTAATACTGCAAAAGTTGATGCTGTTTGACCTGATGAAACTGTTACACAAGATAAACCACCTTCAAGTGCAGCAATCCTTTTTTCTAATACGTCATTTGTTGGATTCATTATTCGGGTATAAATATTCCCAAACTCTTTTAATGAGAATAAATTAGCAGCATGTTCAGTGCTATTAAACTCATAAGACGTAGTTCTATATATAGGTACAGCAACTGCATTTGTTGCAGGATCACTTCTGTAATCCCCACCATGAATTGCAATAGTTTCAGGGTTGTTTCTTTTAGTACTCATAGTTTCTCCTTTTTTAGTGCTCTAACTTAATGTAAGGCGCACAATATAGTTCAAATGCCTACCGATAATTTTAGAATATTCCTTTTTAGCAGTTTAAAGCCCGCAATAGGATCAAATCGGCATAATCTTTTTATCAAAATAAGAGCTATTTTCAAGGTAAATATAAAATTGACATTGATTTTAATAATAGTATTAATCCTCGCACAATGACAAAATTCCTTAAAAAAGATCAAATAACATCATCTTGGTTTGAAATTGATGCAACTAATGCTGTTGTTGGAAGATTAGCTACAGTTGTTTCAAATATTATAAGAGGAAAAAATAAAACAACCTACACTCCACACATGGATGATGGTGATTTTGTTGTAGTTAAAAATATCGAACAAGCAAAATTTACTGGAAACAAATTTCAAGATAAAAAATATTACAGACACACTGGTCATCCAGGTGGTATTAAAATTACTACGCCAGAAAAACTCCATGAAAAAAAACCTGGAGAAACTTTAAAACTTGCTGTTAAGAGAATGTTGCCTGGTGGTGTTTTGGGTCGAAAACAATTAACTAAATTAAAAATTTATTCAGGCAATGTACATCCGCATTCAGCTCAAAATCCAACAGTGATTGAATTAAAACAATTAAATAATAAAAATTTAGCTCGAAATTAATATGGAAAATACACAAACAGTCTCTAAAACTCCAAAACTTAAATTAGATTTTAAAGACAGTAAATATGCAACTGGTAGAAGAAAAACATCCGTTGCTAAGGTGTGGTTGAAAAAAGGTTCTGGTAAAATTTATGTTAATGGAAAATTATTTAGTGATTATTTTGCTGATGAAACACATAAAATGCAAATAACAAGACCATTTGAGATCATAAATCAATCTACAGATTATGATGTGAGATGTAGTGTTAAGGGAGGTGGACCTACTGGTCAGGCAGGAGCTATGGTACATGGTATAGCTAAAGCGTTAGTTTTATTTGATGAAAATTTAAAAGGTACTTTAAAAACCGAAAAACTTACTACTAGAGACTCTCGAGCAGTTGAGAGGAAAAAACCTGGTAGAAGAAAAGCTAGAAGAAGCTTTCAATTCTCTAAAAGATAATTTTTTTTTAATATTTAACTGTTATAGTATAAAATGCCTAAGCTTAATGCGTTAGTCGCAGGATCAACTGGATATATTGGTACTCAATTAATAAAGATATTAGTTAAGCACAAATATATAAACATAAAATATCTATGTGGTAATTCGTCAGTAGGTAAGAGTATTTCATTCTATGAAAAGTCATTATCAAAATATAAATTACCTAAAATAAGAAAATTTAATAAAAATTTATTAGATGATGTTGATATAATTTTTACAGCTTTACCAAATGGAGAAGCTCAAGATTTATCTAAACATTTAAATAAAAAAAATATATTAATTGATTTAGCTGCAGATTTTAGACTTGAAAAAGCTTCAGAGTATAAAAAATGGTATAAGCAGAAGCATCGAGCAATTAAACTCATAAAAAAAAGTATCTATTCACTACCTGAAATTAATAGAAAAGAAATAAAAAATTATAATATTATCTCAAGTCCTGGTTGTTATCCAACATCTATACTTTTGCCATTAATACCTTTGATTAATAAAAATTTAGTCAAGGTTTCAAATATTATAATAGACTCCAAATCAGGTTATTCTGGTGCAGGAAGAGGCGTTCATAAAAAATATAAAAATAAAAATTTATATGATTCTTTAAGTGCTTATGGTGTTGGAAATCATCGTCATAATTCAGAAATTGACCAGATGTTAAAAAAATTTTCTAAGAATAAAATTGAAGTAAGTTTTACACCACATTTATCACCAATGTTTAAAGGAATTCTAAGTACTATATATTTAGATTTGAATAGAAATGTAAATATGACAAAGGTTTTAGGTTTACTGACAAAATTTTACAAGCAAGAAAAATTTGTAAAGATTTCCAAATCAAATACACTCATAAGTACAAATGATGTTATTAATACTAATAATTGTCTAATTTCTGTCTGCAAGTCCAAATTTAATAATAAAATTATTATACTTTCAGCTATAGATAATTTGATAAAAGGTGGGGCAGGGCAAGCAGTGCAAAGTCTAAACAATAGATTTAACTTTCCAGAAACAACTGGATTAATATGAGATTAATATTTTATTTTTTTTTACTATTATTTATTAGCAACTGTTCTTTAAATAAAGATTCTCAGTATTGGACTGAAGATACTATTAAAAAAAAAAATGAGCAAAAAAATCTTTCAAAAATATTGAAAAAATCTAAAGATATAACGTCAATGACTTTAGATGAATATAAATTATATATAGAAGACTACACAAAAAAAAGTAAATATCCTGATATTAGTAAATGAAAAAAACATATAACATTGCAGTAGTTGGTTTAGGACAGGTTGGTATCTATTTACTTAATGAGTTAAATACTAAGAAAAAAAGTATTGAAACAAAGACTGGATCACGAATTAATCTAGTAGCTATATCAGCAAAAAATATTAAAAAAAAAAGAAAATTTAAATTTAATAAGAAAATTTTTTATACTAACCCTCTTGAAATACTTAAAAAACATAAAGTAGATATTTTATTTGAAGCAATAGGATTATCTGATGGTGTATCTAAAAAGATTGTAGAGAAAGCTTTAAAAAGTAAGATTCACGTCATTACACCAAATAAAGCTTTAATTTCTAAACATGGAAATTATCTAGCTAAATTAGCTGAAAAAAATAATGTTAACTTAGAGTTTGAAGCTTCTGTAGCAGGAGGTATCCCAATCTTAAGATCAATTAAGGAAGGATTAGCAACTAACAAGATCTCAAAGATTTATGGAATATTAAATGGTACTTCAAATTATATCTTATCTGAAATGGAAAATTCTAATCAAAAATTTAATGATGTTCTTATTAAAGCACAAAAACTTGGCTATGCTGAACCTGGCAATCCCAAATTAGATTTAAATGGTTTTGATGCTTTTGCAAAGGTAAGAATTTTATCTGCACTTGCTTTTAATAGTAAAATTTCAAACCACAAATGTTTAATGGAAGGAATAGAAAAAATTGAATTAAAAGATATTAAAATTTCTAATCAATTAGATTTAAGAATAAAACTTCTTGGAATAACAGAATTAAAAAATAATCAGCTTTTTGAAACAGTCCACCCATGCTTAGTTAACAAAAAATCTTATATAGGTAATGTTAACGGGGTAATGAATGCAGTAATTCTTGAGGGTAAACCAGTCGGTGAAAGTATTTTACAAGGTGAAGGCGCAGGTCCTGGTCCTACTTCATCTTCTCTACTTTCTGACTTATTGTCCATACTTAGAGGGAATATTAAAAAACCTTTTGGAACTCCTTTTGCACAATTAAAAGTACTAAAATCATATAATATAAATAATTATTCAAATTCACTATATTTAAGGTTTGAAGTGAGGGATCGACCTGGTGTTTTATCTCAAATTACTAATCGTTTAGCAAAGTATAAAATATCTGTAAAAAGACTTATCCAAACACCTGATAAAAAAACAAATAAAGCAACAATAGTAATCATAACTCACAAAACTTCTGAGATAAATTCCAAGAATTGTTTATCTATATTTAAAAAAAATGAAAATATTTTAAAAACGCCAACACTTATTAGAGTGCTTGGTTAATGGATATTTATTTTAAACTTTTTGAAGTTTTATTTCCTGTTTTTTTTATGGTGGGTATTGGTTACTTTATTGGTAAAAAAAATCCTAAATTAGATACTTCTTTTATCACAAATTTTGCTGCTAATGTTGGAAGCCCTGCGATGGTTTTTTATGCTATTACTACCACTGGTGTCACATTCACAATGTTTATTGAGTATTTTTGGTATTCATTAATTGCAATATTTGCCTTTGCTTTAGTAGGTGTAATATTTTTAGTTTTTTTAAAAAAAGAAATAATACGTGAACTTCCTCCATTTGTTTTACCGAATGTAGGCAACATGGGATTACCAATTTGTTTATTTGCTTATGGTGATTTAGGCTTAGGTATTGCAGCTACTATCTCTTCATTAGTTATATTTTTTCATTTTACAATAAATGTTTTTTTGGCTAGTAAAAAATTTAGCTTTAAGCTTTTACTTCAAAGCCCACCTGTATATGCAATAATAATTTCAATTATCTTTATATATTATGAAATTGAAACTCCTGTTTTTTTAGTGAATACGACTATGATTACTGCTTATACAGCAATATTTTTAATATTGATGTCTTTAGGCATAGCCCTTACAAGATTAAAAGTTTTTTCATTTAAATCTGCTTTTATTTCTTCAATATGTAGAGTTTTTATTGGTCCATTAATTGGACTAGGTATTATTAAAATGTTCAATTTGTCTGGATTCGCAGCAGGTGTATTTTTAATTCAATGTGCTATGCCAAGTGCGGTTTTGACTTATTTAATTGGCTCAATGTATTCACCTAAAAAAATAGTTGATAGTATTGCTAGCATGATCGTAGTTTCAACAATCATGTCATTTATAACTTTACCAATTGTTGTATTCTTTGCTTTAAAGTACTTTTATTAAACGATATTCTTCTTTTATGAAGGCAATAATTTTAAATGCATCCGCATGGATGATTGTTCCAGTGATGGATGCTTTTGCTAAATATTTAAGTTCATCGATGGATGTTCTTCAAATTACCTGGGCTAGATATTTTTTTACTGTAGTTTTTACCTTATCTTTAATGCTTATTTTTTATAGGCACTCTTTAGTTTGGACAAAAAAACCAACACTTCAATTAATCAGAGGATTAATTTTTGTTTTTTCTACTTATTTATTCTTTTATGCAATTTCAGAAATTTCTCTTCCAAAAGCTTTAACCTTAGCTTTTGTTGCTCCAATTTGTGTTACAGCCTTATCTCCATTTTTTTTAAATGAGAAAGTAGGGGTGAAAAGGTGGACCGCTGTATCATTAGGTTTTATTGGAACTTTAATTGTAATAAGACCTGGCTTTATAGAGCTTAACTTAGCTACTATGGCTGCTTTAGGTAATGGAATTTGCTATGGATTTTATCTTATTATAACTAGGAAGCTCAGCACCTCTGATAACCCACTTTTAACACTTTTACTCTCAGGTTTAATAGGAACCATCATTATAAGTTTATTTATGCCCTCAGTTTGGGTTAATCCTACTTCAAATCAGTGGATTTTAATGGCTCTAATCGGCCTTATAGCTTCTGTAGCGCATCTTTTCCTCATATTATCACTCAAATACGCTGATGCCTCTAAATTAGCTCCTTTAGGCTATACAGAGATAATTACAAATATACTTATTAGTTACTATTTTTTTCATGAATTACCTGATAATTGGACTTATTTGGGTTTATTTATTATCGTTTTTAGTGGGCTATATATTTCTAGAAGAGAATATTTACTTAATCGTTCTAACTAATAGTAAATAAATTTTTACTAATATATAAAGTTATACTTTAATATATAAATATAAATTATTGTAATTGTTAATTTATTTTATTTAATTTAAATAGATAAATTAACATAAATTATTCAATATATATAAGAAAATTAACTATCTTGATAGAGAAATTAAAGCAACATCCTTAAAATTGTTTAATACCAATGGTTTTTTTAACTTATTATACAAAAAATTTAAAATTTTATTCGAATAAGTGAGTAGGGGAACAAAAATTCATAAAAAATTCTTTGGAATTAGACAATAAAATGAGCCTTGTTATCATTGAAAAATAGAGCAATGCAGTTATAGAATATATGTTTTAAACGGCCATAGAGGTGCTTTATTTAGGTATATCTTGATATATAGTACAACTGAAGGGTGCATAATACTACTTATACTAAAATATCCTTAAATATTGAAAAAATGTTCATATTCCTGGTGTTTTTGATCATAAAATAGTCTTAAAAAGCCATTAAATATCAACTTTTTCAGATCTCAATAAACGTAGCTTTGTCTTAATTCCACCTCTACCAGAGTATCCACCAAGGCCTCCATCAGACCGAATTACTCTATGACATGGTATTTTGGGCGCATAAGGATTTTTTCCACATGCATTAGCTACAGCACGGACTGATTTAGGGCTTTTTAAAGCAATTGCCACCTCTTTATAGGTTTTTACACTACCTTTTGGTATAGTTTTAAGGTATTTCCAGACCTTTAATTGAAATTTAGTACCTTTCATCAATAAAAATTTAAAATAATGAAGCAAACTAAAAAGAAAATAGATAAAATAGAGAGATAGATCGTTTCTATCGTTTTTCCAGTTTTTTTATACTGAATAAAGCTCAAAATTACAAAACCAATAGAAGTGATTAGAAAATATATTGGTTCGATTACTCCATCTATGCCCATCTTTAAGTTATATTTCATCCTTATAGAGCTCGCAACATGATTAATTTTCATTAAAAATGATTAATTATTTTATTTGACATTAGATAACTCTTTATATATTACTAACGATAATTAATGGTTATCAATAGTAAATTATATGAATGAGTTAATAAATAACATAAAAGCAATTAAAGAAGAAACTTTATTAAACCTCAAAAGCTCTAAAGCAAATAATACTATTAGAGCATACAAATCTGATTTTCAGGATTTTGAATTATTTTGTATCAAAAATGGATTTAAAACAATTCCAACAGATCCTGAGGTTGTTTCTTTGTATATTACTTATTTGTCTACAAAAGACGCTAAAATGAGCACTTTAAAGAGAAGATTAGTATCAATAGGTGTAATTCATAAAATGAAAGGTTACTATTTAGATACGAAACACCCAACAATAATTGAAAATATAATGGGAATTAGAAGAAGGAAAGGTAGCGTACAAAAAGGTAAAAAACCTATATTAATCAATAATTTAAAAAAAATAATTAATGTAATAGATGAGAATATTAAAGATGAAATTAAAAAATTAAGAGATAGAACGATAATATTAATAGGATTTTCAGGAGGTTTTAGAAGAAATGAGATAGTTTCATTAAATTATAATGACTTAGATTTCATGAAAGAAGGTTTAAAAATTACTCTTAGGCGATCAAAAACAGATCAGTTTGGTGAAGGATCAATAAAAGCACTGCCCTACTTCGATAATCCACAATATTGTCCAGTGAGATCTATTCAAGAATGGTTAAAATTATCAAAAATTAGCTCAGGTCCTTTATTTAGAAGGTTTTCTAAAGGGTCAAAGTTATTAGAAAAAAGATTAACAGACCAAACAGTAGCACTTCTTATTAAAGAATATTTAAATATAGCAGGTATAGATAGTAAAAATTATTCAGGTCATAGTTTAAGATCCGGTTTTGCTACTTCAGCAGCTGAGTCAGGTGCAGAAGAGAGAAGTATTATGGCTATGACAGGTCATAAATCTACAGAAATGGTCAGAAGATATATAAAGGAAGCAAATTTATTTAAAAATAATGCTTTAAATAAAATAAAAATATAAATTAACAAATCATTTAGTGATTATGAATTTTTTAAAAAAAATATACTACGAAAAATATACAAAAAAATCATACTCAATAAGTAATGTTGATTTAATTATAAACAGAATGTTTTCAAAAATTAATAATGGTGTTTATATTGATATTGGATGCAATCACCCTATAAAATTTAACAATACGTATTTACTTTATAAAAGAGGTTGGAAAGGAATTAATTTAGATCTAGATGAAAAATCCATTTCTGAATTTAATATACTTAGACCAAAAGACCATAATCTAAAAGCTTTAATATCAACTGAAGAAAATATAGAAAAAGAAATTTTTTTTTATCATGATAGATCAGCGATAAATACTGTTAGTAAAAATTTAATATCACACAGAAAAACAAAAATTGAAGAAATAAGAATAATTAAAGAAAAAACAACAACAATTAATAGAATAATTGAAAACTCTCCTTTTCAAGATAAAAAAATTAATTTAATGTCAATTGATATAGAAGATCACGAGTATGAGGCTTTAAAAAATTTTAATTTTGATAAATATAAGGTTGATTGTATTGTTACCGAATGTCATGATTTAGATCAGGAAAAGTTAGAGATTTATAATCAATCTATTGAAAAAGTAATTGATCATAAACTATATAAATTACTGCTAGAAAATAATTATAAATTAATAAATTGGGTAAATTCTGATCTAGTTTTTGTAAGAAAACAATTTAGTCTTTAGAATTATCCACATAATTTTTATGCAAATTTAAAAGATTCATCCAAAAAATTTTGTACATTATATCTTTTATAATTGGTATCAAATGGAACCCACCTATCAAGTTCATTAAAAATTTCATCATGAACTATATCAATTATTTTTTTATTAAAAGCAGCAGCCGTATGTACTATTAAACCAGAGTGACTACTGATACAAGTTTCACTAAAATAAACCAAGGATATGATACTATTTAAAGTTGGTTCATCATAAAATTCTATATTTGAAGAGTTTAGGAGTTTTTTTTTAATAAAATTATAAAAATTATTACATCCTATATTGGAAGTGACAACAATTTTATTGTCATAAGAAAGAGAAGTTATTTTTCTTTTTAAATTATCTCTTACTTTTAAAGGAAATGTCTCCCATCTCTTATCTAAATGAAATAATAAATATTTTTTATTTAAAAAAATATTATTAGAATTAGGAATAAATGGTAAATAATGTTTCTTTGTCTCAATTTTTATATTTAATTTATCTAGAAGAGATAAATAAAGTCCTAAATAATGAAATTTTTTGTTATCCGTATGATTATAATTCTCATTTGAAATTTCGATAAAATTAAAAAAAAATTTTATTAAAAAATTAGGTCTGTGTATTTTCAAATTTAAACCAAAAAATTTTTTATATTTAATAAACTTTATACACGCTTTTTTTGTAGATCTTATTAAAGTAGATAATAGATAAGAATGGTTTTTTCCATCTAGTTGTAAAATAAGATCATATTTTTTTGAGAAAATGAAAGAAAAATTTTTTATTAAAAAAGCAATAATTGACTTTTTGAAAACAATATAATTTAAATCATGATGATAATATTTAACTAACGGTTCGTTATAACTTGAGCAAATAAGTGTAATTTCACATGAGGGATTATTTAATTTTAAATTTGAAATTATTGGAGAGATATTTAATAAATCACCTAAACGATCAGTTTTAAATATTAAAATTTTTTTCATTTATTTTATCGATTTTATATTTGTAGCCAATAGATCTAAGTTTATTAATATTAGCTATTAATTTACCATTTTTACTAGTTATCTTAATTAAGGGCTTAATTTTGTTTTGAGAAGAAATCATTTTTACTATTGAAGATAATGGTATACCGTAACCGCTTCCTATATTTATTGTATCATTTACCTTTTTTCTAATAATAAAATTAATAATTTTAACAACATCATTTACATGTATAAAATCTCTTATTGATTTATTTAATTTAATCTTTTTTTGTAGTTTTATTTTTTTATTAATATCTGGAATAAAAAAATTTTCTGGCTGATTTTTTCCATAGATGTTAAATAATCTTAATATACAGTATTTTTCATAATTTTCTTTTAAGTAATTTTCAGATTCTAATTTTAATTTACCATATAAACTTTCTGGTTTTTTTTTGTACTCTTCTTTAATTTTATTTATTGAATTTTTATAGACATGGCTGGATGATATGAAAATAAAATTGGGTTTAAATTTTAATGTATTAAAATGATTTATTATTTTTTTTAAGGATAAAAAGTTAGTCTTGATACATAGTTTCTTATTCATATCACATTGTTGACGAGAAAGGCCTGCAAAATGAATAAAAAAATCTATTTTTTTTTTTTTAGTAAATAATTTAAATTTAGAAATATTATTTATATCTTCTTTATAATAGGTGATTTTATATTTCTTTTTATATTTTTTATAAAAATAATTACCAATAAAACTATTATATCCAGAAATTAGTATATGTTTCATTCCTTATAAAGATGAATAAATGTGATCTACAAGTAATTTCAATTTATTATCAGTAATTTTGATATTGTGTAAACCAAGAAAAAATGCTTTTTTATCAACTAAATCTGCATTTGGTAATTTTGTATTACTTTTAATTTTATATAATTGAATTGATGGTTGATTAGCAAAATTACCACTTATAATTGGACGAGTCATAACACCCTTTTGGTTGAGTTTATTCATAACTTTATGTTTATACGTTTTATTTTTTGAGTTAAGCATAAATGGTATACCAAACCATGCTATATTTGAATATTTCTGATCACTTAATATAGAAAACTGTTTATTGTAATTTTTGTCATTAATTAATTTTTTTTTTATTTTTAAAAAATTATATTTTCTAATTTTTAAAATTTTTTTTAATCTTTTAAGTTGTTGTATGCCAATTGCAGCATTAATATCTGTTGGCCTTAAGTTAAATCCAGAGTTAATAAAAATCCAATTTTTATCAATATTTTTATGTTTTTTTGATATAAAGCTCCTATTTGATAGATCTCTTGACCATCCGTGGGATCTTAATGATTTTATAACATCAAGATATTTTTTATTCTTTACACAAACCATGCCACCCTCACCTGATGTAATATGGTGTGAATAATAAAATGAAAAAGAAGAAAATTCACCAAAAGTACCTAATTGTTTATTTTTAAATCTTGAACCAAGAGCTTCACAGGCGTCTTCAATTAAAATGAGTTTATTTTTTTTGCAAATTCTTGTTAATTTGTCCATTTCTACACAATTTCCAAGAGCATGAACTAGCATTAGTGCTTTAGTTTTTTTTGTTATTTTTTTTTCTAAATCTTTTAAGTCAATATTTAAAGAATTAATATCAATATCAACAAACTTAACCTTAAGACCACTTTGTATAATTGGCCAAAGAGAAGTCGACCAACAAATAGCGGGAATTAATACTTCATCACCTACTTTAAGTTTTTTTACTAACGGGTTAATTAAACATTGAAATATAAGTAAATTAGCTGAAGATCCAGAATTAACCATCAATGAATCTGTCCTAACTACATTCTTTTTAAAATATTTTTCAATTTCTTTAGTTTTTTTACCCATGGTGATTTTTTTTGACTTAATTACTTTAATGGCAGCATTTAAGTCTATTTTTTCAAGAACACTTTCTGTAAGAGGATAAATCGATTTAGTCATTTAATTCATCATAAATCATATCATCGATTAATTTATCAAATGAATACTTTGGTTTCCATTTAAGCATTTTTTTTGCCTTACTAAAGTCACCTATTAAATTATCCACTTCTGTTTCTCTAAAATATTTTTGATCAACTTTTATAATTATTTTATTTGTTAATTTATTTATAGCAATTTCCTTAAGACCTTTATTTTTCCAAATTAATTTTAAATTAAGTTTTTTGGCACAAATGTTTATAAAATCTTTTACAGAATTTGAAGTTTTAGTTGCTACTACAAAGTCATTTGCTTTTTTTTGTTGCAATATTTTCCACATTGACTCAACATAATCATTAGCATGGCCCCAATCTCGTCTTGAATATAAATTACCCAAAGTAAGTACCTTCTGTTTACCTTGTTTAATTCTTACTAAACCTTGTACTATCTTTTTTGTTACAAAATTGACACCCCTTCTAGGTGATTCATGATTAAAAAGTATACCATTACAAGCGTACAATCCATAAGCATCTCTGTAATGTATAACACTATGGTATGCAAAAACTTTTGAAATAGCATAAACCGATCTAGGTTGAAATAAAGTTTTTTCATTTTGTGGTGGTTTAGATTTACCAAACATCTCTGAACTAGATGCTTGATAAAATTTAATTTTTTTTTTCTTATAGTGACGGATAATTTCTAACAGTCTCAATGTACCCAATGCATTTACATCTGAAGTATACTCAGGTATCTGAAATGATATTTTAACATGGCTTTGGGCAGCTAAATTATAAATTTCATCTGGGTTAACATCATTAATAATTCTATTTAAAGATCCAACATCGGAAAGATCTCCATGATGCATAACTAAATTTTTATTTCTAAAATTTACACTATCAAATATATGATCAATCCTGCTTGTATTTGGTGTTGAGGTTCGTCTTTTAACACCATGGACTTGATATTTTTTTTTAATTAAAAACTCAGCTAGGTAAGATCCATCTTGACCAGTAATCCCAAATATTAAAGCTTTTTTACTCATTTTTTTAAGTAGCATAATTTTTCATCAAAATACATTTTTAAATTATGACTTTCTGAAAAACTTTCCAATTCATTAATTGTCAATATATTATCTTTATCACCATTAACTTCTTTTAATTTATAGTAGAAAAATTTTTTTAAATTAAAGGATAATTTTGGTTTAAGTTTTTTAAACCAATTCATTCCACATTTTGAAGTTATCAGTGTTCCATTTTTATTAAGTTTACTAAATAAATTTTCTATAAAATAATTAAATGCATTCATGCAGCAACTATAAGATTTCAAATTAGTATCAATAATTAAATCAAACTTAATATCACTTAATAACTGTTTAAATTCTTTTGAATATTTATCACATAAATAAACATCATAATTAGAAAGATTTAATTTATTCGCTTTATTTATCTCCTTTTTAGAAACACTAAGCCCTATAATTTTATTATTCTTATAAAAATTTTTAGCAAAAAAGGAATTACCAATACCTATATGAAGTATCGACTTGAAATTAAAACTATTAGATTTTTTTAAAAAATTAATTATATCAAGTTCATCTGTCGTAACTTGCCTGTCTTCCCAATAGGTGTATTCTTTCTTAAGAAAATTTGTTTTCTTACATTTACAGATATAATTCATGTTTTTTAAATTTTATGTCTTCATAAATAGTTTTTAATTTAAAGTACAACTTGGTGAGAGAGACACTCTTTCCCATATCGATTCTTGGTATTAAAAAAGGATTATGTTTATTTATATTATATCGTGATCTATTAGTTGTTACTGCATTTTTATAAATCTTTTTTGTTAAGTCATATACATTTTGATTTACTTTACCAAACGGATAACAAAACACATCTGTCTCTATATTAAATTTATCTTTAAAATATTTTTTTGAAATTTCTAATTCTTTAACAATATCAATGTTAGATAATTTTGTTAAATCAAAATGATTGTGAGAATGTGACTGAACACTCATACCACTATCATACCATTTTTTAATTTCATCATTGCTCATTATTTTTTTGATATTAAATTTTTCTTTTTTATTATCCCACTGATTATTTTTGCCTATCTGATTAGTGACAAAAAAACATGTCGCTTTAAAATTATGACGTTTTAGTATTGGTAAAGCATTAATTAAAATGTCTTTATAGCCATCATCAAAAGTAATTATAATTTGATTTTTTCTATTTTGATCAATCTCATTAAAATTTATTGATACATAGCCTAATTTTTTCAAAAAAATAATTTGTTTTTCAAAAATTCTGGTACTTAATGAAATATAGGATATGTCTTCACTGACAGAATGATAAGATAAAACAGGAATATACATTGATTACTATATAAATTTTTCCCAATAATATTTTTTATTTTTCGAAAATGTTTTGTTAATTATAAAATCTGCAATCTCCTTTGAATTAAAATATTTAAAATATTTATCTCTTCCTTTTTTAGCAATTTCTTTTCTCTTTTTATTATCATAAGAATATTTTATGATTTTTTCAGATAAATCAGAAAGATTATTATATGTAACAATTTCATCTTTTTGAAAAAATGATCCAATCTTCGTTTTTTCATCTATCATTACCATTAAACCATTTCCAATAAGTTGTGATAATCTATCACTACTATAAAAATTTGAAGACTTACCTTGACTTAAATTTAGCCCTATTTTATTTTGAGATAATGAGTGAAGAAAATCATCTGACCATATTGGTTGATTGCCACCTAAACCATAACAATCAAATTTAACATTAGGAGTAATATCAATTAATTTTCTAATTAATCGCTCTCTTGCATCTATTTTTCCTTTTTTTAAAACACCTCTATGAACACCGTGGCTCATTGCAAAAAAAACATCACTCTTGAAATAGTGGTTATTATAAATCTTAAGTTTTTCTAAAGATTTATCCACACAATTAGGCATATAGTATACAGAAGAATTATTGAATTTTAATGATTTCGGATCTGTTGTACAAAAATTAGCATCCATCAAATCTATTTTTTTAATAAATCTATCTTTATTTTTTACCCATTCATCATCCATTCTATCTAAGAACCATTGACACAATTTAATATCAGGATATTTTTTTTTAACAAACTCAATAGTCGAATTGTCAATTAGGTCAGCATGACCAAATACAATTATATCTGGCAAATAATTGCTAACAATATCAAGTAATTTATTATTAAGTTTAACAGAGCCTTTTATGTCATTTAATTTTCTAGAATAACTAACAATATCTCTGTCACTCAATTCAAGAACACTGTGATCAAGCCTTATAAAACCATTATTAATTCTTCTGCCTGAATTATAAAATAATCTTCCGTTATGTCTTTCATTGAAATTTGTAACGTGCAAAATTTTTAAATTAGTTAAATCCTTACCTTTATTAAAATTAATTTTAACTGGTAAATTTTGAATTCTATAATGATCAATTTTTTTTGATATAAAATTATCATCTAAAATAAAGTTATTAAGACAATCAACTTGTAATTTTTTTAATTTATTTTTATTCTTAATCAAATTATCAATCTCAATAAATAGACTTTTTGAATTTAAATTTTTTAAAATTATGCCATTTGTAATAGTTTCTGGAAGCCCTCCTCTATTAGAAATTATTACACCACAGCCTCTACTTGAAGCCTCAAGACTAGTTCTTCCAAATGGTTCATTCCATCTAGAGCACACAACTGCAATACTTGTTTTTTCAAAATTTGATAATACTTCATTGTGTTTCTTAAATCCTAACATATTAAGATTTTTGTGATCAAAGTTAAATTCTTCCCTTGGTTCGTCACCAATTACGTTTGCACTCCAATCTGGATATTTATTTAAAATCTTTATTATTGCTTTACCGAATATATCATATCCTTTAGCTGAGTTTAATTTGCCAACAAAAGAAATAAGCTTTTGCTTTTTTTTTAAATTAATTTTTTTTTTGTTTATTGATTGATGTATAACAATAAGTTTTTGTGATTTTTTATATTGGGATGGAAGATCCATTAAAAACTGATTTTTAGACCAAAAACTATTAAAAATTATATTCGTACATAAATCAATAAGCTTTATTTTTTCACTTAAAGTCTTTGACCCGAGCATTGTATTTGGATCATTATGAAAATATAAAATTATTTTTTTTTTTAATTTTGCTAGCTGCAGTGCATAATTTGGACGATTATGAATTTCAATCAACTCCACATCATTATTTTGAGTTTTAATAAAATTATTTATGTATTGCTTTGTTTGGCTTGAAAATACACTTTTATTTAATGAAATATTAACATAATTTTTAGTTAAATATTTTTTATAATTTGTTGAACCGTAAACTTTTATTTTTTTTTTAAATTTACTTATTCTAACCATGGAAGAAACAAATAAAGACACTGCCCCTGGATACTCTGGTGAATAATTTTCCTTGTATGGCAAAAGTATTGATATTGTCATTTATTAAAATTTTGCAAAATCATTTTTCTATGTTTTCTGTTTTTTTTAAGTTTATATTCAAATGACATAGCTTCATTTTTAGTTTTAAATCTTTTTTTATAAATTAGTATCCATTTGTGACCCTTTGTAGATCTTGCACCTTTATTATTATTGTGTTTATTTAATCTAGATTTGATGTCTATTGTATAACCAACGTAAGTTTTATCGCGTCCAGGACCTATGGATTTTAACATGTATGTGTAAAAAAACATATTTATGGCGGTCCCTAGGGGAATCGAACCCCTCTTTCGAGGATGAAAACCACGTGTCCTAACCGATAGACGAAGGGACCGAATTGCTGCTTTTTATTGTAAAAAAATAAATTAATCAAGCTTTATTAAAATTATACAACAGCACAAGGCAGATTTAATTAAATTTTTTCTTCCATTTTTATTATTTTTTTAAGTTTAGATGACTTATGCGTCACTAGAGTTTCTGAAATAAAATTTTTATCTTTGATAACGATGCCATTTAAAAGATCACCACTAGTAATACCAGTCGCACAAAAAATAGAGTCACCAGAAACAATTTCATTTAATTCATATTTTTTTTTTAAATTTTTAATTCCCATTTTTTTTGCTCTAATTTTATCTTCATCTGTAACAAATAAAAATCTTCCCTGAAAAGCACATTCATAAGCATCTAAAGCTGAAGCAGCTAATACACCTTCAGGACCACCTCCAATACCTAAAAAAATATCAACATTATATTTTTTATCTGTTACTAACAAAGCTCCCGATACATCACCATCAGTTATTAATTTAATTTTAACTTTAAGATTATTTAATTCCTTAATTATAGAGTTATGCCTTGGTCTATCCATAATACAGGCTGTTAAGTCTTCTGGTTTTTTATTTAAATAATCTGATAAATTATAAATATTTTTTTTAATTGAATAATCTAGATCTACTACTTCTTTTTCATGAACATTTGCAGATATTTTTTCCATATATGTCTCAGGCGCTTTAAACAGATTATTTTTCTCTGCTATAGCGATTACAGATAATGCGCCAGGTAAATTATTTGCTGCAAAGTTAGTTCCTTCAAGAGGATCAACAGCTATATCTATATCAGGTCCAATCTTAGTTCCAATCTTTTCACCTATGTAAAGCATTGGAGCTTCATCTAACTCACCTTCGCCAATAACTATTTGTCCATTTATATCCAATTGATTTAATTCTCTTCTCATTGAGTCAACAGCAGCTTTGTCTGCAGCTATTTTATCTTTTTTTCCAACTAGATGAAAAGAGGCTAGAGCAGCTCTAGATGTAACTCTTACAAATTTATCAATATATTTTTCATCAATTATCATTAAACTTTTTCTTCAATAATTTCTTCATTTTGAATTTTATATTCAAACTCTCTTAAACGCTTATAAACACTAGCAAGTTCTATTATTGTGGGCCAAGCTTTAAGTATATATTGCATTGAACCCTCTACTCTTCCAAAAGCTCTAATTATTTGCTGCATAACTCCAAGAGTAACTGCACCTGCTACTATAGCTGGGGCTAAGAATACGTAAGCAGATAAAACATTGGCTTGTAAATAAGCAATCCTACCAATATTAAAATAAAGATATCTTAAATAACTTAGATAATGAATGCCTCTTACATCTTCGAATAATTCATCTATAGTTTTTGGACGGACGGATCCATCATCTTCAGCTATAACTAAAATTTTTCTATAGGCCGCTTCTTTTTTTTGCAAGTCATATTCAACTCCTACCAGTCTCAAAATTAAACCTAAAATTATAAGAAAAATTGTACCTCCTATTGACCAAATAAGAGCACCTACAATTAGACCATAGTCCCAATCACCAAAAAAGAAAATTGGTATACCTATACTAAGACCAAATAAAATTGGCATAAATTCAATTAAAATCATTAAAGCTTCAATTAAACTTGTTCCTAATGACTCCATTATCCTAGAAAATTTTATTGTATCTTCTTGAACTCTTTGTGCAGCACCCTCTATTTTACGTGCCTTGTCATAAACAGAATGATACCATTCAACCATTGCAGCTCTCCATCTAAATAAATAATGTGAAGTAAAAAAACTAACTAGAACCGCAACACCAACATACATAGCTGCTAAAATTATAAATGAAAGTAAACTCGCCCAATATTCCTCAATAGTAATTGCATTTGGAGTTCCAAGTGCCTTTTGAATCATGTCATAAAATTCTCCAAACCACTCATTTATTTTTACGTCGATTTTAACTTGAATCCAAAGTGATGAAAGTATTATGGCAGAACCAAGCCAAGACCACAGATACCAATTTCTTTCAGTAAAAAATCTAAACATAATTATTTTAAGAAATTGTCTGCATATGATTTTTTTACAGTTTTTCTTTTTCTTGGTTCAATTATTTCGTATGCAATTTTTTTCTTTTTTGCATAATTAATTGCTAGTTCTTTAGTTGAAAATTCTAATTTTAATTCAGTTAAAGTATCAGAAGAACTTTCCCATCCCATTAAAGGATTTTTAGTTGGGTTTTTTGTTTTAAATTCCAATATCCACTTATTTGTTTTACCAAGACCTGATTGCATAGGGCTTTTATTCGGAATATAAATTATAGCTTTTTTCATAAAGATGGTCGGAGTGGCAGGATTCGAACCTGCGACCCTCTGGTCCCAAACCAGATGCGCTACCAGGCTGCGCTACACTCCGAGAGCATTACTAATACAATAGTTATTGATATTTTCAACGATTAAAGCTTCAAAATTAAAAGAATTTTAACAAATATCTGGTATATAAGAATTTATGATTATTGAATGTCCTTGTAAAAAAAAAAAATTCGATATTGATACAAATTTAATACCGGCAAAGGGACGTAATTTACAATGTGGTTCCTGTGATCGTGTTTGGTTTTATAAAAAAGAAGATCCAATACCAGAACCTATACAAATAAATGAAGATATTGTTATTCAGCAAAATAAAGATATTGATAAATTAAATGACGATAAATCTAAAGATCAATTAATAAAACAACCAGTTGAAGAGAATAAAAAAGCAAAATCTAAATTATCAACCATCAATGAAACTGAGAACAAAACTAAGGAAATTAAAAAAACTCAAAGTAGCAAGTTTTTTTCATACTTAATTGTATTTATAATTTCAATAGGGGCACTAATTATTTTACTAGACACTCTTAAAACACCATTAATCAACATATTTCCTGGATTAGAAGTGTTGCTTTTCAACCTATATGAAACATTGAAAGATATTAAACTATTTATTAAAGACCTTTTATAATTCTATGATCAATTACATTTCAAAACCTTTTAGGTGGTTCTTTAAATTAGAGGCAGCTAGTGGATTGGTTTTGTTATTTGCTGCTATTATTGCTTTATTTATAAGCAATTCAAACTTAGCAGATTTATACTTTTCAACATTAAATAAATATCTATTCATCGGTATTAATAATTTTGGATTAAAATTGTCTGTAATTCATTGGATTAATGATGCTTTAATGGCAATATTTTTCTTCTTTGTAACTCTTGAGATTAAAAGAGAGTTTTTACAGGGAGAACTTTCGAACATAAAACAAGCCTTACTTCCAATAATTGCAGCTGTAGGTGGAATGTTGGTACCTGCATTATTTTATGTATTTATAAATTTTGGTGATAATGAAACTCTGAAAGGATGGGCTATACCATCAGCTACAGACATAGCTTTCTCGTTAGGTGTTTTGTCACTTCTTGGAAAGCGAGTACCTTTATCATTAAAAGTTTTTTTAACAGCTCTAGCTATTATAGATGACTTAGGTGCGATAGTTATTATTGCCCTTTTCTACTCAGGGGACTTAAGTATTAAATATTTACTCTTAATGCTGGTAGCATTTATTATTTTATTATTGATCAATAAATTTAAAATAAAAAAATTTTTACCCTATTTGATTGTAGGATTGTTTCTTTGGGATTTTACTCATAATTCAGGTATTCATGCTACAATAGCTGGAGTTTTACTAGCTATGACAATACCTCATAGAAAAAAAGAAAAAGATTTTTCATTATTAATTAAAATTGAACATGCCATCAGTCCTTATGTTGCCTTTGGCATAATGCCATTATTTGCTTTCGCTAATGCAGGTGTATCACTAGAAGGTTTAACTTTTGCTTCATTATTGAACAAAGTACCATTAGGAATTTTATTAGGATTATTCGTTGGTAAACAACTAGGAGTTTTTGTTTTCTCTTATATATCTATTAAAGCTAAAATAGCACAAATGCCTAATGATACTAGCTGGTACAATTTTTATGGCGTTGGTGTACTAACCGGTATTGGTTTCACAATGAGTCTTTTTGTTGGAAATTTAGCTTTTGCCGAAAATATACAGTACATGGATGGGGTAAAAATAGGAGTCCTAACTGGGTCATTATTATCCACTTTATTTGGATACTTTTTGATATTACTTACACCTAATAGACCTAAAAGTTAATTCTACTATATGAAAAAATACTTTTTAACAGTTATAACAATAATAATGTTTTTTTTTAATAATCTAGCTAAAGCTGAGTATGAGAAAATTTTTTATGATCTTAACATACAAAGTATAACTGGAGAGGTAATAGATTTTAAGGAATACAAAAATAAAGCAGTTTTAGTAGTGAATACAGCTAGTTATTGTGGTTTTACAAATCAATACGAAGAACTTCAGGAATTATGGGATAATTATAAGTCAAAAGGATTAGTAGTTCTAGGCGTTCCTTCAAATTCATTTAACCAAGAAAAAAAAAATAACGACGAAGTAAAAGAATTTTGTGAGGTTAATTTTAATATAAATTTTCCTTTAACAACTATTACTGAAGTTAAAGGTGATAGTGCTCATGAAATTTTTAAATGGGCGAAAAAAAACTATGGAAAATCTGCTGTTCCAAAATGGAATTTTCATAAAATATTAATTAATAAAGAAGGTAAAATTGAGGATACATTCGCATCATTTACTAAACCTATGTCAGGTAAATTAATAAAAAAAATTGAAGCAATACTATAATTTTATTGTTAATCCATCATGAGCTGGGATTACATTTTTAGGTAAAAGCTTTTTTAAAACTTTGTAGTCTAATACTGGTGATAAATTTGTTAGAATAGCATGTTTAGGTTTGAATTTTTTAATCATTGAAAGTGAGTTTTCTAAATTAAAATGTGATGGATGAAAATTATACCATAAACAGTCGATAACTAAATATTTTAGATTTTTAAAATATTTATAGTCTTTATTATAAATTTTACTTACATCACTTATATAAGCTAATTTCTTATCTAAAATAAAGCAATTTGATCTAACCTTGCCATGTTCTACTTCAATAGATTTAATTTTTATTTTTCTGTTATTATTTAATGTGAAAAAATTATTTTTTAATTTATTTAGTTTCAAAGTTGCTGGATATTCTCTTGAATAACTTTTAAATATATAAGAAAAAGTTTTCAATAAATAATTAGATGTGAATTTATCAGCGTAAACATCCACTGGTTTTTTGCTATTAATAAAAAATGACCTTAAATCATTAATACCATGGGTTTGATCACCGTGCATATGTGAATAAAGTACTTTATTTATCTTTTTAATTTTATGTCTCAATAGTTGCTGTCTAAGGTCTGGTGAAGTATCTATCAAAATATTTTCATATGAAGTTTGAAACAATGCTGAGCATCTTGTTCTATAGTTTTTTTTATTATTTGGATCACAATTACCAAAAAAACCATCCGGTCTTGGTACACCCATTGAACTACCACAACCTAATATAATAAATTTCATAACTATTATTTAAAGAACAGTTGATTAAAATTATTTGTAGTTATTTCAACGAGTTTTGACTTTGGTATTTCTTTAATTTCAGCAAGTTTAACAGCTGTAAAATCAATAAATGATGGTTCATTTTTTTTACCCCTATTTGGTACTGGTGCTAAAAATGGACTGTCGGTTTCAATCAATACTTTTTCTAGAGGTAAGGACTTAAAGGTATCTTGCAAATCTAAGGAGTTTTTAAAGGTAATAATACCACTTGCTGAAAAATACGAGTTCAATAGTAAAAGCTTTTTTGAAAATTCTTTAGATCCTGTAAAACAATGCATTAAAATTTTAAGGTCATTATTTTTATATGAATTAAGTATTTCATATGTTTCATCTTCTGCATTTCTTGAATGAACAATTAATGGTGATCTGGTCTCAATTGAAGCTTCTATGTGTTCTTTAAAACTCGATATTTGTTTGTCACGATCACTATTATTATAATAAAAATCTAGTCCAGTTTCACCTATGCCAATAATTTTATCATTTTCTTTGAAGTTCTGAACTAATTGAGAGGAAGTTAAAACATTTTTGTCACTTTCGTGTGGATGAATACCAACTGTACCATAAATAATGTCGTCTTTCTGGATCAATTGTTTAATTTTAGAAAAACTATCTATTGATGTTGATATGGTTAGCAATTTTTTAATACCAACATCTTTTGATCTTTGTATTACGTTATTAAGATCACTCATTAATGGTTCATGATCAAGATGACAGTGTGAATCAATCATTATCTTTTTCTATTTTTTTAAAAAGTATGTCTATTTTATTTATACTATTTCCTTTAATTAAAAATTCATTTTTAGATATGTCTTCTAATTTAATGTCATTTTCACCAAGATTAAATATTTTTAAAGCCTTTAATACTGATCCTGGGATTATTGGATAGAGTAAAAAACTTATTTTTCTAATTATTTCCAAGGCAGTAAATACGATAGTATTTAATCTAATAATATCGTCTTTCTTTTTCCATGGCTCTTGGTCGTTAAAATATTTATTAGCCTCAAAAAGTGAATTAACTATATAGTCAATATAAAAATTTAAATTTTGTTGGTCTATCTTAGATCTAATATTTTCTAAATTGTCCCTAAATTTATTTAAAATATTTAAATCATCTACTTCAAATTTTATTTTTTCTGGTATTTTCCCATCACAATTTTTTATTGCAAAAGAAGTAACACGTTGACATAAATTTCCATAATTATTTGCTAAATCACTATTTATACAGTCCTCTAATCTATCTTGAGATATATTTCCATCATTGCCGAAAGAGACTTCTTTTATTAAATAATATCTTAATGGATCTAGACCATATTCATCAATAATTTGCAATGGATCTAAAATATTGCCTTTTGATTTAGACATTTTTTCATCCCCCGAAAGTATCCATCCGTGACCATAAACTTTTTTTGGTAATTCAATTTTAGCAGCTAATAAAAACGCTGGCCAATATACAGCATGAAATCTTAATATATCTTTACCAATTAAATGTATTGAGGCAGGCCAAAATTTTTTAAACAATTCATCTTCTTTATTGGGGTAATTTAAAGCACTTATATAGTTAGTAAGTGCATCAAGCCAAACATAAATAACATGTTTATCATTCCCAGGGACTTTAATTCCCCACGAAAAAGATTTTCTACTTACTGAAAGATCTTTAAGACCACTTTTAACAAAACTTATTACCTCATTTTTTCTTGATGCAGGTGAAATAAAATTAGGGTTTTTTTCATAAAAATCTAATAAGGGCTTTTCCCATTTGGAAAGTCTAAAAAAATATGACTCCTCCTCTATCCATTCAACCGTTGATTTAGAACTAATTGAAATTTTTTTACCTTCTACTTCTTCTATTTCATCTTCATTATAAAAAGCTTCATCTGAAACAGAGTACCATCCCGAATAATTGGAAAGATAAATATCATCATTATTTTCTAGTTCTTTCCACAAATGTTGAACTGTTTTCTTATGTCGCTCTTCAGTAGTTCGTATAAAATCTGTATTGGATAAATTTAAAGTTTTAGATAAATCTCTAAAAGTTTTACTAATTTGATCACAGAAATTAAGAGGATCTAGACCTTCTTTCTCTGCTGATCTTTGAATTTTAAGTCCATGCTCATCAGTTCCAGTTAGGAAATAAACTTTGTAACCATCAATAGTTTTAAATCGTGAAAAAAAATCAGCAATAATACTTGAATAAGCATGACCCATGTGTGGCCTTGCAGAGGGGTAGTATATTGGTGTTGTGATGTAAAAATTTTTACCCATTTAATATTCGATCTTCAAATTCCATAAAAAGAATTTCTTCGTCTAAATTATAAATTTTGGTATTTATAATTTTTTTTAAAAAAAGGTTATAAAAGTTTAATATTTCAACATTATTAATATTAACTTTACTTCTAAAGTAATTTTCAATAAATGAGTATGTCAATTCAATCAAGATTTTATCTTTTTTGTAAAGTTTATTTTTAATTATCAATGATAAAAAATTTTTTAATGATAGATTTTTTACATCTATTTCAAATTCTTCTGAAACTTTTAAAATTTTTAATAATTTTCCAGGTGTGGTATAATAATTAATTAATTCTTCATTACATATTTCATAAATATCTTGATTTATGATCTTATTAGCTATTTCAATAGTCTGTTTGTGAGAAAGAGAAATTTTAAAATTTATACATCTTGATTTCAAAGTAGGAAGTACTCTTTTATTACTATTTATCAAAATAAAGTTTATATTATCATTTGGTTCCTCAATTACTTTAAGTAATGCGTTGATAGAATTAAGGTTAAGTAAATTAATATTATCAATCAAAACAAACCTCGGATCTTCGTTAAATGATGATTTGTTTAAATTGGAAATTAGATCTCTGATTTGATTAATATCAATATTTTTTTTTCCTTCCTCAACATCAATGAGGTATAAATTAGGATTAGATTTATTTTCAATTAATTTAAAAGATTTGTTTTCGCTATTAATTTTATAATTTTTCGTATCATAACTATAATCTTCATTTGAGGATAAAGTATAATTGATTAAATGATAAGCTAAAGTACATTTGCCAATGCCCTTCTCACCTGATAAAATTATTTTATTAGGAAACTTTTTAGTTAAATGTAAATTTTTGAATTTATCAAAAATTTTATAATGTCCGAATAAACTTTGTTGTAATGAAGCTTCCATATATATTAAATTAATTTTTTTATTTTTTCTAAGATTGATTTTTTGTTTTTCTCAATTTCTAAATTTGAATCAATTATCATATATGAATTTTTTTTTGAGTTAGCTAATTTAACAAAACCTTTCTGCACTTTACTATAAAAGGCTGAGTTAAATTTATCATACCTATTAAGAGATTTTCTTTTTTTAAGTCTTAAAAATAAATTTTTATTATTTACTATATTTAAGAAAGTAAAATTTATTTTGATATTTTTAAGCAAATACTTATTTAATAAATTAATTAATTTCAAATTTACACCCATACCATAATGTTGGTATGCAATAGTTGAGTCTGTAAATCTATCAATGAGAATAATTTTTTTATTATAATTTTTTTTAATTAAGCTTATATTCTCACTTCTTGATGATAAAATTAATAATAGATCTGTATTTTTATTAAAATTAGATTTATTATTTAACATTAGTTTTCTTATTTTCTCAGAATTATGACTGCCGCCAGGTTCTCGTATTTTAATAAAGCTGATTTTTTTTTTCTTTAAATATCTTGCAACTGAAGCTAAATGAGAACTTTTTCCACTCCCTTCAATTCCCTCAAATACAATTATAGGTTTTTTAGACATCACCCCAGATTAAATAGTTTATTGATTTAATTAATCTGGATATAAAATTTACTTTTTTAACCTCTTTTGATGACAATAGATCATATTCACCAACTAATTCTTGGTCGTATACTACTCTTAATGTTGCTATTTTCTGGTTTTTTTGAATTGGAGCTTCTACTGGTCCTTCATATTTGACAGAAACTTTCAGTAATTTTTTTTTAGCTTTTTTGATAGTTTTATAAATATCTTGATCAGTATAAGCTTTTACTGTGTCTTGTTTACCAAGCCAGACATCAATTTTTTGAAAAGGTTTATTTGATTTTGCTATTTCAACTAAATCATAATTAGTAAAACCATATGTTAAAAGCTTCGTACTTTCTTTGGATCTTTCATTTTTTGTATTAAAACCACTGCCCACTGCAATAAGTCGTCTACCGTTTCTCTCTATAGATGAGGCCAAGGAATATTTCTCAACAGCAAGATATCCTGTTTTAATTCCATCTGCTCCAAGATTTTTATATAGTAGAGGATTTCTGTTACCTTGAGTAATTGGATCACCACCGGTACGATCCCAGGTAAATTCTTTTTCTGCAAACATTTTATAAAACTCAGGGTGTTTTTCTATTAAATATCTAGACATAATCATAATATCTCTGACAGTAGAATAGTTATCTGGATCATTAATCCCTGAGGAATTTGTAAAATTTGTATTTTCCATACCTATTTCTTTTGCTTTTGCTGTCATTAACAAAGCAAATTCCTCCTCAGTGCCAGCTATTCCTTCTGCTAAAGCTATACAAGCATCGTTACCTGAGGCAACAATTATACCTTTAAGCAAATTTTCCACTGAAACTTGATCTCCTACCATAATAAACATAGACGAATAACCAGCTGTAGACAATCTCCAAGCCTTTTCTGAAATAATAAATTTTTCATCTAAACTCAAATCACCTGATTTAATTAAGTCAAAAGCAATGATTGAGGTCATGATTTTAGTCATTGAAGCTGGATAAATAGATCTATCTGGTTCTTTTTCATACAAAATTTCTCCTGAATAATAATCCTGCAGTATTGCGGTTCTTGCTTTTATGTCTAAATTAGCATGAGCAATTGAGTAGAAAAATGAGTTAAGAAAAATATAAATTAATATTCTATTAAGCATCTTTTAATATTTCTAGGTTTTCAAATTCTAACAATTTTATTTCATCAAATGATTGTTCAAGTTTTTTTATATCACTAAATGGTCCTAATAATACCCTATATTTAGTCTTCGATAGTTTTTTTATTAATGGATTTTTCAAATTTGTCTCGTTTTTAATTCTCAAGATCATATTTTCAGCTGAGTCTTTATAATAAAAATCAGCAATCTTAATTGAATATAAAAAACTATGTTTCTTTACTTTGTTTTTTTTATTTAAGTCAGTACCCAAATTGTCAATGGTAATGCCATCAACAGGTGCTTTTTCAGCAACATTTTTTTCTTCTTCAAATGTTTTTGCTTTTTTTGCAATGAATGTAGAATTTTCAGAAATTAGAACAAGATCAACATAAGGCTCGTTTAAATCAATAGATAGCTCATTAGCAATTCTTGTTGTTATCACAGAATTATAAAAGTCAGAAAATTGAGCGTTATTTGAAATAACTTTAGCAATAATAGATTTATTATTTACTGGATTGGTAATTTTTACAAAAGAATTTTTTTTAATTTTTTTATGAAAAATAACTAAAGCTCTATCATTAATTTTTTTTGATATTTTATTATCTTTTTTAAGCTGCTCGTCATAAACAAGCGTAAAACCTGTATTACTATATTTTAGATAATTAGAATAATTTATTACTTTCTTATTATCATCAATTTGCTTACATGCTGTTAAAAATAAAATTAAAAATATGATTAAAATTTTATTGAAGTTCATTTTTAAATTTATTTTTTAAAGTACAAACAGCTAACGCAAATCTTAATGATCTGTTCCATTCTAATATAATTTCATAATTATCAAAAACAATAAAAGCTGGATTTAATGTGTCAGCATCAGGTATTATATCTTTATCAGGTGTGATTATAGCTACTTGAAGATTTTTGTATTTATTTTCAATATCATCTATGTTTGTAATAAATTTGCTGAATGTTTTTAATTTTTGTTTGTTGTGCAGTTTCTTAGCTGAAACATTTAAATATTTTTTAGGTATATCATTGGATAAATTAACTCTCTTAAAACAAGGTTGACCAACTTTCCAACCAATTTGATTTAAATAGTTGCCAGCTGATGCATATGCATCTTTGTTATCTTTTAAATCAATTGAACCATTTTTATCATAATCTATTGCATAGTTTTTCATCGTAGAGGGCATAAATTGAAAAAAACCAAATGCTCCTGCCCAAGATCCAAAGAGTGTTTCATAGTTAACTTGCTGTTTTTCAATGAGATTTAGAAGTATTAATAGTTCATTTGAGAAAAACTCAGACCTTCTTTGATCAAAACTTAATGTAGCAAGAGATGACAAAATATCCATTTTTCCAACGTAAGTTCCAAAATTTGTTTCAATACCCATTAGTGATAATAGCAATTCTTGTTCTACGTTGAATTTATTTTCTACTAATTTAAGTAAATTTGAGTTTTGTTTATAAAATGATAATCCTTTAGAAACTTTCTTGTCAGAAGTTCTTTTTGAAATATAAGTTTTTGTATCCTCATAAAATTCAGGTTGAAACCTATCATATTTAATTACGTTAGGAAGAAATTTCGTATTAGACATAACTTTATCAAAAGTTTTTCCAGAAATATTATTTGCAAGAGCTATTTTTTTAAAATTTTTTTTCCAATTTTCAAACTCTGTATTAATATCAGCATAAACATTTACGTTAAAAATAAGCAGGATGATAAATAAATAGTTAGTTATTTTCATTTAAATCTTTCAAATATACAATTACAGCAATCCAAATAAAAATAAAACTAACTAATTTATTAAATGAAAAAACCTCATCGTAGTAAAAAAAGCCAAGTAAAAATTGTAAAGTTGGAGTTATATAAAAAATCATCCCTGTTGGACCCAGCCCACACAACTCTACACCCCTTACATATAAAAAAAGAGGTATTACAGTCATTGGTCCTGCCAAAAAAATGAAAAGCATCATTGGAGGGTCTTCAATTTTAAAATCGTTAAATCCATTAATTGTTATTAAATAGAATGCGGCAACAGCAAATGGCAATATAAATAAACTCTCTATGAGTAAACCAACATCAGTATCAACATTAATTTTTTTTCTAAAAAGATTATAAAAACCCCAACTAAACGCTACGACCAAACCTAACCAAGGTAAAGAATTATAACTCATTATAATTAAGTAAAGAATAGACAATATAACTAATATAATTGAAAAAATTCTCTTCTTGTTAAGTACTTCCTTAAAAAAAATATACCCTAGCATTACGCTAAGAATTGGCATTATAAAATAACCAAAGCTAGCATCAATTATTCTATTGGTTGCTATTGCATAAATCCAAGCTGCCCAATTAATAAAAATTAGGCTACCTGAAAAAAAAAGATAAATTAAATTTTTTTTATTTTTTATAATTTCAAAAAAAATATGCCATTTAGAAAAAAAAAAAGTAGTTATTATCAATGTAAAAGTTGACCAAAGGCATCTATGAACAACAAGTTCTATATGACCAATATAAGTGATAGATTTAAAATAAATAACACCGATAAATCCCCACCAAAATGAGCCAGAACCAGCTAGTAGTAACCCCTTATTGAATTCTTTGTTCATAAGATTTAATGGAATTAGTCGTTATTAGTTTTAATAGACTATTTTAAGGTTGAATTAAATAATTATAATTATAAAACCTTGCGAACGGAGAGATGGCTGAGCGGTTGAAAGCACCGGTCTTGAAAACCGGCAAAGGGGCAACTCTTTCCTGGGTTCGAATCCCAGTCTCTCCGCCATTTTTCAATATTTAAAATTTTTAAAAAGTAAATTTATTTTATTATTTTCTATTTCAAAATCGGTTTCAGCACCGGTATAAAAATTATACAAATTTGTATCGTCAATATTTAGTAATTTTTCTAAATCAATTAAGTCTTCATAATTCAAATAATTAATATTTTTTTTAATAAATGTGCCCAAAAGTTTATCCATTTCTTTTGTGCCACGATAATTAGATCTATAAATAATTTTTTTTTTTAATTCATCTATGTTGATGGTCATTATTAGAATATATTAACTTAATATGAATATTAAAAGTAATTATAAATATTTATTATCAGATTTAACAGCATTAAAAGGAGTCGGAGTTAAAACAACTAATTTACTTAAAAAGAAAAATATTAATAATTTATTTGATCTTTTGTGGAAACTTCCAAAATCTTATACGGATAGAAGCTTGTCATCAAAAATAAAAGATCTTAAAATTGGTGAGAATCAAACTGTCACAGTTACACCTCAAAAATATTTATTTCCTAGAATAAGAAATTTACCTAATAGAGTTATTTGTTCAGATGACTCTGGAAAATTAGACTGTGTTTTTTTTAATAGTTACGAAGGATATGTGAAAAAAATTCTCCCACTAGGTAAGGAAATAACTATAAGTGGAAAAATAAGTTATTTTAAAAACAAATATCAATTAACAAACCCAAAATATATATCTGAAGACTCTTCTCTAATAAAACAAGTACATAATCAGTACTCTTTAACGGAAGGAATATCTGAAAAAGTTTATAATAAAATTATTGACCAAATTATTAGTGAACTACCTGAATTAGATGAGTGGCATTCTAATCAAATTGTTAAGAAATTTGGAAATTTAAGTTGGAATAATTCCATTGTAGAACTTCATAAACCAGAGAATATTGGGAAATATAAAGATAACTTTTATCAGAGACTTGCTTATGATGAAATTTTTTCAACATTTTTGGTAAATTCTGAAATAAGGAAAAAAATTAAAAAAATTAAAAAAAAAAGAAAAAAAATAAATTTTAATTTACAAAATAATTTAATAAATAAGTTAAGTTTTTCTTTAACAAATGACCAAGTAAATTCCCTAAAAGAAATTAATAAAGACTTAAGTACATCGACTAAAATGTTTAGACTTTTACAAGGTGATGTTGGAAGTGGTAAAACAATTATTGCACTTCTAGCAGCTTACAATACCATAAATTCTGGCTATCAAGTTGCTTTTATGGCTCCAACAGAAATATTAGCTCGACAGCATTATAATTTAGCAAAAGAAATTTTTCCTGGGATTAAAAAAATTGAATTAATTTCAGGAAAATCTGATTATAAAAATAAAAAAATAATTTTAGAGAAATTAAAAAATAATAAAATAGATATTATATTTGGAACTCACGCAATATTTCAAAAAAAAGTTAGCTATAAAAAACTCGGATTAATTATTATCGATGAACAACACAAGTTTGGAGTTAATCAAAGAAAAAAGTTATCTGATAAAGGTGGTGATGATTGTGATGTTTTATTGATGACAGCTACACCAATACCACGAACATTAACCATGACAATGTATGGTGATATGGATTTATCAATAATAAAGGAGAAACCTAAATCAAGAAAACCAATTAAAACATATAGTAAATTAGAGAGTAAAATTGATGATGTTCTTAAATTTATTAAAAAAGAAATAAATTCAGGAAATCAAATTTTTTGGGTATGTCCTCTAATAGAAGAGTCTAAAAAATTAGATCATACTTCTGCTGTAAACAAATTTGAATTTTTAAAAAAATTATTTCCAAATCAGGTTTTATTATTACATGGCAAAACTGAAATAAATGAAAAAGAGAAAATATTAAGTAATTTTCAAAAAAATAAATTCCAAATTTTAGTTTCCACAACAATTATTGAAGTTGGAATAGACTTTCCCAATGCAAACGTAATCATTATTGAAAATGCAAACAAATTTGGTTTATCACAGCTACATCAGCTTAGAGGTCGTGTTGGTCGAGGAGACAAAGATTCAACATGTATATTAATGTTTAAGTCAAATTTATCTGAAAATGCAAAAAAAAGAATTAATATCTTAAAACAAAGTAATGATGGTTTTTTTATATCTGAAGAAGATATGAAAATTAGAGGTTTTGGAGACCTACTTGGTTTTAAACAAAGTGGTATTAAAAATTTTAAATTAGCTGACCCTGTTCATAATAGTGATCTTTTTTTACTTGCTGAAAAAGAAATTAAAAGAATTGAACAAACCAACGAAGATATTAGCAAGTTTAAGCCACTGATTAAGCTTTACGATAGAGCAGATATTATCAATGATATTGCTTAAGACTTTGTTGAAGTACCCGCAGATACTATAAATTTAGAGGCCTCTTCAAATGACATATTTAAATAAATAACATCTTCAACTGGAAACATTAATAAAAAACCACTTGTAGGATTTGGTGTTGTGGGAACAAAAACATTCATTAGTTTCTTATTAGTTTTCTGAGCCATCTCTCCAGTATTTTCTTTAGTTGCAAAACCAACAGCCCAAACTCCCTTTCTAGGATATTCAATTAATACAACACTTTTTTGGCCGTTGTCTTTTTTTGAAAATGTTTCAGTCATTTGAACTATTGCTGAATAAACAGTTCTTAAAAAAGGAATTCTTTTAAATAGATCGTCAATTAATTTTAAAATTCTTCTTCCAAAAAAAGAAAGTGACAAACCACCAACAAAAGTAATAAATATAATTGAAATAACTATTTCAACACCAGGTATATTAAACGGTAAATAACTATTAGGATTAATATTTGCTGGTATTAAATTTGATGAAACACTAATAAGAATTTTACTAAGATATAAGGTAAAACCAATTGGTATTAAAACAACTACACCAGCTATAAAATAGTTTCTTAATGTTAGAGATAATGATTTTTTTGAATTTTTTTTTGCCATATATCTAATTATAACTTCCGTAAATAACAAAAATAATTGCAATGATAAATAAAACAATTAAAATTTTATTATTAAGATTCATGATATTGTAATATTATCAATTTTATAGAGTTATGAATAGAAGAAAATTTTTATCTTATGTTGGTTGCAGTTGTTGTGGATATTTCTTGCCCTCTTGTACTACCGCACCGATTACTGACAGAAAGCAATTAAAAATAGTTTCTGAAGCTAAGCTAAATGCTCAAGCAGCTCAAATTTATGAAAAAATTAAAGAAAAAGAAAACATGAGTGACGATAAAAAAACTCTTAATGAAATCAAACAAATCGGAAGTAAAATGGAAAATTCTATATCTGAATATTTTGATCGAGAAGGTTTAAACGATCCTACTGCTAATTTTGATTGGGAATATATTTTAATAGATAAAAAAAAAGTTAGAAATGCCTGGTGTATGCCTGGTGGAAAAATTGCTGTATACACAGGTATTCTTGAAGCAACAAAAAATACCGATGGTTTAGCTGCTGTTATGGGTCATGAGATTGCCCATGCTGTTGCAAAACATTCGGTTGAAAGAGCTAGCAGAGGAACTTTACTAAATGTGGGAACAAGAATAATTGATATTGCCTCTGGTGGTGTACTTTCAGATATCAATAGAACAACAGGTATGAACACTGTTGGTTTATTGGCTCAATTGGGAATTTTAAATCCTTTTAATAGAAAACAAGAAAGTGAAGCAGACTATTTGGGTATGATATTTTCATCTCTATCTGGTTATGACATTAGAGAGACGGTAAAAATTTGGGAAAGAATGAAAAAACTTAATAAAGGAAAAGAACAACCTGAATTTATGAGCACCCACCCTTCTTCTGATAATAGAATCAAAGATTTAAATGAAAAAATGAACGAGGTGATTTTAGATTATCCACCAATTAAGACAGTTTAGATGAATTATGGTGAGCCCTGATGGACTCGAACCATCGACCCATTCCTTAAAAGGGAATTGCTCTACCAACTGAGCTAAGGGCCCACAATTTATTCAAACTGAATGATTGTTATATACAGATTTATTTTATTTTTTCAAATGTCAATTTAGGCAAATATTAAATTCTACTACAACTTATCTATGTATTTATCATGAAATTTATCAAACGTACCTGCCTCTATATTATCTCTAATAGAAGACATTAATTCTTGATAAAAGTTGATATTGTGAAGTGTCAATAGCATTGATGCTAGTATTTCATTTGTATTAAAAAGATGGTTTAGGTAATTTTTAGAATATTTATTAAGGTTTAAATTATCACAATTAGAATCTAAAGGTGTATTATCATTCTGATATTTATTATTTTTAATATTTATTCTTCCTTCCCAAGTAAAAGCAAGTCCAGTTCTTCCAGATCTAGTAGGTAGAACACAATCGAACATATCAATACCACGCTTTACAGCTCCAAGAATATCAGACGGCGTACCAACACCCATCAAATAATGGGGTTTATCATCTGGTAGATGTTCTTTTACATCATCTAAAACTGAAAACATTTCTTGTTGAGTTTCACCAACAGCAAGTCCTCCTAATGCATAGCCATCAAAACCTATATTCATTAATTCTTTTAATGACTTTATTCGTAAATCCTTAAATAACCCTCCTTGTACAATACCAAACAGAGCTTTATGTCGATTTACACCAAATGCCTTCTTTGACCTATCTGCCCAGTACAAAGATAGATCCATAGATTTTTCTATTAAATCATAATCGTTAGTTTTTTTTGGGCACTCATCCATAATCATAACGATATCTGAATTTAACCCTAGTTGAACTCTTATACTTTCTTCAGGGCTTAAATAAAACTTTTTACCATCTACATGTGAATTAAAGATAGCTCCTTTTTCACGATCAATTTTATTTAATTTCGATAGAGACATTACTTGAAAACCACCAGAGTCTGTTAAAATTGGTAAATCACAATTCATAAATTTATGAAGGCCACCAGCAGATTTAATTCGTTCAACACCTGGTCTAATCATTAAATGATAAGTGTTAGACAAAATTATTTGAGAACCTGTTTTTTTTATGTCATCAATTGTACAAGCTTTTACGGTTGCTTGTGTACCAACAGGCATAAAGGCTGGTGTGTTTATATTGCCACGATGTGTTTCTATAACACCTGATCTTGCAAACTTATCTTTTTTTAGAACTTTAAAGGCAAAATTTTTTAATGCCATCCAATAGATTATTGTGATTTAAAGCTTATGATCTTATCTGGATCTGATACAGATCCATTATTGCTTTCATCACCTCTTTTAATTTTATCTACTAAATCCATTCCTTCAATTACTTTACCAAAAACAGTGTATTGTCTGTCTAAAAATGGTGCTGGTTTAAAACATATAAAAAATTGACTATTTGCACTATTTGGATCTGAAGATCTAGCCATTGATAAAGTTCCTCTATCATGAGGTAAACTACTAAATTCTTGCTTCAAATCTGGTAAATTAGATCCCCCCATTCCAGCTCTTCTTAAATCAAAATCTTTAGACTCTGAATTACCAAACTTAACGTCACCAGTTTGAGCCATAAATCCATCAATAACTCTGTGAAAAACAACGTTATCGTATTTGCCATCGTTTGCTAGTTCTTTAATTCTTTTGACATGATTTGGAGCCACATCTTCAAATAACTCTATTTTTACATCTCCATCTTTTAATTTTAAAATCATTATATTCTCCTCAGCTATTGATTGATTGGTAATAAAAAAAAATAAAATAAATAGATTAATTAAAATTTTATTCATATTTTTCTTTTAAAGATTTGATAGTACTTTTAGTAGTAAATTTCTTAATATCACCATTTAATTTTACAATCTCTTTAACAAATCTAGAAGATATTATTTGATTTTCAACATCTGACATTAAAAAAATAGTTTCGATATTCTGATTTAATTTTCTATTCATTCCAGCTAATTGGAATTCGTACTCAAAATCCGACACAGCTCTTAATCCCCTTAAGATAATATTTGATTTATATTTTTTGCACAAATCGGTGGTTAGTGAGCTAAAAGATACAACTATAATTTTTTTTTTATTAAGTTTTAAATCCTTAAATAGAGCTTTGTTTAGTATCTCAATTCTCTCCTCAGAACTAAAAAGATAATTTTTACTGCTAACATCAGATACACCAACAACAATTTTATCAAATAATTTTAAAGCTTTTTTTATTACATCTATGTGCCCATAGGTGATTGGATCAAATGTGCCTGGGTATATTGCTATTTTGCTCATTAAATTAAATCAAGTTATCATCTATTTTAATAGCAGACACAACTTTTTCCTCACCAGATAATTTAATAATTCTAACACCTTGTGTATTTCTACCAGCAGTTCTGATTTCTTTAACACCAATTCGTATAACTCTTCCTTTGTTGGTGGATATCAAAATTTCATCACCTTCATTAACAGGGAACGAGGATGTAATGTTTCCATTCCTTGGTGAATTAACAATTCCAATTATACCTTTACCCCCCCTGTTTGTTACTCTGTAGTCAAAATGAGAGGTTTTTTTACCAAATCCATTTTCACTTATTGATAAAACAAATTTCTCTTTTGCATTTAATTCAGATTTTTCATCTTTAGATTTTTTTCCATTTTTTTTAATTTTGTCGCTATCAATAACAGATAAAGAAACTATTTGATCATTTGGTGCTAATTCAATTCCCTTAATACCTTTTGAAGATCTTCCTTTAAAAACTCTTAATTTTTTTGCTTCAAATCGTATACATTTACCAAATTTTGTACTTAAAATTACGTCTTGATCATCTTTGCAAATTTTAACCCCTACTATCTTGTCGTTATTATCTAGTTTCATAGCAATTTTCCCAGAGGCATTAATAGATGAAAAATCATCTAAACTATTTTTTCTAACTTTACCGAGAGCTGTAGCAAAGATTATCTGATAATTTTTAGATTCTGTTTCGTCTTCAGGCATTGGCATAATTGAGCTGATTGCTTGATGGCTCTTCAAAGGTAAAATATTAAATAAGGATTTACCCTTTGATGTAGATAATCCTTCGGGTATTTTCCAGGCTTTAACCTTGTAAACCAACCCTTCTGTAGAAAAAAACAAGACTGAAGTATGTGTATTTACAGATAAGGTTTGTATTACAGAGTCTTGGTCTCTAGTTGTTATTCCTGATTTACCTTTACCACCTCTTTTTTGTTTTTTAACACCGTCCAATGAACCTCTTTTAATATATCCTTGAAGTGTCACTGTAATAATTACAGATTGTTTTTGAATTGTTTCTTCAATATCGTAATTTAAAACTGCATCGATTATTTTAGTTCTTCTTGGTACTGCAAATTTTTCTTTTATATTTCTAAGCTCTTCACCTATCACTTTTAGTAATTCTTTTTTGGATGATATGATTTTTTTAAACTTTGCAATCAGTTCTGCTAGTTTTTTTATTTCAACTTCAATTTCATTTATTCCAAGTGCAGTTAATTTTTGTAATCTTAATTCTAGAATAGCTAGAACCTGGGGCTCAGATAAAGAATATAAGTTTTTGCCTTTTTTGCCTTCAACTAAGGAGATTAATTTTTGAGATTTATTAATTTTCCACTTAGTTTTTAATATAGATCGTTTAGCATCATCAGGTGTTTTTGAGGATCGAATTATTTTTATAATTTTATCTAAATTTTCCACAGAAACTGATAGCCCTATTAAGATATGTGCTCGCTCTTCTGCTTTTTTTAAATCAAATTTTGTTTTTTTAATTACAACATCTTCTCTGAAAGATAAAAAGTTTGCTAAAAAATCTTTAAGTGTGCACGTTTTAGGTTTACCCTCAACAATAGCTAGAGTGTTAAATCCAAAAGAGCTCTCAATTTGAGTATTCTTGTATAGTTGTCTTTTAATAGTTTCTGGTTCAACACCATTTCTTAGATCAATAGCAACTCTAATTCCCTCTCTATTTGACTCGTCTCTGATATCTTTTATTCCTTCAATTTTTTTTTCTCTAACGAGCTGAGCAATTCTTTCATTTAAAACTGATTTATTTACCTGATATGGTATGGAGGTAATCACTAGTCTTTCACGACCATTTTTTTGCTGTTCTATTGAGACTTCACCTCTAATTTTAAAAGAGCCTCTTCCGTTGTTATAACCTTGTTTAATAATATCTTTACCAATTATCACACCTCCTGTTGGAAAATCTGGTCCAGGAATATGTTTCATTAACTCTTTAATTTTAATGTCTTTGTCAGCGATAAGTGCCAAAGTTCCATCGATTATTTCACCTAAATTATGTGGAGGAATACTAGTTGCCATACCAACTGCAATACCACCAGCGCCGTTTACTAATAAATTTGGAAATTGAGCTGGTAAGACACTTGGTTCTTTTTCAGTTTCATCATAATTACTTTTATAAGAAACAGTATTTTTCTCAATATCATCAATTAAAAATTGTGAAACTTTTGATAAACGTGTTTCAGTATATCTCATAGCAGCAGCTGGATCTCCATCAATTGAACCGAAGTTTCCTTGACCTTGCACTAATGGCAGGCTCATTGAAAAATCTTGTACCATTCTAACAAGAGCATCATAAACAGATTGATCACCATGTGGGTGATATTTACCAATTACATCTCCAACTATTCTTGCAGATTTTCTAAATTGTTTTGACCAATCATAACCACCTTTATACATTGCGTATAAAATTCTTCGATGAACAGGTTTAAGTCCGTCTCTGATATCTGGAAGAGCACGACTTACAATTACACTCATAGCGTATGAAAGATATGATGAGCTCATCTCATCATGCATTGAGATTAATTTAATATTATTATCTTTTATTTCTTCAGATTTTTGCATAGACACTAAAATGGAATTTCGTCATCCATGTCGTTAGGGACTTGAGAAGAGTCTTCCATATTATTTTGTGGAATAGGATCGTTTTGAATACCTCCACCACTGTTGCCACCACCTAACATTGTTAATGAAGAATTGTATCCTTGGATAACAATTTCAGTAGAGTATTTATCCTGACCAGATTGTTCATCCTTCCATTTTCTTGTTGTCATTTGACCCTCTACATAAATTTGTGCACCTTTTTTTAGATACTGTTGAACAACATTAACAAGACCTTCATTAAATACAACTATACGGTGCCATTCTGTTTTTTCCTTTTTCTCACCTGTATTTTTATCTTTCCAAGACTGACTAGTTGCAAGACTTAATCTCGCTACACTCTTACCATTTACCATTTGTTTGATTTCAGGGTCTGCGCCCAAACGACCAATTAATAACACTTTATTTAAACTTCCAGCCATAATATTTTAATATTTGTTTATTTAATTAAATAGATTTATACCACAATTCTTCTGAATATTAATTTTATTAAGTCAAAGCAACAAAAATTATGATGAAAAAGATAGTTATTAAGGGTGCTAAAGAACATAATTTGAAGAATGTTTCTGTTGAGATTCCAAAAGATAAATTTGTTGTAATTACAGGTCTCTCAGGGTCAGGAAAATCTTCTTTAGCATTCGATACTATCTATGCTGAGGGCCAAAGAAGATATGTGGAAAGTTTATCAGCATATGCAAGACAATTTTTGGACAAAATGAAAAAACCAAATGTTGATCTTATCGAGGGATTAAGTCCTGCAATTGCTATTGAACAAAAAAATACTTCAAAAAATCCAAGATCTACAGTTGCTACTGTTACTGAGATTTATGACTATATGCGTGTACTCTATGCAAGAGCGGGTATTCCCTACTCTCCATTTACTGGTAAACCAATAACATCACAAACCATAACTCAAATAGTAGATTTAATTAAAAAACTTCCTAAAAAATCTACAATTTATATATATGCACCTGTTGTTAGAGGACGTAAAGGTGAATATAGAAAAGATATTTTAAGTTATAAGCGAAGAGGTTTTAGAAAAATTAAAATTGATAATGTTTTATATGATATTGACAAATCTCCTAACCTAGACAAAAAACTTAAACATGATATTTCAGTTTTAGTTGATAGAATTGTTTTAAATTCAAAGTTGGGAAATAGATTGGCTGAAAGTGTTGAAACAGCGGTTAATCTTGCAAACGGGCTAGTTTTTGTTGAGTATGAAGATGAAACATTACCTCAAAAACATCGAAAAGTTGAAAAATTAATTTACTCAACAAAATTTGCGTGTCCAGAAAGTGGATTTACTATTGAGGAAATAGAGCCAAGATTATTTTCATTTAACAGTCCTTACGGTGCTTGTGAAGAATGTGAGGGTATTGGTATGAAATTAAATGTTGATCCAAACCTTGTTGTACCTGATGAAAGGAAAAGTTTAGCAGATGGAGCAATTGAACCTTGGGCAAAATCAACAACCTTATATTATGCACAAACTTTATCATCTTTAGCAAAACATTATGGTTTCTCTTTAGATGAAAAATGGAAAAAAATACCAAAAAAAATTAAAGATATTATCCTTTATGGATCAGATGAAGATGAAATAAAATTTAATTATGACGATGGTTATGAAAAATATTCTTATAAAAAAACATTTGAAGGTGTTATCAATAATCTTGAGCGAAGATTTTTAGAATCTGATAGCGAATGGAAAAGAGAAGCTATAGCAGAATATCAGTCAGATACTGCGTGTGAGGCTTGTAACGGTGACCGTCTTAAAGAAGAAGCATTATGTGTTAAAATTAATGGTCTTAATATTAGTGAAGTAACAAAAAAATCAATATCCGACTCTGCTGAATGGTTCAAAGATTTAGTAAATCATATAGATAAAAGACAATTTAAAATTGCAGAACATGTACTCAAAGAAATTAACGAAAGATTAAATTTTTTACTTAATGTTGGATTAGATTACTTAACTCTATCAAGAGAGTCTGGCACATTATCTGGTGGAGAAGCTCAGAGAATAAGATTAGCCTCTCAAATAGGTTCAGGTTTAACCGGTGTACTTTATGTACTAGACGAACCATCAATTGGATTACACCAAAAAGATAATGTTAAACTTATTAATGCTTTAAAAAGATTAAGAGATCTTGGCAACACAGTAATAGTTGTTGAACATGACACAGAAACTATGGAAAATGCAGATCATATTATAGATCTTGGACCTGAAGCTGGAACTAATGGTGGTCAAGTAACATCGCAAGGCACTTATGATGAAATTAAGAAAGATAAAAATAGTATTACAGGTCAATACCTTGCAAATAAAAAGAAAATTGAAATTCCTAAATCTAGAAGAATAGCAAAAAATGGGAGATTTGTTGAAATCAATGGAGCAACGGGAAATAATTTAAATAATGTAAATCTTAAAATTCCAACAGGAACATTCACCTGTGTAACTGGCGTATCTGGTAGTGGAAAATCAACATTAATATTACAAACACTTTTTCATGCCTTAAATTTAACTCTTAACAATAAAGCTAAAAAAGCGCCAAAAGCCTTTAAAGGATATAAGGGTGTTGAATTAATCGATAAAATTATTGATATAGATCAGTCTCCGATTGGAAGAACACCTAGATCAAATCCTGCAACCTATACCGGTGCTTTTGGTCCAATCAGAGATTGGTTTACAAGTTTACCTGAGTCTAAAACAAGAGGCTATAAGCCTGGTAGATTTTCATTTAATGTTAAAGGTGGAAGATGTGAAGCCTGTGAAGGTGATGGTGTAATTACGTATGAAATGCACTTTTTACCAGATGTCTATATTCAGTGTGATGAGTGTAAGGGTACAAGATATAATAGAGAAACATTAGAAATAAAATTTAAGGGTAAAAGTATTGCAGATGTTTTAGATATGTCAGTTGACGAAGGTTGCGAGTATTTTGAAAATATATCAAATATTAAAACAAAATTATTAACTTTAAAAAAAGTTGGTTTGGGTTACATAAAAATAGGTCAACAAGCAACAACCCTTTCAGGTGGTGAGGCTCAAAGAATTAAGCTTGCTAAAGAGTTGTCTAAAAGATCCACAGGTAGAACAATGTATATATTAGATGAGCCCACAACTGGTTTGCATCAGCATGATATTAAAAAACTTTTAGAAATTCTTCATACTTTTGTAAAACTAGGTAACACTGTTGTTGTAATTGAGCATAATTTGGATGTTATTAAAACAGCAGATTATATTGTTGATATGGGTCCTGAAGGTGGTGTTAAGGGTGGTAAAATTATCGCAGAAGGTAAACCGGAAGAAGTTACGAAAATTAAAGACAGTTACACTGGTCAGTTTTTAAAACCCTTATTAAATTAAATATAAAAACTTAAAAATAGTCAAAATTTAGTGTATAGTTTTATGAATCATGAGTAATTTATTATCTTCATTATCAAAAACTGTTCACGCATCATTGGCTTTAGCTATAATTTTGTTTGTTGGAATGTTTTTTCAAAATGAAGGTATTGCCTTTGACACATTATTTTGGAGTTGGTTATTTAGATATATCCATGTTCTTGTTGCAATAATGTGGATTGGACTACTTTGGTATTTCAATTTTGTTCAAATTCCAAACATGGCTAAAATTCCAGATGAACAAAAGCCTGCTATTGGAAAAGTGATAGCTCCGGCAGCTTTATTTTATTTTAGATGGGCTGCAGCCTTTACTGTCCTATCTGGTTTAATATTAGCTTGGCTAAATGGTTATCTACATGATGCAATGACTTTTAGTATTGGTTCTGGGATTCCAAAACATACTGCAATAGGGATTGGAATGTGGTTGGGTATTATAATGGCTTTTAACGTTTGGTTTGTAATATGGCCAAATCAAAAAAGAGCATTAGGAATTGTTGAAACTGATCCTGAAACAAAAGCAAAGTCTGCTAAAACAGCAATGTTATTTTCTAGAACAAATACACTTCTATCTCTACCGATGTTACTTACAATGGTAGCCGCACAAAATATTTACTAAAATTTTTATTTACTATCGTCTTGTCTTAAGACAGTTTTTTGAGAAACTCTTAATCTAACCAATACTGTATTGGCTATATAAATTGATGAATAGGTTCCAAAAATAACTCCTAAAATCATTGCTAGTGAAAATCCTTTTAATATTTCACCACCAAAGAGGTAAATAGCAAGCAATGCAAGTAAAGTTGTTGCGGAAGTAATTATTGTTCTGGATAAGGTTTCGTTTATTGAAATATTGGTTAACTCAAAAATTTTTATATCTGAATATTTTCTTAAATTTTCTCTTACACGATCAAATATTACAACTGTATCATTCATTGAATAACCAACAATAGTTAAAACAGCAGCTATGATAGATAAGTTAATTTCTAAACTAAATAGAGAAAAAACTCCAAGGGTGACGATTACATCGTGAAATAATGCTAAAATTGCTCCAAGACTAAATTGCCACTCAAACCTTATCCAAATGTAAATAAGCATTATTGCAAGTGATAATGATATTGCAATTACACCTGATTTTAATAATTCAGCACTAACTTTAGGGCCTACATTCTCAACTCTTCTAAAATCGTAGTTATTACCAAATGACTTATCGAGATTTACCTTTATTTCTTCAATAATATTTTTCTTATTATCTTTATTTTCAAATTTTATTAAAAAATCATTATCAGAACCAAATTTTTTAACTGAAACATCACCTAGATTCATTTGACTAAACTTATCTCTAAGAGTGCTAACATTAATTTTGGTGTCGTTGGATCTTAATTCAATCAAGGTTCCCCCTTTAAAATCAATACCAAAATTAAGGCCTTTAAAAATTAATAACACTAATGACACAACGATTAGAACAGTAGATAAAACGTTAAAATGATTATAATATTTGTTAAAAGCGATCATTAGATTAATTTTCCACTATTTTTGTTTTTAGATACATAAAGACTAGTAAATAACCTTGCTATAAAATAAACCGAAAACAATGTTGTAAATATTCCAACACCAAGCGTTACAGCAAAACCTTTAACAGGGCCAGAGCCCATAAAGAATAGAATTACTGCTGCTAATAAAGTTGTTATGTTAGCATCAATAATGGCAGTTCTAGACTTCGTATAACCTCCATCAAATGCTAAAATATTATTAGTCTCATCTTTTAATTCTTCTTTAATCCTCTCAAAAATTAAAACATTTGCATCAACAGCCATACCTACAGTTAAAATTATTCCTGCTATTCCTGGTAATGTTAAGGTTGCTTCAAATAAAGTTAAAACACCTAAAAGAATAAACAAATTAATTATTAGTGTAGCGTTAGTTATTAGACCAAAAAATCTATACTTAACAAACATGAATATAATCACTAACAAAAAACCAATTGCTAATGCTATCATTCCAGCGTTAATCGAGTCTTGTCCGAGATCAGGTCCAACTGTTCTCTCTTCTATGATATTTAACGGAGCAGGTAAGGCTCCTGATCTTAGTAATAATGCCAAATCTGTTGCAGATTGAAATGTAAATCCTCCACTAATTTGGCCAGATCCACTTGCTATGGTATCTCTTACGACAGGTGCGCTTATAATTTTACCGTCTAAAACAATAGCTAACTGTTTTCCTATACCAGTTGAGGTTGCTTTACCAAATCTTTTAGCCCCTACTCTGTCTAAAGTAAAAGATACAATTGTTTGGTTATTTTGTGTATTCATTTTAGGCTGAGCATCTAAGAGATTTTCGCCACTAATTATAATTCTTTTACTTACATTAGCCTCTTGAGTTCCGTCTTCAAATTCTAATTTTTCAACTCCAAATCTGTCATCATCATTTTGGGTTACAAACCTAAAAGTAAGGTTGGCAGTTTTACCAAGAAGGGATTTGATCCTCATAGGATCGTCTAAACCAGGAAGTTCTACTAAAATTCTATTGTTACCTCTTTTTAAAATATTGGGTTCATTCGTACCAACCTCGTCAACTCTTCTACGAACAATTTCAATAGCTTGATCTTGCGAAGAAGTTTTAAGGGTTATAAGGCCTTGACGAGAAAAATTAACTTTTAAATTAAAACCAGTATCTTCGATTTCTAATTGATGCGATTTAAATCTTGGATAGTAAGGATTTATTTCACTATTCTCATCTTGAAAAATATCTATAACTTTTTGCTTATTTTCATCTGAAACGTTAAAGAAAATATTTTTATCATCTATCTTTACATTATTAATTTTAATATTTTTGTCTTTAAAGTAATTTCTAAAGGTAGTTGTAAGATTTTGAAGTTTTTGCTCAATTACTGGCTCGTTATCAATTTCGAGTAACAAGTACGAACCACCTTGAAGATCAAGACCTAGATTAATTTTTTTATTAAAAAAACCATCATCAAACTTAAATAAATTTGAGGATGCTATTAAAACAAATAATAAAGAAAAAATAGTTATAAATACAATTCGTAACTTTGAAAAATAAAGCACTTATCTAAAATTAGTTATTTTTTTACTTCTTGGGTATTTTGAAGACTTTGAATACCTGTAGCTTTTACAACTTCAACTTTAATATTTTCAGCTATTTCTACCTCTACTTTGTCGTTATCTATAAGTCTCTCAACTGTGCCCGTGATACCCCCTGAAGTAATAACTTTGTCACCTCTTTTAAGGTTTTCAACCATAGCTTTATGCTCTTTTACTTTTTTTTGTTGAGGTCTAATTAAGAAAAAATAAAAAATAACAAATATTAAAATTAACGGTATAAATTGTCCTATTCCTGAACCTTCCATAATTCTCCTTTTAAATATGGTGCATATTTATACTATCTATATCTCTAAAACAACTTTATTTCTGTGAAATTAATTCTAAATTATTCATATATTCTCTAAGAACTTTAGGAACAACAATCGATCCATCTTTTTGCTGATAATTTTCCAATACAGCTATTAAAGTCCTACCGACTGCAAGCCCACTTCCATTTAAAGTACCAACAAAGACAGTTTCTTTATTTGTGTTTTTGTATCTAGTTTTCATTCTTTGAGCCTGGAATGTAGAACAAGATGAACATGATGAAATTTCACGATACTTATTTTCTGATGGTAACCAAACTTCAATATCATATGTTTTTTCAGCACTAAAACCCATATCCCCAGAACATAAAATAACTTTTCTATAAGGTAGTTCTAGTTTATCAAGAATATCAGTTGCACAATTTGTCATTCTTTCTAACTCTTCCAAACAATTTTCTTTTTTAACAATGCTTACTAGTTCAACTTTATAAAATTGATGCTGTCTAATCATGCCTTTAGTATCCTTGCCATAACTTCCTGCTTCTTTTCTAAAACAAGGTGTTGATGCTACAAATCTCATCGGAAGATGACTTTGATCAACTATTTTATCTTTGACAATATTTGTTAAAATTACTTCAGCTGTAGGAATTAAAAATTTTCGATCTGATCCTTCATCAAATTTAATTTCAAACTGATCGTTTTCAAACTTAGGTAACTGACCAGTTCCATACATTGTATTATCTGAAGCAATCAAAGGAGGTGATATTTCTTGATATCCATTTTTATTAATATGAGTATCCAACATAAAATTAGATAAAGCTCGCTCTAGTAAAGCTAAGTGGTTTTTTACAAAAACAAATCGAGATCCTGTAGTTTTAGTTGCTAGATCAAAATCCAGCATTCCAAGATTTTCACCAAGCTCATAATGAGATTTAGGTTTAAAATCAAATTTTGGTATGTTTCCTGTTTTTAACACCTCTACATTATCATTTTCATTTTTACCATTTGGAACATCTTCATGGGGAATATTGGGTATATTAGATAGTAAACTGTCTAACTCTGTTTTTATTTTTTTTTGTAAATCAGTTAATTTATCTAATTCAAATGTGAGTTCTTTAGATTTTTTAAATAAAGTTTCATCTTTAGATTTTGAAATATCTTTTTTTTCTTTTTCAATAGCCTCTTTTTTTTGAATTAAATTTCTATTTTCTTCATCTAATTTTTGTAATTTTTTAAAATCAATTTTTAAAGATCTTTTTTCTAAAGCTTTTTCAAAACCAGAGAAATCTTTTCTAATTTCCTTTAAATTATGCATCAGTTTTTTCTAAATTTTTGTTTTCTATAAATTTTACTGAAAATATTGATAATTCATATAAAATTAACAATGGTATCGCTAATCCTATTTGTGTAATTGGATCTGGTGGGGTTAACAAAGCAGCAGCAGCAAAAATTATAACCACAACATACTTTCTTCTGTCTTTTAAAAACTGGCTATCTACAACGCCTATTCTTGCTAGAAGACTTAACACAACAGGTAATTGAAAACTAATTCCAAAAGCAAAAATTAATTTCATAACCAATGACAAGTATTCATTTACTTTTGCTTCTAGTTGTATTGGCAAACTTGTTGATAAACCAGTACTCTCAAATGATAAAAAAAACTTGATTGCTAAAGGCATGATCAAATAATAAACCAACATACCTCCAAGAAAGAAAAGAATTGGTGTAAGTATTAAGTAAGGTAAAATTGCTATTTTTTCGTGCTTATATAAACCTGGTGCAATGAATTTCCATATTTGCATTAAAATAAATGGGCAGGTTACAAAAAAAGCAGTAAAAAAAGACACTTTTAAATATGTCAGAAAAGTTTCTTGAAGTGCTGTAAAGATTAATCTTCTATCTGAGCCATCATCTTTTACAGCTTTAGCAAATGGATCAACCAAAAAACCATAAATATATTCAGCAAAGAAATAGCAACCAATGAAAAATATAAATAAAAAAATAAAACTATGTATCAGTCTTTTTCTTAATTCAGTTAAATGACTAACAAAGCCACTTTCTTTATCATCATTATTCATCTTTTTTTGTTTCTTTTTTTACATTTTCATTAATTTTTTCATCATCAATTTCTAAATTAGAAACCTCGTTTTGGATATTGCTGACATATCTTTTTGCAGTGCCAATCCATGAACCTGCTTTTTTTAACATAACTGGAAAATCTTTAGGGCCAAGAACAACAATGGCGATAGCAACAACTACCAATATCTCAAACCAACCAATAGTAGGCATGTGAGTTAATCTTTATTGTTGGAGTCTTTATTTTCGTCGGAAATATTTTTTGGCTCCGTATCGTCAGTTACATCTGACGCCATACCTTTTTTAAAGCTTTTAATACCTTTGGCAACATCTCCCATCAAACTAGAGATTTTACCTCGTCCAAATAATAAGACTACCAATATTACAACAACTGCTATTTGCCAAATTCCTATGCTCATAGAAACTTATAACCTTTTTATGATTAATTTAAAAGTTACTTTTTCGTTATTCTTTTTCTTCACTATCAAGAGTACTACTCAGCATCTCATCAATATTAGAATAAATATCTTCCTTTTTTTCTTCTTGCTTTTCTTTATAAAATTTTCCAGTTCCAAAGATAGCACTATCAACACTTGAGCTATCAATCATTCCAGCAGCACCTAATTCGTCAATATTTGGAAGATCTGATAGTTTTTGAATATTAAAATGACTTAAAAAGTCATCTGTAGTTACATATTGAATAGGTCTACCAGGTACATCTTTTCTTCCCCCAGGTTTAACCCAATTTAGCTCCATTAAAATATCAAGTGTATTTGTTCCAAAAGCTACACCTCTTATCTCCTCAATTTCAGCTCTTGTTACTGGTTGGTGATAAACAATTATGGCTAAAGTTTCGACCGCAGCTCTGGATAATTTTTTTTCAACAGTTTTTTCTTGAGACATAAGGTTTGCTAATTTCGGAGATGTTCTAAAAGACCACTTGTCTTTAATACATACTAAATTTATTCCTCGATTTGAGTATTCTTGTTGTAATTTTTCTAAAGATTTTGAAACATTTAATTTTTTTGAAAGTTTGCTTTCAATAGTATCAACATCAAGTGGTTCAGCAGCAGCGAAAATTACACCCTCTATTTCTTTCTCAATTTCAGTCAATTTTGAGGGAAACTTGACTACATTATCTTTATTTATTTTTTGTTTTTTAATCACTTAATTCCTTTACATATATATCATCAAATAGTTTTTCCTGTTTAATTGAAAGATTTCCCTCTTTAGCAAGCTCAAGGGACCCAGCAAAAATTCCTGCTTTACCAGTTCTTTTATATCTTGAACCAGATTTAAAATTTGCAGGTATTAATTCATCAAGTTTTTTCCAGTCAGTTAGTTTTCCAAAAAAATCTTTAATAGTTTTAATTCCATCTTCTGTAGTAAATACTGGTAATTTTGGAATGTTCATCCTTTGAAAATCTTTAGTCATAATAATAGTTGAATAGGTTTTTAAAAGTTCAAATAAACTTAAATTATATTCAGTGCTATAAATGGATCTGATATTTCCCTTCATCCCTCTTGTTCTTATTTCACGACCTAATCTTTTTCTTTTAAGCATTTGTTCAGAAAGTAAACGAATAAGTTCTAATTTTTTTAGTTGTAACTTTAATTTTTCTGCCACTTCTTGAACTTTAAATTCTTCCTCCGGGGTTCCTGGTAGTAATAACTTAGACTTCAAATAAGCAAGCCATGTAGCCATTAATAAATACTCAGAAGCTATTTCTAAATTTAAGTCTTTTTCTTTTGTAATATATTCATGAAATTGATCTGCCAGTTTTGTTATTGATATTTCTTCAAGATCAACTTTTTGAGCTTTCGCTAAATCTAAAAGAACATCTAATGGACCGTTGTAGTTATTTATATCAACGTTAAACAAAGCAGAATCAGACTCGGACATGATGCAATATTAGCTTAAATTTTTATAAAAAAGTGATGTTTTTTTGATAATAAAATTATTTACTAAGGGTGAATTTTCAGCAACAACCTTCATTTCATTGAAATTACCATTACAATGTAAGGCTAGGTTGCATCCAGCTTCAAAACTTTTAATTGTATTAGTACTTAAACCATATTTTAAACTCTTCATCGATAAGTCATCAGAAATCAAAACATTTTTAAACCCTATTTTTTTACGAATAATATTTATAATTGTTTTGGAGTGCGTTGCAGTGTTAAGTGGGTCAATTTTTTTATAAATAATATGAGCAGTCATGGCAAATAAACTTTTTTTATTTTTAAAAGGGAAGAAATCATTTTTCATAAGGTGTTTAATGCTTTTATCAACAACCGGTGTAAAATTATGGCTATCAACCTTTGCTAGTCCATGACCTGGGATATGCTTGATTACTGTGCCTATTGAGTTTTGGTTAAATAAATCAATACAAATGTCACCTACCTTTGAAACAATTTTCTTATTTTCTGAAAACGATCTATCACCAATAATATTACTCGACCCTTTTATTCTAAGATCCAGTACAGGTAGTGTATTAATATTTACACCTATTTGTTTTAGAAGATATGAAGATTTATCGATAAATAATTTATAAATAATATTAAATTTTCTTTTATCTTGGACATATAGTTCTCCAAAATATTTACCTGTCAAATTATCAAAAGTTATAATATTTTTTAATCTGTTAACTCTTCCTCCTTCTTGATCAATCAAAATAGGATAATAAGGATCTTTGAATAGCTTTCTGATGCTATTTGTTAATAGTTTGGTCTGGTTTATAGATTTAATATTTCTTGAAAATAATATTATTCCCCAAGGTTTTTGTTTTTTTAAAAATTTTACTTCACTACTTGTTAATTTCAGTGATTTAATACCAGTAATAAAGGCTTTTCTTTTACTTATCATTTTCTAAAAGTTTCCAGAAATTAAACT
>CACJMX010000004.1:0-67016 GCA_902594635.1 uncultured Pelagibacteraceae bacterium
ATTACAAATGAAAAAATACTATTACGTTTTATTTATACTTATATTCTCATCCTTGGGTTTAAATGCTGAGACTACAAATACAAAATTAAATGAACTTTTTATTCAGTTGAAGGAATGTAATTCACAAAAACAATCTAAAATACTTGAAAATAAGATATGGAGGTTATGGGAGACACACCCAACTAACTTCCAATTGACAATAGATTTAAAAGAAGGATCTAGGCTCGTCCAAAATCGAAATTATTTAAAAGCTTACAATATTTTTAGTAAAATTATTGATAAAGACCCTAATTGGGCAGAGGCTTGGAATAGAAGAGCAACCACTTTGTATTTAATGGGCAAACATAAAAATGCATTAAAGGATATTGATATAGTCTTAAAACTCGAAAAAAGACATTTTGGTGCTTTAATCGGGAAAGGACAAGTATATATCGAAATGAAAGAGTACGAAAAAGCATTTAATAGCTTTCTTGAATCTTCATATATTAATCCAATGAACAGCAACACCATGGAACTAATACCAAGAATTTCCAAATTAATTTCAGAAAAAATAATTTAATTCATTTTAGGATTAAAAAAAACTTTAATATTAGTCAAATAAAAATATGTTATAGATGCATGAAAAATATTAATTTAACAAAAAATATAAAACTAATTAATAAACCATACAAAAAAAAAGGTTATTATCATTTTTTAAAAACAGCTAATTTATCCTTGATAGTATGTGAAATTAAAAAAGATAAATTTGTTGTAGTAAGTCAGAAAAGAGTCCCCGTTAGTAAAATCACCTATGAATTTCCATCTGGTATAATTGATAAAGGAGAAAATCCTTTAAGTGCAGCTTGCAGAGAATTTTATGAGGAGACAGGATATAAAATATCAGGTACACCAAAAAAAATATTCACAATAAATTGTGAGCCAGGAAGACTAACAACTAAAATCTACTGTTATTATTCAAATAATATAATTAAAAAAAAAAAATCTGAGAAAGGTATTAAGATACATTTACTATCTAAAGATAAAATTAATAAGTTAATTCTTAAAAATAAATTTTGTAATGCCTCTCATATAGCATCATTTCTTAAAGTGATAGAGGCGCCTACTAAGTAAGTACCCCCACAAGAGAAGAATAAAATTAAAACATCTACATATTAATCAAAAATTGTTTCAATTATATTGTAAAAATCTTAAGTTTATTTTAAAAAAATTTTAAATTAATTTGAATAAATTACTCTAGGTTCTAAAAATAATTCTCTTGCTAGGGCTTTAAACTTTTTTGTAACTTGTTTGGAAATTATTTCTTGATGATGAGACGGTATTTTCAAAAAAACAGAGTTACCTCTTTTATATAATTTAAATTCCTCTAAAAAAATTGTTGATATTGATGTTAATGCGTGTGCAAATCTTAAAGCTGTACCTACTTGTTTACTTGAAAAGATTTCATTATTGTTCAGAAAAGTTAAATATTCAATCTTAGGATTATATTTGATGCTGCAATATCTCCAGTAACATGAAAGTGCTATTTGAATTCTTTCTTTATGTGTTAGTTTAAGCAAAGGTGTATTAAGAGTTTCTTGAAAAACTAATTCTGCCTTTTGAAAAGCGCCAAGTCCCCAGTCCATATGGCTTAAAACACATGCTAGGTTTAATAATTTTTTATTATAATGCTCATTACCCTCAAAAACAGGCTTAATAAAATCATAATATTTTTTAAATGTTAGTCCTAAATCACCTCTTTTTTTTGCGATATGCTCAAGAGATTTATTAAACATATCTGGACTTTCAAAATCTTTAAAATGTTCTTTTACTAAAGCTCCTTCCCTCAAACCGCTTATAGAACATACAATTTTTTTAGGATTTGTTAAATTTATTATCTCGTTTAAAATTATCGAACTATACGGCAAATATTGAGTTCTAGATTTTGAAATATATTCTACAGTTTTTAATTTTGACTTACTAAAGGATGAGATTTTATCTAAAAATTTTGTTAATCTATCATTATCAATCGAATATTGATGAATAATATGAACGGGGTATTCATTCTGAAATAAATGAAGTTTAAATAAAGCTCTCCATGTACCTCCAACTAAATATAAATTTTTAAATTTTTTCTTGGATAACCATTTTTCATCAGAAAATAAATTTTTAATGTACTTTGATAAATTTCTTTTTTTAATTATTGGATTATTAATTAATCTTAAAACACCAAGGGGTAAGGAAGTTTTATTAGTGATCACATTATTTTCAACTCTAGCCAATTCTAAACTACCTCCACCTAAATCAGCAACAAGACCATCAACGTTTTCAAAACCTATTTTTACACCCTCAGCTGCACATTCTGCTTCTTGATCACCACTAAGAATTTCTATTTTTTTTTGAAATAATTTTTCAACCTCTTCAGTAAAAGACCTGGCATCCGAAGCTTCTCTGAGAACTGCAGTTGCTATGATTTTTAAATTTGTAATTTGTGATACATTTAAAATTTCTGAAAATCTCTTAAGTACTTTAAGAGCATATATTTTTCCAGAATGGTGCAACTTTCTAGATTTATCTAAATTTTTGCCAAGTTCACATACAGCTTTTTCGTTAAAAAAAGGAACTCTAGACGAGGTAAAATCATCATAAATTAGCATTCTAATTGAATTTGAACCTATATCAATTATAGCAAGTTTCGCTTGCTTTAACTTTAAATTTGGATTTGTTTTAAGAACTTTGAGTGTCATTTTTAATTAATCTCAAATTAAGTTTTTTTGGACGAATTTTTAATTTTGCTTTACCTCTACCTGACAAACTTGGATTATTCATAAAATATTCATGGGCTGAAAAAGAATCATCCTTACTATATTTAATTTTTTTATAATTTCCAGTTGGATCTAAGTGCCAACTTTGCTTGTTGTCTAAATAATTTGCTAACATTATTTGATCTAATATTTGTTCATGAACTGTTGAATTTTCAATTGGTACTAGAAGTTCAACTCTTCTATTCAAATTTCTAGGCATTAAATCAGCTGAAGAAATAAAAACTTTTGCATTTCTGTTAGGCATCTCTTTTCCATTTGCAAAACAATATATTCTTGAGTGTTCAAGAAATCTTCCTATCATACTTTTGACCACTATATTTTCAGATTTATCTTTTACACCCGGTCTCAAACAGCAAACTCCCCTCACAAAAAGATAAATTTTAACACCTGCGTTTGAAGCCTCATAAAATTTATCAATGATGATTGGATCAACCAGAGAGTTCATTTTTGCCCATATTTCAGCTTTTTTTCCTTTTTTAGCGTTTGAAATTTCTATATCTATACATTTGTTAAGAGTAATTCTTAGATTTATTGGTGAAATTGATATTTTATTTAAATTTCTAGGTTTTGAATAACCTGTAACGTAATTAAAAAATTTTTCTACATCACCAGCAATTTTTTTATTGGAGCTGAATAAAGATAAGTCTGTGTAAATTTTTGCATTTACAGGGTGATAATTTCCAGTACCTAAATGAACATAGGTTTGTATTTTACCTAGTTCTCGTCTAAGCACTAAAGAAGACTTAGCGTGTGTCTTATACTTTGCAAAACCGTAAACAATTTGAACCCCGGCTTTTTCTAAACTTCTAGCTAATTGAATATTGGCCTCTTCATCAAATCTCGCTTTAATTTCAATAAGAGCTGTGACCGTTTTTCCATTTTCTGCAGCTGAGATAAGCGCTTTAACTATGGGTGAATCTAAAGTTGTTCTATAAAGGGTTTGTTTTATTGCAATAACTTTTTTATCATAAGCGGCTTGATTTAAAAATTCAATTACGGCATCAAATGTTTCAAAGGGGTGATGAACAACTAAATCTTTTTGTTTTATAGTATCAAAAAAATTGTTATTAAATTCTTTTAATCTTTCTACTTCTCGAGGATTAAAATTTTTAAATCTGAGCTTAGAGTTTTTTAACTTACATATTTGATCTATATCTTCAATACCTACAAGTCCTTCTGTTTCGTATATATAATCTGGGTTTACTTCTAGTTTATTAGTAATAAATTTTATTAAATCTTTATTGCTGTTTTTGATTACTTCTAAACGAACTATATCTCCAATTCTTCTTCTCTTGAGTGCTAATTCAAATGATCTTACCAGATCTTCAGCCTCCTCTTGTATTTCGACGTCACTATCTCTAATAACCCTAAATATCATTTTACTCTCTAGATTGTGATCTGGAAATATTTCAGAGGAAAAAAAACTAATTATATCATCAAGAATAACATATTTTTTGTAATTTTTTCCTCCATCTATTTCTATAAATCTTGATAAAGCTTTGGGAATTACGATGATTGAATTTAATAATCTTTTTTTATTTTTTTTTTTAAGTTTCATAACCACTGCTCTGCCTTGATTTACTATGAACGGAAATGGATGTGCAGGATCAATAGCTGAAGGTGTCAGTAAAGGATATATTTCCTCATAAAAAATATTTTTTAATTTGATTTTTTCGTTTTTGCTAAGATCTTGTGGTTTCACTAAAGTAATATAATTTTTCTTTAGTTGTGAAATTAGATTTTTGTAAATTAAGTTCTGTTTAACAAGAAGATTTTTAGTTTCTTGAACAACTTCACTCATTTGTTCTTCTGGATTTAATCCATCTGAACTTAACGACTCTACCTCTTGTTTTATCTGGCTATATAAACCAGCAACACGAACCATAAAAAACTCATCTAAATTAGATCCAGCTATGGACAGAAATTTTACTCTTTCATATAGTGGATTATCTATATTTTGAGCTTCAAGTAACACCCTATCATTAAATTTAAGCCAAGATAATTCTCTGTTGATATATTTAGATTTTAACTCTTGTTTCTGTTGTTTTTTTAATGGAGTCATATAATTACAAATAATGTTACATTTATATGTCATGCGTCACTCAAAATCCAGTTGGAGTGATCCCAGCCTAGACGATTTTGATAGACCTTTAAGTAAAAGAGGTAAGAACAATGCTAAATTAATTTGTGAATTTTTTATTAAAAAAAATTATAAGTTTGATTATGTATTAGTTTCTAGTGCAAATAGAACAAAAAAAACTTTAAGTATACTTTTAAAGAAAATCGCTACACCAAGAAAAATTTTTTCATCAAAGAAACTTTATTTAGCAAATGAAGATAGAATTATTGAGTTAATTAAAAAAATTCCAAAAAAATATAAATCTATTTTGTTAATTAACCATGAACCTACAGTAAGAAATTTAGTAAAAACCTTAACAAAGAACCAAAATAATAATCATTTTAAATTACTAAATTATAAATTTCCAACCTCTGCCTTTGCCAAAATTAATTTTAATTTAATTGAATGGAAAGAAATAAAAAATAATGGATTAATTAAAGAGTTTATTAGACCAAAAGATCTTCAGGACTCTAAAGAATAACCTGCCGATCTAACAGTTCTTATTAATGGTTTAGTTTTTTCTATATTTATAGCTTGTCTCAATCTTCTTATATGAACATCAACCGTTCGAGACTCTACATAGATATTTTCACCCCAAACATTATTTAAAAGTTGTTCTCGTGAATAAACTCTTTTAGGGTTTTTAATAAAAAAATCTAATAATTTAAATTCAGTTGGTCCTAAGGATATTTCTTTATTATTTCTGTAGACACGTTTTGTTACTCTATCTATTTTTAAATCAGTAAATTCCACAACGTCCACTGAAGATTGAGGTTTAGACCTTCTTAGGAGAGATTTTATTCTAGCATTAAGTTCTTTTTGACTAAACGGTTTTGTCACATAATCGTCTGCACCTGTGTCAAATGCTTTAATTTTATCTGCTTCCTCGCCTTTAGCAGTTAGCATTATTATTGGTATATCACTAAATTTTTTATCCTTCTTTAAATTTTTACAAAGATCCACTCCAGAAAGATCTGGCAGCATCCAATCCAAAAGTATTAAATCAGGTTGCTTATCTTTAATTAATTTAAGTGCTTCCTCTCCATTTTCAGAAAAACTTACCTTATGACCCTCTTTTTCTAAATTGTATTTTAGTAAAGTTACTATTGGTGTTTCATCTTCAGCAATAAAAACATGTGCTGACATTATTACTTTTCTCCAGTTACTATTGGCTCTGTGCCTTTTGGTCTATCACCTTCTAAATACTCACCTTCAACTAAATAATATATTTGTTCTGCAATGTTTGTTGTGTGATCACCAATTCTCTCTATATTTTTTGTAACAAACAATAAGTGAGTTCCATCATCCAAATTGCTTTCATGTTCTTTAAGATAGTTAATTACTTCTTGCATACAAAGATTAGTTAAATCATCTATTTGCTCATCATTCTCCCAGACGTTCACAGCCATCGATGAAGATCTATCCAGATAAGCGTCTAAAACAGATTTTAATTGTTTTTGTACATTTGTGGAAACTCTCACTAAAGCTTCAACTAGATTTTTTGGTAAATTTTCATTTAATAACAGAGTTCTTTTCGAAATGTTTTTGGCTAAATCACCAATTCTCTCTAAATCAGAGGATATTTTTAGTGCTGTAACTGTTTCTCTCAAATCTACAGCCATTGGTTGTCTTAAGGCAATGAGGTTTACAACTTGCTGTTCTATTAAAGTTTCAAATTTATCAATTTTTTCATCGTTTTTTATTACTGTTTCTGCATTTTCGCTATCACGAGTAGTTATTGCAATAATTGCTTTTCCTAATGCCTCTTCGCATGAAACACCCATTTTTATGATATTTTTATTTAAACTTTGTAATTCTTCTTCGTAAGATTTTACTGTATGCGTTGCTTCCGACATTATCCGAACCTCCCTGTAATATAATCTTGCGTTTTATTATTTTCTGGATTCTTAAATATCTTATCTGTTGATCCATGTTCTATCAATTCTCCTAAGTGAAAGAAACCAGTATTTTGAGATACTCTTGCTGCTTGAGCCATAGAGTGAGTAACTATAATTATTGTATGTTCTTTCTTTAATTCATCAATTAACTCCTCAATTTGGGCTGTTGCAATTGGGTCTAATGCTGAGCAAGGCTCGTCCATTAAGATTACCTCCGGTTGTACCGAAATAGCTCTTGCTATACATAACCGTTGTTGCTGGCCACCTGACAAACCTGTTCCAGGTTCATGAAGTCTATCTTTTACTTCTTCCCAGAGCGCAGCTTTTTTTAAACTTGTCTCAACTATTTCATCCATTTCTTGTTTTGATTGAGCCATACCATGGATTGTAGGACCATAAGAAATATTTTCGTATAATGTTTTTGGAAATGGATTTGGTTTTTGAAAAACCATTCCAATTTTTTCTCGCAATCTTACTACGTCACACCCTTTATCGTTTATATTAAAATCATTTATAACTATCTCTCCTTGAACCTTACATATATCGATTACATCATTCATTCTATTTAAGCATCTTAAAAAAGTAGATTTACCACATCCCGATGGTCCAATTAAGGCTGTTACCTGATTTTCCTCTATTTCTAAATTTATATTAAACAAAGCTTGTTTTTTTCCATAAAAAACATCAACATTTTTTGCACTAATCTTAATCATATTAACTCCATTTTTTTTCAAATTTATGTCTTATTATTTGTGCGAACAAATTCATAACTATTAAAAAACCAAGTAAAACCATTATACAAGCTGAAACTTTTTCAACAAATCCCCTCTCAGCACTTTCAGCCCAAATATAAATTTGAACAGGTAGACTTGCAGCAGGGTCCATTGGTGAGCCAGGGATAGTGTTTACAAAAGCGACCATACCAATTAATATTAATGGTGCTGTTTCACCCAATGCTTGAGCTAATCCAATAATGGTCCCAGACAGCGTACCTGGCATTGACAGAGGTACAGTATGATGCATTGTGGTTTGCATACGACTAGCTCCCATCGCTAGAGCTGCTTCTCTTATGCTTGGTGGCACTGCTTTTAAAGACGCTCTACAAGCAATAATAATCGTTGGCAAAGTCATCAAAGATAAGGTTATTCCTCCAACTAAAGGTGTTGACCTTGGTAATTGGAACACTGCTAATAAAATTCCCAAACCTAAAAGACCAAATACAATAGATGGTACTGCTGCTAGATTATTAATATTTACCTCGATAAAATCTGTAAATCTATTTTTGGGGGCAAATTCTTCTAAGTATATTGCTGCTAAAACAGCCACAGGAAAAGCAATAGCTAAACAAACTAAAATTGAAAATATAGAACCCATAAATGAACTTGCAATACCAGCTAACTCAGCTTCACGAGAGTCTGGATAAGTAAAAAAACTTAAATTAAATTTACTCTCTACTTTTCCTTGTTCTACAAGTTGATCAAAAATTTTTAATTGATAATCGGTAACTCTTCTTTGGTTTTCGGGTAGGTCTCTTGGGTAATTTCCTTTAAATACTTGGTCCAAATCATCTGATGCAGTGATATAAACATCTTTTGTTTTTCCCAGTAAACTTGGATCATTAATCAATTCTTGTTTAATTTCTCTTTCAAAGAAATAAGAAACCATTTTTTTTAATTCATTTTGTTGTTTCTCATTTGCATTTTTATCTAAGTTAAACATTGACTGAAGTGATATTTCAAAATAATCTGCGTCTTCCAAATCTTCTTTGGACGGATTTGCATCTAAATACATAGTTTCAGCATCAAAATTAACAGGTACTATCAACCAAGTTTTTTGAAAAGCCGTATAACCGGTTGAAAAAATTTTAAATATAAAAATTGCCAAAAACAAAAGTGCCATAAAAATTGCACTTTTACCTAAAAACTGAAATCTTTTTTCTGAGGAATATCTTTTTGCTAACAGTTTTTCTTTATTTTTATTCATATTTTTCTCTATATTTTTTTACTACTCTTAAAGCCACAATGTTTAAACACAAAGTCACTATAAATAATGACATTCCTAAAGCAAATGCAGCTTGCGTTTTTGGATCTCCAAATGCTTGGTCACCAATTAAAATGACGACAATTTGCGCAGTAATTGTTGAAGTAGACTCTAATGGATTTAAAGTTAAGTTCGCAGCTAATCCAGATGCCATCACTACAATCATCGTTTCACCTATTGCTCTTGAAACACCTAATAATATTGATCCAACAATTCCAGGTAAGGCTGCAGGAAAAATAACTTTTTTAATTGTCTCTGATTTAGTTGCACCCATGGCATAACTTCCATCTCTAAGACTTTGAGGAACACTTGTGATAACATCGTCACTAAGACTTGATATAAATGGAATAATCATAATCCCCATCACTCCACCAGCAGCAAGAGCACTCTCAGCAGATACTTCTAGCCCCATTGCTGTTCCTATATCTTTTAAAAATGGTCCAACAGTTAAAGCTGCAAAAAAACCATAAACCACTGTTGGTATTCCAGCTAAAATTTCTATCAAAGGTTTTGCATACTGTCTTACTTTATATGATGCATATTCAGCTAAATATATTCCACTCATTAGACCAATCGGTATAGCTACACACATAGCAATGAAGGCTATAAAAAAAGTACCTGCAAAAATTGGAACTGCGCCAAAAGTATCTGAATACATTGTTGGATCTAATGCTTCAGATGAGTCTCTTACAAAAGCTTTTGCTGGATACCAATGAGTTCCAAAAACAAAATCAAACAAAGGGATTACTTTAAAAAAATCTATTGTTTGAAATATTAATGAAAAGACAATTCCAACAGTAGTTAAAATTGCAGCTAAAGAGGCAGTGAATAGAACAGCGTTAAAAAACTTTTCTACTGGTTCTCTCGTTCGATTATTCGATGAGATTCTTTTGTATGCATAAGCTACAGAAGCAATAATAATACATAAAACTATAACAACTTTTGAGCTTTGAGCTATTGAACGAAGATTTAAATATTTTTCTGATGAAACTTGAATAAAAGATGTAACTTCTCCTGTAAATTGACCACGGGAAAGTGCTTTCGTTTTTTCATAAATTAGATTTAGTTCATCATCTAGAAAACCTTGATTTGCATAATCACTTAAAATTAGTAATTTTACGATGGTTGGTTCAAAAATTGCCCATAAGGAATAAATAATAAATGCTGGAATAGCGCACCATATAGCTAGATAGTATCCGTAGAATTGTGGGAGTGCGGTTAATCTTTTATTAGTTGATTGAATTGTGTATGCTTTTTTTCTTCCAAAATAATAACTTGTGAAGCCTAGTAAAACTATAAATATAAACAATATTAAATTCAATGAAACCCCTTTACGTTGACTTTACACTTTTCTAAAAAAAAGGGGTCTAAAAAGACCCCTTAATTTCTATTTGTTAATCAAACTTATTAGTCAGCCATTGCGACAAGATTTTTCGCGTTATCTCTAGTTGTTCTATACAACCCTTTATCTAACGGTACTAAACCAATGTCAGCTAAATAACCATTTTTACCTATCGCTTTAGTTGTAGTGAATTCTTTTACAAATTCATGTAAACCAGGGATCACACCAACGTGAGCCTTTTTAACGTAGAAAAATAATGGTCTTGCAACTGCATAGCTGTAATCTTGAATAGATTCTAAAGAAGGTTGACCACCTTCAATACTTGCAGCTTGAAGTTTATCTTTAGCAGCTAAGAAGTAACTGAAACCAAAGAAACCAAACATTTCTTTATCTTGAGTAAGTTTTTGAATAATTAAACTATCATTTTCACCTACCTCAATTGCAGCACCATCTTCTCTGTAAAGTTTTTGTGGCTTTTTATATTTTTTGTTTCCAGCTTCAAAACCTTTTTTATAAAGCGCTTTAGCTTCTTTTGGCATACCTTTTTTCATTACCAAAGAATTCCAAGCATCTCTTGTTCCAGAAGTTCCTGGAGGAATCATAACTGAAATTTTTTGTTTTGGTAAACTTGGATCTATTTGATCCCATGAAGTATAAATGTTATCAACTAGTTTACCATCAACAACAGAGTGTTTAGCTAATGCTTTCCAAAGTTGTTCTTTTGTAAAGTTAACTGGTTCTGCATCTAAGCTGTATGCTAATGTAATACCGTCATTACCGATTACGATTTCAACGATTTCATTAACACCATTTTTTTTACATAGAGCTTTCTCTTTATCTTTCATTGCTCTTGATGCATTTGTTATATCTGGATGGTTCTCACCAACACCAGCACAGAACAGTTTAGCTCCTCCACCAGTACCAGTAGATTCGATTACAGGAGTTTTAAATCCCTTACTACCAAATCTTTCAGCAACAACAGTTGCATATGGGAATACTGTAGATGAACCAACTATTTTGATTTGATCTCTTGCTTGTGCAACAGTTGCAATTGTTAGTGCAACTAATGATGCAACAATTATAGTTAGTTTTTTCATTATCTTTAATCCTTTCATTAATTAATTAAAAGATGAGTGACTCGTACAAATTCATTGAATCTTTAATATTACAGATTTGTTACAATTTTGTTAAAATGATAACTTTTTAGTTGTATTTCATTGAGATAACTATCTCATTAGTTTCAGTTTCTAAGCCCCCTTTGCAAGAAACAGGATTAGAATTATTACTAAAAGCTAGGTCAGGTGTAGGATATAAAGTAACTTCAAGTCTAACTAAATTTACAAGTTCTTCTAATACCATTGGATCATATCTCCATTTAGGCCAATTAGATGGTGTTGAGAATATTGAAGTAAGATAACTTGTTGCCATAGTGTACCTATAATTACTCAAATTTTGATCTTTTAAAAGATGGTCCCTAACAGAATTAAATATATTTCTGCATCTAAATGAGTCGGACATATAAGTAGATTTATCGAGCCCCTCTTTCATTGGTATAGATACAAGCATATCCACACTATTTCTCCACCAAGATGAAACAACATCTAAATAAATTTCCTCATACTTAGCAGCAGAATGCTGCTTTATTACTGGATAGGTTTTTTTTAAATCCTCCTGCAATCTAAAGACACCTATATCAAACACGGTTAATTGTTGATTTCTCAGAATTGTTGAAATATCTAAAGAATAACTATTCAAAATTGATGAGAAAATAAAAACAAATGAAATTAAAATACTTTTAAATATTTTTAACATTCAAAAAATTTAAATAAACTGTAACAATAATCAATAAAATATTTGTTAAATTTTTAACGAATTTTATTCAATTTTTAACACTTTTTCAGCTTTAACTATTTTGTTGGAAGATAAATTTTTATTTCTGTACCTTTGTTAACAGAACTAAGAATCTCATAATCTCCTCTATGCTGGGTGATTATATGTTTCATAATTGCTAACCCTAAACCTGTGCCACCAATTTTTTTACTTTTTTCGGTATCAACTCTAAAAAATCTTTCAGTAATTCTTGGAATAAATTCCTGTGGGATACCTATTCCATAATCTTTCACACTGATCATTAAATGTTTATCTATTAACTTACCAACGCAATCTTCACTTTTTATTTTTATATTTTTATTTTCCTCTGAATACTTTATTGCATTATCAATTAAGTTAGAAAAAACAGTAAAAAGTTTATCGGTGTCTCCATACACTAAAGTTGGCTGCATTAAATTAACTTTTAAATTGAGTTTTTTCTTTTTGAGAGGTAACTCAAAATTACTTTTAATATTTAAAACAATATCATTAATATCTACAATTTGGTTTGGTTTGATATGTTCTTCAAGTTCAATTCTACTTAATATTAACAAATCATTAATTAAATTCTCCATTCTTACAACTTGATCTGACATAATTTTCATGAATTTCTTTTGAGCTTTTGCATCATCTGATGCTGGCCCCAAAATAGTTTCTAAAGAACTTTTTATAGAGACTAAAGGTGTTCTTAATTCGTGGCTAACGTTAGCAACAAAATCTGTTTTAAATTTTTGAGCTTTTGTAATTTCTGTAAAATCTTTCAAAAACAAAACAACAGAATTATTTTCTGGAAACAAATATGTAGGTCCAGGAATGATGTAAATTTTGTAAAGTTGATATGACGGAAGGTTAATTTCAATGTCAATATTTTGGGTCACCTGTGTCTCAATAGTTTTTTCTATTGACTCAAGTAGTTTGGTATCTCTGATTACAGTAGATATATTTTTGTCTATTAGATTTTGCCCAAATCGCTGTTTTGCACTTTTATTAAGATATTTAATTTGATTATACCTATCTAATGCAAAAAATTGATCTTCTAACTCTTCAATTATAACTCTTTTACTTAAATCGTTTTTGTTAGATTTGTTTTCAACAGTAGCAGTGTTTTCAGGTTTTACATTTTTTTTAACTAAAAAATAACCTAATACAATTATTACAATAACAAAAAAAATAGTAAGTAAATCCATAATATTATTATGTAATAAATTTGAAATAATTTTTTAACATTAAATACATGTGAATCTTTTATCAAAGATTCATGACAATAAATACTCTATTAAGAAAAGTTAATCAGAACAAAAAATTTAATATTAATACTTATGATTTTTTTAAACCTACATTTAATGTCAAACTAGCTGAAAGCAGAGGTGAAATAAAACTTGCACAAAAACTCAGATATAAAGTCTTCTTCTCAGAAAGAATAAAAAACCCTATATTAAATATAGGAAACTTTAGAAGAGACTCTGATAAATTTGATAATTATGCAGATCATATAATTGTAACCCACAGAAAATCAAAATTTTCGAAGACAAAAGTAATTGGCACTTATCGTTTACTTAAGCAATCTGTTGCAGAAAAAAAATCAGGTTTTTATAGTTGCGATGAATTTAATTTAGAGAATTTATTAAATTCAAGAATTTATAATAATATGCTTGAATTGAGTCGATCATGTATATCTAAAAAATTTAGAAATAAAAATGTACTCCAATTAATGTGGAAAGAAATTCATCATTATATTAATAAAAATAATATCGATGCTTTGTTTGGTACAGCCAGTTTCTTAAGCACTAATGTTAGCAAGATTGAGGATCAGTTAATATATCTTAATCATCATCACAAAATGCCAGATAACATTACCGTCAGTGCTTTACCAAAATATAGAGTAAATATTGATTACCAAAAGAAAATTAATTTAAATATTAAATTATTTGCAAAATTACCCACTTTAATCAAAGCATATTTAAAGTTTAATGCATCTATCGGGGCAGGTGCTGTAATTGACAATAAATTCAAGACAACAGATGTTTTTATTTTTTTACCAATTGAAAAAATAAATAAAGAATATGTAAATAAAATTTTGGACTAATGCAGCAAATACTGGAGAAAATTTCAAAAATTGATGAAATCAAATCTTTGTATAAAGTTAATTACAAGGAATTAAAACAATCAAATAATTTTTGGAAAAAAACTTTAGATATTTTAAAAATAAATTATATTGCAGAAAATGTTGACAATATACCTAAAGCAGGATCAAGTATAATAGTTGCAAATCATCCATTTGGATTATTAGATGGACTAATAATTTGTTCAATAATATGTGATGTCCGAAAGGATTATAAAATTTTAATTAACGATGAAGTTTCACAAATTGACCAAATAAGAGAATACTTGTTACCAATTAAATTTTCAACATTAACAGAAGATATTAAAAAAAATATCATTTCTAAAAAAAAAGCAATTGAGCACGTAAATTCAAATGGAATTTTAATAACCTTTCCTTCAGGAGAAGTTGCAACTTCTTCTCTAATTTTTAATGAGGCTAATGAAAGAAGATGGAAACCATTAATTGGATCTATAATTAACAAGACAAATGCTACAATTATTCCTGTACGTTTTTTTGGAAAAAATAGCTTACTTTTTCACACAGTAGGTTTTGTAAATAATAATTTAAGAAGAATTTTATTTATACGAGAATTATTAAATAAAAAAAATCAAACATTTAAGCTTAGTATTGGGAAAAAAATTTCATCACTACAAAACGAAAGATTAAATAATAGACAAATAGTAGACAAACTTAGATCTATAGTTGTAAATATTAATTAGGGGAGATATTATCGAAGAATATTTTAGCTGTTTCTTCCCAGCTATATTTTTTAGCAAATTCTAAACAATCTTCTCTATTAACTTTTAAAGCCTTTAGAGCAGAAGCTTTAAGATCATTATCTAATGTATCTATGTTAGTCTCACCTAATATATCTTTAGGGCCTGGAACAGGATAGGCAGCAACTGGTGTTCCACAATTTAAAGACTCTAGCACAACAATACCAAAAGTATCTGTTTTGCTAGGAAAGACAAAAACATCAGAAGAAGCAAAATGAGATGCTAATTCTCCGTTTGTTTTTTCACCTAAAAAAATGTCATTTGGAAATTTTTTTTTCAAATTGTTCAGGTCTGGACCTTTTCCAATAATAACTTTTGTGCCTTCTAATTCTAAATCTAAAAATGCATTAATATTTTTTTCAACAGCCACTCTTCCAACATAAATCCATACAGGTCTTTTGTAAGGTAAATCTATTTTAACTGGGTTTTTAAAGGCTCCATGATTACCACCCCTTGTCCAAGTTACCATTTTATTATTATCAACCCCTAATGCTATTAATTCCTCACGCATCGACTCTGTTGTTACTAAAATTCTTTCAGCTTTATTATGAAAATTACATAAAAACTTCTCTGACCATTTTGCAGGAATGATTGGCATGTAAAGTTTCATATATTTGTCAAATCTAGTGTGAAAGCTAGTAGTAAATTTTAAACCATTTTTAATACAGTGTCTTCTTGCCATAAAACCTAAAGGACCTTCGGTTGCGATGTGTATTGCATCGGGTTTTATCGCATTGATTAAATTACTTACTCTTGGCCAAACATTTAATGATAATCTAATCTCATTATATTTTGGCATAGGAACAGTAAGAAATTGTTGGGGTGTGATGAACTCTATGTTGTGACCTTGAGATTTTAATATTTCTCCAGTTTCATGCAAAGTTCTAACTACACCATTCACTTGTGGATAGTATGCATCTGTTACGATTAGAATTTTCACGCTTAAGAAGCTCGCTTTAAATCTTCTACGTTATCTTTTTTATCTATTTCTTTTTTTTCTTCGTCCTCTGTTACGAATTCTTTCCTAGCATTATCCCAATAAATAATTTCAAATGTTCCATCATATTTCTCTGCTAAAGCAGTGCAGGACTCTACCCAGTCCCCACAGTTCAAATAATTAATTCCATCAAAATTTTGATCCTCAGCATGATGAATATGTCCACAAATTATACCATCATAGTTTTTTCTTTTTGCATAATCCGATACTGTTCTTTCATATTCACCTATATATTTAACTGCATTTTTAACTTTATATTTTAAAAATTTTGCGAGAGACCAGTAACTTTTTCCTCTTAATTTTCTAAAGAAATTAATAACAATATTTAATCTAAGTAATAGTCCATATGCGATTGATCCTAACTTAGATAACCATTTAGCATATTTCATTACACCGTCCCAAGCATCACCGTGGACAACAAGATATTTTTTTCCAAGCGGTGTCTCATGAATAACTCTGTTAACTATATTGATATCCCCAAAATGCATTGGTATAAATTTTCTAAAAACCTCGTCATGGTTTCCAATTATATAAAATACTTTTGTTCCATGCCTTGCTTTTCTTAAAATTTTTTGTATTACGTCATTATGTTGTTGGGGCCAGTAAAAAGTTTTCTGCATTGCCCATACATCAATTATATCTCCTACTAGATATAAATTCTCTGACCTTGAATATTTAAAAAATTCTAATAATTTATCTGCCTGACACCCTTTAGTTCCTAGATGCACATCTGAAATAAACAAGCTTTTATATGTAATTAAAGATTTTTTTGTTTTCATATTTTCTTGTTATAATTAGTGATTCTATTATAAGTAGAATCTTTAACTCAATACTACATTTTTATGTTACAGTTTTATTAAATATGAAATTTTGTCTTATATATAACAAGAAATCAGCAGGTGGAAGAAAGTCAAAATTTATCAAAAAAATACTTGAAGAAATATCGAATCACCACAAAGTTGATTTATTTGAAACATCGAGTGAGTCTGAAGCCTCTGAGGTAATAAAAAACTTTGAAATAAATAACTATGATAGATTGTTAGTTGCTGGAGGAGATGGTTCTGTTTCTTTTGCAATTAATGAATTAATAAAAAATAATTTCAAACTCCCTGAAAACTTTGCAATTGGATATATTCCAGCTGGTACGGCTAATATTTTGCAAGCAGAATTAGGTATGACTAAAAATGTAAAACATATTGCTAATACGCTTACATCAGATAATTATGATAAAACATGTTTGGTTAAAATTAATGACAAGCATTTTATTTTAATGGCAGGTATTGGATGGGACGCTCAAATTGTAAATTCGATTGATTCTTATCTAAAGAAAATTCTAGGAAAAGTTATTTTTGGTATCAAAGGTTTCCATAAATTTTTATCAATGAATAATAAAAAAATTAAAGTGACGATAGATAAAGAAGATATATTTGCTGATTGGGTTCTTTGCTCGAATAGCAAATACTATGCTGGACACCATAAAATTACAGATACACATATATTTGATAAAAAATTTACTACCTATATTTTTAAGGATCTAAAAAGATATAAATTGCTTTATTATATTTATTTAATAGCTGTATATGGAAATTTGGATAAATCTAAATCTGTGATTACTATACATGTAAATGAAATTAAATTTGATGGTTTGGGAAATAATATACCTGTACAAATTGATGGTGATAATTTCGGTGAGCACAAAAAAATAGTTGTTTCGTCTTCGGAAAGAAAATTTAATATCTTAAAAGCAGCTTAATCTATTTTACACGTCCATAAAAATCCTGGTATCTAACTATATCTGTTTCTTTAAGTATTGATCCTATTTGAGCTTCCATGATTTTTACAGGTTTTTTTCCAGGGTTTTGAATTCTATGTATTGATTGTAATGGTATAAATATATGCTCATTTGGTTTTTTTATAAAACTATCTTTATTTAAAGTGATCTTGGGATTTCCTTGTGTAACTAACCAGTGTTCAGCTCTATGATGATGTTTCTGTAAACTTAATATTCCTTTTGGTTTAACAAATAATTCTTTAATCAAGAACTCTTTACCATTGAATAAATTTGTATATTTCCCCCAGGGACGATAGAAAATATTTTTTTTCTTAGCTAATTTGTTTTTATTTTTGTCATACATCTTTAATATTTCTTTCCAGCTGCCAAGATCTGACCAAGGTATATCTAATTTAATTGCATTGATTTGTTTTGTTTTTTCCAAAATTGCATAATCAAAAGATTTAGCAGTGGCTTTTATAAATGAAGCTTTATTTAAATAGTAAGTATTAGCTTTATATTTTGCTTTATTAACTGAATTTAAACAACTTCTGTAAATACTTGGATTATATTTTTTAAAGTTATTAATTATTGAATCTTTTCGAAGATAAAACATTCCTGAATTCCAATAACCTTTTTGTTTAATTACTTGTTTTGCTCTACTTTCTTTGGGTTTTTCTATGAATTTTGTTACTTTATTGATATTTCCTTTGATTTTTTTGGTTACAAAATATCCATATTCACTTGATGGTGAGGTTGGTTTAATTCCAAATATGAAAATATTTTGATCAGTTAAATTTGTCTGATTTTTGTTAATGGCTTTATTAAAAACGCTCATCTTTTCTATCAAATGGTCTGCTGTAAAAAACATTAACGGCTGATTGTTAGGAATATCTTTTATTAAAGCAGTACTTAAAATAGCAGGAGCTGTATTTCTTTTTGCAGGTTCTAAAACAATTTTATATTTTTTAATCTTTTTTTTTTTAAGATGTTTTTTTACCTCTTTTAAATATTTCTTATTAGTGCTGATAATTGGTGCATCAAATATAGTTGCTTTTATTCTCTCTAAAGTTTTTCCAAATAGTGTCCAATTACCAAAATCAATAAACTGTTTTGCTTGATGATTTTTAGAATTTGGCCAAAGTCGAGTTCCAGCACCTCCACATAAAATGACTGGACGAATTTTCATTAAATCTCTGAATAATCCTTAACTTCTTTTTTCTTACCTGGGTGTGTTGGTGCGCCTAAAAACGCTGGACCAACGGTTTGTGCATATTTCCATAAAGTACCAGATCCAAAATCAGATTTTCTTGCTCTCCATTTTCTTTTTCTTAAAGCTAATTCTTTTTTAGAAAGTCTGACATTGATAGTTCCTTTTTTGGCATCGATATCAATAATATCTCCATTACGTAAAAGGCCTATAGGACCTCCTAGGGCAGCTTCAGGGCCCACATGACCCACACAGAAGCCTCTCGTAGCTCCAGAGAACCTTCCATCAGTTATAAGAGCTACTTTCTCCCCTTTTCCCTGTCCATAAATTGCACCTGTTGTAGATAACATTTCTCTCATACCAGGACCCCCTACTGGTCCTTCGTATCTAATTATAATTACATCACCATCATTGTACTTTTTGCTTTGAACTGCTTTCATTGCACTTTCTTCATTATCAAAACATCTTGCTTTTCCAGTAAATTGTAATTTAGCTAATCCAGCAACTTTTACTATCGCTCCATCTGGAGCTAAGTTACCTTTTAAACCAACAACCCCTCCAGTAGGTGATAATGGATCTTTATAAGATCTCATTACTTTTTGTTTAGGATTAAATTTAATATTTTTTAAATTTTCTTTCATTGTTTTCCCTGTGACAGTCATACAATCACCGTGGATGTAGCCACCTTCATATAAAGTTTTTAATAACATTGGTACACCACCTGCCAACCACATATCTTTTGCAACATATTTTCCACCTGGTTTTAAATCAGCAAGATAAGGAGTTCTTTTAAAAATTTTAGCAACATCCATTAAGTCAAATTTTATTCCTGCTTCATTTGCAATTGCCGGTAAATGTAATCCAGCATTAGTAGAGCCACCTGTTGCAGCAACTATTGTTGCGGCATTTTCTAAAGCTTTTCTGGTTACAATATCTCTTGGCTTAATTTGTTTTTTTAAAAGTTGCATAACCATTTTGCCACTTTCTTTTGCATACTTATCTCTTTCTTCGTATGGAGCTGGAGTACCTGCTGAATATGGTAATGCTAATCCAATAGCCTCAGATACACAGGCCATAGTATTTGCAGTAAATTGGCCACCACAAGCACCAGCGCTTGGACAAGCAACTAATTCTAATTTTCTAAGTTCTGCAGATGACATTTTACCTGATGAATGTTTTCCAACTGCTTCAAATACATCAACAACCGTTACGTCTTTACCTTTATATCTTCCTGGCAGAATTGAACCTCCATAAATAAACACACTTGGAACATTTAATCTGACCATCGACATCATTAATCCTGGCAAAGATTTATCACATCCTGCAATACCAACTAATGCATCATAACAATGTCCTCTAACTGTTAACTCAGCTGAGTCAGCTATAACTTCTCTTGAGATCAAAGATGATTTCATTCCTTCATGACCCATGGCAATTCCATCGGTAACAGTGATGGTACAAAATTCTCTAGGAGTTCCACCATTTGCTCTAACTCCCTTTTTGACAGATTGAGCCTGTCGCATTAAAGCAATGTTACAAGGCGCGGCCTCATTCCACGTTGAAACCACGCCAATAAAGGGTTTTGATACATCTTTTTCAGTTTCTCCCATTGCATAATAAAATGATCTGTGTGGAGCTCTATCTGCTCCTAATGATGTATGTCTACTTGGAAGTTTCTTTTTGTTAAATTTTGCCATTATATACCCTTTATTGTTATTGATATCTTATCAACATCGTTCTTTAAATTATTATAATTAGTTTTTTCTTGTTCAACAATCTCTTTTGGTGCCTTATCTACAAAACTTTTATTTTCTAGTCTTTGAGATATCTTATGCATCTCTTGTTCTAATCGTTCTTGTTTACTAGTTAAATTTTCCTTTATTAATTTTAAATCAACATCTTTATCAAAATAGATCTTAAATAAATCCCCTGAAACAACCATCGTAGCAGCCGGCTTATCTAAATCATCACTAAGGATATTATTTATACGACCTAATTTTTTAAGAATTATTTTATTTGAACTAATAAATTGCTTTTGATCTTTGTTTATATTGTTGATCGAAATATCTATAAATGAACCAGGACTTACATTTAGCTCATTTTTAAAGGATCTCAGCTCAGATATGATATTAATTATATTTTCTACCTGATCTGTGTGTGAATCTTTATTTGATTTTGCAGATATCCAATTTTTAAACATTAAATAATCATTACCCTTATTATCAAATTTATTTTTCAGCCAAATTTCTTCAGTAACAAAGGGAATAAATGGATGTAATAAAACTAGTATTTGTTTAAATACGTAAGCTGAAACTTTTTTAACCTCTTCTTTAGCGTCCTCATCATCTGAAAAAAGAATTGTTTTAGAAAGCTCTAGATACCAGTCACAATAAGAATGCCAAGTAAATTGATAAGCATTTTTTGCGGCTTCATCAAATCGATAATCTTCTAAGTTCTTAATGATTTTGTTAGTAGTTTCTGCTAACTCAGAATATATCCATTTATTAATATTAACTTTTAACTCTGGAATTTGATCTGTATTTTTAAAATCACATTCATTGGTAATTAAAAAATTATTAGCATTCCATAGTTTATTTAAGAAATTTCTATAACCTTTAACTCTATCTTCAGAAAGTTTAACATCGGTTCCTGGTGACGCCATAGAAAGTAAAGTAAATCTTAAAGCATCTGCACTATATTTTTCAATTAGATCTAAGGGATCAATAACATTCCCTTTTGATTTAGACATTTTTTGTCCTTTTTCATCTCTAACTAAAGCATGAACATAAATATCTTTAAAAGGTTCTTTGTTTAAAAATTCAGTTCCAAACATAATCATTCTTGCAACCCAAAAGAAAATAATATCAAAACCTGTTACTAATACTGAAGTTGGATAAAACTTATCAACAAACTTTTTATCATTAGGCCATCCAAGTGTTGCAAATGGCCAAAGACCAGACGAAAACCAAGTGTCTAAAACATCAGGATCTCTGTTTAGTTCAACATCTTTACCATAATGTTTGTTAGCTAATTGTTTTGCTTCATCTTCATCGTAAGCAACAAAAATTTTATTATCAGGACCATACCAAGCAGGTATTTGATGACCCCACCACAACTGTCTTGAAATACACCAGGGTTCTATATTGTTCATCCATTGAAAATAAGTTTTGGACCAATTTTCTGGAAAGAAATTAGTTTTTTTTGAATTAACTACCTCTTTTGCTTTTACTGATAATTTTCCAGCATCAGCAAACCATTGCTCTGTTAAAAAAGGTTCAATTATCGAATTAGATCTATCTCCATAAGGAACTTTATTTTTAATATTTTCTTCCTTATCATAAAACTCTTTATCTTTTAATTCCTTTAAAATTCTTTTTCTTGCTTCAAACCTATCAAGACCAATATATTCTTTAGGAGCATTATCATTAATTTTGCCTGCTTCAGTAAAAATATTTATAATTTCAAGATTATTCCTTTGACCTACATCATAATCATTAAAGTCATGTGCTGGAGTTATTTTTAAAGCACCTGTTCCTTGTTCAGGATCTGCGTAATCATCTTCTATAATTTTTATTTTTCTTCCAACTATTGGGATTGTAACAGTTTTGCCAACATAAGATTTAAAACGATCATCTTTTGGATTTACAGCTATTGCAGTGTCACCCAACATTGTTTCAGGTCTTGTAGTAGCAATTGTTATAAATTCATCCGTTCCATTAATTGGATATTTAATATAATAAATTTTTGAATTTACTTCTCTTTGATCAACTTCTAAATCTGAAATGGCCGTTTTTAAAACTGTGTCCCAATTTACTAGTTTTTTATCCTTATAAATTAAACCTTTATTATATAAATCAACAAATACCTTTATTACAGATTTTGATAGATTTTCATCCATCGTAAAAGCATTTCTGGACCAATCACAAGAACATCCAAGTTTCTTTAATTGATTAATAATGATGTCACCGTATTGCTCTTTCCATTCCCAAACTTTTTCAATGAATTTTTCTCGACCAATTTCATTTTTATCAATTTTTTCTGCACTAAGTTTTTTTTCAACAAGAGCTTGAGTAGCAATTCCTGCGTGATCAGTTCCTGGTTGCCATAAAGTTTCATAGTTATTCATTCGATGATAACGAACTAATAAATCTTGAATAGAATTATTCAAAGCATGCCCCATATGAAGACTACCAGTCACATTGGGTGGAGGTATTACTATAGAAAATTTTTTAGAATTTTCTTTAGGTTTAAATAGTCCATTTTTTTCCCAATAAGAATAAATTCTATCCTCAACATCAGAATGTATATATTTATCGTTACTCATGGATTTAAAGTTTATAATTTAATAATCTAAATTAACAATAATCAATTTAGATCGTTATTTAATAGACTAATGAAAAATATTTAATATAAAAAGGCATCTGTAGCTATAAGTCAAAAAACAAGACGGCAACGTGGCGGAATGGTTACGCAGAGGATTGCAAATCCTTGTATCCCGGTTCGATTCCGGGCGTTGCCTCCAAAATAAATCTTGTTTTAGTTTTAAAAAAAAGTAAGTTGCTTTTTTACATTCCTCGGTAGCTCAGTTGGTAGAGCAGTTGACTGTTAATCAATTGGTCGCAGGTTCGAGTCCTGCCCGAGGAGCCAAAAAAAATCTTTCACTAAAAAAATAAATAAAAAATTATAAAATTAATTTAAGGGTCTTAATAAAATTTTAATTTAGCCAGTTTTTGAAATTCCAACTGAAGAAATCTGTAAAGATTTATTAAATTTTAATTTTTGATCAGCTGTTAATTCTGAATATAATTTTGTTAAAAAATTATAATTCACATTCATATGACCTTCTTGTGATTTTTCTAAATTAATTAGATACTCTGAAAAATCTTCAAAGAAATAATTGATTGGAACCTTTAAATAATTTGAAAGTTGTAATAGTCTTATTGAACTTACCCCGTTAGTACCTTTTTCGTATTTTTGAATTTGTTGAAATGTAACGTTGATTGCTTTTGCTACTTTAGTTTGTGTCAAACCTAAAGCTAATCTTCTTAGCTTAAGCTTATTGCCTAAGTGTTTGTTGAAATTATCTTCCATTAAGACCCCTCTTAATTAAATTTTAAAGTCTTATTCAATAGAAAATTTAAATTCTCTGCAATAGAAAAATTTTTATATTTCATTAGGTTTTTAGATAATTTTAAAACCTGTCAAGCATAAGTTAGCATTAAAAACTCAGAATAGGCCTATGGAAATTGACCCTTATCTGACCTAAAAGTAAAAATTTGTTATAAGATTTGACTTAAAAATAGCTTAGTTCTCTCACTCTTTGGATTAGCAAAAAATTCTTTAGTATCAGCCTTTTCTACTATCTTTCCTTCATCCATAAAAATCATACTATCTGCCACTTCTTTAGCAAATCCCATTTCATGTGTAACAACAATCATTGTCATACCTTGATTAGCCAAATTTACCATAACATCTAGTACTTCTTTAATCATTTCAGGGTCAAGTGCTGATGTTGGTTCGTCAAATAACATTATTTTTGGCTCCATACATAAAGCTCTTGCAATAGCTACACGTTGTTGTTGTCCACCTGATAGTTGTCCTGGAAATTTTTGAGCTTGATCTAATATTTGTACTCTCTCTAAATGTTTTAAGGCTAATTCTTCTGCTTCTTTTTTAGGCAATTTTTTTACCCATATAGGCGCAAGCGTACAATTGTCTAATATAGATAAATGTGGAAATAAATTGAATTGCTGAAATACCATACCAACTTCAGCTCTAACCTGCTCAATATTCTTAGTATCTTCTGAAATTTCTGTACCGTCAACAATTATATTACCTTCTTGATGTTCCTCTAATCGGTTAATGCATCTTATCAAAGTAGATTTTCCTGAACCGGAAGGCCCACATACAACTATTTTTTCTTTCGGCATCACCTCAAGATTTATTCCACTTAAAACTTGAAAGTCTCCAAACCACTTGTTTACATCTTTGATTTGAATAATTGCTTCAGACATCTACTACCTATCAGTTTTATATTTGAGTTCTAAATTATAGCTATATTTACTCATAGCATAACAAATAATCCAGAAAATTATCGCTGCGAAAACATAGCCCTCCATTGCATAACCTAACCATTTTGGATTTGTCTTAGCCATTTGCAACATTCCAGCAAGTTCTGCCAAACCTACTACGAAAATCAAAGGAGTGTCTTTAACTAAAGCTAAAAATGTATTTGCCATTCCTGGTATTACTAATTTTAGTGCTTGAGGTAATATTACAAATATATGCATTTTCCAGTATCCCATACCTAAAGACTTTGCTGCATCGTATTGACCTCTTGGAAGAGCTTGAAGACCACCTCTAATAACTTCTGCAACATAAGCAGCCTCAAATAAAGAAATAGCAATTATCACTCTCACAAGTTTATCCATAAAAAAATCTTCAGGTAAAAACATTGGAAACATTACAGAAGACATAAATAAAACTGTAATTAGAGGGACTCCTCTCCAAAATTCTATAAAACCAACTGACACATATTTTATGATTGGTAATTCAGTTCTTCTTCCCAAAGCAAGAGCCATTCCTAATGGAAAGCAAAAAATTAAGCTAAAAAAAGAAACTATAAATGTTAACGATAGTCCTCCCCATGCGCCTGTTTCAACCCACTCTAAACCAAATTCACCCCCAGATATTAAGTAATAAATTAATATAAATGCAATGATTGGATAAATGACAACGTAATATAAAGTCAGAAGGTTTCTGTATTTTTGTGGAGTTATAAAACCAACAAAAGCTAAAACAACTAAAAAGATAAATGCTAAGTTTACTCTCCAAATTTGTTCATTCGGATACATTCCATACATAAATCTTTTAAACCAAACTTTTATGTAAGTCCAACAAGCGCCCGATCCTGTACATGCATCTTTCGTGTCACCTGAAATATTGGCATCTAAAATCATCCAACTCATTACAGGTGGTATTGCTTTAATAATTAAAAAAATAATTAGTAAAGTTAAAGCTGCATTAAAATTATTTGTATTAATATTTTTATTTAACCTATCTAGATTTTTTATTCCTGAAAATTCAATCCTCATTAAATGAAGACCAAACATTCCTAATAGAAAAGGTAAAAGTAAACTTATAATTGACGGTAAAAAAGAAGTAATATTTAACTTTAAAAATGAGTTAAGAAATACATCCAATAAAGAAATTCCAACCAAAAAAGATCCTAAATACAAATTACTTTGTAGATTATCTTTTGAGGGATTTAATAAATTTAATGTGCTCATTATTTTTCTACAATTGCAATTTTGGCGTTATACCAATTCATAAAAAATGAAATTGACAAACTTAAAGTTAAATATGTAAGCATTGTAATTGAGACAATTTCAATTGCTTTTCCGGTTTGCATTAATGCTGTACCAGCAAAAACCAAAACTAAATCAGGATATGCTATAGCAGCAGCTAATGATGAGTTTTTTGTTAAGTTTAAATATTGATTAGTTGTTGGTGGAATTATTATCCTTAGTGCTTGAGGCATAATAATTAAATTTAAAACTTGTTTTCTATTTAAACCAATAGATGCGGCTGCTTCTCTCTGACCTTTTCCAACACCCTGGATACCTGCTCTTACACATTCCGCCACAAATGTTGCTGTATAAAGTGATAAAGCTATAACTAATGACAAAAGTTCAGGCGGTATGCTTAAACCACCTTCAAACTTAAATGATGTTTTTGCCAACTGTTTAAGTTCTGGTGTTTCATACCCTACATTAACTCCACCAAACAAGAATGTTAGAAGTGGTAATACAAAAAGAATAGCTATTGAAATATTTAAAACGGGTAGGTGTTTACCTTGGTTTTCTCTTAGTTTTTTAGCATGAATTCTTACAAATACAATTGCAACAATTGCAGCAATAACTGAATAAATAAAAATATCTAGATTTTCCCAAATCAAAGATGGAGTGTAAAAACCTTTAATTGTTAAATATGATGAACCAAAAATAGCTTCTGCATCTTGAGGTAATGGTAATGCTCTCAATGCTGCATAATACCAAAAGAAAATTTGTAAAAGGAGTGGAATGTTTCTAAAGAATTCAACATACCATGCTGCTGTAGTTCTAATTAAGTAATTTGGTGAAAGTCTTGCTATACCAATTATAACTCCGATAATAGTACATATAATAATTCCTAAAACTGAAACTAAAAGAGTGTTTAAAAGACCAACTAGATATGCTCTCCCATAGCTGTCTGAACCACTGTACTCGATTAATGAAAACTGAACATCAAATGAAGACTCCTGCGTAAGAAATCCATATCCAAAGTCTATCCCTCTATTTTCCATATTAAGCTGAGCATTCATGGTAAAAAAACCAAAGATAAGAACAACAACAAATAAGGTTACAAGTTGAGGAAGAATTTTTTTAAGCTTCATTAAAAGCGAATATATTTAATATTAAAAAAAAGGGCTAGATAAATCTAGCCCTTTTTAAAATTGTTTTAATTCACAATTATCTTGCAGGTGGAACGTATAAAATTCCACCTTTAGTCCATAACTCGTTTGGACCCCTGTCTGGTAAAATTCCAGTGTCAGCTATATTTCTTTTATAACTTTCACCGTAATTACCAACCTGAGTGATAATTCTGTAACTCCAGTCATTATCAAGACCGAATGCAGCACCTAATTCACCTTCAGAACCGACTAATCTTTTGATTGCTGGGTTGTCTGAAGTTTTCATCATGTCAGCATTACCAGAAGTAATTCCATACTCCTCAGCTTCGATCATAGTATTCAAAGACCATCTTACGATATCTTCCCATACTGAATCACCTTGTCTAACAACAGGGCCTAATGGCTCTTTTGAAATAGTTTCAGGCAATACGATATGCTCATCTGGATTAGACATTTTAGTTCTTTGTGCAGCTAAACCTGATTTGTCTGTAGTGTAAGTATCACATCTACCAGCATCATAAGCAGCTACGACTTCATCAGCTTTTTCAAAAGCTACTGGCTCATAAGAAATTCCTCTAGAATTAAAGAAGTCTCTCATGTTTAACTCAGTTGTTGTACCAATATTTGTACAAGCTGAGATACCATTTTTGAATTGGCTTGTTGAAGTAATACCAGAACTTTTTCTAACCATGAAACCTTGACCATCGTAGAAGTTTACTCCAACGAAAGTAAGTCCGATATCAGCATCTCTAGAAAGAGTCCAAGTTGTGTTTCTTGATAAGATATCAATCTCACCAGAAGTTAAAGCTGTAAATCTTTCTTTAGCACTTAGTGGTGTGTATTTTACTTTACTTGCATCACCTAGTACTGCAGCAGCTACCGCTCTACATACATCAACGTCAACACCAGTCCAATTTCCTGCAGCGTCAGCATTAGAAAATCCTGGAAGACCTTGAGATACTCCACATCTTACAAAACCCTTTTTTTGAGTGTTTTTAAGTGTCTTAGATTTTTTAGCAGCCATAGTTTCTGTTGTAAAAGTAAACAACACAGCAACCATAGCGACTAAAGAAGTTAATTGTTTTAAGTATTTAAACATTATTCTTCCTTTTGTTTTTATTTGTTAACAAATAATTCAAAATCACTTTTGAATATTCATAATTTAAGCACGTTAAATATTTACCATCAAGATAAATTTCTGGATAATTATGACCTAAAATGAACAAGATGGCGCGCCCTGGAGGATTCGAACCTCCGACCCTCGGTTTAGAAAACCGATGCTCTATCCAGCTGAGCTAAGGGCGCACAGATATTATGATACTGTTATAATACTAAATTAATATTTAAAAAGAAATTTTTTAGCTATCAATAACAAAGATAAAAATTCAACCCTTCCTATAATCATAAAAAAAATAAGAAAATATTTAGTTAAAAAATGTAAGTTTTGAAAGTCAAAATCACTAATTCCATAAGCAGAAGAATTGACCGTATTCATTAAGGTTAATACTGCCAATTTAAATGCATTTTCAAACTCAATATTACTCAATGATAATAAAATTGTTAATGAAAAAAGAGAAATAATAAATATTAAGACGGTTAAGAAATATTTATTAATATCAGCTGTATCAAAATTAATTTTAGAAAAAATAAGCTTATTCATAAATACTTTATTAGGTTTACTAAAAGAAAGAATTTGATTGATTGAATATTTAGAAAGAGAGTAAATTTTTAAAAACCTTAATCCTGAACTGGTTGAAAAAAAAGAACCACCAACTATTACTAATATTAAATAGATTAAGTTTAAGTTTTTTTGTTCTACTTCTAAAGAAATGCCGATATTTGAAATACTACTAACTAAATTTAAGAAGTTAAATGAGAAATTTTTATCATAACTAAAAAAAATAAAAAAAATACTTACCAATATTAAAAAATACAAAAATAAATGAATATCTTCATAAAAAAAATTAAGATTTTTTTTTCGTAAAAAAATTAAGTTATAGGTAAAAAAAATACTAAAGAAAGAGATCAACATTAAAAGTGAGAAAACAATTATTTGAGTGTTTGTCAATAATATCGTTGAAAGCTCATTATCGGGTAAAAAACCCCCAGAGGAAATAGCTGTCATTGCAAGATTAAGAGAGTTAAATATCCTGATACCAAATATATTTAAAACAATAAAAATAAAAAATGTTAAGCTGGAATATAAAAGAAAAATTTTAATAGTTTGTTTTAAAATCTCAGAGCTACTGAAAGATAAAAAATTTGTTAATGATTTTTTTAAACTTTCATCATAAATATCAATAAGAAAAATTATCGAGAATAAAAAGTATAATCCTCCAATCCATTGAATTGAAGATCTCCACAATATTAAGCCTTGGTCTATATGCTTGATATTGTCAAAAATAGTAAAACCAGTTGAAGTAAATCCTGATACTGCCTCAAAAATAGCGTTTAAAAAAGTTAAATTATAAATACTTAAATAAAATGGAATACATAATACTAAAGGTAATAATATATAACCAAGTAGTACTGTTAAAATCTTCTCAAAAATTGATGGTTTTTTTAAACTTGATTTTAAGACATAAAAAAGAATTCCTATTAGTCCTGAAATTATTAAGCTTACGTAGTAAGTGTTTAGATTGAGATATAAGTTAAAATAATAAGAATAAATTATATTAAAAAAAGAAAATACAGAGATAAGTATAAAAAAAAAACTTAAATATTTAACTCTGAATAATGACATTTAGTTAGACTGAACTAATTCTAAAAATATTTTCCACCACTGAAATAGAGTCTTTATTTGCCAAAAACACAACTTTATCTTCTTTTAAAAAAATAAAATCGGATCGAGGAATTATTATCTTATCTCCTCTTAAAACTGCGCCTATTCTAACTTCTTCAGGTAAATTTGAATTCTTTAACTCTTTATTAATTAACTCTGATGTCTCAATAATTTCAGCTTCAATTACTTCATATTCACCATTCATAATTGTGTAAGCTGTTTCTATGGTACCTTTATGAACATGTTTTAATATACTAGAAACAGTATTCATTCTTGGATCTATTAAATCATCAATTTTAAGAGAGTCTTGTAATAGAGAATAATTAGGTTTATTCACTAATGCCATCGTTCTTTTATCTTCAATTTCTTTTTCATCTTTAGCAAATTTTTCAACAAGAACACTAACCATCAAGTTATCCTCATCATCATTCGTTAAAGCAAGAACCGTTTCAGCTTCCTCTAAATTTGCTTCAGCTAACACTTCCTCATCTAAACCGTTGCCATTAATCACAATTGTATTGTTTAATTCTGAGGCGAGGAATTCAGCTCGTTCTTTGTCTTTTTCAACAATTTTAACTCTTGCAGCATCTAACGTTTCTTCAATATTCTTTGCAAGATTAAATCCGATGTTACCACCGCCAACAATAAGAATTTTTTTAGATACTTTTTCTGTATGTCCAAATGCTTCTAAAGTTTCTACAGTTTGTGAAGAATTAATAATTACATAAATTTTGTCATTTTTTTTAACTTCATCTTCTTTTTTTGGAATTAAAAATTTATCATCTCTAATAATTCCAATTACATTTGCATCTAAATTTGGATATTTTTTTGTTAGATCTTTAAGCTTAATATTAATCAGACTACAACCATCATTAATAAGAATTTCTAATAATCGTATTTTATTATCTGCAAAAGGAACACTATCTAATGCTCCTGGAGCCTCTAGCTTTCTTTGAATTGATTTAGCAATTTCAAGTTCTGGTGAAATAATTACATCAATTGGTAAATTTTCTTTATTGTAAACTGTAGTAAACTTTGGATTTAAATAATCCTGTGATCTTATTCTTGCAATTTTTTTTGGAATATTGAATATGGAAAAAGCTATTTGACATATAACCATATTAATTTCATCGTTTCTGGTAACAGCTATGATCATGTCTGTTTCAGCTGCATTCGCTTTCTCAAGTATAGTTGGATAAGTTGCCTTACCAACAATTGCTTTTACATCTAAAGCATCGTCTATTTTTTGGATATCTTCACTAGATGTATCAATTACTGTTATCGAATGACCTTGTTCACTTAATTGTTTAGCAATAGTAAACCCCACTCTTCCAGCACCACAAATAATAATGTTCATTAATTAAATTCTTTAATTCCTAAGCCTTTAAGTTTTCTGTGTAAGGCGCTTCGTTCCATGCCAACAAAGTTTGCTGTTTTTGAAATATTTCCATTAAATTTTTTTAATTGGATAGTTAAATACTCTTTTTCAAACTTTTCTCTAGCCTCTTTTAATGGCACAGATAGGCTATTTTCAGCAATTTGATCATCAAAATTATTATTTTTTAAAGACTCTTTAATTATATTTGAAATTTTATCTTTTGTATCTGGTTGCAATATAGCAATCCTTTCAATTAAATTTCTAAGCTCTCTAACGTTACCCTGCCAATTGTGATTTAAAATATAACTATTATTCTCGTCGATATTTAATTCTTTAATATTATAATTCTCAGATATTTTGTTTGAAAAATATTTTATTAAAAGTGGAATATCAGAAATTCTTTGACTTAAAGGCTCAACATTAATTTCAAATACATTTATTCTGTGAAAAAGATCTTCTCTAAAGTTGCCAATCTCAATTTCCTTTTTTAAATCCTTACTAGATGAACACATTAATCTTACATCAACTGTAACATCACTACTACCATTGACACGTTTAAATTTTTGGTCAATTAAAACACGAAGTATTTTTGATTGTATATCTAAAGGGATTTCAGAAACTTGATCAATTAAAAGTATACCACTATTAGCTTTTTCCAAAGCTCCATATGAAATTGCTCCATTTTCTTTTTCTTCGCCAAATAACTCAAGCTCATACTTATCAGAATCTAACAATGCTCCATTTAATATTACAAAAGGATTTTTACTTCTTTTAGAATTTTTGTGAATCTTCCTGGCGATCAACTCTTTACCTGATCCAGAAGGACCGTTTATAAATACTCTACTTTCGGTAATTGATATTTTTTTAATCTGATCTTTGATATTAGTTATATTTTTACTGTTCCCTATAATCTCATAAGATGAGAAAAGTTTACTTTCATATTCTTTGTTTTCTTTTTTAAGATTATAATTTTCTACAGCTCTTTTAACAAAATTTAGTAACCTCTCACGATCAAATGGTTTTTCAATAAATTCAAAAGCACCATTGTGTAAAGATTTAACTGCCATTTCAATATTAGCGTGACCGGAGATTATAATTACAGGAACATCTTTGTTTTTTGACTTTATATGAGATAGAAGCTCTATGCCGTCATTATCTCCTTTATCTAACTTAACATCTAAAATAGCAACATCAGGTAATTTTTTATCAATCTCGGATAGGGCTTGGTTGTAATTAGCGGCTAGTCTAGTTTTATAGCCTGCGTCCAAAATAAGTTCATTGATGATATTTCTGATATCAGCATTATCATCAACAATTAGAATTTCACTACTCATGTTATTTTATAAAATTAATATTAATTTGGGCGCCATCATTTTTTGGGATAAATTCAATTTTACCATTATGATCATTTATAATTTTATTTACAATTGATAAGCCTAAACCAGTACCATTTTTTTTTGTCGTAAAATAGGGATTTAAAATTTCTTTAATATTTTTTGAAAGATTTCCAAATCCTATTCCATTATCGACAATTACAAGTTTTATGTGACCATTATTCTCGGTAAGTTCAATAGTGATTTTTTTAATGAAATTACTGTCATTTTCAGCTTTTTGTTGAATACTTTCAATCGAGTTTTTAATTAAATTTAAAAATACCCTGCTTATTTGTTCTTTATCACTATTTAAAATTATTTTTTCTATATTACTAGATAAATGTATCTCAATAGAATGATCTAATTCTTTTAATAGTTTAACATTTTCTTTAAGTAAATTAACAAGGTTGTTTTCTCTTAAAGTAGGTTTAGGCATTCTTGCAAAATCGGAAAATTCATTAACTAAATTGCCAATTTGCTTTATCTGATTATTAATTATTTTTAAATTATCTTTAAAATTTTCTGAGTCTTTTTCATTTAGTAAATCAGAATATTTTTCTCTTAATCTATCAATTGTCAATTGAATTGGTGTAAGCGGATTTCTAATTTCATGTGCAAGTTTTCTTGCTAAGCTACCCCAGGCCTCATGCCTTTCATTTATAATAAGCTTTTCCTGCTGAGTCTTAAGTCGATCAATCATTAAATTAAAATTTTTATTTAATACTTCCAAATCTTTATCAGTTTTGACTTCTGGTACTTTTGCATCAAAATTTCCTTCACCAATTGAAGTTGATGCATAAATTAAATTGTTAATAGATCTAAAAAATCTTGATGAGAACCTGATAGCTATAGATATGGATACAAATAATAAAACACTCACAACAATAATATAAATAATCGCAAAAGATATCTTTATACCAGTACTTTTTTCTTCTACTGTATAATAAAAATTAATTGCTTCCTGTGACTCATTTAAATAATTTGAAATTTCTTTATCCAAATATTTAATCACATAAAGAAATCTATCATCAAAATTTTGTAGTCGCATTATTGCTGCAGAAATATTTTTTGGTGCATTGATTATTTTTAAAGGTCTATCATCATCCAAAACTAAATTAAGAGCTTTATCAACAGGAGGTACAAAAAATTGGTTATTTTTTATAGTTGAAAATAAAAGTTTTTTATTTACATCAATGATATGAATTTCATCAACATCTCTTATTATTTTTTGGGTATTTAAAAAACGTTTGTATTCTCTAGTATCGTCATTTAAAAATTTTTTACTCTTATTTGTATCAAAAGCTATTAGCACTATATCAGATTGAATTTTGTTTCTGATTTCATTTACATAACTTCTGGCTAGTTCATAAGAATTATTTACCACTGTTGTAACTTTTTTGTCAAAATATTTTTCTAATGCAAAAGAAAATAAAAATAATGAAAAAATTGATATTAGAACAGATGGTATTAATGTAAATAGAGCAAAGTAAGTAATATATTTTTTATTCGACTTTAAACCATCTTTATCAATATCGTTTTTAATTGCTTTTTGAATTTCTGAAAAAATAAATAAGAAAAGAGAAATTAATAAAATAATATTAAGTATTAATAAATACTGTAAATTCTGATCATTTAATTCAATAAAGCCTTTATCGATAAAAGTTAAAAAGGTTAAAAAACCTATCGATAATGTGATAATAAATAATATTATAAGGTATATGTTTTTTTTAATAAAATCTGACATTTGAGTAAAAAATCACCACTATAAATGAACAACTATTTTATAATACTAGCATCAGGACAAAGCAAAAGATTTAATTCAAACAAACTTAAGCAATATATTATCTATAAAAATAAGCCTCTTTTTGAACACTCGATTGAAAAAGCCTTAGCATCTAAATTATTTAAAAAAATAATCCTAGTTGTTAACAGCAAAAAACAAATCAATAAAAAATTTTCTAAAAATGTAGTTATTATTAAAGGAGGGAAAGAAAGATCAGACTCCTCTTTAATTGGGCTTAAATATATAAAAAAATTTAAACCATCAAATGTGTTAATCCATGATGCGGCAAGACCAAATTTTTCATTACAGCTTTTAAAAAATTTAGTTAAATCACTTAAGAAAAATAAGGCAGTGATCCCAACTGTAAATACAAAAGACTCTATTAAGTATAAAGTTAAAAAACAGCTATTTAATTTAAATCGTGATCATTCTTTTTCAACTCAAACGCCACAAGCTTTTAGATTTAATGATCTTTATAATTTATCAATAAAACAGAAAGCTAAAATTCAGGATGAAGCAACATTATTTATTGAAAATAATTTAAAAGTAAAATGTATAAAAGGTGAAAATTCCAATAATAAAATTACTTATAAAGAAGATATTAAAACTAATAAAACATTTATTGGAATAGGTTTTGATATTCATCGATTAATTAAAGGTAAAAAACTTTACTTAGGTGGTTTAAAAATACCGTTTCATTCAGGGTTAAAAGGTCATTCAGATGGAGATGTTATAATTCATTCTATTATCGATGCTTTACTGGGTGCAATGAGAAAAAAAGACATAGGGACTTTGTTTCCTGATAATAAAAAAAAATTTAAAAATATACGATCTCCTAAAATGTTAAAACCAGTAATTGAGATAATGGATAAAAATGATTTCTATATCAATAACGTTGACATTAATTTGATATGTGAACAACCCAAAGTCTCAAAATACAGGAATAAAATAATTAAATCCTTATCTGAATTATTTAACATTGATAGTTCATTAATAAATCTAAAAGGCAAAACTGTTGAAAAATTAGGATTAATAGGAAAGGAAAAAGCAATTGCTTGTGAGGTAATTTGCTCAATTTCTCAATGAAAAAAATTAACGTTTTAATATCTACTTTCTTTGGGTACGGATATCTAACCAAAATGCCTGGCACTGTAGCTTCTTTAGTGACAACTATTTTTATTTATATTGCTTATGAATATCTTGGCTACACTGATTTAAAATTTTCAATTATCTTCTTTTTTATTATATTTTTTTATTCATTTTATGCAGTGAAAGATAGTGAGAGTGAATTTGTAAATAAAGATCCAAGACAAATAGTAATTGATGAAGTTTTAGGTCAATCTATGCCGTTAATTCTACTATTGTATTTGAGCCAAACTAATCAGATATCCATGCAGATAGAAATTTATTATATTATTTCTTTCTTTGTTTTTAGATTTTTTGATATCTTTAAGCCATTTCCTGTAAGCTATTTTGATAAAAATTTTAAAAATTATTTTGGAATCATTATGGATGATATAATGGCTGGATTTTATACGATGTTGGTAATTTACCTAATAAGCCTTAAATTTTAATGAACATTAAACTTCTACATAAAAAACTAATTCAAAAGAAATTGAGTATTTCTGTTGCTGAATCTTGCACCGGAGGTCTTTTAGCTAATAATTTAACAAAATTGTCTAATGCATCTAAATATTTCCAAGTAGGGTTAATTACATATTCTAACAATGCAAAAATTAAAATTTTGAAGGTGAATAAAAAAATTATTGATAAATATGGTGCTGTAAGCCCAGAAACTTGTGGAGAAATGGTAAAAAACTTAGCAAAGATTTCTAAAAGTAAAATTAATATCTCTATTACAGGAATTGCAGGACCTAATGGAGGAACAAAACTTAAACCAGTTGGATTAGTTTATATTGGAGTAAAAAAAAATAATAAAATATTAATTACTAAAAATATATTTAAAAACAAAAACAGAGTTAGTATACAAAAAGCTACAGTTAGAAGATCTTTAGATATTGTGAATTCTTTAATCTAAAGATTTTCAGCTTTTTTTTGAAAAGCATCTGCTATTTTATTTAATCCAAATTGGAAAGATTTTTCCATAATTAAATTTAAAAACTTATTTTTAATTTCAAAATCAACATCAAATTGAACCTCTGTATAATTTTCTTTTTGAGTAAATTTCCAGTTATTTTGTAGATGTTTCAAGGGACCACCAATATTAGTAACATGTATTGAGTCGTTTTTTTTATCATAACGTACATCACTTTTATAAGTATCTACAAAAGGTTTTCTGCCGATAGTCAGATCTGCAATGATTGCTATTTCTTCATCTTTGTCTTCTCTTTCATAAACTTTTGAGTCTATGCAAAAAGGGATGAACTCAGGATATTTTTCAATGTCCAAAACAAAATCTATTAATTTTTGTTTCTCTCTTTCTATTTGCCTTGTGACTGAGGCTTTTGGCATTAATTATTTTTTAATCTATTTTGTTGGAGTTTAGCAAAATCTTCGTCTGCATGATAAGACGATCTTGTAAGCGGGGATGATGACACTAATAAAAATCCTTTTGATTTTGCAATATTTTCTAACTCTTTAAATTCATCCGGGTGATAATATCTGCCAAGTGGATGATGTTTTGGAGAAGGTTGTAAATATTGACCAATAGTTATGAAATCTACATCTGCAGATCTTAAGTCATCCATCACTTGAATTAATTCATCCTTTTCTTCACCAAGTCCAACCATTAAACCCGATTTTGTAAAAACTTTTTTATTAATTTTTTTTACATTTTTTAAAAGTTCTAGAGATCCAAAATATCTAGCACCTGGTCTTACTTTTAAATAAAGACGTGGCACTGTTTCAATATTGTGATTAAACACATCTAAATCTGCTTCTAAAATTTTTTTATAAGCATCCCCTTTTCTTAAGAAATCTGGTGTTAAGACCTCTATTGAGGTTTTAGGATTTTTTTTACGAGTTGCATTTATTACTTCATAAAAATGATTTGACCCACCATCATCCAAATCATCTCTATCAACTGAGGTAATGACAACATGTTTTAAATCTAATTTGCTTACAGCATTTGAAATTTTGTAGGGTTCAAACGGGTCTAACTTTTCTGGCTTACCCGTTTTGACATCACAAAAAGCACAAGCTCTTGTACAGGTGTCCCCCATTATCATAAATGTTGCATGTCTTTTACTCCAACATTCAGTAATATTTGGACAATTAGCTTCCTGACAAACAGTGACTAAATTATTTTGGTTAACAATAGTTTTTGTCAAAAAAAACTCTTTACTGTTTGATAACTTAGATCTGATCCAATCAGGTTTTTTTTTGATTGGATTAATAGGCTTATTTACTTTTTCAGGATGTCTAATTTTTGTTTTCATCATTTTTAATTATATAGATCGTCTCTCCTTCTTTGCCAAATAGAAATCGCTCTCTAATTAAAGTCTCAATATAGTCTAAATCTAAATTAGTACTTAATAGTGAATTTTTATGATCCATATCTTCTATTTTACTAATTAAGGTTAATTCCTCATTTTTCAAGTTTGACAAAAGCTCTTTTTTTTCAATGTACGAAAAAAGACCTCTTTCACCAGAAACAAGATTAAAACCAAAGTAAAGAATCAAAAACAATGATATTAATAAAAAATAATTTCTTTTTATTAACCTCAACATTAGTTGATTTTATTCATTCTCACTTTTTTTCCAAGTTCTTCTTCAATTCGAATTAATTGATTATATTTAGCTACTCTTTCAGATCTTGCTAATGATCCTGTTTTAATTTGATTTGAATTAGTTCCAACTGCAAGATCTGCAATAAAAGTATCTTCACTATCACCAGATCGGTGAGAAATTATTGTTTTATAACCAATGGTTTGGGCAAATTTGATTACATCTAACGTTTCAGAAACTGTTCCAATTTGGTTTAATTTAATCAAAATTGAATTTGAGGAAATGTTTAAAAACCCTTTCTTAAGTCTTTCTAAATTTGTCACATAAAGATCATCCCCCACTATTTGAACTTTATTAATTGACCTCATCAATTTATTCCAAGCTAGCCAATCATTTTCAGCAAATGGGTCTTCGATGGATTTGATTTTATATTTTTTAATAATTTTTTGATATTCTTTGATAGATTTTTCAACAGATATGTAGGACTTAGAATGAATTGAATATTTATTTTTTTTAATTAATTCATTTGCAGCTACATCTAAACATATTGAAACATCTCTGCCATTGATAAATCCTGATTTTTTTATCGCTGTCACAACTAAATCAAGAGCTTGGTTGTTACTACTGATCATTGGGGCAAAACCACCTTCGTCTCCAACAGAGGTAGATAAACCTTTATCTTTTATTAATTTTGATAAATTTTTAATCACTATGAAGCATATTCTCATTGCCTCAGAAAAACTTTTAGCACGATCAGGTCTGATCATAAATTCTTGAATTCTAAGACCATTGTTTGCATGAGCTCCACCATTAATAATATTCATTAAAGGATAAGGTAATTGGAAATTTTTCTTTATAAAAAAAGTTTTATACAATGGTAATTTTTTAACTTTAGCCGAAAGCTTTTTAGCAGCCATTGAGACTGCAAGCATGGCATTTGCACCAAGATTTGTTTTTTGTCTTGTTCCATCTAATTTTATTAATAAAGTATCAATACGTTCTTGATTGTGAACACTTTGACCTTTTAATTTATTTGAGATTTTTGTGTTAACTAAATTAACAGCGTTTAAAACACTCTTACCTAAATAACGTTTATTATTTTTATCTCTTTTCTCAAAAGCTTCATACGTTCCAGTTGATGCTCCAGATGGACAAATTGCAGTTGCACTATTATTTTTTGTATAAACCTCAGCCTCTATGGTTGGATTTCCTCTACTGTCAAATACTTGACGGGCCTTTACTTTTAAAATTTTACTCACTATTTTTTTATTAATTTATCTATATCTGATAATTGATGTAACAGATTTTCTAACTTATCCAATGGGACCATGTTAGGACCATCTGATGGTGCATTATCTGGATCTTGATGAGTTTCAATAAAAACTCCAGCAACACCTACTGCAACAGCAGCTCTAGCTAAATACTCGACAAACTCTCTTTGACCTCCTGATGACTCACCTTGACCTCCAGGTTGTTGTACTGAATGGGTTGCATCAAAAATCACTGGATAACCATTCTTAGCCATTATTGGTAAAGACCTCATGTCAGAAACTAAAGTATTGTAACCAAAACTTGCACCTCTCTCGGTGACTAAAATATTTGTATTTCCAGAATCTGAAATTTTTTTAGTAACATTAACCATATCCCATGGTGCTAAGAATTGACCTTTTTTAACATTAATAATTTTATTTGTTTTTGCGGCAGCTATCAAAAGATCAGTCTGTCTGCATAAGAAAGCAGGAATTTGTAATATGTCAACATGATCAGCTACTTCCGAACATTGATCAATACTATGAATGTCTGTTAAAATAGGAATATTAAATTCTTTTTTTATTTTGTCAAAAACAGGTAAGGATGCTTCAAGTCCAGCTCCCCTTTTTCCTTTAAGACTAGTTCGGTTAGCTTTATCAAAAGAGGTTTTATAAATAAAGCCAAGTCCAAATTTTTTTGTAATTTCTTGAATTTTGCCAGCCATATCCATTGCATGCTGTTCAGTTTCAAGTTGACAAGGTCCGGCAATGATGCAAATTTTATTATTATTTGAAATTTCTATATTTCCACAATTTACTTTTATGCTATTCATTTATGATTTTTTGCTGCCTTGACAAATGAAGAGAATAAAGGATGGGGCGATAAAGGTCTAGATTTAAATTCTGGGTGGAACTGTACCCCAATAAACCATGGGTGATTTTTAAGCTCAATAATTTCAGGTAATTGATTATCAGGTGATAAACCTGAAAAAATCATGCCCTTTTTTTCAAATTTTTCTCTATAAGCAATATTCACTTCATATCTATGACGATGTCGCTCTTTAATTAACTTAGACTTATAAATTTTTCTAATCTTTGTATTGTTTTGTAATTTAGCATCATAAGATCCCAGTCTCATCGTGCCACCAAGATCCTTATCAGTACCCTTAATAGTTTTACCGTCTTTAGACCATTCGTTTATTAAACCAATTATAGGAAGACCTTTTTTATCAAATTCACTTGAAGTAGCATTTTTTAAATTGAGTTCATTTCTAGCAAATTCAATAATTGCCATTTGCATTCCATAACATATTCCAAGGAAAGGAATTTTATTCATTCTTGCATGTTTTATAGCTTGTATTTTTCCATCGGTACCTCTTTTACCAAATCCACCAGGTATCAATATTCCTGAAATATTTTTTAGTTTTTTCTTTATTTCTGTAATTTTTAATTTTTCAGAGTCAATCCTGACTAAATTAACTTTAATTTTATTATCTATTCCACCATGTGTTAAGGCTTCATCTAATGACTTATATGCATCTTGAAGCTCAACATATTTTCCAATAATAGCAATATTCACTTGTCTCTTATTTTGTAAAATAATTTTTGTTATTTTTTTCCAAGGATTTAAATTTGCAGGCTTCTTAGTTTTTAATTTAAAATAATTTAAAACTTGAACATCTAATTTTTCTCTAAAAAAACTTATTGGTGCCTCGTAAATAGTTTTGACATCGACAGTTTCAATTACATTTTTAATATCCACATTGCAAAACAAAGAAATCTTCTTTCTATGCTCTAATGGTATGGGTCTTTCAGATCTACAAATGATAATATCCGGCTGAATACCTATGCTTCTTAACTCTTTTACAGAATGTTGTGTTGGTTTTGTTTTTATCTCATCTGATGCTTTTAAGTAAGGAACTAGAGTTAAATGGATAAATAAAGCATTTTTCTTACCAACATCGTTTGCAAATTGTCTTATCGCTTCGACAAATGGAAGACTTTCTATATCTCCAACTATCCCTCCGATTTCACAAATAACAAAGTCCTCTTTGGATGAATCGTGTTTAATGAATTGTTTTATGCGATCTGTAATATGTGGGATTACTTGAACAGTTTTTCCAAGATACTCTCCCTTTCGTTCTTTTTTTAAAACATCATTATATATTTTACCAGTAGTGATATTGTCTGATTTTTTTGCTGATACCCCTGAAAACCGTTCATAATGACCAAGGTCTAAATCTGTTTCAGCACCATCGTCAGTTACATACACTTCACCATGCTGAAATGGACTCATTGTTCCAGGATCTACATTTAGATACGGATCAAGTTTTCTGATCCTTACTTTAAAACCTCGTGATTGAAGTAGGTATGCTAGTGAAGCTGAGGATAATCCTTTACCTAATGATGAAACCACGCCGCCCGTGACAAATATATATCGCGCCATGGAATTATCTTATAGCGAATAAAAAAGAAATTGAAAAGTATTAATTAATTATTTTCAGGAATTGAAGGAGTATCTTCTGTTTTTTCCTCAACCGTATCCAAAACTGAGCTAGTTGGTGTTAGTTCTGCTCTTGAGATAATTGTAAGAGCTAAGCTACAAATAATAAATAAAGTTGCAACAATTGCAGTGGCTTTAGTCATGAAACTACCAGCTGATCTTGATAACATAAAGTTTTCTTGTGAAACACCAATACCTAATGCACCACCTTCGGATTTCTGTATCAAAACTAGTAATACCAAAATAACTGCAAGTATAATGTTGATTACTAATAATATAGTTTCCATGGCGATCTAATTAATGGTTTTTTTAATTATATCAATAAATTTATTTGGATCTTGAGAAGCCCCACCTATTAAAAAACCATCAATAGTATTAATATTTTTCAATTGATTGATGTTATCACTATTTACAGAGCCTCCATACAAAATTTTTGATGGTTTTTTACCTAATTTTTTTTTAATAAACGAAATAGATTTTATTAAGTCACTTGGTTTTGGAATTAATCCAGTTCCAATCGACCAGACTGGTTCGTAAGCAATTATTATATTTGATTTGTTTCGAATTGATTTTAAACCCATTTTAATTTGCTTACTTAACACTTGATTTGTTTTTTTGTTTCTTTTCTCTTTTAACGTTTCGCCAATACAATAAATAATTTTTAGTCCAGATTTTAACGAATTTATAATTTTAGAGTTAATTTTTTGGTTATCTTCACCTGTCTGTCTATTCTCAGAGTGACCCAATATAACATAACGCGCTCCAACATTTTTTAACATTTTAGAATTTATCTGACCAGTAAACGCACCGTAATGATCGCTCTCGTGAGAATTTTGAGCACCAACTTCAATTTTTGTATTTTTAAGTTTATTGGATAAAGAATTAATAAGAGTGCTGGGTGGACAATAAATTAACTTTAATTTTTTATGTTTTATACTTTTATAAAATTTAATAACTTTATTCAGCGAATTAAGTGCTTTTAAATCACCATACATTTTCCAATTAGCTACAAAATACAGATATTTATTTGTCATAATTGAATTTTTAATCTATAGATTTGTTTTTTACAGATCAATATATTATTGGCTTTATGTTAGAAACTTTAAAAAATTTTGGTGGAAAAAAATTAGGTGGGTTAATCCTAATCATAGTAATTATTATTGCATTTGGTTTTGGTGGATTTGGTGGTGGCTTCAGTACAAATAATCAAAATAATATAGCAAAAATAAATAAAACAAATGTAACTACTCAAGATTTTATGGACTATGTGAACCAAAGTGGCATATCACTTGATGCCATAAGAACCAATTTAGATAATAATATAATTGAAGAATTATTGTCAGGTTTAATTTCAACTACATTAATTGATTTAGAGATAAAAGACTTCGCACTTTCAATCAGCGAGAGAACAATACTTAAAACAATTAAAGACAACAAAAATTTCCAAGATGAAAATGGTATTTTTCAAAGAGTAAAATATGAAAAATTTTTACTATCAAGCAATTTATCAGCGCCAATGTTTGAATTGAAATTAAAAAATAGAGAATTACAAAAACACCTATTCGACATTATTGGTGCTGGAACAATAACACCTAATTTTTTGATTGAAAAGAAATATGAAGAAAATAACAAAACATTAAGTCTTGAGTACTTTAATATGGAAGGACTTTATAAGAATAAAGATGAATATACAGATGAAGATCTATTGGTATTTATTAAAGAGAACGAAGATCAACTAAAAAGAGAATATATAGATTTTAAATATGTAGTTTTAAATCCAAAAAATTTAATTGGAGTTGAAGAATTTAATCAAGAATTTTTTGATAGGATTGATAAAATTGAAAATCAAATTTCAGAAGGAGCTGATTTTGACACTATTTTAGAGAGTATAAATGTCAACGTTAACAAAATAATTGAATACGCTCCAAACTCAGAGGCTCAATCAAGTGAAAATTTAATTTATCAAAACAAATCCACAAAACTAAACTTAATTGAAAATGGGGATAATTTCTTATTATACAACGTCGATAAAGAATATAGTAAAAGTCCAAATTTAAATGATGACAAAACTAAAAGCGAATTAACAGAGTTGATTTACCAAAAAGGTAAATTTGATTTTAATAGAAAAATCCTAGAAGAAATTCAAAGTAAAGAATTCAATAACAGTAAATTTGAAGATTTAGGAAATAATGATTTACTAAATTTAGAAGTTAAAACAATCAATGATGATACGACATTTGACGTTAATTCAATTAAAATGCTCTATACCTTGCCTGTAAATTCTTTCACATTGGTTAATGATAAAGATAATAACATTTTTTTAGTAAAAATTTCAGATTCTAAGAAAAATTTTTTCAATAAATCTGATGAAGATTATGTTCAATTTGTTAAAAATCAAAATACCGATAATCGAAAAAGTATTTTGCAATCCTATGATCAATTATTAAACAACAAATACCAAGTCAAAGTTAACCAAAAATCTGTTGATAGAGTAAAAAATTATTTCAAATGATCATTAATCGAAGCTTCAAGGACTTCAAGTTTCGACATAGAAGCAAAAAAAATCAAATTATATACACTTCAAAAAAAGTTAAGAATGACGAAGAGATATTAAATTTAATTGATAATTTTTTAGAAGAAAAAAATAGTTTTATATTTGAGTCTGTTGAAAAAGGGAAAATTAAAGGAAGATATACAATATTTGGAAAAAACCCTGATAAAATTTGGGAATTTAACAATCAAAGCTCTTATCTAATTAAAAATAACAAAAAAATAAAACTAAAGGATAAACCAGATCAATTAATAGAAAAAATAATTGAGGAGTTTAAGTTTGAAACACCAAAGAATTTGCCTAAGATATGCTCATTAATTTCTGGATATTTTTCTTACGACTCTATTAGATATATAGAAAAAATTCCAAACAATTGCAAAAATGATTTAAATATACCAGACGTTAGACTTCTTCGTCCTAGAACATTAATTATTCATGATAATTTAAAAAAAGAAATATTTTATATAAGTAATATTTTCAAAGACGAAAAAATTAAAAACTATCAAAGTAAATTTAATGAGATTAAATCTGACCTTTTTAAATTATTAATTCAATCTTCTATTAAAAATTTAAATAAACCACTCAAAGAAAAGATAAAAAATATTAAAGTTAAATCCAACACTTCTAAAAGTAAATTTTTAAAAATGGTCAATAAGGCAAAAAAATACATTAAACTTGGTGATATTTTTCAAGTGGTATTAAGTCAAAGATTTGAGGCTAAATTATCAAAAAAGCCAATAGATATTTATAAAAAGTTAAGAGTAACTAATCCCTCTCCTTTCATGTTCTTCTTTAATTTTAATGATTTTCAAATAATAGGTGCTAGTCCTGAAATCTTAGTAAGGTTAAGAGATAATAAAATTACTGTAAGACCAATTGCAGGAACAAGACCGAGAGGTAAAACATTAAAAGAAGATCTTTATTATGAAAAAGATTTATTAAAAGATAAAAAAGAACTCTCTGAACATTTAATGCTTTTAGATTTAGGTAGAAATGATGCTGGCAAGGTATCTAAGATAAATTCTGTTAAGGTAACTGAAAGCTTCATCATAGAGAGGTATTCACATGTTATGCATATAGTATCTAACGTAATTGGAGATTATAATAAAAAATTCTCAAAGTTTAAATCTTTGCTGGCTGGTTTTCCTGCTGGAACGGTCTCCGGTGCCCCAAAAATAAGAGCCATGGAAATCATTGATGAGCTAGAGACAACAAGAAGAAAAGTTTATGCGGGTGGTATAGGTTATTTTTCTGCAAATGGCGAATTTGATACTTGTATCGCCTTGAGAACAGCTGTCGCTAAAAATAAAAAGTTCTATGTACAAGCTGGTGCGGGAATTGTTGCTGATAGCAAAGCTATAAACGAATATGTGGAGACGGTTAATAAAGCTAAAGCTTTAATTAATGCATTAAGATAATGAAAATATTACTAATCGATAATTATGATAGTTTTACCTTTAATTTGTATCATTACATATCTTCGTTAGGCATTAAAGTAGATGTTGTTAGAAATGACAAAATCACAGCTAATGATATTAAAAAAAATAAGTATAATAGAATTATCATATCTCCAGGACCAGGTAATCCAAATCAATCAGGAAATTGTATAAATATTTTAAAATCTTTACATAAAGAAATACCTTTTTTAGGAGTATGTCTGGGTCATCAAATTATTGGACAAGTATTTGGATCAAAGATTATTCAAGCTAAAAAACTTATGCATGGAAAAATAAGTAAAATTAAATCCAAAAAAATTGGTATTTTAAAAAATCTTCCAAAAACTTTTGAGGCAACCCGATATCACAGTCTTATAATTGATAAGAAAACTTTATCTGACAATTTAAAAATAACAGCAGAAACTGAAGAAGGCTTGATTATGGGCGTGCAACATAAAGTATATAATATTCATGGTGTACAATTTCACCCAGAAAGTATTAAAACTAAGTTGGGAATTAAAATATTAAAAAATTTTGTAAATTATTAACCAAATGGAACAAATTTTAGAAAAATTAAGAAACAAAAATGATCTTTCTTTTGAGGAAAGTAAATCTGCCTTTGAATTACTTATGACTGGTCAGGCAAATGAAGATCAAATTTATGATTTTTTAACTTTATTATCAGATAAAGGTGAAGTGTCAGACGAAATTGCTGGGGGTGTTTATGTGCTAAGAGAAAAGTCAAAAAGGGTGAAAGTCAGAAATTGTGTTGATACCTGCGGAACTGGAGGGGATGGCATGAATACTCTAAATATATCAACTGCCTCTGCTTTACTTTTAGCTAGTATGGGAACTAAGGTCGCTAAACATGGTAATAAAGCAGTTTCTTCTAATTGTGGTTCAGGAGATGTTCTTGAGGCTCTTAATATCAAAATAGATCTTGAACCAAGTGATATAGAAAAAGAGATCAATGATAACAACTTTGGTTTTATGTTTGCTCCTAACTACCATAGTGCAATGAGATTTGTTGGGCCAGTAAGAAAAAAAATAGGTAAAAGAACAATATTTAATATGATCGGTCCATTAAGCAGCCCTGCTTTAGTTACAAGACAAGTAGTTGGAGTATTTGATAAAAAATTACTCAAGATTTTTGCTGAAAGTCTTAAAAATTTAAATATTAAATTTGCTTGGATTGTAAATAGTGAAGACGGTTTGGATGAGATATCTCCTTATGCTAAGACAAACGTAATACAATTAAAGGATGGAGAGATATCAGAGATTATAATTGATCCTCAATTATTAAATATTAATGCTGAGAAATTTGATAATTTAGTTGGTAATGATGCAAAATACAATGCAAGTAAAATGATTGAAATTTTTAAAGGAAAAGACAATGATTTTTCAAAAGCAGTTTGTTTAAATGCCGCTGCAGGTTTAATTGTAAATGAAAAATATTCAGAATATTCTAAAGCTTATAATTATGCTAGAGAATTTATTTTATCAGGAAAACCATATATTCATTTAGAAAAAATACAAAATGCCTAACAATATTCTTGAGGAAATAATAAAAAAAAAAATTGCAAAAATTGATATTTTAAAAAAATCAACAAGTTTAAATTCTTTAAATGAAATTATTGATAAAAATAATTCTTTCATAGATTTTAAAGAAAAAATTCAATCTAATTTATCAAACAGTAAAACTTCGATTATTGCAGAAATTAAAAAAGCTAGCCCTTCAGCAGGCATAATTATTGAAAATTACAATCCAGTAGAAATTGCCGATATATACAATTCTAATAATGTAACTTGTTTGTCCGTTCTTACTGAAGAGGATTATTTTTTAGGAAACCTAATTCATATCAGTAAAATAAAAGAAAAAATAAACTTGCCAATTTTATGTAAAGATTTCTTCATAGATAAATTCCAAATACCCTTGGCTAAAAGTTATGGAGCAGATGCAATTTTAATTATTTTAGCTGGTGTATCAGATAATCTAGCCAACGATTTATATGAAGAGGCTCTAAAATATAAAATGTCAGTAATCGTAGAAGTTCATACCGTTGATGAAGCTAAAAAAGCACTAAACTTCAAAGAGTCTTTGATTGGAATAAACAATAGGAATTTAAAAACTCTTAAAACAGACATTAATACAACCTATGATATTCATAATGTGTTAATTAATCATGATGGACCTTTGATTTCAGAGAGTGGAATTAAAACGAAAGAAGAACTTTTAGACCTAAAAAACAAAACATCTATTAACACTTTTTTAATTGGTGAATCACTTTTAAAGAGTTTGGACAAAAATTCTATTTTTTCAGTTTTATAGTCAATTTAATCCTTATTTTATTGGTTTTTTTAATGTTGTTTAATTATAAGAACTTTTATAGAACATTGTTTGTACGATATTTGTTCTTATGCTTACAAAAAAACAAAAAAACTTACTTTTATTTATCAACAAGAAGTTGAGAAGTTCAGGTGTATCTCCTTCATATGAAGAGATGAAGCAATCTCTAAATTTAAAATCTAAGTCGGGAATACACAGATTGATAAGTGCTTTAGAAGAACGTGGTTTTATAAAGAGACTAGCTCACAAAGCTAGAGCCCTAGAAGTGATAAAGCTTCCTGAAACCGCTTCAGCAAACGATATTTACAATAATTTTTCACCTAGCGTTATAAAAGGTGGTTTAGATGAAGAGCAAGTTAATTCTGATGAGGTAGAGGTACCGGTTCTTGGTAAAATTGCAGCCGGAACACCAGTTGAGGCAATACAAAATGAGGTTGCAAGAATACCTTTGCCTAATAATCTAGAAAAAAATGGAGATTACTTTGGTTTGAAGGTTCAGGGAGACTCTATGATTGAAGCTGGTATTCATGAAGGAGATACTGTTATTATCAGAAGAACAGATACTGCAGATAATGGAAAAATTGTTGTTGCTCTTATTGATGAACATGAGGCAATGCTTAAAAGAATTCGTAAAAAAGGTAAAGTAGTCGCTTTAGAAAGTGCAAATAGAAACTACGAAACTAAGATTTTTGGTCCTGACAGAGTTAAGGTCCAAGGTGTTTTGGTATCTTTATATAGAAACTTCTAGAAAAATAGTCTAAATATCTCGGATGTCAAAAGTAGCAACTCGTTTTGCTCCCTCACCTACTGGAGCCCTTCATATTGGGGGTATAAGAACCGCTTTATTCAATTGGCTTTATTCAAAAAATCAAAAAGGAACTTTTCATCTAAGAATTGAAGATACAGATAAGGAAAGATCTAAAGACGAGCATAAAGTTCAAATTATAAATTCTTTAAAGTGGATTGGAATAGAACATGATGGAGATGAATATATCCAATCTACAAAAATTAATGATCATATTAAAGTAGCAAATGAATTATTAAAAAATGGCAACGCTTATAAATGTTATTGTTCTAATGAAGAAATTGAAGAACAAAAAAAAAGAGCTAGACAAAAAAAATTACCTTATATCTATAATAGAAAATGGAGAGATGCAGATGAAAAAGATATTCCTCAAGATATTAAACCCGTAATTAGATTTAAGAGTAAAATTGAGGGGAAATCTATCCTAAAAGACCTGGTGCAGGGTGATGTTGAGATTGAGAACAATACTATAGAGGATTTTATTATATTAAGAAATGATGGAACACCAACATATAACCTTTCAGCAACTGTAGATGATCATCAAATGGGAATGACTCACATTATTAGAGGTGATGATCATAAAATAAATACTTTCAAACAAATACAGATTTATCTGGCTATGGGTTGGGAAGTGCCAAATTTTGCACATATACCTTTAATCCATACAATTGAGGGTAAAAAGCTTTCTAAAAGAGATAATGCCTCCACATTAGATGACTATTCAAAAATTGGTATTATGCCAGATGCTTTAAGAAACTACTTGTTAAGACTAGGCTGGTCCTATCAAGATAAAGAAATATTTAACTTAAATGAAAGTATTAAATATTTTAATCTAGAGGGAATTGGAAAATCACCTTCAAAACTTGATATGAGCCGTATTTTATCAATGAATGAGCACTATATTAAAACTATTGATGAACAGGAGCTTTTCAAAAGTTTGGTAGAATATTGTGAGATTTACAAAGAAAAAATCAAACCTGAAAAAGAGGAAAAAATAAAAAATTCATTATCCTTTTTAAAAAATAAAGCAAAAACATTAGAAGATATATTCAACAACGCAAAATACATAATCTTAGATAAAATTAATTTTAATCCAGATAATCTGAAGTTAATTGATGATAAAGCAGAAAGAATAATTCAAGAATTTAAAGTTGAAATTTCTTCCTTAGATATTTTAAACAGAGAAAAATTAGAGCCTATAGTAAATAATTTAATAAAAAAGCATGAAACTAACTTTAAAGGTATAGGACAGCCTCTAAGAGTAATTTTAACGGGATCTAAATTTGGTCCAGGTCTCTATGATATTTTAATTTCTTTAGGCAAGGAAGAAGTGGATAAAAGATTAGGAAACAAGATAACTAGATAGAACTGTTGAGGACTCATCTGATGATGAAGTTTTTGATCTGATACCTTCTAAAGTTTTATTACATTCTGATAGTTGCTTCTTCATAAGTTCAGGATTCTTTAAAAAATATATTACTTTTTTATAAATTTCTTCGGCATTACACTCATTTTGAAGAAGTTCAGGAATTATTTCTCGTTTATTAATAATATTGATAATATTTGCAAATTTAACATTCACTAATAACTTAAATATCATAAAATTAATAAAGCTTAATTTATAAATAATTATTGATGGTATATTTGCATTACAAATTTGTAATGAAACAGTGCCAGATTTTGATACAGCAAAAATAGATTTAGATAAAACATCTAATTTAATATTTTCTTCCGATATAACATCTACATTTTCAATATTTTTTTTTTTAATGATATCTAAAATTGAATTTTTATTTTCCTCTGTGGCATGGAAATAAAAAAAATAATTTTTATAATTTTTATTCATTAACTCTACAAAGGTAATTAAAATTGGTAACAAAATTAAAGTTTCAGATTTTCTACTTCCAGCAAATAAGGATATAATTTTTTTGTCTTGAGGTAATAAATTATCAATTATAGTTTTTGAATTAGCTTTTGTTTCGATTAAAGGATGTCCGACAAAAGTATTTTTTATATTTTCTTCGTCAAAATATTTTTTTTCAAAATCAAATAATAAAAGAATATGATCAATAAACTTTTTGATTTTTTTAACCCTATTTTTTCTCCAAATCCATACCTGAGGAGCAACATAGTGAATTGTTTTTATAGTGCTATTAATATTCTTTACTTTTTCGGCTACTCTTAAAGTAAAATCAGGGCTATCCACACTAAATAAAATATCAGGATTAAATTTTATAATCTCCTCGACAGTTTGGTTGATTTTTTTTTTAATTTTAAAAATATTTAAAATAACACTCGTAAACCCAAGATAGGTTATCTCTTTTAAATCGTAAATTGAGGCAATACCTAACTTCTTCAAATTAGATCCACCAACTGATAAATATTCAATTTCTGAACTTGTAGATTGAAGTTTTGATATTACTGTAGATGCTAACTTGTCACCTGAAGGTTCACCAGTTAATACAAATATTTTTTTCATATAATTTTAATAAATATCCTATTTTTATTTGCAAATTGGATACATTTAGCTTTATCCAAAATTATGTTTTTTTTTGATTTTAACACTATTCCTTTTAGGCCATATTTTTTACAATCCTTGATAGTTTGAAGACCAATTGTGGGTAAATCCATTCTTAAATCTTGTTTTTTTTTAGGAAATTTAATTAATATACCATGTGTTTTTTTCTTTAATTTAATTAGCATTTTTCTTGTTCCCTCTCTTCCCTCTTTGGCAACAATTTTACCATCATTCACAATCAAAGCTTGGACATGATCCAACTCATTCAGTTTATTAAAATATTTAATTCCTTTTTTAATTGATACCAAATCTTCTCTATTAGGTTTTAATTTTGAATAATTTCCTGCTTTCAAGGCTAATTCTGGATTAAAACTAATTGAACTAATAACTTTAATACCCTCTACGTTTAATATTTTAATAATTGCTTTAATTATGGCTGCATCTCCTTTTTTTGCAGCCTTAATGACACTGGGCATATAATAAAAACCCTTAAAATCTAATCTTAATGAAGAAAACTCAGGTTTTGCTATTTTACCAGCAAATAAAACTTTTTTTGATTTTTTTTCTTTAATTAGGTTTAGAATTTTACCAAATTTTCCAATACTTATACGGTGAGAGTAAATATTTTTTTTGAATTTTGAATTTTTTGAAAAATCAATGATGAAATATTTTTTTTTTAATTTTTTAATTTTGCTCAGTACAATCTGAGAAAAATCTGTATCTCCTAAAAATAATCCTATCATCTTATTTTGAAAATGGAGTACATATTGGTCTTTTTTTATCTTTCTCTATAAAACTAACTACTTCGCTTACCAATTCATGTTTTCTTATTTCTTTGCTAAAATTGTTTAAATTTTCAGTTAAATTTTCATTTTTAAATAGTTCTTTATATGCATCGCTTAAGATCTTTATGTCTCGATTTGGGATATTTTTTCTTCTTAATCCAATTAAATTAAGTCCATGTAGTTTGCTTCTGTTACCGTGTGCTATACCATAAGGAATAATGTCCCTAACAACACCACACATTCCTCCAATCATTGCAGATCTTCCAACTCTGGTAAATTGTTGAACAGCTGAATTTCCACCAATAATTACATTATCCTCTATGTAAGCATGACCACCCAAAGGAACACTATTTGCTAAGATGACATTATTACCTACAAAACAATCATGTGCTATATGAGCCGACACCATGAATAAACATTTATTACCCACTTTTGTTACTCCTCCACCACCATTTGTACCTGGGTTAATTGTTACATACTCTCTAATTTTATTATCATTTCCTATTTCAAGTTTTGTTTCCTCACCCTGGAACTTTAAATCTTGAGGGTCATTTCCAATAGATGCAAAGGGATAAATTTTATTATTTTTTCCTATTTTTGTATTACCGACGATACTGACATGTGATTGTACCTCTGTATTTTCATCAATTTCTACATTTGGTCCCACAACAGAATAAGGTCCAATTTTTACACTGCTATGTAGTTTAGCTTTCGGATCGATTATCGCTGTTTGATGAATCATTTATTGTCCTTTAAAAATTGTCTAATATTTTTGGCTGGATATCCCATTACTTTTGAATTTTCAGGAATATCTTTAATAACCCCACTTCCACCAGCTATTTCAACATTATCTCCAATCCTTAAATGACCTGAAATCCCGGCTTGTCCTCCAATTTTTACGTTTTTTCCTAAAATGGAACTGCCAGCAATACCTACCTGTCCAGCAATTATTGAATTTTCCCCAATTTTGACATTGTGAGCTATATGAATTTGGTTGTCCAGAAAAGTGTTTTTACCTATTACAGTATTAGACATAGATCCCCTATCTATAGTTGCATTACAGCCAATTTCACAATTATCTGCAATACGAACAATTCCTATATGGGGATATCTTATATTTTTTTTGTTATCAGGAAAAAAACCAAATCCATGTTTACCAATAGTACAATTATCAAGAATTTTTACATTATCTCCAATTAATGTATTTCTTATTATTGTATTTGACCCAATAGAACAATTATTTCCGATAGAAACATTTTTTTCAATTATTGTATTATGACCTATTAAACAATTAGAGCCTATTGAAACATTTTTTCCTATTAAAACATTTTTTCCAAATTTTACTTTTTTTAAATTTTTAATTTCATTTATATTAATTACTGTCTCATCATAATGATCATTAACTGAGCTAGGATAGAATTTAGCTGTAACTAATGATGTAGAAATTAAAACATTTTCAACAATTATTGGGGTGCAAGAGTCAGGTAAATAATTTTTCAAATTATGAGTAGTAATACAGAATGATGCTTTGGTTAATTTAGCTATTTCAATATATTTTTTTGAATGAAAAAAAGTGATGTCTTTAGCAGTAGCAGTGTTTAAATCACTTATGTTATTAATTTTTTGAATCGGGATCCCATCTGAGTTTATATTAAGTACCTCTAAAATTTTCACAATTTCAAAAGGACCATGATTTATAAAAAAGGGATTTAACATTATTGCTTTTACCAAAGCAAATTTTATTAAGTTATCAATATTTATTGCTATTTATTTCTTATCTACAATCGTAGCTGACCAAATAGCGTCAGCCATCTTTATTTCATTTACATATGCCTCACCCTTGTATTTCCAAACTTTACCGTGAGACCTAATAGATTCAATTTTTAAAAGAAGTTTGCAATCTGGTAAAACTGGGTTTCTAAACCTTGCTTTCTCTACACCCATTAGAAAAACTAATTTATTTTCATAAGTTGATCTATCCAAACCGTGAGCGGTTAAGGCTGCAGCAGCTTGACCAAAAGCCTCGACAATTAAAACACCAGGCATGACCGGTTGACCTGGGAAATGTCCTTGAACAAAAAAACTGTCTTTTTTGACATTTAATACAGCTGTTGCTGAAGAAAGTTTTTTTATATCATGAAGCTCATCAATCAATAGCATTGGCTCTCTATGGGGTAGTAATTCTAGTATTTCTTTTTTATATAAAGATGTCATTATTTGTTAGACTTATTAACTAACTCTAAAATTTCATTTGTTATATTATATTTATTTTTCCCCATTAAAATATCTTTTTTATTAAGTACTAAATCAATAGCATTTTTTTCAACATATTCCCCAAGTATTTGATCAACTAGTTTTATAAATTCATTAATTTCTTGCTGCCGAAGTTGATTAAAATTTTTAACTAATTTGTCTTTGTCTTTTTTAAATATATCAATTTTATTTTTAAGGTTATTAACCTTTTCTTTATAAGAGTCCTCAGAGATTATATTTTTTTGTTTAATTATTTGTGTTTCCTGGTCCTTTAAAATTTTTTCTTTTGACTGTAAAATTTTAATATTTTCCTTATTTTTTTCCTCTAAATTTGAAAGTATTATTTTTCCTTTATCAGAATTGGCTAAAACAAAATCAACATCTAGATAAACAATTTTTTCATTCGATTGAGACAAACCTGTAAAGAAAAAAAAAATTGTAAAAAATTTTAAACAAAAACTTTTCATTTTAATTTAAAATGTTGTTCCAAGATTAAACCTAAAAGATTCAGTAACATCGTTAGAGCTTTTAGAAATAGGGTACGCTAAAGAGAAATTCATTGGTCCAGCAGGTGAAAACCAATCTAAGCCTATACCTATGGAACTTTTAATTTTATTATCATCTAAAGCAGAATCGTAATCAACACCCCAAATACTTGCTACATCTATAAAAAAAACAAAATCTGTATTTTGTGAATTTTCTAATATTTGAGGGATTGTAGATGTAAAATTAATAGAAGATAAATAATTTCCACCAATAAAATCGTCTCCATCTTTTGGTCCAACTTTTCCGTATTCAAATCCTCTTAAGGAGCTAGATGGGATTCTTAATCTTTCAGACAATTTGATATCTTCATCTTTTAAGGAATGAGCACTTTTAAGAGACAGAGATATTGATGATATATTATTTTCAAATAATTCTGTAAAATATCTGTACCTATATGAATTAGTCAAAGTATAAGTGTCACTAATTATAGGTAAGTCAATAGAATATGAACTAAAAAAACCATCAGAAGTTTGAAATTTTTGATTACGCTTATCTAATGTGGCACCAAATTGCAAAAAACTATCTATATAATCACCTTCTTGTTTTTTTTGACGATCAGAAGCTGTGCTGTCAGTCTCAATTCTTTCATAATAATTTGAGGTTCCTAATTTTACAAAAAAATCATCAAAATATTCAAATCTAGTGCCAATATCAAAACCAGTTTTATTAAATTTATAACCAGAATCTTTTAACCTATCGGTTTCACTAGCATCTAAAGTAAAAAATAAAGATTTATCTGAATTTTTATAATTACGATTTTCAACATTAAATGAACCTTTAATTGACTCTGTACTTAAGTTAAGATTTGTATCTAAACTAACACCTCTGCCTAAAAAATTATTTTCTTTGACTCCAAACATAAAAGTTGAGCCTGATGTACCAAATCCAGCACCTGCCATAATTTCTCCTGTGGGTTTTTCCTCAACAGAAATATTAATAATTCTTGTTTCTGGATTTGATCCCTCCAAGATTTCAGATTTTACATCTTTAAAGAAATTGAGACTTTTTATGTTATTTATTGACCTTGTGGTCAAAATTTCGTTAAAAGGATCACCCTCGTCTACTAACAACTGATTTCTTATTACTGTTTCTTCTGTTACATTATTTCCCAGTATATTTATTTTTTCTACAAACCTTTTTTCTGTCTCAGATATTATAAATTTTAAATTTAAATTATTTTCTGTTAATTTTTCTTCAACCGATGCATTTATAGATTCAAATTGCTCATTCAAAACAATTAGATCAATATCTTCAAGTATATCATTAATCTTATTTAATGAGTATACAGTTCCTGTCAATTCATCAAACAAATCAGTAATTTTTGTAAAATTATTTATCTCATAGTCGTCAGGTAATTGAAGTTCTAATTTTCCAAAATTTACTTTATCTTTAGCATCAATATTATAAATCAACTCAAATGAACCATCATTAAATTTTTTAGCAAATGATGAATTTATTGAAACATTGTAATGTCCTTTATTTAAATAAAAATTCCTTAAAAGTCTTTCATCAAACCTAATCATACTCTCATTCAAGTATTTTTTTCCACTTAAAATTTTCCAAAACTTGTATTCTTCACTAACAATTACTCTTTTTAATTTTTGGTCTTTATAAATTTTATCTCCAACAAATATAATTCTTTTAATTTTGGCTTTATCACCTAAATTAATATCAAATATTAGATTTACTTTATTGTCGTCAAGGTCCTCTTTATAAAAATCAATTTTAGCAAAATGGAAACCTTGTTCTTTTAATAAAGATAATATTTTTTCCTGTTCTTCTATAAGTTTAATCTCATTAAAAGACGACTTTTCTCTAATTGAAAGAACATTATTGATGCCCTCTTTTATTCTTTTTGCTTTAATACCTTTGATTGTAATGTCGGAAATAATTGGATTTTCTACTACTGAAATTTTTAAAATACTATTATCAAGTTTAATTTCTAAATTTTTAAAAAAATTAGTTTCATAAAGATTTTTTAAAAGATTATTTAAATCATTTTCATTTATATCATCATTTATCTTTACTTCACTTAGCATATTTATTGTTTCAATTGGTATACGCTCATTACCATAAATTTCGATTTTTTTTACAATTTCACTAAAAGCTGGCCTTGTAGTAAGAGTAAACATTAGCAAAATTATGGATATAAATTTCACTGTATTGTTGAACATATTAGGACTTATACACTTTTTCTAATACTTTTAAACGTACATATTTATTTAGATCAAGAATATCATTTAAATTTTTGGGATAAATATTTCTATATTTTAAAAATTCTTTATCTTTTATATATTTAAATAATTTACTATTTATTTCAGTAAATTTAATTTTTTTTTGCAAAAATAACTCAACTAAAACATCATTAGCAGAAACTACAATTGTATCATATAGGGTATGTTTTTCTGTTAATAAATTTAATAACTTAATCATTGGGTATCTCCTAGAATCTATTTTTATTAAATTTAAATTATTTAGGGTGCCTAAATTTAAGTCACTAGTATTGATTGTTTTGTTGGTATTGAAGTATAATGTATTAAATATTGGAATTTTCATTGTTGTATCATGTGCTATTATTTTGATTAGACCATTCTTAAATTTAACAATGGCATGAATATAGGATTTAGGGTGAACTAAAATATCAATTTTGTTATATGGTATTTTAAAAATATTTTTTGCCTCTATTACTTCATAAACTTTATTAATCATAGTAGCTGAGTCAATTGATATTTTATTACCCATTTTCCAAGTTGGATGTTTTAATGCTTTATTAATATCTATATTTTTAAATTTATTTAACGGTAATTTAAAAAAAGGACCTCCGGATGCTGTTAAATAAATTCTTTCAATAAGATTTATGTTCATATTTTTTAACGAGTACCACAAAGAAAAATGCTCAGAGTCCACGGGGATAAATTCTGTTTGATATTTATTTAACTCTTTTTGTATTAACCCCCAGCCACAAATTATTGACTCTTTATTTGCAATTGCAATTTTTTTAGTATGCTTAATAATATTAATTGTTGGATAAAGACCATCAACACCCGTAATTGAACTCATAACGTAATCAACTTTTTTTTTTAAAATTGATTTTAATTCTCTGTAATTATTGAATATATTTACATCTAAGTTATTTGTTTTTTTTTTTAAAATTAAATAACTCGATGGATCAGTAATTATTATATTTTTAACTTTAAACTTTTTAACTTGTCTCAAAAGAGTGTTATAGTCTTTGTGAGCTGAAATTAAATCAATTTGAAATTTATTTTTTTCCTTTTCAATAATATTTATTAAATTTTTCCCTATTGAACCAGTTGATCCTAAAATTGCTATTTTTTTTTTCATTTGATCCTAATTTAAAATTTCAAAAGTCAGAACTAAATATCCAAATGGGAAAGCAAAAATCATACCATCAATTCTATCTAATAATCCTCCATGTCCAGGTATTAAATTGCCAGTATTTTTAATTTTTGATTTTCTTTTAAAATAAGAAATAACTATATCACCAACTTGACTGATTAATGAAATTAACAATATGAAAATTAACATGTTTATAGAATTAAACTTTAAATAAGGAAAAATAGTTGTTAATTCTAAAAACAAATAAGAAAATACTACAGATAATGTAAAACTACCAAACATGCCGGCATATGTTTTATTAGGACTTATTTTTGTTAATTTTTTTCCTTTAAAAAATTTTCCAAAAATATAACCACCTATATCAGTAGAAATACATATTAACAAAATAAAGACGAAATAAGAGTAATCAACTTCAAAATTAGTCAATCGAAAAACTGAGTAAAAAGAAAAAAGTAAAAAAATAATTCCAATGACATATTGAATGTTATTTTTTTTCATCATGTGCCATTCATACAGTGAAACTAAAAAACAACATAATATAAATAAATTTAAGAATATAGATCCCTTAATAATAAAAAAAATAATTATTGAAATTAATACAAACGAACTAATAATCCTTTTTAAAAATTCTTGTTTCATTAAATATTACCAAAATTTCTTTTAATAGATTGGTATTCTTTAATAATTTTATCAAAATCCTTTTCATTAAAGTCTGGCCATAATTTCTTTACGAAAAATATTTCAGAGTAAGCTAATTGCCACAATAAAAAATTACTTAATCTTTTTGTATTGCCAGTTCTAATTAAAAAATCAGGATCTGGTATATTAGAGGTTTGTAAATATTTAATTAAATTTTTTTCAGTAACCTTTTTTTTAGAATTCTTTAACTTTTTAATAGCATCAATTAATTCAGATTTTGAACCATAATTTAATGCTAGGTTGACTTGTAAAGTTTTATTATTAAAGGTTTTTTTTTCTGCATATCTCAGAAGTATATTTAGTTTTCGTGAAAAATTTTTTTTACCAATTATTTTTAATTTAATCTTATTTTTATGAAATTCATCCAATTTTTTAGTTAAAAAATATTCAAGTAGATTGAATAAGTAATCAATTTCTTTTTTTGGTCTTTTCCAATTTTCGGTTGAAAAAGCGTATAATGTCAAATATGAGATTTTTCTTTTTATAGTTTGCTTAATTATTTTTTCAATTGCTTTAAGACCTTGCCTATGACCTGAATTTCTAGAATTTTTATTTTTTTTACCCCATCTTCCGTTACCATCCATGATAATGGCTACATGATTTAATGGGTTCATATTGTCATTATTTCTTTTTCTTTTAAGGAAACTTTTTCATCAACTAATTTTATATGATCATCTGTTATTGTTTGAACTTTTTTTTCTTGTGTTTTTTCTTCATCCTCACCGATATCTTTTGATTTTAAAAGTTTTTTTAAATCCTCATTGGCTTCTCGTCTAATATTTCTTATGGAAACTTTACATTTTTCTCCAACAGACTTAATTATTTTTTTTAGTTCTGTTCTTCTCTCTTCATTAAGTTCAGGGACAGGTAATCTTACCAACTGCCCATCTATTTGAGGATTTAATCCAAGATCAGACTTTTTAATAGCTGCGTCAACTAATGAAACGTTATTTATGTCCCAAACTTGAATATTTATCATCCGTGGCTCCGGTGTTGTTATACTGCCAACTTGATTAATTGGCATTTGCTGACCATAAACATCAACTTTAATTAAATCTAACATAGCAGCGTTTGCCCTGCCTGTACGAAGTGAAGATAATTCTTTTGAAAATACCTCTATGGCTTTATCCATTTTAAGGTTGTAAGATTTTTCATCAAACATTTACTCTCCAATTTTAATTCTATAAAATTCTCTAATTTTTAGATCAGCAATAGATAATTCTGACAATATATCCTTCACCTTTTTTTTAGGTTCCATAACCCAAGCTTGTGTTAAGAGAGCATTTTCCTCTTTAAACTTATTCATTTTACCTAAACTAATTTTTTTAGCAATTTCCTCAGGTTTTCCAGAATTTTTTAATTCCTCTGCAACAAGCTCTTGCTCTTTGTCGATAATATCTTGATCAATTAAATTAGACTCTAAAGCTAAAGGGTTTGAAGCAGCAATGTGCATGGATAACTGTTTACTAAAAGTTTTTACTGCCTCAGAATTTTCATTTGTTTCTAATGAAACTAATACAGCTAACTTAGCAACGTTATCTTGAACAACTGTGTGGAGATAATGATTATTTACACCTTTTGAGTTTTCAATGGTTTTAGATTTACCAATCGTTATTTTTTCACCAATTTTTGCAATCAAAGCAACTAGATTTTCATCAACTGTTTGACCATTTCCCATTTTTGAGTTTTTTAATTCTTCAAGATTAGAATTTTTTTGGTTATTTAATTCACTAAGTTCTTTAACAAAACTTATAAAGTCCTCATTTTTAGCAACAAAATCAGTCTCACAATTTACCTCAATTATGGAAGTTTTTGTTTCATTTCCACTTACAACAACAACACCTTCTTTAGCATCTCTAGACATTTTTTTTGAAGCCTTAGAAATTCCTTTTACTCTAAGGATTTCGATAGCCTTATCTATATCTCCGTTAGCTTCTTTAATTGCTAAATTGCAATCTTTGAAACCTGCACCAGTTACTTCTCTTAATTTTTTTACGTTCTCTATGTCGCTCATATTAATTTAAAGTCTCCTTAGTTTCTTTAGAGAACTTCTGTTCTAATTTTTCTCTATCAAGTTCTTGGATTGTTTTTGATTTATCTTCGTCTTTTATATTTTCTTTAATTTTATCTTGAGTAGTTTCTTGAGTTGGAATTGAGCTTTTTGCGCTGTTAATTGTTTCCTTTATAAGATTGCAATATAGATCAATTGCTCTTCTGGCATCATCATTTCCAGGAATTGGATAATCAATGTTCTCAGGATTTGAGTTACTATCTAAAATTGCAATTATAGGTATTCCAAGTTTAGCAGACTCTGCAATTGCTAAGGATTCGTAGTTTGTATCTATTACAAAAACAAGATCAGGAACTTTTTTCATTTCAGCAATTCCACCTAAAGATCTTTGAAGCTTATCTTTTTTAACACTCATTTTTAAGAGTTCTTTTTTAGTAAACCCTCTATTTTCAGCAGAAATATCTATTTCTAATTTTTTCAATTTTTTAATTGAATTTGAAATTGTTCCCCAATTAGTTAACATTCCACCTAACCATCTATAATTTACAAAATATTGATCTGTTTCTTTTGCAACTTCTGCTATTGCTTCTGAAGCTTGTTTTTTAGTAGAAACAAATAAAATTTTTCCATTATTGGCTATTGTATTATAGACCTTTTCTAAAGCCACTTTAGTTAGCTCCAGTGTTTGTGTTAAATCTATAATGTGAATTGAGTCTCTCTTTCCAAAAATATATTTCTTCATTTTCGGATTCCACCTCAAGGTTTTGTGACCAAGATGTACACCTGCTTCTAATAATTGTTGAATTGTAACGTTAGGTATTTTCATATTTATTCCCGGTTAAGCCACCACAGTAATTTCCAATTAAGGACCGGAGGTATAAAACCAACAACTGTGTGCGTGTTAATTTAATTAATGCTGTATTTACAAATAATTTATGAATTTAACAAGTTTTATTTATGAAATAGTGGCTTGTATTTGTTGTTTTCTTAATAAATTTAGTGATTTTCTGTCTAAATTTTTCGAATTTTTCAGTTTAAATTGAAGAATATCACCATCATTTACTAAATTAATATTAACTAATGTTTTGCCGTTTTCTTTTAGAATTTTTGATATCACTTGAACTTGATCTTTAGAACTGACTTCAAAACATACTTCATTAATTGGACTATTGAACAATTCTTTTAATGAGGATATTTTTTGAACATTAATTCTTTTAAACCTGTTTTCATCCTCAGTTACATTTTTAACTAAATTTAATATTAAAGAATTACCCTCTTTCAAAATCTCTCTATTTAATTCCAAAACATCAGAAAATATAAAAAGTTCAAAAACACTTGACAAATCTGTTAATTTCAAAACTGCATAAGAATTTCCTTTAGCTGTTTTTCTCTCCTGTAATTTTAATAGGGTAGCAGCTATATTGGAATTTTTAATCTCATTATCTAAAATAAATTTTGTATATTCATTTATTTTATAATCATTAAATATTTCAGTAAATTGGTTTAATGGATGATCAGAAATAAAAAAACCTACTGCTTCAAATTCTTTTGCTAGTCTCTCTTCGAATTGCCAGTCTTCAATATTATTTATTATATCATCTTGGATATTTTCCTCTTCTGAAAATAAATCAATTTGATTTGCTGACTTATTCTCAAAAATATTTTTACTTTTGGTTATAATATTTGGAATTGAGTCAAGTAGTGCTCGTCTATTAGGATTTATATTATCAAAAGCACCTGCCTTTACTAATCCTTCTAGTTGAAGTTTATTAATGTCTTTTGGGTTTACTCTATTTAAAAAATCATTAATTGATGAAAATTTTCCATTCGCAATTCTTTCCTCAATAATATTTGAAATTGCTTCATACCCTACAGCTTTTATTCCTCCTAATGCATAATAAAACTTTCCATCTACTGTTCTAAAATTAGCAAAACATTCGTTTATATCTGGTCGAACAACTTCTACATTTAATCTGTTCAATTCTTCATAAAACTCACTTAGTTTATTTTGATTAGAAATGTCCATCGTCATTGATGCTGCAATAAATTCTTGTGGATAATAAGTCTTTAAAAAGGCTGTTTGATAAGAAATTATTGCATAAGCAGCTGCGTGACTTTTGTTAAATCCATATTCTGCAAAAGGTTCTATTTTTAAAAAAATTCCAGCTGCAACATCTTTTGCAATTCCGTTTTTTATCGCCCCATCGATAAAACCTTGTTTTTGCTTTTCAAGTTCAGCCCTTTTCTTTTTACCCATTGCTCTACGAAGTAGGTCTGCTTGACCAGCAGAAAATCCAGATAACTTTTGTGCGATTTGCATTACTTGTTCTTGATAAATAATTACTCCATATGTAGGTTTTAAAATGTCCTCTAAAAGTGGATGTAAATAATCAGGTTTTTGCCTCCCATGTTTACAATCATTATAAGTTGGAATATTGCTCATTGGTCCTGGTCTATATAAAGCTACAAGAGCAATAATATCTTCTATATGATTTGGTTTCATTTGTATTAAGGCCTCTCTCATTCCAGCACTTTCAATTTGAAATAACCCAACCGTTTTGCCGCTTGATAATAAATCAAAAACGTTTTGATCTTCAAAATCAATTTTTTCTATATCAAAATCCTTATTAATTTTTTTAATTAACTTTTGAGTGTTACTAATTACAGTTAGAGTTTTCAAACCCAAAAAATCAAATTTTATTAGCCCTGCATTTTCAGCTGAATACATGTCAAATTGAGTTGAGGGTAATAACAAATTTGCAGAACTGTCTTTATATAAAGGAACTACTTCATTCAGTTTTCTATCCGCAATAACTACTCCTGCTGCATGTGTTGCAACATTTCTATTCAGGCCTTCAAGTTGAAGTGATAAGTCAGTTAATTTTTTTACTTTTGGATCTTCATTGATTAGTTTTTGAAGCCTTGGTTCTCCAGCTATACATTGTGTTAAGTTTTGTGGTCTCGAGGGATCAAAAGGTATCATTTTAGAAATACTGTCTACAAAACCATAGGATAATCCCAAAACTCTACCGACATCGCGAATGACCATTCTAGCTTTTAACTTTCCAAATGTAATTATGTGAGCAACACTATCTTTGTACTTTTTTGTTAAATATTTAAAAACAAGATCTCTTTTATCCTCACAAAAATCAATATCAAAATCAGGCATAGATATTCGATCTGGATTTAAAAATCTTTCAAATATTAAATTAAATTTAATTGGATCTACATCTGTAATAGATAAACACCAAGCAACTAAAGATCCTGCACCTGAACCTCTACCAGGACCAACCGGTATATCATTATTTTTAGCCCACTTGATATAATCTGATACTATAAGAAAATAACTAGCATATTTCATTTCAATAATTATCGAAAGCTCGTGATCTAATCTTTTTTTGTAATCTAAATAATTTTTTTTTGCCTCAATTTCATTCACACTAATATTAAATACCTTTTCAAATTTAGTTTTTAAACCTTCTAAAGACTCTTTTTTTAAAATTTCATCAGCATCTCCACCTTTATCTTGGCTTATATTTGGTAAAATTGGATTTGAAAACAAAGGCCTAAAATTACATCTTAAAGGAAAATTATAATTATTTTCTAATGCTTCAGGTAAATCAGCAAATAATTCTGACATTTCCGAATTATTTTTAAAATAATGTTGATCACTTAATTTTAATCTATTTTTTTCGTTAACATAAGTTTTGTTACCTATACAAATCAATGCATCGTGTGCTTCATGCATATCTTTATTTAAATAATACACCTCGTTTGTTGCAATTATTGGTATCTCTAAATCTGAAGATTTCTTTAAATTAAATTTTTCAAAGCCGGTTTCATTTAGATCTTTGTGCCTTTGTATTTCTATATAAAAACGATCACCAAATTTGAATTTAATTTTATTATATAAATCATGTATTTCAGTAAATTTTCCTTTGTCAAATAATTTTCCAAATAAACCAAAAACAGTTCCAGAAAACAACGCAACGCCTTCAGAGTTATTTAATAAATAATCAAATGTTACATGCGGATCAGAAAGTTCATCATTTTTCAGATAGGATACTGATGATAAATCGATTATATTTTTATAACCTGTTTCATTAAGAGCGTATAAAGGTAGCAATCCAATTGTATCATTAATTTTAAAGTTAATTTGGGTTCCAATGATAGGTTGACTTCCAGATTTTGATATTTTTTCTGCAAATTCTAATGCTCCACAAAGATTAGAGGTATCACAAAGACCTAATGATTTTATTTTATTACTTTTTGCATACTCTTGAAGATCATCAATTTTAATTGCACCTTCACAAATCGAGTATTGTGTGTGAATTTTAAGATGATTAAAGTTTTGTGGTAAAGACTCAGCCATTAGATGACTTTATATTACCATCTAATATCTCCAATAGGCAATCTGCCTTATTTCCAAAAAATCTATTATGAGTTGCAAATATAATTAATCTGTCTGATCTCTTTTGATCCTTTAATAAATTAAATATTACTTTTGCTGTTCTCATATCTAAACTACCAGTTGGCTCATCAGCCAAAATTATCTCTGGATCATTAATAATTGCCCTTGCTATAGCTATCCTTTGAGCTTCGCCACCAGATAATTGAGAAGGATAATGATCAGCTCTGTTAGATAGGCCTATTTTTTTTAACAATTGTTTTGCTTTTGAAATTGCTAAATCTTTATCATTGTTAATTGATAAACTCGCTAAATAAATATTTTCCAATGATGTAAAGTCAGGTAATAAATTATTTTGTTGATAAACAATTCCAATTTTTTTTGCTCTAAATTTATCGTTTTCTTCTTTTTCAGCATGATTAATTTCATGATTATTAAATCTAATCGAACCAGTGGAAGGATTGTCTATTAAAGAGATTAGATTTAACAAAGTAGACTTGCCTGAGCCCGAAGGACCCATCAAAGAGTAAATTTTACCTTTATTAAAAGTATATGATAAATTTTTTATAACTTTTAATTTTTTACTTGTCTCAAAAGTTTTTGAGATACTGTTTAATTTTAAAAATTTACTCATATTTTAAAGCTTTGATTGGGTCAAGTTTAGCAGCTTTTAGAGCAGGAAATATTGAAACTACTATTGTTATAAATACTGAACAGATCGATATAATTAATATTGAATTTAGATTTATTTCTGAGGGCATTTTACTTAAGAAATAAATTTCCTCCGGAAATAAGGTGATATTAAAAGTTGAACTTAAGAATTGTCTTAAATTTTCAACATACAGAGAAAATGTTACCCCTAGAAAAATACCAAAAATAGTTGCTGAAGTACCTATAATTATTCCAATTAAAAAAAAAATTTTAACAATTGATTTATTCAAAACTCCAATTGATTTTAAAATTGCAATGTCTTTTGTTTTATTTTTAACTAAGATTGTTAAACCTGATATAATATTAAATGCAGCAACAATGATAATTAAAGATAAAATTATAAACATAACATTTCGTTCTACTTTTAATGCTGAAAATAGAGAGCTATTCATATCTGCCCAGCTATAAACAAATTCTTGTTCATAAACTTTTTGAAATGCAAATTTTTGTT
>CACJMX010000005.1:0-55845 GCA_902594635.1 uncultured Pelagibacteraceae bacterium
AGTTCCATTTCTACTCTAGTACTCGTATAGGCTTTCCATTAACACAAGCCTCTAATCCTTCAATCATCTGGTTATAAAAAGTACTATAATTTTCAGCAGTAACATAACCTATATGAGGAGTTAGAAGTGCATTTGGTAGAAATCTCAATTTATTGTTTTCTGGTAGTGGTTCTTTTTCATATACATCAATACCTGCACCAGCAATTACATTAGTTGATAGTGCAATAATTAAATCATCTTCATTAATTATTTCTCCTCTAGAAGTGTTAATGATGAACGATGTTTTTTTCATATTATCAAATTCTTTAATTGTAATGCAATCTTTATATCTTTGGCCACCTTGAACATGAATTGACAAAAAATCAGAATTTTTTATTAGGTCCTCTTTGCTACATGGAAGAACATCTAGTTCCTTACAAGTATCTAAATTTAAATTTTCACTCCATGCCATAACTTGCATACCAAAAGCTTTTCCAATTTTTGCAACTTGCGATCCAACCCTACCTAAACCAACTAAGCCTAAAATTTTACCTTTTAACTCAACACCTACTGTTGTTTGCCAGTATCCTTGATACATATTATCAAATTCTTCTTTAAAATTTCTGGCTAAACCTAGAATAAGTGCCCAGGTTAATTCGGGCGTTGGGTTTTGATTAATTTCTGTTCCGCACACAATCACTTTTCTTTTCTTTGCAGCTTCTAAATCAACTGATTTATTTCTTAGTCCACTGGTTATGACAAATTTTAAACTACTTAAATTATTAATTAAATTTTTACTAATTGGTGTTCTCTCTCTCATTATTAATAATGCCTCAAAATCTAATAATTGCTCTATAGCATCAGCCTCATCTACAAAAGGCTCACTAAAAACTTTAAATTCGTATTTTCCTGATAGTTTTTTTAAATCTACAAATTGTTGGGCAACATTTTGATAATCATCTAAAATAGCAACTTTAAGCATTTATTATTTTTTTGTTTGATAAAAACAAACCTAATATAATTAAAATGGTTCCAATTAAATGATAAAATAAAAATTTTTCATTAAAAAATATCATTGCAAAAATTGTACTAAATAAAGGGATTAATGATAAAAATATTCCTGATCTATTAGGCCCTATTATTGATACTGCTCCGGCCCAACAATAATAAGATCCAATACTTGGAAAAAATGGCAACATAAAGTAAAATATAAATTAAGTTTAAATTTACATTTATTGAATTACCCTGATTTAATTCAATAAAAAAAGCAGGTGTTAGCATTAGCAGTCCAAATGTACAAATAATTTGGACAAGTGCTAAGAGAGAGATTTCAAAATTCCTTTTTTTTAAAAAAGCAGAGTAAACCCCCCAGGAAATAATTGCGGCAACCATAAATAAATCTCCTGTATTAAAATCTAGCGAAAGCAATATGTCTAAATCAAGTTTTGTAATAATTACTAAAATTCCTAATGTTGAAATTAACAGTCCAGATAACTGAAAAATATTTGTTTTTTCTATTTTAAGTAAAAAACAAACCAAAATAATTGTAGCTGGGATTGCAGTGTTAAAAAGTGATGCATTTATTACTTGTGTATAATTTAGTGCCTTGTAAGTAAGTGCAGTAAATAAAAACACACTAGTCGCTCCTAATAAAAATAATAATTTAAAATTTTTAAATATTATGTTTTTTAAACTTAAAATTTCTTTATAAGTTAAAGGCATTAGTATTATCCAAACTAGAAGCCATCTTAAAAATGCGAGTGTAAATGGGGATATACTTTCTATAAATGCAAACTTTCCGATATTAAAATTGCCTGCCCAAAACAATGTGGCGCAAACCAGCATAAAGTAAGCTTTAAAATTTTGGCTCACTTAATTAAATCTAAGAGAACTATATGGTTTTAAATCTAAATTAGTATTTTCGTTTGCAATCATACCTGAAACAATCTTCCCAGATATTGGCCCTAAAGTCCATCCCAAATGATGGTGTCCAAAACAATAGAAAACATTTTTATAATTTTTAGATGGACCCATAACTGGTAAAAAAATCAGGAAGTGTGGGTCTAAAACCTAGCCACTCATCCTCGTGCTCGGGTAGATCCCCAAGCATATATTTAGCATTGTTGATTAAATTTTTTACTCTTGATTTTGATAAAGGATTATTTAAACCACCAAATTCTACAGTTCCAACTACTCTTAACCCTTGCTCCATTGGGGTTATTCCAAAACCTCGATTTGAAAATATTACTGGTCTACTTAGTAAATGATCACAGTTTTTAAAATGAACATGATAACCTCTTTCAGTATCTAAGGGTATTTTTTCACCAAAGTTGTCAGTCAATTTTTTCGAAAATGCACCACATGCAATAACTGCCTTATCAAAAATATAACTTTGGACTTCACTTTTAAAAAACAGGTTTTTCATCATCAAAATTAATATCTTTGATGTTGACTTTGTTAAATTTACCACCTTTTTTCAAAAACAAATCAAATAGCTTTAGAAGTATTTTTTTTTGGATTACGAGCATGTCTTGCATAAGGATAATAAACTCCTGCATGGTAAATAGGCTTAATGTGTGGTTCAAGGTCATGTATCTCAGCTTTGTTAACCAATTGCTGCTTAACACCCAATTCCTCTCTTACATTAATCTCAAGCTCTCGGCTTTTTAAATTCTGATCATTCCATATATAAAGTATTCCTTTATTCTCTACTAAACCCTCAAGATCTATTTCATCGAATAGTTCATCATAGGCTGGTAAGGCTAGATCTAAAATTTGATGCATATTTTTTGCAGTATGCATCATTTTATTAGTTGTTGAGTTCATGATAAATTTTAAAAACCATGGAATCATTTTGGGAACATAGTTCCATTTTAATGCTAATGGACCAGAAGAACTCATTAGCATTGCTGGTACATCTGTTAACACATCTGGTCTATTAATTGGTACAGATGCATATGGAGAAAAATGTCCTGCGTTTCCATAAGATGCAGCTTGAGCACCTGGGTTATCTCTGTCAAAAATAGTTACGTGAAAACCTTTTTTTTGTAAAAACAAAGCATTGGAAATGCCTTGTATACCAGCGCCCACTATTCCTATTTTAATATTTTTACTCATCGCTTCTTATACAATCAATCAATAAAAAATTAAGAGTGACAAATTATGCTAGTTTGAAATATAATATTAAGCAATTGTTTGTTTGCGATTAATTTTGGCACTCAGAACAATACCAAAACCTATCATAGTAGCTAACATTGAAGAGCCCCCATATGACATAATGGGTAAAGGAGAACCAACAATTGGTAGTAAACCTAAAACCATTGATAGGTTTACTACGATATAAATAAAAATTGAAAATGCAAAACCAAAACAAAATAGCTTAGAAAAATTACTTCTTGATAATGCTCCAATACGAATAATTCTAAATATTATTATTGTATAAAGAATTAAAAGACCAACAGATCCTATAAAACCAAATTCCTCTGAAAATAAAGTAAAAATAAAATCCGTATGTTTTTCTGGTAAAAAATCAAGATAACTTTGTGTGCCTTTTAAAAATCCTTTACCTTCTAATCCACCCGATCCAATTGCAATTTTAGATTGGATAATTTGGTAACCTGCCCCTAAAGGATCTCTATCTGGATCTAAAAATGTTAATATTCTTAGTTTTTGATAGGGTTTTAAAAAATGAAATGATGAAGGGTAGAGAAATAAGAAAAGTTATAAATGAATATACAAAATATTTAATTTTTACTCCTCCTAACCACAAAATTATTAAACCACTCAATGCAATCAATACCGACGTTCCAAGATCAGGTTGGGAAATTACTAATATAATTGGTACAAATATAATTGATAAAACTAGCGTGATGCTTGTAAAAGTATTTACATTTTCAATTTTTATTCGATGGTAGTATTTTGCAAGACACAGGATAACAGCAATTTTCATTAACTCAGAAGGCTGAAGAACAAATAAATATAAATCCATCCATCTCTGTGAACCTGATGCTTTAAGACCAAAAAACGAAACGTAAAATAATAAAAGAAGGATTAAGAAATAAAATATATATCCAAAAGTATGCCAATGTCTAATGTTGAAGAATGCAATTAAAATCGTTAGAGGAAAAAAAACTACCAGTTTACTAAAATGACTTTTGGTATGGTACAGTACTTCACCGCCATCCGTGGAGTACATCACTAGTAAACTTATTATTGATAATAAAATAATGCAAATCAACAATGTATAATCTATTTCTTTAATTTTTTGAAAAAATGATAGTTCTGAATTTAATCTATCTCTTTGATACATTAGATGTTTATATTTTCGAAGTTAGATTGCTTGTCTCTAAGTTCGTCCCTATCAATTATTAATTTAAACAATTCTTTTGACATCGGAGCAGCAGCTTTACTGCCTGAACCACCGTGTTCAACAATTATACTTAACGCATATCTTGGATTTTTATATGGACCATAAGCAACATAAAGTGCATGATCTCTATCCTTGTAAGGTATTTGTTCTAATTTTAGATCAAGTTCTCTTTCTCTTTTACTTATTCTTTTAACTTGAGCAGTTCCAGTTTTGCCTGCAAATTGATATTTCGGATCGTCAATTCTAGATCTATAAGAAGTACCAAATTGCTCATTTGTAGAGCTAAACATTGCTTCTTGAACAATTTTAATATTTTTTGGATCATTAAATAATTTCGTATTAGGTGTTTGCAAAGACTGAAGCTCCATTGCAGTTTTTGCATTTTCTAAACTTAATGGATTATCATTTACTATAATCTTGGGTTTAATTTTATATCCACCATTTGCAATTTGAGCAGTCATTAAACATAATTGAAGAGGTGTGGTTTGAATGTATCCTTGTCCAATTCCTGTAATTAATGTCTCCCCTAATACCCATCCTCTTCCAAGATTATTTCTTTTCCAATTTGTATTTGGAAATAAACCACTTTTTTCATTATCAAAATATTCTCCCAATACTTTTTCTCCTAAGCCAAATTTTTTAGCTGTAACATTTAATCGATCGACACCTAATAGTCTTGCGATTTCATAAAAATAAGTATCACAAGATTGTTTCATTGCATTTTTTAAACTTACAAATCCATGTCCTTTTTCTTTCCAGCAGTGAAACGTTTGGCCATATAATTCTGTTTTGCCAGTGCACTTGACCTTAAAATTAGGATTAACAATATTATTTTCCAAAGCAGAAAGTGCCACGATAGGTTTTATTGTGGAACCAGGTGAATAAAGCCCAGAAAGAGTTTTATTAATCAAAGGTTTTAGTGGATTATTTATAATGAGTTGCCATTCATCCTGACTGATACCAAACAAAAATAAATTTGGATCGTAAGAGGGTGACGAGTACATAGCAATTATGTCTCCTGTATAAATATCCATTACACTTATTGATCCTGCCTTATTCAAGAGCAATTGGGCTGAGAGTTTTTGTACTTCGGTATCTACGGTTAATCTAATTTTTTTGCCCTGAAGTCCTTTTTGATATTCGAGTTGATTAATTCTTTTTCCATAAGCATTTACCTCATATCTTTGTATCGCATTAGTTCCAATTAGTTGTTTTTCCAGTGTTTTCTCCAATCCTAGCTTTCCAATTTTCATGCCTGGAACAAATCTTTCTTTTACTATCTCATTTTCTAATATTTCCTCTTCATTTGGCTGACTTACGTAACCTAAAACATGAGTATACATTTCGCTAAATGGATAATTTCTTGAAATTGTCATTACAGGTTTTGCACCAACCAAATCATATAAATAATTATTAACCTTTAAGAATTGGCTCCAGCTTAAATTCTCAGATACAATTATACTATCCCAGGGCTTTAGCTGATTTTTTAATTTTGTTATTTTCTGAATTTTTTTATCACTTAAATTTATAAGTGTTTTTAATCTCAGTAATAGATAGTTAAAGTTTTCAACTTGTTCAGGTATAATATGTAGTTGATAAACTTTTAAATTACCTGCGATTATATTTCCAAAGTAATCGATGATGTTTCCTCTTGTAGGTGGAAGTTTCCATTCTCTAATTCTATTTTTATCAGAAAGTGTTAGATATTTTTTATTTTCATTTATTTGAAGTGAAAATAGTCTGGCAACAATTCCTGCAAAAAACAACTATTTTTGCAGCACCAATAATAAACATTCTTCTGTTTATTACATCTGATTTTCTTATCGCTGAGTTTTCTTTAATCATTTTTTTTTTGGTAAATTATTTGGTTTAAAAGATTAAATATTAAAAAAAATGCTGGATAAAATAGAAACGTAAATCCGGAATTAACGACATAGCTCATATAGCTAATTTCAACTAAAAATATCAAGTCTAAAATAATAACTTGTATCGAATTGATTAAGACCATTGTAAATAATAATGAAAACCAATCTTTAATAAAGTTTGGGCTTAAGGTAATATTTCTTATGTAGGCTGTAACTGCACACAATATCAAATAAGATAAACTACTTATACCAATAGGAATACCTATGACGACATCATTAACAATTCCTGCCAAAAATATGGAAAAGTATCCTAAGCTATCAGGATTTCTTAAGGTCCAATAAAAAACTAAAATATATACGAAATTAAATGAAAAATTTTCAATTTTTAAATAATTAAAGTCAAATTCGTTAAAAACAGAAATAAATAAAATTATTAATGGCAAATAAGATGCTGATACTTTTAGAAAAGTACTTTTATTAAGAGAAGCCATTATTTTTTATCTCCCAAAGTATGTGATGTAATTTTTACATAATCTAATTGAGTAAAATCTGAAAAAAACTCTACCTTATTATTGTTATCTTTAGAAATTTTTCCAATTGGTATCCCAGGTTTAAAAAGGCCACCAAGTCCTGAGGTATAAATTATTACATCCTGATCTTTTAAGACTTCTTCTATGTCATCTTTAGTGTGCTCAATTATTCCATAATTTTTTCCGGTTCCAGAAATTACTGCCTGAATGTTTTGTGGAGCTAAAACTGAAGGTATTTTGCTATTAAGATCAGATAATAATAAAGCTCTAGAATTAGTGAAGTTGACTTCAATTATTTGACCAACAAGATAAACGCCATCAAGTATACCCATGCCCATTTTTACATTATCTTTTGTTCCTTTATTCAAAATAATTGATTTTAAAAAAGGACTTTCTCGATCAATCAAAACTTTCGCCAACACTTCCGTCGAATTAATATTTTCATTAATTAAATTTCTGAGTTTTTCATTTTCTAGTTTTAAAAAATTACTGGTTATTTGCTCTTCTTTTAAATTTTCTAGTTCTGATTTTATGTTTTCATAATTTTCAAATAAATTCATGTGTTCATTAAATTTAAGTGTTAAATTTTTTATATAATTTTCTGGTTTAGATACAATGAATGAAGATCTGTAAATGATTTCGTTAATACCTATTTTCAAAAATTGAATAGGTTTGAAATTAATATTACTTAGAATAATTACAATTATAGATAATATGATTAAGCTAAGTAAAGAGAATTTTTGTTTATCTTTTTTTTTTAAAAAGGCCGATCTAAAGGCAATTACAAAATCGTCTCTGCCTGAAGCCATTTTTTTTAGTATTCAGATAGCATAGTAGAAAAAGTTTCTTCTTGATCCAAAGCCTTACCTGTTCCAACTGCCACACATGATAATGGGTCGTCTGCAACATGCACTGGTAAACCTGTTTCTTTAGAAAATCTTTTATCAATATTTTTTAATAATGCTCCACCACCAGTTAGAGTTAAACCCATGTCTACTAAATCAGCAGATAATTCAGGAGGTGTGTTCTCTAATGCATCTTTAATTGCATTTACCATTTCTTTCATGATATCGTTCAACGCTTCTGCAGTATCCTCCTCAGTAATATTAACTTCTTTTGGTGTACCAGATCTAAGATCTCTACCTTTTACAGGATAAGTATTTGTTCCAGTTGGGATTGCAGTACCCATCTCTTTTTTAATTTTTTCAGCTGTAGTATCACCGATTAATAAATTATATTCTTTTCTCATGTAGTTCACTATAGCTACATCCATTGCATCACCTGCAACTCTCAAAGATTTAGAGTAAACCAGCCCACCTAAAGACATAATTGCTATTTCACTTGTACCACCACCAATATCAACTATCATTGAACCAGTTGCTTCTGAGATTGGAAGTCCAGCACCGATTGCTGCTGCAATTGGTTCTTCAATTAATTGAACTCTTCTTGCGCCTGCTGCAAGCGCGCTATCTTGAATTGCTTTTCTTTCAACTGGTGTTGAACCTGTTGGCACACAGATTAAAATTCTAGGATTTGCAAATGTACTTCCTTGGTGAACTTTTTTAATAAAATGTTTAATCATTTCTTCAGTAACAATAAAGTCTGCAATAACACCATCTCTTAAAGGTCTAATTGCACTGATGTTACCAGGTGTTCTTCCTAGCATTGTTTTTGCCTCATCCCCTACAGCTAAAACATTTTTCTTTCCACCTTGGTCAACAATAGCAACAACAGATGGCTCATTTAATACAACACCTTTACCCTTTAAAACTACAAGTGTGTTTGCAGTTCCAAGGTCAATAGCCATATCTTGGCTCCAAATTTTTTTAACACTATCAAATATTCCCATCTATATACCCCTTACTTTTTGACTTTCTTGCTCCATTGGAGCTGTTTTATCTCGTTTAATAATCATTTTATTTAATGAATTAATATATGCATTTGCTGACGCTACTAGTGTATCTGTATCAGCAGCTTGCCCAACAGTTGTTTTTCCTTTTTCTTCAATTTTAACACTTACTGTTGCTTGAGCATCAGTTCCCTCTGTTACAGCATGCACTTGGTATAATTGTAAGTTAACATCATGTGGAAATAGTGTTTTAATGCATTTAAAAATTGCATCAACTGGACCATCTCCAGTTTCTGATGCTTGTTTAACATCACCGTATACATCTAAAGTCATTTCTGCTCTTTGAGGTTCACCTGTTCCAGCAAAAACTTTAAGAGATTTAAGACTAATTGCATTTACTTTATTATCTATAATTAAACTATCATCTATAAGTGCAATTATATCTTCGTCATAAACATGTTTTTTCTTATCTGCTAATACTTTAAACTTAGCAAAAGCATTACCAACAATGTCATCAGTTAAATCTGGATAGCCTAAGCTATTTAATTTGTCCTTAAATGCGTGTCTGCCAGAATGTTTACCCATTACCAATGAGGTTTGTTTAACACCAACACTTTCAGGTGTCATAATTTCATATGTTTGTCTATTTTTAAGCATACCATCTTGATGGATACCTGCTTCATGAGCAAAAGCATTTTTTCCAACAATTGCTTTATTGTATTGCACGGGAAAACCTGTTGCATTTGACACAATTTTAGAAGCTTTACTTAAAAGTGTTGTATTAATTCCAGTTTCATATGGCATCAAATCTGGTCTTGTTTTGATTGCCATTACAACCTCTTCTAGCGCAGCATTTCCAGCTCTTTCCCCTAAACCATTTATTGTACACTCAATTTGTCTAGCGCCAGCCTGAACTCCCGCCAAAGAATTTGCAACTGCTAAGCCTAGGTCATTATGACAGTGCGTGGATAAAATTGCTTTATCAATATTAGGAACTTTGTTTAATAATGTTTGAATAATTTTTGTGAACTCAGATGGAATAGTATAACCAACTGTATCAGGAATATTTATGGTTGTTGCTCCATTTTTGATAGCAAGCTCTACTGTCTTGCACATAAAATCCATATCCGTTCTTGTGCCATCTTCACAAGACCATTCAACATCATCGGTAAATTTTCTTGCATAAGCTACATGCTGTCCAATAGACTCGTAAACATCTTCTGGCGACATATTTAATTTATGCTTCATATGAAGAGGACTTGTTGAAATAAATGTGTGGATTCTAAATCTTGGAGCATGTTTTAAAGCTTCATAAGCTCTATCAATATCTTTTTTAGAATGTCTAGATAGTCCTGCAGGAATAGATTTTTTTAAGATCTTACTAACTTCAGTTACTGCTTCGAAATCTCCAGGTGATGCTATCGGAAAACCCGCTTCAATAATGTCTATACCTAATTCATCAAATACTCTTGCTATTTGGATTTTTTCTTCCAAACTCATAGATGCACCTGGTGATTGCTCACCATCTCGCATAGTAGTATCAAAAATTATTACTCTATCTTTATCGCTCATAACCAAATTTATAGAAAATTTATATTACAATCTATAAGTGAGATTGCAAAATAAATGTTAAATTTTATCTATATTTTTAAGACCTTTTAGGGTCTTTATCAAAATCTAACTTTTATCACTGTCAACTAGTTTTTTCTTGCCAATCCATGGCATCATAGCTCTAAGTTCAGCACCAACTTTTTCCACAGAATGCTCTGCTAACTTAGCTCTAGTTGCTAAAAAGTTTTTCTGGCCATTTTTACATTCATCCATCCACTCTTTAGTGAATTTTCCAGATTGAATATCAGACAATACTTCCTTCATTCTTTTTTTGGTTTCCTCTTTATTAATAATTCTTGGTCCAGATTGGTATTCACCATACTCAGCTGTATTTGATATTGAGTAGTTCATATTTGCAATTCCACCTTCATAAATCAAATCAACAATTAGTTTTACTTCGTGCACAGTTTCAAAATATGCCATCTCAGGCTCGTAACCACCCTCAACTAAAGTCTCATAACCATTTTTAATTAATTCTACCAATCCTCCACAAAGAACTGTTTGCTCACCAAATAAATCTGTTTCAACTTCGTCTTTGAAAGTGGTTTCAATAATTCCAGATCTTCCCCCACCAACAGCTGACGCATATGATAACGCTAGATCTCTTGCTTTACCTGATCCATTTTGATGTACCGCAAATAAACATGGTACTCCTCCACCTTTTTCATATTCACTTCTAACTAAATGACCAGGTCCTTTAGGAGCAACCATAAATACATCTAAATCTTTTCTTGCTTTGATTAAATCATAGTGAACATTTAATCCATGAGCAAATGCAATACTGGTTCCTTCTTTTACCCTTTGCTCTATATGATTTTTATAAATTTCTGCCTGTAATTCATCTGGAGTTAAAATCATTACTACATCTGCCCAAGCAGCTGCATCGGATAAATTCATGACCTTTAATCCTTTTGACTCAGCTTTTGCTACACTCGATGAGCCATCTCTTAGTGCAACCACAATTTCCTTAACACCACTATCTTTAAGATTTAATGCATGAGCATGTCCTTGACTACCATAACCAAAAATTGCAATTTTTTTATTTTTAATTAAATCTACATCTGCATCTTTTTCGTAAAACATTTTCATATTCTCTCTCCTTTATAATTAATTAAATATTTTGGCGCCCCTTGTCATCGCAACGGCCCCGGTTCTAGAAGCGCTAATAAGTCCCCAAGGTTTCAATTTTTTACTAATTTTGTCAATTTCTCTTCTAAGTGCTGTTATTTGAATAACTTTAGATGTTTTAGTTTCATCTAAAATAACCAAATCAAATTTTTTACAAGCATTTAAACATTTTTCCATTTTCTTTTTTTTTCCAGTAATTTTAAATAATGCCATTTCTTTAAATATGACATTTTTATCCTCTCTTTTAAATTCTGCAACTTTATGTACAGGTACTAATTTAGCTAATTGAAGTTTGATTTGATCAATTACTTGGGGCGTTCCTGTTGTAACGATTGTAATTCTAGAAATATTTTTAACTGCATCTACTTCTGCTACTGCTAAAGACTCAATATTGTATCCCCGACCAGAAAATAGTCCAACAACTCTTGCAAGCACGCCAGCCTCATTATCAACCCATACTACAAATATATATGTATCAGATTTCTCTTTTTTAGTCGGAACACTATAAGCTGATTTTGATTTTGGCATTATATCTAAACTAAGGCTTTGCCTTTACCCTTGATTTTGTTCTCTTCCTGATCATTAGGTCCTAAGATCATCTGATTGTGAGGTTTTCCTGAAGGTATCATTGGAAAACAATTTTCATTAGGATCAACATGACAATCAAAAATAACTGGACCTTTATAATCTATCATTTCTTGAATTTTCTCATCTAATTCGGAAGGGTTTTCTGCTTTAATTCCCTTACAACCATAAGCCTCAGCCATTTTTAAAAAATCAGGAAGTGCTTCAGAGTAACTCTCTGAGTAATTTTTTTCATGTAACAGCTCTTGCCATTGTCTAACCATTCCCATGTACTGATTATTTAAAATAAAAATTTTAATTGGTAAGTTGTATTGAACTGCAGTGGACATTTCTTGCATTGTCATTAATACAGAGGCCTCACCAGCAATATCAACTACTAATTTTTCAGGGTGGGCAATTTGCACACCTACTGCTGCTGGTAACCCATAGCCCATTGTGCCTAAACCTCCAGATGTCATCCATCTATTTGGTTTATTAAATTTGTAATGTTGTGCTGCCCACATTTGATGTTGACCAACTTCTGTTGTTACATAAGTATCTTTATCTTTTGTTAATTCATATAATCTTTGAACTGCATGTTGAGGCTTGATACTATCATTACTGTTAACAAAATTAAGGGAGTCTTTGCCTCTCCATTTTTGTATTTGTTCCCACCACTTAGCAATATTTGATTTATTAGATTTGCTGTGGCCATTTTTTTTCTTCAATATTGTTTTATTTACTTTACCGATTACTTTCGTAACATCGCCTACTATTGCAAGATCAACTTTAATAATTTTATTTATAGACGATGGATCTATATCAATATGAACTTTTTTTGAGTTTGGTGAAAATTCATCTATTTTTCCAGTAATACGATCATCAAATCTTGCACCAATATTTATTAAAAGATCACAATCATGCATAGCATTGTTGGCCTCATAAGTTCCATGCATACCTAACATTCCAAGGAATTGATTATCATCACCAGGATATGCACCTAAACCTTGAAGCGTAGAGGTGATTGGAAATCCTGTTAATTCTACAAACTCTCTTAATGCGTCACTTGCCTTAGGTCCTGAATTAATTACTCCACCACCACTATAAATAACTGGTTTTTTAGTATTTTTTAATAAATCAATTAATTGATCTATTTGTTTTTGAGAAAATTTATTATTTGATTTTCCATTTAGTTTTTTTTCTTTTTTAGGTTTTTTATATTTAGCTTTTGCAAATTGAATGTCTTTTGGAATATCAACTAAAACAGGGCCCGGTCTTCCTGTGGTTGCAACTTTAAATGCTTCATGCATTATTTCTGATAAATCATTTATATCTTTTACTAACCAATTATGTTTTGTGCAGGGCCTAGTAATACCGGTGGTATCACATTCTTGAAATGCATCAGTTCCTATTAAATGGGTTGGGACTTGACCAGAAATGCAAACCAATGGAACTGAGTCCATGTACGCATCTGTTAACGCGGTAACAACATTGGTAGCGCCAGGTCCAGATGTAACTAAAACTACTCCAGGCTTACCTGATGATCTGGCATATCCCTCAGCTGCATGACCAGCACCTTGTTCGTGTCTCACTAAAATATGCTTAATAGAAGTATGATTTTTAAGTTCATCATAAATTGGTAAAACTGCTCCACCAGGATATCCAAAAATATGTTCTACCTTTTGATCTTCAAGGCATTTAAAAACAATTTCTGCTCCTGTGTATAATTTTGGCATTTTGCAATCTAGCTGAAGTTGTGCTAATTGGTCAAGTTTTGATTGAGATATTTAAATTTTTTTTAAAAAATTATTTAACTCGTTTGGTTTTAATTTAAGCCAACTTTTCATATTGCCCCTTGCCCATGTACTTTGTCTTTTAGCGTATTGCCTAGTTTTTATTGATATATTTTCAATAATATCTTCCAATTTTTTTTCATTATTTAAGTATTGTCTAATTTCATTGATACCAATGGCCTTATTAACACTTTTGTCTTTTTTCACCTTTAATTTGATAAAATTTTTTACTTCTTTAATTGCTCCATTTTTAATCATTTCCTTAGATCTGAGATTAATTCTCTCAATCAATTCCAAACGGGGAAAGTCAATATAAATTTTATAAAAATCACTTTTTTGAAAATTAGATTTAGTATTTTTGTACCATTCATGAATTGATTTCTTGGTATGTAATTTTACTTCATAGGCTCTTATGGATCTATGCGGATCAGTTGGATTTATTTTATTTCTAGAAGTTGGGTCAAGTTTTAAAAGTTTATTATAAAACTTATCTTGACCTACTTTTGAATGCATTAGTCTAATTTGATTTCTAATCTTTACAGGTATGCTTGGAATTTTTACTAGTCCATCAATTAATGCCTTAAAATATAAACCTGTACCGCCTACAAGGATTGGCGTTTTTTTTCTTTTTTTTATTTCTTCAATTTTTTTGAAAACTAATTTTAACCAATTCCCAGTTGAAAAATTTTTTTTAATATCATGAAAGCCATATAAATGATGTCTTATTTTTTGAGATTTTTTTTGATCTGGTCTTGCTGAAAGAACCTTTAATTGCTTATAAACTTGCATGCTATCTGCATTTATAATTTCACCATTTACTTTTTTGGCAAGCTTAATAGCAAAACTTGATTTTCCTGAAGCAGTTGGTCCAGAAATTAAAATAATCTTGGATTTAAAATCCATGATTAATCTAACTTAATTCCAATATATCTTCTTTGATTTTGATTATTATAGATTGCAAGCAATATTGTTTTTTGATTTGAGTTTAAAACTTGCTTGGTAATTTGTTTTAAATCATCAATAGATTTTATTCTTTCTTTTTGAGCCTCGACAATAATACTATTTACCTCAATTGAACCAGCTAAAGGACTATTATTTTGAATACTCGTGATCACAAGTCCAGTAGTTTGATTTGGTAGGTTACGATTTTTTATATCATCTTTGTTAAGAGATCTTACAGTTATTTTTAAATCTTCAATTTGATCAGTGGGATCTATTGTTTTTTGTTTTTCACTAACTTTAAAATCTTCAGATGTTTCAAGTCTTCCAAGTAAAACATTTTTTATAATTTCTTGTTTATCTCTCCATATTTTAACTTCAACATTTTTACCAACTTGTGTTCTTGCAACAATCGCTGGTAGTTCTTTCATTTGATTAATTCTTTCGCCGTTAAATTCTAAAATAATATCACCAGCTTTTATTCCAGCTTTTTCTGATGGACTGTTTTCAGCAACACTTGCAACTAAAGCGCCCCTTGGTTTATCTAATTTTTCAACCTCTGCAATTTCTTTCGTGACATCTTGTATTCTCACACCCAACCATCCTCTTTTAGTTTCTCCAAATTCTATAAGTTGATCAATTACGATTTGAGCGCTGTTTGAAGGAATTGAAAATCCAATACCAATTGAACCATTCCGACCTAAAATAGCAGTATTAATTCCTATAACATTTCCCTCCATATCGAACAAAGGTCCGCCAGAGTTTCCTGAATTAATAGAAGCATCTGTCTGGATAAAATCTTCATATCTAGATAGTCCAATTGATCTGTTTCTTGCTGAAATAATTCCAGCAGTAACTGTACCCCCTAAACCAAATGGATTTCCAATTGCAATCACCCAATCCCCTATTCGAGCTTTATCAGAGTCACCAAAGGCTACCGGTATAAACTTTTCGTTAGTTTCTAACTGTAAAACAGCTATATCCATTAGTGGGTCAGCTCCTAAAACTTTTGCCTTAAATTCTCGATCACCATTTACTCTGACGATGATGTCATCAGCATCTTGTATTACATGATTGTTAGTTATAACTATTCCTTTTTCATCAATTATAAATCCTGATCCTAACGCAGCCGATTGTCTTTCTTGAGGATCTCCAAACTCCTTAAACATGTCTCCAAAGGGTGACCCTGGAGGAAATTGAAACGGAAGTGGATTAGATTTTGTAACTACAGTTGTTGATGTTGAAATATTTACAACAGATGGCATCAATTTTTCAGCAAGATCAGCGAAAGACTCTGGAACAGTTCTAGAATAAGATTGGTTTAAAAAACCAAAAGAAAAAATTATAGTTAGAAAGATGATTTTAATTTTTTTCATTTTAACTTTTTATATAATAAATAATTATAAATCCTATAATTGCAAAGATAAGTCCCCCAGATCTCAATTGACTATCTTTCATAAGTTCTAATTTTTTTAACATATTTTTCATTTTTGCTGGAAATATGGCATATAAAATTCCTTCAATGAATAAGAATAAACCAAAAGCTATGACTAGCTCATTCATTTAAAAAATTATTGTTGGATTTCGGGTTTTATATTTCCAAAAAATTTGAAGAATTCACTATCAGGGGATAAAATCAGAGAAGTTTCCCCTCCAATTAATGCTTTTTCGTAAGCCTGCATTGCTCTATAAAATGCGAAAAATTCAGGATCTTGACCAAAGGCATCAGCAAAGATTTTATTTCTTAAACCATCACCTTCCCCTTTCATAATTTCTGATTGCTTTTGAGATTCTGCTAAGATAACTGTGACTTCTTTATCTGCGGTTGAGGTAATTGTTACTGCCATCTCTGCACCTTTGGCTCTAAATTCTTTTGCTTCTCTTTCCCGCTCTGTTTGCATTCTTCGATAAATTGCGTCACTATTTGCTTGAGGAAGATCAGCTCTTTTTATCCTTACATCAACAATAGTAATACCAAAATTTTTAGCTTCATTATTTACACCTTCTTTAATTAAAGCCATTTGCTTCGATCTATCCTGAGATAGTAAAGTTTGTAATTCTTCTTGACCTAAAACATTTCTAATTCTAGAGTTTATAATTGTTGATAATCTTGATCTTGCTACTCTCTCATCTCCAACCGATATGTAAAACTTTAATGGATCCACAATTTTAAATCTTGCAAATGCATCAACAATTAAACGTTTTTGATCAGATGCAATTACTTCCTCAGGGGGAGTATCTAAGTTTAATATTCTCTTATCTAAATAGACTACGTTCTGAATGAATGGAATTTTGAAATTTAATCCAGGTGTGGTTATTATTCTTTTTGGATCTCCAAATTGAAGAATGATTGCCTGATTAACTTCTTTAACAATAATTACTGATAAAAAAGCTAAAACACCTAATACAATAATTAACCCACCTAAAATTTTTCCAGCTTTCATTTAATTAGTCGCTTTCTTTTTTAATTCGGGTAGTGGTAAGTAAGGAACTACACCTGAACCTGCATTTTTTTCTATAATCACTTTATCAATATCTGCTAATACTTTTTCCATTGTCTCTAGGTACATTCTCTCCTGAGTTACTACTTTTGCATTTTTATACTCGTTATAGATGGACACAAATCTACTCGCTTCACCCTCTGCTTTTGCTACCACCTCTTTTTTATATGCTTCAGCAGCTTGCAAGATTTTTTGACCTTCCCCTCTAGCTCTTGGGATTACATCGTTAGCATAAGCTTCAGCCTCATTTTTAGATCTTTCCATATCTGCTCTTGCAGCCTGTACATCTCTAAATGCATCTATTACTTGATCTGGTGGATCAGCTTTTTGGGTTTGGACTTGTGTAATTTGAATTCCACTCTCATAATCGTCTAAAATAGTCTGTATAATTTCTTGTGTTTCTACCTCAATTTTAGATCTACCTTCAGTTAAAATTGGTTGGATATCACTTTTTGCTATAACCTCTCTCATAGCTGTTTCTGCAGCTGCCTTAACTGTTCCCTCAGGGTCTTGAATTTTAAATAAAAAATTTCCTGCATCTTTAATTACCCAGAATACAGAAAAATCTATGTTCACAATGTTTTCATCTCCAGTTAACATTAAACTTTCTTGTGGAACATCTGCTACTCCTCCACCTGTTGAAAAACCACTGTCTCTCTCAGATCTAAAGCCTATATCTATTCTATTAACTTTTGTAACTTTAGGGGTAAGCACATTTTCTACTGGAAAAGGTACATGATAATTTAACCCTGGTTGAGTAGTTTTAACAAACTTACCAAATCTTAATACGACACCTTGTTCGTCAGGTAAAACTCTATACAGTCCACTTGCTAACCAAACAAAAGCTAAAACTAATAATATTAATCCGATAGATTTACCACCTGATGATTTTCCTCCAGGTAAAAACTTTTTAATTTTATCTTGAATCTCTTTTATGATTTCATCAATGTTTGGAGGTGTTGGACCTCTACCTGATCCATTATTATTTCCACCACCTGGAGGTGATCCCCATGGGCTTCCACCCCTGCCTCTAAAATCATCTGACATATGACGAAGTATATAGTGTCTTTATTATAAAAAACAAGTAATGATAGTTGTATGTCAGATAAAAAGCCTGAACTTAGTGCCGCAATGAAACAGAAACTTGAGCCTAAAAAATTCACAAAAAATCCAATATTAGGAACCAAATTTACAATAGCAATTTCAAGCGCAAAAGGTGGTGTTGGAAAATCTACTTTTGCTACAAATTTAGCTTTAGCCTTAAAACAGGTTGGATGTAAAGTTGGATTGTTAGATGCAGACATTTATGGGCCTTCAATTCCAAAAATGTTCGATATTAATGAAAAACCCAAAAGTGACGGTCAAAAATTAGAACCTATTGTTAAGTATGATATCCAATGTATGTCAATTGGTTTCTTAGCTGACCAACAAACACCTATGATATGGCGGGGTCCAATGGTTACAAGCGCAATTAAAACTTTTACTCAAAAAGTTAATTGGAGAGATTTGGATTTTATTATTGTTGATATGCCTCCTGGGACAGGAGATACACAATTAACTTTTTCACAAGAAATAAAAATGGATGGCGCAATAATAGTTTCAACTCCACAAGAAGTTGCTCTTTTAGATGTCAAAAGAGGTATTAAAATGTTTGATAAACTTGGAGTAAAAATCTTGGGGTTAGTAGACAATATGAGTTTTTTTATTGGAGATGATGGTAAAAAATATAAAATATTTGGCGAAGGTGGTGTTAAAAAAACTGCAGAAGAATTTGAAAAAGAATTTTTAGGTGAGATACCAATTAATCCTGAAGTAGGTAAAACTTCAGATGAAGGAAAACCTTTAGTAGAAGCAAATCCTGATCATGAAATTTCAAAAATATATTTAGATTTTGCTAATAAAATTAAATCAACTTATCTTTAAGATCAAAAGCAATCATTAGCTCATTCCACTCTCTTTTTGAAAGACCTGAGCTATCTAAATCAACATTTTCACCTTTAATAAGTTTTTGAATAATTAATTTTCCTTTAGCTGAAACTTCTGTGCCTCCAACTCTATAATCCATAAAAGCTTCATAAGTTATAGGAACCCATTTTTTCACAGTATCAAGCATTATATCTGCGTAAACTCTTATTTCATATTGTGCATGACTATCAGCTCTTAATCTTAAAAAATTCATTAGGTTTAAAAGATCAGTTTTCCAATACCATTGAGTGTAGGTATTTAAAGTCAAATTCATTCTTGCGAGTTCTCTTGCTAAGCCTTTTTTATTTTCATCTATAGTTGAGCCATCAAATCTTTCATTAAGCATTGTTTCATAATTGTCGTAAGTTCTCTCAGCATCACTTTTTAAAAGTTCTAAAACTTCTTCTGCTTGTTTGCCCTCCAACACATCTCCTCTACCTTGTCTGTTACTGGTAGATTGAGCAGCTAAATTTTCTTGGGTGGGTAAATAAAATTCCTTGTCTAAAATAGAATATCTTGCAGAATATTCATTAACATTTGCAGTTCTATGTCTGATCCATTGTCGAGCAATAAATATTGGTAATTTTATATGGTATTTTATTTCGCACATTTCAAATGGAGTACTATGCCAATGTCTCATTAAGTATTTGATTAATCCTTTATCAGTTGAAACTTGCTTAGTTCCTTTTCCATAAGAGACTCTTGCTGATTGAACAATTGAAGTATCATCCCCCATATAATCAACTACTCTCACAAAACCATGATCTAGCGCAGGAATTGCCTCGTATAGTATATTTTCAAGTTGTGGTACTGTAACTCTTTTAGTTTGATTGCTTTGAGTTTGTTGATTTTTTATTTCTTCTACTTGTTCTTTGGTAAGTTTCATGATTGTTATTGAATCTGTTGTAATTCCTTTTATATTAATAATGTTGGATTTCCAACTATGACGATAAACGAATTTCGTAATAACCATTGCGGACGTGGGGGCAGTACCCACCACCTCCACCATTACAACTTATGGGGGTGAACTAGATTCGACGAATGTCTAAAGGCTATTCTTTCGTTCGGGATTGTTCCACCGTAACGGGCTAGTTTATAATTGCTAACGAAAGTTACGCACTTGCTGCCTAATTAACTTAGTTAATTAAGCAAACGGGGTTTGGGGCACCTGGCAACAGAACGCCCCCTAATTAAAATAGTTATTTTTTTAACTCTGCTTGTGCTGCGGCTAACCTAGCAACTGGAACTCTATAAGGAGAACAAGAAACATAATTAAGTCCTACTTTCGCACAAAAAGAAATACTTTTGGGATCACCTCCGTGCTCTCCACATATCCCTAGTTTGATCTTTTTATTTTGGCTCTTACCTTTTGCAACAGCAATCTCAACTAAATCTGAAACCCCTTCATCAATTGATACGAAAGGATCAATAGAAAATATTTTATTTTCTATGTAATCATTTAAAAATTTTCCACTATCATCTCTACTTATTCCAAAAGTAGTTTGAGTTAAATCATTTGTTCCAAAACTGAAGAATTCTGCGTGTTTTGCTATTTCTTTTGCCTTTATAGCTGCTCTTGGAAGCTCAATCATTGTCCCAACCATAAAGTCTATTTTTAATTTATTTTCTTTTTGAACCATGCTTGCTATTCTTTTGACTAAGTCTTTCATTATTTTAATTTCAGCCTCTGTCGAAACTAGAGGTATCATTATTTCAGGAAAAGCTGACTTAATTTTATTTTTTTTAAGCTCACATAATGCTTCGAAAATTGCTCTACATTGCATCTCATATATTTCAGGAAATGATATAGCTAATCTGCAACCTCTGTGACCTAGCATTGGGTTTTGTTCATGAAGTTCCTCAATTCTTGTTTCAACTTCTTTTACTGTAAGATTAACAATTTCTGCTAATTCGCCAATTTCTTTATTTGTTCTTGGTAAAAATTCATGTAATGGAGGATCTAACAATCTTACTGTAACTGGTAAGCCATTCATAATCTTAAAAATTTCAGTAAAGTCTTTTTTTTGATGTGGTAGGAGTTTATCTAAGGCTTTGGCTCTGTCTTCTTTGGTTTTAGAAAGAATCATTTCCCTAACAGATAAAATTCTCTCTTCATCAAAAAACATGTGCTCAGTTCTGCAAAGTCCAATACCTTCAGCACCAAAATCCTTCGCAGTTTTAGTATCTTTTGGAGTTTCTGAATTTGTTCTAATCTTTAATTTTCTATAACTATCGGCCCAAGACATTAATTTTGAAAAATCACCAGATATTTCAGGCTTTACGGTAGCAACACTACCTTCAATTATTCTTCCTGTTGATCCATCTATTGTTATTATATCTCCCTCTTTAATTTCCATTGATGATGTTTTAAATGACTTATTTTCATAATTGATGTCAATTTCACTTGATCCAGAAACACAAGGCCTTCCCATTCCTCTTGCTACAACTGCTGCATGGCTTGTCATCCCACCTCTTGCAGTTAATATTCCTTTAGCAGCATGCATTCCTTGTATATCTTCTGGAGAGGTTTCTACTCTAACTAATATTGTGTCCTGCATCATGGATGTTAGCCTTTCTGCTTCTTCAGAAGTGAATACAACTTTACCACTCGCAGCACCTGGTGAAGCAGGCAAGCCATTTGCAATTACATTTATTGTGCTTTTTTCATCCAGAGTTGGATGAAGAAGGGTATCAAGTGAGTGTGGATCAATTCTTAACACGGCCTCTTTTTTTGAAATTAATTTTTCTTTAACCATATCAACTGCAATTTTAACTGCAGATTTTGCAGTTCTTTTTCCAGAACGTGTTTGAAGCATCCACAGCTTTTTATTTTCAACTGTAAACTCTACATCCTGCATATCTTTGTAATGCTTTTCTAGTTTTTTTAGTATCTTACAAAGTTGTTTATAAACTTTAGGCATAGACTCTTCCATTGATGAGGCTTTAACTTTAGCATTTTGTCTAGCTTTTTTAGTTATATATTGTGGAGTTCTTGTTCCAGCCACAACATCCTCTCCTTGCGCATTGATTAAATATTCTCCATAAATTTCGTTTTCACCGTCTGATGGATTTCTCGTAAAAACAACACCAGTTGCACAGTCGTCTCCCATGTTTCCAAAAACCATTGATTGGACATTAACCGCTGTACCCCACTCTGCAGGTATGTGATTTAATTTTCTGTAAATTTTTGCTCTCTTACTCTCCCAAGACAAAAATACTGCATTGATTGCTCCCAACAACTGTTCGTTAACATCTTGAGGAAAATCTCTATTTGCTTTTTCCTTAACTGTTCTTTTAAAATCTTCAATTAGTCCATCCCAGTCATTTTCATCTAAATCAGTGTCTAACAAAACACCCTTTGTAAGTTTGTAATTCTCGATTAATTCCTCAAAATGATATCCTTCAACGCCCATTACTACATTGCCATACATTTGAATAAACCTTCTGTAGCTATCTTTGGCAAATCGACCATTAGAGGTTTTTGATGCCAGGGCTTTGACAGTTTTATCGTTTAATCCTAAATTCAAAATTGTATCCATCATACCAGGCATAGAAACTCTCGCTCCGGATCTGACTGAAAGTAATAATGGATTTTTTAAATCACCAAATTTTTTTGAAACTTCTTTTTCAACTGCCTTTAATTCTTTTTTAATTGATGTGATTATATTTTTATTAAGATTTTTTTTATCTTTATAAAATAAATCACATACTTTTGTAGAAATAGTAAATCCAGGTGGAACTGGTAATCCCATTCGACCCATTTCTGAAAGATTAGCACCTTTTCCACCCAAAAAATTTTTGGGGATTTTAATTTTTTTGCTGTCTTTAGATTTAAAATTTAAAATTAGTTTTTTCATTTTTGGGAGTCTACTAAAGAAAAATTAACATAGTTGTTGAAGGTTTTACATAAGATTTGTATAAGTTCTAGTCTATTTTTTCGAATACCTGGGTCAACATCATTAACTATAACATTGTCAAAAAATTCGTTAATTACTTTTTTGGCATCTAATAAGTTATCTAGACTTTCAGAATAAACTTCATCTTTATTAATTGAAGAAAAATATTTTCTTAAATCATTTATTTTTTTAAACAAATTTTTTTCAAAATCTGTCTTAAAAATACCAGGGTCGGTTGTATTTGAATGATCAAAATTCTGTCCTTTCAACTCACTTTCTAAGATGTTTGAGGCTCTTTTGTAGCTTGATATTATTTCGTGTCCATTTGATTTAGAAATTATTTTGTCTAAATGTTTTGCCTTTTCAAAAATTACTACTAGTTGATCTAAATTATGTGAATTGATAGATGCTTGAATAATATCATTTCGAATATTTTCTTCCTTCATATAGAATTTTAGTCGGTCCATTAGAAATTCAGAAAGTTCTTTTTGAAGAAGTTTATTTTCAAATTTGAAGCCTTGATCTATATAAAGTGAAGCTGAATAGTTAATCAAATCTCTTATTTTAATATGATTTTTATTTTCAACAATTATTCTAATTACTCCTAAAGTTAATCTTCTAAGAGCAAACGGATCTTTGGAGCTTGTTGGCTTTTGGTTAATTCCAAAAAAGCCTACAAGGGTATCTATTTTATCAGATAGAGCTAGTGCAATACTAAAAGGTTTTTTGGGAACCTTAGACCCAGACCCTGAAGGTAAATATTGTTCACTTATTGATAGTGCTACATCCTTGTCAAAACCTTGTGCCTCAGAAAAATAACCACCCATTATCCCTTGAAGTTCAGGAAACTCACCCACCAGTTCAGATAATAAATCGACTTTAGAGATTGATGCTGATAATTCTACTTTTTCTTTACTTATTAATAGTTCATCTGAAATCATTCCTCCAAGCTTTCTCATTCTTTGAACTTTATCAAAATAACTTCCCAAACCTTTAAAATAATTCATCGATTTTAAATTTGAGACTTGTTTTACGAGGTTTTGAGATTTGTCTTTTTGCCAAAAGAATTTGGCATCAGTAAGTCTTGCTTCTACTACTCTCTCGTTACCTAGCTTTATTAATCCTTTTAAATCTTTTTTGTTTGAAACAACTAAAAATTCGTTCGTAATACTCCCCTTTTTATCAAAAGTAGGAAAATATTTTTGATGGTATTGCATGGTAATTATTAAAATCTCTTTGGGTATTTTTAAAAATTTTTTATCAAACTGACAAACAAGAACATTGGGCTGGTCTATTAAATCAACAACTTCTTCCAACAGCTTTGGATTTTGATCAATAACAATATTTTTTTTTTTTAAAAGTAAATGAAATTTTTTTTCAATAATTTTTTTTCTTTCAACAGGGTCAATTATTATTTTTTTCTTTTTAAAGAAATTTTTATATTTCTTAAAATCAGAAAATTTTTTTTTCTTTTCTTCAAAATCTTTATCTACAAAAGTTAAATCAGATGACTGAATATGATGAAACTTGAATATTAATGTCTTTTTATTAAATATTGCCAAAATAGACTTTAGTGGTCTACCCCAATTTAAACCAAAATCCCCCCAGCGCATTGATTTTTTCCATTGAATTTTATTTAATATTTTTGGTACAAACTCTTCTAATAACTCGTGGGTATAAAGTTTTTTTGATTTTGTTTTAAAGAAGAAAAAGTTACCTTTTTCTGTTTCTTTTTCATAAAGATTTTGTTTTAAAATTTGATTTGATCGTATAAAGCCCTCTATAGCTAGATCTGGGGCTTTTGTGCTGGGACCTTTTATTTCCTCAGACTTTAGAATTGTTTGTTTTTGAAGGCCATCAAATAATATTACCAATCTATTTGGCGTTGAATAAGAAGAACTTTTTTTAAATGTAATAAATTTCTCTTTAAAGAAATCATTAAAAGATTTCAATAAATTTTCCCTTAAATTTTTTTGAAGACCCGCAGGTATTTCCTCGCTAAATAGTTCTAAAAAAAACTCAGCCATTTTTAATTTTGACTATCTATCCAAATCCCAGCAGCAGACTTAGTGATGTCACGAATTCTTCCAATATACCCTGCTCTTTGTGCAACACCTATTGCTCCCCTCGCATCCAAAATGTTAAACACGTGGCTCGCTTTTAAACATTGATCATATGCAGGTAGTGAAACTTTTTTTTCAACTAATGATTTTGCTTCTGATTCATGCATATCAAACATTTTGAATAATTGTTCAACATTAGCATGCTCGAAATTATAAGCAGAAAACTCTTTTTCAGCTTGATGAAAAACTTCTCTGTATTTTATATCCTCATCATTCCATAATAAATCGTAAACATTTTTTTGTTGTTGGGTAAACATGCAAATCCTCTCTAAACCATAAGTAATTTCTACTGAAACTGGTTTACATTCATAACCTGCCATCTGTTGAAAGTAAGTGAATTGGGTAATCTCCATTCCATCACACCAAACTTCCCAACCTAACCCAGCTGCACCTAATGTAGGACTTTCCCAGTCATCTTCAACGAATCTGATATCATGATCATTGTGATGAATTCCAATCGTAGTAAGACTATTTAAATATAGCCTTTTTATATTTTCAGGAGAGGGTTTAATCAAAACTTGAAATTGATAATAATGTTGAAGTCTATTGGGATTTTCACCATATCTACCATCCGTTGGTCTTCTTGATGGTTGAACATAAGCGGTTTTCCATGGTTGAATGCCCAACGATCTAAGGGTTGTAGCAGGATGGAACGTACCAGCTCCAACTTCCATATCATATGGCTGAAGAATAATACATCCTTGTTTACTCCAAAATTTTTGGAGATTTAAAATAGTTTCTTGAAAGGTTTGAAATTTTGGTTTTTGTTTTTTTTTATTTTTATTTTTAGAAACCATATCTTTGCCAGATTGACCTCTCCTCTAAAATATTTGCAAATTGATCTACTTGATTAGAGGAAGAAAGCTTTTGACTTAACCATCCTTTAGTCTTTTCAAATTTTTTAATTATTACATCATCTCCATATTTTTCTTTCAATATTTCGTGAGCGTTTCCTATTCCATCTATTAATCCTAAGGTTTTTGATTTACTTCCTGACCAAAATTCACCAGAAAAAAGTTCGATATCAGATTTTTTTAATTTACTACCTCTACTTTTTTCTACAACATCAATAAAATCTTTATGTAAGTCTAATTGAATATTTTTAAGTCTCTCTATATCTTCATTCTTTTCTTCGAGAAAGGGATCAAGAGTACTTTTATTTTTACCAGCTGTATGAACTCTTCTCTCAACACCAATTTTTTTTATTAATTCTGTAAAACCAAATGATGAATAAATAACTCCAATGGATCCGATAATAGAACTTGAATTTGCATAAATTTCGTCCCCAGCACATGCTATAAGATAACCTCCAGATGCAGCAACATCCTCTGCAAATACTATTACTTGCTTATTATTTTTTTTGGCTTGCTGTCTAATAAAACTATAAATTAGGTGAGATTGAACAGGTGATCCCCCTGGTGAATTTATGGTAATTGCAACACATTTGGCTTTTTTTAATGAAAAAGCTTTTTTAATTATCTCCTCCTGGCCAGAAAAGTCTATACCCTGTTTAAATTTTCCTGCATTTCCAATCACACCACTCAGTTTTAGATGAGCTACTATTTTTTTCTTTTTAAAAAAAGAGAACATAAATATTTCTTATAGAATTATTAGTTGAATATAAAGTCTAGTTATAATTGAAGAATAAGGTGCGTCAATTGATAAGTAATAAATAAAAGTTAATTATACTAGTTTAAATTCAATATGGGATCAGTTGTAAAGCTCAGAAATCAGATAAATAATTCTTATTTTCAATTAAAAGATTCTGTTGAAGATAAGCTTATGTTAACCGAGGAAAAAATTAAAACTAAATTAATTAGCGATGTAGAGCTAGTTCAAAAAATGACCGATTATCATATGAAAACTGGTGGTAAAAGGTTGAGAGCTCTACTAACCTTAGGAACTGCAAAATTATGTGGTTATACAAAAGGTTCAAGAGATGTAAATTTAGCTGCATGTGTTGAATTAATTCATAGTGCAACTTTAATGCATGACGATGTTATAGATGAAGGGGTGGTTAGAAGAGGAAAAGAAACCTTAAATAGAGTTTGGAATAATCATTCATCAGTATTAGTAGGTGACTATTTGCTAAGCAGATGTTTTGAGATGATGGTTGAAGATGGCAATATAGAAGTTCTTAAATTATTATCATCTACCTCATCTAAAATAGCTCAAGGAGAAGTTTTACAGCTTCAGCATAAGGGTGAAGTCGATATGTTAGAAGAGACTTATCTAAAAATAATTTCTGCAAAAACTGCTGAGCTATTTGCAGCAGCTACAAAGGTTGGTGCAATTTTATCTAATAGTAATAAAAAAGAAAAAGATGCACTTGAATTTTATGGAAGAAATCTTGGACTTACTTTCCAAATTGCTGATGACACACTTGATTACAACGCTGAGCTTAAGTTATTTGGAAAAAAAATAGGACAAGATTTTTTTGAGGGAAAAATTACACTTCCAATAATTTTACTTTATCAGAAACTTGAGATTGAAGAAAAAAATAACTTAATTAATATGTTTAGTAAAGACACTAGAGATAAAGATGATTTAGATAAAACAATTGCTTCAATAAATAAACACAAAATTATAAATGAGTGCTACCAGAAAGCACAACATTATATTAATCTTGCTTCAAATTCATTAAGTGTTTTTGAAGATACTAAAGAAAAAGAAATTTTAAAAAATCTGACAACATTTAGCTTATCTAGAAGTTTTTAAGGGCTCAAGAGAGATCTGATCCACTCTCCTTTAAGATTTTTTATATATTTTAATCTTTCGTGAATTCTATTATCTCCATCGAGCCAGAATTCAATACTTGAGGGAGACAAGTTCCATCCAGACCAATTATTTGGTCGCGGAACCTTATTCTTGTCTGCATATTTTTTTTTATATTCTTCAATAGATTTATATAGCAGATCTCTATTTTTAAGTTCTTTGCTCTGTTTAGATGCCCACGCTCCTATTCTGCTTTCATAACTTCTTGAATTGTAATATTCATCTGCAATTTCATTGGGCACCAATGAAACAGTGCCATTAACTCTAATTTGTCTTAGCAAACTTTTCCAATGAAAACACATTGCTACATTTGGATTTTCTCTAAGTTCATGTCCTTTTTGACTGTCTAAATTTGTATAAAATACAAATCCTTTTTGATTAAAGTCTTTTAACAAGACCATCCTTACAGATGGGATGTTATTTTTGCTAGATGTTGCTAGCGCTACTGCGTTTGGGTCGTTTGGCTCAGTTTTTTTTGCTTCTTCCATCCAAGTATCAAATAAATGAATTGGATCATCTAAATCCAGAAAACAACTATTAAGCCCAAGTGAGTTTTTTTGATTCATAATTTAAACAAAATAATCTATATAGTATAAATAATGTCATTTAATACATTTGGAAAGCTATTTCGTTTCTCTACCTGGGGTGAATCTCATGGTCCTGCAATTGGTTGTATCGTTGATGGATGTCCCCCAAATATTAATTTAAGTGAAAAAGATATACAAAAAGAACTGGATAAAAGAAAACCAGGTCAATCAAAATTTACAACTCAAAGAAAAGAAGACGATAAAGTTCAAATATTATCTGGAGTTTTTGATGGAAGAACCACCGGTACACCAATATCTTTAATTATTTATAATAAAGATATGAGATCAAAGGATTATGGAAATATTAAGGATAAATTTAGACCTGGGCACGCTGACTTTACTTATTTCAAAAAATATGGAATTAGAGACTATAGAGGTGGTGGAAGATCTTCAGCAAGAGAAACTGCATCAAGAGTTGCAGCTGGTGCAATAGCAAAGTTGGTCTTACAGAAAAAATTAGGTAAAAAATTTAAAGTTATTGGTGCTGTCACCCAATTAGGTATATTAGGATGTGATACTGACAAATGGAATGACAAAATAATTTCTAAAAATCCATTTTTTTGTCCCGACAAATCGATGATTAAACTTTGGGAAAAATTTTTGTTAGGAGTAAGAAAATCTGGATCATCATGTGGTGCAGTGATTGAAATAAGAGCGAGAGGAATTCCGGTAGGATTGGGCGCACCCATTTACTCAAAACTAGACTCTGATATAGCATCTAGTTTCATGAGTATTAATGCCGTTAAAGGAGTAAATATTGGTGCAGGAATGAACTCTGCACAACTAAGTGGTGAACAAAACTCAGATGAAATTTCACAAAAAGGTAAAAAATTAAAGTTTGATACAAATAATGCCGGTGGAATATTGGGTGGCATTTCAACTGGACAAGAAATTATTGCCTCATTTGCTGTAAAACCAACATCTTCAATCTTAACAACAAGAAAAACAATAAATAAATTTGGAAAAAATACAACGATATCTGTTACAGGAAGACATGATCCATGTGTTGGTATAAGAGCTGTACCTGTTGGTGAGGCAATGATGAATTGTGTTTTATTGGATCACTATCTGATGAACAAAGCTCAATGTCATTAAAACAATTTAATTTTTTACTACTTTGATTGAATTTTTGTTAAATAAAATATCTAAAATTTTCTCTGAAATTTGAGAAGCATTTAACCCAGCAATTTCATACATTTTTTCAAGGGTATTCTGTTCAATAAACTTATCTGGTAGATTCATTGATCTAAATTTTAGACCTTTGTCAAATATCCCTTTCTCTGAAAGTAAGTTTTTGACATGTGAACCAAATCCTCCAATTGACCCTTCTTCAATAGAGACTAAAATTTCATGCTCTCTAGCACATTTAATAATTAACTCTTCGTCTAAGGGTTTGGCAAACCTTGCATCAACAATAGTAGTTGAAACTCCTTTTTGTTTTAAATGTTCTGCAGCTAATTTACATTCTTCTAATCTTGTACCCAAGTTTAACAGGCATACTTGACTACCATTTTGAATTATTCTTCCTTTTCCAATTTCAACTTTTTCCTCTATTGAAGGAAGTTCAACTCCAACACCTACTCCTCTTGGATATCTAATTGCACTTGGTCTATCATTAATATCTACTGAGGTATTTATCATTTTAACCAATTCAGCTTCGTCACTTGCAGCCATTACAATAAAATTCGGCAAAGTTGATAAATAAGTAATATCAAAGGAACCAGCGTGTGTTGATCCATCTGCACCAACTAATCCAGCTCTATCAATTGCAAATCTCACTGGTAAGCTTTGTATAGCAACATCATGAACAACTTGATCGTATGCTCTTTGTAAAAAAGTTGAGTATATTGCGGCATAAGGCTTGTATCCTTCTGTGGCCATTCCAGCAGCAAATGTGACTGCATGTTGCTCAGCTATACCAACATCAAACATTCTTTTTGGAAACTCTTTACCAAAAATATCCATTCCTGTTCCACCAGGCATGGCAGCTGTTATTCCAACAATTTTACTATCTTTTTTGGCATGTTTGACAAGAGTATTTGCAAATACTTTTGTATATGAAGGTAAATTAGATCCACTTTTATTCTGTTCGCCAGTGTTAACATTAAATTTTGAAACTCCATGATAATGATCTTTAGCTTTTTCTGCGTAACTGTATCCTTTGCCTTTTTGTGTTTTAATATGAATCATAATTGGACCCTCATGATTTATGTCCCGTGCATTTTTTAAAATCGGAATCAGGGTTGATAAATCATGTCCATCAATTGGTCCCACATAATAAAAACCTAATGAATTAAACATAGTGCCACCAGTGAATGCAGATCTTAAAAAATCTTCTGCTTTTCCTGCTTTTGCACTAAACCTCTTTGAAAATGCCGAAGTAATTAATTTTATAGTTTCTCTAAAACTAAAGTATATTTTTCCAGTCAATAATTTTGCAAGATATGTTCTCATTGCTCCGACAGGTTTTGCAATTGACATATCGTTGTCGTTTAGAATAACAATAATTTTAGTTTTAGAGGCACCTGCATTATTCATTGCTTCATAAGCCATACCAGCACTTATTGCACCGTCTCCTATCACTGCTATTACGTTTGAAGATTTATTTTCCAATTTATTTGCCTCAGCTATTCCTAGCGCAGAAGAAATTGATGTTGAACTATGAGCAGCACCAAAAGGATCATATTCACTTTCGGTTCTTTTTGTAAAACCTGATAATCCATTACCCTGTCTCAATGTTCTAATTTTATCTTTTCTTCCTGTTAAAATTTTATGTGGATAAGATTGATGTCCTACATCCCAAATTAATTTATCATTTGGAGTATCAAATACATAGTGAAGGGCCACAGTAAGTTCTACAACACCTAAACCTGCACCTAGATGGCCACCTGTTTGAGATACAGCATCTATCATTTCACTTCTAACTTCATTTGCAACTTTTGGTAAATCCTTTTCAGGAATTTTTTTTAAATCTGAAGGGAAATTTATATCTTTTAAAAATGTGTTTTTTTGTGTCATCTATCTCTATTTAAAATATATTCTAAAGTCTGTTTTATTTTTTTTGAATTAGAACCGTATTTTTTCAATTTTTTGTCAATATTTATAATTAAATCTTCAGAATATTTAACCGCATTATCATAACCAAGTAAACTAATAAGTGTTGCTTTACCTTTTTTTTGATCTTTTCCTGTTTTTTTACCAGCGATATTTGAATTTCCTGCATGGTCAATTAGGTCATCAGAAATTTGAAATAGTAAGCCTATATCTGATCCAACATTTTCAAAAAACCTTAGCTCTAAATTTTTTTTATTTTTTATTATTGCTGGGGCCACACAACAAAAACTAAATAACATTCCAGTTTTTTTCATTTCCATTTCAATAATCTTATTTCTTGAAACTTTTTTTTTCTCATAGTTCAAATCCAGGTATTGCCCACCGGCTATACCTAGATGACCTGAGCATTCAGACAATTTTTTTATTAAATTAATTTTTGTTCTTTCAGATAAATCTAAATTTTTGTTTGATAAAATTTCAAATGCCATTGTCAGTAATGAATTCCCAGCCAGCACGGCTGTAGACTCACCGTATTTTATATGTGTAGACGCTTTTCCTCGTCTAATTTTATCATTATCCATACAAGGTAAATCGTCATGAATAAGAGAGTAAGCGTGTATGCATTCTACTGCTGCACCAATCTGTATTAAAGTTTTGTAACTAATAGAAAATAAAGAACCAAAATCTACTAGTATTTTTGATCTAATTTTCTTTCCTCCAGGAAATAAACCGTATTTCATTGCATTGACAAGATGAGAACTATTTTGATTATTAATAAATTTTTTTAGAAAATAATTTGTATTTTTTGCAATTTTATTAATTTCATTTTTCATTTTTTTTTACGATTTCCTTAATTTTATTATTTGTTTTTTCACTTATAAATTTAAGATTTTTTTGAAATTTTTTTTCGATAAGATTATTTAACTTTAATAACTCTTGATAACTATCAACAGAATTACTTAAATTATTTTCATTCTCCAATGACTCAATTATTGTATTTGCTTTTTCAGTGAGCTCCTCCAAGGAGTTGTGCTGATAATCAAGTGGTAAATTTTTTTCTTTCATATATTAATAATTATTACATGAAATCTAATCAATCAAATATCAAAAAAGCAAAAAAGTATTTAGACAGTAACGAATGTATAGCAGTACCAACAGAAACAGTTTATGGGTTAGCTGGAAATGCTTATTCTGATTTAACGGTAAAAAAGATATTTAAATTAAAGAAAAGACCTGCTAACAACCCTCTAATTGTTCACTACTATAATCTCAATGGTCTCGAAAAAGATTGTATAATTAATGAAGATTTTAAAAAACTTTATAATAAATTTTCACCTGGTCCAATTACATATGTTCTAAAATTAAAGAAAAATTCAAAAATATCAAAATTTGTGACTAATAATAAAAAGACGGTTGCTATCAGATTTCCAAAACATCCCCTACTGCGAAGATTACTTAAAATTTTAAATTATCCCTTAGCTGCACCAAGTGCGAATATTTCCTCAAAACTAAGCTCTGTTCAGCCCTCGGATGTTAAAGAAGAATTTGGAAAAAAATTAAAATATATACTTAGAGGCGGGAGGTGTTCAATTGGTGTAGAGTCCACAATTATAAACCTTACAAATAATTTATCAATATTAAGACTTGGAGGTTTAAATGTTTCAAAAATTGAAAAAATAATAAAGAAACAAGTGTCAATTAATAATAAATCTAAAAATAAGATTTCACCAGGATTGTTTTCTCTTCATTATTCTCCTGGAATACCTTTGAGGATGAATGTAAAAAAACCAAATAAAGGGGAAGCATTCGTATTAATAAAAAAAAGAAAAATAAATTCTAAAAATTATTTCTTTCTTAGTAAGAATAATAATCTAATCAAAGCTGCAAGAAATTTATATCCACTCATTAGGAAAATTAAAAATAAAGGATACAAAAAAATTGCTGTTGAAAAAATTCCTAATATTGGGATAGGACAAACAATTAATGATCGGTTAGAGAGGGCATCAAAATATTAAATGACAAATTCTATCGAGGTAATAAACCTATCTAAAAAATATAAATCAAAGAATGCTGTCAGTAATATAAATTTTAAAATTGGTGAAAATGAAATTGTAGGCTTATTGGGTCCTAATGGATGTGGAAAGACAACCACCATTGGAATGATATTAGGATTACTAAAACCTTCTAGCGGTCAAGTTTTAATTAATGGAAAAAATATAGAGACAAACAAGATATCTCTATTACATAAAATGAATTTTATATCTCCTTATATTGAGCTTCCTAAAAAATTAAAAGTTAAACAAAATTTAACTGTTTATGGAAAATTATATAATGTTGATGATTTAGAAAATCGAATTGATTATCTTTCAGATCAACTAAGGCTAACTAACCTTTTGGATAAAATAACAGGTGAACTTTCATCGGGACAAAAAAATAGGGTCAGTTTGGCAAAAGCTTTAATAAATGATCCTACAGTACTGCTACTAGATGAGCCAACAGCTTCATTGGATCCTGAAACAGGAGATTTTGTAAGAACATTTTTAGAAAATTTTAAAAAAGAAAAAAAAATTTCAGTTTTACTTGCTTCACATAATATGGATGAAGTTAAAAGATTGTGTGGTTCTGTTTTAATGATGAAAGATGGAATTATTGTAGATAGTGGAACGCCAAATGATTTAATATTGAAACATGGAAGAAAAAATTTAGAAGAGGTTTTTTTGGAAATAGCGAGGAACAAAAAATGAATTTTACAAGAATTTATGGACTTTTTTTAAGACATTTTTACTTAATCACTCGATCATTTCCAAGAATACTTGACTTAATATATTGGCCCTCAATTCAAATAACTTTGTGGGGATTTATCTCAAATTTTTTTGCAGAGTACAGTACTTACTATAGTGGTGCAGTAGGTGTAATTCTTTCTTGTGCAATCCTTTATGATTTTTTATTTAGAACTAGTATTGGTTTTAACATGTTATTTTTAGAGGAAATATGGAGCAGGAATTTTACTAACCTTTTCATTGCTCCTATGAAAATTAGTGAAATTATTATTTCTTTGGTCTTTACTGCTTTAATAAGAGCTTTAATAGGACTGGTCCCAGCTATATTGCTCACCTCTCCTCTGTTTGGAATATCTTTATTGGAATTAGGAATGCCTTTAGCTTTTCTTTTTTTAAGCTTATATATTTTTGGGATTACTCTAGGTTTACTGGTTTCTGCTGGATTACTTAGGTTTGGTCCTTCGTTTGAAAATATTGCATGGTCTACAATGTTTTTGTTAGCTCCGTTTGGTTGTATTTATTACCCTGTTGAAATTTTACCAGGAATCTTTCAGTCTATCGCTTTTGCGCTCCCACTCGTTTATATATTTGAAGAGACAAGAAATATTTTGGTAAACGGTCAGGTAAATTATGAAAATATATATAATGCCCTTTATCTTAATATTTTTTATCTTATTCTTGCAATATCGATTTTTTATTACTCATTTGATAAAGCTCGTGATAAAGGAACTTTGATAAATATTGGTGAATAATTGGCGCGCCTGCTAGGAGTCGAACCCAGAACCTCCTGATCCGAAGTCAGGCGCTCTATCCAGTTGAGCTACAAGCGCATATAGTATTAATATTATATTTTATGGAAAAAAACATTAATTTTATTGTTCAACAGGAAGAAAATAATTCAAGAGTTGATATTTTGATCAATCAAAGAGAGAAGTTAATTAGCAGAACTAGAATAAAAAATTTAATATTAAAAAATAAACTCAAATTAAATAATATAATCACAAATAATCCCTCTAAAAAAGTTAATACCGGAGATCAGGTTGTTCTCGAAATACCAAAACCAGAAGTAGCATCATTAAAACCATATGATTATAAACTAGAAATTATACATGAAGATGAAGACTTAATGGTGATCAATAAGCCAGCTGGTATAATAATGCACCCTGGTGCGGGCAACTATGATAAAACAATTGTTAATGCTTTAATGCATTATGATAAAAATTCCTTGTCTAATATCGGTGACGAATTAAGACCAGGAATTGTTCATAGAATTGACAAAAATACCTCAGGATTAGTAGTAATTGCAAAAAACAATCAAGCGCATGAGAATTTATCAAAACAATTTAGCGAACATACTATTTTAAGAGAGTACCAGCTATTAATATGGGGAAAATTAAGACCTTCTAAAGGACAAATAGTTACATTCCTAACACGTAGTTCAAGAAATAGGCAACTAATGGAGGTTAGTCGTTCTAAAGGAAAGGAAGCAATTACGAATTATAAAACTCTTGAAATTTTTGAAAATGAAAAGACACCCACATTAAGTTTAGTAGAATGTAAACTAGAAACAGGTCGTACCCATCAAATTAGGGTCCATATGAATTATAAGGGGAACAGTATAGTCGGTGATGATAAATATAAAAAAAAATATAAAAAACTTAAAAATATAGATTTAAAAATCCAAAATTCGATATCTGATTTAACAAGACAATTTTTACATGCTAAAACTCTTGGTTTCATGCATCCAAAAAATAATCAAAAAATGCATTTTTCCTCAAAATTGCCACATGAACTAAATATTATTTTGGAAATGCTTAGAAACACTAATAAATAAAACATTGAAAATTACTTTAAATTAGCTAAATAAATTCTCTTATGAACACCGTCAGCAATAATTTACCATCCCTATCTAACGAAGGAGGTTTGTCAGCATACTTAGACCAAATTAAAAAATTCCCAATGCTTGCTGCTGAAGAAGAATATATGCTAGCAAAAAATTGGAAAACTACAGGAAATATTAAATCGGCTGAAAAATTAGTTACAAGCCATCTTAGATTAGTTGCTAAAATTGCAATGGGATATAAAGGCTATGGTTTACCAGTTAATGAAATGATTTCAGAAGGCAATGTGGGATTGATGCAAGCTGTTAAAAAATTTGAACCCGAAAAAGGTTTTAGGTTGGCGACATATGCTATGTGGTGGATCAAAGCTTCAATTCAAGAATATATATTAAGATCTTGGAGCCTAGTAAAAATTGGAACTACAACAGCCCAAAAAAAATTATTTTTTAATTTGAAAAAAATTAAAAATCAAATTGCACCTCAACAAGAAGGAGATTTGAGAGATGAACATGTTGATCATATTGCTAACAAGCTTGACGTAAGTAAAGAAGAAGTTGTTTCAATGAATAGAAGATTATCAGGCAAAGAGTTTTCTCTAAATGCTCAAGTTGGTGAAGATGGAGATGAGTGGCAAGACTGGTTAGTTGATAAAGAATTAGATCACGATCTAAAGTTTGCTCACCATGAGGAAATGGAGCAAAGAAAAGATTTATTAAAAGATTCTATTAAAGTCTTGAATGATAGGGAAAGAGAAATTTTATACTCAAGAAGACTGAATGATAATCCAACAACATTAGAAGATTTAAGTCAGAAATATAAAATTAGCCGAGAAAGAGTAAGACAAATTGAAAATAAAGCTTTCGAAAAACTTCAAAAGCATATGCTTCTTTTAGCAAAATCTAAAAATTTATTGCCAGCTAATTAAATTTCAAAAGGGTTTTCAACTAATATTGTATCTTCTCTCTCAGGACTAGTAGATATACTTGAAATCTTTGCGCCTATAAAATCCTCAATTGCGAAAATATATTTTTTTGCATTTTCTGGTAGAGCATCCATATTTTTTATTCCACTTGTTGAAGATTTCCATCCTGGGAAAGTTTTGAATATCGGTTTTATTTTTAATTGATCCTCAACAGCTGCTGGTAAGTAATCGATTTTTTTTCCATCTAACTCATAATGTATACACATTTTAATTTCATCCAATTCGTCTAATACGTCTAATTTAGTAAGTGCAATTCCATCGATCCCAGAAATTTTAATAGTTTGTCTAACCAGAACACCATCGAACCAACCACATCTTCTTTTTCTGCTAGTAACAGTTCCAAATTCTTTTCCTCTAGTGCCTAATAATTCTCCTATATCATCTTTTAATTCAGTTGGAAAAGGCCCTTCTCCTACACGAGTAGTGTATGCTTTAGTTATTCCTAGAACATAATTTATTGAATTTGGTCCACAACCAGTTCCTGTTGCAGCGCTTGAGGCTACAGTATTAGATGAAGTGACATAAGGATAGGTTCCATGATCTACATCTAATAAAATTCCTTGAGCCCCTTCAAACAAAATTTTCTTTTTTTGTTTTTTAAATTGATCAATTTTAAGCCATACAGGTTGAGAAAATTGTAGTATTTTTGGTGCAATTTTTAATAGTTCTTCTTTTAATTGTTCTTTTTCAAAAATTTTTTTTCCTAAACCTTTTCTAATAGCATTGTGGTGTAACAAAACTGATTCAAGTCTATGATCTAAATTTTGCTCAGATCTTAAATCCATTACTCTTATAGATCTTCTGCCAACTTTATCCTCATAAGCTGGTCCAATTCCTCGTCTCGTGGTCCCAATTTTTCCTTTACCAGCTGCGTCTTCTCTTATTTCATCCATTTCTCTATGAAATGGTAAAATTAAATTTGCAGACTCCGAAATAATAAAATTATCAACATTAACATCTACTCCTTTTAATTTTATTTCTTCTACTTCGTCTAACAATGCCCAAGGATCAACAACTACTCCATTACCAATAATTGAAATCTTATTTTTTCTTACTATTCCTGAGGGTAGCAATCTTAATTTATAAGTTACACCATCAATAACAAGTGTATGTCCAGCATTGTGTCCTCCTTGGAATCTTATCACAACGTCAGCCTGTTCAGATAGCCAATCAACTATCTTACCCTTTCCTTCATCTCCCCATTGCGATCCAACGACTACAATATTTTTCATTATTTAAATATTTTATTTATGTTCATAGAGTTAAGATGATTTATAGGACCGTGACCCTTACCATAATTAGGATTAGATTTAATAGCTAAACTTACATACTTAATTCCAAGCTCACAAGATTTCTTTACTGGTTTTCCACATGATAAAAATGTTGCTACAGCACTGGATAAAGTACAACCAGTTCCATGGGTATTTTTTGTTTTAATTCTTTTGCTATTAAAAATTTTGATATCTTTATTGTTTACAAAAATATCATGAACAAATTCTCCTTTTAAATGACCACCTTTAATAAGAACATTTTTTACCCCTAGCTGAATTAACTTTTGCGCAACAACAATCATGTCCTGTTTTGTTTTTATTTTGGTATTAGTTAAAATTTCTGCCTCAGGAATATTTGGAGTTATCATCGATACTTTCTTTATCAAAGTAGATTTAAGTAAATTTATTGCCTTATTATCAATTAATTTCGCACCCCCCTTTGCAACCATGACCGGATCTAAAACAATATTTCTAACTTTAATTTGATCTAATGACTTAATGACTGATTTGATTACCTTCGTTGAATGCAACATTCCAATTTTTACAGCATCTGGTCTAATATCATTTGAGGAAAATGTAACTTGGTTATAAATTTCCTTAGGATTGATTGGAACAATTGATTTGACACCAGTGGTATTTTGAACTGTTACAGCTGTGATAGCGGTCATAGCATATGAACCTAATGCAGTAACAGTTTTTATGTCTGCCTGTATTCCTGCACCACCAGAAGAGTCGGATCCAGCAATAATTAGTACTTTTGATTTTGTCTTCAATTTATTTAATTTTTTTTGTAATTATGTTTATACACTTTGCTAAGAGGTCTAAATTTTCACTTTCACCCATCACTCTTATCTTTGACTCTGTTCCTGATTTCCTAACTAAAATTCTCCCATGTCCTTTGATTAATTTTTCTGCAATTTTAATAGAATTTTTTATATCTGATTTATTTATTATATTTCTATCTTTTACATCTACATTTTTTAATATTTGTGGAATTTTTTTAAATTTTGAAAAAAATACACTTGCTTTTTTTCCTTTTCTCAAAGCAAATAAAGCCTCTAACGCAACTAACAAACCATCTCCAGTGGTTGCAAATTTTCCAAGAATAATATGGCCTGACTGTTCACCCCCTAAATTAAATTTATGTTTTTGCATTTTTTCTTTCACGTACCTGTCACCAACATTCGCTCTAATAAAATTAATATTAAGAGTTTTAAAGTATTGCTCTAATCCATAGTTGGACATTAAGGTACCAACTACCCCTCCTTTTAACATTTTTTTATTTTTCCATCTTGAGGCCAAAGCAGCAATAATTTGATCGCCGTCAATTATATTACTTTTTTCATCACACATTATTACTCGATCAGCGTCACCATCTAATGATATACCAATGTGAGCTTTATATTTTTTTACTGCTTTTTTAATATTCTGAGGATAGACTGATCCACAATTTTTATTGATATTCATGCCATTCGGCTCCACCCCAATAGCTATTACTTTCGCGCCCAATGATTTTAATAATTCAGGACCAGCTTTATAACCTGCTCCATTTGCGCAGTCTATAACAATCCTAAGTCCTCTTAAATTAAACTCCTCAGAAAAGTTTTTTTTTAAAATTTTAATATAATCTCTAGTTCCTGTTTCTAGTCTTTTTACCCTTCCTAGTTTTTCAGGTTCAGATAAATTTTTTTCAATATGTTGGTCTATTAAATGTTCAATTTTCTTTTCAATTTTGTTAGACAATTTCATTCCATCTGGACCAAATAATTTTAACCCATTATCATAATGTGGATTGTGTGATGCAGTTATCATAATTCCCATATTAGCTTTCATGGTTTTGGTAAGCATTGCTAAACCATTAGTTGGTAGAGGTCCCAAAGTGTAAACGTGCATACCAGCTGAGGTTAATCCTGATACCAAAGCTGGTTCGAGCATATAACCTGATAGCCTTGTATCTTTGGCAATTACAGCCACTTGTTTGTTTTTTTTTTGTGATCTAAAAAAGGTTCCTGATGCTAGACCAAACTTAAAAAACATATCTCCATTAATATTTTTGCTATTTATCGCGCCTCTAATACCATCAGTTCCAAAGTATTTTTTTGGCATTAATTTTTAAATATCTCTTTATAAACTTTTATACTCTGCATAATTTCATTAACATCGTGAACTCTTAAAATTTGAACACCTTGGGTCATCATATAAATTGAGGAAGCTACTGTGCCTCCAATTCTTAATTTACTATCATTATTTTTAGATATTTCTTTTATAAACCTTTTTCTTGAGTTTCCCACAAGTATAGGAAAACCAAGTGAATGAAAAATAGAAATGTTCTTAATTAAATTCATATTATGTTTCAAATTTTTTCCAAAACCTATTCCTGGGTCAATGATTATTTTATTGTGATTTATTCCAATTGATCTTAAAAAATTTATTTTTTTTTCAAAAAAATCATAAATATCCAACAATTCATTTTTATAAGCAGGATTATTTTGCATATCCTCAGGACGGCCTTGGGAATGCTGCAATACAAATGGAGTATTATTAAGCTTTAATACATTTGCAGTTTCTGGGTCATATTCCAAACCTGATACATCATTAATTAACTTCACTCCAAGTTGAATTCCTTTTTTCATTATATTTGATTTTCTTGTATCTAAAGATATTGGTATTTTTTTACTCAATAGTTTTAAAATTTTATTAATTCGAATCCATTCTAACTTTTCATTTATAGGTTTAGATCCTGGTCTGGTAGACTCTCCTCCAATATCAATTAAGTTTGCCCCTGAGTTAAACAAATTTATAGCTTGTTTAACTGCTTTATCTTTTTTATTAAATTTTCCTCCATCTGAAAAACTGTCAGGTGTCAAATTTAAAACTCCCAGCAAATTAGGAATTAAGTTAAATTTTAAATTACTAAAATTTTTTTTTTTCGAAGTAATATTTTTTAAATCTGTATTAATTTTTTTTTTTAATGAGTTTGATAATTTATTAATTTGATTGATAAATACTATTTTTTTAGATTTTCTTGTAATTATTTCAATTTGATCAAAAGAAATTTCTTTAATACCATGAAGCGGTAGTGATTTATTTTTCTCTACAAGATTTTTAGACTTAGCGCCATAATAGAAATTACACACTCTTGTGTAATATCTTGTCATCTATAAGTTTAGTGAACTATCTTTGGTTTAAGTCCTAATGAACTTAATGCAGAACCCTTATCATTATCCTCTACCTTAATATCTTCTTTGTCTTTTGGATAAACATTTTTATTTATCAAATTTTCTATTTCCTCTCCTGAAAGAGTTTCATAGGTTAAAAGTGCTTTAGCTAACTTGTGCAAATCATCAATTTTTTCAGTTAGAACTTTTCTTGCTCTTTCATAACCTTTATCAACTATTTTTCTTATTTCAGAGTCAACTTTTTGTGCCGTTTCCTCTGACATATTTTGTTGTCTCGCAACAGATCTGCCCAAGAAAACTTCTTCCTCGTTTTCTCCATATGCAACTGGTCCAAGTTCCTTGCTTAATCCTGCTCTCATGACCATTGCTCTTGCTCTTTTAGTTGCTTGTTCGATATCACTCGATGCTCCAGTAGTAACTTTATCTTCACCAAATATTATTTCTTCAGCAACCCTTCCACCCATTGCAATAGCAAGTTGGGCGTGTAGCTGCTCACGTGTTTGTGATAATTCATCTCTTTCAGGTAATTGCATAACCATACCAAGAGCTCTTCCTCTTGGGATAATAGTAGCTTTATGAATTGGATATGCTGCACTCTCATTAATAGTCACAATTGCGTGTCCAGCCTCATGATAAGCTGTTAAAGTTTTTTCCTCTTCAGTCATTACCATTGATCTTCTTTCAGACCCCATCATTACTTTATCTTTTGCTTCCTCAAACTCTACCAAAGTAACAATACGTTTATTTTTTCTAGCAGCTAATAAAGCTGCCTCATTAACAAGATTTGCTAGATCTGCTCCTGAAAAACCCGGTGTACCTCTTGCAACTGTTCTTAAATTTACATCTGGAGCCATCTTAATTTTCTTAACATGAACTTTTAGAATTTTTTCTCTTCCAATTATATCTGGATTTGAGACAACTACTTGTCTATCAAATCTACCTGGTCTTAATAATGCAGGATCTAAAACGTCAGGTCTGTTAGTTGCAGCAATTATAATAACTCCTTCGTTAGTATCGAAACCATCCATTTCAACTAATAATTGGTTTAATGTTTGTTCTCTCTCATCATTGCCACCTCCTAGACCTGCGCCACGACTTCTTCCAACAGCGTCGATCTCGTCAATAAAAATTATGCATGGGGAATTTTTCTTTCCCTGCTCAAACATATCTCTTACTCTTGATGCACCAACACCAACAAACATCTCGACAAAATCTGAGCCTGAAATAGTAAAAAAGGGAACTGCGGCTTCACCTGCTATCGCTCTAGCTAAAAGAGTTTTTCCTGTACCAGGAGGTCCCACTAATAATGCACCTCTTGGTATTTTACCTCCAAGCCTACTGAATTTTTTTGGATCTTTTAAAAATTCTACAATCTCCTCAACTTCTTCTTTAGCTTCTTCTACCCCTGCAACATCGTTGAATGTAACTTTTCCTTTAAGCTCATTCATCATTTTTGCTTTTGATTTTCCAAACCCCATTGCTCCACCTCTTCCACCTTGCATCTGTCTCATAAAGAAAATCCAAACAGCAATTAATAACAGCATGGGGAACCATGAAAGTAATACACCAAATAAAGATGGCATTTTTTCCTCTAAAGGAGCAGCTGAGATACTCACCCCTTTTTCAGATAGTTTTTCAATTAAATTTGGATCGTTCGGAGAATAAGTAGAGAATGAATTACCATTAGAGTAAACACCCTTGATATTTTTACCTTGTATCTCAACCTTTACAACTTCTCCATTATCAACCGATGTTAAAAAATCAGAAAAAATTATTTGATTGCCTCCTCTGGGATTTGATTGAGGGCTTTTGAACATATTGTAAAGGCCTATAGTTAAGAAAACTATTATTCCCCACATTGCAAGATTTTTTAAATTCATAGGTATAAAATAAGAATTATTATCAATTAAACAAGTGACAAAATATCAATTAAAATATTATATTTAGTGCTCTTTTAGAACTAAGATTGACTGGTTCACTTTATGGATTATGCAATTTCCAAGTGTAAGTTTAAGAGAAATTTTAGCCTCTCCTTTTAATTTATCTATAATAGTATCAACTTTCTTTCCTCTAACAGAATAATATTTGTTTCCAACAAATTTAATTATCTCTGTTAAAGATCTGAAAGTTACTTCATGAGGTTGATTAAAAAATTCTTCATTTAAAATAATTTTGCTTTTATCTTTATAAATACATGAATTATCTTTTAAATTTTTTGCAACATAAAATTTTATAGTCTCATTAGAGTCTTTTAAATTTTTGATTGTCAACAGAAGTTTATTTTTATCCAGCCCATCCTTTTGAAGATGATTTATTAACTTTCTTATTCTCACTCTTTTAAATTTATTATCCTCATTAGAAGGATCCTCAATATAAGATTTAAAAACATTTGTGGTAACATAATTTAGATGCTTTTTTTCAAAACTTATAAGCGGTCTAACAATATTTACTTTGTCTCTTAAAGTTTTTTCACTAAAAGAAATTAAGCCGTTTAGCCCACTTCCTCTTGAAATTCTTATAAAAAAATTTTCATACAAATCTTCTATATGATGACCTGTTAAAATAGTTTTGATATTCATTTTTTTAGCTTGATTAATCAAAAGACTATATCTTTTATTTCTAGCTAAAGACTGGATATTGCTAATCGGTTTTTTTCCATTCCACCTTAAGATATCTGACTTTATATTATGTTTTTTTAATAGTTTTTTTACCGATTGTGCTTCAGTGGATGAATTTTTTCTTAGTCTATGATCCACTATATAATAATAAGCTTTACAAGATTTTTTAATTGAATAAATTTTAGATAAGAAACATAAAGCTAAGCTATCTGGACCGCCAGAAACCCCCACAATAAAATCTTGATTCAGTTTAAAAATGTTTTCAAATTTTCTATAAATTTGAAGTATTCTTTTATCTCTTAATTTGTTAAGTAAATTTTTATGAGTCTTGTTTGATACATTCAAATTTTTTGGACTCATATTTTGCTTTTTGTATTACTGATTGATTTGCATTAGGATATTGAAGCTCCACACCAGTGATCATTTTACATCCCTGATCTTTTTCTCCAATTTGTACCATTGATACACCTAGTTTTAATAAGTTTATTGGTGCCTTCTTGCCTTTTGGATATTTTTGATATCCTTCTAAATATGCTGATGCAGCATCTGTATATAATTGTCTTATTCTAAATGTTTCTGCATACCAGTATTGAGCACTTCCTGCTAATTCGTGATCTGTATTAGCAAGAACAAATTCTCTAAAAGCTCTCTCAGCTGTACTGTAGTCTCCAACTTTTAAAAAACTAGTTGCAAATTCATACTGTTTTTCAGGCGAAACATCTTGGGGTAATATTTTATCCTCTGATTGAAAATTTTCAGTTACAATTGTCGCAGTAGTTTCAACTGATTGAATTTGCTGAGACTTATCAGAGGTTTCTGTATCTTTATATGATATTGAACCAAGATCTTGGGGCTGAGAACTTCCTGGAAGAATTTTATTTTCATCTATTTTGGGTTTTAAACTTAATTTAGATGAACTATCACTTAATATTCCTGAGCTAAGTGATGACTCTATGTCTTGAAATCTTACTTGATTATCAGCTTGAATTTTTGATAATCGATTAGAAAGTTTGTCTAATTTAAAATTTATTTCTTCAAAATTATTTGTTAATTCTCTAAACTGACCCTCGATTTCAGACAATTTAAGTAAATGTCTTGTGAGAACATCTTCTGAATTTGGATCGATTTCTAAGTCTGAGCTACTAGTCGATGTATTTTCTATCTCAATTGATCCAGAGTAAACAGCCCTCTCAAGAGTTTTTAAATCATTTTTAATAATTTCTAAAGTTTCATAAATATTGTGATTATCTGCAAAGGAATTACTAATAATGAAAAAATTAATAACAAAAATAATCTTAAATACAATTGATTTTAATATCAGTTTCATTAGCTGTTTACTTTATGATTATAAAAATGGCAAAAAAAAGACCCCAATACCAGTGATGTGGTTGGGGTCTTTAGATTAAAATTTTTAATTTGCTTTAACAGTAACTGATCTTCTGTTTTTTGACCAAGACAATGGGTTTGAACCAGAGTCAACTGGTCTTTCTTTTCCATAACTTAAAACTGTAATTCGATCAGAAGACACTCCATAAGTCATTAAATAGTCTTTAGCTGCGTTAGCTCTTCTTTCTCCAAGGGCTAAGTTATACTCCCTAGTTCCTCTTTCATCTGCATGACCTTCTAGTACTACATTGATACTTGAATTTTTTCTCATCCAAGCCGCTTGTGCTCTTAAAGTTTCTCTAGAAGCAGTAGTTAAAATTGACTCGTTTGTTGCAAAGAAAACTCTGTCAGGAACTCCTTCAGCTAGATATTCAACTGTATCTGTTCCCGTATACACATCACCTTGCATTGAACCTTTTATATCTGTTGCAATTTCTTTTTTAGTTGCACAGGCTGATAAAACTAAACATGCGGCTAATACTATAAGTGTGTTTCTAAAAATTTTGCTTAATATCATTAAATTGCTCCTTGCTGCTAATTTCAAAATGTTACTTTTTCACAACTAATTAGAGGTTTCAAGTCTAAAAATCAAGAAATTTCAATATTTCTAAGGTTAAATTTATATTAATTACCTAATAAAGATGACCATGATGGGTCGGATGCATCCGTAGGCGTCTTTATTTGACGCTCATTGTAACCAGTTAAATCAATAGACCACAACTTTGCGGTAAACCCTTCGCCTTTGTCGTTAGTTTTTGTTTCTCTATAAAAAATTAAAACTCTTCCATTTGGTGACCATGAGGGAGCTTCTTGATAGTAATTTTCAGTTAACAACCTCTCACCTTTTCCATCTGTTCTCATAACACCAATATAAAATTTGCCTTTGTGTAATTTTGTGAATGCAATCAAATCTCCCCTAGGTGACCATACCGGAGTTCCATAAAGCCCATTTCCAAATGAAATTCTTTTTATATCACTTCCATCACTCTTCATTATATAAATCTGTTGATAACCACTTCTGTCAGAATTAAATGTTATGTATTTTCCATCAGGTGAGTAAGACGGTGAGGTATCGATAGATGGATGATTTGTAATCCTATCTACAATTCTATTCTCTAAATCCATTGTGTAAATGTCAGATTTCCCATCTTTTGCAAAACTCATGATAATTTTTTTTCCATCTGGAGAAAATCTAGGTGCAAAAGTCATGCCAGGAAAATCTCCTACAACTTCTTGTGTCCCAGTCTCAATATCTAATAAATAAACCCTTGGAAGATTTTTAAAGTAAGACAAATAAGTAACCATTTGACTTGTAGGATTAAACCTAGGAGTGAGCACTAATTCATTACCTAAAGTTAAAAATTTATTATTGAAGCCGTCTTGATCCATGATTGCTAATTTTTTTATTCTTTGTGTCTTAGGGCCTTCCTCAGCAACATAAATAATTCTAGTATCAAAATATCCTTTTTCCCCAGTTAATCTCTCATAAACTTTGTCAGAAATAATATGACCTACCCTTCGCCAATTGCTTGGAACTGTAGTAAATGCTAAAGCCATCATTTCTTTTGCTGCAAGTACATCCCATAATCTAAATTCAACTCTTAACTTGTCATCTACATAATTTACTTTTCCTGTTATTAGTGCTTGTGCTTTAATTAAGTTCCAATCTTCAAATCTTGGTTTAAGATTAGCGATATCAGGAGCCTGTAAAAAAGCATCTTTACTTAAAGGATTGAATAATCCTGATGTACTCAAATTATTTTCAACAATACTTGAAATTTCTTCTCCAATATTTTTTTTCTTTAGTACTTTTTCAAAACTTTTTCTTGATTTTTCATCAATAGATAAAGGTGAGACTGCTACTGGAAGTGGATCAAGATTACCACGCGTAATATCGACCTCGATTAATGCGTATGAATTTATTGGAATTAGAATTAAAAATAATGTAATGATTTTTTTTATCATATTAATATTATATTAACCTTCTAACATCTCCCTTGCATCAAAATTTAATTGTAATTCTTTCCACCTTTCATAGCCAGTTGTTGGAACTCTTAATGGCTGACATAATTTCACAGCTCTTAAAGCACTTTCTGCTAAGACTTTATAAAATCCTTGTCCTGGTTTATTCATTCTTGCATGATCTAAAATTTCAGTTTTTGTTACAGATCCATCTGGCTTTAATTTTAACTTAATTCTTACCAATAAGTTTTCGTTATAAGGTAAACCTAATGGAATACTCCAACATCCAAAAATTTGTGCTTTAAGAGCATCTTCTTCGCTTAATGTTAATCCTGTATTCTCAATATTTCTCTCTTGATCTTGGGTTATATCATTGTTTTTTTTAATTACCTCAGCAGTTTCCTCCTTGGATTTATCAATTAATGCAGCAATGTTATTTGGATCAAATAAATCTTTTTTTTCAAACTCTGAAACTTGCTTCACCTCTTTATCAACTTTTTCTGGATTTTGCTTTTTTTCTTCTTTTGTTTTAATTTTTTTTACAGTTTTATCAGGAAGAGGGATTGCCTCAGGAGTTTGATTTTCAATTTTTTTTTTATTTTGATCTGGAGAGACTACAGTTTTAGTTTTTGTTTTTTTAACTTTTTTTGGTGGAGCTTGTTCAGACACAAGCTTTTCTTTTTCCTTAACTTTCTCTATAATTTTTTTTGCTTTTGGGGCAAAAGGAACATTTGTTTTTTCAGCTATCTGAATTAATTCAACTGATACAATTGGGGGAATATCTAGGGGTTTCTTTGATAAAAAAGGTAGGCTCATTGCTGTAATAATAATTAACAATGCATGAAAAACAGAAGAGATTATTATACTTCTATTCAATTTGATTACCTCTGTTTATAAGGCTCTGATATTAACGCTACCTTTGTAAAACCTGATCCAGAAAGAAGTCCCATTATTTCAAGTACTCTTCCATAGTTTATAGTTTTGTCACCTCTGACATAAATTCTTGTGTCCGTTCTATTTTTTGAAACTGCCAAAACTTTTGCAATAATATTATTATATTCGACTTTAGACTCTTGAATAAATATTTCCCCTTTTGCATTAATAGATAGTGTTAATGGTTCTGTTTCCTCAGGAAGCGAGTCTGCAGAGCTTTCTGGTAAGTCTACTTGAACACCAACAGTTAACAAAGGTGCTGTTACCATAAAAATAATCAACAAAACTAACATTACATCAACAAAGGGTGTAACATTAATTTCACTCATAGGTTCTTTTGAAGAACGATTTAATTTAAACGCCATTTAAATTATAGTTAGAAACCTTTTTGAAAAATTTTCTAATTTTTCAGAATATTTTTTAGAGTCGTTATTAAATTTATTATAAGCGACAACTGCAGGTATTGCTGCTAATAAACCTAATGCAGTTGCAAATAATGCTTCTGCAATTCCTGGTGCTACTATAGCAAGACTAGTATTTCTTGAAATTGCTATTGATTGAAAAGAATTCATAATTCCCCATACAGTTCCAAATAAACCTATAAAAGGTGCTGTAGAACCAACTGTAGCTAAAAAAGTAAACCCTTTATCAATTTTTGCCATTTGTCTCTCAATCCCATTTTCTAAAAGTGCGCTCATCCTCTCACTTAAATTGTTTCTTGTTTTTTTCTTTAATAACCCCTCCATTGCATTTTGAAAAACTAACGCCATAGGATCTTCAAGTTTAGTTGGTAAACTATTATATAAATTTTCAGCAGACTTAGAATTCCAAAATTTTTCCTCAAATTCTTCAGAAGATTTATTTATTTTTTTAAATAACCTAAATTTTTCTATAATTACCGCCCAAGAATATACTGAGCAAAGTATCAAAATAATCATTACTGATTTTACAATTATGTCGGCTCTAAAAAATAAGCTAAATAAAGAAAAATCTGTGTTGGTGCCTAATTCTACAGCTTTTGCTGCTATGTCTGCTTCCATGATTACTCTTCACACTTAAATGTGTCATGAATTTGACTTGGATTACCCTCTTATTACTCTTCTTTATATGTCTCAAAGAAATAACTAGCTATTAGAATAGCATCTGCCTTATTAGAATCCTTTTTTCTTGATAGATGTGATGAATAATAAGGAAAAATTTCAATTGCTCTAGTTCTACTTGCGTCTTTTTCAGAATTAATTAAATTAAAATATTTCTTCCACTTTGCAGGTCGAACAAAGTAGACTGAAAGCTGCATAGCACTACAAATTCCTTTGAGTATTCCAAAAGATTGACCAAAATTGAACATACTAGTAACTCCTTGACCTGGCATTGCGGTAACATGCTCAATAACCACTTTTATATTTTTTTTATCTGTATTTTTTATTTTCTCTGAAATTTCATTAAAAATCTGAGATCCATTTACTTGCTTTTTATTCTTTTTACCCTCAATCATGGTTGGCATCTCTAACACATCTTTTATTGCACCATCTTGAAGGAAACAAATTGACCCTGATATTCCTGGATCAACTCCTATTATAAGCATCAATTAACCTCTAAATTTACATTTGAAAAAATATTTTGTACATCATCATCATCTTCTAAAATGTCAAAAAATTCTGTTACCACATCTTTTTTTTCACTCTGAATATTTACACTATTTAGAGGTATCCATTCTATCTCTGTTGAAATAAAATTAGCAATTGTTTTTTCTAAATTTTTTTTAACATTATAAATTTCACTAATAGGACAATGAATTTCATGAAATTCATTGTGAGAAATGCATTCATCAGCTCCAGCATTAATTGCTAATTCCAAAATATTTTCCTCAGAGATTTCTTTTTTATCAATCTTAATGACTCCCAATTGTTTAAAATTATGAGAGGCAGATCCCTGTGTTCCTAAACTCCCTCCATTTTTTTGAAAAATTGTTCTAATATTAGAGGCTGTTCTATTTTTATTATCTGTTAGCGTCTCCACTATAACAGCAATTTTATCAGGTCCAAATCCCTCATATCTTAAATTCTCAAAATTGGATCCAGTTGTTGCAGAAGATTTATCAATTGCTCTCTCAATGTTGTCCTTTGGCATGTTGGCAGATCTTGCGGCTTGAATAGCGGATCTCAATCTTGGATTCATTGCAGGGTCTTTATCACCAAGTTTAGCAGCAACTGTGATTTCTTTTGATAATTTTGAAAAAATTTTTGAACGCTGTTTATCTGCTTTACCTTTTTTATGCTTTATTCCAGCCCAGTGAGAGTGTCCTGCCATAAATTTTATTTAATTTTTAAAAAAATTTCCATAGATATAACTCTCAATGTTATTTGCTAAGCCAGTATCTATATTACATTCAACCATAACGCCACTCAAAGTAGCATCACCAATAGCTGGAAAATGTTTAGTGGAGTTTTTTTTTAAAAATCTATTTAATGAATTTTCTTTATTCATACCAATGACTGAATCGTAGTCGCCACACATACCAGCGTCTGTTTGATATCCTGTACCATTATTTAAAATTCTTGCATCATTGGTTGGAATATGAGTATGAGTTCCTACAACAAGCGTTGCTTTGCCATCAAAAAAATGGCCAATCGCATTTTTTTCACTTGTTATCTCACCATGAAAATCAACAACAAGTATGTCGTAATCTTCTGTTAATTTATTCTCATTTAAGAAATTCTTTGAAGCTTGAAAAACATCCTCACACTTTTTCATAAATACATTTCCCATCAAATTCAAAACACCAATTTTTATATTGTCATTTGTTTTATAAATATTAAATCCTTTTCCTGGTGCAGGTTCAAAAAGATTTTTAGGACGTAATAATCTTTCTTCTTTCTCAATATACTCCATAATTTCTTTTTGGTCCCAAACATGATTTCCTGTTGTGATAACATTTACTCCACAATTAAAAAAATCTATACATATTTCCTTAGTTAGTCCCACTCCTTGAGAGGCAGCATTTTCACCATTAACAATTACAAAATCAATATTTTTTGATTTAATTTCACTTAAAAGATTGTTAGTCAACTTTGAACAACCAGCGATACCTACTACATCGCCCAAAAATAATATTTTCATTGAATAATCTCTTTCTCAGTTATAATTATATCTAATTTCTTATCATGTTTGTTAACTGGTATGGTTTTTAATTTTTGAAAAGAAAAAGCAAGACCAACTTTTACTACTTTTTTGATCTTTGATATCTTTTGAATGTAACGGTCATAAAAACCACCTCCATAACCTAATCTATTTAATTTTTTATCAAATGCTACTAAAGGAACAAATAAGATATCAGGGTAAACTTTGTTTGTAGCGTCTGGTTCTGGGATGCCATATTTATTTATTAACAAAGGATCATTTTTATACCATTTATAAAATTCCATTAGATTTTTTTTTTTAATTTTTGGTAGTGAAATTGAGGAACCCCTTTTAAAAAAATAATTTAAAATTTTTAAATCGTTAATCTCATAGTTTGATGGATAGTATCCACCTACAATTTTCAAATTATAATTTTTTTTTTTAAGATATGAATAAATATTACTTGGACTTATATTTATTGATTTTTTTGACTTACTTTTTCTTAATTTTAATACTTTATCTCTTAACTTTGATTTAATCACAAATTTAATGGGATAAATTATCTATTTTTGCCTTTTTGACAAAATTTGATATTTGGTCGGCTGCTTCATCGATTAACTGCTCATATTTTTTTTGATTATTTTCTATCTCAATTTTAAAGTCTTCATGATTTAAATTAAGTTTTTTTATCTCATCCTCTTTCTTATCTCGGTATTCATAAATTAAAGATTTAAGTTCTTTAAATTTATTTGACAAATCTTTGAATTCATTTTTTTTTTGCTCGACCTTCTTTTTAGTCTCATAATACTCATCCATTATTTTTACAGCTGTAATTAATAAAAGTTTGTTTTCACCTAGATTGCCTAAATCATTTTTTAAATTATTAAACTTTTGACTTATTTGGATTAGTAACTCCTCTAAATGTTCTTCTTGTCCATCCTCACAGGACAATATGAATTCTTTATTATTAAATTTAATAGTTACATTTCCCATTTATCAATTTCCTCCAATAAAGTATCTGTTTCTTGATTTAATTCATCAATTTTTTCAGAAAATTCGATTTGTTTTCTTTCTTCTTGTTTTTCTTTATTTTTAATTTCCTCTAATTTCTTCGACAGCGACCCATGCTCCTCTAATAGTTCTTTATATTTAATTTCTAATTCATTTTTTTCAATTTCTAATTGATTTTTTTGCTTACTTAAATTTTCAATATTATTTTGTAATTTTGGATTGGTTAGGTCTAAATTTTTTAATTCGTCTAAAACTGAAATTAATTTTTTTTCTTTTTCGTTTATAGAATTCATATATATAGATATAGTATTAAATAGATTCTTCTTAGTCTAGTCAGGATAATTTTGAATAAACTACATAATGATTTGGCAAATTGCATCAGATTTTTATCAATAGATGCGGTTCAAAAAGCTAATTCTGGACACCCAGGTATGCCAATGGGTATGGCGGATGTTGTGACCGTACTTTTTAAGAATTTTTTAAGATTTAATCCTAAAAATCCAAACTGGATGAATAGAGATAGATTCGTTTTATCTGCAGGTCATGGATCAATGCTTTTATACTCTTTACTGTTTTTAACTGGATATAAGAGTATTTCATTAAATAGTATAAAAAATTTTAGACAGCTAAACTCAATATGTGCCGGTCACCCCGAATACCATCCAAATTCAGGTATCGAGACAACAACAGGACCTCTTGGACAAGGAATAGCAAACGCAGTGGGATTTGCAATCGCAGAAGAAATTTTAAAAAAAAAATTAGGAAATGATTTAATTAATCACAAAACTTATGTTTTGGCTGGAGATGGGTGTTTAATGGAAGGAATAAGTCATGAGGCAATGAGTTTAGCAGGACATTTGAAGCTTAAAAATTTAGTAATGCTTTTTGATAACAATTCAATTTCAATTGACGGTCCAACTGATCTTGCTGTTTCAGACAATTTTAAAAAAAGATTTGAGGGTTATGGTTGGGATTATATTTTAATAAATGGACATAATGAAAAAGAAATATTTAAAGCATTAAAAAATGTTCAAAAAGCAAAAAAACCAACTGTTATTTCTTGTAAAACAAAAATTGGATACGGCTCACCAAATAAATCAGGTAAAGCGTCCTCTCATGGAAGTCCCCTAGGTTTAGAGGAGATTGAACTTGTTAGAAAAGCCCTAAATTGGAACAATAAACCTTTTAATATTCCGAATAAATTTTTGAGAGAGTGGAGAAAAATTGGTCAAAGAGGTGAAACTCAAGAAAAAAAATGGATTAAGATATTTAACAAAAACAAAACAAAATTTAAAAATTTAACAAAAAATAGTTCAATAAGTATTTTAAAAAGAGAAAAAAGAAATGCAATTCTGGAGCCTAAAAATTTGGCTACAAGAAAATGTTCTGAGATGACACTTAATGCATTAACAAAACAAAATCATAACTTAATTGGTGGCTCAGCTGATTTAGCTGGATCTAACAATACAAAAACAAAACATCAAAAAATAATTAAGCCTGGAGATTTTAGTGGAGATTATATTCATTACGGAGTAAGAGAGCATGGAATGAGTGGAATAATGAATGGTATTGCACTCTATGGAAATTTAATTCCATATGGTGGAACTTTTTTAATTTTTTCTGATTATTGTAAACCTTCAATTAGGTTATCTGCGTTAATGCAAAAAAGAGTGATATATGTAATGACGCATGACTCTATAGGACTTGGAGAGGATGGGCCAACCCATCAGCCAATTGAACAGCTCTCAGGTTTACGATCAATTCCAAATTTAAATGTCTTTAGGCCAGCAGATAGAGTTGAAACAATTGAATGTTGGGAACATGCTTTAAAAACTTCGAAAACACCAAGTATTTTATCTTTAACAAGACAGGGCCTAAATCCCATAAGAAAAACATTTACAAATATAAATAAATGTTCTTTGGGAGCCTATGAAGTTTTGAGAACCAATAATAAAATTAATTTAACAATATTTGCAAGCGGTTCCGAGGTTAATTTGGCAATCGAAACTAGTCATAAATTAGCCAAAGATAAAATATACTGTAAGGTTATATCAATGCCATCTATGGAGCTTTTCGATCAACAATCAAAATTATATAAAAATAAAATTTTAAACGAAACTAAATTTAAAATTTCAATAGAGGCTGGATCAAGCGATTGTTGGGAAAAATATGTAGGGAGTTCAGGTTTAACATTTGGAATCAATGAATTTGGCAAGAGTGCACCCTACAAAGATATTTTTAAACACTTTGGACTAACGGTTTCAAATATTGTCAGTAAAACCAAAAAAATGATAGGAAATTAAATATGGCAATCAAAATTGGAATTAATGGAATGGGTAGAATTGGTCGTATGATTGTTAGATCAATCTTTGAAAGTCAAAATAAAAAATTAAAAATTCAACATATAAACAACAGATCAGACTCAGAGACTACAGGTAAATTAATTAAATATGATTCTATCCACGGTAAATTCGATGCTGATATAAAATTTGATGAAAATCACTTAATAATAAATAAACAAAAAATTTCATTTTCTCAAGAGCCTAAGATCGAGAAAATTAATTGGAAAAAGTATGATGTTGACTATGTTTTAGAATGTACAGGTAAATTTAACTCAAGAGAAAAACTTGAAGCTCATATTAAAAATGGTGCAAAAAAAGTAATTGTATCTGCTCCATGCAAAAATCCAGACAAAACAATAGTTTTTGGTGTTAACGATAGCACCTTATCTAAAAGAGATAAAATAATCTCAGCTGCCTCATGTACTACGAATTGTTTGGCGCCAGTTGTTGATGTCATTCACAAAAAATTTGAAATTGAAAAAGGTTTTATGACTACGATTCATTCATTTACCAGTGACCAAAGAATTTTGGACAATTCTCACAAAGATCCAAGAAGAGCTCGATCTGCAAGCCAGTCGATTGTTCCTACATCAACTGGAGCATCAAAAGCAATAGGTGAAATAATTCCAAGTTTGAAAGGAAAATTAGAGGGTGTGGCGATGAGAGTACCTACGCCAAATGTTTCTCTTGTAGAATTAGTTTTTTGTACGAAAAAAGAAATTAATATAAAAAATATAAACAATGAATTTGAATTAGCTTCAAAAAGAGAACTAAAAAGGATTTTAGAAATTACTTATGAAAAATTAGTTTCTGTTGATTTTAATCATCATTCAGCCTCCGCGATCGTTGATGCGTCTTTAACAAGTGTAGTTGGAACAAATATGGGTAAAAT
>CACJMX010000006.1:0-52804 GCA_902594635.1 uncultured Pelagibacteraceae bacterium
AGCTGCAAAAAACATATATCCCAATTGACTACATGTTGAATAGGCAATAATTTTTTTTATATCTGTCTGAACCAAAGCTACAGTTGCTGCAAAAAAAGCAGTAGTCATACCAACAATAGTTATTAAATTTAAGATTAAAGGTGAGTATTCGTAAATAGGTGAACATCTGACAACTAGAAATACACCAGCTGTTACCATAGTAGCTGCATGGATTAATGCTGAAACAGGTGTCGGCCCTTCCATTGCATCTGGTAACCACGTATGAAGTAAAATTTGTGCCGACTTACCCATGGCACCAATGAATAAAAGTAAACAAATTAGATCAATGGCTTTTATTTCAAAGCCTAAAAACAATAAATTTTTATCAACTACTGTTGGTATTTGTTGAAAAACCTCAGAGTAATTTACTGTACCAAATAAATAAAAGATTAAAAAAATACCTAAAGCAAAACCAAAATCACCTACTCTATTTACTACAAAAGCTTTTATTGCTGCAGCATTAGCACTTTCTTTCTTAAACCAAAAACCTATTAAGAAATATGAACATAAACCTACGCCCTCCCATCCAAAAAATAACTGAACAAAATTATCTGAAGTTACAAGCATTAACATTGCAAATGTAAATAGTGACAAATAAGCCATAAATCTTGGCTTGTGTGGATCGTGGGACATATACCCAATTGAGTAAATATGAACTAAAGAAGAAACTGAAGTTACCACTACTAGCATGACTGCTGATAAGGGATCTATTAACATCGACCAATTTACGTTCAATGAACCTGAATTGATCCATGTAGCAATTACAATATTTTCCTCGTATTGATTAACTATTACTTGATATAAAACAAAAATTGACAATAAAGCAGAAATTGAAACTAAAGCACTAGTAACTATTTCTGAATTTCTATCCCCAATATATTTTCCAAAGAAGCCTGATATAATTGATGCAATTAATGGAAGGAAAATAATTGAAAGTTCCATTATTATCCTTTCAACTCATCTATTTGCTCAACTCTAATTGTTCCTGAATTACGGTAATAAACTACAATGATAGCAAGTCCTATTGCAGCCTCAGCCGCTGCTACTGTGAGGATAAATAAGGTAAATACCTGTCCAGTTAAATCTCCTAGAAAGATAGAGAAAGCGACTAAATTAATATTAACTGCCAATAATATTAATTCGATACTCATTAAGATGACAATGATATTTTTTCTATTTAAAAATATTCCAATAATTCCTATAGAGAATATTATTGCACCTAAAGTTAAGTAATGTCCTAGTCCTATTTCAGTCATCAATCTTAACTCCCTTATTAGACTCTACATTTAAAACACTAACACCTTCTGATCTCTCTCTAGAGATTTGTTTTAAATAGCTTTGTGTTTTTACACCTGTTCTTTTTCTAAAAGTAAGAACAATTGCTCCAATCATTGCAACCAATAAAATCATACCACTGATTTGAAAGACATGAATATAATCAGTGTACAATACTTGTCCTAATGAATGAGTGTTGCTTACTTTAGACAACTCAACTGAATTATTTATATCAAACAAATCTGGTTTATATTTCCATCCACCTATTACAATAATTAACTCAACAAATATAAGTGTGCTTATTATTAGGCCCACAGGTATATGTTTGGAACTATCTTGAGATGAAAACCATTGATTTTTTTGTTGAGCAACATTTAGCATCATTACAACAAACAAAAATAAGACCGCTACAGCACCAACATAAACAATCAGCATAATCATTCCTAAAAACTCTGCACCAATCATTATAAAAAGACATGAAATACTTATAAAATCTAAGATAAGAAAAAATACAGAGTGAACTGTATTTTTAGATGTAGTTACCATTATTGCAGAGATAATAGCTATGATTGAAAAGGTATAAAAAAATATAGAATGTGCAATCATTTCTATCTGTGGGAACTGTCAGCTTTAATATTAGCCTCTAAAATATTTTCCCATCTGTCACCATTATCTAAAAGTTTCTCTTTCGTGTAATAAAGTTCTTCTCTTGTTTCAGTAGAAAATTCAAAATTTGGTCCTTGAACAATTGCATCTACAGGACAAGACTCCTCACACAATCCACAATAAATACATTTCATCATGTCAATATCATAACGAGTTGTTTTTCTACTTCCATCCTCTCTTTCAGATGACTCGATCGTAATAGCTTGAGCAGGACAGACAGCTTCACACAATTTGCAGGCAATACATCTTTCCTCTCCATTAGGATATCGTCTTAATGCATGCTCACCTCTAAAACGTGGACTTATCTTCCCTTTTTCAAATGGATAATTTATTGTTTTTTTCGATTTAAATAATTCTTTAATAGCAATAGCTAGACCACTTACAAAGTCAGCCATAGATATTGTTTTAAAAAATCTGGATATTTTCATGATTAATTCACTGGTAAAAGATTAAAATAAAATAAAAAGCTGGCAGTTAATACAACCCATATTAAAGACATTGGAAGAAATACTTTCCAACCCAACTTCATTAATTGATCATATCGATATCTTGGAACAATTGCTTTAACTAAGGCAAATAAGAAAAATAATAATAATATTTTTAAAATTAGCCATACTGCTCCAGGCACAAGCGTGAAGGGATAAATTTCAATTGGAGATAACCAACCACCTAAAAATAAAATTGCACCCATTGCACACATTAAGAGAATATTTGCATATTCACCAAGCCAGAACATTGCATACATCATTCCAGAATATTCAGTTTGATATCCCGCTACTAATTCAGCTTCTGCCTCTGGTAAATCAAATGGAGGTCTATTTGTTTCAGCTAATGCTGAAATAAAAAAAATCACAAACATTGGAAATAAAGGAATAACAAACCATAAATTTTGTTGTGCTATAACTATATCGTTTAAATTAAGTGAACCTACACACAATAAAACATTAATAATAATTACGCCAATTGATACTTCGTAAGAGACCATTTGAGCGGCTGACCGGATTGCTCCAAGAAATGGATATTTTGAATTAGATGCCCACCCCCCCATTATTATTCCATAAACTCCAAGTGATGAAACAGCAAATAAATAAAGAATTCCAACATTAATATCAGCTAACACCTGAGTTGCACTAAATGGAATTACTGCCCAAGAAATTAATGCAAGTGTCATTGTAACGATTGGTGCAAGAATAAAAATTACCTTGTTGGAACTAGAAGGGATAATAATTTCTTTAAATACGTATTTTAATGCATCAGCAAGAGATTGAAGTAAACCAAAGGGACCTACAACGTTAGGTCCTTGTCTTTTTTGAACAAAAGCCCATACCCTTCTATCCAGCCATACAACCATAGCAACTGATACTAAAACAGGAACTAGCAAAAAAAGAATTTTATAAACTTGATCAAACAATATAGTTAAAGACTCCATCTATCCTTCTGTTCCTGTTGATTTTAGATTTAATTTAGAATTATTGCACTCAATCATAGTTTTTGAAGATCTAGCAATAACATTTGAAAAATAATAATCTTTTACTTGAATATTTAATTTTTCATTTTGAAAATTTGAATTTAGCTGTTCTTTACTATCAACAATTTCCTTCTCTTTTTGTAGTTTAAGAAAATTAAACATGCTACTTTCTAATTCATCTTTGTCATTAAATAATTTTCTATTATTCATTACCTCAGCAAGTTCATTAATAATTTGCCAGTCTTCTTTAGCATCACCTGGAGGATAAGATGCTTTATATGCTTTTTGTATTTTTCCTTCTAGATTTGTAAAATGACCATCCTGTTCTGTGTAAGCTGATCCTGGTAAAATGATGTCTGCAATCTCTGCTCCCTTATCTCCGTGACTTCCTTGATAAATTATAAATTCATCTTTTTTATCTAATTCTAAATCATCTTGTCCAACTAAATAAACAATTTCAAATTTATTAGACTTTAATTCTTTAGTTAAATTAATATCATTATTGATTATTCCTAAATCAAAATTACCAACCGTTGAAGCATCACAAGATAAAATATTTAATGGGTTCCAGTTATCGGTAAATTTATTATTTTTATTTAAAAAACCCTTAATCAAATTAAACAAATAATTTGCTGAATTTAATTTTAGTAATGACTCACCCATTATAATCATTGGGTGTTTAGCATCGATGATTTTTTTAGATATTTCATCTGATCCCTCAAAAATATTTTTTATTGATTGAGTTTGACCATCTAAACTCTCATATGGATAAGTTAAATCTCCAACATCATTAAGTGAGATTATTTTGGTATTATTATTTACAAAAGCTTTCCTTATTCGCGCATTTAAAATTGTAGCTTCATATCTTGGATTTGCCCCAATTAAAAATATCAAATCTGCATCTTCAATTCCGTTTATAGAGGAGTTGAATATATAATTTTCTCTCTCTTTGATATCTACATATCTGTTATCAGATCTAGAGTCGTAGTTATGATTGCTTAAAGTTCGATCAAAAAACTCTTTAAAAATATAGCCTGTTTCCATATTAGTTAAATCTCCAACAAATCCACAAATCTTTTCTTTTGATGAGTTTTCAAATTTAGATTTAATAATTTTAAACACTTCATCCCATGAAGCTTTTTCAAATTTGCCATTGTATTTGATAAAAGGTGTGTCTAATCTTTGATTTAATAAACCGTCACATGCATATCTAGTCTTGTCTGAAATCCATTCCTCATTAATGTCCTCATTAATTAAAGGTAAAACTCTTTTGACTTCCCAATCGTAGGTATCCACTCTAACATTCGACCCAACTGCATCCATTACATCTACAGTCTCTGTTTTTTTAAGTTCCCAAGGTCTTGCCTCGAATACGTAAGGTTTTGAAGTTAAAGCACCAACAGGACAAAGATCGATTACGTTTGCTGACAGTTCGGATTGCATTGATTGTTCCAAATATGTCGTAATTTGCATATTCTCACCTCTCCCGATTGCACCTAATTCGGATACTCCAGCAACTTCAGTGGCAAATCTCACACATCGTGTACAATGTATACATCTCGTCATTTGAGTTTTTATAAGTGGTCCCATATATTTTTCTGGAACAGATCTTTTATTTTCTTTAAATCTTGATTTGTCTACTCCATAAAACATAGATTGATCCTGAAGATCACACTCACCTCCTTGATCACACACTGGACAATCTAAAGGATGGTTAGCTAAAAGAAATTCCATAACTCCTTTTCTAGCTTTTTCGACAAAAGGGGTATTGGTTTTAATATTCATTCCCTCTGATGCGGGCATTGCACAAGAAGCAATTGGTTTAGGAGATTTTTCCATTTCAACTAAACACATTCTACAATTACCTGCTATAGACAATTTTTCGTGATAACAAAATCTTGGAATTTCTACTCCAGCTTTTTCACACGCTTGTAAGACTGTTAGACCGTCTTCTACTTCTACTTCAATGTCATTTACTTTTAGTTTAGGCATTTTTTTTATCTAATAAATGTTGGTCAACTAAGTAAGGAATATTGTTTTTTTTCTGTACAATTGGATCTAGATTGTTTCTTTCCTCAATTTCTTTTTTAAAATGTCTTAACAATCCCTGTACTGGCCAAGAAGATCCTTCACCAAATGCACAAATTGTATGTCCGGCAATTTGGTTTGTTACATCACCTAGCATTTCTACTTCATCTTTAGTAGCGTCTCCTTTTGCCATTCTTTCTAACATTCTCCACATCCAACCTGAACCTTCTCTACATGGAGTACATTGACCACAACTTTCGTGTTTGTAAAATCTGGCTATTCTTGCCATACATTTAATAATGTCTTGATCTTTGTTAATAACAACAATTCCTGCAGTACCTAATCCACTTTTTTCAGCCATTAGTGAGTCAAAGTCCATTGTTAACGTTTCACATTTTTCTTTTGGTATTAGAGGCATTGATGATCCACCTGGAATTACTGCTTGTAAGTTTTCCCAACCACCAATTACTCCACCAGCATGAACTTCTATTAACTCTTTTAATGGTATGTTCATCTCTTCCTCTACATTGCATGGATTATTTACATTGCCCGATATACAAAAAATTTTTGTACCAGTATTTTTTTCTCTTCCTAATGAGGAAAACCACTTTCCACCTCTTCTAAGAATTGTTGGCACAACAGCTATAGTTTCAACATTATTAATAATTGTTGGACATCCATAAAGTCCAATCAATGCCGGAAAAGGAGGTTTTAACCTTGGTTGCCCTTTTTTGCCTTCTATACTTTCAAGTAAAGCTGTTTCTTCACCACAAATATAAGCACCTGCTCCATAGTGAATGTAGATATCTAAATCCCATCCAGTTCCAGCAGCATCTTTACCTAATAACTTCTTTTCATAAGCCTCATCAATGGCTGCTTGTAATTTTTGACCCTCTATAAAATATTCACCTCTGATATAAATATAACAAACATGAGCTTGAACAGCGTATGAGGCTATCAAACATCCCTCAATTAATTTATGAGGTTCAAATCTTAAAATATCTCTATCTTTACACGTGCCTGGTTCTGACTCGTCAGCATTAATGACTAAATAATGAGGTCTAGAACCAACTTCTTTTGGAGCAAAAGACCATTTTAAACCAGTAGGGAAACCTGCACCTCCTCTACCTCTTAATTGAGAGTCTTTTATTTCGTTAATTATCCAATCTCTGCCTTTTGAGGTTAAATCAGAGGTATTTACCCAATCCCCTCTTGTTTGAGCAGCAGCAACATCTGCGCCCATGTCATTATATAAGTTTTTAAATATTCTATCCTGATCTTTAAGCATTTTTAATATCCATAAGTGTTTTTCTATTATTTTCTGGTTCAGTATTTAATCGTCCTCGATAAGATCCTGGTTTAGGAGTTTCACCTTTAGAAATTTTATCAAATATTTCTAATGTTTTTTCTTTATCTAAGTCTTCATAATAATCATCATTAATTTGCATCATTGGTGCATTTACACAAGCACCCAAACATTCAACTTCCATCCAAGAACAGTTTTTATCAGTTGATAACTGATTTTCGTTTTCTGAAATTTTTTCTTTGCAAGCTTCAACTAATTGATTTGCACCCCTAATCATACATGGTGTAGTTGTGCAAACCTGAACAAAATATTTTCCAACAGGAGCTAGGTTATACATGGTATAGAAGGTTGCGACCTCATAAACTTTTATGTAGGGCATATCTAGAAATTTTGCGATATATTTCATTGCTACTAGAGGTATCCAATTATCGTTTTGTTTTTGAGCGATATATAAAAGAGCCATAACTGCACTTTGTTGTTTACCTTTAGGATATTTAGAAATGATTTTATTCGCTTCCTCCAATGAAGAGGAATTAAATTCAAAAACTTCTGGTTGATTTTTTGAAGGTCTTCTTAAACTCATCTATCCACCTCTCCAAATACTATATCCAAGGAGCCCAAAACTGCTGGAACGTCTGCTAACATATGACCTTTAATTAAATAATCCATTGACTGAAGATGTGAAAATCCTGGAGCTCTTATTTTACATTTGTAGGGCTTATTAGATCCATCTGAAATCAAATAAACACCAAATTCACCTTTAGGAGCTTCAACAGCAGTGTAAATTTCGTCTTTAGGGACACGGTAGCCTTCAGTAAAAAGTTTAAAATGATGAATAAGAGCTTCCATTGATTGTTTAATCTCTTTTTTTGATGGTGGACTTATTTTTCCATCTAATGATTTAATTGGCCCTTTTTCTATTTTTGATAGACATTGTTTTATGATTGAAACACTTTCTTTCATTTCTTCTATTCTGCATAAGTATCTATCATAGCAATCTCCATTTTTACCAACTGGTATTTTAAATTTTAATTGTTCATAGCAATCATATGGTTGAGATTTTCTTAAATCCCATGGAACTCCAGATCCTCTAATCATAACGCCAGAGAAAGAATAGTCTAAAGCGTCCTCTTTTGTAACAACACCTATATCCACATTTCTTTGTTTAAAAATTCTATTATCAGTTAATAAACTTTCCAAATCATTAATAATTTTTGGAAATGTTTCACAAAATTTTGCAATATCTTCCTCTAGTCCTTGAGGTAAATCTTGATGAACACCACCAGCTCTAAAATAATTTGCATGAAGTCTAGAACCTGATGCTCTCTCGTAAAAAGTCATTAATGTTTCCCGTTCTTCAAAACCCCATAAAGATGGAGTTAATGCCCCTACATCAAGAGCTTGTGTAGTAACATTTAAAATATGACTTAAAATTCTTCCTATCTCACAAAAAATTACTCTTATGTACTGAGCTCTGATTGGGACATCAATTTTAAGAACCTTTTCAGTTGCTAAAGCAAAAGCATGCTCTTGGTTCATTGGAGCAACATAGTCTAATCGATCAAAATATGGTACAGCCTGCATGTAAGTCTTGTTCTCAATTAATTTTTCAGTGCCTCTGTGTAATAATCCAATATGAGGATCTGCTTTTTCAACTACTTCACCATCAAGCTCTAAAATTAATCTTAATACTCCATGAGCAGCAGGATGTTGAGGACCAAAATTTAAATTTAAATTTTTAATTTTTTTTGTCATTATTATCTAATTCTTCTTTAATATATTTTGTGCCTTCCCATGGACTTTCATAATCAAAATTTCTGTAATTTTGTTCAAGTTTAACAGGTTCGCTAATTACTTTTTTCTGGTCTTCGCTATATCTAACTTCGGTGTGTCCTGTTAAAGGAAAATCTTTTCTAAGTGGGTGACCTTCAAATCCATAGTCTGTTAGTATTCTTCTTAAATCTGGATGATCCTTGAAAGATACACCATACATGTCAAATACTTCTCTTTCCATCCAGTTAGCTGATGGAAAAATACTGGTTATAGAAGGTATTATTTCATTTTCTGCAATTGAATATTTTAGAATTAATCTTTGATTAAATTCGTGACTTAAGAACAAATAAACTATTTCAAATCTTTGACTATTTTCTGGATAATCAATAACAGTAATATCTATAAGTTGCCTAAATTTTGTATCTGAATTTGTTTTTAAAAATAAAATTACGTCAATTAAATCATCTTTGTCAGTCTCAATATAAATCTGATTATATTTAATTTCAGTTTTATTTATTTTTGTTGTTAATTCAGAATTAATTTTTTTTTCCAGATCAATTAACGTTTGCATGATTACCTTGTAATTGAACCTTTGTTTCTAATCTTTTTTTGAAGTTGTAATATTCCATACAGTAAGGCTTCTGCGGAAGGAGGACATCCAGGCACATAAATATCCACAGGTACAATTCTATCACAGCCTCTTACAACTGAATATGAGTAATGATAATATCCACCTCCATTCGCACAGCTACCCATAGAAATAACATATCTGGGTTCAGGCATTTGATCATAAACTTTTCTTAAAGCTGGAGCCATTTTATTAGTTAAAGTTCCAGCTACTATCATAACGTCTGATTGTCTTGGAGATCCCCTGGGAGCGGCACCAAAACGTTCTAAATCATATCTTGGCATAGCTGTTTGCATCATTTCAACTGCACAGCATGCAAGTCCAAATGTCATCCAATGTAATGATCCTGATCTAGACCAATTAATTAAATTATCTAGAGAAGTTGTAATAAATCCATTCTTACTAAAGTCATCAGCAAGTTGTTTAAATTCATCAGGTACCTGGTCTATTTTATTATTCATAATATTTTTATTTTATTCCCAGTCTAAAGCACCTTTTTTCCACTCATAAATAAAACCAATTGTAAGTATGAATAAAAAAATCATCATTGAAGAAAAACCTAATAAACCAATATTGCCTAATGAGATTGCCCAAGGAAAAAGGAAAGCAATTTCTAAATCAAAAATAATAAATAAAATTGCAACCAGATAAAATCTTACATCAAACTCCATTCTAGAGTCTTCAAATGGTTCAAATCCACACTCATAAGCAGAAAGTTTTTCAGGATCAGGTTTTTTTGGCGAAAGAACAAAATTAACAACCACAAAAGCGCAACTCAAACCTAAAGCTAGGAATAAGAAAATTATTATAGAAAGGTAATCTTGCAAAAAATCGGATAACATTGAAGTCTATATATCATTTTTTAATTGTTCGTGAAGCGCTGATACGTCACATTTTTCAATAAAAAAAAACATAACGATTTCAATTGTTTATAAAGAGTAGCCAAAATAAGCCAACAATATCAATGTTTTATGAATTGACAGAAATTTTTGAAAAAAGTGGCGGGAGTGAAGGGACTCGAACCCTCGACCTATCGCGTGACAGGCGATCGCTCTAACCAACTGAGCTACACCCCCACTTTAACTTTTGGTGGGCAGTATAGGACTCGAACCTATGACCCCCTCGGTGTAAACGAGATGCTCTACCAACTGAGCTAACCGCCCATAACCCAAAAGTATCGTGATTTATATCTTCTACAATAATAACGTCAAGATTTATTAATTACTTTAAAATAGAGGAAAATTATTAAAATCCACCCCTCCAATTTGACTTATTTTTCAAAGTTATCTTTCTCTTGTTTGGAAATAGGTCTTAATAAATAAATAGCTAAAAATATAAATACCAAAAAGCCTAATATAAATTCCATTTTAAAGAGTTTGATTATTACTGAATACTAGCTTGTGATTTATCATCTTTTTTAGTTATGTCTACTTCAACCCATTCAGTGGGTTTCAATTCTTTTGTTAAAGCTATTTTAATTACTTGATCTGCATGCTCTACTGGAGTGATTTTAATATCATCCATTATTTTTTTCGGCATATCCACAAGATCCTTTTCATTATCTTTTGGTATTAAAACTTCTTTGATTCCAGCTCTATGTGCTGCTAATAATTTTTCTTTTAATCCACCAATTTGTAAAACCTGACCTGTTAAAGTAACTTCTCCAGTCATTGCCAAATCTTTTCTTACTGGGATATTTGTAATTGAAGATACAATTGACGTAACCATTCCAACACCTGCTGATGGACCATCTTTAGGAGTGGCACCTTCAGGGACATGAATGTGAAAATCTTTCTTCTCAAATAATGGAGGAATAATTCCATATTCAAGACATTTAGATCTAACAAAAGATTTTGCAGCTTTAACTGACTCTTGCATTACATCACCAAGCTTACCTGTAATTTGCATTCTACCTTTACCAGGCATAGTTACTGTTTCAATTTTAAGTATCTCCCCACCATACTCTGTCCAAGCAAGTCCAATAACAATACCGACTTTATCATCAGTCTCTAATTCACCAAAATTAAATTTTGCAACTCCAAGAAAGTCAGACAAATTTTTATTATTTACATTGACTTCCTTTTCTTCTCCAGCAACAATTTTCTTAACGACTTTTCGTGCTATTTTCGAAATTTCTCTTTCTAGATTTCTTACTCCAGATTCTTTAGTGTAACCTCTTATTACTTCTTTAATGATGTTATCACTTAAATTCATTTCTTTATCTTTAACACCGTTATCTTTAATTTGTTTAGGTAACAAATATTTATTAGCAATATTTATTTTTTCATCCTCTGTATAACCAGCTAGTCTAATGACTTCCATTCTATCTAATAATGGCGGAAGAATATTTAATGTATTTGCAGTTGTAACGAACATTACATCTGAAAGATCATAATCTACTTCTAAATAATGGTCATTAAAGGTTGTGTTTTGTTCAGGATCTAAAGCTTCCAATAAAGCAGAAGAAGGATCTCCTCTGTAATCATTTCCTATTTTATCAATTTCATCTAATAAAATTAATGGATTTTTTGTTCCAGCTTTTTTCATCATCTGAATAATTTTGCCTGGTAGTGAGCCTATATAAGTTCTTCTATGGCCTCTGATTTCAGCTTCATCTCTCATGCCTCCAACAGACATTCTCACGAATTCTCGATTAGTTGCTTTAGCAATTGACTTTCCTAATGAAGTTTTACCAACACCCGGTGGTCCAACTAAACATAAAATTGGTCCTTTAATTTTTTCCATTCTTTTTTGAACTGCAAGGAACTCTAATATTCTCTCTTTAATTTTTTCTAAGCCAAAATGGTCCTTGTCCAAAGTATTTTGTGCCTTCGCCAAATCAATATCAACTTCACTTTTTTTATGCCATGGAAGTTCTGTCATCCAATCTAAATAATTTCTTACTACAGAAGCTTCAGCTGACATTGGGCTCATATTTTTTAATTTTTTTAATTCCTGAAGACATTTTTTTTCTACATCTTTTGGCATCTTAGCTTTAGTGATTGCTTTGTTTATACTTGTAGTTTCATCTTTCCCATCTTCAATTTCACCAAGTTCTTTTTGAATTGCTTTCAGTTGTTCATTTAAATAATATTCACGTTGAGTTTTTTCCATTTGAGTTTTAACTCTTCCTCTAATTCTTTTTTCAACACCAATTATACTAGTTTCATTTTCCATAATTTTAATTATGGCGTTTAATCGTTTTTTAACATCATTGGTTTCAAAAATTTGTTGTTTTTCAGAAATCGAAGCCACTATATGTGATGCAATATTGTCTGCAATTTGAGATGGGTCTTTTAGTTGCTTAATTGTATTTATTGTTTCGTTAGAAATTTTTTTATTAATAGATGTTAACTTTTCTAGTCTTCTTAAAGCGGTTGCTGCTAATGGAAACAGGTCTTCATCCTTAGAGAGGACATCGTTAAAATAAGTATAGTCACAAGTAATAAATTTTTCATTATCTTTAAAATCTAAAATTTTAACTCTTTTTATTCCTTCTACTAAAACCTTAACAGTACCATCTGGTAATTTTAATAATTGTAAAATATTTCCTTCACATCCATACATAAAAACATCAGTTTTACTTGGATCATCAATTTCAGAATTTTTTTGAGTGACTAGTATGATTTTTTTGTCTTTCTTCATTACTTCGTTTAATGCAGAAATTGATTTATCTCTTCCTACAAATAACGGAATAACCATGCTTGGAAAAACTACAATATCTCTTAAGGGAAGTAACGGCAGTGAGATTTTAACATCCATATTGCTAATATGGATATTATATTTTATTTTGCAATAGGTTTTTGCTGGTTATTGAGGATATTAAGCCGCTGTAGTCTTATTAGACTTAGATTTATTGTCACCTTTTGAATGAACCAAAATAGGTTGGGATTGACCTTTTGCTGCACTTGCATCAACAATTACTTCATCAATATCTTCTCGGCTTGGTAAGTCGTACATTGTTTTTAACAAAATATTTTCCAAGATCGATCTTAATCCTCTTGCGCCTGTTTTTTTCTTTATAGCTTTTTGAGCTATTTCTTTTAGAGCATTTTCTTTAAATATTAATTTAGCTCCATCTAATTTAAATAATTCTTGATATTGTTTTGTTAAAGAATTTTTTGGTTCTTGTAATATTTTTATTAAAGATTTTTCATCTAAATCTTCAAGTGTAGCAATCATGGGTAATCTACCAATGAATTCTGGGATTAATCCAAATTTTAATAGATCCTCAGGCTCAAGTCCTTTCATCCACTCTCCTGTTTTCTTATCTTGAGTATTTTTTACATCAGCACCAAATCCAATTGAAGTTCCTTTATCTCTTTGAGAAATTATTTTATCTAGTCCAGCAAATGCGCCTCCACAAATAAACAGTATATTTGTTGTATCAACTTGTAAAAATTCTTGTTGTGGATGTTTTCTTCCACCCTGAGGAGGTACGCTAGCAACAGTACCTTCCATAATTTTTAGTAAAGCTTGTTGCACACCTTCACCTGAGACATCTCTTGTTATCGATGGATTTTCAGATTTTCTACTTATTTTGTCAACTTCGTCGATATATACGATTCCTCTTTGGGCTTTCTCTACATTGTAATCTGAGGCTTGTAATAATTTTAAAATAATATTTTCTACATCTTCACCAACATACCCTGCTTCAGTTAATGTGGTTGCATCAGCCATCGTAAACGGAACATCTAAAATTCTTGCCAAAGTTTGTGCTAATAAAGTTTTACCACAGCCTGTAGGACCAACTAAAAGTATATTGGATTTAGAAAGCTCAACGTTTTTACTTGTTTTGCTCTCATAATTTAATCTTTTGTAATGATTGTGAACCGCAACCGACAAAACTTTTTTTGCATGAGCTTGTCCAATTACATAATCATCTAAAACTGTACAAATTTCTTTTGGAGAAGGAAGACCATCTTGATGTTTAACAAAAGTGTCTTTACTTTCTTCTTTAATAATATCCATACATAGCTCAACGCACTCATCACAAATGAATACAGTTGGGCCAGCAATCAATTTTCTTACTTCATGTTGACTCTTTCCACAGAAAGAACAGTAAAGAATATTTTTATTATTTGTAGTCATAAATTTTTAAACGAATCAATTGTAATACTTTATTATAGAAGACTCCTACTAATCAAGTTTGGAATATTCTAAATCAATATATGGTGTATTAAGATCTTTTTTCTACAACTTCGTCAATAAGACCAAATGACTTTGCAACATCAGCAGTCATGAAATTGTCTCTTTCAAGCGCAGATTTCACTTCATCAACACTTTTACCTGTATGTTTTGAGTAAATTTCATTTAATCTTTTTTTTAATGACAAAACTTCATTTGCATGAATCTCGATATCAGTTGCTTGACCTTGAAAACCAGCAGATGGTTGGTGAACCATTATCCTTGAATTTGGTAAAGAAAATCTTTTTCCTTTAGTTCCAGCTGCCAATAAAAATGATCCCATCGATGCAGCTTGTCCAATACATAAGGTTGAGATGTCAGGTTTTACATATTGCATAGTATCATAAATACCAAGTCCAGCAGTTACTAATCCGCCAGGGCTATTGACATATAAATAAATTTCTTTTTTTGGATCCTCTGCCTCTAAAAATAATAACTGAGCTGTAACAAGTGAAGCCACATTATCATTAATCTGACCGGTTAAAAAAATTATTCTTTCTTTTAATAATCGTGAATAAATATCATAAGCTCTTTCACCTTTGCTAGATTGCTCCACCACCATAGGCACTAGGTTACTCATATGTTCAGATAAATTTGTTGTCATAAATTGATTCGACTTCTTTTATACAACTTGAGATTACTTTTTGCTAACTTTTTTTGCTTTTTTTTGTGCTGGCTTTGATTTTACTGTTTTTGTTGAAGATTTTTTTTCTTTAGCAGTTTTTACATCGGTTTTTTTCTTTGTGTCTTTTTTTTCATCACCATGATCGTGATCGTGATTGTGGTTGTGGTTGTGGTCATGTTGATGAGCTTCTTTTAAAATTTTTTCTGCTTCAGATTTTGATATTTCTTTTTTATTTGCTTTGCCTTTTTCCTTAATCAAATTTAAAATTTTTTCCTCATATACTGTTCCCCTTAAACTGGCGACTGCAGAAGGATTTTTTTGATAAAAGTCCATTACTATTTTTTCTTGTCCTGGCATCATCCTCAACTGTTTCTGAACCTCATTTTGAATTTCTACCTCGCTAACTTTAATTTGATTTTTCTCGCCAAATTCATTTAAAATTAAACCTGTTTTTATTCTCGTTTTAGCTTTTTCTTCAAAATTTTTTTTATTTTTTTTGGCTTCTTCTTCAGGCATTCCTTGAGAAAGTATTTTAACTTCTTCTTCAATTAAATTTCCAGGGACTTCTTCTACTTGAATTTTTTCAATTTCTTTTAAAATTTGATTTTTTGACAATTGATCCAATGAGTTTTTAAACTCATCATTTATTTGTCTAGAAATTAAGTTTTTAAGATCTTTCAAATCTTTTGCGCCTAGATTTTTTGCAAAACTATCATCAATTTTAACTTCTTCTGGTTGTTTTACACTTAAAATTTTACAATTAAATTTAGCTTTTTTATTTATCAAATCTTTTTCAGGAAAATTTTCAGGTAATATAGCTTCAACTATTTTTTCATCGTCTTTCTTAGCTCCAATTAACTGCTTATCAAATCCTTTAAGAAATAAATCTTTTCCCAGAGTTAATTGAGTATTTTTTCCTTCATTCCCTTTGAATTCCTTGTCATCTACTGTTGCTTTGTAATCTAAAGTGATCAGATCACCCTCTTTAGCTTTTGTTTCAGGTTTTGTGTCTTTAAAATTAGGTTGGTTTTTTGCTATTTCTTTTATTCTTTTTTCAGTTTCACTTTCATCTATCTTAACTGAGTATTGATCAAACTTTATATTTTCTAGAGATTTAATATCAACTTTAGGTAATTCAGTAACTGATAATACATATTCTAATTCTTTATCTTCACCATAAGTTTTTAAATCTAATTTTGGTTGGCCAGCTGGTTTTATTTTATTTTCTTCTAAAGCTTTTGTTGAGGAATCTTTTAAAACTTTGTCCAATACTTCACCAAATACCGCTTTACCAAACTGTCTTTTTAAAACTTCTTTTGGCACTTTTCCTGGACGAAAACCTTTAAGATTTACAGTACCTTTAATTTCTTCATACTTTTCATCCATATAAGAGCTCATAGTCTCTTTATCGATTAAAATTTTTAGATCTTTATTTAAACCTTTTTTATTTTCTACTGTAACTTTCATAATAATTTAATGGTAGGGCGAAAAGGACTCGAACCTTCACATCCGAAAATATTGGTTCCTAAGACCAACGCGTCTACCAATTCCGCCATCGCCCCACAAATTACGAGGTTTTATATATTATTGAAACTATTTGTCCAATGACAAATATTAAAAAATTATCTATTTATCTAATTAATTTTATATAAACTTAATAAAATGATTATTTCACCATGTATAAGTATTTGTAAAACTGATCCTTCAACAGGGTATTGTTATGGTTGTGGAAGAAGCAATGAAGAAAAACAAGTATGGAAGAAAGAGGATACATCTGATGATTGGAAAAAAAATAATTTAGAGTCTATAAAGAAAAGATTGACCGGCTGGCAACTTGAGAGCTTCAATGAGTCTTATGAATACAAGACAAACAATGGAATTTCTTTATTTAAAAAAAATCAAATTAAAGAATAAAGATCTATATGAGTAAAGTAAAATTAATTAGTATTATTTATGCTACAGGAATAATTATTGGTGCTCTTTTTTTTGAGGTATGGGCTGCAGAGACATCATTCATTAAAACTATTGGCGTTTTTATATGGACAATTATATTTTTAATTGCATTATTTTTTGCTGATAAGAATGAAAAAAAATAACTTAAGAATACTTATTTTAATATTTTCAATTTTAATATTAAGTCTTACCAAAACTTATTCTGAAATAATTGTATTAAGTAAGTGTGACCATAAAGAGGATGAATTTTTAAAAAATGAATACATCTTAAATCTTAATGAATTGCTTATGACAAGAAATTATGTTTACACTGAAAAAACTTATCAGAAATATAGAATTACTGATCTTAGTGTTAAAAAGTCTAATACTTATGTAAGAAATATCTATGAGGAGGATGATAAAATTTTTACTTTAAGACATGGTTATCCTCAATTCTATACTCAAATATTATTTTATAAAGAAAAACCAGAGATATTTATGAAATCGGTTTTAAATGATATTGAAGGTATTTCAAAAATATCAACTTGTAAAAAAATTGAGAAATTTGATCAACAAAGTTAATCTTTCAATTTATCTTTACTTTTTTTATCTACCAAATTTTTTTTCTTTAAATTAAATCTACTATTAGTGATATTGGACCGATGTTTAGCAAATGCTTGTTTTTGTGCTTGTCGCATTGCTTTTTTAGAGGACATAAATTTAATTTAATACTCTATTTCTAAAGTATCAATGATTTTTAAATTTTTATCTGAAATTACTATTTCACCTGAAGAAGAAGGGTAATCAAATATCTCAGATATTACAACAAAATGAGTTACAAAAACTATATTAGTTTTTTTATCCCAATCAGATAAAAATTTTTGAAAATTTCTAATTTGTTCATTTTTATTATGTGCAAATTCAGAACTAAAAAAAGAGTTTAAAAAACTTTTTGTTTTGAAATTTTTGAATGCTAAAGAGGCTGTTTCTTTGCACCTACACCATTCACTTGAATAGACATCTTCTATTTTAATCCTATTTTCTTTAAAAAAATTACCAATTTTTCTAGACTGAATTCTTCCACTTTCACTGAGATTTCTTTGAGTTGAGCAGTCATAAATATTAAAATTTTCAGGGTCGCCCCCCCCAGGTGCATAAGCATGCCTTATAAATATTAACTTCCCTCCTACTTTTAAGTTTTCAATTATATTTTTTTTTGAATCTGCTTTAACAGGCGTGGCTAAAGATATAAATATTATTAAAATAATTTTTAAAAATTTCATTAATGAATATTAAATTTAAAAAACTTAATAAAACAATTATAAATTGCAAAAAATGTGGAAGATTGACTAATTTTATCAAAAAAATTTCTCTTGAAAAAAGAAAACAAAATATTGATGAAAATTATTGGAGTAAACCTGTAACTGGTTTTGGTAAAGAAAATGCAAAACTTCTGATAGTTGGATTAGCCCCTGCTGCCCACGGTGGCAACAGAACTGGAAGAGCTTTTACAGGAGATAAATCTGGAGATTTTTTATTTAAGTGCTTGTATAATGAAGGGTTTTGTAATCAGCCCCTATCTAAAAAAAAGAATGATGGTCTTATACTTAAGTCAACTTTTATAACTAATATTTTAAAATGTGTACCCCCTCAAGATAAACCTACAGGATATGAGATAAAAAATTGTTCTAATTATTTTCAAAATGAAATTCAATATTTGAAAGAGTTAAAAGTGATTTTAACTTTGGGTAAAGTGGCATTTGATAATTTTATAAAAATATATTATGAAAAATATGAATTAAGAAATAAAATTATTTTCATGCATGGTAAGAAGTATGAATTACCAGATGGAAAGACACTGATTTCTTGTTATCACCCAAGTCCAAGGAACGTAAATACAGGTCTTTTAGATGAAAGAAAAATGAAAAAGATTTTAAGACTTGTTAAAAATTTACTTTAACCATTTTAAAGATTCAACATCATTACATGCAATAACCTCGTCAGTATCTCGATTTTCAAATTTATTTAAAAAAGATTCAGGGGAGAGCTTATTGTCATAAAAATTTTCTAAATTTTGCTGTAAACTCAAAACTTGTTCAATTGGCATATGTAGTGCTTTAATTATTGCATCGTTTAACGTATCAAAATTTGTAAATTTTAAATAATTATTCTGAAAAATTTCTGGCTGATGTAAATGTGCATAATTTGAAATTGGTATTGATTTCATTTTTATTGCTTCAATAAAATGATGGCATAAGGGCATGTCTGCACCTGGTGCAGTCAATAAAAAGTCACTTTTAGAAATAATTTCAAAATGTTGGTTATTTGTTAAATTTGTTTTTGTTTTTTTTATTAAATTATCATTAATTGATAACACTATTGGTGTCTTGACATGATCAATTTTTGTTAGCTCATTATAATTTTTTAGAAAGAAAATTTTATCCTCAAAATTTTTAATCACATAGTTAAGTATTTCAACTCTATTAAGGAATTTATTGTTTTGATCGTCATGCCATGTAAATTTTCCATAGACATCTTGATTAGTTGAACCTGAAAAAAAAATTTTTATAATTTTGATATTATTTTTAAATTTTTTTAAATTGTTGTACCTATAATTATAAACTTTTGGATAAAAATAATATGGTAAAAACATTTTATCTTTATTAATTTTAGAAAAATAATTTGTATTAAAGTTTAATTCATTCTTTTCAGTTTTATGTTTATTCAAAAAAAACTTCAATTTTATTTGATTTTTTATAAAAAAATTAGGTGTGGCATGTTTAAGAAAATTTTTAATTCCAATTTTTTTAATAAAATCTGTTACTGTAAATGAGAGGTCATAAGAAAAATTATACTTTGGGCTAAGACTTAAGAATAAGTAATTAATAAATCTGCTATCTTTATCTTTATAATTTTCTATGTTTATGTATTGGTTTTTTTTTTTATGAAAAATAAAATTAAGAATAATTATACAAAATAATATAAATTTTTTTGAAAATGTTTCAAAATTAATTATTAAACTTTTAAGTTTTGAATACTTTATTGTTCTGGGATTTTTTAAATCATGTGCCATTTTTTAAATATTTAATATTATAATTTTGGGTTAAAATATGGTTGAAAATTTTCTAAAACTTCTTCTGGAATTTTAATAGGTTTACCCTCTTCATTTACAATCACTAAATGAACTTTAGCAATTACTATTAATTCATGAGTTCTAAAAATTTCTTGCTTCATTAAAATGGATGTTTTTGAAAATGAAGTTATAAAAGAATTAATATCTAACACATCTTCTAAAAAAGCAGATTTTTTATAATCAATCGTACATGATTTAACAACGATTGAAGCACCAAATTTATCTTTGATTTTGAGATTACTAAATCCGATATTTGCTAACAACTCTGTTCTGGCCCTTTCAAGATATTTTAAATAATTTGCATAATATACGATACCTCCTGCATCAGTATCTTCATAATAGACTTTAATCTTATGATTAAAATTTTTAGCCATAGGATTATATTATCAAAAAAATTTAAAATTAAATACAAACTAAGATATAAGTGTATCAATGAAAGTATATATTATGTGGTTAATTGGGGTTGTTGTTTGGAATTTTGGTTTCCCAAAAGCTCTGCCAATTGAAGACGTAATAGCAGCTATCTTGTTGTCTTTTTTAAGTATGGGTTTAAATAAATATTTAAAACTTTAATCTTCTGAAAAATAAATATTTTGATAATACGCAACAGATTTTAATTTTGAGTTATCTGTGTCCGACATTATAGCTAAACCATCAAGCTCATCGACATTTAAGTCATGAAATCTTTTAAAATCCTCTTTTACATTTGCTTTTACAGTAACCCATTTATTTAAATTTTCTTTTGTGGTAGATAGGACATTATCTATTGATTTTTTAGTATAGGGATTTGACCAATTTTCACCAACCTCAACATTACTGGAAAAAACATAATTAATAGCCCGGTTTGACAATGGTGTTGCTCCTGTTTTTTTAACAGCAAAAACTCTTGCAGCAAAATCGTGACCTTTTTTAGTTTTTTCGTTAATACCTGATAAATCTTGCTCAATTTTCCACGTAATATTGATAAATGGGGTTTTGTTTAAATCAATTTTAATTTCTTTTCCTAAACCAGATCCAGCATTTTCTGCAACTGCTTTTAAATAGTTACCATTTTCATTAGATCCAATAGAATAAACTGTTTTATTGTCTGCCCCTCTTACTTTTCTTACTTTCAATTGTGATAGTTCGATTTTACTAAATTCAAATACTTTTACTGACTCTGCAAAAGAGAATTTAGAAAATATTAGGAGACTGAATAATAAAATTATAAATTTAAACACAACTGCTTTTATAATTATTTTTTTCGTAAATACAATATTCAGTCACATTTTAAACACTCTTGCTACAATATTTAATCTTATATCAAATTCATGAAAACAATTTCAATTTTTATACTTCTAATTTATTGGTCAGTAATTATCCTAGCGCCAGTAATGGGTAAGAATTTAAAAAATACTAATAATAATTATCAAGCATCTAAGCAATAGACCACTTAATACGTTGATCTGCCACCACTAATATCAAAGACAGCGGCAGTAGAAAAAGTATTTTCAGCTGAAGAAAGCCAACAAATCAGTGATGTAAACTCATGTATTTCGAGAAATCTACCTCTTGGAACCTTTGAAAGCATTCTTTGAACATGTTCTTTGCTCATTTGATCTAAAATTCTTGTTTTAGCTCCAGCAGGAGTTACAGCATTAACTGCAATATTTTTATCCGCCAATTCCTTTCCTAAAGATTTAGTAAGCCCAATAGCACCTGCCTTTCCGGCACTGTAAGCACTAGCATTTGCATTTCCATCTTTGCCAGCTACTGAGGCAACATTTACTATTCTGCCATAATTATTGCTGATCATACTCGGCACAATTGCTCTGCAACAATTGAAGGTTCCCATTAAGTTAATTTGAATAATTTTATTCCACATTTCTACGTCATATTTCCAAAGAGGATCCGTTGGGCCTGTAATTCCTGCATTATTAATTAAAATATCAATTTTATTTTTTGTTGTTATTTCATCAACAATTTTTTCAATCTCAGCATAATTTGAAACATCAATTACACAATATTTTAAATTAGGGTTATTTATTTTGTCAGCAACAATTTTGAGAAGTTTTTCGTCTATATCCCAAATATAAACTTTACATCCAGAGTCTAAAAATCTTTTTGCAATGTCTAAACCAAAGCCTTGGGCTCCACCTGTAATTACAGCAGTTTGATCTTTAAAATCAAATTTGTGCATAAAGATTATTTTTTAGCTAATAAATAGTACGTTACCCAGGAAATAAATGCACCAATAATCCATGCATAAGATTGGAGGAACATCAAATTACCATTCCATATTGTTGAAGCTGAAAAAATAAATCCTAAAATTATTGAATAAGTCCCTTTAATATGCCATCCACGTGAGTAATAATAAATACTTTGAGTTTCTACCGAGTAAAGATCTTTATTACTCAAAGTTTGATTTTTTATTAAATAGTAGTCAGCAATAATAACTCCAAATAAAGGTCCAAAAAAACAACTGAATGTATCTATAAAAGATAAAACACCAATTTGACTTAAAACTGTTAGCCAAAATATCCCAACGATTAATCCTAGTATAGAAATAGTATAACTTGAACTTTTTAAATTTAACTTATTTGGAAGAAAATTAATAAGCGAATACTGAGAAGGAATATAATTTGCTACTAAATTGGTCGATGCAGAGGCAATTATTATAAAGAAGAGAACAACTATTGTAATTTGTAAATTATTAAATTTACCAATTATATCCGTTGGATTTGTAAAAATTCTTTCCATATCTTGAAATTTTTGATTTAAAAAAACATCTGAACCAACAACAATTGCAATAGAAAAGAACGAAAAAATAATTAAGTTCAGAATTAAGCTTAAGTTTCCTTTATTTAAGTCTTCCTTATTTTTCACATATCTTGAAAAATCTCCGAAACTTACAATGATAATTGAAAAGTAGGAAAAAATTGTGCCTGCAACCGTTAGTAGTGGTAAAATATTATTTTTGTTTATCAGGTTTTCAAAATTTAAAATATTTGAAAATGCTTGAATGGTAATTTTAACGTCACTAAGAAAAACTGTTAGGAAGAATATTACCATTCCCACATATACTATTATTGCTGAATAATTGATTAGTTTTTTATTATATTGAATTCCAATACTAAACAGCATTGTTTGAAAAATTATCACCAATATAATTGAGAACCAATCAATTACATTTAATCCAAACAAAAAAGTTAAGAAAATTTCTTGGTCAAGTAAAGTATTATCTATTGAAAAGATTGATATTCTAATGAGGTATACTAGTAATTTTGATAAAAAGTAGGTTTGAATACCAAAAAGAAAAATTCCAACTAAACTTCTTAATAATCCAAAAAACTTTGCACCATTGAAACCTAAAGAGCATCTTAAAAGAACAGCAAAAGGTAATCCAAATTTTTGAGAAGGTCTGCCTATCAAATTCGAAAAAATATAAACTAAAAAAGATCCTAAAATTGTTCCAAAAAATACAACGAAAGTATTAAGACTATACAATATATATAAAGAACCGATCAGAGAGAAACCGATTACACTTTGTATGTTTACCGCCCAAAAACAAAAAAGATCTTTCCAATTCCAAGTTTTATAATTTGGATTTACTGTAACCAGATCCCAATTAGAGAGAGAATATTTAACTTTTGGTTGATTCACTAAATTTATCTTAAACTAATAAATTCTACTGTCCATATAAGAGAGTTGGTAACCAGAGAGCAATTTGAGGAAAAATAATAATTAAAACTAAACCTATTACTTGAAGAACCATAAATTGCATCATGCCGTAGTAAATATCTTTTAAATCCCATTCAGGGACTACGCCTTTAAGAAAATAAGCCGACAGGGCTACAGGCGGGGATAGCCAGGCGGTTTGTAAATTAACAGCAACCAAAATTGCAAACCAAGTTAAATTAAACCCTAAAGCCTCAACTAAAGGTAATATAATCGGCACTATAATCATCACAATTGGCACCCATTCCAATGGCCATCCTAGCAAAAAAATCATAACCATTATCATCGCTAAGATTAGATACTTGTTCATTTCTAGACCCAATAAAAACTCTGTTAATAGTGTAGGAGTGCCTAATCTTGCAAACACTGCTCCAAAAAAGTTTGATGCAGCAACTAAAACCATTATCAAAGCTGTAATTTCAAGAGTTTTAACTAAAGCATCTTGTAATTTTGGTAGAGTTAGCTTCCTATAAGCTATTGAGAGAAGTAAAGCACCCATTGCACCACAACCTGCTGCTTCTGTAGGTGTAGCAAACCCAAATAAAATACTTCCTAAAGCAGCAAAAACTAAAGCTGCAGGGGGAACTAATCCAAGGAAAAATTCAACCCATACTTCTTTCATGCTAGCAGCTCGCATTTCCTCTGGGAGAACAGGACCTAATTTTGGATTAATCATACATCTAATTGTAGCGTAACCAGCATATAAACTTGCAAGAAGAATTCCTGGAATTATAGCTGCAGCAAATAAATCAATTACTGGAATTTCCATTATAGGTCCCATTACAACAAGCATAATACTTGGAGGTATTAATATCCCTAAAGTCCCTCCAGCAGTTATAGTTCCTGCTGCTAATCTTACATCATACCCCGATCTATTCATTGACTTGGCAGCCATAATTCCCAAAATTGTTACTGAGGCACCAACAATACCTGTTGCAGCAGCAAAAATTACAGAAACAAATAACACTGCATAATATAAAGATCCTTTTACTTTTGCTAACATCAATTGAAATGAAGAAAATAATCTCTCCATCAAACCAGCCTGCTCCATCATTATACCCATAAAGACAAAGAGTGGGACGGCGGCGAGTGTTTGTTCGGTCATGACCATCGAAAATTGGAGAGTCATTAGATAAAATACTAATTTACCAAAACCCAGGTAACCAAAAACAAAACCTAAAAATATTAATGTAAAAGAAATAGGAAAACCAACAAAGATGGCAAAAAGCATTACACCTACGAGAATGAAGCCTAAAATAGCTGGATCTATAAACTCAGCAATCATTTTTCTTCTCCAGGCCATTCACCTTTAGTGGCAGCCCAATAACTTTTAAATAACTCTGAAATTCCTTGAATTAATAAAAAAATAATTCCAATTAATAAACAGGATTTGATAGGCCACATGTACGGCATCCATGTAGTATCCATACCTTTCTCACCTCTTTGAATAGACTCTCCAACAAATCCAATTGTCATATAAAGAAAAACTAATAAACCTGGAAAATAAAATAAAAGATATAACCAAAAATCTATCTTACCTTGATTTTTAGTTTTAAAATTTCTGTATAAAAAGTCGGCTCTTATATGTACACCTTTAGAAAGTGCGTATGCAGCACCTAGCATGAATAATGCTCCATACAAAAAACGACTTATGTCATAAGCCCAAATTGTTGGAGCTAAAAATAATTTTCTAGCAAAAACTTCATAAGTCATCGCAAAAATTAATGGTATTAAAATCCAGCAAACAACATTACCAACCCATTTACTAAATTTATCAATGTTAACTATAGTGCTTGCCATCCAAGATGGCATATCTTCTGGCATTTTTCCCGAACCACCTCGCCTTTCGGCAATCATTTCATCAGATATATCTAATTTAGTTGGTTCTTCCGCCATATAAATTCTTTTAAAAAAATTAGAGCGGACAATTAAGTCCGCTCTAATTATATAATTTAAGATTAATTACTGATTACTTTAATGTTGCTGCGTGAGCCATTCCTAGCTTAGCATTTGACATTTGAGAACCGCTCCAGAAAGGAACTGCTATATCAGCAAATTCTTTCATTGAAGTATATACTTCATTGAAAAATTTGTTATCTGCAGCATTCTTGTTTAAAGAAGCTTTTGCAGCAGCCATATATTCTGTGAAATAATCTGAAGGTGTATCTTCTAAAATTACTCCATGAACTTCTGTTAGTTCTTTCAAAGCTTTACCATTCTCATAGATTCTGTAACTTAATGATTTTGCTAATGACGCATTAGCAGCTACTTCAAGAGACTTCTTCTCATGATCAGACATTGCATTGTAAGTTTTTCCAGTAATATAAAAGTCAGCATTTACGACTACTTGGTGCAAACCTTGTAAGTAGTAGTGCTTTAATACTTTTTGGAAACCAAAAGTTAGGTCTGGTTTTGGACAACACCATTCAGCAGCATCAATTGTACCTGCTTCTAAAGCTGGTAGAATGTCTCCACCACCCATAGCTACAGATGCGATACCTATATCTTTATAAGTTTGTCCTGGAATTCCTGGAGGAGTTCTGAATTTATATTTTCTAAAGTCAGCCATGTCTTTAATTGGTTTTGGAAACCAACCTAATGCTTCTGGTCCAACCGGTTGAATCATAAATCCTTTAATGTCTCTTCCCATTTCTTTCCATAATTGGTCATATAGTTCTTTACCACCACCATATTGGAACCAAGATAAGAATGCGATATTATCAATACCTACTCCACCACCAGCTACTGGCGAACCAAATAACATAGCTGCAGGGTGATCACCTGACCAATAGTGAGTCCATGCGAAACCACAATCGATTAGACCTTTATCAACTGCATCTAAAGTTTCTTTTACACCAACAACAGCTCCTGCAGGTAAAATTTCAAACTTTAGAGATCCAGCTGTTAACGTTGTAACAGTGTCAGTAAAATCCTTTAACATCTTAACTTCATCAGCTTTAGTGTTAAGAACTGTCTGACATTTTAGTGTTTTTGCAGCATTAGCATTTGAAATAAATCCAAATACCATTGCAACTGCAAATAACATTGAAATGATTTTTTTCATTTTTTTCCCTCTCTTTATTTTTAAAAAAATTAGCTTCTCAAATATTGAAATCCAAAACAAGTGCTAATATTGATTTTTACAATTTTTTTGTACAGATTTATTACAAAAAAAAAAATTTTCACTTATAAAGGTTCTAAAATATGGATAATTTTGATTTTATAATTCTCGGAGCTGGATCAGCTGGCTGTGTACTTGCCAATAGATTGTCAGAAAATCCTAGTCATAAAGTTTTACTTTTGGAGGCTGGTGGTAAAGATAATTATCCCTGGATACACATACCTGTAGGTTATTTTAAAACTATGCACAACCCAAAAACTGACTGGTGCTACAAAACTGAGCCTGATGAAAGTATGAACAACATTTCAATTAGATATCCTAGAGGTAAAACTTTAGGAGGAAGTTCATCAATAAATGGATTGTTATATATAAGAGGTCAAAATAGAGACTATGATGTTTGGAGACAATTAGGAAATACTGGTTGGGGATGGGATGATGTATTACCTTATTTTATAAAAGCTGAAGATCAAGAGAGAGGTAAAAATGAATTTCATGGTGTAAATGGACCACTATCAGTTTCTGATCAAAGAATTCATCTGCCACTTTTAGATGAATTTCAAAATGCGGCAGAAGAGTTTGGAATACCTAAAACTAAAGATTTTAACACAGGCGACAATCATGGATGTGGATATTTTCAAGTTACAGAGAAAGATGGTTTTAGATGTAGTACATCTGTGGGGTATTTAAATCCAATTAAAAAAAGAAAAAATTTAAAAATTATTACACACGCACACGTCAAAAAAATAATCTTTGAGAATAAAATAGCTAAAAAAGTTGAATTTTGGCAGGGAGATAAGTTAAAAAAAGTCGAAGCTAATAGAGAAATAATATTATCCTCAGGTGCAATTGGTTCACCACAAATCTTACAAGTATCAGGAATTGGAAGTTCAGAAAAATTGAGTAAACTTGGAATAGAAATGGTGCAAAATTTAAACGGAGTTGGCGAAAATTTGCATGACCATCTTATGTTAAGACCTATTTATAAAATAAGTGGTCTAAAATCTTTAAACAAGAAAATTAATAGTCTATTTGGCAATTTAATGATTGGATTGGAATATATTTTTAGGAGAACTGGCCCTATGACTATGGGAGCTAGTCAACTTTGTATGTTTGCCAAAAGTGACTCTTCTCTAGAATTGCCAGATTTGCAATGGCATGTTCAGCCAATGAGTATGGATACATTGGGTGCAACTAAAAATCATGACTTTCACGCATTCACTCCAACAGTATCCAATATAAAACCTACCAGTAGAGGACATGTGAGTATTGTAGATAAAGATTCTAGGACTTATGCAAAAATAAAACAAAACTATCTATCAACTGAGAATGATAGAATGATTGCAGCTAAAGGTCTAAAATTAACTAGAAAAATAATCATGGAGTCTGAAACTTTTAAAAAGTATTCACCAGAAGAATATAGGCCTGGAATAAACATTAATGATGACGAAGAACTAGTAAAAGAAGCTTCGAATTACGCTCAAACAATTTTTCATCCTGTTGGCACTTGTAAAATGGGTCAAGACGAAATGTCAGTTGTTGATGAAAAACTAAGGGTCAGAGGAGTAAGAAACCTAAGAGTGATTGATGCATCCATAATGCCAAATATTACATCAGGCAATACTAATGCTCCTACAATAATGATTGCAGAAAAAGGTGCAGACATGATACTTAATCATTAATGTTTACTGAATTATTTGCTCCTGAACAAATAGCAATTTTAACACAAATAATATTTATTGATCTAGTTTTAGCTGGGGATAACGCAATTATCATTGGTATGGTTGCATCCAAATTTCCACCTGAACAAAGAAAAAAAGTTATCTTTTGGGGCATAGGAGGTGCAGTAATACTCAGAATAATACTAACACTTCTTACTGCTTATCTTTTACAAATTACAGGGTTAAGACTTATTGGAGGACTTTTATTACTTTATATTGTTTACAAACTTTACGTCGATGTAATTAAAGGGTCTGAAAAAGAGGAAGATATTAAAGTAGATAACTCTAGTTTCTTAAAGGCAATTTGGACTGTTCTATTAGCTGATTTCACAATGAGTTTAGATAATGTTTTGGGAGTTGCGGGTGCTGCTGGTGAACATTATGGACTTCTTATATTTGGTTTAATTCTATCGATAATATTAATGGCAACAGCTGCTACACTAATATCTGGATGGATTAAAAAATACAGATGGATAGCTTGGATTGGATTATTAGCAATTTTAGTGGTTGCAGTAGAGTTGATTTACACGGATATTAAAATATTATTCTTATAATGTATCTTCAGAAAATTAATCTCAAAAAAAAATATGCTTTAGTAACTGGTGCTGGAAAAGGTCTAGGAAGAGCTTGTTCTATTGCACTGGCAGAGGCAGGTGCAACTGTAATTGCATTGAGTAGAACTCAATCTGATTTAAATAAATTGGAAAAAGATATTAAAAAAATTAAAGGTAAAGTCATTAAAATTCAATGTGATGTGATGAATTATCAAGATTTAAAAGAAAAATTAAATAAAATAAAAATTATTGATATTTTAGTTAACAACGCTGGCACAAATATTCCAGAACCTTTTGAAAAAATAAAACAATCAAGCATGAACTATTTAGTAGATTTAAACCTGAAAGCTGCATTTAATGTAGCTCAATTAGTAGTAAAAAAGATGTTAAAGAATAAAAAAAGACCCAGTTCAATTATCAATATGTCTTCTCAGCTTGGACATGTGGGAATGATTGGAAGAAATGTTTACAATATGACTAAATTTGGAATAGAAGGTTTGACAAAAGGAATGGGTGTTGAATTAGCAAAAAAAAATATAAGAGTTAACTCTGTAGCTCCAACTTTTGTAGAAACCCCAATGGTAAAAAGATTTTTTAAAAATAGTAAGTTTAAAAAGCTAGTATTGGAAAAAATACCAGTTGGAAAAGTTGCAACTGAAAGTGATATTGCCACTACAGTTTGCTTTTTAGCATCCTCAGCTTCCTCTATGATTACTGGAACATCAATTATAATAGACGGTGGATGGACAGCTCAATAATTTATAGAATTATTTTAATTTTATTAATATCAATATCTCCATCATATTCAATTGAATTTAAAGGAAAATTTTTACAAGGTCATTTTATACTTGGTACCACAGACCCTAATGCTGAGATTTTAGTTGGGAAAAAAAAGGTAAAAGTCTCAAAAGATGGAGATTTTGTTTTTGGAATTGATAGAGATCAAAAATATGATCTTACTTTTACAAAAATTCTTAATGGAAAAAAAACAATAATTACTAAAAAAGTTCAAAAAAGAAAATATAACATTCAAAGAATTGATGGGCTTGCAGAAAGTAAAGTCACTCCACCAGAGTCTGTTTATAAAAGAATTAAAAAAGAAAATAATGCTATAGGTGAAGCACGGGCAATTAATTCAAATCTACAATACTTTAAAGAAAAATTTATTATGCCAGTTGAAGGAATTATAAGTGGTGTTTATGGAAGTCAGCGAATTTTAAATGGTAAACCACGATGGCCACATTATGGTATTGATATTGCTGCCAAACAAGGAACGATGATTAAATCCTCTGGATCTGGAACTGTAACTATGGCAGAAGATGATTTATATTACACGGGAGGAACTGTTATAATGGACCACGGCCACGGAATTTCTACTATATATTCACACCTTGAAAATGTTTTAGTCTCTGTAGGTGATAAAATTAATCAAGGAGATATAATTGGAACAGTTGGTTCAACTGGAAGATCAACCGGTCCACATCTAGATTTTAGAGTTAATTGGTTTCAAACTAGATTAGATCCAATGTCAGTAATAAATTAAATTATGCAAACGTTAATACTTATAGCTTTAGTTGTTGTTGTAGCTTGGGTTTTATTTCGCCCAATCACCAAAAAAGAACTTGATAGATACAATAATAAAGACTGGCCTGATATGAATATTTAATGATCTTAAGAAATTAAAGAAGGTTGCTTTTTCATATCTTCTTTTTTAATTCCGGCAACCCTAACTGGTTTTTTCATCGCATCACGTCTAAATGGTTCACCAAGCTCTTGATTTAAAATTACCTCAATAAATGTTGTAATCCCCTTCTTTTGATCGTCACAAGATTGCTTGATAGCATTGGTAGTTTCTTCCATTGTTTTGACTGTTACCCCTTTTAAACCACAAGCATCAGCTACTTTTGCATAGCTAAGTTCTGGATCAAGCTCTGTTCCAATAAAATTATCATCAAACCATAAAATAGAATTTCTTTTTTCTGCACCCCATTGATAGTTTCTAAATATTACCATAGTTATTGAAGGCCATTCTTCTCTTGCACATGAACTCATTTCATTCATGCTGATACCAAATGCTCCATCACCTGCAAAACCAATTACAGGTGTATCTGGACAGCCAATTTTTGCACCTAAAATTGATGGAAAACCATATCCACATGGTCCAAATAATCCTGGCGCTAAATATTTTCTTCCTTTTTCAAATGTTGGATAAGCATTTCCAATTGCACAATTATTTCCAATATCACTTGAAATAATTACATCCTCAGGCATGCCAGCTTGAATTGCTCTCCATGCTTGTCTTGGAGACATTCTATCTGCGTCTCTTTCTCTTGCCTCTTTGTTCCAAACTGTTCCTTCATCGTCTTCTTCATGATCTAAACTTGATAATTTTTGTAACCATGCAGATTTAGTTTGATGAATTATATCTTTTCTTTTTTGTCTATCTGTATCACCTGCAGTGGGTGAAAGTTGGGCTAATAATTGTTGTGCAACTAGTTTTGCATCTCCACAAATACCTACTGAAACTTTTTTTGTTAAACCAATACGATCTGAATTCATGTCAACTTGGATAATACTTGCGTCTTTTGGCCAATAATCCATGCCGTACCCTGGTAAAGTTGAAAAAGGATTTAACCTAGTTCCTAATGCTAGAACTACATCTGCTTGTTTAATTAATTCCATCCCAGCTTTTGAACCATTATAACCTAAAGGTCCCGCTGCTAAAGGATGACTTCCTGGGAAACTATCATTATGTTGATAACCAGAACAAACTGGAGCGTCTAATTTTTCTGCGAGTTTTTTACAATCTTCAATAGCACCTCCAATAACAACACCTGCTCCAGATAAAATTACTGGAAATTTTGCATTAGATAACAAGTCTGCAGCTTTTTTAATTGCATCAACACCTCCTGCTTGTCGTTCCAATCTAACAATTGGAGGAAGGTCAATATCAATGACTTGTGTCCAGTAATCTCTTGGTACGTTGATTTGAGCTGGAGCTGATCCTCGTATAGCTTTTTCTATAACTCTATTTAATACCTCGGCCATTCTAGATGGATCTCTAACTTCCTCTTGATAACAAACCATGTCTTTAAACAAATTCATTTGTTCAACTTCTTGGAAACCACCTTGTCCCATAGTTTTGTTAGCAGCTTGTGGGGTAACTAATAAAAGTGGTGTATGATTCCAATAAGCAGTTTTAATTGGTGTTACTAATCCTGTAATTCCTGGACCATTCTGAGCTATAACCATTGACATTTTTCCTGTAGCTCTTGTGTAACCGTCTGCAATTAATCCACCATTAGTTTCATGAGCAACATCCCAGAATGTAATACCAGCATCTGGAAAAATATCTGAAATTGGCATAAAAGCAGAACCAATAATTCCAAAGGCGTGTTCAATTCCGTGCATTTGTAAAACTTTTACAAAAGCCTCTTCTGTTGTCATTTTTGTCATAAAAATAGAACCTCTATAATGTGTAATTTTAATACTGTTAAAATTCGTTTGTTAATTTTAGCGATTAATATATAAGATTTTGAAAAATTCAAACAAACAAATCGACACTATACATGGCCACAGACATTATAATTCACGATAAAAAAGATAATGTGGGAGTAGTAGTAATAGAAAAAATCACACCAAAACAAGATTGTTTTTGTTGGATAATGGAAGATGATAGCACAGTAAATATACAATCTTTGGATGAAATTCCTCTAGGGCATAAAATTGCGATGGTTGATCTTAATGAAGGTGATACAATTTTAAAATATGGTCACGATATTGGTAAAGTAGTAAAATCAACAAAAAAGGGTGAACATGTGCATGTTCATAATGTAAAGACTAAGAAGTGGTAATAAAATGGAAATTCCAAAAAGTTTTTTAGGTTACAAAAGAGAAAATGGAAGAGCTGGTACAAGAAACCATGTAATTATTCTTCCTGTTGATGACATTTCAAATGCATGTGCTGAAGCCGTTGCAAACAATATTAAGGGGACAATTGCACTCCCACATTCTTATGGAAGACTTCAATTTGGAGCTGATTTAGAACTTCATTTTAGAACAATGATTGGTACTGGTTGTAACCCCAATGTGGCAGCGGTGATTGTTATTGGAATTGAACCTAAATGGACTAAAAAAATAGTTGATGGAATTGCAAAAACTGGAAAACCAGTTGAAGGATTTCACATCGAGAGAACTGGCGACATCGGTACAACGATGAAAGCCTCAAAAAAAGCGCAAGAATTTGTAATGTGGGCATCTGAAAAACAAAGAGAAGAATGTCCATTAAGTGATCTATGGATATCAGTAAAATGCGGAGAGTCTGATACTACATCAGGTTTAGCAGCTAATCCAACAGTTGGAAATTTGATGGATAAATTAGAACCATTGGGAGTTCATTTGTGCTTTGGTGAAACTTCAGAGCTTACTGGGGCTGAAAAAGTTTGTGCTACAAGAGGAGCTACCAAAGAAGCATCTGAAAAGTTTATGAATACATGGAATGCGTATAATGATTTCATATTAAAGGAAGCTACCGATGATTTATCTGAAAGTCAGCCAACAGCTGGAAACATCGCAGGTGGACTAACTACAATTGAGGAAAAAGCTTTTGGAAACTTTCAAAAAATTGGAAACTGTAAGTTTATTGACGTTCTAGAACCTGCTGAAGAACCAACTAAAGGAAAAGGTTTGTACTTTATGGATACCTCATCAGCTGCAGCTGAATGTGTAACTCTACAAGCAGCCGCTGGTTTCAATATTCATTTATTTCCAACCGGTCAAGGTAATATTGTTGGAAATCCAATTGAACCTGTAGTTAAATTAACAGCCAACCCTTTAACAGTAAAAGGTATGGGTGAACATATTGATTGTGATGTATCAAAAATTCTTTCAAGAGAAATGAATTTATCTGAAGCTGGAGATGAATTAATTAAAACTACTCTTAGAGTAGCCAATGGAAGATTAACGTGCGCTGAAGCTTTGGGTCATAAAGAATTTGTGATGACTAAACTTTATCGAAGTGCCTAATTAGCATTGATTTAATGAGTTATAAAAAGTACTTGGTATTTTTACCAGGTATAATTTTAGCTTTTGTTCTTTATACATTATCTCAAGGAATTAATAACATTATTGGAATTGAGCTTTTGGGGTACGAAAAAAGTCCCATATCTACAGCCATGATTGCTATATTGTTTGGAATTCTATTAGGAAATATATTTCAAATAAGAAATATATTTCTTAAAGGTTTAAATTTTGCACAGTCAAATATACTTAAATTAGGAATTATTTGTTTAGGAATTCAACTTAAACCGTTTGAATTTTTAGAATTTGGTAAAATTGCAATCCCGTTAATAATTATCTGTATAGTCAGCGTTTTAATAGTAATAAAAGTTTTAGTAAAAAAATTAAATATACCAAGACGAATGTCTTATCTAATTTCAATTGGAAGTACAGTTTGTGGTACTACAGCAATAATGGCAACAGCTCCTGTTATAGGTGCAAAGAAAAATGAAATTTCTTATGCAGTGGCAAATATTACAATATTTGGAATCCTTTCAGTACTTATTTATCCTTATTTTGCAAATTTTTATTTTAATGGAGAATCATTATTAATTGGGTTATTTCTAGGTACATCCATACATGAAACTGCTCAAGTTGCTGCTGCAGGACTTATTTATGACCAACAATTTAATAGCCCAGAAACTTTGAATATCGCTACCGTTACTAAATTAATAAGAAATACCTTTTTAATCATTATGATCCCTTTATTCGCTTTTTTGTATAATAGAGGGCAAGTTAAAGAAAAAAAATACTCTATAATTAGTATTTTTCCATATTTTGTATTGGGTTTCGTAAGCATGATAATCATTAGAAATGTAGGAGATAATATATTTGTTACCTCTCAAAATGAGATTTGGGCAACCACAGTAATAAATATAAAAATCTTATCTAAAATATTTTTAACAATGGCAATGGCTGCAATTGGTCTTTCAACAAACTTAAGAGATATTAAAAATATGGGCTACAAACCTTTTGTAGTCGGCTTTGCAGCTATGGCTACAGTTGGATTAATATCAATTACCACAATAGAGGTTTATATAAATTTTTTTAATTAAGACTTAATAAAAATTTTACTTTTTAAATTTGATGCAAAACGTCTTATTAAAGCTGCACCCACTCCTAAAATAACAGCAAACATAATTGTGAACAAACCATAAAAGAAAGGCATCTCTTTTGAAAAATCAATTATGAATGATGAGAAAAAATTAAGTTCTGTATTTACTGATGTTTGAATTTTAACCTGAACTTGTTCTGCAAAAAATGTGTCGTAAGCGATCGCTATTCCAACAACTAATAATAAAATTGCTAATAAAGCTCTTAGACCAGAGCTATCAATTCTTTCCCCTAGTTTTTGACCAATTTGAACTCCAATTATTGAACCAATGACCAACATAAGCACTAGAAGTAAATCTATCGATCCATAATTAAAGGAGTGTAAGAAAGTTACAATTACGCTTACAAAAATAGTAACAAATAAAGAAGTTCCAGGAACTAACTTAGTTGGCATTTTAATTATATAAATCATTGCTGGAACCAATATAAAAGCACCACCTATTCCCATAATTGCAGCAATAAAACCAACAATTAATCCAATAATTATGGGCGTAAAAATGCTTTCATATAATTTAGATTTTGGAAATCTCATTCTTAGTGGCAGACCATGAATCCAATAATGAACATGTACTTTTTTTTTTAAAAGAACATTTCTTTTAGCTTGGTCAATTTCTCTGAGACTTTCTACAAGCATTAATGTTCCTATAATTGCTAAAATATACATGTAGGCTAGAGAAATGACGGTATCTATTTTTCCAATACCTTTGAAATAAGAGAATGTAAAAATTCCCAATGAAGTGCCGATCGCACCACCAATTACAATCATAAGTCCCATCTTGTAATCAAGTGTATTTTTTAAATAATGTGTAGTGGATCCAGAAACAGATGTTGCTAAAATATTATTAGCTTCATTTGCAACAGCATAAGCAGGAGGAATACCTAAAAAAATTAAAAAAGGGGTCATTAAAAAACCACCTCCAACTCCAAATAATCCTGAAAGAACTCCAACAATTGCACTTAGTAAAAGTATTTCTATCGGATTAACAAATACTTGTGCTATCGGTAAAAAAACGTCCATATAAACTTAAAATGCTATTAAAAAACAACTTAGTTAAAAGTAACAAAAGTTCCAACTAAAATTACACCCCAATATGCAAGTAAACTCACTAAAATACCTGCTTTAATATATGATGTTTTAAATCTAGGGAGTTTATTAAAAAATTTTATTTCTGAAAGATGCATCTAACAAGTCCATACACCCAGTAAATAATTTGTCAAATAATTATTTAAATTACAATAATTTTTTTTGATTAGTAAATTGTTGCACCAAAAACTTTTATCAGATTGTCTTCTACACCTAGAACCAATCTTCCTAAGAACTCTCCTGGAAGTTCTTTGTTTGTCTGTTTTATCAAAACAGTGACGTGTTCACCTCTTCTTAAACATCCAAAAGGTTCAAACGTTTCCTGTAAATTAACAATTAGCTTATTATTTGCCCACTGTTTACCTAATTCAACTTCATTTGCTCCAAAAAGCATCTGAGTAGAGAAGTCTCTTGTAAATCCACCGTAATCTTTGAGATTAGATGACTTTACTAAGTTATCCCAAATTGGTTTGGCTAATTCGTATATTTCATCATCTGATTTTGATAAAATATCCATAATTATTAATTAGTATTGAATTTAAGAGGCTTTTTTCTTCTCGTTCTCATCAACCATATGGTAAACAGGAACTTTCTCAAGACTAAATTTACCTGTTTTAGGATCTCTTCTAGAAACTGTTAGGCAATGCCAGTTTTCATCATCAAGTTTCATATGATCTCCTCTATAATAATAACCTGGCCATCTTGTTTCTTCTCTAAACATAGTATGTTCTGTAACACATTGAGAGGTTAGAGCTCTGTGTTTAAGCTCCCAGGCTCTCATAAGTTGATGATAATCTTCAGCCCCGACCTTTTCTAGATCTTCTTCCAACCATTTCAAAAGTTCTAAACCTCTTTTTAACATATTAGCATTAGTCATGTAATTGGTAGCTATACCACCAACGTATTCATCCATAATTCGTTGTAAACGCTGTAATCCTTGAATAGGAGAAATATAACTCGGGGATACTGTTCCACCAGTGATTTCATTTTGAGCAACTTTGTAGGTTTCTAGTGGTTTGTAAACTTTAGCTTTAAAATCATCACATTGTTTATCTGATACCTTTAATCCCTCAGCTTTTTTATCCTCAATATATTTAACAGCAGCTTTTGCAGCCAATCTACCCTCTGTAAATGAGCCAGAAGAAAATTTATGTGCACTTCCACCTACAGTGTCTCCCGCACCAAATAGACCATCGATTGTAAGCATTCTGTTGTATCCCCAAAAATATTCTGGAGGAGATAAATCCTCAGGCCCACTAACCCAAGCTCCTGAACAAGTAGCATGAGAACCCATGACATATGGTTCTGAAGTAGTTAACTCTGGATTAGTATATTTTGGATCAATATTTTGGGATGCCCAAACTACAGCTTGACCTACAGTCATTCCTAAAAAATTCTCCCAGCCTACAGTTTCTAAATGTGGATCTTGGAATGCCTCTGTTGTAACCATTTGAATTGGTCCGCCACCTGCCATAGTTTCTTGAATAAACGCATGATTTCTTAGACAAGTTGGAGTTGGATGATGATCAATGTATTCACCAACTAATTCTTTAGTTTGGTCATACCATTTCTTCTCATAATTTTCGCCATTAGCATTTTGTGTATAAGTTTTTAAATGCAAGAAGTATGCTCCAACAGGACCATAACCATCTTTAAATCTGCATAAAACAATTCTATTTTCCATTTGTGTCATTTTAGCTCCAGCAGCAATAGGTAATGCATAAGCTGAACCATTACTCCACGGAGCATACCATGTTCTACCCATTCCCTCGCCAACGGCTCTAGGTTTGAATATATGTGAAGCGCCACCTGCTGAAACAATTACTGCTTTCGCTCTAAAAACGTGAAAATCTCCAGTTCTCATATTAAATCCAACAGCACCACCTACTCTATTTTCTTGAGCTTCATCCATTAAAAGATGAGTAATCATAATTCTATTATAAATTTTATCTGCAGATTTTTTTGCTGCCTCTGCAACAATTGGTTTATAACTTTCACCATGTATCATGATCTGCCATTTTCCTTCTCTTAAATATCTTCCAGTTTCTTCGTTCTTCATCATAGGAAGACCCCATTCATCAAACATATGAACAGTGGAGTCTACGTGACGAGCCATATCGTAACCTAAATCTTCTCTTACCATTCCCATTAAATCATTTCTTGCATATCGAACATGATCTTCGGGTTGATTTTCGCCCCATTGCATTCCCATATAACAATTGATTGCATAAAGACCTTGAGCAACAGCACCACTTCTATCTATGTTAGCTTTTTCAACACAAACAATTTTCATATCTCTACCCCAGTGTCTTGCTTCAAAAGTAGCACCTGTACCTGCCATTCCTCCACCAACGACTAAAATATCACAATCTTCGTAATGTGTTTTATGCTTAGCCATTAATAGTAAACTCCTTTTTTAAAAGAATCTTTTGGAACGCTAGGCAGTTCACCGTCAATGTTAAGTCCCTCTGGCTCAGTATATAATCTTTGAGAATTAATCTCTCCTTGATTAGGTTTATCACCCTCTGCTAACTTAGGTATAAATTTACCCCAAGGCTTAGTTGTTATAGGAGAAACGAAGTCTTTAGTAGTTCCATTCCTAAATTTAATTTTCCAAGAGATAGTCCCCTTTTCTTCTTCTCTTCTAACTCTTACGCTATGACCCATTGGAGCAAAGTCAGCATAACCTCTAACATCAATAGCGTGATTAGGACAAGCTTTCACACATGAATAACACTCCCAACAAAAATTAGGTTCTATATTTTTGGCACGTCTAATATTTTCATCTATGTGCATTATATCTGATGGGCAAATATCTACACAATGACCACAGCCATCGCATCTCGTCATGTATACAAAAGTTGACATATTATTTTTTCTCCTTATTTAAATTTATCATAATTAATAATGTTTAGGTTGCTCTCTTTTTATCCCTAAACCAAATTGTTCAGGTGCATCAGCTGGGGGTGGTAGATTATCTCTTGATCCGTCAGCTTCTGCTAAATTTTTCTGAATTGCTGCTCCAGGTTTATAAAACATATGTGCAAATTTGGACCAATAAACCCCTCCAAATAAAATTAAATTTGCAACAACATATAATGTTAAAAATAAATATGATAATCCAGTTTGTCCGTTAAATTGAGTATAGGACCATACTAAACCAAATGTGGCACAGGCTAACAAAGCCAACACAAATAAATCTGCTTTTATTATTCTATACCATGGATGCGCTTCTGCTGAAACGTCTACTCTTAAAAAAAACCAAAACCAGTATCCTCCAACACAAGTCAGTATTGCACCCACATGCCATATCGTTGACCAAGTAGTTGAGGTTGGTTTGTTAGCACCAGTGTAACAAAAAACTAGTACAGCAGATGCAACCCAAAATAAAATAGTACCATACATACCTAGAACATGTGCCAATCTTCTTTTGCCAAATCCTAGTTCTGATGTAGTGCCGATATCGTATACTGTTGTTTTTGCAACGATAGATACTTTTTCTCCAACACCTAATTCTTTAGTTGCATTAAGTTTTGCTTTTTTTGCGTTATCAAAAAAATAAGTTAAATTTCTATGTGAAATCATTTGGATAATTGTTCCAGCTGCAATCAGAACTATCATAGCAATGATAAAGCCTTGCATTGCAAGGGGTGATACAGTTTCTGCTAAAATTGCAAATGGATTTGTATTTAACATTCTACCCTTAAATTAAATTATTTTGCTTTAATTTAAAAGATTTTCTAATCTAGTTAAATCTTCTAATCAACCTAAACTATTGGTTATTTTGTCCTTAATAACAACTCACAATTTATATTTTCGTTTGTAGTGTTGATTTTTAGGAATTACTGACCTTACGCCCCCTTGGGGATTCTCTACATCGCCTTGTCTTCTTGGTATAAGATGAATATGGCAATGCATAATTGATTGGCCTGAAATTTTTCCTGCATTTGTTCCAATATTAAAACCTCTAACAGTATTATCTTTTTCTAAAATATCTTTTTTAATAACTTTAATCAGATCGTTACATGCAACTAGTTCTTCATTAGTTAAATCAAAATAATCTATAAGATGCCTTTTGGGTATAATCAAACAATGGAGATTGGATACAGGATAAGTATCATAACTTGCATATGCTAATTCATTTTCATGAGAAATTCCGCTAATTTTAGAATTACAAAAAAGACAGGGGTTGTTTGGATCTTTAATCATTTATCTATACCTTGGGTATTTTTTTACTGCCTTTAAATAATGATTGTTTAGTAAATGAAATATTTTTAAACTTTTTCTTTTCCACTTAATTTTATCAATAGTCTTTACAGAAGCCACTCCTTTACCAGATCCTATCAGAATAATTTCATCATATTCACTTAAAGTTTTAATTAATATTTCTTTTTTAATGACACTTTTAGTTTTAGATTTAAAAAATTTGTAAGTAATTCCTTTATAACAATTGATAGGAGGAGAATATATTTTATTTTTTTTAACAAAAAATATATTTGACGTTCCTGTTTCAAAAATTTTTTTATCTGAACATAGCCCAATATCAGATCTAGAATTATCCATTTTAGATAGATATTTTAAAATCTCTTTATATTTTAAGTTTTTAAATTCTGGTTTTTCTCTTTTTAATTTTACAAGTTTTAAATTAAAATCTAGTTTTGGTTTAACTCTTTTTCTTAAAGAAATTGAAATTATCTTTTTGTTTAATGCTACTCTCAATAGATGGTTATAATTTTTATTAAGATCTATATTTTTTTTAATTAATTTATTGATATCTTTTTTTATTGAGGGTTTATAAATTTTGTATTTTTTTATAGAATTTAACAAATTTTGAATATGCTCTTTAAAAAAAAGTATCTTAGGGGGTGAGTTATAAATCCACATTGTTGTGAATACTCCATAATCTCCCCAAAGATCTTGAAATTCGATTTCTTTAAGATCTTTAAGCCGATAAGATTTTTTTAATAAGTAAGTTACCATTTTCAGTTAAAAAAGATTCAGGATGAAATTGAAATCCATAGATTTTATCAGTGTTATTTTCTAGTGCCATTGCCGAACCTGAAATAGCACATCTCATTGTTATGTCAAAATTTTGTGAGTAAAAAGGTTCTTTCAACTTTAAAGAATGATAACGACCTACTTTGTATTTATTGTTATGTGGAAAAATTGAATTTCTGCTTATAACTTTAATTACAGATTGGAAGCCATGATAAATTTGTTTCTGTTGTATTATTTTGGCTCCTTCACAATATAATATTTGCTGAAATCCTAAGCAGATACCTAATATTCTTTTTCTTCCTTTATAATTATTATAAATATGGCTAGTGATTGGATAATCTTTAGGTGAGCCAGGTCCTGGAGATAAAACAATTGTTGATGCTTTTTTTAAATATTGATTATTAATCTCATCATAATTTGTGCATTTAACTTTGTCGAACAAAGATAACTGATGGACAACGTTATGAGTAAAGGAGTCTTTATGATCAATGACATATATCATTTAAACAAATCTATTAAGGCTTTTGCTTTTATAAAATTTTCATTAAACTCATGATTGGCGTTGCTATCAATGACAACACCTGAGGCGACTGAAATTTCTGAAGTATTTTTAAAATTTAGTATTGAACGAATAATAATGTTAAACCTCATATCTCCATTAAATTTAATGTAACCAAAACTGCCTGTATAAATATTTCTATTTTCTTTTTCTTGCTTATTTAAAAGATTAAGTGTGCTTATTTTAGGACACCCTATTACCGAACCACCAGGCATCATTGATTTAACTATATCAATAGTTTTAGCTTTTTCGTTCAATTTACCTTTTATCAAGCTCACATAGTGAAAAAGGTCCTTATATTCTTCAACAGTTTTTTCTTTTTTGATTTTAACTGATCCAGGAACACAAATACGTGATAAATCACTACGTTCCATATCAACAATCATATTATGTTCCTTAGTCTCCTTAATATTTTTCCTGAAATATTGAAGAGCTTTGCTTTTATTTAAACTTTTATTTTTCGTTAGTGTGCCTGCAATTGGTTTAGTTATTATTGATCTTCCTTTTTTTTCAATTAAAGTTTCTGGAGAGCAGCTAATTACTGAATAATTTTTGTCTTTAATTAAAAAAGCCTCTGGTGCAAGATTGGATTTAGATAATCTACAGAAGAAATCTAAAGGATCTATTTTTGATTTATTTTTATATTTAGTACAAATTTTAATTTGATATGTTTCACCTTGTCTTATTTTTATTTTAAACTTATTAAAAATTTTTGTGTAATTTTTTCTATTAATATTTATTTTAAATTGTTTGTTTTTATTTTCTATCAGTGGAGCTTTGAAAGATAAAGTTTCATTTAAACTTAATAACGTTTCAGGTTTATAAAAAATTCCCTTTGGAAAATTAATAGTTTTTTGTTTGGGAAATTTAATTCCAATTAGGTGATTTAATAATTCATAACCAAAAAAACCAATATAAAGATCAGTTTTCTTGATTTTTTTTTTATTGGAAGGAATTGATTTAAAAAAATTAAGTATATTTTTATTAGACAAGATTATTTTTTTTGAAAAATCTGTAAATAAATCAAACCCTTTTGTTGTTTTGTAAATAACGTAAGGTTTTCCTGACGAATTAATATCGTTTAAAATTTTAAAAGTATTCAATTTAACTTGTTTTTAACCTTAATACTGCTTCTTCTTTTATTGGAAGATGAATTATTGCAGCGAAAACTGACAATGCAATTGCTAAATACCACGCATAATCATATGAACCATAAAGATCATGAAATAAACCACCTAGATATGCTCCAAAAAATGAACCTACTTGATGACTTAAAAAGACAATCCCATAAAGTAGCCCTAAATATTTTGTTCCGAACATATGAGCAACTATTCCACTTGTAGCGGGTACCGTTGACAACCACAAGAAACCAAAGCTAGCACCAAAAATAAAAGCATTAATATTACTAGCTGGTAGAAATATGAAAAATATAATTGATAACCCTCTTAAAGAATAAATTACACTCAAGATAATTTTTTTACTAATTTTAGTTGATAAGTAACCGCTCAAAAGTGAACCGATTATATTAAATAATCCAATCAAAGATAATATTGCTGCTGCAGTCCAGCTTTCTAATCCTCTATCAACTACATAAGTTGGAACATGTGTTCCTACCAATGTAATATGAAAACCACAAACAAAAAAACCAGAGACTAAAAGAATATAACTTTTTGAAGCAAATGCCTCTTTAATTGCCTCTAAAGTACTTTGCGAATTTGGTGTTTCAATACTTTGTTCTAAAGATGGAGATCTTACAAAATAAGAAACTATTAAACCTATAAATAAGGCAACAAGAAAAGCAATTAATGTAATTTGCCATCCATTTTCACTTAATGAATACGTTGTTAAAAGTGGAGACAAAAAATATCCAAATGAACCTATTGCTGTGACTAAACTCATTGCAATTGTTCTATTAGATAATGGAAAATGTTTACCAACTATAGCCATAGGGATGCTAATAGCAGTTCCACCTAAACCAATTCCAACCAAAATGCCCATATCTATTTGAAAAAATATTCCTGTATTTGGACCTGCGTAAAGAAAATAAATCCCTGCAATAAAAAAAACAAACGCTAAGGCTATAGCCTTATGTCCACCATATTTATCTGCTATTGCACCAAATATAGGTCCAGTAAGTCCCCACATTAACATTTGTAATCCTATTGAAAGTCCAGCCTCTGTTAATGAAATTCCTAAATCTTCTTTAAAATCCATAAAAAACAAACCAAAAGTTTGTCTAACCCCTAATGATATTAGAACTACCAGACAAGCAGCTATTAAAGTTACTAGAGCTGTTTTGTTTCTAAAGAATTTTTCATTGGCCATAACAAATTATATTAAATGTTTGAGAGCTTGCTTTATATCTGCGATAAGGTCGCTAGGATCTTCTAATCCAATATGTAATCTCACAAGATGTTCATCTTTTGCTAATTTTAAAAATTTTCGAGTTCCGGTTTCTCTATACTCTTGATGTAAAGCTAAACTTTCAAATCCACCCCAACTATAACCATAACCAAATAATTTTAATGAATTAACAAATTTTCTAACAGAGTTAATATTTTTACATTTTATTTTTAAACCCATTAAACCTGAAGCTCCTGAATAATATTTCTTCCACATTTTAAAATTGTAAGAACCTTTTTTATAAGGATAAAGCAGTTTTATATTTTTAAATTTTGAGAGAAATTTAGCTACTTTCTTAGCATTTTCTCTGTGTCTATCTAGTCTGACATCTAAGGTTCTTAAACCTCTAGTAATCAAATAAGCATCATCAGGACCAAGTCTTAAACCAGTAATCTTTTCTGCAGCCTTGACTTTGGGAAATACTTTTTTATTTACTGCTAAAGATCCTCCCATAACATCAGAATGACCAGAATAATATTTAGTTGCAGAAACAATTGCCATATCAAATCCAAGTTTTATTGGTTTTAAAAAGTATGGTGTTCCCCAAGTGTTATCCATAGCAGTTAAAATTTTATTTTTTTTGGCAATAGAAATTATTTTTCCTAGATCTTGAAAATCAAATGAATTACTTCCTGGATTTTCTACGAAAATTAACTTTGTTTTTTTGGTAATATTTTTTTCTAAAGTTTTAAGATCATGAGGATTATAAAAACTTGTTTTAATATTGAAATCTTTTAAATAATTTTCAGTCAATATTCTTGTTGGACTATAAACTGGATCTGCTGCAATAATTTCATCTCCAGGTCTAGTGACGCTAAAAATTGCCAAAAAAACTGCCCCGAAACCTGTTGGTGTTGTAAAAACATGATAACTTTCCTCAAGCTTAGTTAAAATTTTTTGTAAAATATAAGTAGTTGATGTGCCTTGCCTTGCATAATCATAATGACCACCAATTGGATTTTTTTGAGCTTTAGCTTGAGTTTTTCTTATATCTTTCATTGATTTAAAAATTATGGTGGACGCTCTAACAACTGGAGGGTTTACTGACTGATTATGAAAATCTTTAGCTGTGTGCTTAAGAAAAGTCTTAAAAGAGCTACTCATAATAAAATTTGATATGTTTAAAAGACAATGCTATATCCCATGAAAAACGTCAATATAATTAAAATAGGATTGAATGAGTTACCCAAAAAAACATAGAGGTCGAAGAAAACAGGGCTCAAAAAAAAGAAGAGCTAAAAGAAAAAATAAGAAGAAGTAAATCAGCTTCTATTCTTTAATCCACCCACCACCAAGAACTTTATAGCCAAACTGATCTTTGTTATAAAAAACACAAGCTTGTCCAGGTGAAATACCATCTTCTGGCAAAGTTAGATTAACAACACCTGTTTTATTATCTTTTAAATTTATGTTAGCTTCAAGTAAATCTCCTGTAGATCTTACTTTTACAAAAATTTTTTTTTCTAAATCTTTGTTAGGGGCTAGTAAATTTATATTTTTTAATGAAATTGTTTGTTTTCCGAGTTTTTCTTTTGGACCTACAATGATTTCATTTTTATCAGAATTAATTTTAAGTACATAAAGAGGCTCTTTATCTGAAACCTTTATCCCTTTTCGCTGACCTATTGTAAAATTAATAATACCATCATGAACACCTACAACTTCTCCATTTAAGTTTTTAATATTTCCTTTTTGAAATGAGTCAGGTCTAAATTTTTGTATAACTGATGCATAATCTCCATTTGGAACAAAACAAATATCTTGGCTGTCTGGTTTATCAGCAACATTTAAATCTAAATTCTTTGCTATCTCTCTAGTTTTATCTTTCAACATTCCACCCAAGGGAAATCTTAAATAATCTAATTGCTCTCTAGTTGTATTGAATAAAAAATAGCTTTGATCTCTGTTTTCATCTATTGCTCTGTACATGTTTGTTGTATTTCTTTCCGTAATACTTTTTACGTAGTGACCTGTTACTAGTGCATCAGCATTAAGATCTTTCGATACCTCAAATAAATCTTTAAATTTTACAGTTTGATTACATTGCACACAAGGAATAGGAGTTTCACCTTTTAAATAGCTCTCAACAAAATTATCTATTACCCCTTGTTTAAATTTATCCTGATAATATAAAATTTTATGTTCAATATCTAATTTATTAGCCACCCTTTTTGCATCCATAATATCTTGACCTGAGCAGCATTGTTTAGAGGCTGCTACTTCCTTACCATCATCGTATAACTTTAAGGTGATACCTATAACTTTATAACCTTCTTTCTTCATCATTCCTGCAACAGTAGATGAGTCTACACCGCCAGACATAGCTACAACCACAGTAGTATCTGATGGTTTTTTATTAAAACCTAAAGAGTTTAATTCTTCCTTCATAAGGTGGTATTTATACTGATTTACAATATAAGTTAAATTAAATGATTTTAGATTATGAACCAGGTGACAAAGTCACTAATCCTAACAATAAAGAATGGGGAATAGGACAGGTACAATCTATAATAAATGACAAAGTAACTGTGAATTTTGAAAATGCAGGTAAAAAAGTAATTAATGCAAGTAACATCGAACTAAGAAAACTTGGTAAATAAAAAATGGATTTAAAAAAGGTAGTTGAGGATTTAATTGAAAGTTTTTTAATTGCTGGAGACTTAGCTATTGAACTAAGAACAAAAGGTTTAATAAAAAAAATTAAATCAGACAACACGCCTGTGAGCAATGGTGATATAGAAGTAAACGAGCTTATTACAAAAGAAATATCTAAGATTACACCAGCAATTCCAATAATTTCTGAAGAAAGTTTGGAGAATAAAGATAAATCAAATTTAAAAAATTTTTGGCTTATTGATCCAATCGATGGAACACACGATTACATAAATAATTTAGAAGAATTTACAATTAATGCTGGATTAATAATGGATAATAAACCAGTTGCAGGACTAATTAATGCTCCAGCTAAGAAAAGAATGTTTTACTCTTATGGAGAAAGTAATGCGTATGAACTTAAAAATGGGAAGGAAATAAATCTCAGTGACTCAATTACAAAAAATACAGGTCCAATTAAATTTATTTCTTACTCAAATAAAATTAAGCCTGAAATCCAAAAAATTTATAATAACTTAAAAGTAGAAAAAAATATTAAAATGAAAAGTTCCTTAAAATTTTGTGTAGTTGCTACAGGTGAGTACGATGGTTATGTTGCTGAACCAAGAGCTTATGAGTGGGATATAGCAGCCGGTCATGCAATTTTGAGACATGCAGGTGGAGAGGTAACTGATTTTAATGGAAATGAAATTTTATACGGTAAGCCCAATTTAAAAAATACAAGTCTAATTTTAAAAAGTAAAACTATATTATAATGGATGAACAGCTAAGAATTATATTAATTATAATTGTGTCAGTCTCTATTTTTGGATTATTAGTTTTTGTTTTTGTTAAAAATTATATTAGAAATAAAATTAATCGTCTTTTAGAAGATGAGGACAAAAACAATTTAGAGTAAATTAATAATTTTTAAAAATTCATCCTTTTCTATATCCATAACTTTTTTTGAGGTTTCAAAATCAAAACCATTTCTTGCTAATAATGATATATCTTTTTTGTAAAATAACGTTCTATTGTCTTCAGCTCTTGCGGGCCCTATTCTTTTTTTTTTACAAATTTTTATTGCAGAAAAAAAATCTTGGTCACTGTTATTTTCTCTAATCTTATTTACGGTATCTTTAATGAACTCTTGATTTATTCCTTTGCCCATTAAATAGTTACGAATTTTATTTAGTGAATTTCCTCTTTGCACCATACTTTTTGCTTTACTTTCTGAGTAGAATTGATCGTTAATAAATTTATTTTTTTCTAAGTCAGATAAAACAATATCAATTAGTTTATTTACATCTTTTTTTCTTGTATCGGATGCAGAAAGTTTCATATATTTTTTCAACAGGTAAGTTTTAAGCTGTTGTTTCGAGGGTGCATACTTTTCGACATATGCGAATGCAAAACTTCTCATTTCATCTACTGTGACTTGAAGCGTTTTTTTTCTATTTCTTATAGGAATCATGATTAGATTGAATATAATACACTTGAATGATCGAACAAATTTATACTTATTTTACTATTGAAACACTTTATATATGGATTAATTTAGGGGTTGTGCCCTTCTGGCTTATTTTAATCTTTTTTCCACAGTCTTACTTATGTCGATTTTTTGTAACCTCGATTTTCCCATTTATATTACTGAGCGGTGTTTATATTTTTATTTTATATAAATCGTTCCTAATTGGTTATGATTTTGATGGTAATTTTAATCTTTATTTGGGTTTAAATGAATTATCAAGACTATTTGAAGACTCTTTGTATATGATGATTTTCTGGACTCATTTCATCGCTATTAATTTATTTGTTGGAGGATGGATTGTTAAAGATGCTCAAAAATTTTCCATTAATAAAGTCCTACTTGCAGTACCATTGATAATTACATATTTAGTAGGGCCAATTGGTATTTTTATTTACTGGATAATCAGAATTTTTTACGCGAAGAGAATAAATCTGTATGAGTGATCATATAGATTTTTATTTTGATATAATCAGTCCATATGCCTTTATTGCTTATAAAAATATTATTAAAATTGAAAACATCAAATTTAACTTTAAACCTATTTTACTAGGTGGCCTACATAATTTAGTTGGAATAACAGCTCCAGCTTTCAATACATTTAAATTAAAAAATATGAAAAATGATTGTGAGTTAATTTCAAAAAAAAATAAAATAAATTTTATTTGGAATTCAAAATTTCCAATTAATTCTCTTTATATTATGAGAGGCTATTTGTTTGTAGAAGAAAATAAAAAAAAAGAATATTTGGAAACTTTTTTTAATGCTTATTGGCAAAATGATATAGATTTAACTACTGAAGAAAATATTACTAAATTACTAAATAATTTAAGTATAGATCATAAACAATTTTTTGAGGGTATTGCCAACGACAAAATTAAGGATGAATTAAAGAATATTACAAATGAAGCCTTCAAAAAAGAAATTTTTGGAGCACCAACATTTGTGGTAAATAAAAAAATCTTTTGGGGACAAGACCGATTAGAATATGCCCTAGAAGAATTATATAATAATTAAACTATTTTAAATTTACTATTTCTTAAGGCTCCAAATCCACCATCTATATGTGAAACTTTTTCAAAACCCATATCTTTTAATGTTTTTGCAGCAAGAGCTGATCGTAAACCTCCGGCACAGAACAATACCATTTCTTTTGATTGATCAAGTTTACCTTGTTGAAAGTAAGGACTACTTGGATCCAACCAAAATTCCATCATCCCTCTTGGGATGTGATGTGATTTTTCAACTCTACCTTCTTTTTCTAATTCACGCACGTCCCTAATATCAATAAGATTACAACTGTTATCCTCAAGCATTTTGAATGCTTGATCAGTATCAATTGTTTTTATTTCTTTCAGTGCTTCTGCAACCAAAGACTGCGCTGATTTAATTTTCATAATTTTATTTAAATTAGCTTAAATTCAATATAATTCTATAAAAATATGTTAAAAATTAATACTACAGCACCAGCTTTCACTTCTCAATCAACATCTAAAAAAAATTATTCTTTAAAAGACTCTGTTGGAAAATATGTTGTTTTGTATTTCTATCCGAAGGATAATACTCCTGGATGCACTACTGAAACAAATGATTTTAACAAACTTCTTTCAAGCTTTAAAAAATTAGATTGTGAAATATATGGTATTTCAAAAGATAGTTTAGATAGTCATGATAAATTTAGAGATAAATATAAGATAAAATTTGATTTACTAGCCGATGAAGAGTTGAAGCTTCTCAAAAAATATAAAGTTTGGGGTAAAAAAAAATTTATGGGTCGAGAGTTTATGGGTATAATCCGGTCCACTTACCTAATTGATAAAAAAGGTAAAATTATAAAAGTATGGAATAATGTTAAAGTTAAAGACCATGCTAAAGAAGTCCTAGAAACTCTTAAAAGTATCATAAAATAAAAAGGCCCCTTTCGGGGCCTTAACTAACTAGCAAGAGAGAGATAATAAGCTAATTTTGTTTTGTTAGGAGCTCTTCAATGAGATAACGACATGGAGATCGAAGAGCCCCTATATTGCATGCAATTAGTCTCGTATTGCGTATGCGATTACACCTGTTTCGGTTACGTCAGTACCTTTGGACTCAGCTTCTTTACTTAGTCTAATTCCAAATGTTCCTTTCATAATCGAGAACACAATGTATGACACGACAAATACAAAAATGTTAATTGATAGCACACCAATTACTTGTGCACTAAAAGATGCATCAGTATTTGTTAGTGGAACTGCAAGTGTTCCCCAAATTCCAGCAAACATGTGAGCTGGAATTGCACCTACAACATCGTCAAGTTTAAAACTGAATAATAATTTAGTTCCAAATACAACGATTAAACCACCAATAGCTCCAATGAAAATTGCAGCTAAAGGAGTTGGTGCCAATGGTTCTGCAGTTACTGCAACTAAACCACCGATTGCTCCGTTTAACATTTGTACAACATCTGTTTTACCATATATCAATCTTGTAATTATAGCCGCGGCCATTACACCACCACAGGCAGCAAGATTAGTATTGATAAATATATTTGATACAGCTACCGCATCATCAAATGTTCCAATAGCTAATTGTGATCCACCATTGAATCCAAACCAACCTAACCATAAGATAAATACACCTATTGTTACTAATGGAATTGAAGAAGCAGCAAAAGGTTTAAGCGCTTTAGCTTCACCTTTACTGTCAAATCGTCCTGAACGCGCACCTAGCAACATTATCCCAGCTAGTGCAGCTGCACCACCTGTTGAGTGTACTAAAGTTGAACCAGCGAAATCTGAGAAGCCAAGTTCTGCTAACCAGCCTCCACCCCACTGCCAACCCATTACGATAGGATAAATAATTCCAGCTAAAATTGCTGCGAATAGAAAGAACGGCCAAAGTTTAACTCTTTCAGCCATTGCTCCTGAACAAATTGAAACTGTCGTTGCACAGAAAACCATTTGGAAATACCAGTCAGAACCATCCGCATATCCAGTATCAACTGAACTTGCATCTGACCATGGAGTAAATGTTCCAATGTATCCACCTTCTGGAATTCCATACGCTAAGTTATATCCAAACAACCAAAACATTATTCCGGCAATTGAGTAAAGACCAATGTTCTTTGCACAAATTACTGAAACACTTTTTGAAGTTACCATACCAGATTCTAGCATCGCAAAACCCGCCGCCATAAACATGACAAGGAAACCACAAATTAGAAATAGTAGTGAATTGAATATAGCTTGAACTTCAGCAGAAACAGTTGTTTCTGCCATTCCTGCACTACTCATGTTTAATAAAAATATTAAACTAAGAAGTGGCGCAGATATTCTTTTTATTAATTTAGTCATAAGACCTCCACTGTTAAGCGTGAAGTTATATTTTTTAATAAAATTGAAAACTAACGCTGATTAGGAAAATTGGATATGCAGTATTTGCATATAGAAACAGCCCTAACGTGTATATTCTTAAATTAGGGCTGTTAAAAAAAAGACTATTTATTGAATACTTCTTTTAAAGCTTTTGCTGGTAAAAATTTTACCTTTTGAGAGGCAGCAATTTGAATTTGCTCTCCTGTTCTAGGGTTTCTTCCAACTCTTGCTTTACGTTTTGCTACTTTATATGTACCAAATCCAGCAATTTTTACTGAATCATCACCTTTTAAAGCATCTAAAATAGTGTTGGTAATCGTATCAAATGTTCGTTCTGCATCCGCTTTACTCAAATTTAATGAGCCAGAAAGCTGTGCAATCAGTTGTTTTTTGTTCATTTTAGCTCCGGTTTTGTTGGTTAATATTTATACTTGCCATAAACATTGATAAATCAAGCTTTTTTTTAGTGTTAAAAATTAAAAATACCACAACATCTTGTGAAAATTTAAATAAATGCTGATTTTACTTGATTTTTTGATGATGAGAAAACTTTTATTAACTTAATAAACCTAAATCTTTTAGGTCATTAAAGGTTGTGAAAAACATTAATGATAGCAACAAAAACATACCGATTCGAAAAAATCCCTCTTGTGTTTTTTGTGACAAAGGACGCCCTAAAATACTTTCAATAGCATAAAACATTAAGTGACCTCCATCAAGCATAGGTATTGGAAACAAATTAATTAACCCTAAACTAATAGAAATATAAGCCATCATACTTATAAAAGCTATCACCCCAAAGGTTGCAACTTGTCCAGAGATCTTTGCAATTCTAATTGGACCTCCAAGTTGAGAGGTATCCGCTTTTCCCATGATCATTCCACCAATGTATTTTAAAGATGAAGTACTGACGTAATATACTTCATGAGCTGCATGGTATATT
>CACJMX010000007.1:0-38529 GCA_902594635.1 uncultured Pelagibacteraceae bacterium
TTGGTTACCTGTCACAATTTTTCTCAAGATACGCTGATAATTTAAAAATATGGAAAATAATCAACTTATTTATAATTATTTTTATGAGTGGTTTAGCAGTTTATGTATTGCTAGATATTATCTAGACAGTACAGCTCATATCTTGACCACAGCACAACGGTGATTTAATTTTACCATGATCATCAGGGCATTTAGATATTTGAACCTGATTACCATCGTCTAATTTTAGCATGTCATCAACTAATGGTTTGTCACATTTTCCACAAGTAGCGTTCACAGACATACCGCACTTTGAACATTCGTAAGTTGCCATAAGATTATCCTTAAAATTATTATACCTTTATTTCTAATAACTAACATCAATTTTTCTACTAATTAAGGATCCTTTTTGTCACTTTTTAGATTGTGGCATAACTAATCATTGAATTATCTGTTAGTTTTAATATTTATTTTTTAATGAGTAACAAAAGAAATTTTATTAAACTATTTGGCCTGTCCTTGTTAACTTATGTGATTGCTCCTTGTAAGTTTGCTTTTTCAGAAGTTAAAAAAATTATCAACAAAAATTTAACCAAAAAACAAAAAGAAATCATGTTTAATGGGGGAACGGAGAGACCCTTTACAAGTAAATTGTTAAAAGAAGATAGGAAAGGGTTTTATCACTGTGCAAACTGTGGGGCTAAATTATTTTCTTCAGAGGCAAAATTTGACAGTGGAACAGGTTGGCCTTCTTTCTCTGAAGCTTTACCGGGAGCCTTTAAAACTAAAATAGATTATTCTTTTGGTATGAGAAGAATGGAATATCACTGTGCAAATTGTGGTGTTCACCATGGACATGTTTTTCTTGATGGCCCAACTGCTACTGGGAAAAGATTTTGTAGTAATGGTTTGTGCTTGTTGTTTGTTCCAGAAACTTAAAATTATTTTGAAAACCCGTATTTTTTTAGCCTAACATCTCCAGTTCGTGCATGTGCTTCCATACCTTCGTATCTGGAAATTCTTGCAGCCGCCGCACCAACTAATTCTGTAGAGTTCTTTGTCATTCTTTGAAAGCTCAAAGTTTTAATAAATTTTCCTACAAATAAACCACCTGTATATCTTCCTGCACCTTTGGTTGGCAATATATGGTTTGTACCTGAACATTTGTCTCCATAAGCAACGGTAGTTTCTTCTCCAACAAACAATGACCCGTAGTTGGTTAGCCTTTCATGAAACCATTTTAAATTTTCTGTTTGAACTTCTAAATGTTCTGGTGCGTACTTATCACTAATTTTTACCATTTCTTCGTCGGTATCACATAAAATTACTTCACCATAATCTCTCCAAGCAGCATCTGCACTTTGCCTTGGAACTTCAGGAAGTTCGGCAATTAATTCTGGAACTCTTTTCATTACTTTTTCTGCAAGTTCTTTACTGGTAGTATACAACCAACAAGGTGAATTATAACCGTGTTCAGCTTGGCCAACTAAATCAACTGCTACAATTTCAGGATCTGCTTTAGCATCAGCAATAATTCCAATTTCAGTTGGTCCAGCAAACAAATCAATACCCACTTTTCCAAACAAAATTCTTTTTGCTTCAGCCACAAACTGATTACCTGGTCCAACAATAATATCCGCAGGGGGGTTATTAAATAATCCATTTGTCATTGCTGCAATTGCTGGAACACCACCAAGATTTAAAATTACATCTGCTCCACATAAATCAGCGGTATAAACTATAGTTGGATGAGCACCCACACCCTCTTTAGGAGGACTGCATGCAATAATATTTTTAACTCCAGCAACTTTAGCAGTGGTAACACTCATCACTGCAGAAGCTATGTGAGCATATCTACCGCCAGGGATATAACAACCAGCTGTGTTTACAGGTATCAATTTTTGTCCAGCAAATAAGCCATCTGATAATTCAACTTCAAAATCCTGGCCATAGTTTTTTAATTGAGCTTCAGCAAACTTTCGAACTCGATCAAATGAAAATTGAATATCATCTTTTGTTTTTTGATCTAAGGACTTTTTAATTTCCTCAATTCTTTCTTTTGAAACAACTATTTCACCATTATATTTGTCAAATTTTTTAGTTAGATCAATACAGCCTTGTTCTTTAGTATTGTCTAAATCTTTTAAAAGATCCTGAACGATCCCTGTGGTTTTAGTATCATCTGTTGATGAAGTCTTTGGTGATTTTTTTAAGTATGTAATTGTCATTTATTTTAAGCTTTTTATATTATCTTTAATCTAAAGCAACCACTGCAGCAGCAATAGATGCTAACCTTGCAGGAGCTTCATCTGATCTACTAGTGATTACAACTGGAACTTTGCCACCAATTACAACACCAGCAGCACATGCACCCATAAAATAAATCATCATTTTAACCAAAGCATTTCCTGCTTCAACACTAGGAACTAATAGCACATCTGCCTCACCAGCCACTGAATTTTTTATACCTTTAATATTTGCAGACTTTTTTGATATACTGTTATCAAATGCTAGAGGGCCAAATACATCAGCGTTTAAATTTTCTTTTTCTGCTAATTTTGTAAGTTCTGCTGCCTCCAATGAAGTAGGTACACTTTCAATTACTTCTTCAGTTGCTGATAAGATAGAAACTTTTGGTCGAGAAATACCAATTCTGTGAGAAAAATTTACTACGTTCTTAAGTATATGCATTTTTGTTTTGATATTAGGTAATACATTTAGAGCACCATCAGTAATAATTAATGGTGCATCATCTTTTTCAATGGTCATATGCCAAATATGACTTAGTCGAGTTTTACCCATTAAATTATATTCACGCTTAAGAACTTCTTTCATTAAAATATCAGTATGAATATGACCTTTTACAATTATTTTCACTTTATCTTCGCTTGCTAGTTTAGCTGCTATAGGGGCTGTATTATTTTCAACAAGTTCATCAATAATTTCATATTGAGAAATATCCCATTTCAAATCTTCAGCACATTTTTGAATTTCTTTTTTGTCTCCAATAAAAATTGGCTCTATTAAATTTTCTTTAACTGCATCTTGAACAGAAAGCATTGGTAAGGGCATTCCTGCATTTACAACTGCAGCTTTAACTCCTTTTTTTTTATGCGCTACATCAAGCAGATTGTTTGGGCAGACAATTTCTTTATTAGATAACATTTTAATGCTTATTATTAATATTTAATTGAGAGTATATAGGCAATTGTTACTATATTTACTAACTAAATTTTTCTATAAATATTCTAATTTATATTTATTTTATTAACCTCTCTCATAGTGCTATGATATTTGTGCTATGGAAATAGTAACAACAATTGCACCAATAGTTTTAGCACTAATCATGCTAGGATTGGGTCTTGGTCTTTCAATTAAAGATTTTACAAGAATATTAAGAACTCCAAAAGATTTTATTGTAGGTTTTTTATCTCAATTAATCTTGTTGCCAATGGTAGCTTTAATCATTGCACTAACTCTCGATCTTCCATCTGCTATTGCGGTAGGTCTGATGATAATTGCTGCTGCACCTGGGGGTGTTACTTCAAATGTTTTAACTAAATTTGCCAATGGCGATGTAGCATTATCAATTTCTTTAACTGCAGTAACTAGTCTAATTTGTATTATTACAATTCCAATAATTGTAATCAGTTCCGCTAGTATTTTAGGAGTTACCATTTCAAAAGAAATCTCAGTAATTGGAATTGCTTTGAAAATGGCCTTAGTGGTTACAGTCCCTGTAATTATTGGAATGATTATAAGAGGTTTTGCTGAAAATTTTATTTTATCTAAAATTAATTTAATTAATAAATTAACAGGATGGTTATTTGTAATTGTATTTGTTGCAATATGGATTGAGGAAAAAGATAATATTTTTACCTATCTAGCTCAGGCAGGTTTAGCAGTATTAATTTTAAATGTTGTGATGATGGCATTAGCATACTTTATTGCTAAAAAGTTTGTATCTGGAGCAGCACAACAAAAATGTATTGCATTAGAGTGCGGTCTGCAGAATGGTACTTTAGCAGTGTTTGTTGCAACATTAATATTTGATGAGGTAGCTTATATGGTGCCAACAGGAGCCTATGCACTGCTAATGTATATAACTGGATTTATTTTTATTTATATCTTAAGAAAAAATAATTAATTATCTCAAATAACTAGGAACAAATTCTTCATCTTTGTCTTTACCAGAGTAAATAATTTTAATCTGATTAAATACTTTATAAATAAAATTACTTAAAGTTTTAATGTTTGCATCTTGTAATTCACTACTTCGTTTTAATTTTGCACCTTGAATATTAATAAAAAGAAGTTTTTTTTCATTAATACTTAGGTAATTATTATCGATTAAATATTTTAATTTTCTAACAACGGTGGGCCGTGGAATTCCAGTGATATCAGATAAAGACATTGCATTCATTCCTCTTCTATCAGAACCCATAACTTTTTTTTGATATGTTTTTAAGTTAAAGTCCTTTACTTTAAAACTCTTATTGTGAGATGCGTTAAGCATTACTAAAATTCCAATACACATAGTTTCCAGATCCTTTACTTCTTTTCTCCACCTCTTTGTATAAATAAATATAAATTTATAAAACTGATACCAACAAAAAGAAAAATTTTCTTTCATAGAGGATGAAATTTCATCAACAGTAAAAATTTTTTCATTTGGTAATAATTTATTAAATTCGAATAACAAAGAACTCATATCTTTTAGAGTGTCTATAGCTTGGGTAGCAACAAGTGTACTCCTATTAACAAACATTTTTTTTCCAGATTTTTTAATTACATCCTCTTTTTCTAATTCTAAAATTTTTCTTCTTACGGTTTCTTTTGGTATATTTAGATCTTTTGAGATATCGCTGATATTTACTTTTTCAATTTCTATTGATCTATCTTTATAAAAAGTGTCGTAATCAATAATTAACCCGTTTCTTCTGAAAACAATAAGATCCTTATTGATGAAGTAAATAATAATTATATATTTATCTATATCTTTATGGACGTTATATGCTCGTATTAACCAATTGCTGATTAAGTAATAATAACTTGGAGCTAATTTGCTAAAATTATTGCTAATAATTTTAAAAATTTCTTTTTCATCAATTTGAGCCGATACACTCGGTATTATTGTCATTGTTATCTCCAGACCCACTATGGACAATTGTAAAAGTAATATCAACCCAAATTGGACTCTCAAAACATATTAAATTTTATTGCAACGTGGTTTAATTATAAAATGAATAATGAAGGCTTAACTAGAACATCTAACGTTGTTGATGACCCCACTCAAGAAACTGAGACTCCTCTTAGAGTGAACGTAGATGTTCTAAAGCAAAGACTAATTGAACAACAAAGAAAAGATAGAGTAAAGCGTACAATTATTTTATCTACAGTGGTGGTATCTTTAGGCGCTTTGACAGTGTTAACTTATTAAAGTTTCCAAGTCATTTTTAATTATATCTGGAATAAAAATTTCTTTTTTTAGATTATTTTTATATCTGTAAAACTTATTTTGTCCTGGATACATTATTTCTTTTACTCCTTTAACTTTTGGAAGTTTTTTAATTGTTTGAATATTATCTTTAATTCTTTGATTGTAATTTTTTTGAAATAAATTTGCTTTAAAGGTAATGAATAAATGCCCAATATTTTGTGGTCCAGAAAAATCATCGAACGGATCTTTTACTCGTCCTGCATGATTTCCACCTGTGATTACTCCACTTAAAATATCCACCATCCATGCAAGACCTGATCCTCTAAATCCTGCAATTGGGAGCTGAACACCTTCTAATGCTTTTTTGGCATCATTAGTTGGTTTACCAAACTTATCTAATGCAACACCTTCAGGAATTTTTTGATTGTTTCTTGCAGCAACTCTTATTTTGCCTCTGTTGATCATAGAGATTGAAGTATCCAATATAAAAGGAATTTTTGAACCACTAGGTGTTCCAAAACATATGGGATTTGTACCAAATAAACTTTTTAAAGCACCGTGGGGTGCAACTGCAGGTGGGGCGTTGGTGTAAATCATAGTGATCAAATTTTTTTTAACTGCTTGCTCAGCGTAATAACCTGATAATCCATAGTGTCCACTTCCTTTAATGGCAACCATTCCAATACCAGTTTTTTGTGCATGTTTGATAGCAGTCTTTATTCCAAGATCAGCAGCCACAAAACCTATACTGTTGTTTGCATTAATATGAGACACAGATTGGGAAATTTTTTTTATTTTAATTTTTGGTTTAGGATTAATTACTTTCTTTGAAATTCTATCACAATACATTTTAAGTCTTGATAATCCATGTCCATACGCACCAACCAGTTCAGCATTAATTAATGCATTTGCTGAGATTGTTGCATGATCTTTACTTAAGCCAAATTTTTGAAATATTTTAATGACTTGTTTTTTTAAGATTAAGGTTTTCACTTTAACCTTTTCCACGCCATGGAATAGTTTTATCGATAACTTTTCTCAAGGTGATATCAAATAATAATCCAAGCATTCCCATGATAAAAATAGTGATCCAAATTACTTCGTATTGGAAGTATTTTTTGGCAACATTTTCCACAAATCCAATACCAGTAGTTCCAGCTAAAAATTCAGCAGCAACCAATGTTCCCCAACACATTCCAACAGCAACCCTTATCCCAGTTAAAATTTCTGGGAGTGAGTTTGGAAAAATTACATATCTTAAAATTTGTCTCTTTGATGCGCCTAATGAGTGAGCTGCATGGATTTTTGAAAGCTGAGTTCCTGAAGCGCCAGCTCTTGCAGAAATAATCATAATAGATAAAGAGACCATAAATAATAAAAATACTTTACCCGTGTTATCAATTCCTAAAACTGAGATGATAAGAGGGGCCCAAGCAAGAGGCGGCACTGGTCTATACAATTCTATTAATGGATCAAAAAATCCTTTTGCAAATCTATTTAGCCCCATAAATAAGCCTAAAGGAACACCGATTAGAATTCCAAAAACTAACCCTAAAAATACCCTTAAAAACGAGTCCCAAATATGCCCGTAGGGCACAGGAATTTTGAATAATTTAAAGTCACCAGTAACAACTTTTAAAACATTTCCCTTAAAGTTTTCTTTAACAATTCCGTCTTTGGTATGAACAGGATAATCGCCTGGCAAAATATCAGCTATCCAATCAGGTAAGATAAAACCAACTATTGATGAAACATCAATCATTTCTATCCAAAGCAGTGGAATATTTTTATAACCAACACTTGGTTTAGACATTAGGATAAATTTATTTAAAGTATCAGACGGTTTTGGTAACCATCTTCCTGAACCTTGCTCTGAACAACTTGGTCCACTGGCAACTATTGTTCCTGCTGGAAATAGGAGAATATCAATTAATCTCAATCCACCTTGTTCTGATTTTTGTATATTATCAAAATCAATAATTGCTCTTTGCATCTCATCAAGAGCATTAGGAGGGTAAATACTTGCAAACTCGATACGTCTTGCAATCTTAACAATATTTTTTGCATAGTCTGATGCTATTTCTTCGTTATCATTTAAACTTTTCCTGTAGGTTTTAATTTCATCTTTTAATTGTTTAATTAAAGTTTTGAACTGAGGATTGTGATTTCTTAATTTAAAAAATTTATCACTAATGACTTTTAGCTCTTCAGCTGCAACATGAAATTTAAGACCTTTGTTTGTCTCAGGAACCACAGGAATTTCTATGGTATTTTCTATAGATCCAGTTCCAGATTGAACTTTTATTATTCCCCATCCTCCTTGTTCAGATATAGCTTTTTGTCTTTCATTTTTTTGCTCTTGAGTTTCAAATGGATAATCTTTTTGTTTGAAATTTGAAGTTAAGAGTTTTATCTCTTCAGTCATTTCATTAATTTTAGCTTTAGTGTCTCTCTCAATTAGATCTTCATTAGTTAACAAAGGTATTAATTGAATAGTTTTATTTATGTAACTAACCAAAATAGTTTTTTGCTGACTATTTAAGTCTGGAGAATTTTGAATTTCTTTAGTAATTTTTTGAAGATTTTTATTTTCAATTTTAATTATAGAGGTGCTCTTAAATTCTCTTTCTTCAATTGGAAATTGATATTTCAATCCCAGTAAAGAGTCGTTTACTTTAGCAACTTGACATAACTCATTTGCTGATTTTGGATAAAAACCTTTTGCAATATCCCAAGAGTAATATAGCCAAACCAAAAGTATTGCAGCACTTCCAACAATAACCCAGTGCGTACCACCTTTCGCTCTTTCAGGATTTCCAAATACGGCATCTACTTTTTCTGTTCTAATTAATCTTCGACCGTAAAGAATACTTCCAATAATCGCGACAAATATTAATAAAGTTACTATTTGAATAAACATTAATTTTCTTTACCCATTATTTCTTCTTCCATGTTCCAGATCATGGACAAAATTTCTTCTCTCTTTGATGAAAATTCTTTATTCTTTTTAATTTCTCTTAAATCTTCCTTAAGACCCATTTCTGCAAATGGAAGATTGTATTCTTTATGTATTCTCCCTGGTCTTGGCGCCATTACATATAATCGTTCTCCAAGTAATAATGCTTCTTCCACAGAGTGAGTAATTAAAATGATCGTTTTTCCAGTTTCTTTCCAAATTTTTAATACTAAAGACTGCATTTTCTCTCTAGTTAGTGCATCTAATGCGCCTAATGGTTCATCCATTAAAATTAAATCAGGATCATTAATAAGACATCTTGCGAGCGCCACTCTCTGTTGCATCCCTCCAGATAATTGGTAGGTAGGTGTATTACCAAAACCTTTGAGACCAACAATGTCCAACCACTCCTCGACTTTTTCTTCAGTTAATTTTGTGTTTTCTTTTTTCATCCGTAATCCAAAGTTTACGTTTTCAGCAACAGTTAACCATTCAAACAAAGCACCTTGTTGAAATACCATTCCTCTTTCAACACCCGGACCATCAATTTCTCTATCATTTAAAGTTATTGTTCCAGAAGTAGGTCTTAAAAATCCAGCAGTAATATTTAATAAAGTTGTTTTTCCACAACCAGAAGGACCAAGAACAGTAAGTAGTTCTCCCTTTTTAAGAGTGAAACTTACATCTTTTAATGCGTGAACAGTTTCTCCTTTTGGAGTTTTAAAAATCATATTTAGATTTTCAGAGATAAGATCACTCATTCACTACCTTATATTAGAAATTTTATAAAAAAAATAGGCACCAATCATTATAATTGGCGCCTATTTAAATTTTAAACCTTTAAAAATTATAAAGGTAGGAAACTTGTATCTACAGCTCCATCCGGTGTTCCCATTCCTTTTAGGAAACCATCAAGATTACCGCTTTCCATAGATTGCTTAGTTTCTGATGGCGTTAAGAATTTAAATCCATCTAAAGTTTCTTTCATATCAGCAACTTTCATTTCAGAAGCTTTTGACATAGAGTTCATATCACTTTTACCAGCTCTATATCTGTCGTTTGCTTCATGAGTTACTTCTATAAAAGTTCTCAACATTCCTGGATTTTCCTTCATAAACTTATCTGTTACAGAAGTAATATCTATTCCTAAAATACCTGCATCTCTAGCTTCTTGAACTGTTAATAATCTTGAACCAACAGCAACTGCAGCTTTAATAGAGTTACCACCAAATAAACATGCCATTACAACATCACCACTAACTAATGCAGCAGCACCTTCCTCAGGATCCATTTGGATTATATCCATTTTACTTCTATCCGCTCCAACAACTTTCATACTTTCATCGAAAACATATTCAGCCATTGTTCCAAGAGGTACAGCAACTTTTTTACCCTCTAATTCTGAACCATTTGCTTTTGTAATTCCAGAAGCATTAGATGTAACACAAGTTGTTCCACCCATACCGTATTCCATAGCAATATCGACTAACTTAAGAGGTGCTTTAGATTTTACAGCATTGATAAAAGGTACTAAACCTTGCGAGTAAGAAATATCAATATCTCCCGCTAACATTGCATCAGTCATCGCTCCACCGTTTGTGAAGTTTGTCCATTTAACCGGTACTCCAAGAGCTTTTGCAAAGTTTTTCTTTTGCATGTCCTCTAGGTTAGGACTTGGCCATTCTAGGAAATATGCAACTCTAACTTCTTTTGCAGCTGAATTTGCAACTGAAATAGATAGGTTAAGCGCAAGTATAGACCCTAGAATAAAAGTTAATAATTTTTTCATTTATTCCCCTATGTTTATTTAATTAAATTAAACATATTTAAATTCAATTTTAGATAGAAGTAAAACACTTTATGACGAAAAGCTGGTGTGCAAATAAATCAATTGTACAATTTTAAGTTGTATATTAATCTTGTCCAATGTAGGTCAAAATAAATGTAGTAAACAAAACATTTTAGTCTACATATTTTGTTATAACTAAATATTAAAAATTATGAGCTCAGAAAACAGAACTTCGGTACCAAATTCTTTGAATGAACATTGGATGCCATTTACATCCAATAAAGATTTTAAGGCAAACCCAAGATTAATTACAGAAGCTAAAGGAGTTTATTTAAAAACTCATCATGGCAAAACTCAAATTGATGCAAGTTCTGGATTATTTTGCAATCCTTTAGGGCACGGAAGAAAAGAAATTACTGAAGCTGTAACTAAACAATTAGAAACTTTAGATTATGCTCAACCTTTTCAACAAGGTTTTGGTGGATCGTTTGAATTAGCTACAAGAATTTCCAAACACACTCCAGCAGATTTAAATAAAATGTTTTACACTATATGTGGTTCAACCGCAGTAGAGACAGCGATTAAAATTGCAGTCGCTTATCATAGAGCAAAAGGAAATGCTCATAGATTTAGATTTGTGGGTCGAGAACGTGGATATCATGGAATGAATATTGGTTGTGTTTCTGTTGGAGGAATGATCAACAATGTTAAAACTTTTGCAAGTATTCTAATGCCAGGTGTTCAACACATGAGACATACGCACTTACCAGAACATAAATTTGTAAGCGGCCAACCAGAGACGGGTGCAGACTTGGCTGATGACTTAGAAAGAATAGCAACCAACTTTGGACCTGAGAATATTGCAGCATGTATCGTTGAACCAATTGCTGGATCAACTGGAACTTTAGTGCCACCAAAAGGTTATTTACAAAAATTAAGAGACACATGTGATAAACACGGAATACTTTTAATTTTTGATGAAGTAATTACAGGTTGGGGTAGAACTGGATCGGTATTTGCTAGTCAGGAGTTTGGGGTAACGCCAGATATCATGACAATGGCTAAAGCAACAACCAATGGTGTAGTGCCAATGGGTGTTGTTGCATGTAAAGATAAAATTTACGATGCAGTGATGGATGCTTCTCCAATGGGTTCGGTAGAATTATTTCATGGTTATACTTACTCAGGAATACCAGTTGCTGTAGCTGCAGCTTTAGCAGTTCAAGATATTTTTGAAAAAGAAGATATTTTTGAAAGAGCAAAAAACTTAGCTCCTTATTTCCAAAAAGGTTTATTTTCACTTCAAGACCTAGAAGCTGTAGATAATATTAGAGGATATGGAATGATGGGTGGAATTGATATGAAATTGAACACTAAGCCAGGTAAAGCAGGTTATGAAACTTTCAAAGCTTGTTATGAAGCAGGAGTTAATTTTAAAGCTACTGGAGATTGTCTAATTATAGCTCCACAATTTATATGTGAAGAAAAACATATAGATGAAATTATCGACAAACTTAGAACTGGTATAACCAATTATCAAAAAAACCAAAAAAATTAGTTAATTTTAACTAAAAAAAAGAAAGCTTATGAAGATAGGCGTGCCTAAAGAGATAAAACCTCAAGAGAATAGAATTGGACTAACTCCTGAAAGTGTTAAAACTTTAGTTTCCGAAGGTCACGAAGTTATTGTTGAAAACAATGGGGGTTTTGAAGCTGGCTTTGAAAATGAACAATACATAAAAGCTGGTGCAAAAATTGCTAGCACTGCTGCAGATATTTTTGATGATGCTGAAATAATTGTTAAAGTTAAAGAGCCTCAAAAATCAGAGGTAGAAATGATTAGAGAAAATCAAATTGTTTATACATATTTACATCTAGCGGCAGCCAAAGAATTAACTGAAGGGTTGATTAAATCAAAAAGTATAAATATCGCTTATGAAACTGTAACTGATAATAACGGAAGATTACCCCTACTTGCTCCTATGAGCGCGGTTGCGGGTCGTATGTCTGTGCAAGCTGGAGCACATTGTCTTGAGAAAAATCAAAATGGAAGAGGTCTTTTATTAGGAGGAGCACCTGGTGTAAATGGTGCAACTGTTGTTATTTTAGGTGGAGGCGTTGTTGGAGAAAATGCAGCGGTTATTGCAACTGGAATGCAGGCTAAAGTGCATATTGTTGATAAATCAGAGGAAAGATTAAAACAATTAACAGAAATGTTTGGTGATAAAATTATTCCAGAACAAAGTGATAAAATTGATTTAACTAAATTGTTATCTGAGGCTGATCTTTTAGTTGGGGGTGTCTTAATTCCAGGAGCTGAGGCACCAAAATTAGTGACGAAAGAAATGTTAAAATTTATGAAACGTGGATCTGTAATTGTTGATGTCGCTATAGATCAGGGTGGATGCGTTGAGACAAGCAAACCAACTACCCATGGAGATCCAACTTATATAGTTGATGATGTTGTGCATTATTGTGTTGCCAATATGCCAGGTGGTGTACCAAGAACATCAACATTAGCTTTAAATAATGCTACACTTCCATTTTTACTAAAACTTGCAAATAAAGGTTATCAAAAAGCCTTAGGCGAAGACAAACATTTTTTAGCAGGACTAAATGTTCACAAAGGTCATGTAACCTATAAAGCTGTTGCCGATGTATTTGGTCATAGTTTTGTAGAGCCTGGAGAAGCTATCAAAAATTAGTGATGGATAAAAAGTATCCCTCAAGCACAAAAGTTGTTGTAATAGGTGGTGGAGTGATTGGCTGCTCTGTCGCTTATCATTTAACAAAGTTTGGTTGGAAAGATGTTATTTTATTAGAAAGAGACCAACTAACATCAGGAACAACATGGCACGCAGCAGGATTAGTAAGTCAGTTAGGTCCATCAGCCTCTGTAACTAAAATTAGAAAATACACCTTAGATTTATATAAAAACTTAGAAAAACAAGTTGATCACTCAGCAGGACTAAGACTTAATGGTGCTCTTTCAATTGCACAAACTGATAGTCGTTGGCAGGAACTTAAAAGACAAGCAACAACCGCTCAACTTTATGATGTTGACTTAAGGATACTTAATAAAGAAGAGATTAAAAAAAAATACCCAATGATGAGTACAGAGGACTTAAAAGGTGGAGTTTTAATGCCAGGAGATGGATCAGCGGATCCAAGTGGGGTCACTCATATGCTTGCAAAAGGAGCAAGAAAAGGGGGAGCAAAAATATATGAACAATCCCCAGTTGAAACTATTTTGACCAAAAATGGAAGAGTTCATGGGGTTAGAGTTAATGGTCAAGATATAGAGTGTGAGTATGTAGTTTTAGCTACAGGAATGTGGTCAAGACAAATTGGTGAAAAGATTGGAGTTAGCATTCCTCTTTATCCCGCAGAACATTTTTATGTAATTACTGAACCAATAGAAAAACTTTCCCCAACTCTACCAGTGATTAGAGATTTTGATAGCAGTGTTTATTTTAAAGAAGATGCTGGAAAATTATTAATAGGAATATTTGAGGGTAAATCTATTCCTGCATTTAATAAAACTAATAAAGTACCAGAAGATTTTTCTTTTGGAGAATTTCCTGAAAATTTTGAGCACTTCGAACCTTATTTAGAAAAATCTATGAAAAGGTTTCCTGTATTAGAAAAAATAGGAATTAGAAAATTTTTTTCAGGCCCAGAATCTTTTACCCCTGACACTAATTCTTTATTAGGTGAAGTTCCTGAAGTAAAAAATTTATTTGTTAGCTGTGGTTTAAATAGTATTGGAATTGGAAGTGGGGGAGGTGTTGGAAAAGTAACTGCTGAATGGTTAATGAATGGACATATTAATGAAGATATTTTTAATTACGACATAAAAAGATTTCAGAAATTTCATTCAGATGTGGGATTTATTAAAGATAGGATTACCGAGTCTTTAGGGGATTTATACGGAATGCATTGGCCCTATAAACAACACAAAACATCAAGAAATATAAAAACTTTACCTCATCATGATTTATTAAAAAGCTTTGGAGCATGCTTTGGAGTATCTGCAGGATATGAGAGGCCAATGTGGTTTGCTCTTGATGGTGAAAAAACAGAGTATCAATACAGTTACAACTATCAAAATTGGTATCCAGCTGTTGAATACGAAACAAGTAATACATTAAATAATGTAGGCTTATTTGATTTAACTCCATTCTCGAAATTTGAAATCAAATCAGAACAAGCTCATGAAAATTTACAAAAAATTTGTACAGCGAATATTAAAAATGAAGTTGGAAAGTGTACTTATACTCACATGTTAAATGAAGATGGTGGCATTGAAACTGATTTGACAGTAGTCTGTATTGATCACAATCATTTTAGAATTATTAGTTCAGCAGCCACAAGAGAAAGAGATAAATTTCATATTAAAAAACATTTGTCAGATGGAATTGATCTTAAAGATGTAACTGATGATTATTGTGTTTTTGGTATTTTTGGACCAAAGAGCAGATCTTTAATGCAAGAGATAAGCAAAGAAGATTTTACAAATGAAAATTTTAAATTTGGTTATGCAAAATATATTCAAATCGATAATACAAAAATTTGGGCTCAACGATTATCATATGCTGGAGAGCTAGGTTATGAATTATATATAAAAATAACTGAAGCAAAAAAAATCTACGAACTACTAATTGAAAAAGGAAAGAAATTTAACCTTTCTAATTGCGGTATGCATGCTTTAGATACGATGAGAATGGAAAGTGGTTTTTTGCATTGGGGTCATGATATTTCTCCAGAAGAAAATCAATTTCAATCTGGCCTGACATTCACTATTAGTAATAAAAAAGAAATTGATTTTATTGGTAAAGATGCACTCAAGAATATTAAAAGCAAAAAAATTGATCGAAGATTTATTATGCTTACACTCAAAGACAACAAACCTGGCTCACCATTGCTACTTCACGATGAACCTATTTATCTCAAAGATACAATAATAGGTAGAACTACTTCTGGTAATTATTCATTTAATTTTAAAAAGAACTTGGCTTTCGGATATATAAAAAATCATTTTTCTGATGAAGAAGTTATAAATAGTGAATTTTATATAGAGGTTGAGAAGAAAAAGTATTCAGCTGAAATATTAATAAATCCCCTAAAAAACAATAATTTCAAAAATATTTAATATACGTTTCAAATAATTTTATTGTTATTATCAAGTCAAGCTGTTTATATGGAATGGTGAAAAAAAGCACTCAAGAAAATTCTACAAACATTAATAATCTTGAGACAAACGAATATCAAAATAAAAATATTAAAACTACTGACGTAAATATTTTATTGAATAGAGTGAGATTGGATAGAAAAAAAATTTTAAAAAAAAGAATATTAATATCATCGATTTTTCTTTTTTTATTGAGTTCTTTTATTGCCTATATGATTATTTAAATAATCTTAAAAATTAGATTATTCTCTATTTTTATAAATATATAAAAAATTATCCATTATGTCCTTATCTGGAAAATTTTCATTTTTTATCTCTTGGATTTTTGTAAAAGGCTTTTCTAAATTAAAAGGTTTCTCTATCAAATTAATTTTTCGATGCTGGCCTGTAGAAATTTCTTTATTTATATTTATATTTTCATAATTATTAAATGCAAAATATTTACAATTAGATTTTTTTAGATTAATTAAAATATTTTCTATGGTTTTTAAGGGTAAATGAATAAAAAAGTCTCTTAATAATATAAAATCATAATTATCAAATTTGTCATATACAGTTAAATCTTCACAATAAAAATTTACATTTTTATTTTTTTTAAACTTTTCTTTATTAGTAATAATTAATTCGTTCACAATATCAATACCTGTATACTGAACATTCAATTTAAAAATTCTTTCAACCCACGCACAATCTCCACAAGGAGCATCTAAAATTTTTTTTATGTTATTGTTAAGAAAAAATTTTTCTAAATTTGTTATTAAACTATTTGTCTGTACAGAATTTGGTATTGAACCAGGCCCAGAATATGATTGAATGTCAGAATTAAAACTTTTACTTTTATTCCAATAGTTCGATTTATAAATAGAATTAAAAACTATTTTATTTAAAAATTTTTTACTTAAAAATTTAGAAAATAGCCTATTAACAAAAAGTTTTCTAATCCAGTAATGTTTATTGAAATATTTACTCAATTTTATTAGATTTTTTGTTAAAATTTAATAATTATAATCATTAGCTTAAAACATTAAACATCAAAAACTTAGTATATAATCAACCATTAAATACATTAAACATATTTAAAACTTTATTGAACTAGAATTTAAATCTATTATAAATCAAATTTGTTGTTTGGCGGGGTAGCTCAGTTGGTTAGAGCGCAGGACTCATAAGCCTGAGGTCAGTGGTTCGATCCCACTTCCCGCTACCATTAATAAATAATATTTATAAGTCATTTTCTAGTTTTTTTAATACCTTTTTCCAATCACCCAATTCAGTTTGTCTATAAAGTTTTACCGATTTATATAAATAACTTTTTTCTCCCTCAAATCCCCAACGAGCATCCATTGTATAAGGTAACAAAATTTTTGTCTTCACCCCCAAACTACCAGCTAAATGGACTGTGAAGTTATCTATAGAAACAACCAAGTCACAGGCTGATATAAGCGAAGCTAAACCATCCAAATCATTTCTATTATCAACTTCTGGCAAAAGATTTATTTCGATACCATTATTTTTTTTTAGATCTTCTATTTCATCTGATTTATGATCATATTGAAGACTGACAATTTTGGTGTCATTATTTTTTAAAACCGAAACCAAATCATTAAGAAAAATATTTCTGAAAGAAGCCATTTGAATTCTTGATTTTGTGTACCAACTTATGCCTATAAGTGTTTGTTTTTTATCTTTTAATAATTTGTTACGGATTTTTAATGTTCTATCTTTATCAGCTTTTAAATATCCTTTTGATGTAACAGAAAAACTTTTTAGGTTTTCTCTAAAGTATTTAGAAACCGAACCCATTGGAATATGAACATCATAATCTTTTTCATTTATATTATTTTTACTGCCCTCGAAAATTATGTCTTTTGAAAGTGAACGTTTAAAAAGTGGAATCAATCTTTTATCACAATGCACTATAAGCTTTTCTGATTTTGCTTTTAATTCAGATAACATTGAACAAAAAATTATTTCATCTCCTATACCTTGCTCTTTCCATATTAATATCCTTTTACCACTCTCACCTTTCCATAAAGGCTTTGAAGTATTAAATTTTTCTCCTATTTTATGTTTGGTCTTCCAACGCCATTCAGAAAAATCATAGGCTTTTTTAAAATCATGTTTTAATAATAGTGTAAAAGAATTGTTGTTGTAGGCATCAGCATAATCTGGTTTAAGCTTAATTGCTTTTTCATAATTTTGCTCAGACTCATCTAGTTTGCCAAGTTCTCGAAGAACAACTCCAAGATTATTATATAGTTCAGCACGGTTGGAATCTAACTCAATTGCTTTTTTGTAATTACTTTCAGATTCACCAAGTCGCCCTAAATCCCTTAAAGTTATACCTAAATTGAAATAGCCCTCATAATAATTGGGATTTAACTTGATAGCCTTTCTATAACTTTTTTCAGAATCATAAAGTTCCCCTAATTCTCTAAAAATTATACCTAAATTATTATAAGCTCCAGCGTAATTTGGATTTAACTGAATAGCTTTTTTATAACTGTTTAAAGACTCATCAAGTCTTCCGAGTTCTTTAAATGTTATACCTAAATTATTATAAGCTTCAGCGTAATTTGGATTTAACTGAATAGCTTTTTTATAACTAACTATTGTTTCTTCAATCTTTCCTTGATTTTTAAAGACATCAGCTAAATTATTGTAAGCTGCTGCATAGTCAGTTTTTAATTGAATTGATTTTTTGTAACTAATTACAGCTTCATCTAACTTATTAAGCTGTTTGAGCGTATTACCTAAATTATAATGAGCCTCAGGATCTACAGGATTTATTTTTATCGATTTCTTATTTGCAATTAATGCATCAGACAATTCACCTGACATCTTTAAGGCAACTCCAAGCGCCTTCCATCCAAATTGATTATTTGGATAATTTTTTGTTATTTCTAATGCTAATTTTTTTACTTTTTTAAAATTACCACTTTCATAATACTTTAAAATTTCATCTATATCTTTTTGCTCAGGATTTTTACTCATCTAGTGACCAGGAAAATCAATTAAATTTTCAACACTATAATTTTTTTTGATTAAATTTTCTGAGCCACCTAAATCAAATAAATTTATAACAAATATAAAAGCAGCTACTTTACCATTTGAAATTTCTACAAGTTTTGCTGCTGCCTTTGCAGTTCCACCGGTTGCAATTAAATCATCAATTATTAACACACTATCATTTTTATTTAATGAGTCTTTATGAACTTCAATAGTAGCAGTTCCGTATTCGAGCTCAAAATCTACTGAGTGAACATCAGCTGGTAGTTTATTTTTTTTCCTTAGCATAATAAAAGGTTTTTTCAGCAAATATGAAACTGCAGAAGCAAAAACAAATCCTCTAGACTCTATCGCTGCTATTTTGGTAAAATTAAATTTTTTGGAACGCTCGACAATTTGATTAATAGTTTCAGCAAAAGCATTTTCATCTTTAATCAACGTTGTAATATCTCTAAAAAGAATTCCTTTTTTAGGGTAATCTGGTATGGATCTGATATATTTTTTCAAATTCATATCTTATGAATAAATTATTTGTTGCAGCTTTAAAAGAAGAAACTCCAGGTTTAGATTATTTTCATTATATTGGAGTTGGAAAAATTAATGCTACATACAATTTATTAAAATTAATCAATAAATTTAAACCTAATCAAGTAATAAATTTTGGAAGTGCTGGTGCCATAAAAAAAGATATTTCTGGTATTGTTGAGTGTACAAAATTTTATCAAAGAGATATGGATGTTAGAGGGTTGCTTGACCTTAAATTAGGTGAAACTCCCTTTGATAATATAAATGAAATAATTAATTCTGATGAAGGCTTTTCCTGTGGAAGTGGAGATAGTTTTGTAAATAATAAAATTGAAATGAATGTAGATCTTGTGGATATGGAGGCATACGCTTTAGCTAAGGTTTGTAAATTAGAAAATGTTAAATTTAGATGTTTTAAGTATATATCGGACAATGCAGATGAAAATGCACCAACTGACTGGATAGAAAATTGTAAAAAAGGAGCAAAACTCTTTCAAAACAAATTAAAAGAATTTGAATTATAATTTTTTAATTGAAAATAAAAAACAATATCTATATCAAAGACTCCAAATTCAGGAGATAAATGACTAAAGTAGGTGAACATATAACTCTAGATATTATAGGAACTACCAAAGAGCATGATCCGTCTATTTTTGAAAAAGTTATTTACGACATAGCTAAAGCAGCTAAAGTTACAATACTTAATATTTCTAAATATAAATTTGAACCCCAAGGTTTTACAATTTTAGCTTTATTAGCAGAGAGCCATATTAGCTTTCATACTTTTCCAGAAAAAGGCATTATTAGCTTTGATTTTTTTACATGTGGAAAAATAAATCCATCAGTTGCAGTGGAAATTATAAAAAAAGAGTTTGAACATACAAGAATAGTTAAAAAAGAATTTAATAGAGATACTAAGTCTCTTTATCCAGATATTTACAGCTCACCAGGTCTACAAAAATCATATGTAGTAAAGGATGTTTTAGAGGACTTTAAATCAAAAGTAGGGCAACATATTGAAATTTTAGAATTGGAGCAATTTGGAAAGTCTCTTTTTATTGATGGCGAAATTCAAGTAGCAACTACAGATGAACATTTTTATAGCTCAACATTTGTAGGAGCAGGTTTAGATTTAAATCAGAATAATGAGCGAGCTGCTATAATTGGTGGCGGAGATGGTGGAATTGCCAGAGAATGTATATCCAAAAATTTTAATTTTATAGATTGGTATGAGTTAGATCCTGAGGTTGTCGATGTATGTAATAAACATCTTGGAGATATTGGAAAAAAAGCAACTGAAAAAAATTCTGTCAAGTGTGTTTGGGGAGACGCTTTTGAAAGCATTAAGTCTGTGAATGATGATACTTACGATCATATTTATGTTGATTTAAACGATGATCAATTCTGTATTGATTTAGCATCGAAGAATATGGACTCGTTAGTAAGAATTTTAAAACCAAAAGGAGTTATCACTGCACAAGTTGGTAGCCAAGATAAAAAACCACAGCAGGTTGAAAATTGGTTGAATGTTTTTAATCAAAATTTTGGAAACACAAAATTATCAAGAGTTTACATACCCAGTTTTGATTGTTCTTGGAATTTCTCTTCTTCAATAAACCATTGATTTTTCTTTTTAATTATTAAAATTTGTGAAATAATTATCTCTAAATTAAGGAGAAAATAATGAAAATATTTAAAAAAACTATTTTAACAGTTCTTGCTTCTCTTTTTGTTATCGGAAATGTTTACGCTGACAAAATAAAAATAGGAACTGAAGGAGCCTACCCTCCATGGAATTCAAAAGATGCATCAGGTAATCTTATTGGTTTCGAAGTTGAGCTTGCTCAAGAATTATGTGCAATCATGAAACGTGAATGCACAATTGTTGAACAAGATTGGGATGGAATGATTCCAGCTCTTTTAATGAGAAAGTTCGATGCAATCATGGCAGGAATGTCTATTACTGCTGAGAGACAAAAAACAATTACTTTTTCTCAAGGTTATGCAGATGAAGTTGCTTCTCTTGCGGTAATGAAAAGTTCAAGCTTAGTGGGCATGGATACCCCAGAAGGTATAAACTTATCTTTGGGGGGATCAGATGTTAAAAAAGCTCTTAAAACTTTAACCGGTGCACTTGCTGGTAAAACAGTTTGTACTCAAACAGGAACTATTCACCAAAACTTTTTAGAGTCAGGTGACGTAGGAAATGTGAATGTTAGAACTTACAAAACACAAGACGAAGTCAATCTTGATCTAACTTCTGGTAGATGTGATGTTGCTTTAGCAGCAGCAGTTGCATTTACTGATTATGCTGACAAATCTGGTGAAGCAGTTACTCTAGTTGGACCAACTTTTTCAGGTGGTGCATTTGGCAATGGTGTTGGTGTTGGAATTAGACAGGGTGGAGATGATGCAATCGGAAAACGAGATGCAAAACTTCTTAAAGATTTCAATAAAGCAATCAATACAGCTAGAAAAAAAGGAATTATTAGCAAACTTGCTATTAAGCACTTTGGTTTCGATGCATCTATGTAATTAATTTAAGATTTGGCGACTATAATATATAGTCGCCAATCTATATGGAACTTCTCGCATTTGGTAAAACTGGTTGGGGTGACGAACTATTTTACGCAACTTTAATGACTATAGCTGTTTCTATAACAGCAATGTTTGTAGGATTTTTTTTTGCACTAATATTTACACCTTTAAAACTATCTAAATTTAAGTCTTTAAATTTAATTGGAAATTTTTACACAACCGTTATTCGTGGTGTTCCTGAGCTTTTAGTCATCTACCTTTTCTTTTTTGGAGGAAGTGGTGCAATTATGTATGTTGCATCAATTTTTGGGTATTTTGAATATATTGAAATAAATGCATTCATTACAGGATCTGTAGCAATTGGAATAATTTCAGGAGCTTATTCAACAGAGGTTTTTCGAGGTGCAATTCAGTCAATCGATAAAGGTCAGTTTGAAGCTGCAAAGGTTTTAGGAATTAATAATTTTACCCAGTTTTATAAAATAATTTTACCTCAAATGTTAAGACTAGCTATTCCAAACTTAAGTAATGTTTGGCAAATTACTTTAAAAGATACATCTTTAATTTCTGTAACTGGACTTGTAGAAATTATGAGACAGTCCTACATTGCAGCAGGTTCTACAAGAGATCCTCTATTCTTTTATTGTTTTGCAGCAATTTTGTATCTGATGCTCACTTATATCAGTATGAAAATTATTAACAGATTAGAGATTAAATATAGCAGGGGGTATTAATGGATTTTGATTTAATGTTCACCAGTTTTCCAAAACTTTTAGGTGCAACTGTTGTAACTCTAAAATTATTATCAGCATCACTATTCTTTGGATTAATCATTGGGCTTTTATTTGCAATCTTAAGATTAAACAAAAATATTTTAATAAATAAATTTGCATATGGATATTCTTATTTATTTAGAGGAACTCCTTTACTAGTTCAAATTTTCATAATTTATTTTGGATTAGGACAAATTGAATATTTAAGGTCAACATTTTTATGGGTTATTTTAAAAGAACCTTATTGGTGTGCAATTATAGCTTTTACTCTAAATACAGGCGCTTATACATCTGAAATATTAAGATCTGCGTTTCAAACTATTAAACCTGGAATAATTGAGGCTGGTAAAAGTTTAGGAATCTCTAATAAAATTATTTTTTATAAAATACAAATTCCAATTGCTATAAGACAATCTCTTCCAGCCTACGGAAATGAAATTATACTAATGATGAAGGGGACATCACTAGCAAGTACAGTAACGTTAATGGATTTAACTGGTGTTGCAAAATATATAATATCAACCACGTTTAAGCCAATTGAGGTATTTATTGTTGCGGGAGGAATATACTTATTTATGACTTTTATTATTCACAATGTGATTAAATTTTTAGAAAAAAAATATTCTTTTAATAGCTAGTATATTCTTTGATCTCTTTGATTTTTGAGCCAGTATAATTGTTTATTTCTAGCTTAATTTTTGCTCGATCATCATTTAAAAAATGTACATCCCTTGAAAGTTTAATAAATTTGTCTAAGAAATTCTGATCTTTTTCACATTGTCTTTTTTCATCTTCAATCACCCAAAGTTTTGCATTGATCTCTTTTAATGAAGAAAAAAGATTATTTATTTTTTCATCAGATTTAATATTTTTATTTAATTGATCATTAAGGATCGAATGCTCATCTTTGATAAATTTAAGTTTTTCAGGATCTTTAATTTTATCTTGTTTAATTTCTAAAATTGAAATTTTATCTAACAGCTCACCAACAGATACTTCAACCAGAATTTTATTCATAAATAAATATACTATGTTAAGTTGTTTTAAATATGTCTAATATTTTAATTATTAAACATGGCTCTTTGGGAGATATAGCTCAAGCTTGTGGAGCAATTCAAGATATTTCTGAAAATCACCCAGACGATCAGATTCATTTGTTAACAACAAAACCTTATTATGACCTTTTTAAAAAAAATCCTAATATTTCAAATGTAATTTTAGATAAGCGATTATCAAGATTAAATCTCATTTATTTATATTCATTAATGAAAGAAATTAAAAAACATAGTTTTTCTAAAGTTTTTGATCTTCAAAATTCAAGCAGAACTTCTTTTTATAAAAAAATTCTATTCCCCAAAGTTGGTAAGGAAATATGGTCGTCAACTGAAACTACTTTACCAGAAGGGACTACTAAGCTAGATTTTGATAAAGACTCTGTGTTAGAGAGATTTGATCATCAACTAAAAAGTTCAGGAGTAAAAACATCATATACAGCTAAACCTGATTTTTCATGGAGTGTAACTGATATCTTTAAAATAAAGAATTTTTATGAACTTGATAATTACATAGTTCTTTTTCCTTTTTGCTCTCCTCATTTAACTTATAAGAAATGGCCTTATTATAATGATTTGATTTCTATGATTAATGAAAAAATAGAAAAAAAGTTTAAAGTGGTTATAGCACCTGGACCAAATGAAATTAATGAAGCATCAAAAATAAATGCGCTTTGTGTTTTAGATAATGGCAAGGCACTAGATATTTCACAGCTCGCTTCATTAATTAAAGATAGTTCTTTTGTAGTTGCTAATGATACAGGACCTGCTCACATATCTGCACATTTAGGTGTTAAAGGATTAGCTTTATTTGGAGCTCATACTACAGCACATAAAGTTAGTATAGAGAGAGAAAACTTTAAAGCTATTCAAGTAAGTGATCTATCAAAACTTTCAGCAAATAAGGTATTTGAAAAGATATTATTACCATTGAATATAACCACTTAAATATAACACTCTTATATATTTAAGCTGTGACACAATAATCACTCAAGCTATTAAATTTGACACTAAACTTTGATTAAGATTTAATTCGATCCTTAAATAACGAGAGGAATAAAAATGATTAAAAAAATACAAAGTTTATTTCTTAGTTTTGCATTAATAATCACTTCATTTATAGGTTTAGGACAAGTTGCAACTACCGCTGTTGCAGAAGAATTCCCTTCAAAGCCAATTGAAGTAGTTACACATGCTGGTTTAGGTGGTGGAACTGATACCACAGCTAGAATGTTATTAATTAGAACAAGAAAAAATCTAAAAAATAATGCTTACATCACACCTAAGAAAGGTGATGGAGGTAATAAGGCAATGTCGTATGTCAAATCCAAGCCAAGAGATGGACATACTGTTTTAGCAATTACGCCAACACATTTATTTAGAATGGCAAGAGGTGGTGCTGCATTAGATATTGATGATTTTGTTGGTGTTGCAAGAACTACAGTTGATCCAATTGTAATTTTTGTAAATGCTAAAAGCCCATACAAAACAATTGAGGATCTTATAAAAGCAGGTAATAAAAAACCTATTAAATATGGTGGAACAAACGTTGGAAGTGTTGACCATATTTCAGGTTTGATTTTTGCAAGAGAAGCAAAAACAAAAATTGCTTTTGTACCATTTGAAGGTGGGGGAGCAATTATGACTAACTTGGTAGGAGCTCAAATAGATGCTGCAGGTTTAAATTTGGATGAAGGTAAAGATCAATTAGAAAGTGGAGAATTAAGAGTATTAGCTGTGATGGCTGATGAGAGACTTTCTGCTTTACCAGATACACCAACCTTAAAAGAAAAAGGTATCAATGCGTCTTTTGCAACAGTTAGAGGAGTTGTCGTTCTTAAAGGAACACCACCTGAAACAATTGCAAAACTTGAAAAAGGTTTTTTAAAAGCAATGGCTCATCCAGTATATCAAAACTATTTGACTGGAGCTGGTCTTGATGCATCAAGTGTAGCTGGTTCGGCTGCCTGGGACGCTGAAATTAAGAAAATTTACAAGGAAGCTAGAGCTGCTCTTGTAAGTTTAGGTTTAGCAAAATAATAAATTAAAGTTATATAAAAGGGGAACGTTATTGTTCCCCTTTTTTTTAAGAATTCTCTAGATGATAAAAGATATAAAAATTTTGTCGGTAATAATTACTATCACTATATTGCTGTATATCTATACTTTTTCATTTGATGAAGTACCAGAAATTCTAGCTCAAGGCATGCAACCAACTATGATGCCTAGATTGATATTTACTTTGATAGTATTTTTAAGTTTATTTCAAATTTATCAAAATAAAAACTTAGTAGAGGAAAAAAAAGAAATAATAAAAACCAATGCTTTTATAACATTTGGATTTATATTATTTATAATTTTAATAGCAGATAAATTAGGTTTTTTTTTAACAATTTTAATATTTACATTTGTGACGCCATTACTTTGGCAAAGAAAAGATAAATTTTTTGTTCTTTTATATTCAATTGGAATGACAGTTTTTGTATTTGTTTTTTTTACTCTTGTATTACAACTTAAATTTCCACAAGGTATATTAGAAGATTTTATAGTGAGGAATTTTTATTAATGGAATTAATTAGTAAGATAACTTTAATATTAGATTTAACTACATTTCTTCTAATTTTAGGATCTACAATTGTAGGAGTTTTAATTGGAGCGTTACCTGGATTAAGTTCAGGTATGGCAATTGCTTTATTATTACCATTTACTATATATTTAGAACCTAATCAGGCAATTGCAGCAATGGCCGCTTTATATTGTGGAGGCACATTCGGTGGATCAATAACAGCAATATTGATTAATGCACCAGGAGCTCCACCAGCTGCGGCAACTGCTTTTGATGGATTTCCAATGGCACAAAATGGTAAAGCTGGAAAAGCTTTAGGAATGGCAGCGGTTTCCAGTGTAATTGGAGGAATTATATCTTTAATAGTTTTAATAATTTTTGCCCCTACCTTAGCAAAAATTGCATACAAATTTGGTCCTCCTGAATATTTTGCACTAGCAATATTTGGTTTATCTATGCTTGCATCTATTAGCTCCAAATCTCCTGTTAAAAATCTTATTGGAGGTTTAATAGGTCTATTTGTTGCAACAATTGGTGTTCACTTAACTACAGGAATATCAAGATTTACTTTTAGCGTTGATGAACTGTTTGAGGGTGTAAGCTTTGTACCAGTTTTAATTGGTTTGTTTGCAATGTCTGAAATTTTTGTTCAAGCATCAAAGAGTGAACTTCTATTAGAAAGAATTAAATTCTCTGCAATAAAATTACCATCCATTACTGAATTTAAAAATTGTGGAAAAACAATTTTAAGATCAACAGGTATTGGAACATTTATTGGAATACTTCCAGCTGAAGGAGGCACTGTAAGTGCAATGATAGGCTACAATGAAGCTAGAAGATGGTCTAAAAATAAGGATAATTTTGGTAAAGGTGAGATTGAAGGTGTAGCGGCACCTGAGGCAGCTAACAATTCGGCAACTGGTGGAGCCATGATACCAACTCTTGCTTTAGGAATTCCAGGATCTGCAACTACAGCAGTTATTTTAGGAGGTTTTCAAATTCATGGTTTAAGAGCAGGGCCATACTTATTCGAGCAACAACCTGATCTTCTTTATACAATTTTTTATGGAATGCTTTTAGCTAATTTTATATTTTTAGTATTTGGTTTATTAGGTGCAAAAATATTTTCAAGAATTTCCTTAATACCAAGGGGATTTTTGTGGCCATCTGTATTTGTTTTCTGTTTAGTCGGATCCTATGGATTGTCCCAATCGATGGTTGATGTTTATATTATGCTGATATCTGGTGTTGTAGGATTTTTTTTAAGGAGAGCTGGTTTTTCACCGGCACCTATAATAATGGGTATAGTACTTGGCCAACTAGTTGAAAATTCGTTAGCACAATCAATCATAATTTTTGACCAAAACCTATTTATGTTTTTTACTAGACCAATTGCAATGACATTTTTTATTCTCACATTTTTAAGTCTATTTTATAAACCAATTAAAAATCTTTTAACTGAAAGGAAAAGAACATGAAGAAAGCTTACACACCAAATATAAATAGCTCCAAAGGTAAAGAACTAACTAATTACGTTTCAAAATTTGTTTATAAAACTAAATTTAAAAATATTCCTTCAACTGTAGTTGAGTTAGCTAAAAAGCATATTTTAGACGGATTTGGTTTAGCTTTATCTGGTTCTGTTGCAAGAACTGGCGAATATTTATTTAAACAGATCAAGAAAAATTCGGCAAATGGTAAAGCCACTGTAATTGGCTCAAAAATGAAAGTTCCTAGTCAATTTGCAGCTTTAGCAAACGGTGTAGGTATTCACTCAGATGATTATGATGATACACAATTAGCTGTTGGTTCTGACAGAGTATATGGTTTATTAACTCACCCCACAGCACCATGTTTACCAAGTGCTTTTGCAGAAGGCGAAATAAATAGTATTAGCGGAAAAGATTTTCTTAATGCATACCTTATTGGTGTCGACGTAGAGTGTAAAATTTCTGAAGCAATGTCTCCTAGACACTACCAACATGGTTTTCATTCAACAGCAACTTGTGGAACACTTGCTTCTGCAGCTGCTGCAGCAAAAATAAGAAAATTTGATGTCGAAAAAATTCAAAAGTCTTTAGGTGTAGCAGCTTCATTGAGTGCCGGCTTAAGAGAAAATTTTGGAACAATGACAAAACCTTTGCATGCAGGGAGAGCGGCCGAAAGTGGCGTGGTTGCTTGTGATTTGGTTGGTTACGGATGGTCAGCAACTGAAAAAATTTTAGAGTCTCCTAGGGGTTTTTTTCAAGCTCATGGTGGTGGTTATGATTTAAATTCAATTAAAGGAAAATTAGGTCGACCATGGACTTTTAGTAAACCAGGGATATCAATTAAACCTCACCCATGTGGATCTTTAACTCATCCAGGTATGACAAAAATGTTAGAATTAATTAACAAATATGACATTAAACCAGAGCAGGTTGTTAAAGTTGATGTTGGAACAAATCATAATATGCAAAATGCATTAATTCATCACAGACCAAAAAATGAATTTCAAGCTAAGTTTAGTATGGAATATTCTATGGCTATTTTGTTGATAGAGAGAAGAGCATACATTCCTGAGTATCAGGATAAAAGAATAAACAAACCAGATGTTCAAGGAATGTTAAGAAAAATAAATTTTTACAAAAATCAGAAAGCAGAGGCAGCTGGATACGATAAAATGACAACGATTATTGATATCTATTTAAAAAATGGAAAAAAGATATCTGGAAGAGGTGATTTTGGTAAAGGAAGCCCAGCAATTCCAATGACATATGATGAAGTGGCAGATAAGTTTATGGGATGTGCAGAATTTGCGAAATGGCCATTAAATAAATCAAAAAAAATAATTAGTACAATTAAAAATTTAGAAAAAGTTAAAAATATTAAATTACTTAGTAAATTATTAAGTAAATAAATTTTATATGTGGTTACTAATTACTTTGACGAAATTTTGATAAAAGAAGTGGCAAGAATATTACAATTAAAAATATTCTTAAAAAATGATGGTAGCTTACAAAAATAGGATCAATTTTGTATGCTACACTTATAACTACCATTTCATGAATTCCTCCAGGTGCAAAACTTAAAAATGTTGGAATAAAATCAAAACCCGCATAAGTTAAAACATAAGCAGTAGTCATTGCAACAATTACCAAAATTGCACTAACAATTAATCCATGAAATATAAAATAGAACAATTCATTAAACTTTAAACCATTCAATCTAGTACCTAATGCGGTTCCCAAAAAAACAAATGCAATATTTATGAATGTATCTGGAAATCTAGCATCAATTATCTCAAAAGTATAAAATAGTCCCGATAAAGCCATAGCACCAATTAATGCAGGAGAGGGGATGTTAAATTTTTTAAGCAAATTTGCGAATAAAAAACAAATCGATAGAAGAAATATAATTTCTAAGAAGTATTTGTAATCATAAACGTTAGAAAAATTATAACCTGTTATTTCTGAAAAACCTAAATTATTTATGAAAAATATCGGAACGAAACTAACAATAAAAATTACTCTTGTTGCTTGAGGGATCAAAACTTTTTTATCATCTTTACTTTTGCCAAATTCTAATAATGCTGCTGAAATTGGAACAAATGCCCCAGGAAGTGCAGCCAACACTGAAATAAATTTACTAAACTTACAAATTTTAAAAAAATAATATCCAGCCAAAATAGTACTCATAACTGTACAAAAAATCATTGCAATAGATGAAAAAATCCACAAATGAATTTTATAAAGTAGTGATACATTTAAGGTTCCACCTAAAATAATACCTACTATTAAAAAAACAGGATTTAAAAGTTTAGTAGGGAATTTAATTTTAAATTTTGTAAATGCAAAACAAAGATTTAAACTTAATGAACCTAATAACCAAGGAAGAGGTAGACCAATTACTGTTCCTAAATAACCACCTATCAATCCTATAATTATAGCTTTATAACTTTTGATTATAGAACTAAAATAATTTTTAATAGTTGTGTAATTAATAAAATCGAACATTAATAATTTTAATTAGTTTAAAAATTGAAAACTTGTAATTTAAAAAAAATTTTTTCTATTGTTTACCCACAATAATTTTTTAAAAAACAATTTCAATTGTTAGTTGTACTAAGAAATTATAGGTTGCATAAACTAAGGCAATGTAATTTAATTTAATCTTAAATAAGAGAGAGGAATATAATGAGAAATATAAAAAAAATTGTTTCAGTATTATTCTCGGCAATCCTATTATTCTCAGCATCTACAACTAGTTCAATTGCGATTGAAAAAATTCACTTCGTGATAGGCGGTGGTGCTGGTGGTGGTTGGGATGGAACTGCTCGAGGTACTGGAGAAGCTTTAACAAAAGCTGGAATGTTAAAAAGTGCATCATTTGAAAATATGTCAGGTGGTGGTGGTGGTAAAGCGTTAGCTTATATGATTAATACAAAACCTGCGAATACAGTTTTAGTACAATCTACACCATTAGTATTAAGATCAATTACAAGACACAAAGGTTACGTAAAAGGTAACGGAACTTTATCTTACAAAGATGTTGTGCCAATTGCAGGTGTGATTGGTGACTATGGTGCAATAGCAGTTGCTAAAAACTCACCATACAAAAACTTTAAAGATGTTGTTGATGCCTATAAAAAAGATCCAAACTCAATTAAAATGGCAGGTGGATCAGTAAGAGGAAGTATGGACCATTTAATTGGTGCATTAGCTTTTCAAGCCGCAGGTGCAGATCCAAATGCTGTAGCATACATTCCTTATGATGCTGGTGGAAAAGCTTTAGCTGGCCTTTTATCTGGAGAGACACAAATTATCTCGACAGGTTTAGGTGAACTTATGGGTGCAAGAGACCAAGTAAATATTATTGGTATAACTGCTCCATCAAGGGTTTCAGATGCTCCAGATGCGCCAACTCTTAAAGAACAGGGTTATGACGTGCAATTTGTAAACTGGAGAGGATTTTTTGGTCCTCCAGGTATGAGTAATTCTGATAAATCTAAAATTGCTAAAATGCTTGGTGATGTTCAAAAAACTTCTGAATGGGAAGCTGTTAGAGCAAGAAACGCTTGGGTAAATATTTATAATCCTGAGGGTAAATTTGTTTCTTTCTTAGAAAAACAAACTGAGGAAATGACAGCTCTTATGAAAAAATTAGGAGTTATCTAGTCTTTTAGATTAGTAAGTTAAAATTAGAGCAGTGAATATAAATACTACTAAAATTATATCGCTGCTCTTTTTTATATTTTCAGCATTCTATTTATATACAGCATACCAAATTCAAGTATTCGCATTTGATGAAAATGCACCATTTAATGCAAAAACATTTCCAATTTATTTAGGTTATGCAGGATTATTTTTTTCAGGGTTAAAATTAATTTTACCAGATCCAGGAACTATTAAAGTTGAACATAAAAATTTAGAATATAAAAAAACAGCAATATTAATTATTATTGCAATTATTTATGGAGCAACAATTTTAAAAATTGGATATTTTTTAACTACCTCATTCTTTTTATTTGGTTCTTATTATTTTTTAGGTGAAAGACGTTGGATATTGATGTTTTTATTATCTTTCCCTTTTGTAGCTGCTTTTATGTATTTGTTACATGGTGTGCTTGAGATTTATTTAAGAGATCCATTCTTGAAGTTGATTGGGGTAATGGGATGATTGAGGGAATATTAATAGGTCTTTCAACTGCACTAACACTTCAAAATATATTCATGGTTATGATTGGTTGTTTTTTTGGAACAATTATAGGGATGTTACCTGGTCTTGGTCCAATGACTGCAATTGCTCTCATGATACCTATTACTTATGGTTTTGATCCTGCAACAGGGTTAATATTAATGGCTGGTGTTTATTATGGAGCAGTATTTGGTGGATCAACCTCATCAATATTATTAAACGCACCTGGTGTTCCAGGTACTGTTGCTACATCATTTGACGGTTATCCAATGGCACAACAAGGCAAGGCTGGTAAAGCTTTAGCTATCGCTGCATGGAGTTCATTTGCGGGTGGAACGTTTTCGGCAATTTATTTATTATTTTTAGCTCCAAGTTTATCTAAAGTAAGTTTATCTTTTAGATCTCCAGACTATTTTGCTTTGATGATTTTAGGTCTAACTGCAATCGCTGCATTTTCATCTAAGGGACAGTTCTTAAAAGCAATGATGATGGTAGTGCTTGGTTTGATGTTAGCTTCAGTTGGTCAAGACAGCCTATCTGATATTACTAGATTTACTTTTGATAACATGAATTTAACAGATGGTATCAGTTTTGTTTTAGTTGTAATGGCGACATTTGCAATGAGCGAAGCTTTGACAATTATTTTAAAAAGAAATGATCCAACCGCTGCTGCTAAACAAGTTTCTTTAACTGAATTAGGTTCAATAAAAATTGAAAAAGAAGATAGAAAAAAAATGTACAAAACAATTCCTCGATCTTCAGTAATTGGTTTTTTAATAGGTGTTTTGCCTGGGGCTGGAGCAACCATTGCATCATTTTTAGCTTATGGAATGGAAAGAAATTTAGTCAATGATGATGAAAAACAGAAGTTTGGTAAAGGGAGTGTGAATGGACTATCTGCACCAGAAACAGCAAATAATGCTGCATGCTCAGGTTCATTTGTACCTATGCTCACTTTAGGTATTCCAGGAAGTGGAACAACAGCAGTGATGTTAGGTGCTCTCCTAGGATTTGGTGTTCAACCAGGACCAAGACTCTATATGACTAATCCTGAAATTTTTTGGTCAATTATTATGTCCATGTATATAGGGATGGTTATCCTATTAATTTTAAATTTACCCCTTATACCGTACATTGCTAGAATTCTTGCTGTACCAAAAAATTATTTAATTCCTTTAATTTTATTTTTCTCAATCACTGGTATTTATGTAATGTCTTTTAATAATTTTGACATTTATTTAATGATTGGAATTGCAGTAGTTGCAACTTTTTTGCGCTTATATGATTTTCCTATGCCACCGCTAATTTTAGCTTTTGTTCTTGGGGGACTAATGGAGGAAAATTTAAGAAGATCTTTATTATTAAGTAATGGATCTTGGGAATTTTTATGGGACAGAACTTTGACACTATGTATTCTACTTACAACAGCATTTATTGTAATTTGGCACATGTACAAAACATTTAAAAAAAATTAATTTAAAATTTTTTTATAATCTTCGATAATTTTAGACCATTGGAATTTATTAACAAATTCTTTTGCATATTTTCCATACTCTAGATATTTTTTATTCTCTAGAATTGAATTTATAGATGAGTAAACATCATCTAAATTATTGCCATCACATATTAGACCTGTTTTTTCATGCTCAATTGCATCTGCTGCACCACCATCTTTTCCACCAATTGAAGGAATTCCATATTGAGCAGCCTCTACATAGGCAATTCCAAATCCTTCAACTGATGTTTTGTGAATTATAGAAGGCATCACAAATACATTAGATTTTGCAATTAAAGAATTTTTTAAATCATTAGTTATATCCTTAAAAAACATAACCTGACCCTCTAAATCTAATTCTTTGACAAGATTTTTTATATTTTCTTCCTCTTCACCATAACCAATACAAATGTAAACTATATCAGGATAAATTTGTTTTAAATTTCTTAAAGCCATGATTACTTTTTCATGATTTTTTCTTTTATCAAATCTTGAAACCGTAATTAAACGTGGTGTTTTTACTTTAAGTAAACTCTCAACTTTATTCATAGTTTTTTTCTCTAATTCTTTAGCTGGATCTATTCCAGGATTGATCACAATAATATTATTCTCATTAACACCACACTCAGTTGCTAAATTTTTTGTAAATTGTGAATTAGCAATTACTTTCTCAACATTATTTAAAACATTTAAAACTCTTTTATTTAAACTTGAACCTTTTGGATGATTAATTTCTTTACTATGAATTAGACAATATTTTTTTTTTGATGATTTGATTAGCTCCAAGCTCTTCCAATGATCAGCAATAATTCCCTCTATCTTGTTATCCTTAATAAATTCATTAATTAATTGTGCTTTTCTATATTTTCTTAAGAGTTTTATTCCTCCAACTCTTTCAATCGAAAAAGAAGCTTGGTTGTCAAATTCTTTGTGCCCCTCAATATAATCTGCAAAAACTTTAACCATAAAGTTTTTTGATAATTCTCTTGATAAACCCCACATTAAACTTTGCATTCCACCAAGTTCAGGTGGAAAAGTTCTGGTAACGATTAAATACATTAATCAAATTTCCACTTAATGCCACAACCAGCACTTGGAATTTGTTCCTCTGGACCTTTGCCTGTTTCTGCAATTTGTTTCATTGCTTGTAATAGATCACTCTCACCACTTCTCACTGGAATAAGTTTTTTTAATTCCCGCATTCTACCTCTATATTGGAGCTCTAAATTTTTATTGTACCCAAAGAAATCAGGCGTGCACACAGCATCATAAGCTTTAGCTACTTCTTGTGTTTCATCAGTTAAATATGGAAAACTAAAGTTATTTTCATTAGCAAACTTAATCATATTTTCAAATGAATCTTCAGGATAGTTAATTGCATCATTAGAGCAAATCGCAATTGAGTTTATTCCAATTTTTTTTAGATTATTACAATCTTCAACAATGTCTTTTGTAACTGCTTTGACATATGGACAATGGTTACAGATAAACATTATTAAAGTTCCATTTTCACCTTTTATGTCATCAAGTTTTAAAATTTTTTCATCAGTTGATTTAAGTTCAAATGGAATAGCTTTTTTACCAAAATCACATATTGGAGTTTGTATCGGCATAATGTAATAATATATAAATTATGTTTTACGATTTAAAAGATAAAAAACCAAAAAACTCTGGCGAAAATTGGGTAGCACCTAATGCAACCATAATAGGTGATGTTACTTTAGAGAAAAATACAAGTATTTGGTTTAATGCAGTTTTAAGAGGAGATGTTGAAAATATATTTATTGGTGAAGGATCAAATGTTCAAGATGGGAGTGTTTTGCATACAGATCCAGGTTGCCCATTAAAAGTGGGAAAAGATGTAACCATAGGCCATATGGTTATGCTACATGGATGTACTATTGGCGATAATAGTTTGATTGGTATTGGTGCTGTTATTCTTAACAAAGCTAAAATTGGAAAAAACTGCATCATTGGCGCTAAAGCTTTAATAACAGAAAATAAGGAAATACCTGACAATTCATTAGTAGTTGGTTCACCTGGTAAAGTCATAAGAGAAGTAACCGAGGATGAAAAAAAAGCTATAATTGAAAATACGAAGCATTACCAAGATAACTGGAAAAAATATTCAAAATCTATATTTTAATTTTTATGCCAACTTATACCGTCACTAATTCAAATTTTAATTTAAGTTCTAAACAGCAAAAAAATTTAGCAGAAGGAATTACCAAGGTTCATAATGTTGTAACGGGTGCAAATACTTATTTTGCTCAAGTAATATTTAATAAAACAAAAGAAAATAATCATTTCATGGGGGGCAAAAAAGTTAAAGAGCCCTCATTATTTCTACTTGGTCAAATTAGAGCTGGTAGACCAAAAAAAATAAAAAATAAATTAATTTCTGATCTAAAAGATACTGTAATTAAAAATTCAAAATTAGATGAAACCCAAATTTGGGTTTATATTATTGATTTACCTCCATCTCAAATGATCGAGTACGGAGAAGTATTACCTGAGTCAGGAAAAGAAAAAGCATGGTTTTCTAAACTTTCTAAAAAATTAAAAAAAAAATTGTCCAAAATAGGTAATTAGAAATTAAATAATTTTTTCATTATTTATCAAGTTAATTAATACAACTAAGGATTGAAAACTTAATTGTTTTGTTTACAACAGGTATTAATAGGTTTTAAATTTCATTTATATAAATGGTTAACAACCTTAAAAAAACCAATAAGAAAAAAAAGAAATTAGTCAAAACTTCTAGAAAAATAAAAAGTAAAAAAAAAGTTAAGACTAAAAAAGTTAAGACTAAAAAAGTCGGGACAAAAAAGTCTGCGACCAAGAAACCTTTAAAAAAATCTAGAAGATCTAATAAGATTAAAACAAATAATAAAAGAGGAGAGAAAAAAATGAGTGCAGAAGCATTAAAAGTGTCATCAGCTCTAGACACATCTCATTTAAAAGTAGAATTTCCATATAAAGCAAAATATGGAAACTTTATAAATGGGAAATTTGTAGAGCCTTTATCGGGCAAATATTTTGATAATCCAAGCCCTATATCAAATGAAATTATCTGTTCAGTTGCTAGATCAAATGAAAAAGATGTTGAAGCAGCATTAGATGCAGCTCATGCAGCTTTTCCAGAGTGGGGAAAAACAGATATTACGACAAGATCAATTATTCTTAACAAAATAGCAGATGTCCTTGAGCAAAATAAAGACATGCTTGCAGTTGCTGAGTGTTTAGACAACGGCAAACCTATTAGAGAATGTATGGCTGCAGACATAGCTTTAGTGATTGATCACTGGAGATATTTTGCTGGAGTAATTAGAGCAGAAGAAGGATCTGTTGCTGAAATAAGTAATTCGCAATACTCTTATAATATCCCTGAGCCTTTAGGAGTTGTAGCTCAAATAGTTCCATGGAACTTCCCATTATTAATGGCTACATGGAAACTAGCACCAGCTTTAGCTGCAGGAAATTGTTCAGTTCTTAAACCAGCAGAGCAAACACCAGCATCAATTATGGTTATGATGGAGTTAATTGGAGATTTATTACCTCCAGGAGTTGTAAACATCGTAAGTGGTTTTGGTTTAGAAGCAGGTAAGCCTCTAGCATCTTCTAAGAGAGTTGCTAAAGTTGCATTCACTGGTGAAACTACAACTGGAAGATTGATCATGCAGTATGCTGCACAAAACATTATTCCAATAACACTTGAGTTAGGTGGAAAATCTCCTAACATTTTCTTTGAGGATATCATGGATAAAGATGATGATTTCTTAGATAAGTGTGTTGAAGGTTTTGTAATGTTCAACTTAAACCAGGGTGAGGTTTGTACTTGTCCAAGTAGAGCATTAGTCCAAGAATCTATTTATGATAAATTCATGGAAAAATGTATCGCTAGAACAAAAGCTGTTATCCAAGACAATCCATTGAAAATGGAAACTATGATTGGAGCACAAGCTTCAGTTGAGCAAATGGAGAAGATTAAATCTTATCTGGATCTTGGTAAAAAAGAAGGTGCTAAAGTTCTTGCTGGAGGTGAAGTTGGAAAACTTAATAGTGGATTGGAAAAAGGAAATTACATTCAACCTACTATTTTTGAAACCAATAACAAATCTCGGATTTCGCAAGAAGAAATCTTTGGACCTGTAGTATCTGTAATTAAATTTAAAGATGAGGCAGAAGCATTAGAAATTGCTAATGATACTCTTTATGGTTTAGGTGCAGGTGTTTGGACTAGAAATGGAAATATTGCATACAGAATGGGTAGAGCAATACAAGCAGGAATAGTATGGACAAATTGTTATCATGCTTATCCAGCTCACTCCCCATTTGGTGGTTACAAACAATCAGGTGTAGGAAGAGAAACTCATAAAATGATGCTTGATCACTACAGACAAAATAAGAACTTACATGTTTCTTATGCTGAGAAGAAATTAGGCTTCTTTTAACAAATAATAATATATAGTGGCCCATGATTCTAAATCATGGGCCGTAGTTTAAAAATGAAAGTATCTGCAACTAATTCTGCGTTAAATTTATTATCTGAGCTTCAAGAAAAGTATGGTGAAAAATTAATGTTTCATCAATCTGGTGGTTGTTGCGATGGTAGTGCTCCAATGTGTTTTCAAGAAGGTGAATTTCCATTAGGTGACAATGATTTGAAATTAGGTGAAATTGGTGGAGTACCTTTTTATATGAATGCTGACCAATATGAAAAGTGGAAACATACTGATTTAACAATAGATGCTGTCAAAGGAATAGGGGGCATGTTCTCATTAGATAATGGAACAGGTCGCAGATTCCTGACGAAGTCAGAAATCTGCCTAGTTGTCGATAACGACAAAAAAAATTAATCGATCTTATTTATTGACCTGGTGCTTTGTAGGCACTTGAAGCAACTTCGCTTGCTTTAGTTGTAGCTTTATTAAAGTCTATCGCCTCTAACATTGTTAAGTTTTTAACTGCACCTGAAGCTTCTACGACAAGCTTAACCGCTGCAAAATCTTCAAAACTAGTTAGTTCATTTACAACAACAAAGTCATATGGACCTCTTACGATATCCATACTATGCATTGTTCCACCCATAGCTTTTGTTAATTGTTCTACAACTGCTTTTCTATCAGTTTTTGGATCTTTTAAAAAACCTTGAAATGCTTTTTCAGTGTAGTTCCCAAGTATATATGATTTCATTATTTCCTCCTTCTATATTAATAAGTTAGCATGATCATGTTACAATTTTGTTTAACAAATTGTCTCAATTTTATAATAAAAAAATTATTTTAATATTAAGGTATAAGCCAATTTTCTCTTCCATTTTCCAAATCAAATCTAGCTCTTCTATGTCCCTTAGCTGCTAAATATAACCATTCAATAGACTTAATTTTACACTGAATAACAGTAAAATTCTTATAACCTTCCTCACTTTGCTCTTTTGTGTAGTTAAAATTATCAAGTTCAGGTTTTAAACCAGAAGTTGGTTCATCTGAAATTGTGCCAGGACCGTTATCAACTAAATAACATTTCCTACTTATATG
>CACJMX010000008.1:0-27467 GCA_902594635.1 uncultured Pelagibacteraceae bacterium
ACCATTGAAAATGTTTTTTTTTGTAAGCCATAAATATTTATATATTTTATATAGATTTATTATTTTCTGATTTAAATTCATCTGATTTTTATATACTCTGTAAAACTGAAATATACCTTCTTGTAATATTTTTTTATTGCTAGTTAATCTATCAATTTCAGATTGCCTAATAATTGCCTGACTTTCTGGAACAGTAACAACTTTAAGATCTTTATTAATTAATTCCAAAATTAAAGATTTATCTTCACTTGGAGGAAGTTTTGGATTGTATCCACCTAAACTCAAAAAAACATTTTTATTTATTACAACTGAACTACCCGTTATTCCAGGATTTCTAACTAAAATTGTATCTTTATTTACATTCTCATGTGCGTTCTTAAATGACATAATTTTATCATCTAAAAGTTGATCTAGCTTTCCAATTAAACAATCAGGCTGACCAGTATCGATATGTTTTTTCATATTTTCAAGATAATCGCTTCCCCATAAGTCATCATCATCAAGAAAAGCAATATAGTCACCTTTAGCAATACATGCTCCAAAGTTCCTAGCTTGAGCAACACCTCCCTTAAAAATAATTTTAAATTTATTAATTTTTAACGAGGTTTTAGGTAAATCTAGATTTTTTTCTCCATTATTAACAATTATCACTTCTAAAGGTTTATAAGTTTGATTTTCAATTGAATTGATTGCTTCGTTCAAAAATTTTGTTCGAGTATTTAGAGTTGGAATTATAACTGAGATCGTTAGATTATTTTCCACTATTAACCTCAGAAGGTGAAAGATAAAAAGTACTTGGTCTCACTCTTTTCACATTAATTTTTATATTAACTTTCATAATATCTTTTAATTTAGCAATATCTTTCTGTATTCTACTAATTGAGAGAGTTTCTCTTTTGTTTAAGTCCATAATAATACTTGTTCTTTTTGATTTCTTTTTAAAATTGCGAAATAACTCAAAAATATCATAAATAAAGCTGTCTTTACCGATATTTTCATAACCCTTAGTATTTGGTGTGCCACTAAGTTCAATAATTTTTTGTGCTATTTTTTCTGCTCCTTTTGTTGTTCCATAATCAGTTAATTTTCTATTTAATAGAATCTTCCTACGTATTTTATTTTCATTTTTATTCCATATTGTTTTTATGTTGTTCGCTGTTTCAACAAATGATTTTTTTCCAAATATATTAATAGAAATTTTGTTTGGTATATTTTCATTACCTTTACTTAATAATGTGCGCTCATTAATTTTGTTTAAATAAGTAACAACTGGAATATCTACAGCAGATGCCTCAATTGCTGATGTGCAATTGTTTTGAATTATAAAATCTGATGCTAATATCCATGATAATAGATCACCCTCTTTTTCAACAAAAACATTGTTTAAACCTTTAACTGCATCTTTCCAAAGATCTAAACCTTCTGATGGATGTGGTCTAATGATTACTTTTTTTTTCATTTCATTGGTTATTAATTCTATTAAATCTTTATATTGAAAAAAAGTTTTTTTCTCTCTTTCGTAAAGCATATTGTATTCTTCTAAGTCAAAAAATTCTCGTTTTGATTCTAATTCTAAATCTTTTTGTTTTCCTAAGAAAGAGTTGTAAGTTGCAAGATTTGAAACAATTAAAATATAATTACCATATTTTTTTTTTAAATTTTGAGATTTAATTTTATAAAATTCTTTTCCTAAATCTCCCCAAAAACAAGATCTTAAACCACCAGAATTATTAACTATTTTATCTCCAAATTTTTGGATTAAAAAATTATACTCCTCTTCCCCCCAAGTAAAAAATTGGTCTAGTTTATAAACTGATTCAAGAGAAGGCCTGTCAATATAAAAATCTTCAAAATTATCAAATATTACTCCAGCCTCTTCATCTTGTGCAACAAACCCAAATTTTTTTTTTTTTAATTCTTCAAAAGTTTTTTCCAAACCTCCTGCCATAGTACCTTTATTAAAAAAAATTCCTGGTTCTTTAGTTTTGAGGGCTAGTTTAATAACCTGGCTTTTATGTCCAATAATAACTGGCATTCCTTTTTTTATTAATTCTATGGATAACAATAGCTTACTAATGTACTCTCTTTTTGTTATTTCAATTGGAAGAAAAACACCATTATTCATTATAATAAAAATTTATAGTTATTAATTTTTTAATCATCATTTTGAAATTATTTAATTAAAGTACAGGAAAAATATTAATTAAAATAATTTTTTATTATATTGATAACTTTATTTTGATCTACTTTACTTAATTTTACAAATATTGGCAGGCTTATAGAGTTATTAAAATATCTTTCAGCTCCAGAGAAACTCGCTGTATGTCTCTTATAAATTATAAATTTATAAATTGGAATATAATGTTGTTGTACAAAGATATTATTTTTTTTTAAATATTTCATAAAATTATCCTTACTTTTCTCTATTTTTTCAAATGAAATATTTAATAAAAATAGATGGTAAGAAGGTTTAATGTTTTTAGAATATACTGGAAATGTTATATTTGGAGAAAAATTTTGAAATTTTTTAATATAATTTTTATAAACATTTTTACGCTTTTTTAAAAAAAAATTAATCTTCTTTAATTGAGATAAAGCTAATGCACAATTAATATCTGATAATCGATAATTAAAACCATGTTTTAAAATATCATACTCCCAATGTTTTTTATTATTCCTCAAAATTCCATGATTTCTATACAATTTGATATTTTTTGCAATTTTTGCATTATTAGATGTTATAACACCTCCCTCTCCTGATGTTATAGTTTTGAGTGGATGAAGGGAAAAAGTTGAAACATCTGAATGTTTGCAAGAACCAATTTTTATTAACTTATTTTTATTTTTATATTCTGAGCCGAATGCATGACAAGCATCTTCAATTATAAAAAAATTAAATTTCTTTTTTATTTCATAAAATTTTTTAATATTCTCAGGATAACCTCCGTGAAACATTGTTATTAAAGCACTAATTTTTTTAAGTTTATTTTTTTTTATACATTCTATAATTTTTTCTGGTGTAATTTGACCAGTTAAGTGATCAACATCTACTAAGAAAACTTTTAATCCCATAATTTTTGCCATATTGTAAGAAGCTATAAAATTTATTGCTGGCATTAAAATAATATCATTTTTTTTTAATCCAATCGATAACATGGCTAGATGAATTGCAGCTGTTCCACTACTACATACATAGCTGTACTTGCAACCAAGATATTTTCTCAAATATCTCTCAAATTTTTCAACAAATGGTCCAGTGGTTATTAGATCATTAGACAGTGAGCTTAAAATTAATTTTTTATCTTTTTTATCAATAAACTGCCTTCCGTAAGGTATAATTTTCATTATTAATTAATTCTATTGATTGGTTTAAAACATATTTTAGACTTAAGAATAGTTGTGATATTTTTTTTTGAAATATCATAAAAAATTTTATCTAAGATATTGATGTACTTTTTAATATTATCTTTATTATGAAAAATAGTTATATAAATCATATTAGTTGCTAAAATTTTATTTTTTAACATTTCTTGGGTAAGAAATGTTTTTCTTTTTGTATGATTTTTAACAAATTCAAATGATGGTATTGCATTTGAACCTTTTATTTTAATTTTAATATTATGTTTTTTTGAAAGATTTAACCAAATAGATTTTATTAATTTTCCATTATTGTCAATTTTTTTGAAGACGTTTAATCTTTTAAATTCTTTAATTGTTGAAAGGGCTGCTGAATATCCAATTCGCTCTCCCCAAAAGGTACTACTAATAAAAGTATTTTCAGCTTTTTTCATTATTTTTCTTTTTCCAATTATCGCATTAATTGCATAACCACTACCTAGAGCTTTACCAAAAATAGCTATTTCTGGATTTACTTTAAATTTTAAATGAATCCCCCCCATATTTTCTCTGTAACCTGATGTGCACTCATCAAATATTAAGATTATTTTTTTTTCATTACAAAGTTTTCTTATTTTTTTAAGGTAATTGTTCTGAGGTTCAATATTTCGCATCACTTCCATTTTAATAATTCCAATGTTTCTTTTTTTGACTAATTTTAGAAGATATTCAAAATTATTGTAAGGGAACGGAAATGAAGTGTTCTTTAAATTTTGTGGTATCCCATCATAATTTAATCCTGACATTAAATGTTGATCTAAATTATTTTTTGAATTTATATTTGATGATAAATACCAATCGTGCCAACCATGATATCCACAAAAAGCTACATTTTTTTTATTTGTGCATGATCTAGCAATTCTAATTGCTACAGCATTTGCTTCACCACCACCTCTGGTAAATTTAGCCATAGATGCCCATGGGTGGTGTTTAATTATTTGTTTAGCTAACAAAACTTCTTCTGGGCAGTTTAATGTTGTCAGATTTCCTCTAATTATATTATTTTGAACTGAATTATTTACCCTATCATTACTGTAACCTAGAATACTTGTTCCAACAGCACAAAACATATCTAAATATTTGACTCCATTTAAATCCCATACATTAATTTTTTTTGACTTACTAAAATAAGCAGGCCATTTATCAGGTAAATGAAGCTCTGATCTCTTTGAAAATAAAGTCGTACCACCAGGAATAATTAATTTAGCAAGCGTATATAAATCTTTATTATTTTTATTTTTAATTTTCATATTATTTCCAATTCCTGGGATCTATTAGTTTTGTATCAGTTATCTTGAAGTTTATCATTTTATTTTTATTTATAGTTCTAAAATTTATTATTTCTTTCAAGTTTTTAGAGTTGTTGACACCAATTATAATTCTATCAAAATCATATTTCGTTAAATCACTCAAACAATAATCAATTGGTGAAATATTGTTGTCTTCTAATTTTTGAAACCATTCAAAAAAAAAATTGTTCCATTTTTTGAAATATCTATTTTTATAAAATTGTTTATTAACTAACAAACCTTGTAAAAATATAGACCTGATGTGAATTTCTATTCTGAGATCTTTAAGTCTATCAAACCATCCAGAAGATAATATTCTTCTATCCAAAATATTGTATGGACATTGGACTACATCAAGATTGTACTTAGTAGTTAAATAGTTTAGACAATTTGAGTCATAAATTGATATACCAATTTTTTTAAAATATTTTTTTTTTTTTAATTCCTCTAAGTTTTTGAATAGTTTTGGCCCATTTTTAGTAAACAAAATTCCAACGTCATGAAAAAGTATTGTTTCGAATTTATTATTATTAAAAGTTTTAAAATGTTCTTGTAATTTTTTTTTACAAAATTCTAATGATATCCATCTAGAATTTGGGATTATTTTTGAAAAAAAATTAAATTTTTTATCAATATCTATAAAAACATTTTTATTTTTTAAATACGCTTCAGCAGTATCAATTTTATAAATCTTATTTTTTTTTGCTACATTTAGGATTTTTTGGATTTCATCATTTTTTATTTCTATTGAGTCTGCTCCATACTTTTGAGTAAAATTTGCAGATCCAATTATGAGTCGACTTTTAAACTTGGCTTTGTTCATATTATCTTTCTTTGATATTAATCAAATATTTATTGTACTTTTCGGCTTTAATTAAATCTTTCCAAGAAAAATATATATCTGGTAAAAAATGTTCAACAACTTTTTTTAAAAAAAGGTAATCCTTAAAGTTATCTAGTGTCCATCGTCTGTTTGAATAATTTATATTATTTTTATAGTTATACTTTTTAAACAATTTTGATCTTCTAATAGAAAACGTTACGTGTTCTTGATTGGACTTACTTTTAAAAATTTTTTGTGACTTTATTAGTACACTTAAATCAATTAACTCTACATCTAAACCATCAGGAAAAGATAACTTAAGTATGTTAGATGTATAATCATTTTTTTTATTTAAATGTAATTCAATACATTTATCTATTAGTTTGGGGTCTATTATAGGACAATCTGCTGTAATTCTAATAATGGTTTTAATAGAATTTTTTTTAGCACAATCAATTATTCTTTTTGCAACATTATTAGTGCTTCCTCTAAATAATTTAATATCATGAAGATTACACACATTCTTAAATACATTGTCTTTCTTTTTTTTAGTTGTACACAAAAAAATCTTGTTAACCAATTTTGCTTTTTTTAATCTTAAAATACATAAATCTATAAATCTAATATTAGAATTTATTTTAATAAAATGTTTATTTGGTAATCTTTTAGATCCAGTTCTAGCAGCGAGAAAGATTGCTATATCGTTTTTAGGTTTCATTTAATTTTTATAATAAGAGATATATTGCTATTAATTATTTAATTTATTTAAAATTAAAGATGATAATTTTAATTTTCTCTGATTTCGTACTATTTACTTAATTTATTTAAAAGATTAGAAATTTTTTTATCGTCATAGTTAATTTTTTTCATTATCTTTTTTGCAGAAGCTGCATCTAATTTAAATGCTAATCTTAAAATATCCATCCAATTAACATTATTTTTTGATCTTATTTTTTCAATTTTTGAAATAATTGAACTATATTTGTTATTTGATGACATGTAATTATATATATTATAATTCAATGAAATTACAATTATTAATTATAAATACATTATTTTTTAAATATGAGAAAAAAATATAAGGTTACTTTTTTATTAGATAAATCAAATCTATGGTTTGAAAAACAATTAAAAAACTATAATTTTAGATTAAGTAATAAATATATATTTAAGATTTCTAAAAATTCAAATAAAATTAAAAATCAAAATATTGTATTTCCTTTATCTTATACAAGAATGTTACCTGAGAGTTTTCTAAAAAAAAATGAGCTAGTATTAATTGCTCATGGAGGTAAACTTCCAAAAGATAAAGGATTTGCTCCATTACAATATCAAATTCTTAGAAATAAGAATAAAGTTTATATATCTCTGATTAAAGCAACAAAAGAAGTTGATGCTGGACCAATTTATTTTCAAAATTCTTTTGTGTTAAACGGCACAGAATTGTCTGACGAAATAAGGAACATAGAAGGAATGCAATTGTTGAATATAATTAAAAAATTTCTTCTCAAATATCCAAATATAAAATCAAAAAAACAAATGGGTAAAGGTAATTTTAATAAAAGAAGGTATCCAAAAGATAGTCAATTAGATATTAATAAAACTATAAAACAACAATTCAATCACTTAAGAATAAATGATAATGAACTCTATCCGTCATTTTTTTATCATAAAGGCCAAAAATATATAATCAAAATTTTTAAATAAAAAAAATATGATAAATGCAAAAAAATTTACAAAAAATGTTTAATAACAATCAAGCTCCAGTATTAATTGCAGAAATTTCATCAAATCATTGTGGAAATTTTAATCTGGCAAAGAAATTAATAAAATGTGCTTATACAAATGGAGCTGATTTAGTTAAGCTTCAAACATATACTGCAGATACAATGACTATTAAATCTAATAAAAAGTATTTTAAGATTAAAGATGGTTTGTGGAAAGGTTATAAACTTTGGGATTTATATAACAAAGCGCATACCCCTTTAAAATGGCATAAGAAACTATTTCAATATGGAAAATCATTAGGCATAAAAGTATTTAGTGCTCCATTTGATGATACAGCAGTTGATTTTTTAGAAAAGTTAAATTGTCCAATATATAAAATTGCTTCATTTGAAATGACTGATTTAAATTTAGTTAAAAAAGTATCTCAAACTAAAAAACCTCTAATTATTTCTACAGGTATGGCAACTTTGAAAGAAATTGAAACTACTGTTAAAACAGCAAGAAAAAATGGAGCTAAAGATATTACACTTTTATATTGTGTAAGTAATTACCCATCATCAATTAATGACTTTAATTTAAATAATATTAAAATATTAAAAGATAAATTTAAATGTAAAGTTGGTATATCAGACCACTCAATAGATAATAGGGTTGCTATTGCCAGCATTGCCTGTGGAGCTGAAGTTGTAGAGAAACACATAGCATTAGATAATCAAAAAGAAGGTTTTGATATTGCTTTTTCACTGAAAGGGAAAGAAATAAAAAAGTTAAGAGATGATATTAATATTACTTTTAAACTTTTAGGTAAAAAGAGTTTTTTTAGAAATAAAACTGAAAATAAATCTAAGATATTTAGAAGATCAATATTTATAACTAAAAATATAAAAAAAGGTGAAAAGTTTTCCAGAAATAACATGAAAGTTATTAGGCCTGGATATGGGTTGGCGCCTAAATATTATAATATGTTATTAAATAAAAAATCCCCTTTAGATATAAGCAAGGGTGAACCATTAAAAACTAAGATGTTAAATAAAATAAATTAACTATTTAAAGGTTACATCTTCAAAAATTTTTTATAGAGATAAAAAATTTTTTAAAAAAGTCTTACCAGCGTTACTGCTTTTTTCTGGATGAAACTGTATTCCATAAATATTTTTATAATTTATTATTGAAACAAATTCTATTTCATGGATTGTAGTTGACACTACTATATCTTTATTTTCAGGCTCAACCACATAACTGTGATTAAAATAATAATCTGATACATTGGAAATATTTTTTAAAATGTTATTATTATTTTTGACATTTATTCCATTCCATCCTGTGTGAGGAACTTTAAGATTACATCCAATTTTTTTTAAGCTCTTTACTTCAGCGTTGATAAAATTTAAACCATTACATTCTATATTGTTTTCATAACCTTTAGTTGCCATTAGTTGCATTCCCAAACATATACCTAAAAACTTTTTTTTTTTTTCTATTACCTGATATTTTAAGGATTGTGTCCATCCACCTGTGTCTAATAATTTCATAGCATGATTGAAACTTCCAACACCTGGAAAAATTATTTTACAATCTTCGTCTAGGGAAGATGGATTGGTAATGATGTGAAATTCATAATTCAAAAATTGAATACATTTTGAAATTGAATTTATATTTCCTAAACCCATATCAATTATTTTAATGTTTTGTTTTTTCATACTTGTCTTAAATTTATTCCTGAGTTTAAAATTTGCGATCTAAGTTGGAAAATATTTTGATCTTTATTTGCAAAAAAAGTTCCTGCAGAGATCGCATCTATATTCGTATTTTTAAACCCCTCAACAAAATGTGATGCTAATCCACATCCTCCTGAAAATATAATTGGAACACTCAAAAGGTTTGAAATTTGCTTAGCTACTTTTATATTAAGTCCAGTACTTGTTCCGTCTCTATTAATATCATTAAGTGCTATCTCTCCTGCTCCTAATTCTTCACATCTTTTAGACCACTCTATAAGATCTAGATGTGTGTTTATTTTTCCTCCTTTTGAAAAAACTACTAATTTGTCCTTTTCTTCCTCTTTAAAATCGATACCCAAAACTACGCATTGGGAACCAAATTTTTCAGAAGCTAACTTGATTAAATCAGGATTATTTATTGCTTCACTATTCACAAAAACTTTATCAGCACCATTATTTAATAAATTTTCAAAACATTTTAATGTCCTCACTCCTCCACCTACAGTTAAAGGCATAAAAATTTGTTCTGAAAATTTCTTTAAAAATCTTAAAAATTCTTTATCTTTAGAGCATTGTTTATCTTCTATATTTAAGATCATTAGCTCGTCAGCTAATTGAGCCTCATAAATTTTGGCTTGAGGAATTACACTTCCTATTATCTTAAATTCTGAAAATTTTCTAGAAATAACAAAAGTAGGCAATAGTTGTCCATTAATATTTGTGAATTGAAATAAGAATTTTGGGATAATCCTTTTTTTTAACATTTTAACTATTTTTTTTCCAATCTTTAAATATTTTTAAAGCCTCTTCTCTGTTCATTTTTCCAGATCTTTCCCAAGTATCAAAATCATGAACTTTTTTTCCATTATTTATATTTTCTAATTCAAACTTATGTGGAGAAATTTCATGGGTTTTCAAAACCTCATAGAATTCATCTTCCTTCAAACCTATAAATTCTAAAAAAATATCCAAACTTGGTGGTTTTTTTCCCTCGTAAAGTTTTATGTTCTCTTTTGCTTTATCAATCGAAATTTCCTTGTTTCTTAAATCAATTGCAGAAAGATGTGATGATCTTGAATATCCTCGTTTTATATATTTTATATAGTCTCTTACTCCCTGCATATAACATTCAATTTTTTCATAGTTATACTCTGGCGGAACATTTTCTACTTCATCTCCTTTCCATCCAAGTTCTTGCATTATAATTTGAGACTGTTTTTTTGGATTCCAAGGTATGTAAGACCCTAGACATACAGATTTATAATTAAGTGCTTTTAGATCCTCAAGTTTTGGATATGTAAAAGGTTTTAATTGATTTAGAGGAATCTCTCCGTTCAGTCTTAAAAACATGTCTTCTGAAGTTATACCCAAATTAATATACCTATTAAATCTCTCCTCATTAACTTCTTCAGCATCATCAAAAGAATAATAGGCAGTATACTCAGACGAGTTTTCACCCCAAAAAACCAATGGAACTCCCTTTTCAATTGCAACCCACATAGGGTATGAAAAAATTCCAGTATGACAATGCCAACAAAAATCTCCTTTATCTAAAAAAGATTTTAGCATTAACTTTTGGGCAATTTTCCAATTGGGTGTAAAATTGATCATATCAAAGCCAAGCTCTCTTGAGACTTTCTTAACATTTTTTTCTAGGTTTGGTCTTAAAAACCCATGATCAAATCTTACAACAAGGGGATTTACTTTAAATTCTTTTATTAAATAATATAAAGTCCACGTACTATCTTTACCACCACTAAATGGAATGATGCAATCATATTCATATTTTCCTTTATGTTCAGATATAAGTTTTTTTAATTCTTCTTTTCTTGTTTCCCAATCAATTTTTTCTTCTTTAATCAAATGTTGAGTACAAACGTTACATGTGCCTTTAGAATCAAAAGCAATAGTTTCGTGAGTCTCAGGTAGTAAACAACTTATACATTTTTTCATTATTAATTACTAAATTATTTTTCCAAAAATTAATTGATCTAATCTTTTATTTTTGAAAATAAATTTTTTTTTAATTTTTCCTTCTAACTTAAATTTATTTTTTTCAAGAACTCTTTTTGAAGCAGTATTATTTGAATACAAACTGGCTATAATTTTCTTCAATTTATATTTTTTTTTAGCCAAAATTAAAATCTGTTTAATTGCTTTAGTTGCTAAGCCTTTATTTTGAAATTTCAGATCTCCAATAAGGTAAGATATTTCTGCAAATTTATGATAATTATTTATTGGTCCAAGTTTTATATTACCTATATGAGTTGCTTTATTTTGCAAATAAAAGATACCAAATAGATATTCATTTTTTGCTTTCTTTTTTTCTTTAACAAAATTAGTTACATTTTTCTTTGTATGTTTTAAAAATCTTTGTTCAGTAAGTTTTGTAACCTCATAATTATTCATCCATTCTATATATTTGTTTGAAACAAGATTTGGGTTTAATTCCTTAAGTTTAATATTTAGTTTTTTTTTCATTTAATTATTTTTAGTGTAATTTGATTCATATATAGTAATTATTCAAAGTTAAAAGATATGAAATTCATTAAATCAAATCATATAGTAGTCTTTGGTGGATCACAACTTGTTTTAGAATTTTTAAAATTACTACAAAAAAAAAAAATTAAATTTAACTATTTTACAAACAAGAGACAACTTAATGATATTTTAATAAATAATTTAAGTTTAAAAGATAATTTAAAAAAAAATAAAATTAATTTTCATATAACAGAAGATATAAATAAAAATAAATTTATAGAAAAAATATTCACTAAAAAATCTTTAGGTATTGGAATAGGTCAACCCTGGAAATACAAAGCTAAATTACTAAAATTAATGAAACCCAATTTAGTGGATTTTATGGGTATCCCCATGCCAGCATACAGAGGAGGAGCACATTACACATGGATGATTTTAAATGAAAATAGAGATGGAGGATGTTTTTTACAAAATGTTAATGATAATACTATACAAGGATACAAAGATACAAATAAATACTTTTTAAAAAAACATTATAGATATCCAAAAAAATTACTTACTCCAAAAGATTATTTTAAGTATTCGTGTAAAATAGAGTTACAATTTTTAGTAACATTTCTGAATAAAATAAATAATCGCAATTCATTTAAACTTAGAGAATTAAGTAAAAAAAATTCAATTTTATTTCCCCGCTTGATAAGTAAAATTAACTCTTATATTAATTGGGATTTAGATATTAGTGAAATTGTTAAATTTATTAATGCTTTTAGTGATCCTTATCCAGGTGGTCAAACTTTTTTGAATAAAAAAAAAATATATTTAAAAAATGCTAAAATATACAAAAATAATAATTTTCATAGCTTCACATCTGGTATCATAACAAATATTTTTGAAAATAAATTATATATATGTGCTAAAGGTGGAATTTTTATTGCGACTTATAACTTTTCAAAAAATAATAACATTAAACAATTAAAAGTTGGTGAAAGATTTAATACTGATATCAAATATCTCCAAAAATCAAAAGTACACCAGAAATTTTAGTTTAAAAAATTTTTAATAATTTTTTGTTCTTCCACTCTAAGCAGTATTTAAGAACTTCTTTTCTCGGTAATTTATAGATGTCTGCAATTTGTTCTACACTATAAAAACTATTTAATAAATTTGGTAAATTATTCATTAATATGTTCCATTTTTTTAATTTTAATGAGTATTTATTTTTATCAATACCTGGAGCCTCTGCTCTTCTATATAAATTATATTTTTTATTTGATAAAGATATCATTCCATCAAAATTACATTTAAATCTGGTTTGTCTTTCAAAATTTTTAATTATATTTTCTAAAAGTTTTAATACATTTCGCAATTTTTTTTCAGAAATCTTATCAGGTGTATCACCATCAGTATGGTATTCTTTAAAAGGTACTCTTGTTAAAGTTACAGTTTTTATACCATAACCAGGAGCGTCGAATACTATTTCATCATTACCATAAATTTCTCTAAAATTACCTTTTACAAATTTAGAGTTTAATTTTTTTATTTCTTGAAGTGCCACAACATCAATTTGACTATTTCGATCACTCGAATGTTGCAGTTTAATTAAATTATTATTTCCAACTGACTTTAACAAAATACAATATTTTAAATGTTTTTTTTTATTCCCAATTTTCTTCAACCAAAACAAGGGGCCTAAAATTTCTGGAGCTATTACTAATTTATAAGTAAATTTTCTATTTTTTATTTTATTTAGTCTTTTAAAAAGTTCTATTCCAACTGCACAGCCAGAAATATCGTCATTTGCTTGATATGGATGACAATTGTGAGCGTTGATTATTATTGTTTCCTTATTTTTGCCTTTCAAAGTATAATCTAAAACTTTCATCTTTGATTTTTGTGTTTTTGTAATTAGGTCGATATGATAAAAATTTTCTTTAAATTTGCTAAGTTCAATTTTGTTCATGCAAAATCCCCAATCTATAAAATTTTTCCGATAAAGGTTTGTCCAATTATACGGTGTAAATTTTTTATGTTTTGAAAAAAAAATTTTTTTTTTTAAATTTTTAAATAATATTTTTCCTTTAAATGATTTAGAGAGAACTGGTACTCCAAAATTCTTTTTAGAAGCGTCAAAAATAATTTTGCGATTTTGATCAAATATCAAACCTTTTTTTAAAAACCAAGAATGAGGTATAGTCCATCCATTTAATGATTTACCACTATTAAAAGAATGTATTTTAAAATTTAGGTATTTTTTAAAAACTCTAATAGCCTCATCATTTCCCTTACCACAAATTGAATATTCAAAAGGAAATAATTTTTTTACAATATTTATTATCATTTTATTTTAAATGCTTTTAGCATTTTTAAATTTAGAAGATTTTTGATTATATACTTTTAAATGATTTAAGCTTTTTACACTATTTGATATCTCTTTCATAGATCTTAAGATTAATATCTACCAATATAATATTTATTTTTATCTATCCATTTTTTTAATTCTGTTTTTGTCATCCATTCTTTATTACTATCGCTCTTGTAAACAAAACCTTCTGGAACTTTTTTTCCTCTCTTTATTCGAAAATTATCTACTCCCCATTCATTAATCATAGGCAAAATCTTATAATAATCTGCATATTCGTAAGTAGAATAACTATCATCATTACTAATCATCTGTTCATGTAATTTTTCACCTGGGCGAATTCCAATAATTTTGTGGCTAGCTTTTGGAGCGATAACTTTTGCAATATCTATAATTTTCATTGAAGGAATTTTTTTAACATAAATTTCACCTCCTATCATATCTTGAAATGCATGCCACACTAGCTGAACTCCTTGTTCTAGGGAAATCATAAAACGGGTCATACGTTTATCTGTAATGGGCAAATCTCCATCATTTTTTAATGACAAAAAAAAGGGTATAATTGAGCCCCGAGAACCCATCACATTTCCATACCTTACTACAGAAAAAGATGTTTTATGTCCTCCTGCATATGAGGAGTTGCCTGCTATGAATAATTTGTCCGCTGCTAACTTTGTTGCTCCATAAAGATTTATTGGACTGCTAGCTTTATCAGTAGAAAGTGCAACAACTCGTTTTACTTTTTGATCAATACAGGCATCAATTAAGTTCATAGCTCCAACTATATTAGTTTTAATACATTCAAATGGATTGTATTCGGCAGATGGAACTATTTTAGTTGCGGCTGCATGCACAACAAAATCAATAGTATGTAAAGCCCGATGAAGCCTATCTTTATCACGCACATCTCCAATAAAAAAACGTACTCTAGGATCTTCTTTAAATAGTTTTCCCATCTCCCATTGTTTCATCTCATCACGAGAAAATATGATTAAACGCCTTGGTTTATATGTTTTAAGTGTAAGACCTACAAAACTCTGGCCAAAAGAGCCTGTTCCTCCTGTAATTAAAATAGATGAGTTTTTAAACATTTCTCTCATTATTAATTTCTTAGTTCTTTATAATTTGGTACACTGATTGATAAATATTGTCTAGCAAATGTATGTGTAGCAAAAGCCTCCTTAAAGTGAACTATTGATAATTCCTTTTTTGTTGCTGGATTTTTATTTTTATCAATAATCAAATATTTCTGTCCTAATTCATACCATTTTAAACCTTTTTCTTTTAACGTTTCTATAGCTTTCATTTGTACTGCGTGGCTAAAAGGTTTATTAAATAATTCTCGTTTATATGCAGCACACATATATTCTGCTAAATTTTCAGAATAAGTAAATATTGCAGCACCAACTAAAAAGTTTTTTTCATCAGATGCAGTCACTAAGAAAGACTCTTTACGTTTAATCTGTTCCTTTTGCATATTCCAACTTTTAATTGGTCTAGTAGTTCTACCTGCGACTGATTTATGTAATAATCTAAAACTATCAAATAATTCGTTTGATGGTTTATCGTGAACTTGGATTTTCCACTCTCTTAATCCTTTATTAATAATGGATTTAATACTTCTTCTAAATTTTGATTTTAATTCCTCAATGCTTAAAGATAAGTCAATAAATAGGAAATGACCAGTAAATGTTTCATCAGCTAATTCTAAAAGATTTGTATACCATTGCGACAATCTAAAAAGTTGCATATTAACAAATCGACATTTTTTAATTTTAAGTTGTTTAGATAAATCAAAAATCAAATTTAATAATTTTGTTTCAATTTTTTTAATAGATTTTTTTCCTAAAGATTTTTTAAAAATTGGTTCTACTATATCTGAACCATTACTGCTTAAAATCCAATTATTACTCTCATCTTTATGTGCCATAAGAGGCATAATACCTACTGCTTTTTGTTTTTCATACAAAACCAAAGACAAATTTATCGAGTCATTATCTGAAAAATAAGCAACAAAATATTTAATTGTATTAAAGAGGTGTGGGACAGATGGAGTTCTGCTTGGATCTTTCAAAACTTCTTGCCATTTATCAGGATCCATATTAGCCTCAGGGAAATATTTAAAGATTATTTCTTTTAATTTATTTTGAATTATCATTAAAAATTAATTTTATTAATTTATCAATTTTTAGCATTCATACGAAAATTTTCACTAACATTAATTAACTCTTCAAAAGTTCCTTGATGCTTTAACTGACCTTTATCTAACATAAAAATCTTATCGCAATTTTTTACTGTGTTCAAACGATGAGCTATTATAATTGTGGTAATATCTTTATTAAGATTGTTTACTGCTTCCATTACTCCTTTTTCAGTTTGATTGTCTAAAGCACTTGTTGCCTCATCAAGAATTAGTACTTGTGGGTTATGATATAAAGCTCTTGCAATTCCAATACGTTGACGTTGTCCACCTGACAGTCTAACACCTCGTTCACCAATTGTTGTTTCATATTTTTTTGGTAATTCATCTACAATAAATTCATGTATATTAGCAATTTTTGAAGCTTGCTCTATTTTTGATTGATCAACATTTTTAGGGTCCACTCCAAATGCAATGTTGGCAGCAACTGTGTCATCTGATAGATAAATATGCTGCGGTACATATCCAATACACCGTTGCCATGATCTTATATTTTGTGTCGTAATAATTTTGTCATCAACTTCTAAAGTACCTTTTTGAGCTTCAAGTAACCCCAGAATTATATCCACCGTTGTGGTTTTTCCGCTACCAGTAGCACCAACTAGACCAATAGAAGATTTTATGGGTATAGATAAACTGATATCTTTTAACGCTGTTCGTGATGTATTTGGATAATTATAATCAATATTTTTTAAAGTAATTGATTTATTAAAAGATAAAGTATGTTTATCCTGGTTTACGATAATTGGTCTAAGGTTTTTAATATCTTCAGATAAACTATTAATTGCAGGTTCAGTAAAAGTAAGTGAAACACAAGAAGAATAAATCTGCTGAATTGCTGGCATTAAACGATAACCTGCAAAAACATATAAACTGATAATAGGTAAAGCAATGTTAAAATTATCTGATTGTTTCATCATATAAAGTATTATTAACAAAATACCACCGAAGGCTATAATCTCTAAGATGAATCTAGGTAATTGGCCAACCACTGTTGAAGCAGCTGAAGTCTTGGCATAAATATGAGCTGATTGAGAAAACAATTTAATATAAATTTTTTCTAGCCCTCCAACTTTAACCTCTTTTGTAGCGCCAAAGGCCTCACTAACTGACTTAAAACGTATCTCATTATGTTCTAAACGTTTTTTTCCAATTTTAGTAAGATAGGTTCTTATAAAATAAAAAATAATTACATAGATTCCACCAAGTGTAAAACCTATTATTAGCGCTAATTTCGGATCAACTATAATTAATAAAGTTATAATTGAAAGTGTAACCATACCTTTGGCAATCACATCAATTAGCGGCTTTAAAAAGCCTCCCACTACCCCGCCTGCTTCTGATAAAATATTTTTTCCAAGGTCAGCACTATGCCTGCCTAAAAACCAGCTATAAGGTTGACGCAAATATCCTTCTACTAAACGCTTACCAATACTATATTCACGCATTAGAATAAATCTAAGTTGTACATAAGTAGTGAGAGCTTTAAAGGTTATTGAGAACACCAACAATATAAATACAATAACACCTAAGGCAAATAGAAACTGTTGAGTGGTTTCAACTCCAAATATCCTCAAATTTTGAAATAAAGTATTTAAAATCGAGTTTGTTTCAATGATGTCAGGATTTGTTAGTACTGATATGAATGGTAAGATAGATGCTACTCCGATCATATCAAGTAATGCCATTATTAAAATCATTACTAATAATAATCCTGCGCGTCTAAGCTCTTGAGGAGTAAGTATTAATAATAATTTTTTAAATGTTTGCATGAAACTTTGAGTATTGATAATATTATAAAATTCAACTATTTAAGTTAAAACTAATTTATCAATAATATAGAAATAGTTCTTTTTTAAATAAATTAAACAAAATTTATTGATATACTAAAAAAATTATAATGATATTTAAAGATAAAAAAGTTATCGCGGTAATTCCAGCAAGATCTGGATCCAAATCAATAAAAGATAAAAATATTGTTAATTTGAGGGGCAAACCTTTAATAGCTTGGTCAATAGAACAGTGTTTGAAATCAAAAAAAATTGATGAGGTTTATTTATCTACTGACTCTAAAAAATACGCCAATATTGCAAAAAAATTTGGTTTAAAAAACATAATTTTTAGACCAAGATCTATTTCTACTGATAGATCAACTGATTATGAATTTATTAAACATTTTATTGATAATATTGATACTAATCACAAAATAATTGCACATATTAGACCAACTACACCATTTAGAAGCTTGATTCTGCTAGATAAAATAATTAAATTTTTTGTTAAAAATAAAAAATATACATCATTAAGGGCTGTTCATGAAAGCCCAGAAACAGCATACAAATCTTTTGAATTAAAAAATAAACTTCTTAAACCTCTAAAAGGAGTTAAAAAAACTATGGATGATTTAAATAATCCAAGACAAGATTTTTCTAAAACATATTCTGCAAATGGTTATATTGATTTGTATAGGAAGGCATTTATCTTAAAAAATAAGAAACTATTTGGAAATAGAGTTATGGGATATATTACACCATTAACAATGGAAATTGACAGTATTGAAGAACTTAAATATATGAATTCTAATTACAATGATTAAAACACAAAACAGATTTATAAAAACAACAATCCCTGCTCCAGGAACAAATAAAATTATTAATAGTTTAAAAAAAAGTGAATCAAGATCTATGCAAGGACAATTGCCAATAATTTGGTCTAAAGCACAGGGACACTCACTGATCGATATAGGTGGAAATAAATTTATAGATTTTACATCAACTATATTTGTCACAAATATTGGTCACTCAAATAAAAATTTGATTAAAAATCTTAAACAAGCCTTGAATAAAAAATTACTCCATAGCTATGCATATATTAATAATAGTAGAGAAAAATATTTAAAAAAATTAGTCAATTTTGCTGGCAAAAATTTTGAAAAAGCTTTTTTAATGTCTGCAGGCACCGAAGCTACTGAAGCAGCATTGAAATTAATGAGATTATATGGTCAAAAAGTAAAAAAAAGAAAATTAGGAATAATATGTATAAATGGAAATTGGCATGGTCGGACAATGGGTGCTCAAATGATGAGTGGAAATATAAAACAGAAAGAATGGATTGGATACGATGATAAAAATATTCATCATATAAAATTTCCTTATCCTTGGGAAATAGAAAAAATTACTCCAAAAGATTTTTTAAATAAATGTTTAAAAAAATTAAAAAAAAAGATTGATTTAAAAAAAGATATTTGTGGATTTATGCTTGAAACATTTCAGGGTTGGGGAGCTATTTTCTATCCTAAAGAATTTGTGAAAGAAATTTCTAATATATGTAAACAAAATAAAATATTATTAACTTTTGATGAAATGCAAGCTGGTTTTGGAAGAACTGGAAAAAAATTTGGTTATGAACATTATGATGTAAATCCAGACTTAATTTGTTGTGGAAAAGGTATGGGAGGTGGTATCGCCTTATCAGGAGTGATAGGTAAAAAAAAAATAATGGATTTACCTTCTGTTGGTGAAATGAGTAGTACAAATTCTGCAAATCCCTTAGCATGTGTGGCAGGAATGACTGTTATTGATGAAATTAATAATAAAAAAATTATAAAAAAAGTTAATGAAAATGGAAAATACTTAAAAACAGGTTTGGAAGATATTATGTATCAAAATTCTAGTTCTATAAAATATGTAATGGGTAAAGGCATGATATATGCCTTAATTTTTGATAAAAAAATACAAAGTATTAATAAGAAATTAAAAAAAATATGTTTTGGTGCTATGCAAAATGGGTTATTGGTTGTTTACACTGGTAGAGAGTCAATAAAAATTGGACCACCCTTAACAATATCTAAAAAAGCAATTAAAGAAGGTTTGCAAGTCTTGGAAGAACAAATTTCAAAAGTATTTAAAAAGAATAATTAAGATGACAGTTTTAGGCTATAGGCATACAGGTATAATTTGTAGGGATATAAAAAAAAGTTTATATTTTTATAAAAATCTTTTAGGTTTAAAAGTTGTTCAACAATTCTGGGATCAAACAGATTATATTAATAAAGTATCTGGAATGAAAAATGCTAAAGTTCATTTTATAAAACTTAAAATGAAAAGTGGTGAAATACTCGAATTATTAAGATACCCAACCCATAATACAAAATTGCCAAAACTACCTATCCACAATACTGGAATTTTACATATCGCTTTGCAAGTTCAAAATATTAAAAAAACTTATTTAAAATTAAAGAAAAAAGGAGTTAAATTTATAAGCGAACCTACCTTATCATCAGAAAAATTTGCTAAGGTATGTTTTTGTATCGATCCAAACAATGTAAGAGTAGAATTAGTAGAAATACTTTTTAAAAAAAATAAGTAATAAATCTTTTAGCATACAAATTATAAAAAAATTTAGATTAAAAATAAATAAATAATTTTTTTTTTTAAATTATATCTATTAAATAATTAAAAAAATATTGTAACTAAATGATTGTTCTGCCTCCATCGGCGACAATAACTGATCCTGTTATATAGGAAGAAAGATTGCTACAAAGAAATAAGATCAAACCATTGTATTCATTTTTTTTTGCCATTCTTCCAAGAGGAATTAATTGATTTATTTTTTTAATAAATGAACTATCCTGATTATTATAAATTCCTCCAGGTGCAATAGCATTACATCTTATATTTTTTTTTCCCCAGTAAGATGCAGTATATTTTGTTAGACCAATTATACCATGTTTTACAATCGAATAAGTCACAGGTTTAATAAAAGTACTTTTTTTATAAATTCTTTGATCTGGAGCAATAATTCCCAAATCAGACGATACATTTATAATTGAGCCTTTTTTGAATTTTGACATATAAGAACCAAATACTTTGGTGCAAAGATAACTTCCTTTTAAACTTACAGAAATATCTTTATCCCATAAATTATTTTGAAAAGTTTCTAACTTAAAATTATTTTTTTTTGATTTTGATGGTGGATAATCTATTGCGGCATTATTTATCAAAACATCAATTTTAACTTTTTTTAATTTTAAATACTTTAAAATTTTTCTTAATTTAATTTCATTTGTAATATCAGATTTAAAATATTTTGCTGAAGTTTTTTTTTTTGGTTCTTTAATATCAATTATATAAACGTTCGCCTTTTCATTCAGTAAGGCTTCGGTAATTTGACTGCCCAAGAATCCATTGCCACCAGTTATTATAATATTCTTATTTTCTAGATTAAGTGAAATTTTTTTCATTAATAATTTGTAATTTAGAGTATAAGTATAAAAAAAAAAATAAATATTGACATGAGAAAACCATATTTAATCGCAGAAATAGGAATAAACCATAATGGAGACATCAATATAGCCAAACAATTAATCAAAAATGCAAAAGATTGTGGATTTGATTCAGTAAAATTTCAAAAAAGATCTATTGATATTGTATATGATGAAAAAACTCTTGACACTCCTAGAGAAAGTCCATGGGGTAAAACTACAAAAGAACAAAAATTAGGTCTGGAGTTTGAGAAATCAGAATATGATCAAATAGATAAATATTGTAAAGAACTTGACATTGAATGGTTCGCATCAGCTTGGGATATTGAAAGTCTAAAATTTTTAGAGAGTTACAATTTAAAATATAATAAAATTGCATCAGCAATGATTGTCGATCACAATTTTTTAAATGAAGTCGCAAAAAATAATAAACACACTTTTATTTCAACAGGTATGTCAACAAAAGATGATATTGATAATGCTGTAAAAATTTTTAAAAAACATAATTGTAGCTTTGAATTAATGCATTGTGTTTCAACTTATCCAATGAATATTGAAGATGCTAATTTAATCACAATCAATCAACTAAAAAAAGAGTATGATTGTAATATTGGTTATAGCGGTCATGAAAATGGAGTTGTAGTTTCATTGGCAGCAACAATGTTGGGTATTACTTCATTAGAGAGACATATAACTTTAGATAGGACAATGTATGGCTCTGATCAAGCTGCGTCCCTAGAATTAACTGGTATGAAAAGTCTTTGTGAGTCTATTGATAAGGTTTTACTTTCTATTGGTAAACCATCTATGGGAAAAATCATAGATGAAGAAATACCTATAGCAAATAAATTAAGAGCTCATATAAAAATTTAGATTTTAAAAATGTCAAAAATTGAGGTCGAATTCAAAAATCAATTAGAAGAAAATATAAATGTTCATCAGAATATATTGGGAATGTCAAAAGATGTAATTGATATAATTCAAATTATTCATAAAAAAATAAAAAAAGGTGGCAAAATACTATTCTGTGGAAATGGTGGTTCTGCTGCAGATGCCCAACATTTAGCAGCAGAATTTATCGTGAGATTACGACCTCACGTAAGTAGAACTCCATTACCAGCATTAACTCTAACTCAAGATACTTCAACACTAACAGCATGTGGTAATGATTATAGTTTTGATGATATTTTTTTAAGACCTTTTAAAGCATTGGCTAAAAAAAATGATATTTTGGTTTGTATTTCAACTTCCGGCAACTCTAAAAATATTTTAAAAGTACTAAAGCATGCAAATAAAGAAAAAGTGTATTCGGTTGCTTTATTAGGAAAAAATGGTGGGAAAGCAAAAAAAATTTGTACCAAACCCTTAATAATATCCTCAAATAATACTGCTAGGATACAAGAATGTCATATTTTTCTTGGCCACTTTATTTTAGAAAAAGTTGAAGATTTAATAATATCAAAAAAATAATATTATTATTTTAGAGTTTTTTTAACCTTTATTTGTGAATAGTTTTTTATGGACTTTAGTTCTAAAATTTTTAAGTAAATAATTTTTTTTAGTAAATACAACGATAAAAAACGTTCTTTTAACATTTGGAAAAACTTTATTAATTTGTGAAAAGTTAGTTGCTAAATCAGGGTATATTTGAGGAAAAAAATTATTTTTTATAAAATATTCAATAATCATATCAAATGAAAAACAATTTATAAAATAAGATTTTTGAAGATCTTTTTTATTTTTTACGATTTGAACTTTTTCTTCTGATGATAGAAAAGTTCTTAAAATAATAATTTTTTTTGTGCTCGAAATTATATTTTTTATAATTTTCTCTGGTTTTTCAGTATGTTCTAAAGTGCCAGCTATTATGGAAATATCTGATTTTCTCAGTTTAGTATTTTCGATATTGGCCAACTTATGTTTATTTTTTAATTCTGGAAACTCTGTTAATCCCAAATTAATAAAGTTTTTATCCATATCGTATCCAAAATAGTCGCACATATATCTATTAATTTTAATTTCTTTATAAAATTGAAAGTAATTACAGCCTAAATCATTAATTTTTGGATTTAAATAATTTAATTTTTTTATAATTTCAAAAACCTGCTGACACCAAGTAAGTCTTACTTTTTGTAATCTTTTTTTATAAAGCGTTATTTGTTTTTCTCCAAAAGTTTTAGAAGTATGACCTAAGTATTCTCTAGGCGATTTTTTTTTCTCTTTTTTAATTTTATTATTTAGAGATAAAAATGATTTTATTTTCATGCAATTTATTATTTTTTATAATTTAATATTTTTAACTAAAAATCTATGTAATCTTAAACTAGCTTTATTATCTGCATTACCTAAATGATAATTTAAAGAATATTTATTATTGTTGACTTTATTAGCATTATATTTCTTTTTTACAAAAAATTCTAATTTTTTATAAAAATCATCTTCTGAATGTCCATAGTTTTTATCTTTAAGTTTTAGATTTAGCTCACTCTCTTTATTAAAATTTTTATTTTCTGAATTAAAATTTGGCAATAAAATAAATCGATTAGCTGCAATACCCTCAAGTATTGCTGTAGTGTTCCATGCGATAACAACTTTTGATTTTTCTAATAATTGATGTCCAATTCCGTAATATTTTAATTTTATATTACTTGGTAAGTTATAATATTGCTTTGTGTTTTGAGATTGTCCTGTTTTGATTTTAATAATTATTAAAGTTTTAGGATTGCTTATTGCAAATTTCTTTAGAATTTTTAGAGTTTTTATATGAAGATAATCCCAATTAAATTTTGAATTATATCTTTTGTGAACTTTTAAATTTGTAAAGAATTTATCTCCATAATATTCAACAAAAGGATCTGCTAAACCTCTTTTATTTTCAATTGCATAATATATAATTTGATTTTTTGGTATTTTATTTTTGTATGAAATACTTTTACTTAATCTTGAACACCCAACAACTTCAACTTTATTTTTATTTGTAAAATTTGTTTCTGTAAAAAACTTTTTTGCATAATTAGAATAAACTGCAATTTTATAGCTATTAATTTTTTCTAATTTTTTTAAAATATGTCGCGTATATTTAATCTCTATTTCGGTTTGAACACTCTCTTTAAACAAAAGCAAAAATGGTAGTTTTAACTTATCACAAGCCTGTGCTAAAACTACTTCTCCTTTAAACTCAAAACTAAAACCAATAAAAGCAGTTATATTATATTTTTTTTTTAATACTTTTAAAAATTCAACTAAAAAATTTTTATATTCATCTTTTTGAATCTTAAGTTGGTTTGAAAAAAATTTTATATTATTAGATGATTGATTGCCAAATATTGTATTAAATATAGTTATTATAAATATTCTGGGACAATCTAAATATAGAATATTTTTATTATATTTTTTTTGACTTTCAATAATGTCATCTAAACCACCTGATTTACTTAAAATAATTACTTTAAATTTTATGTCTTTTTTTGGTAAAATAGACTTTATTTTTGTTAGATTTAGTACAAATAACAAACTTAGTAAATTGTATGCTTTATATCTTACTAAAAATGGTAATAATGATAGGATAATCTTTTTTTTTATCTTCGATAAAAAAATTCTCATAATTATCTTTTATAATAAAAAGAATTTTTGTCACTAAAATGTTAATAGAAAGAAGTTATATAATTTAATCGATTTAGACATAATACAATAGAACTATAAAAAAATAAATTACAAATAATTATCTAATTATTGATTAACATTTTCAGCTTTAGATTTTGATTTTCTAATTTACATTATATTGTTGTCAGGATATTAAACTAATACTTGGTGCAGATTTTAATATGAATTTTAAAAATAAATTTTTATACGTGGGCTGTGGGAACCACAGAATGATTGGTTTTACACATGTTGAAATAAACATTGGAAAACAATATAAAAAAGGAGGCGACGTTGGACCTCCAGAAATACTAGCTGACATAACTGACCGTATTCCATTAAGTGATAACAGTGTAGATTTAATATTTTCACGTGCTACGTTAGAACATCTAACTTATCAAGAATTAATAAATCATTTTTTAGAATGCCACCGACTGACTAAAAAAGGAGGTTATGTACGTATGTCAGTACCAGATTTTGATATTATGATAAATAACTACCTTGATAAGAAAGAAGATATTGAGAAAGCAAAAAGTGAGTCAGAAATTTCATCCTCAGTACATATTGAGAACCATACAGATTTGTTTATTAGTCGTGTTCTTTATCATGACCATTACTATCTACATAACTTTGATACATTGAGTAGAGCATTAAGAAAAACAGGTTTTACAAATATAAAAAAAGTAAATGCAGGAGAAACGCAAATTAGTGCGATAAAAGAGGAATTATATAAAGCAGAAATAGGAAGAGACGAATATGAAATACTTCTGGAAGCTCAAAAAATTGATGATGAACCAAAAGTATCTAGATATATTAAAAAAAGAGAAAGTAATTTTATACTAAGATTTCTTGCTGAAAAATTTAATATAAAAATTTCTAGATATAATAAACGTAAGCCAGCATTTCCTAGTCGCTTATGGTTTAAAGAAAAATTTAGAAAGCAAAAATCTTAATGAGAGTTTTAATACACTTGGGATATCCTAGAACTGGTACAACATTTTTACAAAAAAATATTTTTCCAATTCACAAACAAATCAACTTTTTAGGACCGAACAATTATCATAATATGAATGAAGCAAAAATTACTCAAAGTGATTTAAATTTATTAGCAATGATAAATAATGAATTTAATTTAAATAAAAAAATTATTAGTGAAACAGATAAAGATTTCATTCAACATTTTGATGAAAATAAAATAAATGTTATTTCAACAGAGGCATATACTATGTTTCAAAACGTATTTTATGACTTTAAGGATTTAAGATTTTTGGAAATTTTAATTAAACAAAAATATAAAATTGTTAAATTTGATTTTTTAATAGTTTTAAGAAGTCAATATGATTTGATTAAGTCAATTTATCATTTCAATTATCATAAAATTTCTGAAATTTTGAGAATAAAAGATTTTAAGTTAATTTTTGATTTATTAGATGCGGAAATACCTGATAAATATAATTTTCCATTAAATCAGTTTTTATATAATTATGATTTTTACCATCTACACAATAAATTATTAAGCAAGTTTAATAATAGTAAAATAAATTATTTATTTTATGAAGATTTTAAATTAGATAAGAATAATTTTTCAAATGACTTATCTAGTTACTTAGATTTAGAGAAAGAATATACAGAAAATCTTTTTAATGCAGAGGCTATAAACTCTAGAAAAGTTCATTCAAATAACAATTATTATATAAAAAGTAAAATTTATAGATTTTTAAAGTCTAAATTATATGTTTATATAAAAAATCTAATTCCATTTAAAACTTTTCTGAAAAAAATTTTTATAAATAATTTTGTATACTCGAAAATTAAATATGTTCCTGAAGAGGAAGAAAAATTTCAAAAAAAAATTAAAAAATATTATAAGAATTCAAATTTAAAATTTTTTAATCAGGTTAAAATCAACAATAAATTTGATTATTAGTTCTGTAATTTATAAAATAACAATTAATCTATTTACACTAGATATTTAAAGCTTATAAAGTCTGTAGTAACTATAAAGTTTTGTTTTTCTTAATTATATTATATTTGTGTTGAATGATAAATTATAAAAATTATTTAAGTTATTTAAAAAAAGGAATTGATAAAATTGATCTTATAAAACTTCAGAAGATTGAAAATATAATTTTTAATAAGTTAAAAAAAAATAAAAAAATATTTGTTTGTGGTAATGGTGGTTCTGCTGCAGTTGCAAATCATTTTTTATGTGATTTTAATAAAGGCATAAAATTAAGTTCAAAAAATAAATTAAAACCAAAAATTATTTCATTATCTAATAGTATTGAAACTATACTAGCTTTATCAAATGATATTTCATTTAATAAAATTTTTTCATTTCAATTAGATAATTACTTTTCCAGAGGAGATATTGTAATAGTGTTGAGTTGTTCTGGTTCATCTCCAAATATAATCGAAACACTAGAATTTTGTAAAAAAAAAAAAATTTTTACAATTAGTCTTACTGGTTTTGCAAAAAAAAAGCATCAAAGAAAAGCAAATATTAATTTAAACATGCATATTGAGAACTATGGTGTAGCAGAAGATTTTTTTCAAATTATAATGCAT
>CACJMX010000009.1:0-19449 GCA_902594635.1 uncultured Pelagibacteraceae bacterium
AGATTTGTCTCATATAAAAAATATTTTTTTTTGATTATATTTTTTTCACTGACACCAAAATTTGCGTAATTATTTTTATTAGGCCACATAGCAATAAATCTAATCTTTTTTGAAATTTTATTTTTGACTATATTTAATAGATTTGAGTAAATTCCACGACCTCTATACTTTTTTAATACCATGCTAGAATGTCTGGAAAATATTCTTTCATTCTTATTGTTATTTAATTTCATAGAAATCATTCCTACATTTGCAATTAATTTTGAAGACACAAAAACGCCATAACAAAAGGAGAATTTATTATTAAAATATCTCCATTTAAAAAAATCGTAACTTATATTTTTTTTAAAACATAAAAAAAATAATTTTCTGAATTGATCATAATCAGAAATCTTTAATTTTCTGTAAATTAAATTTGAATTTTTTAACTTTGAAATCACTATTAATTTATAGTTGTTAAAATATTATATAATTTTTGATTAATAATCTTATTTGAATAACTTTTATTTATTGATTTAAATGCATTTTTTCTCATTTTGTTATAAATAACATTTTCTAATTTTAAGTAATGTAATTTATTAGGAATATCATTGTATGACTCAACAAAATAACCATTAAAATTATCTTTTATTAAATCATTGTTCCCTCGTATATTATAACATATGACTGGCAGGCCAACTGAAAGAGATTGCATAACAGAAACTGGTAGACCTTCCCGCTTACTTAAATGTAGCAAAATATCAAATTTTTTAATTTTTTTTTCTAAATTGAAATCAAACTTATTAAAAGAAATATTATTAATTTTTTTTTTAATCTTAATTGAATTAAATCTACTATAATTCCCATATCCATAACAATGTATATGTAAATTTTTATTTTTTAACTCTTGTGCTAATTTTAAAATCTCAAAATATCCTTTGTCTTTCTTATAAGAAGCAATTACTAAAATTTTTCTTATATCTTTTTTATTCAAAATTTTTTTTTTAAAATGTTTATTCGTAAGATTTAAACCAACTCCATTAATTTTATAACAAGGAGATTTTTTGAACAAATTAAATTGAGCATATTTATAATCTTCACTATTAATTGTGATATAGATATCAGTTTTAAGAGAAAAAGTTTTTTCTATAGATTTAAAAAAAAAATTTTTGACCGGATTTGTAGTCGATGTAAATCTGAAACCATGAACAAAATAAATTATTTTTAATTGATAAAAAAAAGTAAAAAATCTAAATAAATGAGAGGCAAGTGGAGTGTGCAAATAAAAAATTGATTTTGGATTTTCTCTTACAAGATTTTTAATTTGATTAAAAATTTTAATATAATTCATTAAATTAAATAATTGAGAAGTTTTTTGTGGAAAATTAATTTTATATCTAATATTATTTTTTATATTTAATTTCTTGCTATCTGAACAAGCTACCTTTATTTCAATACCCTTTTTAACTAAATAATCTGCCTGGGATTTTAAAAATTTATTAAATGTAATTGATTTTGTACAAATAAAAATTATTTTCACTTCAAAAAACCCAGTTTTTTAAGTAGACATTCGCCATATTTGGAATTGAAAAATTTTTTTTAATTTGTAAACGCGAATTTTTTTTTAGGGATTTCCATTTATTTTTTTTTAATTTTAAAATATTTATTGTCTTCTTTAAATTTTTTAAAATAGATTGAGCATCATTATTTTTCATTACAAATCCAAAATTACTAATAATTTTTTTTGCACAACCAGCATCACTTGATAGCACGGGTGTTGAACAAAGCATTGACTCTGCTATTACATTGGGAAATGACTCTGAGTGGGAAGCAAGTATTAAAAAGTCTATACCATTATAAAATTCTATTAAACTTTTTTGTTCTTCTAAAAAAAATATTTTTTTATTAATTTTTAAATTATTTATATAATTAGAAAGATCTTTATTTTGATAATTTATATCTCTTCCTACCATGCATAAATACAAGTTATTATTAGTTTTTGAGATTTTTGAAAAAGCTTGCAACATTGAGTAAATATTTTTTTGTTTAGCATATCTTCCTGCAAATCCTATAACAATATCAGAAGTATTTATTTCATTTTTTTTTCTAAATTTTAAACGTAACTTGGATTTTGGAAAGTATGCTTCATCATTATATCCATTATAGATAAGAGAAGTTTTATTTTTCGAGTAAAAATGAAATTTTTCATGAAAATTGACACTTTTTTCTGAACAATAAATAATTTTTTTTGGTACAGTTTTTGAAATAAGACCACAAATTATTGACAAAAAAATTGTAATTTTTTTTGAGATTTGAGTATTTAACTCTGCATGTCTTATATTCCAATATAATTTTTTATAAAATTTTTTTGGAAGAAATGCTGAAATAAAGTTTGAATGGTACATCCAACTTTGGATAACATCAGGATTTTGTTTTTTGACTAACTTTCTTAGCTTAATTATTTTTTTTGGTATTACAAAGAAATTTTTTTTTTGAGAAAAATGTAAAGAAAGAATTTTTATCCCTAATTTTTTTAGTTCTTTCTCATAGTATCCGTTACTAATCAAAGAAATAATTATAATTTTGATATTATTTTTGTATTTTTGTTTATGAAATTTACACAAACGATATAGATTTCCTTCAGCTCCACCTTTTTTTAAGCTATTTATAATGTGAACAATTTTCATAAAATTTATAGAATATAAGTTAATTTATATTCTTATCCATTCCTTATTAATAAAATTAAAAATTGTTTCTGTCATATTTTTTACTTTTTAATAAAAAATAAATTAAGAATAATATTAAATGTTTTTTTTAAATTAACTACAAGAATTAGAAAAGTATTTAGAAAACTTTTCTTTGGTTTTATTTCCCATCTTTTAATTAATAACTTCCAATAGAGAGCTTGACTTTTAGACATATAAGGTTTGTGCATTTTATAAAAATATTTCATGCCATCTATTTTTTTTGATGAAGTCGAAATAGTTGGTATTCCTTGATCTGTATAAACTTTGTAAGTCAAATTTTTAAATCTTTTAGCTGCTCCGTATTTTCTAGCAAGTTTAACCATTACATCTAGATCTTGTGTTGAGCTTAGATTTTCATCAAAACCACCTATCTCTCTTAAGTATTTTGTATAAGTAAAAAACTGGTTTCCTGCAATATTATCATAAATAAGATCGTGTTCATTAAAGACTAAATCCCTAATAGAGGAAAAATGTGATCTTTTTGAATCAACAGTAATTATTGAGCTGCATATAAAACTGTAATTTTGCGTAAAATTTTTTATAAAAAATTCAAGTCTATCACTTGTAAATTCATCATCGTCGTCAAGTCCTGTGATATACTCACCTGTTGCTTCTATTATTGCTTTATTTCTTGAAGCACAAGCCCCTTTATTTTTAATATTTTGAAAAAAAAAAATTCTCTCATCATTAGAAGATAATTTTTTTAAATACTCAACAGTTTTGTCTTGTGAACAATCATCAACTATTATTAGTTCAAAGTTTTGATAACTTTGTGAAAGCACAGAATTAACAGCACGTTTCAAAAACTTTAATCGATTATATGTTGGGATATAAACTGTTATTAACTTGTTATTATCTGCCATCTATAATTTCATACTAACATTTTAGCTAAATAAATATAACTAATATCATTTTTTATTTATAGATTTTATTTAGATAATAAACAGAATTATAAATTATGGAATTCTTAATTTTGAATAAATCATTAAATGATTGATTTTTGAGAATTCTTTTAATTACCTCTTGAGTAAGTTCTCCTTCTTTACTTTGCCAGTGTGTTTGGTAAGTCTCGCTATATTTTTTAATTGCCTGTTGTCTCTTTGTATCATTATGTGTTTTTTTAGTTAAATTTTTTAATTCCTGAAAAGTAAAATTATTTTTTAATTCTTTTGTAATACCATTTTTAACATATTTATAATAATCTGGTTTAATAACATTATCACTCATTTCATAATAAAAGGTTGGTAGTCCTGCTAATGCTGCTTCAAGATGAATACTAGAGTTGCCAGCAATAAGTATATCTAAATTTTTAAGATAATTATTCACCGATTGTTTTTTAGTATCTGAAAAAATTATCCAATTTTTATTCTTCGTATATTTTTTAAGCTCTTTCACAAACGACAAATCTTGATTTGGATGAAGCCTGACTGAACATTTAACTTTAGCTAATGAAAGATTGTTGAGTAATAAGCTTAAATGAGAAAAATCATCCAGTTTATTAATTGCTAAACCTATACATAAAGTTTTAGATCTAAAAGGTTTCAAATTTTTGTGAATAAATTTTTTTTGTCCGGTTAGTAATACTTTGCATTTTATTACATTTTTTTTTACACGACTATTATTTTTGTTATTTTTAAAACAAGAGATATATGTTTTGTATGCAATTGAACCATCCAAAAGTGCGAAATCAAATTCCAGTGGTGGAAATATATTAGATACTGATGCATGTTGGAAATAAAGTGTTTTAATTCCAAGTATTTCTGCAGCTAGCCGTAAACTTCGACAATCTAAGCTATGATCATTAGAAACTATTACTACTTTTGGCTTAGCTTTTGTAAGTAGATCTAAAAAATACGGTACATATGAATATGCTCCACAAAACAAACTGAAGTACCAAGATATTTTGATTATTTTGTTTTTTTTTTTTAATTTTGAGTAAAGTGATAAAAAACGAGTTAAAAATAATATAATAGCAACTAAAAATACTTTAAAACTAAATTTTAATCTTATTGTTTCATAATTTAAGTTTTTTTTATCTAAATTTTTGCTGATTACATGGTTAAATTTATGCTTATTTTTTCTTAATGATTTAATAATATCTTTTGTACTATTTAATTGATTTAGACTATCAGAGAATATAAGAATTTTTTTTTTAATAATATTATCACCAAGGAAACTAAGGTTAATTAAAATTTTAGCAAAAAAAGCTAATATTTGAAAAAAAATACCTGAATACCAAGGTTTTTTTAATTTCATATATTCAATATCTTTTAAGTGTTCTCCAAAAAAATAAGCAAGCTCAATCTCACTTTCTCTTGTCAAGGCTAGTTTGGATTGAAGTAACAGTTTGAAGATATTCATAAACTATAGCTAATAATTAAGATTTTGATTGAGTTTTCATTATAGATTAATGAGCATAGATATATATATTTTTACTTTAAAAACCATGGCATTGGAAAATTTCTGCGCTGATACTCAAAAACAAGTGATGCGCTAATAAAAAATGCTATTGCTGTTGCATAAGCTGCACCTATTATTCCATATTTATTTACAAAAAAATAATTTAAAAATAAATTAATTATTGCTGCCAAACTGGTACTAAGTGCTAAAAAAGTTGTCTTGTTAATGTGCAAAAGATAATGGTATAAAATTTTATATATACCATAAACAGCATAGCCTAATGCAATCCACCAAATATAATTTACAGCTTCAGCGTAACGCTTATCAATTATAATTGGTAAAATATTAATGCTTATCAAATAAATTAAATAAGCTACAATAAAAACACTAAATGTATATGCATATGTTAATTTTACTATTAAAAATTTTTTTTTTAAAGTTATGTCTGCTAATTGTTCATAAAACCATGGACTCCATGCTTTTACGAACGAATCTGTAAATAATGATACTAACAAGCCAAAGCTATATGCCACAGAGTAAATAGCTACAGCCTCAATTCCAATAATTTTCTCAATAAAAAATCTATCACTTACAGCAATCACAACTCCACCTAAAACATGTGGGATCAATGGAGCAGATAATTTTAATATTTCAGATATTTTAGATGTTTTAAATTTTAAATATAAATATTCTTGCTTATACAAGTAGGTAATACTTATAAAACAAATAAATAAATTAGAAGCAAATATTCCAATTACTTGTGAAAACCAACCAGTTTTAATATAAATCAAAAATATTAGTGTAATAATTGTAATCAAAAATGTATTCATAATTTCAAGCGCACCAAATATATATGCTCGGCCTTGATTTCGCAAAATGGTCAGATAAATCTGGTTTATAATAGTCAGAAAAGCAATTATGGGGACAATTAACAGGTAATGAGAAGGAATAGAAAAAAAAAATTTACCTAATAATGTAATGATTAAAATAGTAACAAAATAAAATATAGTTGTAGCTATTATAATAAAAAAGATATTGCCAATAATTAATGATAATTCAAATTTACTTTTTTTAAAAAAATTCTTTGTAATATTTGCTTGCATCGACATCCCAATTAAAGCTACATATAAAGTATTAATGACTAAAAAAATTGATAGCATTCCAAATTCAACTGGCTCTAAATAGGATGTTAAAAATGGCAATAGTAGGTAGGGAGCTGCTTTACTTAAAGTAGATGATGATAAATAAATTATAGTTTTTTTTATAATTTTCATGTTTCCAACATTTCCCAATTTAAAATACTATCTTCAGAAATATCTTCTTTTGCAATTTTACCCAAAACTTGATCAATAAATTTCGGGCTGATACCACTTGCGGGACGTTTAAAAGTTAAGTGTTCTAATTTAATAATCTCGCCTTTTTTAATAAGCTTTGACGTGACTAAACTTCTTCTTGCATTTTTTATAGATGAAATTTCCTCTTTAAGTGACCTTACTTCGACACTTCCATATAAATTAAAAATTTCATTAATGTTTTGACAAAAAACTTTTAAGTCATTTTTGTCCATTGCATGATAATGATCATTTCCTGGTAATGATTTATCATGTGTAAAGTGTTTTTCTAAAATAGCTGCACCTAATAAGGTTGCTATTTCAAGTGTTTTCATTTTTTTTGGCAATGTGTGATCGGAATAACCTATTATTTTTTTTGGAAATGCTTTCTTTAGACCTTTTATCATTCCAAGATTAGCGTTTTCATCAAGTGTAGGGTAGTTAAGTATACAGTGGAGTAAAGCTAATGGATTGCTGTATTTTTCAATCCAATCAACTGCCTCTTGAATTTCTATTAAATTCGCTGCCCCAGTTGAAAGTATTACAGGCTTATTAAATCCACAAATATATTCTATAAAAGGTTTATTTGTTATATCTGATGATGAAATTTTATATACATCCATTAAGTCATTTAAAAACTTTGCAGACTCCATGTCAAATGGCGTGCTCATAAACTCAAGATCTACCTCATCACAATATTTTTTCAATTCCTCCATTTCTTTTTTCCAAAACTTGTCATGTTTAGAAAATAAATCAAATTGTGACTTAGTTGGCTCTTTGGTTAGATCCCAGTAAGCTGGTGAGTCTTTAGAGGCTAAGGTGCTGGCTTTATAAGTTTGAAATTTAATTGCATTTGCTCCAGCGTTGGCTGCTTCATTTATAAGTCTTTTTGCTATCTCAATAGAACCTTCATGATTTACTCCTGCTTCTGCAATTATATAAGGTTTTGTAATTTCTTGCTTATATGGTTTAAAATTTTTGAATATTTCTATAATTTTCATGAATTTAAAACCTTCTCAATTAAATTTATAACTCTTTGTTTTCCAGATTTTAAATCTTTTTTAAGCATTAATTTAGACATTGATTTTCTTTTCTTATAATTCTCTACAATTTTGATAAAATTATTTCTTATTGATTGATTCTTTACCAAAGTTCCTAACCCTAAATTAATAAATCCATTCTTGTGATTACAAAAAGAGTGTTCAAGTTCTCTATTATTTTGAACTAAGATTATTGCAGGCACACCTAAAGATGCAATCTCATATGTAGTCCTTCCAGCAGATGAAAAGATTAAATCTGCATTTAACATATAATCAGAAATATTTTGCACATTCTTTAATATTTCAATATTTTTAAATAATTTTAGTGTATTGAAATAATTGTATCCAAAGCCAGTAATGACTTGAATATTGATTTCTCTTTTCTCACAATCTCTCTGAATTGCTGTTATTACTTTTTTAGTATAGTTTTTTGGATCTACGCCTCCAAATGTTATTAATATATTTTTAACTTTTTTATTAACAGCCTTTGGTGATTTTAAAATAAATTCATCTCTCAATAAAAAATATTTGTGTCCAAAATAACTATTTAAATTATTTTTTCTTTTAGAGTAAATAGCGTTAACAGTAAGATCAGTAAATTTAGAACCATTGCCCAAATCCTCAAAATTAATAACTTTTTTACCTAATTGAATTAAAGATTTTATATAGTTTTTTTTTGTATCTAGAATGTCATTTATAATTATGTCTGGATTTATTTTTTTTATATCAAAAATTATATTTTTATTTTTTTGTCTTAAAACTCTATAATTCTTTGATCTTATTTTGTTAAAGGCTAACTCTGATTTTTTATTAACTAAAAATGTAATTTCATGGTCAATAAATTCATTTGCTATTTGTAAAACATTATGAACATGTCCCAAACCAATTTTATTAGAACCTGAGACAACAAACAAAATTTTTTTTCTTTTTAAATAATATTCACATAATTTAAAATCTTTATAATTGTCTATATCAATGCTTTCTTCAAAATTCTTTGATATGTATAAATCAACATTTTTTCCAATTCGATTATTGACATTTATAAATTTAGGCTTGGTAATTAAAAATGCTCCTGTTTCACTGAAAATTTGTGGTAATTTTTGACGATTTTCTCTTTTACTATAGTTTGGAAAATATTTATTACTTTTTTTAATCCAAGTTAAATGTGTTGTATTGAGTGCTGAAATTATAGTATCAATTTTTTTGTTAGTTATCATTTTTTTTATCGCAGTATCTAAAGATTGAATCTTAAGAAGTGGAGAAGTTGGCTGCATAGTAATAACTAAAATATATTTTTTATTCTCTATTAACTCTATTTTTTTAAATGCATAATAAATAACAGGATCTAATGTAACGTTATCATCTGAAAGTTTTAGATTTCGCTTTAAGGTTTTGGCTCCAAGTTGTTTTGAAATAGTCAGTATCTCAGAATTATCACTTGTGACATAGACATCTGGTTTAAACTTAGAATTTAAAGCAGTCTTAATTGAGTAATATATTAAAGGCTTCTTGTTAAGACTTCGTAGATTTTTTTGAGGCACACCTTTTGACCCACCTCTAGCTGGAATTATTACTAAAATTTTGTGATGAATATGTTCTGACAATCTTATTTTATTAGAGTATTTTTTTAAATCTTATTTAACCTTATCAAAATTATGTTTAGTTTTCCATTTTAACTTGTCTAATTAATTAAGGAAAAATTGATATAATAATAATATTTTAAAATAATATATTTTAAGTTTTTTTAAAAATAATTCTTCTAATTAGGGGTGCTGCTAATAATATAAAGATAAGAACAAATTTTGATCTGTGTCTTATTCCAGTACCAAAATTTCCAACACCAATTCCAAATACAAAGATATAAGCTAATAATATTATTAAAATAATTCTTAAAGAAGGATCTTTCCAAATTAATTTTATATTTAGCAAAATTAAAATAGTCAGATACATATATAAAAAAGCATCAAACATTCCAATTAAATGTTGAGTTTTTTTAACTTCCCAAGGAAATGGTGAAAAAATTAAATAAATAGATCTGATGGGTCCTTTATAAAAGAATTCTGTTGGGGATTTGATAACTGTCCATTTGGGCCAGGATGCTTCTCCAGCAGTTGACTGAGATGTTTTAATTAAGAGAAATTCTAGGTTAGTAGCTTTTTCAAAAGAACCTAGATATGGAACATGGATTTTATTTGATAAAAAAAATTCAGAAATAACAAAAAAAAAACTTAAGAATATTACAAACTTAATTTTAGTACGAAAATAAAACAACAATTTAAATAGTTTTTTAAAATATGATAAACTAACAATAATTAAAAAAACTATAAGTCCAACAAGCATCCCTCCATGAAAAAAAGTTGCACCGGTAAAACCTAAACTTGCTAAAATTATAAAATTCAGTTTATCAGTTTTAATCCAACCGACTACACCATGCAAAGCTAATAGTAAAAAAAAACAAACATATATTTCTCTTAAAACAATAACTGAAAATAAAACTAATGTAGGAAATAATGTTGCTACCCAACCTACTGTATTTGCAATTCGATCATTCCACAATTTTTTTGCAAGTAACCAAACTAAAAAAATTGAACCTATTCCAAAGAATAAACTTATAGATTGAGCCATCAATACACTCTGGCCAAATAAAGAATAAGGAACAGCAATAAAGTAAGAGATAAAATAAGGATCTGGTCCACTAAAATTATTGATTAAATTAAAAAAACCATCTCTACTTAAGTGCCACGCAAAACCTTCAAATGACTCTGCATCTGCTGTGCTACCTGGAAGAGGAAATATATAATGATCAACTAATAAAAATAAAATTCTTAAAATTAGAGCTACAAATAGTATATTTCTAATATCTGGATGACGTATTGTTAAAAAATAGGTTAATAATGACACTAAGGCAATAGAGGTAAATCCGAGTAAATTAGCCATTACAAAATAAATACTTTAAATCAAAAAGAACATGTTTTTTTTTACATAAACTCGAAATAAATTTAACTCCCATTTTTTTAAATTTTTTATGTCCAACTGCTATTAAAATAGAATCATAATTTTTTTTTCTTAATATAGAAATAGGAAATTTATTATATATTCTTTTTATATCATATTTATCAACCCATGGATCATACAAATCAAGTTTGCATTGATATTTTTTTAATCTTTTTATAACACTCTTGACACCAGAGTTACGAGTATCTGCACAGTTTTCTTTAAATGTAAGGCCCATAATTAAAATTTTAGATCCTTTAATTTTAATATTTTTTTTCTTCATTTTCGTAATTAGTTCCTGAGCAACATGATCTCCCATCTTATCATTTATATTTCTTCCAGCTAAAATAATTTTTGGTTTGTAATTAATACTTTTCGATTTATGAGTTAAATAATAAGGGTCCACTCCAATACAATGGCCTCCTACTAAACCTGGTTTAAATGGTAAAAAATTCCATTTACTCTCTGCAGCGTCTAATACTGCTTTCACATCAATATTTAATTTATTAAAAATTATAAAAAGTTCATTAATAAATGCAATATTTAAATCTCTCTGAGTATTTTCAATTATTTTTGCAGCCTCAGCAACTTTTATACTAGGAGCTTTATGAGTACCCACACTTATAATTTTATTGTATAAATTATCAACTAGATCAGCAATTTCTGGTGTGGAGCCTGAAGTAATTTTTTTAACCTTTGAGATAGTGTGTACTTTATCTCCAGGATTTATTCTTTCAGGACTATACCCACAAAAAAAATCTTTATTAAATTTTAAATTAGAAAATTTTTCTATTAATGGTATGCATTCCTCCTCGGTACATCCAGGATAAACTGTAGACTCAAAAATAACTAGATCACCTCTTTTGATGGTACTTCCAACTATTTTACTAGCTTTAAACAATGCTCTTAAATCTGGTTTTTTGATTTTATCTACAGGCGTTGGGACACAAATAATAAAACAATTTGCTAACTTAATATCTTTTTTATTACTGGTAAATTTTAATTTTTTTGAACTTTTTAAATCTTTTTTGCTGAACTCTAAATTTTTATCAAATCCATTATTAAGTTCTTCAACTCTTTTTTTATTTATATCAAACCCCATTACATATTTTTTTTTTGAAAATTCTAAAGCAAGTGGTAAACCAACATATCCTAAACCAACAATTGCTAATTTTAATTCTTTATTCATTTAAATTATTTTATAATAATCTTTATACCACTTTACAAAATTGAATACTCCCTCATTGATTGAGATTAGAGGTTTATAATTAAATTTTGTTTTTAAGCTATTAACATTTGCGTAGGTATCTTGTACGTCTCCAGGCTGTAATGGTAAAAAGTTTACTTTTGCTTTTTTCCCTAGTGATTTTTCTAAAACCTCAATGTAGTCTATTAGTCTCACAGGTCTATTATTTCCTATATTATAAATACGCCATGGAGCATTACTGCTAGCAGGATCAGGAAAATCACTTTTCCATTCGGTATTATTTGTAGCAGGTTTATCAAGTGTTTTTATAATACCATCAACAATGTCATCTATATAAGTAAAATCTCTTGTATGGTTACCGTGATTAAATACATCAATATACTTTTCCTCTAAAATAGCTTTTGTAAATTTAAATAAGGCCATATCAGGTCTACCCCACGGTCCATAAACTGTAAAAAATCTAAGTCCAGTAGTTGGTATTCTGTAAAGGTGACTGTATGTATGCGCCATTAACTCGTTTGATTTTTTAGACGCAGAATAAACAGATAGTGGGTGATTAGCGCTATCATGTTCTGAAAAAGGCATTTTAGTATTAGCACCATAGACACTTGATGTGCTTGCATAAACCAAATGTTTCACTTTCTGTTGACGACAATTTTCTAATATATGGGCAAAACCTACAATATTACTGTTAATATAAGCTAGGGGATTTTCTATAGAATATCTTACTCCAGCCTGAGCTGCCAAATTAACTACATTTTCTATTTTGTATTTATTAAATATATTATTTAAACTTTTTTGATCACTTAAATCTATTTTGAAGTGTTTATAATTTTGAAATTTTGACAATCTTTCAACTCTTGCATCTTTTATTTTTGTATCATAATAATCATTATGGTTGTCAACTCCTAGAACGTTATCACCTCTTTCCAAAAGTTTTATGCTTAATGAAAAACCAATAAAACCTGCAGAACCAGTTACAATAGTAAATTTCATACTGATAATTTATATATTTTTTATTCGATTTATATATAAATAATTTAATTTAGAAAAATTTACTTAATAGAATAATAGATAAAACTATGTTTTAAAAAAAAATTTTACTATTTATTAAAATTCTAAAACCAACGATGCCCTATTCTTCCAACTATAATATTCAAAATCGTTTAATGCTTGGTTTGCTAACAATGCTCTTTCTTTAGAATCTTTCAGCTTATTAATTGAATTTATCCATGCCTGTAGATTGTCAGGTTTAACTAATATAGAATTTTTTTCACTCAAAACCTCTCTTATCACCGGTAAGTCAGAGACAATGATTGGTTTATTGTGCGACATATATTCAAAAATTTTTAAAGGTGACATAAACTTACTTGTATCTCCTTCTTTACCTCCAAATGTTGAAACTTTATTTTCATAAGGAGCTAAAAAAATATCAAACGAATTTCTATATTTATTTGTTTCGTTAGGAGGTATGAAGCCGTAAAAAAAAATATTATCTAAATTCAAATCTTCTGAATAACTTTTCCAATAATCAATATCCTCTTTAAGCCCGCCTACAAGATGAAACGTTACATCGTTCATTTTTTTTGCACATTCAATTATGGTTTTAATACCACGACCTTTGTACAGATGGCCAACATATCCAACTTTTAAATAGTCTCTTTTTCCAAAAAGTTCAGCTTTATTGTCAAAGTTTTCGACTATATCGGCACCATCATGTGCTACTTTTATCTCTTCGTCTTTTAAATATCCTCTATCTAAATACATATTTTTCAATGCTTGAGATATAACAATCATTTTTTTTAAATATTTGCTTTTTATGAGTTTCTTAAAAATGAACAATCGATGATTATTTTTTTTTGAGATAGGTAAATGTGTCTCATAAACTACTTTATGTTTGAGCAATGCTGCCAAATAAATACCATGTAGAAATCTTCCATATACTAAATCAAAACTTTTGTTGATAACCAAATAAAAAAAAATTGATATTGTATATAAAAAAGCCCCACCTTTTATATTTGGATGAAAAATTTTTTTTATATTAAAATTTCCTCTTACTCCATAATATTTATGATTATCATTTACATTCTGCTCATATAAATGTTTTAAGTTTGGAGCTAACAAAGTTACTTCATGACCATTATCAGCAAATGCCTGACACATTTTCATTACATGGATACTATTAGCTGATCTAGATGGTATAACAGATTTTGATATATACAAAATTTTCATATTAAAATTCTCAAATTAATTTTTATATCCGTGTCTTTTATTAAATTTTGAAACTATAATAGAGGTGAAAGAGCGAGTAATCCTTGGCATTTCTGTTTGCCAGGCGTTGTCAATAACAATCTTATTAATTGGTTTATTTATAAGTCGATTTCCACCAATACCATTAAAATTTGAGGTATTGGGATGAAGCATTAAAGACTCATAATTAATTTCAGAAAAATTACAAACATTCCGTAAAGTTCCTTCAAGGTCAGTAACCATATCTTCGTAACGAATTTTTAGCCAGTTATCAGAACCATATTTTGTCATAAGACGACGTGCAGCGTGATCAGTTCTTATTAAATTAAAAAAACCTGGCCATAAACTTCCATATTTTCGACTATAAGCATGCACAATTGCTCTTCCATCACGCACTAAATAAATAACTCTTATCTTAAATAATGAGCTTTCCAAAAGTGCTTCTAAACGTTTAGAATTTTTAGAAGTATCACAGACGATGTTCTTTCCTGAAACATGTAAAATAGATTCTAGTGCGGCTTTATTTCGTTGAACAGCAAACTCATAGTTTGGTAAGGACAATCTTAAATTGAAAGGAACTTCTGATAATTTTTCACCGTACTTTTCATACATGTGTCGATCTACTTTAGACCAAAAAGGTTCTGTGAGAATATATTTGTTGTTTCCAGAACTTCCAGGACTTTTTCTATTAAGTGAAATAATTTCACTAACACCAAATACAGAACTATGTCGATCAAGACAAAGATTTAAAAGAGTTGAGCCACAATGGCCAGCTCCAAGAATATACAAAATATTAACTGGATTATTTTTTGAGTAATCGCGATTCTTTTCCATTTATTATCTTTTTTTTGCCAATCATAAAAATTAAATAAATTTAAATGAAAATAGTTTTAAATTATTCTATGAATCATTAAATTCTTATTTCATAATTTTAATTTTATTTACTTTATTAAAAAAATTAATCATTGTTGATAATTTAAATTTTGAAATAAAGTCACTATTCTTGGTACACCAAAATCAATCATTTTGAAATTATTGTTAATCAAATAATTAGAACATTCAGTAATAGTGCTATTCTGATCTAAACCTCTTTCAAAACCACAATCTACAACTATATATTCAACCTTGTTCAAATATTTTTTTAACCCATGAAGAATTTCTATTTCAAATCCCTCTGCCTCTAATTTTTTAAGTTTTATTTTTTTTTGTATTTTATCAATTTCTTTATCTAATGTTGTAGTTTCTATTGATATTTTTTTAGAATAATTATTTATTGGTAAAATAGAACTATCACCAAACTCATCGTTCAAATAAAAATCAACACCCTTATTTTCTACGTTTGAAAGCCCCAAGTTAAAAATATGTTGGTTTTTAACATTATATTTTAAATTTGAAAAAACTATTGGGGAAGGTTCATAGCCATAATAATTTATTTTGTTATTAAAACATAAATAAAAATCACCGTTATTGGCTCCTATGTCAATTATAATGTCATCGTCTTCAAATTTAAGGTTATCTAATAAGTATTCTTTTTTAAGTCTTTGAGTTCTATATTCCAAACCTTTGACATAGATGTTTATTCTTTCAATTGGAAAAATCTTGTAAGTTTTATTTTTATCAATAATAAAATAATTGTTATCAATAAACAAAACTTTAATTTTTATTGATTTATTAAATTTTGCGAAGAGATTAAATAATTTCTCAAATTTTTTTTCTCTTTGTTGTATAATTAATTTAAAAATTTTGTAGATTATATATTGTTTTATTTTGATATAAATTTTTATTAATAGTTTCATAAAAGAAGATTTTAAAAGTGTTTTAACTCTAACTAATTATTAAATCACTTCAACATATTAATAGTTAAAAAATTAAAATTGCTTTTGAATTAATTATAAAATAGATATTCTAAATATCACACTATGATTGAGCATATAAAAAAAAAAATAATTTATTCAAGAATTGAATTAAAACCTTTTCCTCATATAATTATCAAAAATCTTCTCCCAAAATCTACAGTTGATAAATTAAATAAAGTTTTACCTGAGTATAGCGATGTTGGTAAAGAAAATGTTCTTTTTCAAAGCTCATCAGAGACAAAAAAGACAATAATGCCAGATTCTAAAATTTTTAAAAAATTATTAAAAAAAAAAATATTTAAAGAAGTAAACAATAACTTTTCTAAAATAAAACCTGTAATACTGAAAAAGTTTAAAAAAGAAATTTTAGATAATGTTAACCCAAAATTTTTACAATCAAAAATTAGATATAATATAAATCTTGGTTTAATGAGAAAAGGCTATTTAAAAAGTGCACATCTAGATAGAAGAGACCATTTAATCTCTGGGATTTATTATCCCATCACAAAAATAAATAAAGGAGGAAACCTACAATTATGTAGTTTGACAAAAAAAATGAGGACTTTCGATGTATTTCCCTCAAAAAAAAATTTAAAAATTATTAGAAATTACAGTATCACAAAAAATTCCTGTGTATTTTTTTTAAATGTTCCTTGGGCTTATCATGCGGTAAGTAAATATAATGGCAATACTGACAGAAAATATTTTTATATTGATTATGATTTTGTTCAAAAAAATTCAAGTGCTTTAACAAAGAATAGAAAAAAAGGACATAATCAAAATTTATTTTGGAAAACTCCAGTTAAAATCAAATCTTTATCAAGAAAAAATTCTTTTTTTACAGAATGAAAATTTATTTAAACAATTGGAGTCAAGTATGAAAAGTTTAGTAGCTGTAGTCCCTATTAGAAAAGGATCTCAAAGAGTTAAAAGAAAAAATTTTAGACCTTTCGCTGATAAAAATTTGTTAATTCACAAAATTGAGAAACTCAAAAAATTAGATTTTATAGATGAAATTATTATTAACACCGACTCCGAAAAAGCAATTTCAATAGCAAAAAAATTAAATGTAAAGTACTTTAGAAGAGAAGATTATTACGCAAGTTCCAAATGTTTAAACAGTGATTTTTGGAAGAATGTTGCAGATAATACTAACAGTGAATATATAATGTTTACAAATTGTACATCTCCTCTAATCAAGCAAAGTACTTATAAAGATGTCATAGCACTTTACAAAAAATTCCTAAAAAAGAATAAATTTGATAGTTTAAATACAGTTACTGAGATAAAAGAATTTTTATTTAAAAATAACAAACCTATAAACTTTAAACTTAATAAAACACCCAATTCACAAAATTTACCAGAAATAGTGAAATTAAATTTTGCAATAAATATTCTAAAAACTAAACACATGTCATCAAGAAAATCTCTAATCGGTAAAAAACCATATCTGTATAAGCTTAGTGAAATTGAGGGATTAGATATTAATTCTGAATTTGAGTTTTCGTTTGCTGAGTTTCTGTTTAAAAAACAAAATGACTAAAATATTAGTTACTGGTGGGGCTGGATTTATTGGAGCTCATCTTGCAAAAAATTTAAGAAAAAACAATAAGATTATGATTGTTGATAATTTTGAAAATAAAGGAGGTATACCTTATGTGAATAAATCTGATATTTTTGTTAAAGGAGATATTTTAAATAAAAAAATTCTTAAAAAAATAGAAAATTGGAAACCAGATGTTATTTATCATCTCGCAGCTCAATCGGGTGGTGAAGGAGCTTACGATAATCCAAAAAAAGATTTTCTCTCCAATGGTTTTGGCACTTATTTGCTAGCAAATTTAGCAAAAAAAATAAATTGTAAAAAATTTATTTATACAAGCACTGTAGCTGTTTACGGATCTAACGATAAAATTATTAAAGAAAATACCAATATACAACCTGACTCCATTTATGGAATTTCAAAATACTCAGGAGAGTTATTTGTTAAACAAATACTACATAATTCTAAAGTAAAAACATATATTTTTAGAGTTTTTAATACATATGGACCTGGAGAAAATTTAAATAACTTTAAAAAAGGAATGGTAAGTATTTTTTGTTCTTATGTTTGGAAAAAAAAACCAATAACTGTTAAAGGATCTTTAAAAAGATTTCGAAATTTTACTTATATAGAAGATTGTGCTGAAATTTTAGCAAGATCTTTAAACAATAGAAAATTAAAAAAATTTGAAATTATAAACCTGACTTCATCAAAAAAGATTAAAGTAGAATATTTAATTAAACAAATATTGAAAGTTAATAAAATTAAAAAATATAAAGTACAAATATCAAAAAATACGACCGGAGATTCATTTGGGTTCCATGCAAATAATGATTATTTAAGAAACAAATTTCCAAATTTTAAATTTACGACTTTAGATATTGGTCTCAAAAAATATTTTGAGTGGATTAACAAACTTCCAAAAAAAACTAACCTCAAGAGACATCATCCCTTTGTTAAAAACTAAATTTAAATTATTCAATTAAAATAAATTGTGAGAAATATTGTATTTTTGAATTTTGACAGTTTTACAAAAGAAAAAACAAAATTTTTTAACATAGTTAATAAAACTTTATCTAAGAACAATTTAAACTTAATAATATTGTCCGATGAAGAAATTAAAGGGGCAAAATTTCAACTTAATAAGTTAAACTATAAAAAATATGTTGTTAATGGAAATTTAAGACAAATAAAAAAAATATTAAAAATTAAGAAGAAAAATGAAAAGGAATGGGAGAATATTTTAAAGTTATATTACAAAAGAGAAAATTTAAATTTTATCAGAAACAAAATAAATTCATTAATTACCAATTATTTATACTTTTTAATCAAAAACAAACCATCATTGGCAATAATTTGGACTGAATATCATCCTTTTTGTGAAATATTTAAGTTAATGTGTCAACATTTTAAGATTAACTTTTTAATAGCTGAAAGAGGACTTTTAAATGAAACAATAGTCATTGAAAAAAATGGAATTTATGGAAAATCATATATTACTGACAAAAGAAACATACAATTTAAAAAAGTAAATCACTTCAAAAAATTCATTAAAGTTTACGATAAATTGAGAGATAAGTGGTCAAAAAAAAGAGATAAATATTTTAATCCAAAGGACATATACAGAGATAAAAAAACTATTTTTTTTGCAGGTACAAATGAAATATGGCATGGTTTATATCCATATAAAAATTCACAAACCTCACCTTTATACAATTCTCATTTTCAATTACTAAAAGATTTAAGTAAAATTAAAATGAAATATGAAAATTTAGAAATCATTTTTAAGCCTCATCCTAAAGATAGAATTTTTAATCTCTATCAGAATTTTATACCAAAAAATATTACTATTTTAAAAGAAACAAATGCAATTGATTTAATAAAAAAGTCTGACCTTTTTATTACAATAGCCTCTTCTTTAATTTGTGATGCAATGTTTTACAATAAGCCATCTTTGATTGTTGGTAAATTTGAAATTTCAAATAAAAATATTTGTCATGAAGTAAAAAAAAAAAGTGATCTATCAAAATTTATTAAACTTTTCTACAAAAATAAACTTCCTAAAAAAAATCCTGATAAGTGGAAGTTTTTTATAAATTTTA
>CACJMX010000010.1:0-19170 GCA_902594635.1 uncultured Pelagibacteraceae bacterium
GTTTGTTTAAGAAAAACATCTGAGGTTATAAAAAAATGTTTTGAAGAACTAATCTTACATAAAGTTGATCTCTCAGGAATTATTTTAAAACCAAATATGATATTATCTGGAACTCAATCAAAAGAAAAAATTAATAGTGAAGAAGTTTCACACAAAACACTTGAGTGTCTTAAAAATTCAGTTCCTAGTGATGTGCCTGGGATTGCCTTTTTATCAGGAGGTCAGTCTGAGTCAGAAGCTACAGAAAATTTAAATTTAATAAATAAAAACAATAATACTAATTTTATTATGACATACTCATATGGAAGAGCTCTTCAGCAAAGTGCTCTTAAAGTATGGTCTAAAAATATAAAAGAAATTAAAGAAACTCAAAAAATTTTTAATCATAGAGCTAAAATGTGTACATTGGCTGCTCAGGGTGAATGGGTGAGAGAACTTGAGAGTAAATAAAAAGAAATTTATTTATCTTATTTCTCCTAACAAAATATATAAAAAATTTTTTAAAGATCTTCAAAAAGTTCTAGAAACAGGAAAAATTAGTTTTTTTCAATTAAGGCTTAAAAAATATTCCTTCAAAAATAAAATTTTAATCGGAAAAAAAATAAAAAATATTTGTAAAAAAAATAAAGTAAAATTTTTAATCAATGACGATCCAATACTTGCAAAAAGATTAAGTGCTGATGGTTGTCATTTAGGTCAAAAAGATATTAATATAAAAGAAGCTAGGAAGATAATTGGTAAACAAATTATAGGAATTACTTGCCATAATTCTATAAACTTTGCGAAAAAAGCTATAAAGGCTAAAGCAAGTTATTTAGCGTTTGGAGCTTTTTATTCTTCTAAAACTAAAAAAACTAAATATTCAGCAAATATCAAGATTTTAAAAAAGATTAAAAAAATTACTAAAACCCCAATTATAGCTATTGGAGGTATTAATTCTGAAAACTATAAAAATCTGTTATTGAACAATGCAAATTTTTTAGCTATCTCAGGCTACGTTTGGAGTAATAAAAAATATAAACCCCTAGAGGCAATAAAGAGATTAAAGTGAAAATTAACGCTGGTGAGATAAGAGTTGGAATGCTTTTGGAATATAAGAATGATTTATGGCAGGTTTTAAAAACACAGCATGTGAAACCTGGTAAAGGTGGTGCCTTCGCACAAGTTGAAATGAAAAGTGTGGGAAAAAATACAAAGTTAAATGAAAGATTTAGATCAAGTGAAACTGTTGAAAAGGCTTCCTTAGAGGAAACAAAATTTAATTACCTTTATGAGGATGAAAGTTATTATTTTTTTATGAACCCAAAAAGCTTTGAACAAATAGAAATTAAAAAAGATGTGGTTGGAGATCAGGGAAAACTTTTATCTGAAAATCTTGAGGTTTCTGTAAATTTTTATAATGAAAATCCAATTTCAGTTGAACTACCTAACCAGGTACAGTGTAAAATAGAAACAACCGATGCAGCTTTAAAAGGACAAACAGTTTCGTCATCATACAAACCTGCAACTCTTGATAATGGATTAAATATTCAAGTACCCCCATTTATCGAGTCAGGTGATGAAGTAATAATTGATACAAGAAATTTAGAATACGTAAAAAAAATTTAAAATATGATTTCAATATCCTCAAATCTTAATATTATGATAAAGGCTGTGGAGAAAGCATCTAAGTTGGTAATTAGAGATTTCGGAGAAGTTGAAAAATTACAAATTTCCAAAAAGGGTCCTAGAGATTTCGTTACTAAAACAGATAAACGTGTTGAAAATATTATTATTGAGGAACTTAGTAAAACCAAAAAAAATTACTCTTTCCTTTCAGAAGAAATTGGAAAAATAAAAAATAAGGATGAGGAAAATATTTGGATTATCGACCCAATTGATGGAACAACAAACTTCCTTCATGGCATCCCTCATTTTGCAATTTGTATTGCATTACAATCAAATAAAGAGATAGTCAGTGGTTTAATTTTTGATCCTATCAAAGATGAAATGTTTTTTGCAGAGAAAAATAAAGGTTCTTATCTTAATAACCAAAGATTAAGGGTATCAAAAAAAAATGTCATAGATGATTGTTTGTTTTCAAGTAACCATAATGGAGTACGATTTAGTAATTTTAATATGCGCTACACAGGTTGTGCAGCTTTAGACCTTGCATATGTTGCTGCCGGAAGATTTGATGGATACTTTCATAATAACATTAATCTTTGGGATGTGGCAGCTGGATCACTCATGGTGCAGGAAGCTGGTGGAATAGTGAATGATCTAAATAAATTCAACAATAATTGTATTAATATCAGAGCCTCAAGTGATGGAATTAATGATAAAATGCTTAAAGAATTGAAGAACTTTTAATTGTGTTCTAAATTTCCTTTGCTATAAGTCTCGTTATGAAAAAAAATATTCACCCAAACTACCACACGATTAAAGTAGAAATGACAGATGGTAGTCAATTTGAAACTAAGTCCACATGGGGCGCTGAAGGAGACATATTGAAGTTAGAAATTGATCCCAAATCCCATTCTGCGTGGACAGGTGGAAAACAAAAATTGATGGATAAAGGTAGGATAAGTAAATTTAATAAAAAATTCCAAAATTTTAAATCAGAAAAAAAAAATTAAATGTCAAATGCACCCTTGATGCCAATGGCGACTGCCGTTTGGTTAGTTGAAAACACAACATTAACATTCAAGCAAATTGCAGATTTTTGCCAATTACATGAAGTGGAAATTCAAGGAATAGCAGATGGTGAAGTAGCAAAAGGTATTAAAGCTTACAACCCTATAGTATCAGGTCAGTTATCAAGAGAAGAAATTGAATTATCTTCAAAAGATGAAAACAGACCATTGCAAATTAAAAGTAGCGATATTGAAATATCGAATTCAGAAAAAAAAATAAAAAAATACGTACCACTTTCAAAAAGACAAGATAAACCAGATTCTGCCTTGTGGCTTATTAGACAACATAACTTACTTAAGGACTCTCAAATTGCAAAACTTGTTGGCATAACAAAAAATTCAGTCACTTCAATTAGAAATAAAAGTTATTGGAATTATAACAATCTAAACCCAAAAGATCCTGTTGCATTGAATTTATTTTCTCAAAAAGATTTATTAGATGCTTTGGAAAAAGCTGAAAGAAGAATAAAAAGAGAAAAAAAGCATAAGGAAAAAGAAAAATTAAGTAATCTAGCATCTGTGTAATGAATGAAATATATAGACATAAAATTACAAAAGTGATAGTTAACCACTTTTTTGGAGGTAGTTATTAAAATAGAAGTTAAAGATAATAATATCGAACAAGCCCTGAGAGTTTTAAAGAGAAAACTTCAAAGGGATGGTTTTTTTAAAGTAATAAAATTAAAAAATACTTATGAAAAGCCTTCAGAAAAGAAAAAAAGAATTCTTCAAGAAAATATTAAAAGAGTAAAAAAATTAAATAAACTTAAAAACAGAATTTAAGTACATCGCGGGGTGGAGCAGTCTGGTAGCTCGTCAGGCTCATAACCTGAAGGTCGGCGGTTCAAATCCGTCCCCCGCAACCAAATCAAAACTAAATTTTAAAATTAGATTTTTTACTATCAACCAAAAAAGCTTTAACGGTTTCTTTTGTAAGTTGATCAAACGATTTTCCAAAGTTTTCTATTTTTTCAATAATTGCTGGTGGCACAGTAATTATATGGCACCCCAATTGTTTTGCTTGTAAATAGTTATAAGGCTCTCTAACACTTGCCCATAGTATCTCAACATTTTTAAATCTTTTAGCTAATTTAATACTTTTCATAAATTCTGGTACAGGATCTTTTCCCACATCCCCCGCTCTACCAGCAAAAATAGAGATAATTACATTTGTTTTTTTATTAATTAACTTTAAAATCTTTTCAGATTGTTTGGCGTTATAAACAGCGGTTATATTAAGTTTAATATTTTGATCATTTAATTCTTTGATAATTCGACCCATAAATTTACCCTTTGAATTTGTAACTGGCACTTTTACATAAACATTTTTTCCCCAATTATTTATCTTCATTGCTTGAATTTTCATCTCACTATACTCGTCAGCAAATACCTCAAGGGATACTGGTTTATTTTTACAAATTTTTAGAATTTTTTTTGAATATGATTTATAATCTTCTGCTCCAGCTTTTCTCATTAAGCTTGGGTTGGTTGTAAATCCCTTAACAAATTTTTTTTTATTGAATTTTCTAATTTGATCTAATTCTGCAATGTCACAAAATATTTTAGTAGTCAAATTTATACCTATAGATTTTTAGTAATGTCTTCTGTCATTTTTTTAGCATCTGCAAACAACATTAATGTATTTTCTTTATAAAATAGATCATTATCAATTCCAGCATATCCAGGTGATAAACTTCTTTTAACAAATAATACTGATTTACATTTTTCAACATCAAGCACCGGCATACCATAAATTGGACTCTGTGGGTCTGTTTTTGCAACTGGATTTGTCACATCATTAGCACCAATAACAAAAGCTACATCTGCATTTGCAAAATCATTATTAATCTCTTCTAATTCAAATACTTCATCATAAGGAACATTTGCCTCTGCAAGCAAGACATTCATATGTCCTGGCATTCTTCCTGCTACAGGATGAATTGCATAAGAAACTTTTATGTCATTCTTTTTTAATGTATCAACCATCTCTCTCAAAGCATGTTGTGCTTGTGCAACAGCCATTCCATAACCTGGAACAATTATTACCGATGAAGCATTTTTCATTAAAAAAGCAGCATCATCTGCGTTTCCACTTTTAACTGGTCTTTGTTCTTTATTTTGTGAAGATGATGATTGCTCTGTTGCACCAAACCCTCCCAAAATAACATTAAAGAATGATCTATTCATTCCTTTACACATTATGTAAGATAAAATTGCACCAGATGATCCAACTAAAGCACCAGTGATTATTAATGCAGTATTTTCCAAAGTAAATCCAATACCAGCTGCAGCCCAACCTGAGTATGAATTTAACATTGAAATTACCACTGGCATATCTGCTCCACCAATAGGAATTATTAGTAAAAAACCAATTAAAAAAGATATTGCAAGTAATATCCAAAACAAATTCGAAGACTGAGTTGAACAGAGTAAATAAGTAATAACAATTATTGAAATTAAAATTAAGGCATTTAGCGGATGTTGTCCTTTGAAAGTTATAGGTGAACCTGACATTATTCCTTGAAGTTTTAAAAAAGCAATAATTGAACCTGAAAAAGTGATCGCACCCACTGCTGCACCAATTGACATTTCAATTAAGCTTCCAAGTTTAATATTGCCTGGAGACCCTAAATTAAAAGCTTCTGGGTTTAAAAAAGCAGCTATTGCAACAAATACAGCTGCAAGCCCAACCAAACTATGAAAACCAGCGACTAGCTCTGGCATTGCAGTCATTGGAATTTTATATGCAATAAAAGCACCTATCAATCCTCCTATTAAAAGAAATATTAAAACAACCACAAATCCAGTTGAAAAATTACCAATTGATAAAAAAGTAACTGTGATTGCAATAATCATTCCTAAAATACCAAATAAATTTCCTTGTCTGGATGTTTCTGGTGAAGATAGTCCTCTTAAAGCTAAAATAAATAATACTCCTGAAATTAAATAAAATATGGCGGATAAATTTGCTGATAACATTATTTATCTTTTTTTTTTTTATACATTGCGAGCATTCTTTGTGTTACTAGAAATCCTCCAAAAATATTAATTGCTGCTAACGATATTGCCAAAAACCCAAAGATACTTGACGTATTAAAAATACTTTCAGAATTTCCTGCTAAGCCAGCAATAATTGCACCAACAATAATCACTGATGAAATTGCATTAGTAACTGACATTAAAGGTGTATGAAGTGATGGGGTCACACTCCAAACTACATAATACCCAATAAAAATTGAAAGAATAAAAATACTTAATCTGAATATAAAAGGATCTATTTCCATAATTTATTTTATTAATGTTTTCTCAATTATCTCATCTTCTAAATTTATATTAATTTTATTTTTATCTTTATCATATAAATTTGACACAAAATTAAATACGTTTTTTGCATATAAATTTGATGCTGAGGTTGGAAGTTTATTTAAAATATTATTTTCCCCCATTATTTTAACTCCCTGTTTATCTACAATTTCATCTACTTTAGTAAAAGCTGTGTTTCCACCTTGAATAGCTGCTAAATCATAAATTATTGAACCAGAATTCATATTATTGACCATATCTTCTTTGATAATAACTGGAGCTTTTTTTCCTGGAATTAAGGCAGTACAAATTACTATATCAATTTTTTTTAAAGTCTCTGATAATAATTCTTCTTGTTTTTTTTTAAAATCGTCTGTTGCTTCTTTTGCATAACCCCCCTCAGTCTCTAGATTTTCAGCACCTTCAACTGTTAAAAATTTACCTCCTAAACTTTCAACTTGCTCTTTTGAGGCCATTCTTACATCTGTCGCAAATACTATTGCACCCATTCTTTTTGCAGTTGCAATTGCTTGCAGCCCAGCAACTCCTGCACCAACAACTAACACTTTTGCTGCAGGAATAGTTCCTGCTGCAGTCATCATCATTGGAATTGCTTTTTCAAAATGAGCAAACGACTCTACTACAGCTTTATAACCTGCGAGATTAGCTTGGGATGACAGTATATCCATAGATTGAGCTCTTGTTATTCTGGGAAGTAGTTCGAGAGAAAAAGTATTGATTTTTTTCTTAATTAAATCATTTATTTTTTCTTTATTTTCATACGGGTTTAGAACACCAACAAACGTTTGATTTTCTTTTAATAAATAACTTTTATCGTCACTCAATAAACCTAACTGAACAATAATATCTGCACTATTTATGATTTCTTTTTCATCTTTTAAAATTGATACCCCTAATTCTTTGTATTCTTTATCTTTAATTCCAAGGTGACTTCCATAATTTTCAGGTAAACAAACTTCAAGGCCAAGAGATATATATTTTTTTGCAATTTCAGGGGTAATTGCTATTCTTTTTTCAAATTTCTGATTTTCTAAGATAGAAGCAACTTTCATAAATTTAACTTATAGTAAGAATACTGCCATTAAAACTAAAACACCAATAACTGCGACTGTTCCCCACAACACAAATTTTGTAAAATTGTTCCAGGTATTTTTATGGTTTTCATTATCCATAAAAATTACTTCTGTCTTGCTTTAAACTTTGGATTTGTTTTATTGATCACGTAGACACGACCTCTTCTTCTAACTAATTTAGAATTAAGATCTCTTTTTTTTATTGATTTTAATGAGCTTTTTATTTTCATAATTTTCATTCTTAATAAACGATGTTACATAATCTTTCAAATTTATTTTACCAAATTTTTGAATAATATGATTGTTTTTAGAAATTCTTGTTAAAGCTGAAGCATATCGCTCTCCTGATCTTGATTTTATATAAACTATTTTAGTTTTAAATAGTCCAGCAAGCTGTCTAATAGAATAAGATTTTTTATGACTTATGCTGTAATAGGTACATTTATTTTTCCTCCAAGCCTCAATGCAAATGTTGATAGTATCATCAATATATGTGAATCTTCTTGTTTGGGTACCAGGTTTTACAACTGTTAAAGGTTTATTTTTTTTATACTGATCTTCAAAAATACCAACAACAGTTGCCATATCACCTACTTTGATTTGACCAGGCCCATATACATTGTAAAAATAAATAACCTCAAATTTAAAACTTAGCCATTTTCTTAAGTTTTCTAACAATTCTAAATTTTTAGCTTTTGTAAAAGCATAGGGAGATAAGTTTTTATCATTTCCATTGTTACCAAGAGATGCGGAAGTTGCTGAGTAAACAAGTTTAATATTATTATCAAGACAAAATTTAAAAACTGCATGAGAACCAATGGAATTTGATTTAAAACATTCGTCAAATTTTTTAAAACTTTGATAAATTCTAGCAAATTCTCCGAAATGGAAAATGCTATGTATTCTATTTTTTATATTGTCTAATTTTTTTGAAATATTGGTTGTTTCTTCTTTTAAGTACTTAACTCTTCTATCTTTTATGTGATTTTGTTTATTACCTGATGAATAATTATCTAAACTAATAATACTTTTACTAGTTTTTTTTAGAAGTGATTTGATTAAATTTGATCCAATAAACCCTGCACCACCAGTAACTATTATTATATTTTTCATTTTAATTATTAATAATTTACAATTAGAAATCTTTCTATAAAAGGTTTTTAATTTTTTTTTCCCAATTAAGAGAAGATTTTAGAATTAATTTAAGATTACTATATTTTGGTTTCCAAGAAAAATATTTATAAAGTTTATTTGTATTTGCAATAACTTTTTTGGAGTCTCCTGGTCTTTTTTTTCCTATTTCCGTAGTAATTTTATTAAATAAAATATTATTAAAGTTCTTTACAACTTCTTTGACTGAAAAACCCTTACCATAACCACAGTTAAAAATATTTGATTTATTATGTTTAATCAAGCTTTTAGCACATAAATAATGAATTTCAGCAAGATCACTAACATGGATATAATCTCTGATAGTTGTTCCATCAATAGTATCATAATTATTACCATTAATTATTAATTTATTTTTTTTTCCAACTGCGACCTCGCAGGCATTTTTTATTAAATGTGTTGAATGTTTTGATAGTAGACCAGTCCTTAGCTTTTTATCAGCTCCTGCAACATTAAAATATCTAAGTATCATGTATGAGATCGGTTTTATTTTTGATTGCTGAATTATAAAATTTTCTGTTTTTAATTTTGATAATGCATATGGATTTAAAGGTTTTTTTTTATCGCTCTCTAACGCTTTGTTCTTAATATTCCCATAAATTGAGGCAGTAGATGAAAATATTAATTTGTTTAATTTGTTTTGGAAACATGTTAGAAAAAAAATCTTTGATTTTTCATAATTGTGTATTATATATTTTTTTGGTTTTTTAATAGATTCGTCTACTCTAATTAAACCTGCAAAATGCATTACAATATCAAATTTTTGTTTATTAATAATTTTTGAAACTTTCAATTTATTAGCAATATCACAAATATGAAGTTTTGCTTTTTTAGGTATAAGCCTTTTATGACCTGTTACTAAATTATCTATGATTTCAACTGAATGACCATTATCAATTAATAAATGAGCAACATGGCTACCTATATATCCAGCACCACCTGTGAGTAAAATTTTCAGCTTCATAGTATTATCATTTTGACATTATACACAAATAGCTTCAATTAATATTTTAAGAGGAGTGAGTTTATAGCCTGGCAATGTCCTACTCTTCCGTGTCTTAAGACAAAGTACCATTGGCGCTGAAAGGCTTGACTGCCGAGTTCGGAATGGGATCGGGTATTACACTTTCGCAATAATCACCAGGCAAGCGTTTATACATAATACTTTAATTTTGTAAAATTAAATTTTACCTAATTGAAGTATTTATTTCCTTTATTTTATTGGATTTTTTATATTTTGATCTTTCCCACAGCAATATTCCTATTGGAAAATAATAAACAATTGACATCCAATTATTAAAGAAACTTCCACTTGGTGAAAATGGCCATAAACTAATTAACAGAGCACTGTACAGGCATATCTCAAAATCATTTAATATGTTTTTTTTACCTTGAATAAATTTATATATAAAATGCTTTATTGAAATATAGGTTATTAAAAAAAAAATTATAAAGACTATCAAAAAAGCGAAAATACCAGCCTCAGATAAAAGTTCTATGTAAGTATTGTGAGGATGAGTTTCACATGAATATTCTGATACACTATATTTGTTACATATATTTCTAAATTGACGCGGCCCAACACCAAAAAACTTGTGATCAAAAAAAATTTGAAAAGCAGTTATATACATGTCTGTATGTGGTTTTGAAAATATATATATTTTTTCAGTATTTCTGGTAAAGTCATAAATTGTTTGATCAACAAATCGTTCTTTTGAGTTTGGTACAAAGTTTAATAATATTACTATTAAAAATAAAGATGCAATGTATGTAAAAAATCTATAAATTTTATATTCCTTGATCAATAAAATTATATAGATGGCTGATAAATTCATGAAAAATAATGCCAATCTTTCCCCGCTAATAAAAATTAGTCCCTCGGACAATATAAAAATAATTGTCATTAAAATTAACACCGATTTTCGTTTCTTTTGATTATCAATTAAAATAAATAAGCCGAAAAAAATTGGAAAGAATCTTGCAAGATAACTGCCTAAAATTAATTCTGACCCAAAAAAACTACTAACTCTGTAATCATTATACAAAGCATTACCAAATAAATTTTTTCCAAAAAAATATTGAGAATATCCATCAATTATCAATGATGAATAACAGAGCAATATAGAGATAAAAAGATATTTTAATAAAAAATTGTTTTTCTCAAGTAGATACCAAAAACATAATGAAAATATTCCAAATCGAAAATAAAATAAAGAATTTTTTAATGAGATCAAAACTTTTTCTGATAACAAAGAACTTATTATTAAAATTAAGCAAAATATTACAAAAAACTTAAAATAATAATTATCATAATATTTGATTAATTTATTTTTTACTGAATTTATTAAAAATAATATTGCAATTAAGGATACTCCAAGGTCCGATAAAAAAGGACCTGATATTAATAAAACAGGCATTAGAATTATTATCCATGATGGAATAATGTTAAAAAAAATTGATTGACTTTTCATTTTTCTATATAATTTAGATTATTAATTATTATATAGAATTATTTTCTATTTACGATTTTGTATAGCATTTGATATTAATGCGAAAAATATTCCTAATAATGCACCAAATATTGTGGCTACTAAATAAATCTTTATCTTTGATTTATTTCCAGTTTTCTCATATTTTGTTGAATCAATAATGATTTTTGCAGCATAAAAATTTTCTTTGTCTGATATTGGAGAGCTGTTAAATATATTTTCCATCCTATCAACATACTTGTTTGCAATTAAGATATCTCTCTTTTTCATTAATGCAATTTTTTCAATATCATCCGAAGTGACTGATAATTGAGTCTGAATGTCCTCAATCCTGAATTGCTTTATTGCTTTGACATAGTTAATGTAATTTTCAAACATTAATGATAAATCTTCCTGAATTATCTCATTTGTTTCTTTTTCAATAAAAACCAAAAAATTTTCTAAATTATCTATATTCAAAGTCTCAAATTGAATTATTACAGGAATTTCTTGTTCATATGCTTTTTTATTAATATTTTGTAATTTTATTGATGATCCTATTTCTATAACTGCATTCTCATATTCAATGATTGATGGGTAATCGTCTTTTTTTATTAGTTCAAATTTCTTAATCAATCTAATTATATTTGACTCTTGTTTAAGCCTATCAATAAATAAATCGAGCAAGAATTTTTTATCGATGTTATTAATTTTCAAGTTTTTCATATTAGTTTCTATAATCTTAAAACTTTTACTTTGTAATTCATTTTCCTCTTTAACTGTATCAATAATATTCTCTCTTACATAATAAGGTTTAATTGTGTTTATTATTGAATTATAAATTTTATACTTAGCCTCATCAATTACTGTAATAGGTCTCACTTCAGTAGAAATTTTAAATTTACCATCTTCTTGTGTTGATTGAGAAATAAATGCTATAATTGTACTTAATACCATAAAAATAATAACTATAATTTTTTTTTTCCAGATAATTATAGTGGTATCTAATAAATCAATTTCATCTTTAGCTATATTTTTTGACATAAGTTTATATTTTTTTATTCTAATTAAATTAATAATGCAATTATTTAATAAGTTTAATTATTTTATTATCTTTATTCTTACTCAATTCATTATCTATAAAAGTAAATTGATTTCGCTTAGAGTTTCTAATTGTTGATTTTTCACAATATATATGATCAACAATTTTAGAATTAGATTTGTATAATTTAATTAGTTTTTCTAAAATTTCTTTTACATCTTTTATTTTATTTTTATCTAATAAATTTCGTAGTTCATACAAATCCTTTTGTAGATGTAAGAATGGAATGAAGGAGTCATTTGCCTTTTTAATTTTAAAATGATCAGTATTTTCAGGATTATCTCCAATTAATAATTCTTCATATAATTTTTCACCAGACCTTAATCCAGTTATCTTAATTGCAATATCTCCAGTCGGGTTTTTTTCGTCTCTAACAGTAAATCCAGACAAGTTAACCATCTTATATATTAAATCTTTTATCTTTATACTGTCTCCCATATCAAGAACAAATACTTCAGAATGTTTACCCATTGCTCCTGCTTGAATAACTAATTCAGCTGCCTCAGTTATAGTCATAAAATAACGTGTTACATCTTCATGAGTCAGCGTGACTGGCCCACCTTCTTTAATTTGTTTTTTAAACTTTGGAATTACAGAGCCAGAAGATTCAAGCACGTTACCAAATCGAACTATAGAAAAATTTGTGTTTATATCTTTGGTATGATCATAAACAGCTTGCATGCAAAGTTCAGAAAGTCTTTTTGATGCACCCATGACGTTAGTTGGCCTTACTGCTTTATCACTTGAAATAAGTACTAAATTTGAAACATCTTTATTTACAGATGCCATAACAACAGATAAAGTGCCAAATACATTGTTTTTTACTCCTTCACATATATTTTCCTCAACTAAGGGTACATGCTTGTATGCTGCAGCATGATAAACTGTATCTACGCTGAACGTTTCAAATATTGTCTCTAATTTGTTTTGATCTTGAACATTGACAAGTAAAGAAACTATTTTTAAATTTTTATTTAAGTTTAATAGTTCTTCATAAATTTTATAAAGAGCATACTCATTTAACTCTAAAAGTATTAATTTATTTGGTTTTAGTTTAGCAATTTGACGACTTAATTCAGATCCTATTGATCCACCCGCACCTGTCACAAGTACTGTCTTTGAATTAATATTTTTATTTAATAATTTAAGATCTGGTTTCACTTGTTCCCGATTCAATAAATCATCAATATTTAAATCTTTAATATCTGATACAGTAATTCTTCCATCTATAATTTCAGATATACTAGGAAGTGTTTTAACAACTACTTTATATCTATTTAATTTTTCAATTATTTTATTTCTTTTGCTTCTGTTGGTTGTTGGAAGAGCTAGAAAGACCAAGCTAATATTTTTTGATTTAACTAATTGGTTTAATTTTAAGGGTGAATAAATAATTTGACCTAATAAAATTTGTTTGTGAAGCTGCTCATTATCATCTAAAAAACCAACAACTTTAAACTCAGGACTATTTTCTAAAGCAGAAACTAATTGACGCCCAGCATCTCCTGCACCATAAACTAATACTTTCTTCTTTTCAAAAGATTTTTTAAAACCAACATTGACTTCAAATAAATATTTTACAGCTAATCTTGAACTCAAAACAGCAAAAAATAATAACATAGGTTGAAAAAAACCAATTGGTCTAGGTACTAATTGAATTCCATAAACCCCAATTGTAAAATACAAGAATCCATATACTAAAGATGACATTAGAATAGCAAAAAAAATAGAAAATCCTGTATAACGAAATATAGTTCGGTATAACCCAAATAGCCAAAAAATTGGTATAGCAATCATTACAGATATTAATGCTGAATAAAGATTAAAATCCTCAAACAAAGTTAATATCTCTATTTCTGGTTTAATTGTAAGCCAATATTTTGACCTTACAGTAAAAGCCAACCAAGTACATAAAATACACAGGAATGCATCTGTTATCATTGCGATCGATCGTTTTGTATATCGATGAAGAGACAAAGTATAATTTGAAAATTCTTTAAAATAATTACTCATAAAAATTTGTAACAAGATTATTAATTTTTCTGAACTGTGTCATCTAAAATATCCTTAAACACTTTTGATCCTACAGCAGTCTTTACATTTTCACCTACATTAATTCCTGGATGAACAGATGTACCCGTACCTAAGTGAGTAAATTTTCCAATTTTTACACTACCTGATAATGAACAATTAGGAGAAATATGTGCAAAATCCTCAATCACACAATCATGATCTATAGATGCACTTGTATTTATAATAACTCCATCTTTAATAACTGCACCAGAATTAATTACTGCATTTGCCATTACGCAAGTACCGTTACCTAAAGTAGAAAATTTACTAATGGTTGATCTAGGATGTGTTAAACTTACAATATTCATTTTTTTTTTTTTAAACCATTCTATTATTTTAAACCTGATTTTATTTTCTCCAATTGCAACAAAATAAGCATCATAATCCTTCAAATGCTCTTTTAAAAAGTTAACATTACCAGAAATAGTAAATGGAAAATGGTTTATCTCATTTTTATTGTCATCAAAAAAATCTATACTTTCATAATTATTTAAGTGAGCAATTTCTCCAACAACTTTACCATGTCCGCCGGCACCTATTATCGCTAATTTTTTATTCATTAAATTTTTTAAAATCTTTATATTGTTTTTTTTTAAAAAGTACCAATTCTACGGTTTTATAAATTATTTTTATATCTACAATAAAACTTACATTAGCTGCATAATAAACGTCTAATTTGATACTTTTTTTCCAAATTTTAACTCCTGATGCATCGGGATTTACCTGTGCCAAACCTGTAATGCCTGGTTTAACTAAATGTCTTTTTTTTTCAAAATTAGAATATTTATTAAGATATTCTACCAAAAGAGGTCTGGGACCTACAAAACTCATATCATTTTTGAATATATTAATTAGTTGTGGTAACTCATCTAAACCTGTTTTACGAAAAAAATTTCCTAGTTTACTTTGCCTTTTTTTTTCAGATAGATTTTTTTTAGCATCATATAAAGTTTTAAATTTATATAATGTAAAAATTTTTCCGTTTAAACCTGGCCTTTTTTGTGTAAAAATAGGAAAACCAATAAAGCACCATATTAAAAAAAACATTAAAATCATAAAAGGAATTGAAATTATAAATAAAATTAAACTTAGAACTAAATCAAGTAATCTTTTGAAAAATTTTTGGTACATAAATTTATATGTACTTATTTAATATTTTTTTGATACTTTTAATTTCTAGCTTTAACTTTGCTATACTTCTATTGGGATCAATTGGAAATGTTATACTTGTTTCTCCAAGTAATTTTGCATTTACTAGTCTTTTTTTTTGGAGACAATTTTAATTTCTTAAAAACTTTTTCTCTATAAATCTCTGGACACGAGCCAACCCCACAATTAATTCTTTTAAGATTAAGCTGTTCTAATAATTTTAATTGATTAATCTTATTTTTATTGACGAATAAATTTAAACGATAAAAAGCATGTACATTTTTCCTGATTACTTTTTTATCTTTTGTCTGTGGTGAATATCTAAAATTTAAATTTGGTTTTTTTAAAATGCTATATTTGTTGAAATAATCTTTTAACCCATTTAAATATAAATTAGCAATTATGTTTCTTTTTTTTATTTGATTATCTAATATTTTTAATTGCGCTCTTCCAAGAATAGCTTGCATTTCTGTCATTCGGTAGTTAGTTCCCAAATCATCATGGTGCCATCTAAAACCTATTTTATGTTTTTTTAAAAAAACACTTTTGTAATTTTTGCCATGATCCTTTAATGACCAACATTTAAGCCATAATTGTTTATTATTAGTTGAAATCATCCCACCCTCACCACCAGTAGATATAATTTTATCTTGACAGAAAGACCAAGTAGATATGTCCCCAAATGAACCAACTTTTTTTCCTTTGTATACTGCTCCATGTGCTTGTGAACAATCTTCAATTAAGAAAATATTATTTTTTTTAACAAACTCCATGATTGGGTCCAAGTCACACGGCAAACCATTCAGATGAACCAAAATTATTGCTTTTACTTTATTGTTATATACTTTTTTGATTCCCTCAATATTTAAATTACCATTATCATCTACATCTGCAAAAATTGGTTTTAGTCCTAAATTTATTGTACAACTTGCTGAAATAATGAATGATCTTGGGGTTACTATAATCTGATCTTGTTTTTTTAATTTAAGAGCCTTTAGAGCCATTTCAAGAGCAACACTTCCATTGGATAATCCCACTGAATATTTATTTCCTAGATAATTAGAAAATTCTTTTTCAAATTTTTTACCCTCATTTCCTGACCAATAATTAACTTTTCCACTTTTAAGCATTGGTCCAATTTTCTGAATTGATTTATTAGAATAAAAAGGCATGTTTAGTTTTTTTTGGGTAAAACATTTAATTCTTAAAAATTGAATGAACAAATTCTAAAAGTTTTTCACTAATTAAATTTTCTTCAAATTCTTTTTCAACTCTTAGTCTTGATTTTTGTCCAAATTTTTTAAGCATTTTTTTATTTTTAATAATAAATAACATTTTTTTTTTAATATCACTAATACAGCCAACTTTATGTAAAAAACCTGTTTCATTTTCTATAATAGCGTCTTTAATTCCATAAATATTAGAACCAAGTGAAGGTAAATTACAAGATCCTGCCTCAATAACTACTGCTCCAAACCCCTCTCTATGGCTTGGTAAACAAAACATATCTCCTAAAGAATACCATTTTTGTGGAGTAAGAGTTTCACCTGCATGAATTACTTTTCTATGATTTTTGATTAAGTTATTAATATAAAAATCCTCTATTGGTCCAACTAGTACAAGTCTTACTGGTTTATAAATTTTTTCAACTCTTGTAAATGCCTCTATAAGTTCAATTATTCCTTTATCTCTATTAATTCTCCCTAAATATAGAAAAGTAAAGATATCTTTTGAAATTTTTAATTTTTTCCTAAGATTGTTTCTATTTGAAATTTTATATTTAAATTTTTTAATATTTACTCCTCCAACAGAACCATTTAAGAGGACAGTAGATCTATTTTTTGAAATTATATTGTTTAATAGTAAAAATTTCCTTTGAGAATGACTGTCTACAAGAACATGATGAGAGATATTAAAGATTATATGATCTAAGAATTTATAAAACTTTCTAATAAATCCTTTTTTTTTCACCCAAACTTGTCCTGTAAACCAGTGAATACGATGAGGTACTCTAGATATAAATGAGGATATAGCAGTTATAAAGCCTGCTTTAGGTGATATGGAAATAGTCAAATGTGGTTTATTTTTTATTAGTAACCATAATAATTTTAAAAAAGTTATTAAATCTATTATTAGGTTTGGTTTTCTTTTAAAGTTTATATCATATAATAAAACATCTTCTGGTAGTAATTTTTTTAAGGTTAGTACGTTATTACAAAAAATTAAAAGATTGTAATGTTTGCTTAATTTTTTAATGTTATTTAACATGAAAGCGTTGATTGTATGTGCTGTAGTAGCTACCAAAACTATTGTTAACCTTTTTTTCATTAATAATTTATTTTTTTATAAATAATATTTGTATTAAAAGTTTAATACTTTTTTTTAATAATAAATATGATGTTGCTGATCCTATGTATTCTGCCACGCCTGTTATAAATATATTCATTTTATATCTGAACAGTTTTAAATATAACTTTAAAATTAATTTTTTTGACATGTAATAATTAAATTAATTATTACATAATGCATTAAATCATACAAAAAATATATTAATCTAATATTTTTTCTACTTTAAAACCCTCTGCATACTCTGTAAATGCTTGACCTCCCCTAACTCTAGATAAATTAATAATTGCTTCTTTTGATCTTGGGTGAGGAAATTTTTTAACTTGGGATTTGTATTTTAGGAATGCTTTAACTTTATTATTTATGTCTGACTTAGATAGCTTTATAAAGTAATTTGGAATAAAAGATTTTCCATCTTCATTCCATTCAGTCTCAGATAAAACTTCATAGGATAATATTTTTTTTAAATTTTTTTCTCTATTTGGTCTCATTGAAACTTTCGCTGCTTTAAAAATTATTTTATGATCATCATGAATATCGTTTTTGGATGGTATAAAAACAATCTCAGGATTAATTTTTGCAATATATTTATCTATAATATTTGAAATTTTATAAACTGGATAATTATTTAAATTTATAGCTGGTAAATTTTCAAAAATTAATTTGTGGGTTCCAATTAAGTTATTAGCTGTTTTTGCCTCATTTCTTAAAGACTTAATTGTCTCTGGAGGATATATTTCAGGTGCGCCTTTATTAGCATTGGTTAAAACTAAAACATTTATTTGATAATTTAATTTTGAATACTTAGATATAAAACCGCCACATCCTAAAATTTCATCATCAGCATGTGGAGATAATATCAGTATTTTTTTTTTCATAATCTTATAAATAATTATGTATTAATTATTTTAATAGTAAAAATTTTATATATTAAAATATAATTAACACAAATTAAATTGTTATGAAAAATTTTTTGCCTATTATTTAATAATTGAACTCTTGTTTTTAAAAAATCTTTTTACAAGTATAAATGGTGTCTTTAGCAATATCTTAAAATAGTTAAACACAGAATAATTATCAATAAATTTTAAATCTAATTTAATTTTTTCAATGAGACTTCTATTTTTTCCAGTAAAATTTATTTGGGACATGCCAGTAATTCCTGGTAAAATTTTTCTTCTTTTAATTTTATGGGTGTTTTTAATATTTTTTTCAATATTTTCTGGTAATGGCCTAGGTCCAACAATAGACATATCTTTTTTTAGTACATTAATTAATTGTGGTAACTCGTCTAAGCTTGATCTCCTTAATATTTTACCTAAAGAAGTTAGCCTTATTTTATCATTTTTAAAAATTGAATTTCTCATTGTCCTAAACTTATAAATTAAGAATTTTTTACCCAGATAACCAACTCTTATTTGTTTGAAAAGTATTGGCCTTCCATCAGTTATCAATAAAAGAACAGAAATTATAACCATTATAGGAGATAAAAATATCAGTATTAATACAGCTATTAAGATATCAAAAAATCTTATCATTTAGTTTATAATGTCATAAAAATATCTGTATCACCTAAGAAAATTTCTTTATTAGAAAGAATTCTACTTTTATATTTTAAATTATTTTTTTTAATAAATCCTATTTTTAAGTTTATACAATTTATTAATCTAAATTTGTTTTTATAAATTTTCTTATTAGACAAAAAAATTATCTTTTTTTGTTCATTTATTAAATAAGATAAATGTTTAAATTTTAATTTTTTAGAGCCAAAATGATCCAAAATAACATGC
>CACJMX010000011.1:0-14738 GCA_902594635.1 uncultured Pelagibacteraceae bacterium
TGATCCAAGACACGAAATGGTTCAAATAATTGCGGATGAGGTTAAAAAAGCTAATGTTGGAATAGATATAAGAATCTACCCAGCGAAATCTTTATACAAACCAAAAGAACAGTGGAAACCAATGACTACTGGTCAATTGGATATTTCTGCATTTCCTTTAGCGTATGCATCTAAATTCCATCCAGAATTTGACGCAACTTTAATGCCGGGAACTGTAAAAAATCATGATCACGCATTAAGATTTAATAAAGGTCCTATGATGACTGAAATTAAAAGAATTATAAATGATGCAGGTGTTGTTGTTTTATCTGATGCTTGGTTAGGAGGTGGATTTGCCTCTAAGTCTCAATGTATCAAAAATCCAAGCGATGCAAAAGGACAGGTTATGAGAGCTGCAGGAAAAGCTTTTAACCAAATGTTAGAAGCAGCGGGTGCAGGTATTCAAAGTATGCCATCATCTGAAATTTATACTGGATTACAAACAGGTGTATTAACAGGTGCAAATACAAGTTCAGGAAGTTTTGTGAGTTATAAAATTTACGAGCAAGTAACTTGTGCAACACCTCCAGGAAAATTTGGATTATGGTTTATGTATGAGCCAATTCTAATGTCTAAAAAATCATATGATGCTTTAAATTCTAAACAACAAAAAGCACTAATGGCTGCTGGTAAAGTAGCTGAAAAATATATGACAGCTCAAGTTGAGAACTTAGACAAAAAGTTTGAAGACGCATATAAAGCTGCAGGCGTTAAATTAGTCTACATGGATGAGAAAGATCATGCTGCATGGGTCGAGATTGCAAAAAAATCTTCTCATAAAGCTTTTGCTGAGAAAGTTCCAGGTGGTGATAAGCTAATGGAAATGGCTTTGGCAGTTAAATAAATTAATATATAAAGAACCCCTATTTATCAAAAATAAGTAGGGGTTTTTTTTTATGAAAAATAAATATTTAAAATTCTGTGATTTTACAGCCAAAGCTTGCGGAGCATTTGCTGTTCTGGCTTTACTTCTATCAATTCTTGTAATTGTCGAATTAGTATTCGAAAGGTATTTTTTTCAAAGAGCAATTACATGGCAAACTGAGCTAGTAACAATGTTATTAGTTGCATCAACCTTTATTGGTAGTGCCTATGTTTTGAGTGAAAAAGCACATGTAAGTATGGAGTGGATTTATGACTTTTTGTCCTCAAAAAATATTCTAAGATTAAAAATTTTTACATCTTTATTAAGTTTATTATTTTTTTTAATTCTATTTTATTTTGGTTTCCTAATGGTTGAGGAAGCATTTACTAAAAATTACTCAACTGGCACAGTTTGGGATCCACCTCTTTGGATACCATATTCATCTATGATGATAGGGGCAGCTTTAATGATACTTCAGTACATTGCAGAAATCATCAAGTTAACCGACGAGGCTGATCAAAAATAATGGACCCTCTAATAATAGCAATAATCGTAGCAATTTTTACTTTAATTGTATTATTTTCAGGAATTCCAATTGCATTTGGTTTAAGTTTTGTATCAATTGTTCTCTTAGTATCATTTGAAGGTTTTCAAATGCTAGACGTTTTTGCAGAAACATTTTATGCAGGCCTTAATTCATTTGTTTTACTTTCGATCCCGATGTTTATCTTAATGGGGATGGCTGTTGCTAATTCTCCAGCAGGAAAAGATTTATACACTGGCTTAGATAGATGGTTGTGGAGGCTTCCTGGTGGTTTAGTTATTTCTAATATTGGTGCTTGTTCAATTTTTGCAGCTCTAAGTGGATCTAGTCCAGCTACATGTGCTGCAATTGGAACAATGGGAATACCTGAGATGAGAAAAAGAGGTTACTCAGATCAAATTGCTACGGGCACTATAGCAGCAGGAGGAACATTAGGAGTTTTAATTCCTCCAAGTATAGTTTTAATAGTTTATGGAATCGCAACCGGTACATCGATAGGTAGATTATTCTTATGTGGGTTAGTACCTGGTTTTATGTTGGCAGGGATGTTTGCAATTTGGGCTCTTATTCATAGTTATTTTATTGATAAAGATGCTGCAAAAGCTTTAAGGAACAGAACACCTCCTACGTTAAGAGAAAAACTAGAAGTATTACCTAGAGTTCTTCCATTCTTAGCAATTATAGCAGGTGTCTTATATGTGTTATATGGTGGTGTAGCAACTCCATCAGAGGCATCTGGTGTTGGAGCATTTTTAGTTTTTGTATTAATCGCTATAGTTTACAAAATTTATCAACCAAAAAAAATATGGAATATTGTTAAAGTTTCAATGAAAGAAAGTGTAATGATAATGTTTATCATTGCAGCTTCTTATCTTTTTGCATTTACACTTTCACAACTTTACGTAACTCAGTCCTTAGCCCAGAGCATGGTAGAATTAAGTTCAAACAAATGGGTTGTATTTCTTTTAATAAATATATTTCTTTTAATAGCTGGTTTCTTTTTACCTCCAGTAGCGGTTATCGTTATGACTTCTGCTATATTATTACCTGTAATTACTACATTAGGATTTGATCCATATTGGTTTGCAATTGTATTCACTATAAATATGGAAATAGGATTAATAACTCCACCGGTTGGATTAAATCTTTATATAATAAAAGGAATTACCCCAGATGTTAGTTTGTCAGAAATTTTAAAAGGTTCTATACCGTTTATGATTATAATGGCTTTAGCTATTTTGATTTTGTGTATCTTTCCAGAAATAGTGACATGGCTACCTGATAAAATAATGGGTAAACCACTTGGATACTAATAATAAAATTAATAGAAAAATTTCTGTTGCACCAATGATGGATTGCACGGATAGGCATGATCGTTTTTTTTTAAGATTGATGAGTAGAAACGTGATGCTTTACACTGAAATGGTTGCTACAAAATCTGCAATACATGGGGATAGAAAAAAAATCTTATCTTACAGTCCAGAGGAGAAACCATTAGCGTTACAGGTTGGAGGTTCTAATAAAGAGGAGCTAGCTGAAGTAGCAAAGATTGCAGAAGATATGGGATATGATGAAATTAATATTAATTTAGGGTGTCCCAGTAAAAAGGTTCAAAAAAATATGTTTGGTGCTTGTTTAATGAAAGAGCCTGATCTAGTTGCCGAATGTATAAATGCAATGGTTAAATCATGCAATATTCCAGTTACAGCAAAAACTAGAATTGGATTTGATGATGTAGAAAGCTTTGAATATCTAAATAGTTTTATTCACAAAATGAGAGACGCAGGTGCAAAAACATTTATTTTGCATGCAAGAAAAGCAATGCTTACTGGACTTTCTCCTAAGCAAAACCTAAATATTCCAAAACTAAATTACAACATGGTTTATGAAGTTAAAAAACAAAACCCAGATTTAGAAATAATTATTAATGGAGGTATTTCAAAAGTAGATGAAATTAACAATCATTTAAAACACTGTGATGGAGTAATGATTGGAAGATCTATATATCAAAACCCATATTCATTAGTAGAAATTGAAAGAGAAATATTTAACACAAAAATAAACCCATCCCGAGAGCAAGTTGCTGAGCAGCTTTTAGAGTATGTTAAAAAAGAAGTTAAGTTAGGAACAAAGGTTAATCATATAATGAGACACACTGTGGGTTTATACCATGGTCAAATAGGATCAAAGGAATGGAAAAGATATTTAAGTGAAAATTTAATGGCCCGTGAATCTGATTTTCAAAAAACAAAACATATTATGACAATTGTTCAAAATAATGAGAAAGCCAATCAGGCAAATACATAATGGATATCTCAAATATTAATGAAATTATAAATTTATTAGTCGTATTAGGTATTGCTGCAGCAGTAGCTGGTTTTATGGCTGGATTATTGGGCGTTGGTGGAGGAATAATAATGGTCCCTGCTTTATATTATGCTTTTACAGTTTTAGATTTTGATATCGTTACAAGAATGCATCTTTCAGTTGGTACTTCTTTAGCAATCATTATTCCCACCTCAATAATTTCCACCAAAACACATATGGAATATGACGCTGTAGATTTTAAGATGGTAAAATCATTTGGTATTTTTATTTTATTCGGGGTAATAGCTGGAACCTTTTTAGCAGTTAATTTAAAAACACCAGCCTTAGTTTTATTTTTTTCAATTTTTGCATTTATTGTTGGTTTATTTTTTATCTTTATAAGAGATAAGCTTTTAGAAAATCCTAAAAAAATATCCAATGTAGTTAAAAATATTTCAGGAATTGTTATAGGATTTATTTCAGTTCCTCTTGGTATTGGTGGAGGATCATTAATGGTTCCTTTCATGAGAACCTTTGGTTATGATATTAGAAAATCTATTGGAACAGCTGCTGCTGTAGGTATTTTAATTGCAGTTACAGGAACAACTACAATGATATTAGGTGGTAAAATTATCAATAATGTTAATACTCCTTATAGTTTGGGCTACATAAACTTATTAGGTTTTATCGTCTTTGTGCCTGTGACGATGTTAATGGCGCGTATGGGTGCTAAAGCGGTATATAAAATCAACAAAAGTTTATTGAGTAAGATTTTTGGCTCATTTTTGATAATAGTATCATTAAGATCTTTTTACGAATATTTAAGTATAAATTAGATATGAAAAACATGTTTAACTTAAAAGATATCATTTCATCCATAGCCGATGTAGGTCAAAAACTATTTAAGAAAACTGAGCTTAAAAGAAATGATTTAGAAACAATACTGTCTTTATGTGATGATTTAATTTCTAATAAAGGTGCAGCTTTTGGAATTACCGTTGCAAGAGATGTTACCGATTTATATCAAACTCTTACTCATGAAAATAAACTAGCTTTTTTTAAAAAAATTAACGAGAAATTTAAACCTAATCACACGAAGGTATCAGAAGCTATAGAAACTTATCAAAAAACTCAGAACGACAAAAATTTATTTAATTTATTCATAGTATCTGAAGGAAAGAGAAGAGAACTATTTAGAAGAATGAATATGGCTCCAAATGGTATCTCTACCATAGTCTCATTAAGAGAAGATTTGTTGAAAGTATTAAAAGAGAATTCGGAATTAAAACCTCTGGATGATGATTTAAGAGAATTATTTAAGTCTTGGTTTAATCCTGGGTTTTTAAGATTAGCCAAAATTACCTGGGATACAAAAGCAGCAGTTTTAGAAAAAATCATGAAATATGAGAGAGTTCACAAAATTAAAGATATGGATGAACTTAAGAGAAGACTAGGGGAGGATAGAAGATTTTTTTCATATTTTCATCCAGCACTTGAAGATGAGCCCATAATATTTGTTCAAGTAGCACTTACAAATGGTCTAGGTAAATCGATACAAGAAATTACAAAACCACACTCAACTGGGAATAAAAATTATGATACAGCAACATTTTATTCTATAAGTAACTGCCAAGAAGGTTTATCAAGAGTTACTTTAGGAAATTTTTTAATTAAAAGAGTTGTTTATGAAATCCAAGAAGAATTACCTAACATAAAACACTTTGGAACTTTGTCACCCATTCCAGGTTTTAGAGATTGGTTTTCATATCTAGAAGACAACAAAATAAAAAATATTCTAGGAAACATTCCTTTAGAAAATATATCTTTCTTAAAATCTCCAGATTTAAAAATTGGTGATACAAGAATTGTATCTAATAAGGATGCTATTTTAAAATTAGTAGCTCACTATTTAATAAATGAAAAAAACCATAAGCAATTACCTATTAATGATGTAACAAGATTTCATCTAGGAAATGGAGCTATAGTTGAGGATATAAATATAAATGCCAATGTATCAGAGGTTGGTTTTAATAGATCTTTTGGTGTTATGGTAAATTATTTATATGAACTTAAAAATATAGAAAAAAATCACGAGGATTATATCAACAACAAAAAAGTAATAGTCTCAGATAAACTTAAAAAGTTTATTTAATTGGTGCCCCATTTAACTTTGTTCCAAATCCGCTCATGAAAGTAATAGAAAAAAAGTGGAATAATTGATCCAACCCCTAAAATTCCAGCTCCCACAAATGTTCCGGTATAAATGTAGCCAAATATTACCCAATAAATAAAAATAAAAAGCCTCCAAGAAAAAGTTTTCGCAACGGATCTTATTTTTTTATCTGCCATTATTTAGGTATACAGGAAAAATAAGGTTTATAAATCTCACAAAAAAAAAGAGGTGACTTCAGTCTCCCTCCATCACCTCATAAAATAATTTTAAATGATTCTTTACAATTTTATGAACACTTATTAGTTGAAAATGATGTTTATTAACCTTTAAATCTTTTGGTCATAATCTCCAATTTTTCCAGTTTTTTGGAGTAAATCATCAATAAAATCAAAGATTTTTTTCTTTCTACTGTCTGAGGTTGGGCTCTCTGTAACAACTACTAATGACGGTTTATTAGATGACGCTCTGATTAAACCCCATGAACCATCCTCAAAAGAAAATCTAATTCCATTTACAGTTAAAATCTCTGATATGATTTGATCATCTATTTTAATTTTATCACTTTTAACTTTTTCCACCTGTTTTACTAATTCCTCAACCACTTGATATTTCTCTTCATCTTTACAAAAAGGAGCCATAGTAGGTGATTGATAAGTTATAGGTAATTCATCAATAATTTCACTCATTTCTTTATTTTGATTATTTAGTAAATGACAAACCTGAATTGCAGAATTAATACCATCATCGTATCCATAACCTAGTGGTTGATTAAAAAAGAAATGCCCACTTTTTTCAAACCCAGCCAAAGCTTTTTCTGTATTAACTTTTCTTTTAATATGAGAATGACCCGTTTTCCAATAAATCGTATCGCAGTTGTTTTTTCCTAATACTTTATCTTTTGCGTATAAACCTGTAGATTTTACATCTACTACAAACTTTGAATTTTGATGTTTTGTTGATAAATTTCTAGCAATCAATAAACCAATTTTATCTGAAAATATCTCATTACCTTTGTTGTCAATCACGCCAACTCTGTCACCATCTCCATCAAAACCAAAACCTATATCTGCATTATTTTCTTTTACAGATTTTGCTATTTCATGAAGCATCTCTAAATCCTCAGGGTTAGGATTGTATTTTGGAAAAGTCCAGTCTAAATTACAATCTAGTTCAATTACTTCGCAACCTATTCCTCTTAATATATCTGGAGCGAATATACCTGCGGTACCATTACCGCATGCAACAACAGCTTTTATTTTTTTATTAATTTTATTACTTTTGATTAAATCTTCTTTGTAAACTTGTTGGAAATTTTCAATTTGTTTCTCACTTCCTTGACCTGATATAAATTTTTCATTTAATGTTATTTCTTTTAATTCCTTCATTTCTTCTGGGGCATGAGTTAATCCTTTTTTGATACCCATCTTAACTCCAGTCCACCCATTTTCATTGTGACTTGCAGTTACCATTGCAACAGCATCAGAGTTTAAATTAAATTGTGCAAAATAAACCATTGGTGATAATGACAATCCAACATCTTCAACGTTACACCCAGTTGATATTAAACCTTTTTTTAGAGCAGTTTTTATCTCCTCACTATAAGAACGATAATCATGACCAACTATAACTGTAGGATTATTTTTGTGTGTGTGATTAATTATTTGTGTTCCTAGACCTTTTCCAAGATTCTCTATTCCTGCTTTATTTATGTTTTCTTCATACAACCATCGCGCGTCATATTCTCTGAAACCGTAGGGGTCAATTTTAATATTTTGTGTCATTTGTTAATTTCTTACCCCTTTTATGTTAATTAATTGCAATTTTTTAATTTTTTTTATTGATAAATAATTTGTCACGTTCTATAAATGTTCTGTTGATTTGCTGTTTATATAGTATATTAACTCAAAACGCCTACAACATGTAGTTGTTTTCGTATAATAAACAAAATATAATAAAAGTTATGAACAAAATTTTATCGCAGGCCCTAAAGAAAGCTGTCTCTGAATATAGCCCTCAAGTAAACGAGGTTTCAAAAGACAAAAGACCTGATCTTTTCTCATTAAATAACGAAACTGAACTATTTCAAAACGACAAAGGTATCATTATTAAGATTGACCGTTCAAAAGATGTAAACCTAACTGACTTTGGTAAAGCAACTTTAAAAGATAGATATCTTGGTCACAACGAATCTTTTCAAGATTTATTTGCTAGAGTTGCAAGTTCATATGCTGATGACAATCTTCATGCTCAAAGAATTTATAATTACATAAGCAACCTTTGGTTTATGCCGGCAACTCCAGTTTTGTCCAATGGTGGAACTAAAAGAGGATTACCTATTTCTTGTTTTTTAAATGAAGCATCAGATAGCTTAGGAGGCATTTTAGATTTGTGGAGTGAAAACGTTTGGCTTGCTGCAAAAGGTGGTGGTATCGGAAGTTATTGGGGTAACTTAAGATCTATTGGTGAAAAAATTGGTAAAGTTGGAAAGACATCAGGAATTATTCCATTTATTAAAGTTATGGACTCGTTGACTATGGCAATTAGCCAAGGATCATTAAGAAGAGGGTCTGCTGCTTGTTATCTTCCAATTGATCATCCAGAAATAGAGGAATTTATAGAGATGAGAAGACCAACGGGCGGTGATCCAAATAGAAAAGCATTAAATTTACATCATGGTGTTTTAGTTTCAGATGCATTCATGAGAGCTGTGGAAACTGATGAACAATGGGCATTAAAAAGTCCTGCTGATGGAACAGTTCAACAAACTATTTCAGCAAGAAACTTATGGATAAGATTGTTGACGGCAAGAATTGAAACTGGTGAACCATATATAATTTATATTGATACCGTTAACAGACAAATTCCTCAACATCACAAGTTAGCAAATCTAACTGTTAAAACTTCTAATCTATGTAGTGAAATTACTTTACCAACAGGAATAGATAAAGATGGTAGAGATAGAACAGCAGTTTGTTGCTTATCATCTTTAAACTTAGAAAAATACGATGAGTGGAAAGATGATCCAAACATGATTAATGATGTTATGAGATTTTTAGATAATGTTTTATCTGACTTTATAAACAAAGCTCCAGATCAATTTAAAGACGCAAAGTACTCAGCTGAAAGAGAGAGAAGTGTTGGATTAGGTGTAATGGGTTTCCATTCTTTTCTACAAAAAAATAGAATTCCTTTAGAATCTGTAATGGCAAAGTCATGGAATAAAAAAATATTTAAAGATATAGATGCAAAAGTAAATCAAGCTTCAAAAGATTTAGCAGAAGAAAGAGGAGCATGTCCTGATGCTGCAGAATACGGTTATCAAGAGAGATTCTCTAATAAAACTGCGATAGCTCCGACAGCTTCAATTTCTATTATTTGTGGTGGAGCATCACCAGGAGTAGAACCTATTGCTGCTAACAGTTATACGCATAAAACTTTGTCAGGTTCATTTAATGTTAAAAACAGATACTTAGAGGAAATATTAGAAAGCCATGGCAAAAATGATGATATAACGTGGTCAAGTATCACAACAAACCAAGGTTCGGTATCACATTTAGACTTTCTAACTGATTTAGAGAAAGATGTTTTTAAGACAGCATTTGAGTTAAACCAAAATTGGATTATTGAGTTAAGTGGAGATAGAACTCCATTTATATCTCAAGCTCAATCAGTTAATTTATTTTTACCTGCGGATGTTCATAAGAAAGAACTTCATAAAATTCATTTTGATGCTTGGAAAAAAGGATTAAAAAGCCTTTATTACTGTAGATCAAAATCAATTCAAAGAGCTGAAAATATCAATGATGCAAAATCAACAGATATTATGGCTAACGTTTATAAAAACAAATCAACCAAAACTGAAGAAACCGAATACGAGGAGTGTCTATCATGTCAGTAGCCGAAAAAATAAACTCAGAAATTATCCAACCTGAAAAAAAAGAAATTATACAACCAAAAAAAATGGGATTACTAGTAGAGAATCCTGTTTATAAACCATTTAGATATCCTTGGTGTTATGATGCTTGGTTAACTCAACAAAGAATTCATTGGTTACCAGAAGAGGTTCCTTTAGGAGACGATGTAAGAGATTGGCAAAAAAACTTATCACAATCAGAAAAAAATTTATTAACACAAATTTTTAGATTTTTTACTCAAGCTGATGTTGAAGTAAATAATTGTTACTTGAGACATTACACAACAGTTTTCAAACCAACTGAAGTTTTAATGATGATGACTGCTTTTGCTTCAATGGAAACAGTTCATGTGGCAGCTTACTCACATCTTTTAGATACTATTGGAATGCCAGAGTCTGAATATTCTGCTTTCATGAAGTATAAAGAAATGAAAGACAAATATGATTACATGCAAAACTTTAATGTAAATTCAAAAGAAGATATTGCTAAAACAGTTGCAGTATTTAGTGCATTCACTGAAGGACTTCAGTTATTTGCAAGTTTTGCGATCTTGTTAAATTTTCCAAGACATAACAAGATGAAAGGTATGGGTCAGATTGTTACTTGGTCAGTCAGAGATGAAACTCTTCACTGTAATTCAATGATAAGAATTTTTAAAGAATTCATTAATGAAAACCCTGAAATATGGACACCGAAGTTAAAGAAAGAAATTTATGAAGCTTGCAGAACAATCATAGAGCACGAAGACGCTTTTATTGATTTAGCTTTTGAAATGGGTCCAATGGAAGGTTTAACTGCAAAAGATGTTAAGGATTACATTCGATTTATAGCTAATAGAAGACTAGATCAGTTAGGTTTAGAAGCTATTTATGATGTGGATAAAAATCCTTTAGGCTGGTTAGATACTATGCTTAATGCAGTTGAGCACATGAACTTTTTTGAAGGTCGTGCAACTGAATATTCTAAAGCATCTACCCAAGGGACATGGGTCGAAGCATTTAGTTAATAGTTTAGAAATTATCTCTGATTTAATTCAAGAACTTTTCTATGCCTGCTACCTTTGTAGCTTGCTAAAGGTCTAATTAATTTATTAGCAGCATGCTGCTCCATTATATGAGCTGACCAACCAGTTATCCTTGAAATAACAAATATAGGGGTAAAAAAATCAGTATCAAAACCCATCAAATGATAAGTAGGACCTGTTGGATAATCAACATTTGGATGAATATTTTTTTCTTTAATCATAACTTTTTCAACAATGTCGTAAATTTTCTCAAATTTTTTATCTTTCTTAAGTTTAGCAACTTTTCCAAAATACTGTCTCATAGTTGGAACTCTAGAGTCTCCTGATTTATAAACTCTATGACCAAAACCCATAACTACTTCTTTATTTTTTAGAGCATTATTAATCCATTTTAACGCATTCTCAGGTTTTTTTATCTTATTCATCATGTGCATAACTTCTTCATTAGCACCCCCATGCAACGGTCCTTTTAGACTAGCAATGGCTCCTGTAATTGCTCCATGAATATCTGATAAGCTACTCGTTATAGTTCTTGCAGTAAATGTTGAAACATTAAAACTATGTTCAGCATAAAGAATTAGTGACACATCAAAAGCTTTAACAATTTCTTTTTGTGGAACTTTACCAAAACACATATAAAAAAAGTTTTCCGCAAAAGTTAGAGTTTTCCTAGGTTTAATTATTTTTTTTCCTTTTCTAATTCTATAAAACGCTGCTAAAGCAGTAGGGGTCTTTGCAAAAATTCTTAATGCCTTTCTCATATTAGCTTCTGGTGAAGAATCTTGGGTTTCTTTATCCTCTAATCCCATTACACTTACAGCAGTTCTGGCCACATCCATAGGATGTGATTTTTTTGGCATATGTTTTATTATTTCATATAAGTTTTTTGATAACTCTCTGTTATTTTTTTCCTCTTTTTCGAATTTTCTAAGCTCTATAGTATTCGGTAAATCTTTATTTAAAATTAAGTAAGCCACTTCCTCAAATCTACAGTATTCACATAAATCTTGTGCAGCATAACCTCTGTAAGTTAGGGAATTAATTTCTGGCATTACTTTAGAAACTTCAGTTTCATCAACTACAATTCCAAGCAATCCTTTTTTGATATCTTCACTCATTATTCGTGCCCTTCCGTAGTAAAGTTATAAATTTTTTCATCTAATGAATTATATTTTTCATAATCAACAAGCTCATAAAGTCTTTTACGAGTTTGCATTTTATCTATTATGTTGTTCTGATGTCCACTTGCATAAATGTCTCTTAAACCATCTTCTACATTTTTCATTGCTAATCTTTGAGTAGTTACTGGGTAAATGACAATGTTAAATCCAATATTTTCTAATTCTTTGTAGTTAAATAGCTTTGATTTTCCAAATTCTGTCATATTAGCTAATAGATAACATTTTAATTTTTTTCTCACTTTCTCAAAATCTTTTTCATCTTGAAGCGCCTCTGGAAAAATAATCTCCGCACCTGCATCAATGTATGCTTTGCATCTTTCAATCATTTTATCTATCCCTTCAACACCTTTTGCATCAGATCGGGCAATAATTTTAAAATTTGGATCTTTTTTAGCAGCAACACATTCTTTAATTTTTTTTACCATTGCTTCTGTGGAAATTAATTCTTTGTTATCTAGATGTCCGCATCTTTTTCTCTCTATCTGATCTTCTAAATGTACTCCTGTAATTCCGAATTCTTCAAATGTTTCAATAGTTTCTTTACAAGATTTAAACCCTGTATCAATATCAACAATAGTCGGCAGATTTGTAACTCTTGATATCAAGTATGATCTTGTGCTTACATCTTGCAAGGTTGTAAGCCCTATGTCCGGAAAACCCAAATCATTAGCCATTACACCTCCGGAGACATAAACTGCATCATAACCTATCTCTTCAATCAATTTTGCTGTTAAAGGATTGTACGCACCTGGAACTCTTAAAATATTATTTGATTTCAACTTTAGATCAAAATCTATTCTTTTTTGACTTGGCTCTTTTTCAATGAAGTGCATTAAAAAATTCCTTTTTTTAGATTTCTTTTTAATTTACTTTTTTTTATTTCTAAATTTAATTTATACAATTGACCAGATTTTAAATTTTTTAAATTTTGCACATTCTTTATAAAACGATTACTTTCATTTTTATCAAGTATTCCTTCAGTAAGTGTTAAAAATTTATTAATATAATTTTGTCTTTTAAAAGGTCTTGCTCCATACGGATGCGCATCAGCCCTATCAAGTTGCTCAGTGATTTTTTGCCCATTATTTAAAGTTACAACTACTTTTGCACCAAATGACTTATTTTTTGGGTTAGGATCGTGATATTTTTTTGTCCATTTTTTATCTTCATAAGTTTTTATTGATCTCCAAATTTTGATTGTGCTTTTTTTACTTGCTCTCGATTTAGTATAAGACTTAATATGGTGCCAATCACCATCTTCTAATGCAACAGCAAATATATACATAATTGAGTGGTCTAGAGTTTCTCGACTTGCATTTGGATCCATTTTTTGAGGATCATTAGCTCCTGTTCCAATTACATAGTGTGTGTGATGACTAGTATAAATATCGATTTTTTTAATTAAGTTTAAATTTGGTATTTTAGTTTTTAATTTTTTTGCAAGATCTATCAATGCTTGGGATTGATATTCAGCAGAATATTCTTTTGTATAAGTTTCCAGTATAGCCTTTTTACTTTCACCTTTTTTTGGTAAAGGAACTTTATAATTTGCTTTTTTACCGTCTAGTATTCTTGCTATTACACTATCCTCACCTTCATATATTGGACTTGGTGCTCCTTCTCCTCTCATAACTCTGTCGACAGCCTCTATAGCAAGCTTACCTGCATGAGCAGGGGCATATGCTTTCCAGCTAGAAATTTCACCTTTTCTAGATTGTCTTGTAGATATAGTAGTATGGAGAGCTTGTTGAACTGCTTGATAAATTGTTTCTGTATTTAGTTTTAACATTGAGCCTAGACCTGCAGCTACACTTGGACCTAGATGAGCAATATGGTCAACTTTATGTTTATGCAAACAAATACCTTTGACTAAATTTACTTGAACTTCGTATGCTGTAATAATTCCTCTTAAAAGGTCTAAACCACTTTTTTTATTTTGTTGCGCAACAGCTAATATTGGTGGAATATTATCTCCTGGATGACTGTAATCAGCTGCTAAAAAAGTATCATGGAAATCGAGTTCTCTAACAGCAGTACCATTTGACCAAGCTGCCCACTCACAATCAAATTTTAAATTTGAACTCACTCCAAACAATGTTGCACCATTTTTCCTTGAATGTTTAAGAGCCATTTCTCTTGATGAAATAACTGGTCGTCTATTTAAAGAAGCAACTGCAACAGAGGCGTTATCAATAATTCTATTGATAACCATTTCAATTGCGTCTTTATTTAATTTTGCATTATCACTTGCTATTTCAGCAATTTTCCAGGCAAGCTGTTTCTTTTTTGGTAGGTGAATTTTTGATGGATAAACTTTAACAGTATGTAATAACAAAATAACTCCTTTGAGATATTTTGTTTTAATAGTTAAATTAAATTAATCAATATTAAAGATATTTTGATATTATTTTTTCAATACCAATAAAGTCTTTTATTAAGTGATTATGATAAATTTCATCAATATTTTTTTCAGTATATCCATCTTCCAATAAAATCATTGGGATTTCCGCTGCTTTTGCAGCATTCGCATCCGTTTCACTGTCACCAATCATTATAGATTTATTTTTTTCACCATCTAGAATTTCAATAATTGTTGTTAGGTGTCTTGGGTCAGGTTTACAGTAATCAAAAGTGTTATATCCTGCAATATATTCAAAATAATCCTGTATCCCAATTTTTTTTAACAGATCA
>CACJMX010000012.1:0-10589 GCA_902594635.1 uncultured Pelagibacteraceae bacterium
ATTGATACTATAATTCATCTTGCCTCAATAGCAAATGATCCAATGTCAGAATTAGATCATTCTTTAAGTTGGGATATAGGAACTTTAAGTACTTTTAATTTATTACAATTAGCAAAAAAATCTAAAGTTAAAAATTTTATTTATGCATCTTCTGGTTCAGTTTATGGTATTAAAAAAGAAAAATTTGTTCATGAAAATTTAAATTTAGAGCCCATTTCTTTATATAATAAAACAAAAATGTGCTCTGAGAGAATTGTTTTATCCTTTAAGGAAGAGTTTAATGTAAAAGTTATCAGACCAGCTACTGTTTGTGGTTATTCTCCTAGAATGCGATTTGATGTATCTGTTAACGCACTTACAAGCAGTGCATATTTAGAAAAAAAAATTATAGTCCAAGGTGGAGATCAAATTAGACCAAATATTCATATTGATGATTTAATTGATTTATATATTTATTTTTTAGAAAAAAAAATAAACGGTACTATTTACAATGCAGGATTTGAAAATCTAAGTATTAAGAAAATTGCAAAAACTGTTCAGAAACATATTCCCTCTGAAATAATCTTAAAAAAAAAATTTACAGACCCAAGATCATACAGGCTAGATTCTTCAAAGTTACTTAAGACTGGTTTTAAACCAAAAAAGAAAGTTGAAGATGCTATTCAAGAATTGCATGAAATGTTTTTAAAAAGAAAGATTAGAAATAATCCCAGGTTTTATTCAATCAAATGGCTTAAAGATAATGAATTATTTAAAAAAAAAGTGTTCTAATGTAAGGAAAAATATTATGGAAATGGCCATGTTAAATAATGGTGGTCATATTGGACCTGCGTTGTCATTAGTGGAAATTATGGTCATAATTTATGAAAAAATATCTAAAATAAATAAAAAAAATTTTAAAAATAGTAGTAGAGATAGAATTATTCTTAGTAAGGGACATGGCTGTTTGGTGCTCTATTCGATTTTACATGAACGTAAAATATTAAGTAAAAAAATATTAAAATCTTATTGCAAATCAAATTCAATTTTAGGAGGTCATCCAGAACATTTTGTTCCTGGAGTTGAAGCATCGACAGGTTCTTTAGGACACGGACTTTCTCTTTCAGTCGGTTTAGCAATATCTGCAAAACTTAAAAAAGAAAAATTTAAAACAATAGTTATTGTTGGTGATGGTGAATTAAATGAAGGATCTAATTGGGAAGCAATGATGATGGCTGCTAAACATAGACTTAATAATTTATTATTAATTATTGATTATAATAAAATACAATCTTATGGTTTTAATAAAGATATTTTAGATTTAGAACCGCTTAAAGATAAAATAAAAAGTTTTGGTTTTTTTACTCAAGAAGTTGACGGACATAACTTAAATACATTAGAAAAAAAAATTAAATTAAGTTTTAAAAACAAACGCAAACCGTCAGCTCTGATTTGTCATACTGTAAAAGGAAAAGGAATTACACAAGCAGAAAATAATCCAGAATGGCATTATGTAAAAAATTTAAAACAAATTTTAAACAAACATTAAATAAATGAGAAATACAGCACTAAATACCGTATTTGAGTTAGCAAAAAAAAATAAAAAAATTATTTTTTTAGGTTCTGATTTAGGTATTGGTGTTCTTGAAAAAATGAGTCAAAAAATTCCCAAGCAATTTTTTATGGAGGGGATTTCAGAACAAAATTTGATTGGTGTTTCTGCTGGGATGAGTATGAATGGCTTAAAACCATTTGTTAATACAATCGGAACTTTTTTAACCAGAAGATGTTTTGAACAAATAGTTATCGATTTAGGTTTACATGATTTGCCTGTTACTTTAATTGGTAATGGAGGTGGTGGTGTTTATGGATCATTAGGACCTACCCATACATCTTTAGATGACTTTGCTATTTTAAGATCGGTCCCTAATATGACTATTATTGCACCATCTGACCCGGAAGAGATGAAAAATATTATCAAGCAATCAGTAGAATATAAACATCCTATTTATATTAGATTTGGTTTAGGAGGGGAAAAAAAAATATTTAATAAAAAACAAAAATTTCAAATAGGCAAAGGTATTTTTCTAAAAAAATCAAATAAACTTAATATAATTTCTACTGGATCAATAACACAAGAAGCTTTACAGGTAGTCAATTTTTTTAAGAGTAAATATAGTATTGATTTAGGTTTATTACACCTTTCCACGATTAAACCTTTGGATAAAAAAAAAATTATAAAGTTAATTCAAGGTGGTAAAAAAATTGCGATTATAGAAGAACACTATGAAAATGGAGGACTCGGGTCCTCTATTCTGGAGATCTGTATTCAAAATAATGTAAAAATAGATGGTAAAATTAAGATATTTGGGGTCCCTAATAAATTTCAAAAATGCTATGGAAAGCATGATATCATTAAGAGATTCTGGGGTTTAGATACTAATAGTATCATTTTAAAATTAAAAAAATTTTATGAAATTAAAAGCAAATAAAGATAATAAGGATGTTAAAAATTATCTAAGCAAAGGTTACATAATAAAGAATATCAAGGATATTAGATCTTTAGATTATATTAGAAAAGTATTTTTAAAAGAAATTTATAGAATTTTCCCAAGACAAAAAAATGAAAGCGCAGAATATGTTTTTAACAATATTCATAAAAGAGTTAAAATTAAAAACTTAAATGAATTCAGACTTAAAATATTTAATAATATAAATAAAAATGAAAAATTTAAAATAAGTTACTATAAACTTTCTAAAGAGTTTCTAGACAATATAGTAGGAAATGAGCTTGTTATGCAATCAAGGGTAAATTTAAGTATTCAAATGCCAGAGGATAAATCATCTCTTTTACCAATTCATGCAGACACATGGTCAGGAGTATCTCCATTTGAGGTGGTTGTTTGGTTGCCGCTGGTAAATTGTTACAGAACTAAAACGATGTACTTTTTAAAAAAAAAAAACACAAAAAAAATTAATAAAATTCTTTTAAACAAAAGACTTAATACTGATCAAATTTACAAAAAAATAAAAAAAGATGTTGAATGGCTTGAATTAAAATATGGCCAGGTTTTAATATTCGATCAATCAATTCCACATGGCAATGTTGTTAATGATGAAAAAGAGACAAGATGGAGCATGAATTGCAGATTTAAAGGAATATTTACTCCTTATGGTGATAAAAAACTTGGAGAATTTTTTGAACCGGTCTCACTTAAACCTGCCTCACTTAGAGGTATAAATTATAAACATCCATTTTAATGTTGAATGTTAGAGGATATATTTTTAGTAGATCATTTTTTGGAGAAAGAGTTCCACAACATATACAAAATATAGTTATTAGAGATTTTTGTAAAAAAAATAAGTTAAACTATAATTTAAGTTTAGTAGAATATGCTATGAAGGGATCCTATACAATGTTTAATCAAATAGTAGATGAAATAGAAAATTTTCACGGTGTCGTTTTATATAGTCTATTTCAGTTACCTGAATCTAATACAATTAGAAATAATTTATGTAAAAAGTTATTAAAAAAAAATAAAAAAATATATTTTGCATGTGAGAGTCGAGTTGTTCAATCAGAATTAGAGCTTAAAAAAATTGATATAATTTGGAGACTAAAAAAAAAAATTCCAAATAAATTTATTTATTTGAAATAAAAATTTGAAATATGAAATTAAGAAATTTTTTTATAAAGATGCATAAAAAAAATTCAAGAAATTATCTTTCAAGAATGAAATTATTAAAACCAACAATAATGAAAAATGCAAAAAAATATGATTTTTCTTATTGGGATGGCAAAAGGACTGAGGGTTATGGTGGATACAAATTTATAGAAGGACATTGGAAACCACTCGCAAAAAAGTTAATTAAAACCTATAAGCTTACAAACAATAGTACAGTATTAGATGTTGGATCTGGAAAAGGTTTTTTATTATATGAATTAAAAAAAATTTTGCCTAATTTAAAAATAATAGGTTACGATATTTCCAAATATGCAATTAAGAATGCACATCCTGAAATCAAAAAATATTTGCATATAATTAAAGCTCAGGATAAATACCCACTTAAAAACAAGAGTGTTGATTTACTTTTATCTTTAGGCACATTGCATAATCTGAATATCTATGATCTTTCTAAAGCTTTTAGCGAGATAAATAGAGTCGCAAAAAAAAGTTATATATGGGTCGAAAGTTTCAGGAATGAAAAAGAATTATTTAATTTACAATGTTGGGCTTTAACATGTGAGTTATTTTTTAGTCCAGACTCGTGGAAATGGATTTTCAAAAAATTTAATTACACAGGCGACTATGAATTTATTTATTTTGATTAATTTAAAACTTCACATTGATAATATAAAATAATAGTTATAAAAACATGCTATCATTAATTATTAATTTACCATTTTAAATATTTGTGAAAAATATCTATAAAATAAAAAATACTTGTAGATTGTGCAATTCTAAGAAATTGAAACAGGGTTTTGATTTGGGATTAAATCCAATAGGCAATGATTATACTACAAAACCTAATAATTGTTTATTAATTCCCCTTGAGATTGTTTGCTGTACTAATTGTGGATTTAAGCAGCTTTCAACAGTAGTTAATCAAAATAAAGTTTATTTAAATTTTCTTTATACAACCAAGATTTCAAAAGGACTTGTAGATCATTTTAAAAAAGGTTTTAAATTTGTTCTTAAACAAAAATTAATTAAGCAAGGTGATTTTGTTTTAGATATCGGTAGCAACGATGGTAGTAATTTAAAAATTTACCAAAAAAATAAATTTGAAATTCTTGGAATTGAGCCAGCTAAAAATCTTGCTAACTTAGCAAATAGAAATGGAATCAAAACTTTTAATGAATTTTTTTCAAGGAAAACTGTAACAAAAATTTTAAAATCCAAAAAAAAACCAAAGTTAATTTGCATATATAATACGATGGCAAATATAGATAATCTTAATGAGTTTATGAAAAATTTACTTTTATTAGTAAGTAAAGATACTTTTATTGCTATTGAAAGTTTTTCTCTATATGGAATTGTAAAATATAATCTTTTTGACAATATATATCACGAGCATCTTTCATACTTCCATGTAGAAAATCTTCAAAATTATTTTAAAAAGTTTGGGCTACATATAATTTATGCTGAAAATAATAAAATTAAAGGAGGATCTATTAAGCTTATCCTAAGTAAGAAAAAAAAATTTTCCAAAAGTGTTCAAAAGATTATTAGAGAAGAACGAAAGATTAAATTAAATAGTAGTGAAATATTTTCTAATTTAATTAAAAAAAATTATAAATTAAAAATTAATCTTGCAAATTTAATAAATAAGTTTGGAAACAAAAGGTTAGGAGGGTATGGTGCATCAGTGGGATCGACTGCTTTAATTCACTATTATGGTATCACAAATAAACTCAAATTACTCTTTGATGATGATAAAATTAAAAATAATCTTTATTCACCATCAACAAATATTAAAGTGGTTAATCCAAATTTAAATAATTTAAAAAATGTAGATATAATTTTAATTATTGCATGGCGATATAAAAAAAATATCATTAATTCTTTTAATAAAAAATTTAGAACTTTGAAAAATAAATTGAAAATTTACCAAATTTTACCAAAAATAAAAAAATTAAATCTTAATTAGTGAAACTTTTTAAAGACAATAATTCAAAATCTCTTAGTTTAAGATTAAGACCTTCTGTACATCAATTTAATATAAAAAAAATTTTGAGAATAAATAAAGACAATAAAGAGGATATATCAAGAATTTGCTTAAATTCATCTCAAAATGATGATTTCCATCAAATGATAATATTTCAAACAAATAAATATAAAGCAGAAATTAAAAAAAATATACGTAGAGATAAAAGTTTCATTCTGTTGCATGGGAAACAGATAATAAGGATTTATGATAAAAATAAAAAAATAAAAAAAAAAATATTTTTAGATAAGAGTAATTTCTTATGTTGGATAAAAAAAAACACTTATTATGATAATATTTGTAATGGACAAAAGTCGGTTCATATCGAATCTCTTGCTGGACCCTTTAATAAAAAAAAAGATCATAAATATTTAAGATAAATTAAATGCATTTATTAATAAAATTTGATGTAATATTTTACAAAATTACTTTTATTAAAAGTAATGTAAAAAAGAAATTTAAAAATAAATATGAAAAATATTTCTTGGTGGAAAAATTATAATTTTTTTTTCCAAAAAAAAACAGTTATAAAAAAAATAGTATCAAAATTTAACGTAAATAAAAATTATGTAGAGATACTTGAAAAAAAATTATCAAATATTCTTGGTGTAAAATATGTTGCTTTTACAACAAGCGGATCATCTGCCTTAATTCTTGCATTACACTCAGTTTCTAAAAAACCTAATTTAAAAGTTTTAGTTCCAGCAAGGACATGGGTAGCAACAGCTCATGCAGCATATAATATGAGACACTCAGTGAATATTGTTGATATTAACCAAAAAACATTCAATTTAGATATTGATAAGAAAAACTCTAAATTGATAGATAATAACGATATCGTAATCACAGTAAATATAAATGGTAAAAATTGTAAAATTGATAAACTTAAAAAAAATAAAAAAAAAATAATTATTGAAGATTCTGCGCAAAGCTTTCTATCATTTAGAGAAAAAAAAAATAAATTTATAAAAATAAGCTGTTTTTCAACCGGCACCACAAAGTTATTAAATACTTTTCAGGGTGGTTTTTGTGCGACTAATGACAAAAAAATATATAATAAAATCCTGCTTTCCAGAAATCATGGAGTATACGATTATTATGCTGATAAGTGGAAAATGCCTGGCTATAATTTAAAACCTACTAATTTTCAGTGCTTTATAGGGCTTAATGAAATAAAGACTATACAAAAGAAGAAAATTGCGTGTAAACAAATATTCAAAATTTACAAATCTAAAATGAAAAATAAAAAAATAGAAATTTTTGATCCCGAATATTCCAAAAAAGAATTTCCTTTATATGTTATCGCTTTGATAAAAAAAAATAAAAATAAATTTTTAAATTACATGAGTAAAAACAATATTCAAGCAAGACCCTTGCCTCCCTCAGTTTCTTCAGCAAAATATCTTTTTAAAAAAAGAAAAATTAAATTTTTAAATTCTGATATGATTTATCATCAAGGGGTGTATTTACCTTGTGGGCCATCACAAAATAAAGATGATATTAATAAAGTTATTAAAATAATGAATAAATTTTAAATATATATATGTATATATTTTAATTAATATTATTTATAAGATAATTATATTTGAATGAATTGGAATAATATTTGGAAAAGTGATAGCTTTTACACAGATCTTTATCCAACAAAAAATATAGTTTATTTTTATAAGCATCATCTCTCTACAAAAAAAAAAAATATTAAAATTCTTGATTGTGGTTGTGGCAATGCTAGGAATTTTAAATTTTTAATTGAAAAGGGTTTTAATGTTTATGGCACGGACATATCAACTAAAATTATCGACAAAAATAAAAGAATATTTAAAAAATATAAAAAAAAATTTAAAATAGGTGATATTAGATCTTTAGATTTTCAACAAAATTTTTTTGATGTAATAATTAGTGAAGCCAGCTTATATTATCAGGAAATAAACGATATAAAAGAAACAATAGAGAAATTTCATGATTTATTGAAACCAAATGGTATAATTCGAGTTTATACTAAATCAATTAATGATAATTTCTTTAAATCCTTTGATAAAAAAAAAAGTAGAGAGTATAAAATTACAAAAAAAGATCATTGGGAAAAAGGTTTAACACTTAGCTTTTTAACCCTTAAAGATGTGAAAAGTTGTTTTAAAAAATTTAAAAATATAAAGATAGGTATAGAGGAATTTAATTATGTTGATCAAAATAAAAAACACTCATTTTTTATAATAACTGGAAAAAAATAGTAAGACTTTACTAGTTATAAAACTATGAAAAATCTATTAGAAGTTCAAAATATTTTAAAACACAAAAGAAAAAATAATAATACCATTGGTTTGTGCCATGGTGTTTTTGATATTATACATTATGGTCATCTCAAACATTTTCAGGCAGCAAAAAAAAAATGTGATTTTTTATTCGTTTCTGTTACATCTGATCAATATATAAAGAAAGGTCCAAATAGACCTGTCCATAATGATATAGAAAGAATTTTTTTTTTACAAAACTTAGAATTTATAGACCATGCCTTTATGGCTGATGGAGAGAGTGCAGTAAATTCAATAAAATTAATTAAACCAGATTTTTATTTTAAAGGTAATGATTATAAAGATAATTTTTCAGATAAAACAAAAAAAATTTTTCTTGAAATAAATGAGGTGAAAAAAAATAAAGGAAAAATTATTTATACAAACGAAAAACAAATGAGTTCTTCAAAAATTATTAATCAATATGGTTTGGCTCTTAATGAAGAGCAAATAAAGTTCTTAAATCAAATCAAAGTAAAAGAAAATTATAACTCTATTATTAATTCTCTGGAAAAATTGAAAAAAAATAAAGCTCTTGTTGTAGGTGATTTAATAATTGATAAGTATATTTATGGTGATGTATTAGGGAAATCAGGAAAGGAACCTCACATGGTGTTTCAACAATCTACCCAAGATCTGTATTTGGGAGGTTCAGCTATAATTGCTAATCATTTATCTGATTTCATTAAAAATATAACTCTTGTGTCAGATTTAGGAAAAGAAAATGAAATAAAAAAATTCATCAAAAATAATTTAAAAGCTAATATTAAGCACATACCTATTTTACCATTTAAAGATTATAAATCGTGTATAAAAACAAGGTTTATTGATACAACAACTAATTATAAGTTATTTGGATCTTATATTTTTTCAAATTTAGAAGTTCCAGAATTCTACAAATCTTTAAGATACAAATTGGTCAAAGAGATAAAAAACAACGACATTATAATTATTGCAGATTATTCAAATAATTTTTTTAACAAAGATATAATTAAACAAATAAAAAAATCAAAAAAATTTATAAGTGCTATGATTCAAAAAAACTCAAATAATCCATCGTTTTTCTCTCTGAATAATATTAAAAATTTTGATTTAATGTGTATTAATGAAGGTGAATTGAGAAGTGAATTAAAAGATAAAAAAAGTGACATAGATATACTGGCTAAAAATTTTTTAATAAAAAATAATTTAAAGTTTATTGTGATAACGAAAGGAATAAATGGATCAGTATTATTTGACCATAAACTAAAAAAATATTGTTGTCCTTCCTTTAATCTAAAACCTATTGATAAGATAGGAGCTGGTGACTCAATGTTGGCTGTGTTAAGCGTTCTTTTAAAGAATAAAATTAATCCATTAACTTCACTGTTAATAGCATCTTTATTATCATCAATAGTAGTAAACAATATGGGAAACTCATATACTGCTTCAATACTAGATATAGAAAGAAACCTGGAATTTTTATTTAAATAATAGAAGATATAGTTACTTATAATTAATTTAGTTGTAATTATTTAAATAATGGAAACAAAGGTCTATTGATAAATAATTTATATTTTGTGAAAAAAGTTTACATCTACTTTCATTTGATCTTATTAATTCCTGTAATTTTATTACTTCTTTTAACCAGAATTTTTAAAAATTTTAAAATTAATAAAATTATTTCTCACAAAATAGGGCATTTAGCTACTCCAATGGAAATTTATATTTGTGAAAAAAAAGAGTACCCAAACAAGCCAACTATTATTTGGTTTTTTGACAAAAGGATAGCTAATAAATTTTTAAAAAAACAATGGTCTAGAAAGTTAATGATTTTTCCAAGACATATATTGGAACCAATTTATATTTTATTTAAAAAATATGAATTTTTTAATTTTTTTTTCGAAGATTTTAATGAAGAGTCAGAATTAGTTAAAAGGACCCTTAAGGATGGAGTAAAGCAAATCGATGATAAAAATGTATTATCAAAACATAAACCATCAATTGTGTTTAATAATGAAGAAATAAAGGAAGGTGAAAATTACTTAAAAAAAATAGGATTTGAAAATAAAAAAATATTTACTTTTAGTGCTAGAACTTCCAATTTTCATTCTGAAAAAATTAAATCAAATAGAAATTCAAATATTAATAATCAAAATTACGCAATAAAATTTTTAGTTTCCAAAGATTATAGCGCGTTGAGAATTGGAAAGAACGAAAAAGAAAAGATAAAATTTAATAACGAAAAAATTATTGATTATGCAATTTCTGAACATCGGAGTGATTTTTTAGATGTTTACTTAGCATCTAAAAGTGATTTTATGATTTCATCAGAAAGTGGTATTAATGAACTAGCTGTTATGTTCAGAAAACCAGTTTTAATAATAGATCATTATTATTGTGGAGCATACGAAAAATATGCCTCAAAAATGATAATATTGCCAAAAAAATTTAAAAATATAGATACAGGCAATCTTGTTAGTTATGATGAAGCTTATAAAAAATTAATGCATCATGATAATCCTTTAGAAATTATCAAGTTAGGATATGAAGTAATTGATAATAGTGAGTTTGAAGTTAAACAAGCAGCTGAAAGTATGTTAGATTTATTAAATAATAATTTTACAATTC
>CACJMX010000013.1:0-7742 GCA_902594635.1 uncultured Pelagibacteraceae bacterium
ATCATGAAATACGATCGAGGAAACACTGTTACTTAATTCAGTCATTACATCAATTGTAAGCTTATCTATATCCTTTAAAGCTTCATCTAAATTACTTTTATATTTAGCCTCATTTTTTGGATCATTTTCAATTAAATGCTCAACCATTTCATTTAATATTACTTTTGCATTAATTGGATCTAACCAAATGTGTGGATCAAATTCACCGTGTGCATGTCTTTCATGATCATCGTGATCTTCTTTTTTACCATGATCATCGTGATCTTCTTTTTTAGCATTTGAGTCATGATCTTCCTTTTTATCATGATCATCATGTCCATGATCATCGTGATCATCAAAAATATTTCTTTCTCTAAACTTTAAAACTTGAAGTCCCTTTATTTGCATTAATTCAATTTTTTCTGCTTTTTTAGCAATTGATCCTAATGGCTTTTCTAGAAAATTTTCCACATCTTCACCAACCCAAAAAATTAAATCAGCATTTTGTAACATCTTTGCATGAGATGGCTTCATCGCAAATCCGTGTGGAGATGCATATCCATCTACGATTAAGTCAGGTTTAGCCACTCCGTTCATAAGGTAACTAGCTAACGAATGTATTGGTTTAATTGAGGCAACTACTTTAATATCAGCATTAGCTGGTACAAAAAAAGTAAATAAAGATAAAATGGATATTATTATTGGGAGTTTGTTTAAAATTTTCATAAATACACTATTAATTGCTTGTTATAACATAACACTATGTAATAATATAACATTTACAAGTCAAGGGTTAAATGAATTCTAATAATAATATTTTAGTTAAATTAAATAATGCTGGTTTTCGTCAAAGCGAAAAATGGTTAGTGGAAGGTGTTTCTCTTACGGTTGAAAAAGGTAAAATTGTAACTCTCATCGGACCAAATGGTTCTGGTAAAAGTACCACTGCTAAAATCGCTTTAGGAATTTATAAAAATATTGAGGGGACTGTTGAAAAATATACAACCAAAGTTGGTTATGTTCCCCAAAAAATTTCAATTGATTGGACTTTACCTATTAGAGTTTATGATTTTATGCTTTTAACAGAAACTATAGAAGATAGTGCTATTGATGAAGCACTATCATTAACAGGCGTAATTCATCTTAAAAACAAAAATTTAGGTAGTTTATCAGGTGGAGAATTTCAAAGAGTTTTAATTGCAAGAGCAATTTCTAAAAAACCAGAATTATTAGTGTTAGATGAACCAGTGCAGGGAGTTGATTATACAGGTGAGATTGATTTGTATAAATTAATTAAAAAAATATCTGATACTTTAAATTGTGGAATATTATTAATCTCTCATGATCTGCATATGGTGATGAAAGCAACTGATTACGTAGTTTGTTTAAATGGTCATGTTTGTTGTTCAGGCTCACCAATAGATGTAGCAAAAAATAATGAATATAAAGCTTTGTTTGGTGAAAAAGCTTCTCAAATTTTAACAACATACGAACATAAGCATGATCATGTTCATTCTGATGAAGGGGAAATCAAGAAAAATTAATGTTTGATGATTTTTTTATAAGAGCACTAATTGCAGGTATTGGAATAGCATTTGTAACTGGTCCACTTGGATGTTTTGTTGTGTGGAGAAGATTGTCTTATTTTGGAGATACGCTTTCTCACTCAGCTCTTCTTGGAGTTACAATGGCTTACACATTTGATTTAAACATCGCTATTTCAGTATTTTTAATTTCATCAGTTATTGCACTAATATTAATTCAGCTTCAGAAAAAAACTAATCTTCCAGGTGATGCATTGCTAGGTCTTTTAGCTCATTCATCATTAGCCGTTGGATTAGTAGTTATTGGTTTCTTAACATTTATAAGATTTGATATTATGGGTTTATTATTTGGTGATATTTTAGCGGTAACGACCGATGATTTACTTGTAATTTGGACAGGCGGAGCATTAATTTTAATTGTACTTAAATTAATTTGGAAACCTTTGCTTGCATCAACTGTTAATTATGAATTAGCTGAGGCAGAGGGATTAAACCCTGATAGAGCAAAGGCTATTTTCACAATATTAATGGCAGCGGTAATTGCTATTTCTATCAAAATGGTTGGATTATTATTGATTACAGGAATGTTAATTATCCCTGCTGCAATGGCTAGAAATATCTCTGATAGTCCTCAGAAAATGGTTCTATTTTCTATAATTGGGGGCTTATTATCTGTTATGTTAGGACTATATTCTTCATTAGAATTTAATACATCTTCCGGACCTTCAATTATTGCAGCGGCGTTGATATTGTTCATATTATCTTTGTTTAAAATTAAACAATCGATTAAATTAAAAAACTAAGTAGAAATTTAAAATGGAAAAACAACATAATCTTTCAAAAAACCAAAAAATTATTTTTGATTTAATTGATAAATCTCATGAGCCGTTAAAAGCATATTCAATTCTTTTTAATGTACAGAAAAAAGGTATCAATGCGCCTCTACAAGTTTATAGAGCATTAGATAAATTAGTTGAAATAGGTAAAATCCACAAAATTGAAAGTAGAAATGCCTTCATCGCATGTCAGAATTCTAGTTGCCAAATTTCTAAGGCTACAGCATTTTCAATTTGTGAAAGTTGTGAAAAAGTTTCTGAAATAAGTAACACTAAACTATCAAAATATTTATCAAACTTTACTGATGAAGCAGGGATGAAATACAGTAAATACAATTTAGAATTTTTTGGTTTATGTAAGAAATGTAAATCAAAAGAATGAACACTGTTTCATTAACCCTAGACGAAATTAATAATTTAGCGAAAAAAACTCTCTTAGCAAATGGATGTGATGAAGATACAGCATCAATACTTTCAGAATTAATTACAAATGCAGAAAGAGATGGTTCGTTCTCTCATGGTTTATTTAGATTACCAGCTTATGTTTCAGGATTAAAAAGTGGAAAAATAAATGGTAAAGGAAAACCTGAAATTAAAAAAATATCACCATCTGTGATTAAAGTTGCAGGAAATAATTGTTTAGCTCCTGTGGTATTAAATAAAAGCTTACCAGAGTTAAGTGAAGCTGCTAAAGAAAACGGTGTTGCTGTCTTAGCAATAAATAATTCACATCATATGGCTGCTATGTGGCCAGAAACCGAAAAATTAGCTGAAGATGGTTTAGTTGCTTTTGCATGTACTTCTTACAAGCCTGCTGTTGCACCTGCTGGTGCAATTAAACCTCTTTTTGGAACAAACCCAATTTCATTTGCATGGCCTAGACATGGAAAGACACCTGTAGTTTATGATATGGCAACTGCTTCAATGGCTATGGGGGAAGTACAAGTTGCTAAAAGAGAAGGGCACAAAGTTCCATTAGGAACAGGACTTACGAAAGATGGTAAAGAAACTACTGATCCAGGACAAATAGCTGATGGTGGAGTGTTGCTTCCTTTTGGAGGTTACAAAGGTTCTGCAATTGCTATGATGGTAGAATTATTAGCTGGTGCTCTCGTTGGTGATAATTTTAGTTTTGAAACAGCTGCTAAAGATAACAATGATGGTGGTCCTCCAAGTGGGGGTGAATTTATTTTAGCAATTAGTCCAGATAAAACATCAGGAACAGATTGGCAAAAACATGCAGATGAATTTTTTGATAAAATGAAGTCAATGGGTGAAGTAAGACTTCCAGGTGAAAGACGACATAAAAATAGATTAGACAAAGGACCAAGAAATATTAACGAGGAATTGGTTAATAAAATTAAATCTTTAAGCTAAGTTAATTTCAATTGGAGTGTGATCCGAAGGTTTTTCTCTTCCACGAGGGTCTTTATTTATATAAATATCTTTAATATTATCAATTATTGAGCTTGATACTAAAAAGTGATCAATTCTCATCCCATTATTTTTTTGCCATGCACCTCTCATATAATCCCAAAAGGTATAGCCTTCTTTATCTTCATTAAAATGTCGGTAAACATCACTAAATCCAAGATTTAACATTTCTCTAAATTTTTTTCTTATTTCAAGTCGATACAAAGCATCATCCTCAAAACTTTTCACATTATAAACATCCTCTGCAGTAGGAATAACATTAAAATCTCCAGCAAGTATTATGTTAGAATTTTTCTTTAATAAGGATTTTAATTGTTTAATTAATTGATCCATCCAATTTTTTTTATAATCATATTTTTCTGAATCAACTGGATTTCCATTTGGAGTATAAATGTTTATTATTTGAATAGCTTTTTTTTTATATTCAACTTCAGCAGAAATAATTCTCGATTGTTTTAATTTATCCTTAATTAAATCTGTTCTAATATTAGTTAGTTTTTTTTTTGAAATAATTGCTACACCATTATAGCTTTTTTGACCAAACACATGACTTTCATAATCCATTGATGAAAAGTCATCATAAGGGAAATTAATATCCTCAGTTTTTATTTCCTGCATCATTAAAATATCTGGTTTATATTTTAGTAGATAGCTTTTGATATTTTCTATTCTTGCTCTAACAGAATTAACATTCCACGATGAGATGAGCATTAAAGAGAGAATGAAACTCCACACCCACAAGAAGATTTTGTTTGAGGGTTGGAAATTTTAAAAGACTCACCAATTAATTCAGATACATAATCAACTTCAGATCCTTTTAATAAGTCAGCAGATGCCTTATCAATTAAAATATTTTGATAATTAAGATCGTCAGCTTGTTTCGATTGATCAAAAGTAAATTCATATTGAAAACCAGAACAACCACCACCTTTAATAGCGATTCTAAAAAAAGATCCTTCGTCTTTTTTAGACAATAAATTTTCTATTTGTTTTAAAGCTTTATCCGTAAATTTAATTTCTTTAATCATGACTGAACACTGATATTACTAATATAATACTTAATTATTTAAATTAAAGGATGAAAAAAGACACTTTGTTGGGCGTATTTAAAAGTAAAGGTAGACTTAATAAAGAATCTAACTCTAAGTATCGATCACCTTTTCAAAGAGATAGAGATAGAATCATTCACAGTGCGTCGTTTCGAAGACTAAAGCACAAGACGCAAGTTTTCGTAAACACTGAAGGCGATCATTTTAGAACTAGAATAACTCATTCAATTGAAGTGGCCCAAATAGCAAGATCGATCACAAAATATTTAAACCTAAATGAAGATTTGGCTGAAACCTTAAGCTTAGCTCATGACTTAGGCCATACACCATTTGGACATGCTGGAGAGGACGCTTTACATGAATGTATGGATAATCACGGTGGTTTTGATCACAATCTACAAACTTTGAGAATTGTTATGTTTTTAGAAAATAAATATTTAAAATTTAAAGGATTAAATCTTACTATTGAAACCTTAGAGGGACTTTTAAAACATAATGGACCAATTAATGAATTGACCACAATAAATAAACTTATTGGATCAAAAGTTTTTAAAAATAAAATTAAATTTAATACTTTTCCCTCATTAGAAGCGCAAATTTCAGCTATTTCAGACGATATAGCTTACAATAATCATGATATTCAAGATGGAATTAAAGCTAATCTTTTTAAGCTAGAAGAGCTATGTGAGATTAATTTTCTTAAAAACATTTATGTAAATTATAAAAAAAAGATTAATAAAAAAAATTATAAAATAGCAATTAATCAAATAGTAAGAGACTCAATTAATCTAATGATAAAAGACCTAATCACTAATACACAAAAAAATTTAAAGAGATTTAAAATAAAATCTCATAAAGATATTGCAAAATCAAATGAGTTAATAGTTTGCTTCTCTAAAAACATTCAAAGTTCAGAAAAAGAAATTAAATTATTTTTAAGATCTAATATGTATGATAATAAATCTGTTTTAAGAAAAAATCTAAGAGGTAAAAAAATTATTAAAAAATTATTTAAGATAATTCAATCTTCCCCTAGAAAGTTTCTTACAAAAGAACAATTGACTAAAGATAAATATAGAGCTATCTCAGACTTTATTTCTGGCATGACTGATCGTTATGCTATCAACCTTTATAATGCAAATAAATGAACATTTTTGAAATTTATCTAGAAAAAATTAAATCGATAATTAGTGAACTTCAAAAAGATAATAAAATAATTGTTCCTGATAATTTTAACAGAATAAATGCTGAAATACCTCCACCAAAATTTAATTGTGACATCTCAACTAATGTTGCAATGGTATTATCTAAAATTAATAACAAATCACCTCTTGATCTAGCAGAACAACTTGCACCTATAATAAAAGATAAAGATAAATTAATAGAAACAATAACTATTGCTAAGCCTGGTTTTATTAACATAAAGTTTAAGAAATCTTTCTGGGCAAATTTTACTAAAGAAATCAGCGACAATTCTGAAATTTTTGGAATAAATCAAAAAGAAAAAAAGAATAATTATCTTGTGGAATTTGTGTCTGCGAACCCAACAGGACCATTGCATGTTGGTCATTGTCGAGGTGCAATACTTGGTGATGTAATTTCAAATATATTAACCTTCAACAATCATAAAGTTACCAAAGAATACTATGTAAATGACTATGGTAATCAAATCATTAATTTTACAAAATCAGTATATTTTCGAATACGTGAAATAACTCATAAAGAAACATTTCCATCTGATAATGCTGATTTATATCCCGGTGATTACTTAATAGATTTTGCAAAAAATATATCCTCTAACTCAAATTTGAATTTTGATAAATATGATGAAATTAGTGAGAAACTAACTGAATTATCAATTGAACAAGCATTACTGCTAATTAAAAACAATCTTAATAGTCTTGGTATAAATCACGACAATTTTGTAAGTGAAAAAAAAATTGTTTTAGACAAAGAAGTTGAAAATGTAGTTCAATTTTTAGAAAAAAATAAGTTGGTTTATAAAGGTAAAATCAAAGCACCAGAAGGTGAGGACAATAATAATTGGGTAGAACGTGAGCAATTACTGTTTAAATCTACAGATTTTGGTGATGATAAAGACCGTGCTCTCCAAAAATCAGATGGATCATGGACATATTTTGCAAGCGATGTTGCTTATCATAAAAATAAAGTTGATAGGAAATTTGATTATTTGATTAATATACTAGGTGCAGATCATGCTGGTTACATAAAAAGAATTTCATCATCAGTTGAAGCCCTCTCTGGAAAAAAAGATAAATTAATTTGTAAAATAAGTCAGTTAGTAAAACTTATAAAAGACAATAAACCTTTTAAAATGTCTAAAAGAAAAGGAGACTATATTACTGTTGATGATCTTATAGAAGAAGTTGGCAAAGATGCTACTCGATTTATTATGTTGAATAGAAGCAGTGACGCAGAACTCGATTTTGATTTTGATGCAGTAAAAGAAAAGTCAAAAGATAATCCATTGTATTATGTACAATATTGCTATGCACGAATTTCATCTGTATTCAGACATATTAATAAAGATTTAAATAAAAAAATTGAAACTAATAATTTTAATTTTGAATATTCTGAAGAAGAAATTAAAATTTTAAAAAAATTATCTGAGTGGCCAAAGTGTATTGATATATCAAGTACAAAACTTGAACCACATAGAATTCCTGTTTATCTTTATGAGTTAGCCTCAGAATTTCACTCATATTGGAATCTTGGAAAACAACAATCAGAAAAACGATTTATAAATGAACAAAAAGAAGTTCCATTAGATAAGTTGGTATTTTTAAAAGTTATTTCTAATGTAATAAAATCTGGAATGGATATTGTTGGCGTTGATACTCCATCCAAAATGTAATGTTAAAAGAAATCAAATATTTAAT
>CACJMX010000014.1:0-4749 GCA_902594635.1 uncultured Pelagibacteraceae bacterium
TTTTTTATTGCTTAGATTATTAGTTAAAAAAATATCATTACTCATGATTTTAGGAATATACTTAAAAAATAGATTTGTGAATCTATTTGATTAATTTGGAATTATGCATACTGGAATTGGCTCCATTTTATGCAAATTTTGTTTTCTTATAGTTTCGTATTTAGCTCGATTCGGAGAATTTGGATTATCCATAGCCTCTTCTAATTCTTCATATTTTAAACCTAGCTGACCTTCGTCTGTTCTACCATCATCCCACAAACCGTCTGTTGGAGCAGCTTCAATAATTTCTTTTAAAACTCCAAGTTCTTTTCCTAACTCCCAAATTTGAGTTTTATTACAGTCTGCTATTGGCGATATATCAACACCTCCATCACCATATTTTGTATAAAATCCAACACCAAAATCCTCAACTTTATTACCTGTTCCAACAACAATTCCTTTGTTTGCTGCAGCAACTTGATAAAGTGTTGTCATTCTCAATCTGGCTCTTGAATTTGCCATTCCGTGCTCATTTTCAAATTTAGACATACTTGCGCTAAAAGCCAAAAATAACTCATCTAAATTAACAGTATGAGCTTCTACATTTTTAAAATTTTTAACTAACCACTGTTGATGCTTCAAACTTAAATCATGCTGATGTGATTTTTGTTTTATTGGCATCGATAATACAATTGTCTTTAAGCCTGTCATCGCACTTAAGGTGCTTGAAACTGATGAATCTATTCCTCCAGAAATTCCAATGACTAAAGCTTTAGCTTTAGAAGGCATATTATCCACGTAATTTTTAATCCAAGTGGAAATAAATTTTACTTTTTCTGTGGTATTCATAAGTTTTAATTATAAATTTTTAATAATTTTGCAATGTATTAAGATGCCGCTCTGTCTGCACTTTTCGAATATGAGCTATTCTTTTTAATCTCATCTGATATTAAAAAAGCTAATTCCAATGCCTGATTAGAGTTAAGTCGTGGATCACAATGGGTATGGTATCTGGAAGATAAATCTTTTTCTGATATTTTTTGTGCTCCCCCGATACATTCTGTAACATCTTGGCCAGTCAGCTCGATATGAAGTCCTCCTGCATAACTTCCTTCACTTTGATGACAAGCAAAAACATCTCTAACTTCTTTCAGAACACTGTTAAAAGGTCGTGTTTTAAAACCAGTAGCAGCTTTAATTGTGTTCCCATGACATGGATCGCAAGACCAAATTACATTTAATCCTTCTTTTTTGATCGCTCTAATTAATTTTGGTAAATGTTTAGAAACATTGTCAGCACCAAATCTAGAAATTAGAGTAATCTTACCTTTTTCATTGTTTGGATTAATTTTATTACAAAGTGCAACTAAATCCTCTGCTTTTAAAGTTGGGCCACATTTAATACCTATGGGATTTTCTATTCCTCTACAAAATTCAACATGTCCACCATCTAATTGTCTTGTTCTATCTCCAATCCAAACAAAATGGGCTGAAGTAGCATGATTCTCACCCGTTGTAGAATCTGTTCTAGTCATAGACTCTTCAAAAGGTAATAATAAAGCCTCATGTGAGGTCCAAAAATTTACCGTATATAATCTGTTATTAAAATCTGAAGTAATTCCACATGCTCTCATAAAAGCTATGGCATCAGCAATTTTATCTTCAAGCTCTTTAAATTTTTTAGCTTGAGGACTTTTTTTAATATAATCAAGATTCCACAAATGTACTTTGTTTAAATCTGCAAAACCTCCTTTTGAAAAAGCCCTTATAAGATTAAGTGTTGCAGCTGACTGAGAATAAGCCTTAAATAATCTTTTTGGATCTGGAATTCTTGCTTTTTCATTAAATTCCATTCCGTTAATATTATCTCCCAAATAGCTTGGTAGATCTAATCCATCTTTAGTCTCTGTTGGAGAACTTCTTGGTTTTGAAAACTGACCAGCTATACGTCCAAGTTTTACAACTGGTAAAGATGCCGAGTAAGTTAAAACTAATGACATTTGTAACATTAGTTTAAATGTGTCTCTTATATTATCTGGATTAAATTCTGCAAAACTTTCTGCACAATCTCCTCCTTGAAGAAGAAAAGCTTTTCCATCAACAACATCAGCAAGCTGATCTTTTAAATGTCTAGTCTCTCCTGCAAAAACTAATGGTGGAAACGTTCCAATTTTATCTAGAACAGTATCCAATTCTATCTTATCAGGATACTCTGGAATATGTTTTACTGGATATTTTCTCCAACTATTTTTTTTCCAATTTTTCATATGCAACCTGAAAGTGTTTTAACAGAGTTTATACTTTATTCAACAGTGACAGATTTAGCCAAATTTCTAGGCTTATCAATGTCATAACCTTTTTTTAAGGCTGAGTAATAAGCCAGTTTTTGAAGAGGAATAGTTAAAAGAAATGGCAATAAGTCATTATTAGTATTTTCTACTTCAATAGTTTCCCAAATATTTTCAGAAACAATTTCATCTTTACTCTTGTTAGTTATTAATAAAACTTTTGCTCCTCGAGCTATTACTTCCTGCATATTTGAAATAGTTTTTTTATAATAACTGTCTCTTGGAGCCAATACCACAACAGGCATTCCATCCTCTATTAAGGCCAATGGACCATGCTTCATTTCTCCTGCTGGATAACCCTCTGCATGAACATAAGATAATTCTTTTAATTTTAAAGCACCTTCAAGTGCTATTGGGTATGAAAAACCTCTTCCCAAAAACATCGAGCCTTTTGCCTCATTAAAGGTTGACGAGATAGCCTGAATATCATTATCTATTAATAAAGATTTTTCAATTAAACTTGGTAACTTCTGCAAGTCTTTAATTTTTTCTTTATAATTTTCTTTATTAATTTCATTTCTCAAAGACCCAAGTTTTAAGGCTAAAATATATAAAATTAGTATTTGACCCAAAAAAGCTTTTGTAGATGCAACACCAATTTCTGGGCCGCAATGAATTGGTAATACAAAATTTGCATCTCTTGCAATCGAACTTTCAATTACATTTACCACAGCGCAAGTTTTCATATTATTTTTGTTACAAAGATCTAGTGCTGCGTAAGTATCTGCTGTTTCTCCAGATTGAGAAACAAATATATATAAAGTATCTTTTTTAAATCTATTTTTTCTATACCTAAACTCTGATGCAATATCTGTAGAGACATCAAGTTGAGTTAACTCTTCAAACCAGTATTTAGCCATTAGACAAGAATGATAAGCGGTTCCACAACCTATTAATGTAATTGAATTTATTTCACTAATTTTCCATGGGAAATTATAGATATTAATTTCTGAATTCGTTTTATCTACATATTCTTTTATTCCAGTTTTAACTGTTGTTGGTTGCTCCTCAATTTCCTTTGCCATAAAATGCTTAAAATCACCTTTTTCGTAACTAGCCTCATTTGATGAAAGTTCTAGAATTTTTTTATTTATCTTCTTTCCATCCTCATTAAAAAAAAGAACTTGGTCTTTTTTAATTATACAAAATTCACCATCGTCAAGATATGTGATTTTATTTGTCATTGACTTTAATGCATAAGAATCTGAACCTAGATAATTTTCGTTGGGTCCATAACCAACTGCTAAAGGTGAGCCCCTTCTAGCTCCAATTATTAAATCAGGAATATCTTTGAAAACGATTCCTAATGCAAAGCTCCCATGAAGTTGTTTTAATGTTTTGGTTATAGCTTTTTCTATTTCGTCGGTTTTTAAGTTTTCTGTAATTAGATGGACTATTACCTCAGTGTCAGTTTGAGATTTAAAAACATGACCTTTGGTTGTTAAATATTTTTTTAATATTGTTGAATTTTCAATGATACCGTTATGAACAACAGAAACATTGTGGGATGAGTGTGGGTGAGCATTAACACTATTTGGTACACCATGTGTAGCCCATCTAACATGACCAATTCCTATATTGCCTTTCAAATTTTTTAAATCAAAGTTTTGTTCTAGGCTGTCTACTCTACCCTCAGACTTAACTTCTTTTATTTCACCTTCAAAAAGAGTTGCTATCCCAGCAGAGTCGTAGCCTCTGTATTCAAGCTTTTTTAGTGAGCTAATAATACTTGCAGAGACGGGCTTATTACTTGAAATTCCAATTATCCCACACATAATTTTATTTTTTTCTCTTATAATTTTTGATTTCTGTTTGTAAAGATCTAGTTAGTGCTAAGGATTTTTTAGATACATTCTTTGTAATAACTGAACCCGCTCCAACAATACTTTCATTCTCAATTGTAACCGGTGCAACTAATGAAGAATTTGATCCTATAAACACTTTGTCTTTAATTTTAGTTTTACTTTTTTTTATACCATCGTAGTTACAGGTTATGGTGCCTGCACCAACATTTACAGCTTTGCCAATTTCAGTGTCGCCAATATAAGATAAATGGTTAACCTTTGATTTTTTTCCAACAGTACTTTTTTTAACTTCAACAAAATTACCTATTTTAGAACCTTCTTTAAGAATTGTTTCAGGTCTTATTCGTGCATAGGGACCTATCTCTACCTTACTTTCAATTTTGCATGACTCTAAATGTGAAAAAGATTTAATTATAACATTGTTTCCAATTTTTACTTTTGGACCAAAAACAACATAAGGCTCGATGGAAACATTTTTTCCAATTTTTGTGTCTTTACAAAAGAAAATTGTCTCAGGTCCTAACATTTTAACACCTGCTTTTAAAAATTTACCTCTTAACTTAATTTGAATTTTTTGTGAATTTAAAGGTTTCATTTAATTTTTGTTTACATTAAGT
>CACJMX010000015.1:0-3078 GCA_902594635.1 uncultured Pelagibacteraceae bacterium
ATAAATTGCAATTGGATTATCTATCAAGGATTAAAAAATAAAGATAAAAACTTTGCTAATAAAATTAAAGAAAAAACAATTAATCTAATTAAAAAAAATGGCTTTTTTGAATACTACAGTTTTAAAACTGGAAAAGCATTTGGAGCAAGTAACTTCTCTTGGACTGCTTCTTTATTTTTAGATTTAATTTTGGAAAATAATTATAATTAAATTTCATTAAACAAGGTGCCAATTTTTTTTAATATACGGTAATTTTTCAAGCTGGTGAGGTTTAGGCCTGCCTCCAAAATCAATTAACTTAATATTTTCATCTATATTCATTGGAATAGTAAATTTTTTTCCATCTCTTTTAGCTAATTGAAATTTAAAATTTTTTTTTAAATTAGGAAATAAATCGTCAATATAAAAAATTGTTTTTAATTGATTAGATATCCAGACCTGATCACCCCCTTTATTATTAATTATATTTTTTTCATTCTTGGTAAAATTATCAAATATTTTAGTGTGCATACCACTTTTGAAAAACATCAGAGACGAACTAAATTTTATACCCATCCAATTAACTGAATCTGAAACACAACATATAGACTCTTCTCTTCCTAGAAGGCTTGAAATTTCATGATCAAAATTATTTAAAATAACAATGTCTATATCCATATAAAGAATATTTCCCGAAGGCATTTCAGGACTAAATAAGTTTAGTTTATTCCACCAACCCATTGATTTTTTAAAAGGATATATTGGCTTAACAAATTTTGGTAATTCATCGGGTCTGTCTGTGATACAATGGTGCTCTACTTTTAAATTACTTAATCTTCTAAATTGCTTATGAAGTTTTTCAGCATAGATCATTGGATAAGAATCAGTACAAACTGTAACTAAATTAATCATAAATTATAATCGGAACTATTCAATAAGTTATATTGATACTTTCTTGCCTCATTTACTTCAGCTGGAAGATTTAACTCAACATCATCAAGCTTAATAACTTCATCCTTACTAATATCTTTTTTTAAAACTGCATTATCAGCAAGGCCTAATGGTAAAATCATTTCTTCTTTTGATTTTTCAGATGTAATTAATCTTCCTCTAACACAATATCCTCCTTCTCCATCCAGTTTTTCACCAGCTTTTAAATCTTTCTTGGCAAAACTTGCCACATCAGCGTTATAACTTTTTGTAAAGCCTGTTGCTCTATTGTCTAGTGCAATTGAGTAAACTGACTGTGCAAGCTCTAATCCAATATAATGATAAGGTCTCCAAATTGCTGAATAGTTTCCAGAGGCATCTGTAACCATACCATAATCTTTAAAACAATTTTTTACATATTCGTTCTGAGCTTTGATCACAATATAAACACCCCATCTTAAATCATTTGGAATATCTTTTTTTTCTAAATCTATACTTGAAATAACTTCTACCTGACCATCAAATTCAATAAGGCCACCATCATTTTTTGGGATCATTTTTTTTGCAATATCGTAAACCCCAACTGGAGGAAAGGTTAATCCATTACTAGGACACTTCAGGTTAGCTGCATTACTCACTGCACACATTTCAATTGCTGATTTATCTCCACATAAAAAACTATTAAACATCTTAGGGTTCATACCAGACTCTTTTTCAGCTCGTTCTTTAGTTAGACCGTAGTGGCCCCAAACAGTATCTGGTGTAGAATATTCGAAAGTTGGATGATATTTTGTTCCTTTTCCAGCACAAACTATAGAAAATCCATTTAATCTTGCCCACTCTACTTGTTCAAGAATTAAAGATGGTTGATCACCATAAGCCATAGAACAAATAACTTCATTTTCTTTTGCAAGGTCTGATAAATATTTACCACACGTTATATCTGCTTCTACATTTACCAATATTACATGCTTCTTATTTTTTATTATTTTAGTTGCGTGCACTGTACCAACTATAGGATTACCTGTAGCTTCAATAAAAATTTCTATGTTTCTATTAAAAGCTTCGTCTAACGAACTTGAGAAATTTATTTCTTTAACTGTTTTTTCACTTAATCCACTTTTCAAACAATTTTTCTTAGCCTGATCAATATTGATATCCACTATGGTATCAATTTGAATTTTATCTAAATGATTATATTGAGCCAGGAACATGCTCACAAATTTTCCACATCCAATAAAACAAATTTTTATAGGATTTTTTTGATTTTCTAATTTTGTGTGTAAAAACATAAATTAAAAAAATAATAAATTTTTAATTTAATACTTGTTTTTTTGCTCTTTCAAATTCTTCTTGACTTATAACTCCTGCATCCAGTAATTCCTTCAGATCTTTTAATTTTTGTACATTTGTAGAAACATTATCATTGGATACTTTCACCATAGGATAAATAATATTTTGCTGAGGGTAATTACAACCTGCACCAGTCTGTCGATCAACAGCTATTCCAATTATACCTCCAAAAATAATATTACCCCAAGCCATACCTTTTGATTTGTCCTGAATTGATCCAGCTGCTGCATTTGCAGGAACATAGCCATCCTTTTGACAACTTACAGTTAGTTGATCGCACGCATTTCTAACCATTACAGATCCAGGTGTGGAATTTACATAATAACTCCCCTTTGAATTAGAAAGAGTACACATTGCCCCTACAACATCTCCTGTGCTTACTGACATAGATTGATTTTTTGATTCAGTGATAGATGCACAACCAGTTAAGATAACCAGAAAAAATATTAAAATTGTATTTTTCATTATAATTCAAAATAATATATCAGCATAAATTAACTTACTATAGTAAAATTTGATTTAATCAGCTGGACCTACTTTAAATTTAATTTTTTTACCTTTATTATCTTTACCATTACCATTTACAGATCCATCATTTTTATTCCATTTTAAAAATCCAGAAGCATTTACATCCTGACTTTCGCAATAAATTGACCATGTTCCTTTCGTTTTAGATAGGACATATGTTCCAATACATCTACCATCATTATTTGGAAGTGAAAATTCTAACTTGCCCATTAAATCTTTTTCACTAAATTTTATTTTACCTAAAATTAAATCATCGTAACCCTGCCAATTCATAGCAATCGATCTCTC
>CACJMX010000016.1:0-2477 GCA_902594635.1 uncultured Pelagibacteraceae bacterium
ATATTTCTTCCTGGTTCTTTAGATCCACCCTTAAGTTTTACTGCTTCTTTAATATAGTAAGATGCAGGGGGTGATTTGATCTTAAAGTCAAATTTTTTGTCTTTATAAACTGTGATTTCAACTGGAACAGGTTTACCTGCCATTGATTTTGTTTTATCATTGAAAGCTTTACAAAACTCCATAATGTTTACACCCCTTTGACCTAAAGCAGGTCCTACTGGGGGAGCTGGGTTAGCTTGACCACCTTTAATTTGTAATTTTATAAATCCACTAATTTCTTTTGCCATTAACTTGCTTTCTCAACTTGGTTATATTCTAAATCTACTGGTGTTGATCGTCCAAATATAGAAACTGACACTTTAAGTCTAGACTTTTCTTCATCTATTTCTTCAATCATTCCACTAAATGAAGCAAAAGGGCCATCAACAACCTGAACTTTTTCACCAACGCTGTATTCTATACCAGATTTTGGCTGAGCCACACCATCTTTTATTTGACCCAAAATCTTTTCTACTTCTTTATCTGAAACAGGAACTGGAATACCCTTTGTACCAAGAAAACCACTCACTCTTTTTATGTTCTTTATCATGTGATAGATATTATTATCCATCTCACTCTTTATTAGTACATATCCTGGAAAATATTTTTTTTTTCTTTGAATTCTTTTTCCTCTTTTTACTTCGGTAACATCATGAGTTGGAACAACTATTTCTTCAAATTTTTCGCTAATTTTAGCTTTGTCTGCTTCTTCTTTAATTAGTGAAGCAACTTTATTTTCAAAGCTAGAATGAGATTGAACAATATACCAGTTTTTCATTAAATACTCACCTTAAGTAAAAGTTCTAAGAAAAACTTTAAAACCTGATCTAAAAGTAAAAAAAACAGAGACATCACCACAGCCATAGCAAATACCATCAAGGCACCTTGTAAAGTCTCTTTCCAAGTTGGCCAGGTAACTTTAAATGCCTCTTGTTTTACTTCTTGAATAAATTTAATCGGGTTTCTCATACTTTATTAGCTCTAATTGGCAGGAGCGGAGGGACTCGAACCCTCAGCCTCCGGTTTTGGAGACCGGCGCTCTACCAATTGAGCTACACTCCTATTTATAGAGTTACTCTATAATTTTAGTTACTACTCCTGCTCCAACAGTTCTTCCACCTTCACGAATGGCAAAATTTAATTTTTCAGCCATTGCAATCGGTGTAATTAATTTCACTGTGAATTTAGCATCATCACCTGGCATAACCATTTCAGTTCCAGCTGGTAATTCTACTTCACCTGTTACATCTGTTGTTCTAAAATAAAACTGTGGTCTGTACTTAGTAAAGAATGGAGTGTGTCTTCCACCTTCATCTTTTTTAAGTACATACGCTTGAGCTTCAAATTTAGTGTGTGGAGTAATTGATCCAGGTTTACAAAGTACTTGACCTCTTTCGATGTCATCTCTTTCTATACCTCTCAATAAAATTCCAACATTATCACCAGCTTCACCTGTATCTAAAAGCTTTCTAAACATTTCAACACCAGTACAAACTGACTTTTTTGTTTCTTTAATTCCAACGATTTCAACTTCTTCACCAGTTTTAACTACACCAGATTCAACTCTACCAGTTGCAACTGTTCCTCTACCAGAAATTGAAAAAACATCCTCAACAGGCATCAAGAAAGGCTTATCTACTTCTCTAGCTGGTTGTGGTATATGCTCGTCAACAGCTTTCATTAATTCTAAAATTGAATTTTTTCCAATTTCATCATCTCTTCCTTCAACAGCTGCTAATGCGGAACCTTTAACGATTGGTGTTTTATCACCAGGATATTTATAAGAAGTTAAAAGTTCTTTAATTTCTTCTTCTACAAGTTCAATCATTTCTTTATCGTCAACTTGATCAACTTTATTAAGATAAACAACAATAGCTGGAATACCAACTTGTCTACCTAAAAGAATATGTTCTCTAGTTTGTGGCATTGGACCGTCTGCAGCATTTACTACCAAAATCGCACCGTCCATTTGTGCTGCACCAGTAATCATATTTTTTACGTAGTCAGCGTGACCTGGACAATCTACGTGAGCATAGTGTCTCTTTTCAGTTTCATACTCAACGTGAGCAGTTGAAATAGTTATTCCTCTTTCTTTTTCTTCTGGCGCTTTATCAATTTGATCGTAAGCAACCGCAGTTCCACCACCTGCTTGTGCTAACACATTTGTGATTGCAGCAGTAAGAGTTGTTTTACCATGGTCGACATGACCAATAGTCCCAATGTTACAGTGGGGTTTATTTCTTACAAATTTTTCTTTCGACATTACTTTTTTACCTCAGTTTTATTTGTTTCATTACTAATTTTTTTCTTGGAGCGGGTAAAGGGAATCGAACCCTTACATCCAGCTTGGAAGGCTAGCGTTCTACCATTGAACTACACCCGCACAACCCCAAGAGTAACACTCCATTGCCACTTAAAATTCTACTGAATGGTGGAGG
>CACJMX010000017.1:0-2160 GCA_902594635.1 uncultured Pelagibacteraceae bacterium
TTCAATTGGTGATATAACAGCTGGCTTATTTACAACAATTGGAATTAATGCAGCTCTGTACGATAGACAAAAAACAGGTAAAGGAATGCATATCGATGTTTCAATGCTTGATTGTCAAATTGCAATTCTTGAAAATGCAATTGCAAGATATTTATCGAAAAACGAAATACCTAAGCCAATGGGTTCAAGGCACCCATCGATTGCTCCGTTTGAGGCATTTAAAACAAAAGATAGCTACATAATTATTGCTGCTGGCAATGATAAATTATTTGAAAAGCTTTGTAATATTTTAGAGGTTCCTGAAATATTTACTGATGAAAAATTTAACACTAATTCTTCAAGAGCAAAACATATGGATGAACTTAAAACTATTCTTGAAAATAAACTTTCTGCTAAATCAACTAATGAATGGGTCAATCAAATGGAGAAAGATAAAATTCCTTGTGGTCCAATATTTAATATTAAAGAGGCAGTTGAGAATCCTCAAGTGGAAGCAAGAAACATGATTGTAAAAGCCTACCATAAAGTTATTGGAGATTTTAAATTGGCAGGAAATCCTATTAAAATGTCTACGTATGATGATCCTAATAAAAGAGGTGATATACCTGATCTAGATGAACACAGAGAAAAAATAATTAAAGAATTTGTAAATTAAAATTTATTGATCTTCTGGAGTATTTTCTTGAGTTGGCTCTTCACTATTTGAAACTTCGTCTAAAGATACTTCACCTTCTTCACTCATAGTCTCTTCACTAACTGAACTATCAACATCAGCTTTAGCAGTTTCAGATAATTCTGCTAAATCTTCTTTTGTAACTTGAATTTTTTCTGGGGTTTTTCTTGCTCTTTTTGATGGAAGAATTGGGGTTCCACTTTTAGAAATTTCACCTTTGTATAAATTTTCAAAATCATCACCTATATCTTCATCATCTTCTGCAGTGTCATCAACTTGTTCAACATGTTTTCTAAGTTTATAAACAGCGCTATCTGTCAAATCAGATACTTGAATTTTTTCCTCAGCAATTTCTCTTAATGAAATAACCGTATTCTTATCATTATCTCTGTCAATTGTTGGCTCTATGCCAGCGTTTAATTGAGTAGCTCTTTCTTTAGCTACTAATACTAATTCATAAGGACTATCTACTTTATCAATGCAGTCCTCTACAGTTACTCTTGCCATGCGCAGTATTTATACAGTGGGCTCTCTAAAATCAAGCAGTTTTTTATATATATATTGGGTTTAATTTATTTCTTACTAGATAAAGAAGAATTATTGAAAGCAAAATATAAGAGCCTGAAACAATAGCAATTTGCTCTATTGTAAAGTTAATATCGATCAAAATACCAAATAAAGCTGTTCCAAAAGCTGTTGAAAATACCATTAGAGCAGTTGTTAAAGCCTTGATTGATCCAATATATTTTACGCCATAGATTTCAGCCCATGTTGAAGAGCCCAGTACATTTGCAAGACCATTAGAAATACCTACCAAACCTAAAAAGAAAAAAGACGAAATTGGCGAGTCAAAATAAAATAATACAATCGTAGCAAAAAAAAGTGGGATATTCATATAAATCAATAATTTTCTACTGGTAAATTTATCAATCAAGAAACCAGAGACAAATAAAGTAATTACGGAAAAAATTGAATATGCCATAAAGGATTGAGCTATAATATAGGGTCCCCATCCTTTTGAAGTTGTAATAAATGATTGATAAACAAATGAACCTGTTGCAATCCATGGCATTGCAAGCATTGTCATACATATAATGTAAAACCTATAATCTTTCAGTACCTCTATTCTTTTCCATTGTCTAATTTCTTTTAAATCTTTTGCAGAATTAGTATTTTCTCTAGTATCTAATTTAACTTCCCTAACTAGAGTGTAGGAAACAATTGGTAAAACTATAATCACAATTAATGATATTGAAATCCAAAGGTTTCTCCACTCTATAAATGTTAGCAAAAAAACAATTAAAACTGGTAATATAAATTCCGCTAAAGATAGACCTAACCAACCGATACTTAATGCTCGTCCTCTATTTTTTTCAAAAAATCGTGATATAGTTGTTGTTGCTGTATGTGTGGTTAATCCTTGACCAGCCAAACGCATCAAAAAAATTCCGATAAACAAAAATATCACTGAAGATATTTTGGAAAAT